>NZ_QLLT01000007.1:43280-286871 GCF_003259315.1 Kitasatospora sp. SolWspMP-SS2h | reverse complement strand
TCCGACGTTTCAAACTCTAGCCGATCCCCGCTCCGAAAAGCGAATCGGCCGCAATCTCCGGAAAAGCGCACGACGAATACGAACGGGGACGCGAAAGACACGCGACCCGCCACGGATCAGCCGAACCAGTTTCTCAAGGGATTGGCCGCCCCGGGACCGTCCACGCAGACACGTGTCCGGTGCTCCCTGCCGAGCGACTAGTCGACACTACGCCGACTGATGGACAGATGCAAACTCGCCCGGACGGACCACCCAGTCGCAGGCCGCCCGGGTGGTCGCCACGTACGCGGCGTTGGGTCCGTCGTTGCCGTCGACGCGGCGGCGGGCGGCCGACCCGTCCTGGCCGCCGGCGGTGTGGCGGGCGAGCAGACGGGCGTCACGGGTCCTCTCGTCCGCGTCGACGTACCAGAGTTCGCGCAGCAGGGCCCGGGCGTCCGTCCACGGGGTGGCGGGGGCCGCGAGGTAGTTGCCCTCGGTGACGACGAGTCGGGTGTGCGGGCGGATGAGGTGGCGGGCGGCGACCGGTTCGTCGAGGGTGCGGTCGAAGTCGGGGGCGTAGACCTCGTGGAAGCGGTCGGTGGCGACGCGTTGGAGGAGGGCGAGGTAGCCGCGGGCGTCGAAGGTCTCGGGGGCGCCCTTGCGGGGGCGCAGGTCGAGGCGGTCGAGCTGGGCGTTGGAGAGGTGGAAGCCGTCCAGGGGGAGGTAGGCGGCGGTGTCGGGGCCCTCGCGGTGGTTGACCTCGTCGATCAGGAGGCGGGCGAGGGTCGACTTGCCGGCGGCGGGCGGTCCGGCCAGGCCGAGGAGGGTACGTCCGGTGCCGCTGCCGGGGCCGTGCAGCAAACCGAGGGCGCGGGCCACCGCCTGCTCCGCGGTGGCGGGCTGCCCGGTGGGGGCGGGGTCGGGGGCGGTGCTGGGGGTGCCTTCGACGTGCATGGATCGCACCCTACGCGCCGGTGGGAGTGTCGAGGACGGGTGCGTCGAGGGTGAGTGTGGCGGCGTCGGCGTCCAGGGTGGCGGGGACGCCGAGCGGGACGGTGATCGAGGACGGGCAGTGGCCGAAGCCGAGTTCCCACAGGACGGGGACGCCGAGGTCGCCGAAGTGGTCGAGCATCACGGCGCGCACCCCGTCGAGCGGGCCGCAGCCCTCCCAGGAGCCGAGGACCACGCCGGCCAGACCCTCCAGGGCTCCGCTGCGGCGGAGTTGGGTGAGGATGCGGTCGAGCTGGTAGGGCTGCTCGTTAATGTCCTCCAGGATGAGCAGGCCGCCGGCGAAGGACGGGCGGGCACCGGGGGTGCCGCGGTCGGCGGAGAGCAGGGAGGCGCAGCCGCCCATCAGGACGCCGTGCGCGCGTCCGGGGACGAGGGCGGTGGCGGCGGGGCCGGTGAGGACGGTGGTGGTGGCGGGTTCGAAGAGGGTGCGGCGCAGGTGTTCGGCGGTGGCGGGATCGGTGCTGAACACGGTGGTGCCGGGCATCGGGCCGTAGAGGGTGGGGATGCCGAGGCGCTGGGCGACGGCTTCGTGCAGGACGGTGATGTCGCTGAAGCCGACCAGGGGTTTCGGCGGTACCGCCCGCATCGCGTCCCAGTCGAGGAGGTCGACCATCCGGTGCGCCCCGAAGCCGCCGCGGACGCAGAGGACGGCGGCGATGTCGGGGTCGAGCCAGGCGGACTGCAGGTCGGCGGCGCGGTGGGCGTCGGTTCCGGCCAGGTGCGGCAGCGTGGGGTGGGTGTCGTGCAGGTGCGGGAGGACGACTGGGTCCAGGCCCCAGGAGCGGACGATGTCGGTGCCGAGGTCGAGTCGGGCAGGGTCGATCGCGCCGCTGGGGGCGGCGAGGGCGACCCGGTCGCCGGGGCGGAGCGGGCGCAGGGACATCCGGTACTCCTTCGGGGAGCGCGAACGGGGACGTGGCGGGGCGGGCGGCGAGTGGGTCGGGAGGCGGCCGGCCGTTGTTCCGCCTGCTGACGGTATCCCCCGTCCGGTGACGACCCATCCCGGCGGTGCCACTGCTCGCCCTGCCGGGACGGGGGTGCGGGCGGTCGGGGGTCAGCAGGTGCCCATCGCGGTGCGCACCTCGTCGAGGGTGCGGGCGGCGACGGCGTTGGCGCGGGCGTTCCCGGCGTGCAGGACCTCGCGCAGGACGGTGCGGTCGGCGGCGAGTTCGGCGCGGCGGGCCCGCAGGGGGCGGAAGTACTCGTTGACCGCCTCGGTGGCGGTGCGCTTGAGGAGGGCAGCTCCGCCGCTGCCGATCTCCTCGGCGACGGCGTGCGGGTCCCGGTCCTGGCAGAGGGCCGTGAGCAGCAGGAGGTTGGAGACGCCGGGGCGGTTCTCCGGGTCGTAGGCGATGTGGCGGTCGGGGTCGGTGACGGCGCCGCGGAGCAGCCGGGCGGTCTCGTCCTCGTCGGCGCCGAGGGCGATGGCGTTGCCCCGGCTCTTGCTCATCTTGCCGGCGTCGGTGCCGAGCAGCAGGGGCGCGCGGGAGAGCAGGGCCTGCGGTTGGGGGAAGAGGGGGGCGTAGCGGTCGTTGAAGCGGCGGGCGATGGTGCGGGTGACCTCCAGGTGCGGCAGTTGGTCCTGGCCGACCGGGACGAGGTCGGCCTTGCAGAACAGGATGTCGGCGGCCTGGTGGACGGGGTAGGTGAACATCAGCCCGCTGACGGCGGACTGCCGGGAGTGGGCGATCTCGTCCTTGACGGTGGGGTTGCGGGAGAGTTCGGCGACGCTGACCAGGCTGAGGAAGGGCAGCATCAGCTGGTTGAGCGCGGGAACGGAGCTGTGGGTGAAGATCGTGGCGCGTTCCGGGTCGACGCCGGCGGCCAGGTAGTCGAGGACCAGATTCTCCGCGTGTTCGGCGGGGCGGTCGGCGCGGTCCCGGTCGGTGATCACCTGGTAGTCGGGAATGACGATCATCAACTCGAGCCCCTCCGCCTGGAGTTCGACCCGGTTGCGGAGCGTCCCGAAGTAGTGGCCGAGGTGCAGCGGTCCGGTGGGGCGGTCGCCGGTCAGGATGCGGTGGTGCCCTGCGGCGGTGGGCGCGACCAGCGGGTTCGCGGTGGTGGCGGTGGCAGAGGGGACGTCGGTGGCGACGGTCATGGCGGGAGGTGCTCCTCGGTTGCGGTCGGTGGCCGCCCGCCGGGGTGGGCCCTGGTCCGTCCGAGGTGCTCGTGCCGGGGCCGCCCTTGCGGACGGCCCTGGAGTCATGCGTGGGGGACGGCCGTCCTAGGACGGCCACCAGCGCAGGCATGACGTGAGAGACATGCCTCCCACCATAACGCTGCGTCCCGGGCCCGCAACGGGTTTGGCGCCTCGGTGCGGAACCATCGGGTGTGTGCGTACGTCCCTTGGCCCGATGCGCGCCGGTGGTGCAGGATCGGGCGAGCTCAGAATCCGGAGGGGCAGCAGCCATGACCTCGCGCGAACAGAACGCGTCGGACCGGCCGTACGCGGACGCCAACCGGCCTGCGGTGCCGGGCGGTTCGGTGCCGGGCGACCCGGTGGCGGACGGTCGTGGGGCGGCGGGTGCGGCGGACCGGGCCGAGCGGGAGCGCGTCGCGTCGGACCGGGGCGGGGACGTGCTCGGGGGGGCGGGTGGCGGGGGGCGGGTGCTGGGTGCGGGTGCTCCCGGGGTGGTCGGGTGGTCGCCGGGGGCCTGGGGTGTCGGTGGGCCGGTGGGGCGGGCGCGTCCGCAGCGGCGGCCCGCGCCTTCGCGGCGGCTGAGCCAGGTGCGGGCGGTGCCGACGGCGCCGGACGGGTTTCCCGATCCGGCGGAGGACGTCGCCGTCGGGGCCGCCGGTGCGTCGGTGGATCCGGTCGGGGTGCCGATGGGGGTGCTGATCGGTGGGTCGCCGGGGCCGGTCGAGGGGGCCGGGCCGGGCGGGCGGGGGCCGGACCGCCGGGTGGCGGCGCGGTTGCTGCGGTTCGGGTCCGGCACCTGTCAGGTGGTGCTGCCGGAGTGGCGGCCGGCCATCGCGGTGTCGGTGCCCACCGAGCAGTTGCAGCGTTCGACCGGGCTGGGCCCGGAGGAACTCCGTTCCGCCCTGCTGTCGGTGGTGATCAATCCGGAGGCGGTGCACGACCGGGAGCTCGGGCTGCGTGACTGGCAGGCCGAGCTCCCGGCGGCCCGTGGACGCCGGAGGGGTCGGCGACCGATCCGCTGAACCGGTTCGGTCGCGGCTCGGACCGCGCGGCCGTCCGGGAGTCGGGTGGCTGTCAGCCGTCTCCCTCCGGGGCGGGGTGGGGCACGTAGCCGAGGTGGACGGGTTCGATCGGGTCGGGTGCCGCGGCGCGGACCGCGGTGAGCAGGCTGGACAGGTTCGGCGGCCAGAGCGGGTCGGCGTCCGGCGCGGCGAGTTCGGCCGGCGTCCACCAGTGCCAGCCGAGGATGCCGTCGACCCGGTGGACCGCCGCCACGTCTCCCGGCTCGCGCCGCGGGCCGTGGGTCAGGAAGATGTGCTCGTGCTGGCGGACCGGGGTGCCGTGCCAGGTGAAGTCGTGCTCCCAGGTGCAGATGAGCGCGCCGGGCCGGAGGTCGGTCCAGCCGGTCTCCTCGTGCAGCTCCCGGAGGGCGCCCTCGAACGGGGACTCGTCCGGCTCCAGGCCGCCGCCCGGGGCGTTCCAGTGCAGTCCGACCTCGGAGTTGTCGGACCGGAACAGCAGCACTTCGCCGTCCGGCGAGAGCACCACCGTCCGCGCCGCCTGCCGGGGCACCCGCTGACCGCCGGGTTTCCGGCGCCCTGTGATCCATCGCATGCGAGCACCCTTACAGAGGGCGGAACGGGGTGTCGATCGGGTTTCCGGGCGGAAATGCGGGAGGGGCCAAGGGATTTCCGGGCTCTCCACCGATCGGTGGACCTAATCTGAGCCGCATGGTAGAGCCCGCCGTCATCCTTCCGTCAGACCCGCTCCTCCCCCGCCGGGTGGACCCGCATTTCGCCTGGGAGGCCGGGGCGGTCCGGGCGGCGGGCGGCAGCCCTCTCCTGCTCGACCACGACGCGCTGCTCGCCGGGGACGTCGGGGCCGCCGTCCGCCGCGTCCCGGCCGGTCCGGGACCGCTCTGGTACCGGGGCTGGATGATCCCCACCGCCCGGTACGCCGAACTCGCTGAGGCCCTGGCCGCCCTCGGCCGACCGCTGCTGACCGGCCCGGACGCGTACGCGACCGCCCATGAACTGCCCGGCTGGTACGGGACGTTCGAGTCGCTGACCCCGGCCAGCAGCTGGCTGCCCGGCCCGGCCTGGGACCGGACCGCGCTGGCCGCGGCCGCCGCCGCCCTGGGCGGGCGGGGGCCCGCGGTGGTCAAGGACTACGTGAAGTCCCGCAAGCACGAGTGGGCTGAAGCCTGCTACGTGCCCGAGCTGGCCGACCTCGACGCGCTGGAGCGGGTGGCGTCGCGCTTCGCCGAGTTGCAGGGCGAGTTCCTGGCGGGCGGGTTGGTGGTGCGCCGCTTCGAGCGGTTCGTCCGGACCGCGGACGGGCGGGCGGAGGAGGCCCGGGTCTGGTGGCTGGACGGCGAACCGGTGCTCGTCGGACCGCATCCCGACAGCCCGGCGAACCGGGTGGAGCCCGACCTGTCCGCCGTCCGTCCGCTGGTCCGCCGACTGGGGTGCCGGTTCGTCACCACCGACCTGGCCCGCCGCGCCGACGCGGGGCCTGCGGACGGGGCCGGTCGGTGGCGGGTGGTGGAGGTCGGGGACGGCCAGGTCAGCGAACTGCCCTCCGGGGTGGACGTCGAGGCGCTGTTCCGGGCGCTGCTGAAGGCGTAGCCCGGGCCGGGACCCGGCGGATCCGGCGGGCCGGTCCGCACCGGGCGGTGGCCGGGTCGCGACCGCCGAGCGGCCCGGTCGTGCCCCGCCCGGGACGGCTCCGGGTCCGGACGGCCGTGTCTCCCGGCCCCCTCCGATCACCTGCGATCACAGCCGAGGTCGACGGCCGTTCCGCGCCCGCCGGTTCGAGGGCGGGCGCGGGTGCCGTCGGCCTCGGCGGTTCGGCTCCGCGACCGCATGGCACCGTGGCCCTGTGGGCTCAGCCGAGGGCCGGGGCGGGGGCCGGTGCCGGGTGCCCCTCCGCGATGAAGGCGTTCCACAGCTTGGCGTAGGTGCCGTCGCGGTCGAGCAGTTCGGTGTGGGTGCCGTCCTCCACCACGCGGCCGTGGTCGAGGACGACGACCCGGTCGGCGCGTTCGGCGGTGGTGAGCCGGTGGGCGATGACCAGGGTGGTGCGTCCGCCGCTGAGCCGGTCGGCGGCGTGGTTGACGGCTGCTTCGCTGGCGAGGTCGAGTGCGGCGGTGGCCTCGTCGAGGAGCAGAATGTCGGGGTCGACCAGTTCGGCCCGGGCGAGGGCGATGAGCTGGCGCTGGCCCGCGGAGAGGTTGCGGCCGCGGGGGGCGACCTGGTGGTGGTAGCCGCCGGCCAGCCGGGTGATCATGTCGTGCGCGCCGACCGCCTTGGCGGCCGCTTCGACCTCGGCGTCGCTCGCGTCGGGGCGGCCGTAGGCGATGGCGTCGCGGACCGTCCCGGCGAAGAGGTAGGCCTCCTGCGGGACGACGCCGAGCCGGTGCCGGTACTCGTCCAGGTCGTAGCTGGTGAGGTCGGTGCCGTCCACCCGCAGGGTGCCGCCGGTGGCGTCGTAGAACCGGGCGACCAGTTTGACCAGGGTGGACTTGCCCGCGCCGGTCTCGCCGACCAGGGCGACGGTCTGGCCGGACGGGATGTGCAGGTCGATGCCGGAGAGCACCTCGGGGTTGCCCTCGCCGCCGCCGTTGTAGGCGAAGCTGACGTTCCGGAAGTCGATGTCGCCGCGCAGCGCGCCGACCGGGACGGGGTGCTCGGCCCGGGGGGTGCTGGTGGGGGTGCGCATCAGGTCGCGGATCCGGCCGAGGCCGACGGCGGCCTGCTGGTAGCCGTCGAAGATCTGCGAGAGCTGGTTGACGGGCGCGAAGAACAGGTCGATGTAGAGCAGGTAGGCGACCAGGGCGCCGATGGTGAGGGTGCCGTCGTCGACCCGGGAGGCTCCGGCGATCAGCACCAGTGCGGAGGCGACGCTGGAGAGGAACTGCACGAACGGGAAGTACAGCGAGATGTAGAACTGGGCCTTGGCCCGGGCCTGCCGGTAGGCGAGGCCCCGCTCGACGAACCGCTCGGTGTTGGCGTCCTGGCGGCGGAACGCCTGGACGATCCGCATGCCGGCGACGTTCTCCTGGAGGTCCGCGTTGACGGTGCTGATCAAGTCCCGGGAGACCTGGTACTGCTGGGCGGACTTCTTGCGGAACACCAGCGTGGCGATGACCAGCGGCGGGAGCACCGCGAAGACCACCAGGGCGAGGCCTGGGTCGATCACGATCAGGGCGGCGAAGATGCCGAAGAAGGTGAGGACGCTGACCACGGCGGTGACCACGCCGGTCTGCAGGAAGGAGGAGATGGAGTCGACGTCGGTGGTCATCCGCGTCATGATCCGGCCGGTCAGTTCCCGCTCGTAGTAGTCGAGGCCGAGCCGGTTGAGGTGCGCGAAGATCTTCAGCCGCAGGGTGTAGAGGACGCGTTCGCCGGTGCGGCCGGAGATCCGGCTCTCGGTGGCCTGCACCAGCCAGTCGAGCAGGACGACGGAGAGGGCCAGCAGGGAGGCGGCCGCGACGCCGCCGAGCGCGGCCTTGCTGACGCCGTCGTCGATGCCGTGCCGGATCAGGACCGGCAGGGTGAGCCCGGCGGCGGTGTCCAGCGCGACCAGGAACAGGGCGAGCAGCAGGGGGCGGCGGAAGGGGGCGAGCAGCCGGGCGAGGCCGAACCGGGGGTCGGCGGCCTCGGCCTGTTCGACCGGGATGTCGGGCGTGTCGGTCGCGGGCGGCAGGGCGGCGACCTTGTCGAGCAGTTCGGCGTCCGCGCCGGACTTCTCGGCCGCGGCGGCGGGTGCGGCAGGGGCGGTGCGTGCTGCGGGCGCGGCGGTTTCGGCCCCGGTGGCCCGCTCGGGCTCGGCTCCGTTGGTGGGGGCGGGGGCGGCCAGCGCGTCCGGGTCGGTGATCAGCGACCGGTAGCGCGGACATCGGGCGGTGAGCTCCTCGTGCGTACCGAGGTCGATCAGCCGGCCGGCGTCCAGGACCGCGATCCGGTCGGCGAGCTGGAGGGTGGAGCGGCGGTGGGCGATCAGCAGGGTGGTGCGGCCGGCCATCACGCTGTGCAGCGCGTCGTGGATCTCCGCTTCGATCTGCGGGTCGACCGCGGAGGTGGCGTCGTCGAGCAGCAGCAGGCGCGGGTCGGTGAGGACGGCGCGGGCGAGCGCGATGCGCTGGCGCTGGCCGCCGGAGAGGGTGAGGCCCTGCTCGCCGACCTTGGTGTCGTAGCCGTCGGGGAGCTCCCTGATGAAGGCGTCGGCCTGGGCGATCCGGGCGGCGGCCTCGATCTGCTCCTCGGTGGCCTCGGGGTGCCCGTAGGAGATGTTGGTCCGGACGCTCTCGGAGAACAGGAAGCTCTCCTCGGGCACGATGCCGATGGTGGCGCGCACCGAGTCGAGGGTGAGCTCCCGGACGTCCTGCCCGAACAGCCGGACCGTGCCGGACGTGGGGTCGTAGAAGCGGGGCACCAGCTGGGCCACGGTGGACTTGCCGGATCCGGACGCGCCGACCAGGGCCAGCGTCTCCCCCTGGGCGAGCCGCAGGCTGAGGCCCTCCAGCACCGGGGTGCCGTCGGGGACGCTGCCCGGCTCGGGGTGCTCCTCGGCGCGGTAGTGGAAGTCGACCCGGTCGAGCTCCAGCGCGGGGGTGCCGGGCGGCGCGGCGGACGGGTCGAGCGGGTGGGCGCCGACGGCGTCGGCGACCAGCGGGCGCTGGTCGATCAGCTGCAGGACGCGCTCCACTCCGGCGCGGGCCTGCTGGCCGACGGTGATCACCATGGCGAGCATCCGGACCGGGCCGGTCATCTGCGCCAGGTAGGTGGAGAAGGCGACGAAGGTGCCGAGCGTGACGCTGCCCCGGACCGCCAGCCAGCCGCCGACGGCGAGCACCGCGACCTGCCCGAGCGCGGGGACGGCCTGCATGGCCGGGGTGTAACGGGCGTTCAGCCTGATCGACCGGAGCCGGGCCGCGAACAGCTCGCGCGAGGCGCGCTCCAGCTTGCCGCGCTCCTGGGCCTCCTGGCCGAAGCCCTTGACCACCCGGACGCCGCCGATCGCGGCGTCCACCACGCCCGCGACCTCGGCGGCCTGCTGCTGGGCGGCCCAGGTGGCGGGGAACAGGCGCTTGCGGCTGAACGTGGCCATCCACCACAGGACCGGGCCCATCACCAGGGCGATCAGGGTGAGCGGCGGGGAGAGCCAGAGCATGACCACCAGCGACATGCCGAACATCAGGGCGTAGCCCGTCATCATCGGCATCATCGACAGCAGGCCGTTGACCAGTTGCAGGTCGGAGGTGGCCCGGCCGACCACCTGGCCGGTGTCCAGCCGGTCCTGCCGGTGGCCGTCGAGTCGGGTCAGCGAGCGGAACAGGTCGGCGCGCAGGTCGTGCTGGACGTCCAGCGCGAGCTGCCCGCCGTAGTAGCGCCGGATCTGGGTGCAGAGGAACACCACCGCCGCCGCGACCAGCAGCAGCACCGCCCACGGGGTGAGCGGACGGCTGTGCGTGGTGATCACGTCATCGATGATCAGCTTGGTGATGAGCGGGACGATCGCCGTGATCGCCATGCCCACCAGGGAAGCCCCGAAGGACAGCAGCAGGTTGCGACGGTAGCGCCAGCAGTAGCCACCGAGCCGGCGGAGCCAAGTTCGCTCTGGGAAACCATGAGTCTCGGGCATATTTAGTGATGCTAACCATTCGGCCGGTCGAGCGTCCATCGGGTTCGAGGGGCGCATGGGAGGCTGAACGACCTGGGGCCGAGCTTCCTTCCCGTCTACAGGTTGCCCGCGGTACGTGGTGGTGCGCCTCAGGCGATCGGCTAGACCTGGGTCAGCCGATCGTCCTAGGCGAGGGGTGGAGACAGCTCCACCCCCCGTCGACCGCGGGGCACCGGTACCGGCAGGTCAGGCGGTCGGCCGGTCCTGTCCGACCTCGGTGGCGGCCGCCACGAACGCCCCCTGGGCGAGCGCGCGCAGCAGGGCCGCCATGCTGTCGCGGGCCAGCCCGGACCGCTCGGGGCCCGGCTCGGCCTGGGACCTCTGGGCCCCCTGGGTGCTCTGGGGCGGCTGCGGCGCGGCGCTGTGCGGGGTGGAGTTGAGCAGGCCGAACACCGCGTGCACGGCGGCGCGGGCGAGCGGCTCCGCCTCGGGCGCGGCCAGCGGCGGGAACGCCTCGCGCACCACCGTGACCCAGAGTTCGACGTAGCCGCGCTGGAGCCGGCGCACCCGGCGGCGGTCGTCCTCCTTGAGGTGGAGCAGCTCGCGGTCGTGGAGGATGATCAAGTCCCGGTCGTCCAGGGCGAAGTCGATGTGCCCGTCGATCAGGGAGTCCAGCGCGGCGCGCGGCCCGGCGGCCTCGCCCTCGCGCCGCCGCCCCTCGTCCAGCAGGCGCTCGCTGATGCCGACCAGGAGGTCGGCGAGCATGGCGTCCTTGCCCGCGAAGTGCCGGTACAGCCCGGGGCCGCTGATGCCGACCGCCTTGCCGATCTCGTCGACGCCGACCCCGAGGAAACCGCGGGCGGCGAACAGCCTGGCGGCCTCTTTCCGGATCTGGTCACGGCGTGGGAGCGCGGGGGCGGCGGGGCGGTTGGGCATGCTGCCCATCGTAGACAGTCGGGTTATCCATGGTTAACCTGGCCGCAGAGTTAACGCTCATTAACACGGGCTGGCCGGCTCGCCCTTCGGCCTGCCCGGATCCGATCCGAGGGGCAAGGGAGCTCTTGGGATGGTCCTCTCTTCGGCACAGAGCCTTCCGTGGTCGGCCGCCCCCGCGCGGGGCACGGCGCCGGCCGTCCCGCCGTTCGCCGCCGCCGACGCACCGGCCCCCCGGCTGGAGGGCGCGGTCGACCCGTCCGCCCCGGCCGGGCTGGCCAACGCGCAGGCGCACCGGGAGCTGGTCGCCGAGCTGCGCGGCAAGCTCGCGGCGGCGGCGCTCGGCGGTGGCGAGAAGGCACGCGCCAAGCACGTCGCCCGCGGCAAACTCCTGCCCCGGGAACGGGTGGACACCCTGCTCGACCCCGGCTCGCCGTTCCTCGAACTGGCCCCGCTCGCCGCCGACGGGCTGTACGACGGGGCCGCCCCGGCAGCGGGGGTGATCGCCGGGATCGGCCGGGTCGCCGGACGCGAGGTCCTGGTGGTGGCGAACGACGCCACGGTCAAGGGCGGCACGTACTACCCGATGACGGTCAAGAAGCACCTGCGCGCGCAGGAGGTGGCGCTGGAGAACCGGCTGCCCTGCGTCTACCTGGTGGACTCCGGCGGGGCGTTCCTGCCGATGCAGGACGAGGTGTTCCCGGACCGCGACCACTTCGGGCGGATCTTCTACCACCAGGCACGGCTGTCCGCCGCCGGGATCCCGCAGATCGCGGCGGTGCTGGGCTCCTGCACCGCGGGCGGTGCGTACGTGCCCGCGATGAGCGACGAGGCGGTGATCGTCCGCAACCAGGGCACCATCTTCCTGGGCGGTCCCCCGCTGGTGAAGGCCGCCACCGGCGAGGTGGTGACCGCCGAGGAACTGGGCGGCGGCGACCTCCACTCCCGCACCTCGGGAGTGACCGACCACCTGGCGGAGGACGACGCGCACGCGCTCTCCATCGTCCGCACCATCGTGGCCGGGCTCGGCCCGCGCGCCGCCAAGCCGTGGCCGCTCGCCCCGGTCGAGCCGCCCGCGGTCGACCCGGCCGGGTTGTACGGCGTGGTGCCGGTGGACCCGCGCACCCCCTACGACGTGCGCGAGGTGATCGCCCGGCTGGTGGACGGCAGCCGGTTCGCCGAGTTCAAGGCCGAGTACGGCACCACCCTGGTGACCGGGTTCGCCCGGATCCACGGCCACCCGGTCGGCATCGTCGCCAACAACGGCGTCCTGTTCGCCGAGTCCGCGCTCAAGGGCGCGCACTTCATCGAGCTGTGCGACCAGCGCGGCATCCCCCTCCTCTTCCTGCAGAACATCACCGGATTCATGGTGGGCCGCCAGTACGAGGCCGGCGGCATCGCCAAGCACGGCGCCAAGATGGTCACCGCGGTGGCCTGCACCCGGGTGCCCAAGCTGACGGTGGTGATCGGCGGCTCGTACGGGGCGGGCAACTACTCGATGTGCGGCCGGGCCTACTCACCCCGCTTCCTGTGGATGTGGCCGAACGCGAAGATCTCCGTGATGGGCGGCGAGCAGGCGGCGTCGGTGCTGGCCACCGTCCGCCGCGACCAGGTGGAGGCCCGCGGCGAGGACTGGTCCGCCGAGGACGAGGACGAGTTCAAGCGCCCCGTCCGCGAGCAGTACGAGCGTCAGGGCAACGCGTACTACGCCACCGCCCGGCTCTGGGACGACGGTGTGATCGACCCGCTGCAGACCCGTACCGTGCTCGGCCTGGCGCTCACCGCCTGCGCCAACGCCCCGCTCGCCGGACCGCGCCCGTTCGGGGTCTTCCGCATGTGACGCCCGTCGCCCGACCGCCGCGCCACCCGGACCGGTCGGCCGGCCCGAGCAGATCCGGCCCAGGGCAGAACCGGCCCGGCACAGAACAAGTCCGGGACAGAACCGGCCCGACGGCCCCCAACGGCCGCTGGGGCCAGCACTAGTGACACTTCGCCAACTCGCCCACCGTTCCCTTCCTGACGGAGGAACACCTCTCATGTTCGACACCGTGCTCGTCGCCAACCGCGGCGAGATCGCGCTGCGGGTGATCCGCACCCTGCGGAGGCTGGGCGTGCGGTCGGTCGCCGTGCACAGCGACGCGGACGCCGACGCCCCGCACGTCCGGGCCGCCGACCTCGCGGTCCGGCTCGGGCCCGCCGACCGCAGCGACAGCTCGGCCGCCGAGACGTACCTGCGCGCCGACCTGATCCTGGACGCCGCCCGCCGGACCGGCGCGCAGGCCGTCCACCCCGGCTACGGGTTCCTCGCCGAGAACTCCGCGTTCGCCGAAGCCTGCACCCGGGCCGGGCTGGTCTTCATCGGCCCGCCGCCGGCCGCGGTGGAACTGATGGGCGACAAGATCAACGCCAAGGAGGCCGTCCGGACCGCCGGGGTGCCCGTAGTGCCCGGCAGCGAGGACGGCTCGCCCAGCGACGAGCAGCTGATCGAGGCGGCGACCCGGATCGGCTACCCGGTGCTGCTCAAGCCCTCGGCCGGCGGCGGCGGCAAGGGCATGCGGCTGGTCCGCGACCCGGCCGAGCTGCCCGCCGAGCTCGCCGCGGCCCGCCGGGTGGCCCGTACCGCGTTCGGTGACGACACCCTGTTGTTGGAGCGCTGGGTCGACCAGCCCCGGCACATCGAGGTCCAGGTCCTGGCCGACACCCACGGCCGGACCGTCCACCTCGGCGAGCGCGAGTGCAGTCTGCAGCGCCGCCATCAGAAGCTCATCGAAGAGGCCCCTTCCGTCCTGTTGAACCCTCGGACCCGCGCCGCGATGGGCGCGGCCGCGGTGCGCGCCGCCGAAGCCTGCGGCTACACCGGCGCCGGTACGGTCGAGTTCATCGTCCCCGGCGGCGATCCCGCGGGACCGGGCGCGGACGACGTCCTCGACTTCTTCTTCATGGAGATGAACACCCGCCTCCAGGTGGAACACCCCGTCACCGAACTGGCCGTCGCCGTGGCCGGGCCCGACGGCCCGCAACGGCTCGACCTGGTCGAGTGGCAGCTGCGCGTCGCCGCGGGCGAGGCGCTGCCGTTCGCTCAGTCGGACATCTCCTTCCTGGGCCACGCGATCGAGGCCCGGATCTGCGCCGAGGACCCGGAACGGGACTTCCTGCCCACCGGCGGCGAGGTACTGCTGCTGGACGAGCCCTCCGGGGAGGGCGTCCGGGTGGACTCCGGAATCGCACCCGGTGACCGGATCGGCAGCCTGTACGACCCGATGCTCGCCAAGGTGATCGCGTACGGGCCCGACCGCCCGACCGCGATCCGTCGGCTGCGGGCCGCACTCGCCGAGACCCGCATCCTGGGCGTCACCACCAACACCGGCTACCTGCGCCGGCTGCTGGCGCAGCCCGAAGTGGCGGCAGGGCGGCTCGACACCGGACTGGTGGAACGCAGTGCCCAGCAGGACGCCTCGCTGCTGAGCTCCCCGTACACCCGTCCCGAGTCGATCGACCTGCTCCACTTCGCCGCCGCACTGCTGCGGCAGCTCGAACTCGGCCGCGCCGGTGCCTCCGACGGCTGGACCAACCCCTTCTCCCTCCCTTCCGGCTGGCGGCTCGGTGGCGAGGCCGCGTGGACCACGCACCGGCTCCGGCTCCCCGGCCGCGAACCGGTCACCGTGAGCTGCCGAATGATTACCAGCGGCGAAATCGAGAGCGCCATCGGTTTTTCCGCGACGTCCTCCCCCGAGTGGGAGGTGCGGCTGGGCGACGCACCGGCCCGGCGGGCCCGCGCGAGTCTCGACGGAGACCTGCTGCGCCTTGCGGTGGACGGGTTGCAGGCCACGTTCACGGTCGCCTCGGAGCGCACCCCGGAGGGTGCCGTCCACTGGCTGGGCGTCGACGGCGACGCCTGGCCCGTTCACCCGTTCGACGTAACCGCCGAGCGTGCCGCGGCCGGTGCCGCCCACCACGGCACCCTCACCGCGCCGATGCCCGGCACCGTCACGGTGGTCAAGGTCGAGCCCGGCGAGCGGGTGAACCGGGGGCAGGCCCTGCTGGTCCTGGAGGCGATGAAGATGGAGCACGTCATCTCCGCGCCGCACGACGGCACCGTCGAGGACCTGCGGGTCACCGCCGGCGCGACGGTGGCCATGGACGCGCCCCTGGTGACGGTCACGGCGGCCGAGGAGCCGTCCGTCCCCGCCGAGCCCCTCCCGGAGGCGGCCCGATGACCGCCACGCCGTCCGGGCCGACCGCCCCCGCGTCCACACCCACGACCACGCCCTCCGCCGCAGCCGAACCGACCGTGCTGGAGCTCGGCCTCCCGCAGCCGGTGCGCGATCCCGGGCTGCCCGCCCGGGTCCGCATCCACGAGGTCGGCGCGCGCGACGGGCTGCAGAACGAGGCGGCCCGCGTCCCCGTCGAGGTGAAGGCCGAGTTCATCGCCCGGCTCGCCGCCGCCGGGCTGCGCACCGTCGAGGCGACCAGCTTCGTCCACCCCAAGTGGGTGCCGCAGCTGGCGGACGCCGAGGAGCTGATGCCCCGGCTGGCCGACCTGCCCGCGCGGTACCCGGGCCTGCGGCTGCCCGTGCTGGTGCCCAACGAGCGCGGGCTGGACCGGGCGATGGCGCACCACGCCGCCGAGGTCGCGGTGTTCGCCAGCGCCACCGAGACCTTCGCCCGGCGCAACCTCAACCGCTCGGCGGACGAGGCGATGGCGATGTTCCGTCCGGTGGTCGGGCGCGCGGCGGACGCCGGGATCCCGGTGCGCGGCTACCTGTCGATGTGCTTCGGCGACCCCTGGGAGGGCCCGGTGCCCATCGAACAGGTGGTCCGCCACGGCCTGGCGCTGCTGGAGATGGGCTGCGCCGAGCTGAGCCTCGGCGACACCATCGGCGTCGCCACCCCCGGCCACGTCAACGCGCTGCTCGACGCGTTCACCCGTTCCGGCGCCCCGGTCGAACGGCTGGCCGTGCACTTCCACGACACCTACGGGCAGGCGCTCGCCAACACGCTGGCGGCGCTGCGCTCCGGCGTGGCCGTGGTGGACGCGTCGGCCGGCGGCCTCGGCGGCTGCCCGTACGCCAAGAGCGCGACCGGCAACCTCGCCACCGAGGACCTCGTCTGGATGCTGCACGGCCTGGGCATCGAGACCGGCGTGGACCTCGCGGCACTCGCCGCGACCAGCGGCTGGATGGCCCGTCACCTCGGCCGCCCCAGCCCGTCGAGGACGGTCCGCGCCCTACTCGGGCCGACGTCCTGATCCTCGACACCCTCCGACTCCCCACCCTCACTAGGCCCACCAGGCCGCGATCCCGGGAGGATCAGCCGTGCTCGACCACCGCCTGAGCAGTGAGTACGAGGAACTCCGCCGCACCGTCGAGGAGTTCGCCAACGATGTGATTGCGCCGAAGATCGGCGAATACTACGAGCAGAATGAATTCCCGTACGAAATCGTCCGGGAAATGGGGCGGATGGGCCTGTTCGGACTGCCGTTCCCCGAGGAGTACGGCGGCATGGGCGGCGACTACTTCGCGCTCTGCCTGGTCCTGGAGGAGCTGGCCCGGGTCGACTCCTCGGTGGCGATCACCCTGGAGGCCGCGGTCTCGCTCGGCGCGATGCCGATCCACCTCTTCGGCACCGAGGAGCAGAAGCGCGAGTGGCTGCCGAAGCTGACCTCAGGCGAGATGCTCGGCGCCTTCGGCCTGACCGAGCCCGAGGGCGGTACGGACGCCGGGGCGACCCGGACCACGGCGCGCTACGACGAGGCCACCGACGAGTGGGTGATCAACGGCAGCAAGTGCTTCATCACCAACTCCGGCACCGACGTCACCGGGCTCGTCACCGTCACCGCACTGACCGAACCGATCACACATTCGAGTGAAGGATCGGCAAATCACTCGCCCACCAGGGAAATCTCCTCCATCATCGTTCCCACTGGGACTCCCGGGTTCCAGGTGTCGAAGAAATATTCGAAGGTCGGGTGGAACGCCTCGGACACCCGCGAACTGTCCTTCACCGACTGTCGCGTACCCGCCGCCAACCTGCTCGGACGCCGGGGCCGCGGTTACGCCCAGTTCCTGCGCATCCTCGACGAAGGCCGCATCGCCATCGCGGCCCTGGCCACCGGCCTGGCCCAGGGGTGCGTCGACCAGTCCCTCTCGTACGCCGCCGCCCGCCGCGCCTTCGGCCGGCCGATCGGCGCCAACCAGGTCATCCAGTTCAAGCTCGCCGACATGGAGATGCGCGCGCACACCTCCCGCCTGGCCTGGCGGGACGCCGCCTCCCGGCTGCTGCACTCCGATCCCTTCAAGAAGGAGGCAGCGATCGCCAAGCTGTACGCGTCCGAGGCTGCGGTCGACAACGCCCGCGAGGCGACCCAGATCCACGGCGGCTACGGCTTCATGAACGAGTACCCGGTCGCCCGCATGTGGCGCGACTGCAAGATCCTGGAGATCGGCGAGGGAACTTCGGAGGTCCAGCGGATGCTCATCGCCCGTGAACTCGGCATGACGTCCTGAACCGCACCGGTCAGGATGGGAACGGGGGCAGGGCCGAGGCCCCGGCGTTGCGGTCGATCTGGTCGTAGCGCTCCAACGCCAGTCGGAACGCCGTCGGCTGAACGCGTGCCGCGCCGGAGAACGGCCCGCTCATCACCGCCACCATGCTCACCCCGAACGCCACGGAGGCGCCCACGAAACACATCAGCACCAGGTTCCGCGGGTTGGAGGTCAGCCCGATCACCGAGGGGGTGGCCAGCACGAACACCGCCCCCACCAGCAGACCGCCGATCGCCAGCGCGGGCACGGACGCACGGAGATCACCCAGCCGCGCGTTCCGCTTGGCGTTGACGTCGGACAGGCTCCGCAGCACGTCGGTCCGGGCACTCGCCTCGGCCTGGCTGTGCACGGCGGCCCGGTCGACGGCGGCCCGCACCTGGTCGACTGCCCGCCAGGCGGCCTGACTCCCGGTGCCGTGCCGCATGGTGGCCCACTCGTCGTCGATCACCACCCTGGTGTAGGTCCGCAGCCTGTCCCGCACGGCGGGGCGGTCGGCCTCGGGCAGGCCGCCGGCGGTCCAGTAAGCCTCCGTGAGGGCCCGCGACTCCTCATAGGTGTGCTGGCGCGCCGAGTTCAGCTGCTGCCAGGTGCCCGTGATGCTGAACCCCAGGAAGAGCGCGAAGAAGCCGAGGATCGCCGCCCCGGCAAAGGACATCGCCTGCGGTGTCGTCGCCCCTTCCCGCGCCCGCTTGGTCCGCCCCAGCAACAGGCCGATCACCAGCGCCAGCGCCGCGCCCGACACCGCGGCGAGGGCGACGGTCAGCATCGCGGCCCGACCGTGCCGGCGGCTGCGCCTGCCCTGCCGCCGGCCTCAGGAGCGCGCTCCGAACCGTTCCTTGACTCGACAAGAATGCCAACAGGACCGCTGGGGCGGCGCCGTGTGCTCCGCCACGGTGCCGCCACCGCCGCCCGCGCCGTCGCTGTCCCCGTGGTCACGGCCGTCCCCGCCGACCGCGGTTCGGTGTGGTGAAGGCCGCCGCCAGCACGCACAGCACCGGCAGGAGGACCGCCAGCAGGAGCATCATCACCTCGGCGCCGTCCCAGGTGTCGTCCTCGCCTCCCCGGGGCCAGTCCTCCTCCGCGAACTGGCTCTGTGCCTGCACGCCCGGGGACCGGCCGGTGGCGGGCGTCGACGGCTGTCGGCCCGCCGCGGTGCCGGAGGCCCGGTCGGGCTCCCGGCTCGGGCCGGAGACGGGGGTGGAGGCGAGGGCGGAGGAAGATGCGAGGGCGGAGGCGATCCGGCTGTCCGTCGTGCTCGCCGCCGGGTTTCCGGAGAAGGGGTTCGCCGCACCGGACCGTCCCGGCGCGGCGAAGGGTAAGGCGGGCGAGGCGAAGGCGGTCCCGCCTGGCAGCAGCACCGGCGCCTGACCGGGGAGGAACGGTACGAGCAACTGCCCTGCCAGGACCGGGGCTCCCGCCGCGGGCTGCGCCTGCCCTGCGACGCCGGGCTGCTTCCCGACCGCAGCAGCCTCCGGTCGGGTGCCGGGCGGGACGGAGACCGGGAACAGCCCGGGCGGGACGGTGTCGTTCGAGAGCGCCGGAGCCGTGCCCGTAGCAGCGGTGCCACCGGTGCCCGTCGCGCCGGGAGCGGCAGGCCCGGCACCGGCAGCCACACCGCCGGCCTGCCCCTGGCCCTGGCCCTGGCCTTGGCCCGCGCCTGCTCCCGGTCCGGTGACGGGACCCGAGCCAGGGACGGTGCCCGGCCCGGCCCCCGAGCCGGAACCGACCCCCTGGCCGACGGGGGCGGGCTCGGTCGGCTCCGGGTTGGACGGGGTCGGTCGCAGCCCGTCGTAGGCCCCGTCCGCCTCGGCGGAGACCTGGCGGGGTGCTTGGCGGTTGCCGTCCGGGCCGACGGTCGCATCGTCCGCCAGGCCGACCGCCCGGGCCGTACCGGTCTGGCGTCCCGGGCGGGCGGTCCCCGTTGCCCGGCAGTCGACGGCCTGCCCGGGGGGAAGGGTGTGCCCACCGTCCGGGCCCGCACAGTCCACCGTGCCCAGGCCGGGTAGTCCCTCGGTGACCGAGGCGGCGGTGATCGGGACGTCACCGAACGCCTCCAGGCGGTACTGGAGTTCAACGGTGCCGCCGACACCGGCAACCGCCCTGGTCGCAGGTCGGGTGGCCGCACCGGTCGTGGGACCGGAGGCGGTTCCGGTCGCGGATTCGGCCGTGGATCCCAGGACGGATGCGCGAGTGGATTCGAGGATGGATCCGCGGAGATCGCTCGGGGGCGTCCGAGGTGCAAACCGGCGGGACAGGCCCGTGCCGCCGGGCGTGCCCACCCGGGTGAGGCGGATGCCTGCGGCGATGCCCAGGTAGCCGGTGAGCGTTTCGGTGTGCGCCTGCGGCAGGTGGTCGGGCGCCTCGGCGACTGCCGCGACCTGCGCGGTCTGCGGGCCGGCCGCAACGGTGAAGGTGGCGGTGCAGTCGAGGGTGCCGCCGGGCGGGATGCTCCGGTCGGCGCCGCACGAGAGCCGCCCGCCGGGGAGTTGGGGGTCGCTCAGCACCACGCTGCCGAGCGGGTACTCGGCGTGGTTGCTCAGGTGGTACGTGCGGGTGGCGGGCTCCCCCGCCCGGAGCCGCACGCCGGGGTCGGTGCCGGCGTTGGTGCTGACGTTCAGCCTCAACTCGTTGTGCACCTCGCCACCGCGGGTGGTGCCCGCCCCCGACGTCCAGGTGCCAAGGACGGCGGGGGCCAGCAGCGCGATCCCGAGCACGGTGGGCACGGGGCGGTGTGGTGCGGCTGTGGCGAGGCGCCGTCGAGCAGCCAGTACGTCGATATGACGATTGGTCACTTCGGCATGATCGGCCAAGAGGGCGATCGTCCCTTGGCGCGGCGCACCGGTGTGGTGGGGAACGACTCGATCGGCCGATACCGCCAGGTCGCGCGGTAGCAGCCCTCGTCCTGGCGGTGGGACTGCCGGAGGGCGGGACGGGGCAGTGCGGGGGCGGGGCGGTGCGAGCCCGGTCGGGGCGGTGCGGGGCGGTCAGGGGATGACGATCACCGGACGGTTGGCGCGGCGGGCGAGTCGGCCGGAGACGGAACCGAAGAGCTTGCCGAGCAGGCCGTGGGTGCTGCCGACCACGATGGCGTCCGCGGCGTACTCGCGGCCGACCTCTTCGATCTCGTGGCAGATGTCCCCGCCGCGTTCGATCAGGATCCAGGGGACGCCGGAGAGGAAGTCGGCGCAGGCGAGTTCGAGGCCGAGGATCTCGGTGCGCTGGTCCGGGAGGTCCACGAAGACGGGCGGTTCACAGCCGGCCCAGACGGTGGTGGGGAGCCGGTTGGCGACGTGGACGATCACCAGGCCGCAACGGGAGCGTCGGGCCATGCCGACGGCGTAGGCCAGGGCGCGCTCGCTGGAGAGCGAGCCGTCGAAACCGACCACCACGCCGTGCTGGAACTGCGGGTCGCAGGCGCGCGAACCGTGTTCCTGGAGCCGGGGTTCGCCTTCGCCGTCGCGGCGACCGACGGTGGGACGGGATCGGTCGGTCATCGCGTCCTCCGCAGTACCGGGTCGTGGTCCGACGACGGCGTCCGCCGCAGGTCCGGGGGTGTCGTTTCCTGGGGTGTCACGTGCAGGGGTCCCACGCTCCGGGCCGCGCCGCGACCGACCGGGAGCAGGGTCCGGGTCGGGGGCGGACTCAGCGGCACGGTCCGGCCCAGGGGCAGGGCCGGGGCCAGGGTCGGCGTTGCGGCGGTGGGCGGCGCGGCCGAACAGTCCGGCCCAACCTGCCCGACTCGCCCGGCCGGAGCGGGCGGCGGGCACGGGGGGACGGACGGGCGGCGGAGGCGGGGCGAGCGCGTCCGCAGGGGCTGCGGGAGCGGCGTCGGGGAGGTGCGGGCTGTCCTCGTGGTCTGGGTCGGGACGGGGTGACTCGTGGCCGGAGGCGACGCCGAGGCCGAGACCGGGTCCAGTTGCAGGTTCGGGGGCAGAGACGGGGGCGGGGTCGGCAGGCCGGGCGTCGGGGTGACGTGGCTGATCGGCGAGCGGCGGAACGCCGGGATTCTCGACAGCTGACCTGCTGTCGTGCGGGCTGCCGTGGGCAGAAGCGGAAGGCTCTTCACCGGCCATGGCTCAAAACTCTTCAACTGAAACGGGCCTACGCAGGGGGACGCGGCGGGGGACCGCCAGGCCCCGGTGGCAGGAACGGCAGCGGTGGCGATGCGTCCGGGAACGACTGGCACCGTTGGCGACCTCTGCCTTTCAGAGTACGGCTCGGAACGGGCCCCGCCCAGCGACGGCACCCTCGTGCGATGAGGTTCCCGCTTGTGGGGGAAACACGCGCTCTGGCGTGCGCCCCCTCGCGGCGTGTTCCCAGGAGCTTGACCGACGGGACGCGATGCGCGCAACAGTGCGACGACACAACGTGACCCGACTGTCATCGCTCCTGCCGATGGGCGGCGCACGGTAGTTGCCCGTCGGTCGCACCCCGCCCGGTGTCCTCCGGTGCCCGGCTGTCCCGGTCGGGGCCGTCCGGCCGGGTGCCGGAGCGGGTGTGGCGATTCGGCCTGGTTCCGGCCCGCGCGAGGTTCCTTTTGGGATCATGATCCGGGTTGCCCGCGTACCGACCGGATTCGGCCAATTCGCGGAAATTCCAATGACCTTTGGCAATTGCCACGTGCATACATGCTGGCCGCTGGCAGCATGCTCGGCATGCCGCTGCTCCTGCTCGACCTCGACAACACCCTGCTGCCCAGGGACGCCGCGTTCAGAGCGTGGGCGGAGGGCTTCCTCGCCGAGAACGGACTGCCAGCCGGAGACCTCGACTGGCTGGTCATGCTCGACGGCAGCGGCTACGTACCGCGCAGCACCGTACTGGGTGCGGCGAAGCGCCGCTACGGCATCGACCGGTCGGTCGACTCGTTGCTCGCGCACTACCGGAAGGGCGTCAACTCCCACATCCAGTGCCCGGATTCACACGTCGCGGCGCTCCGGGAGGCGCGCGAGGCGGGGTGGACGCTGGGGATCGTCAGCAACGGCGGGACGCTGCCCCAGCTGGAGAAGATCCGGCTGACCGGGCTCGCCTCGCTGGTGGACGGGTGGGTGATCTCGGAGGAGGCCCGCTGCCTCAAGCCGGACCCGTTGATCTTCGAGGTTGCGGCGCGGCGGTGCGGCTTCCGGCCGGCCGGGGACTGGAAGGCGCAGACCTGGATGGTCGGCGACTACGGTCCGGCCGACATCGCGGGGGCGGAGGCGACGGGGCTGCGCAGCGCGTGGCTGCACCACGGTCGGCCGTGGGCGGAGCGGGCCTACCGTCCGACGGTCAGCGCGCCGAGCCTTCCGGAGGCGGTGCGGGTGATCCTCACCGCAGGTGAACACCCCCTCGTCGGGCGGGGGTTCGCCGCGGCCACGCCCGCCCGACCTCAGCGGTCGCGTGGCCAACTCGCCATCCCGGCATCCCGGTTGACGCCGCATGGTCCGAGTACCTCGAACATTCCGAGCGTCCCGAACGCTCCGGCCGCGTCGAAGTCGCCGCTCGTCCCGGTCACTCCACTCGCCCCGGCAGCCTCGGGCGCACCGCTCGCCCAGCCGGTCCTGCGGACGAAGGCCGTAGCGCTCATGCCGATCGAGTCCGCTCCGGCTCCGACCTCGGCCGCCGTCGCCCAGGTCCGTTGGAACGACACCGCGACCGCCGCGAGCTGACCTGACGTCGGACCCGGATGGGGCTGGGTGGAGTCGGTGCGCCGGTTCGACGGTCCGGGGGCTTCGGGGCGGGCCGGGGCGACGCCGGTGCCGGTCTGCGGGCGCGGGGGTCGGGTGAGCGGTGCGGAGGGGCGGCTCGGCGGCAGCGGAGGCTGGGCGGGGTGATGGCGGGGTGCCGCCGGGGCGTGGCTGCGTGGCGCGCGTGACCGCCTCGGGAGGGATTGGATTCGGACGAATGTGCGGCGTCCGGGTCGACGGGCCCGGGGTTTCGGGGCGGCGAGGAAGCGACGGGGCGGCCGGGGCGGGTGGGGGTCGTGGTGCCAGTGGGGCGCAAGCGGAACAGAGGGGTTCAAGTGACGGAGTGTGAGGTGAGAGGCGTTCGGGAGTGGCCGGTTCGGGTTGGGCCGGGGGGCTGACGGGGCGCGGAGATCATGGCTCAGGTGTGCGCTGTGGCGCGTGGAAGACGGTTTCACGCCCCCGATTTGAACCGTACGTTTTCGGCCAACTTGCCTCACTGCCCTGCTGTTCGGGCAAATCCGCAGCACACAGCGGGCGGTGGGTGCACCGTCGACGGGTGAATCGCCGACAGGTCGTGCGACAACCGGCCACGGTTGTTCGCGCCCCCTTCACAGCGGGGTCGACGGGTGCCACGCTTCGTGATCGAATGCTTCACGCCAAATTGCCATGTCGACATAGCGTCGGATGGTGAACTTGTCACAACGGCAACGGTCCACCAAGTAGATTCGATCTTGGCTCGCAGAGCGGCAGCCGAGACCACCACACCACCGAGGGGGCTGGAGCGCCTTGAGCAGGGTGAGCAGGAGCGACGCGGGTCCTGAAAGCGGCCGCCAGCCGTCGTCCCATCCCGGTGGCACGGCGAGACTCGGCAAGTTCGGTGGCGCGTCGACCGGTTCGCTGGGTGGCAACCCCGGCGGTGGCCACGGCTCCGGAACCGGTATCGGCACCGGCACCGGCACCGGTGGCCCGAACGGCGGCCAGCTCCAAGGCGGTCCGGGAGCGGTGACGGGCGCTCAGCACGCCGCGACCCAGTCCCCCGTGCAGGCGGCCTCCGGCCACGGCGGTCTCACCCCGGGCGGCCACGCCGCCCACAGCTCCCACAACTCCCATGGCGCTCACGGCGGTGCGGCCACCGCGACGGCGGGCGGCGCGGGCGGCGCGGGCGCGGGCGGTGCGCCGGACGTGCTCGCCGGTCCCGGTCTGCTCTCCTCCCCGCGCAAGCTGGCCGGACGGCGGCGGCGCGAGACGGTGGCGGTGCTGCTGTTCAGCGGGGCGCCGATCTTCGAGAGCTCGATCCCGCTGTCGGTCTTCGGCGTGGACCGGCAGGACGCCGGCGTCCCCCGCTACCGCCTGCTGGTGTGCGCCGGCGAGGAGGGCCCGCTGACCACCACCGGCGGCCTGACGCTGACCGCCCCGTACGGGCTGGAGGCACTGTCCCGGGCGGGCACCATCGTGGTTCCAGCTTGGCGGTCGATCTCGCAGCCGCCGCCGGTCGAGGCGATCGCCGCGCTGCGCAAGGCCCACCACGAGGGCGCCCGGATCATCGGCCTGTGCACCGGCGCCTTCGTGCTGGCCGCCGCCGGGCTGCTGGACGGCCGCCCGGCGACCACCCACTGGATGTACGCGCCGACGCTGGCGAAGCGCTACCCGCGGGTCCACGTCGACCCGCGCGAGCTGTTCGTGGACGACGGCGACGTCCTCACCTCCGCGGGCACCGCGGCCGGCATCGACCTCTGTCTGCACGTGGTCCGCAGCGACCACGGCGCCGAGGCCGCCAACGCGCTGGCCCGCCGGCTGGTGGTGCCGAACCGCCGCGGCGGCGGAGGTCAGGCCCAGTACATCGATCAGTCTTTACCTGAGGAGATCGGCAACGACCCGCTGGCCGAGGTGGTCACCTGGGCGTTGGAGAACCTCAACCAGCAGTTCGACGTCGAGGTGCTGGCGGCCCGCGCGTACATGTCGCGACGCACCTTCGACCGCCGCTTCCGCACCCTGACCGGCAGCGCGCCGCTGCAGTGGCTGATCACCCAGCGGGTGCTGCAGGCGCAGCGGCTGCTGGAGACCTCGGACCTGTCGGTGGACGACGTCGCCCGCCGCTGCGGCTTCCGCTCGCCGGTGGCGCTGCGCGGGCACTTCCGGCGGCAGCTCGGGGTCTCCCCGGCCGCGTACCGGACCACCTTCCGGGCCCGCCGCCCGGCCGCCAGCGGTCAGGTGGCCCCGGTGGTCCCGAACAACGCCCTGGCCGAGCGCGGCCCGGGCCAGAACGGGCACGCCCCGGCGTCCCACGGGCCCGCCGTCCACGGCGCTCCGGCGCACGGGCCGGTGACGCACGGTCAGCCGACTCCGGCCGGTGCCGGTTCGGCGGGCGGTCCGTTGGGCGGTCCGCTGGGCCGGCCGACCGGTCCGGGCGGGGGTGCGGCGGGGCAGCAGCGTCCGCGTCCGCTGGTGCCGCCGCAGGCCGGTCCGCCGCCGAGCGCCTTCGGTGCGCGCTCGGCGGAGCGTCCGGGCGACCCCCGGTACGCGGGCCGCGGCACCGGCCCGGCGGCGCACGGCGGCCAGTCCGGTCAGCCCGGTTACAGCAGCCAGCCCGGTCACAGCGGTCAGGCGGGCCACGGCGGCGGCCAGCCCGGCCAGGCCGGGGGCCCGTACCCCGGCGCCCAGCAGGGGTCGTCGCCCGCGCACGCGCACGCGCAGCCCTCTCCCGGGCAGCCGGTGCGGCCGAGCGCGGCGTACCCGGGTGGGCGCGGGTCGGGTCCGGCGGAGCGCCCGGACCGTCCGGTGGAGCACGCCATCGCGGAGGACGCGACCGGCGAGCAGCCGAGCGCCCGGGGCCGGCAGGCGGCGCACCGCCCGGAGGCCGAGCCGGAGCGCGGGGCGCGCGACGCGGCGGACTTCGCCCCGGACGGGGCGCGTGCGGTGTCGGGGGCGCGCGATCGCGCCGTAGGGTGAAGGCGTGAATGACCGTCTGGTATGGATCGACTGTGAGATGACCGGCCTCGACCTCGATCGGGACGCCCTGATCGAGGTCGCCGCCCTGGTGACCGACTCCGAGCTGAACGTGCTCGGCGAAGGCGTGGATGTGATCATCCGCCCGCCCGCCGAGGCGTTGGCGAGCATGCCCGAGGTGGTGCGGCAGATGCACACCTCCTCGGGCCTGCTCGACGAGCTCGCGGACGGTCTGACCATGGCCGAGGCCCAGGAGCAGGTGCTGGCCTACGTCCGCGCGCACGTCCCGGAGGCCGGCAAGACCCCGCTGTGCGGGAACTCGGTGGCCACCGACCGCGGCTTCCTGGCCCGGGACATGCCCGAGTTGGAAGGGCACCTGCACTACCGGATCGTGGACGTCTCCTCGATCAAGGAGCTGGCCCGCCGCTGGTACCCGCGCGCCTACTACAACAGCCCGCAGAAGGGCGGCAGCCACCGCGCGCTGGCCGACATCCGCGAGTCGATCGCCGAACTCCGCTACTACCGCGAGGCGGTGTTCGTCCCGCAGCCCGGCCCGGACAGCGACACCGCGCGGGAGATCGCCGCCCGCCACCAGGTGCCCACCACCTGACCAGCGGACCGGTCCGATCGGTCGGGGAAACCCTGGCGCGAGCATCCCTCCGCATCCTGTAGAGTTCTTCCTGTCGGAGCGGGAACGCGAGAGCGGGAAAGCACCTGACAGATGGTGGGTGTAGCTCAGTTGGTAGAGCACCTGGTTGTGGTCCAGGTGGCCGCGGGTTCGAGTCCCGTCACTCACCCCATCACACGAAGGCCCCGGTCGAGGAATCGACCGGGGCCTTCGTCGTTCCCGCTCGGAACGCCAGTAAGCCGGTAAGCCGGTAAGCCGGTAGGCCGGCACACCGAAACGCCGAAACGGCTGCGGCGGCGGCGGCGGCGATTCGGGACGGGGGCGCACCGGTCGGAGCGGTCGGTGCCGCGCGGCGGGAGGGGGCCGCCGACCGGGCATGGACGGCCAAACTACCCGCTAGTAACATCGCGGCATGACCACTACTGCGATCGGCGAGCTGCTCACGTCCACCGTCCCGATGGTGAAGACCCTGCAGCTGGAGTACCTGGAGACCACCCCGGAGCGGGCCGTGCTGCGGCTGCCCGACCTGCCGGAGTACCGCAACCACGTGGGCGGGCCGCACGCGGGGGCAATGTTCACGCTGGCCGAGTCCGCCAGCGGGGCGATCGTGCTGGCGGCGTTCGGCGACCAGTTGGGGCGCGCGGTGCCGCTGCCGACGGTCGGCGAGATCTCGTTCAAGAAGCTCGCCCGCGGCGTGGTGACCGCCACCGCGACGCTCGGCCGGCCGGTCGCCGAGGTGATCGCCGAGCTGGACGAGGGACAGCGCCCCGAGTTCCCGATCACCGTGGAGATCACCCGCGAGGACGGCGCCGTCACCGGCGTGCTGGAGATCGTCTGGACCCTGCGCCCCAACTCCTGAGCACCCGGCGGGCCGACCGGGCCGGGGCGACCGCACACCCCGACCCGGGCGGCACGCGGGGAGACCGCGCCCCACGCCCGCCCCCACGCCCGCCCCCGGAACGCCCGCGTCCCACGCCCACCCCCAGCCCGCCTCCCCCGAGCCCGCCCCGCCGTCAGGCGGAGTCGCGGACGATCAGCTCGGTCGCCAGCACCACCTGCCGCCGGGCCCGGCCGCGTTCGTGGATCTCGTCGAGCAGCAGGCGGGCCATGGTGCGGCCCATCTCCTCGATCGGCTGGCGGACGCTGGTCATCGGCGGGTCGGTGTGCCGGGCCACGATCGAGTCGTCGAAGCCGATCACCGCGACGTCGTCGGGGATCCGCCGCCCGGCGGCCCGCAGCACCTGCATCGCGCCGGCCGCCATCACGTCGGAGGCGCAGAACACGCCGTCCAACTCGGGCTTTCGGTCCAGGAGTTCGCGCATCGCGACCCGGCCGCCCTCCTCGGTGAAGTCGGCCAGGCCGACCAGTTCCTCGTCGTAGGCGTGGCCGGCCTCCTCCAGGGCCCGGCGGTAGCCGCCGAGGCGGGCCTGGGCGACCTCCATGTCGAGGGGGCCGGTGAGGGTGGCCACCCGGGTGCAGCCGCGCCGGAGCAGGTGGCGCACGGCCATCCGGGCGCCGCCGGCGTTGTCGGCGTGGACGTAGCTGAGCGGTTCGAGGTCGCTGCGGCGGCCGGCCAGCACGGAGGGGATCTCCAGGCTCTCCAGCAGCCCGGGCAGCGGGTCGTCGCGGTGCACCGAGACGACCAGGACGCCGTCGACGCGCTGGGCGGTCAGGTAGGCCGAGAGCCGGTCCCGCTCGCGCTGGTTGCGGACCAGGATCAGCAGCAGCTGCATGTCCGTCTCGGCGAGTTCGGCCGAGACGCCGCTGATGATGTCGGAGAAGTACGGCTCGGAGAACAGCCTGGTCTCGGCCTCGGGCACGACCAGCGCGATCGAGTCGGTGCGCGAGGTGACCAGGGTGCGGGCGGCCCGGTTGGGCACGTAGCCGAGTTCGGCGATGGCGGTCTGGACGGCTTCGCGGGCCTTGGCGCTGACCCGGGGGGAGCCGTTGATCACTCGGGAGACGGTGCCGCGGCCGACGCCGGCCAGCGCGGCCACCTCCTCCAGGGTGGGGCGCGCGGTGGCTCTGCCGCCGGCGCCCGGATGGAGCGCGTCGGGGCGCTGTGCGGTCGGGCTCATCGCTACACCTCTCGGTCTCTGGGACGGACGGGACGGACGGGGCGGACGGGATGGATCCGGTGGACCCGCCCGGGCCCGTACGGACTGTTCATTGTGGCCGGTCCCGCCGCGTTTCCGACCATCCGGGGCGGTCCGGAGCGGTCCGGGGCGGTCCGGGGCCGACCTGGGCGGGAGCCCGGGAGCGCCGGCGACGGCGGTGACGGGAGTGGAAACGCTCCGGCAACGTTTATGTCACCACGTCTTGACACTCACCCCCGCGACACAGCAACCTTCCGGCATGCCAGCTGTGGGAGCGCTCCCACACTGTAGCCAAGATTCGGCGCACCAAGAACACCCGCGAAGCTCTCGTTTCCCGCTCGGTCAGACCCGCGTCAGACCGGCGTCAGACCCGCATCAGATCCGCGTCACACCCGCTCCAGAACCGCGTCACACCCACGCCACACCCACGGAAGACACCCGGACAAAGGAGTTCGCCCCCATGCGCACCACCTCCCGCCCCCGCAGGGCAGCCGTCGCCGCCACCGCCGTGCTCGCTGCGTCCACCCTGCTGCTCACGGCCTGCTCGTCGAGCTCGGACAAGGGCGGCTCCACCGACGCCAGCGGGAAGATCACCCTCAACGTCGGCGACTTCGGCACCTTCGGCTACGTGGAGGCCGGCCTGTACGACGAGTACATGGCCGCGCACCCGAACATCACCATCAAGTACGACACCGTCCAGGACGGCCAGAAGTACTGGGACGCGCTGACCACCCACCTGGCCTCGGGCAGCGGCCTGGCCGACATCCAGGCGGTCGAGGTCGGCTACATCGCGCAGGCCACCAACACGCTGGGCGACAAGTTCGTCGACCTCGGCAAGACCGAGGGCGTCAACCCGGCCAACTGGCTGGACTGGAAGTCGAAGCAGGCCACCACCCCGTCCGGCTCGCTGATCGGTCTGGGCACCGACATCGGCCCGATGGCGATCTGCTACCGCACCGACCTGTTCCAGCAGGCCGGCCTGCCGACTGACCGCGCGGAGGTCGCGAAGCTGTGGGCGGGCGACTGGTCCAAGTTCGTCGAGGCGGGCAAGGCGTACCAGGCCAAGGCCCCGGCCGGCACCTTCTTCACCGACTCCGCCTCGGGCCTGTTCAACGCCGCGCTGTCGGCCCAGCCCGAGCAGTACTCGGACGCCTCCGGCAAGCTCGTCTACAAGACCAGCGCCGGCGTGAAGACCGCCTGGGACCTCGCGGTCGCCGCCTCGCAGGCGAAGATCAGCGCCGGTCTGCGCCAGTTCCAGGACCCGTGGAACGCCGCGTTCGCCAACGCCAAGTTCGCCACCGTGGTGTGCCCGTCCTGGATGACCGGCATCATCAGCAAGTACTCCGGCGACTCCGGCAAGGGCAAGTGGGACGTCGCCGCCCCGCCGGTCGCCTCCAACTGGGGCGGCGCCTTCCTGACCGTCCCGAAGGCCGGCAAGCACACCAAGGAGGCCGCGGCGCTCGCCGCCTGGCTGACCGCGCCGGAGCAGCAGGCCAAGGTCTTCACCAAGGTCGGCAACCTGCCCTCGACCGTCGGCGGCCTGCAGCAGCCCGCCGTCCAGGGCGCCAAGCAGGAGTACTTCAACAACGCGCCGACCGGCCAGATCTTCGCCGCCGCCGCGCAGTCCATCAAGCCGGCGCCGATCGGCGAGCAGGACGGCAACGTGAAGACGATCATCACCGACAACGGCGTCCTCGACATCGAGGAGCACGGCACCGACCCGGCCAAGGCCTGGGCGAACGTGTCCAAGCTGATCGACGACAAGACCAGCAACTGATCCGGGCCGGCCGCGCGCCGGTAGCCGGTCCCTACTGCCCGGCCGGGTCCGCCCACCCGGCCGGGCGCCGTTCCGCCGCCCCTCGCCACCTCCGGGAAGGAAACCCCAAGTGGCCACCCACGTCCGCGCCGAGGCCCCGCCCGCGCGCCCCGCCTGGCGCTCCCGCCTGTACCGGTTCGACCTGAAGGCCTCCCCGTACGCCTTCATCGCCCCGTTCTTCCTCTGCTTCGCCGCCTTCGGCCTCTTCCCGCTGATCTGGACGGGCTGGCTGTCGCTGCACTACGTCGACCTGCTCAAGCCGGACGTGATGGAGTGGCGGGGCTTCGGCAACTACACCCGCCTGTGGTCGAACGACCAGTTCTGGACGGCGCTGCGCAACACCTTCACCATCGGCGTCATCTCGACCGTCCCGCAGCTGCTGACGGCGCTCGGGCTGGCCCACCTGCTCAACTACCGGATGCGCGGCCGGGGCTTCTTCCGGGTCGCGATCCTCGCCCCGTACGCCACCTCGATCGCCGCCGCGACCCTGGTGTTCGTCCAGCTGTTCAACCCGGACTACGGGTTCGTCAACTGGATGCTGGGCGCGGTCGGGATCCACCCGAACTGGTACTCCGAGACCTGGCCCTCGCAGATCGCCATCTCCACCATCGTGACCTGGCGCTGGACCGGCTACAACGCGCTGATCTACCTGGCCGCGATGCAGGCGGTGCCGAAGGACCTGTACGAGGCGGCCAGCCTGGACGGGGCCAACCGCTGGCAGCAGTTCACCCGGATCACCGTCCCGTCGATCCGCCCGACGATCATGTTCACCATCATCGTCTCCACCATCGGCGCCACCCAGCTGTTCGGCGAGCCGATGCTGTTCGGCGGCGGCGTCGGCGTGTCCGGCGGCTCGGCGCACCAGTTCCAGACGCTCAGCCTCTACCTGTACGAGCTGGGCTGGCCGTCGCGCCAGCTGGGCCGCGCCTCGGCGGTGGCCTGGACGATGCTGCTGCTCCTGCTGCTGCTCGGCCTGGTGCAGTACCTGATCACCCGTTACCGCAAGCGCCACGAGCTGGGAGGCTGACATGGCCGCCACCCTGTCCACTCCTTCCACCCGCGGGGCGGTGCCCGCCGAGCAGGACCGTCCGCGCGGCCTGTTCCGGCGCGGGGCGGGCGACCACGACAAGGCGGGCCCGGTCGCCTACCTGCTGCTCGGGATCGCCGCCCTGGTCTCGCTGTTCCCGCTCTACTGGACCTTCGTCGCGGCCTCCAGCACCGGCGAGCGGGTCGCCCAGTCGCCGCCGCCGATGGTGCCCGGCGGCGAGCTGTGGACGAACATCACCACCGCCTGGGACCAGGCGGACATGGGCACCGCGCTGCTGAACTCCACCGTCGTGGCGGGCTGCGTGTCGCTGTCCACGGTGCTGTTCTCCACGCTGGCCGGCTTCGCCTTCGCCAAGCTGCGCTTCCGGGGCCGCAACGCGCTGCTGACCCTGGTGGTCGCCACCATGACCATCCCGCCGCAGCTCAGCGTCATCCCGCTGTACCGGATCGTCACGAAGCTGGACTGGGGCAACCACCTGCAGTCGGTGATCCTGCCCTCGCTGGTGGCCGCGTTCGGCGTGTTCTTCATGCGCCAGTTCCTGACCGAGGCGCTGCCGTTCGAGCTGATCGAGGCGGCCCGGGTGGACGGCGCGAACAGCCTGCGGATCATCTGGCACGTGGTGTTCCCGATCGCCCGGCCCGCGATGGCGGTGCTCGGCATGCTGGTGTTCGTGCAGTCCTGGAACGACTTCTTCTGGCCGTTCGTGGTGCTCACCCAGCAGAACCCGACCGTGCAGGTCGCGCTCTCCGCGATCGGCGGCGGCTCCGGCCACGACATCAACCAGGCCGTGATCATGACCGGTGCGCTCGTCGGCACCCTGCCGCTGCTGTTGATCTTCGCCGTTCTGGGGAAGCACATCGTGGGCGGCATCACCTCCGGCGCCGTCAAGAGCTGATCCGCCGGAAGTCCGGATACACCGCCTTGTCCACCCTCGAACCATGGGAGCGCTCCCGTATGACCATGACCGATCGGCCCACCGCCGCCCACTCCTCCGTGGCGGCCCCCCGGGTGGCCTTCCCGCCCGGCTTCGCCTGGGGCGCCGCCACCGCCGCCTACCAGATCGAGGGCGCCGCCGCCGAGGACGGCCGCACCCCCTCCATCTGGGACGCCTTCGCCAGGACCCCCGGCAAGGTGCTGAACGGCGACACCGGCGACGTCGCGGTGGACCACTACCACCGCTTCCGCGAGGACGTCCGCCTGATGGCCGACCTCGGCCTCACCTCGTACCGCTTCTCGCTCTCCTGGCCGCGGATCCAGCCGACCGGCCGCGGTCCGGCCGTCGAGCGCGGCCTCGACTTCTACCGCGCCCTGGTCGACACCCTGCTCGAACACGGCATCTCCCCGGTCGCCACGCTCTACCACTGGGACCTCCCGCAGGACCTGGAGGAGGCCGGCGGCTGGCCGGTCCGGGAGACCGCCCACCGCTTCGCCGAGTACGCGGCGCTGGCCGCCGGCGCGCTCGGCGACCGCGTCCCGGTCTGGACCACCCTCAACGAGCCCTGGTGCAGCGCCTTCCTCGGCTACGGCTCCGGCGTCCACGCCCCCGGCCGCACCAACCCGGCGGACGCCCTCAAGGCCGCCCACCACCTCAACCTCGGCCACGGCCTGGCCGTCGGCGCGCTGCGCGAGGTGCTGCCCGCCTCGGCGAAGGTCTCGGTCTCGCTCAACCTGCACCTGGTCCGCCCGCTCACCGACACCCCGGAGGACCGCGAGGCGGCCCGCCGGATCGAGGCGGTCGGCAACCGGGTCTGGACCGGCCCGATGTTCAAGGGCGGCTACCCCGAGGACCTCAAGGCCGACACCGCCCACCTGGTCGACTGGGACGAGCTGGTGCGCCCCGGAGACGAGGCGGAGATCGGCCGTCCGATCGACCTGCTCTGCCTCAACTACTACAACCCGACCGTCGTCTCGGCCCCGCGCGCCGACGCCGCGGGGAGCGCCGAGGCCGCCCGCAACGACGGCCACGGCGACAGCGAGTTCAGCTGCTGGCCGGGCTCCGAGGACGTGGTCTTCCACCTCGCCAACGACGACGTCACCGCGATGGGCTGGCCGATCGACGCCTCCGGCCTGACCGACTCGCTGGTCGGCATGCACCGCGACTTCGGCCTGCCGCTGATGGTCACCGAGAACGGCGCCGCCTTCGACGACGCGGTCGGCCCGGACGGCGAGGTCCACGACCCGGAGCGGGTCCGCTACGTCGAGCTGCACCTGGCGGCCGTGGCCGAGGCGATCGCGGCGGGTGCCGACGTCCGGGGCTACTACCTCTGGTCGCTCCTGGACAACTTCGAATGGGCGTACGGCTACAGCAAGCGCTTCGGCATCGTCCACGTCGACTACGAGACCCAGCGGCGCACCCCCAAGACCAGCGCCCGCTGGTACGCGGAGGTGATCCGGCGCGGGGGGCTCGCCTGAACTCCCGTGCGCCCGCACGGTGTGACGGAGGGTGGGCGACGGGCGTGACCGCGGGGAGTCCCGCTCGTTCTCCCCTGGTGTGCGGACCAACCACGCGAAGCGACCGCGACGTTCGGACACCACCCGGCAGCGGTGGGGCCGGCCCGGGGCACTGGCGGCGGGCGGCATGCTCGCCGCCCAGGTGCTGGGCCTCGGCCTCGGGGCGGCCGACGCCCGCGCCGCCGACACCGGGCGCCCGCCGCACCACCCCGGCCGCGCCCTCGGCACCGTCGTCCGCCCCGGCTCGGACGACGGCGACCCGCTCGACGGGCCGGTCGGCGAGGCGGCGGGCGCAGCCGGTACGGTCGGCGCCGTCGGTGCGGCCGGTGCGGCCGGTGCCGTGGACGCCCTCGACCCGGTCGGCACCGCGAGCGGCGCGGGCGGCGCGCTCCCCCTCGGCTCGGGCGGCGACCGGCCGGTCCAGGGCCTCGGCGCCGCCCTCGGCCACCACCTCGGCACCGGCGAACTCCCGCTCCCCGGCCACCACGCCGACGCCTTCTCGCTCGCCGCCGGCCTGCTCTCCGGCGTCCCCCCGCAGTCCCGTCCCGAGAACGGCCCCCGCGCCTCCCGCTCCGGCCCCGCGAACGGCCGCGAACCCGACGGGAGCACCGCCCCCGGCACTGCCGCGCCCACCGTCCCGGCCCAGCGCACCTCCGCCGGCACCCCCGCCACCACCGCCGCCGCGGCCCTGCCCGCCGCCCCCGCCGAGCCCCGCACCCCGGCCCCCCGCCCCGCCCCGCCGCTCGGCACCCCGGCCCCGCGCCCCGCGCCCACCGCCCCCGACCGCGTCGCCCTCACCGCCGCCCCCACCCGCCCCGCCGGCGAGGGCACCGTCGCCGTCCTGCTCCCCATCGCGGCCGGCCTGCTGCTCACCGCCGCCGCCATGTACAAGCACCGCGGCCTCCCGGGCGGCGGCCACTGACCCGGTCTCCCCCTGGTATCGCCGAACGGCGCCTGTGGAGACAATGGAGGCATTCCGCTCCACGGCGTCGAAGGAAGGTAGGAAGGATCGTGAGTGTCGCCGTTTCCGATCACCCTGGGCCGTGGACGGTCGAAGACGTTCTCGCCCTGCCCGAAGACACCCGCCATCGCATCGAACTGGTCGGGGGGGCCCTGCTGATGAGCCCCAATCCCGGAGTTCCGCACCAGCGAATCAGCTCGCGGCTGTGGGCACTCCTCGATGCCGCAATCCACACCTCGGGCGCCCCGTTCGAGGTGCTGGAGGCCGTCAACGTGCTCGTCCCCGACGGCCTGCTGATCCCCGACCTGGTGATCGCCGACGCGTCCGCCGCCGCCGGGGCGGGGGCCACCCTGCACGCCGACGACGTGGTGGTCGTCGTCGAGATCGCCTCGCCGTCCACCAGGGTCATCGACCGCCGCACCAAGCCCGGCCTGTACGCCGCCGCCGGCATCCCGCACTACTGGCGGCTGGACCTCGACCCGCTGCCCGGCCTCCACCTCGGCCGGCTCGACCGGGACGGCGGCTACCTCGACCGCACCGTCCGGCCCGGTGAATCCACCGCCCTCACCGACCCGTTCCCGCTCGATCTCGATCCGGCCGTGCTGCGCCGCTGACCGCAGGCTGCGGACGGCGGACGGCGGATCGGCGGGGGGCTGTCAGCCGAAGGCCCGCGGCGGCGGGGCCGGGGACGGGACGGCGGTGCCGTCGGTGGTCGGGATGGTGCCGGCCGTGAAGTCGGTGAGGTCGCGGCCGTGCAGCAGGCGGGCCTGGGCGGGGTCGGTGGCCAGGCGGCGGGTGAGTTCGGGGAGCGGGAGGGGGGTGTGGGCGGCCAGCAGGACGAAGTTGCCGAAGCGCTTGCCGCGCAGGACGGCGGGGTCGGCGATCAGGCAGAGTTCGGGGAAGACGGCGGCCAGGGTGGCGGCCTGGGCGCGGGCGAAGGCGAGCGGGCCGCCGTCGGTGATGTTGGCGGCGTAGTGACCGCCGCCGGTGAGGGCGCGGGCGGCGTGGCGGGCGAACTCGACGGTGGCGCAGTGCGCGGGGACCCGGGCGCCGGCGAAGACGTCGGCGATGACCAGGTCGGTGGAGTCGTCGGGGGTGCGTTCCAGGGCGGCGCGGGCGTCGCCGCCGCGGACCTTGATCTGCCAGCCGCGGTCGAGCGGCAGTTCGGCGCGGACCAGCTCGGTGAGCCCGGTGTCGATCTCGGCGACCTGCTGGCGGGAGCGCGGCCGGGTGGCGGCGGTGTAGCGGGCCAGGGTGAGCGCGCCGCCGCCGAGGTGCAGGGCGGTGAGCGGCTGCCGGGCGGGGGCGGCCAGGTCGATCAGGTGGCCGATCCGGCGCTGGTAGGCGAAGCCGAGGTGGCCGGGGTCGGCGAGGTCGACCAGGGACTGCGGCGCGCCGTCGAGGAGCAGCTGCCAGGCGTGCGGCCGGTCGCGGTCGGGGCGGAGCTCGGCGGTGCCGGAGGCGACGGCCGCGGTGAGCGGGCCCTGGCTGTGCGCGCGGCCGGGGACGGCGGGGGTGGTGCGTGGACGGCCCATGGCCCCATTATCCGGTGCCCGCCCCGGAGTGGTCGCCGGTCGGGGTCGCGCCCCGTCGCAGCGCGGGCGGAGCGGCGGGGGGCCCGTCGACGAGGGGGCCCGTCGACGAGGGGATGCGACGGTGGGTGACGGGCGCTGCCCGCTGCGGGGTCGGGCGTTCCGCCCGCTGAGACGACGGTTGCATGCCAACTGGCGTTTCGGGCAGGTTCTCTGATGAGCCGTCAGGAGAAGTCCGGGCGCGCTCAGAGCGGGCCGAGACCGCCCGCGGTGAGGGTGGTGGCGGCTTCGCAGAGCGCGGAGCGCAACACCCAGGCGTCGGTGGGGCGCGGGTACGGCTGGGAGCCGGAGGGCGGGATGATCCAGCGCGGGTCGGTGGGCGGGAGCAGCTCGGCCCCCGGGGTACAGGCGGAGCCGGACAGGTGCCAGCGCAGCGCGGTGCCGGCCGGGACCAGGAAGGCGATCGCGCCGCCGGAGGCGGTCTGCTGGACGGCCCCGCAGGCGCGCCGCAGCCGGAGGATGTCGACCGCCTCCAGGCCGTGCCGGACCTGGACGGTGACGGTGTCGTACTGGACGACGCGGGCGGCCGAGCTCACGGGCGCGGGGGCCGGCGGCGCGGCGGGGACGGCCGGCCGTCGGTACTGGGGAACTCCGGTGGCCATGGGGGACCTCCTGTCGCCTCGGGTCGCGCGGAAACCGGACGGCGCTCCGTCACCCGGTCGTGCGACGGGTGCCCGGTGCGGGAGGGGGCCCGCACCGCCGGTGTCCATGTACCAGGACAACGCGGGACCGGGCGTCCAGGCCACGGCCTCCGATACAGCAAGCCATGGCATTTCATGGCACAACGCGGCAACTAGGTCCGTATTGTCCGCAATTGACCCACCTACTCTCCGCAACTCGACGTGTTCACGCGGTGACTGCCGGTACTGTCGTGGCGACGCGGCGGCCCTCCCCCAGGGGCCGGCGCGACCACCCCGGCACGACCTCGGAGTGCAGCATGGCAGCCACGCGAACCGGCGGGCCCCGTCCGGCGCCCGTCCCCAACCAGGCGATGCGCGAGCTGCGCGGCACCCTCTCGCCGGGGGAGTTCGCCACCCTGGTCCGCCGGGCCGCCCGGGAGATCGGCGAGCACGTGTCCTGCGACGCGCGCTACGTCGGACGGGTCGAGTCCGGCGAGATCCGCTGCCCCAACTACGCGTACGAGCGGGTGTTCCGGCACCTGTGGCCGGAGAAGTCGCTGGCGGAGCTCGGGTTCGCCCCGCGCACGGCGGTCCGCCGCCGGGCGCCGGCCACCGAACCGTCCGTCCCGGCGCACCCGCCGGACGCCCCGCTCCGGTCTGACGAGGAGAACGACGACGTGCTTCGCCGTACGTTCCTGAACGGCGGTCCCACCGCCCTGGCGGCCGTGCTCGGCCTGGACCAGGCCCCGCCCTCCGCCGCCGCCCCGCTGCCCGCCGCCCCGCCGCCCGCGGCCCCGCCCCGGCCGGAGCGCCGCCGGGTCGGCGCGGCCGAGGTGGAGGGCGTCGAGCAGGCGGTCCGCGACATCCGGCTGCTGGACGACGCGCACGGCGCGGACGCCCTGTTCGAGTTGGCCGGGCAGTCGCTGCGCAGCGCCTACGTGCTGCTCAACGACGGCGAGTACAACGCCGCGACCGAGCGCCGGTTGCAGGGCGGAGCGGGCGAACTCGCCATCTCGGTAGGCTGGTTGGCCCACGACTCGAACCGGCTGACGGACGCCAGGTCGTTCTACTCGGAGGCGCTGGCCACCGCCCGGATGGCCCGCGACCCGCACCTGGAGGCGCACGTATTCAGCAACAGCGCCTTCCTGGCCCGGGACGCCGGGCGCCCCCGGGAGGCGCTGCGGGCCGCCCAGGCCGGGCAGGCCGCGGCGGACGGACTCGGCTCGGACCGGCTGCTGTCGCTACTGGCGCTGCGCGAGGCGGGCGGCTGGGCGCTGCTCGGCGACCGGTCGGCCTGCGAGCGGGCGCTGGCCCGGGCGTACGCGCTGTTCGACCGGGGCGAGCGGCCGGACGACCCGGAGTGGATGTCCTTCTTCGGCGAGGCCGAACTGGCCGGGCAGGAGGCGCAGTGCTGGTCGGCGCTGGGCGAGTGGGACCGGGCCGTTGACCGGGCCGAGCGGGCGATCGGCCTCCAGGAGCCGCACTTCGTGCGCAACCGGGTGCTGTACACCGCCGAGTTGGCGCACGACCGGCTGGGCCGGGGCGACCTGGCGGGCGCGGCCGAGCACGGCGCGGCGGCGGTGGCGCTGCTCGACCGGGTCCGGTCCGCGCGGATCCGCGGCATGCTGGCACGGACCGCGGACCGGCTGCGCGGCCACGTCGCCGTGCCGGAGGTCCGGAACTTCCTGGACGGCTACGACGCGGCGGCGGCCTGAGCGGGCGTCAGCACCCGGACTAGCGTCGGCGCTCGCCCGGACGCCAACACCCGGGCGGACGCGAACACCCGGGCGGGCGTCAGCACCCGGGCGGACGTCGGCGCTCGCCCGGACGCGAACACCCGACCGGACGTCAGTGCCCCAGCCGCTCCAGGTGGCTGTGGTCGTTCCAGACCTCGACGGCGGGCAGCCCGTACTCCCAGGACAGCACGCAGAGCGCGGCGGTGCCGAGCTTGAGGCGCTGGCCGTACTCGGCGGGCAGGCCGAGCCAGCGGGCGGTCAGGATGCGCAGCAGGTGGCCGTGGGCGAACAGGACGACGTCGCGGTCCGCGCAGTGCATCGTGGTGGTGTCGGGGTCGGGCGTGCCGTGCTCCGCGTTGAGTTCGGCGAGGAAGCCGTCGACCCGGCCGGAGACCTGGGCCAGCGTCTCGCCGCCGGGCACCCCGTCGCGCCAGATCAGCCAGCCGGGCCGGTCGGTCTCGCGGATCTCGGTGCCGGTGCGGCCCTCGTACTGCCCGTAGTCCCACTCCAGGAGTTCGGGGCGGACGGTGGCGCGGTCGCCGAAGCCGGCGAGTTCGGCGGTCTCCCGGGCCCGGGAGAGCGGGCTGGTGTAGACGGTCGCGTCGGGCAGGCCGTTCCACGGGGCGCGGGCGAGGCGTTCGCCGAGGGCGTGGGCCATGGCGCGGCCCTCGTCGGTGAGCGGGACGTCGGTGCGGCCGGTGTGGCGGCCGGTGGCCGACCAGGAGGTCTCGCCGTGGCGGACCAGCACGATGCGGGCGGGCATGCGGGGTACCTCGTTCGGAAGGGTGCGGTTCACTGGCCCCGCCGTCGAGGGCCACCGCCCCATGATCCCCCACCCGACCCACCGGACCGACCTCCGGGCTCCGCGTTGTCGGCTGCGGATGCGAGACTGGGCCGCACCATGAACGTCTCGCACCTGGGGCAGGCCACCCCGCCGCTGCGGCGGCTCTCCGAGCTGCGCGGCCCGGCGCCGCAGCGCAGCCTCGACGCCCGGGCCCTCGCCGCCCTCGCCGCCAATCCGGGGTGCCGCCGCCGCACCCTGCTGGACGCCGCAGGCGTCGACAAGACCGCGCTCGCACGGCAGTTGGGGCGTCCCGCGCCGTTCGGCCAGTCGCCGTTCGCGATCCGCCGCGGCCTGCAGTTCGAGTCCTGGCTGAAGCGGGACGGCTACGCGGTGCTGCTCGATCCGCTGCGCCGCCGGCTGGGGGTGGCGGCGGACGAGGCGTCCTCGCCCGCCGTGCCGGACCTGCTGCCCGCGGCGGCCCCAGCGGTCCGCGCGGAGCGGACGCTGGCGGCGCTCGCCGAGGCCGCGGCCGATCCGGCGGCCTGGACGCTGCTGGACCACCCGATGCTGCGGCTGGACGTGGCGGGCAGCCCGGCCTACCTGGAGCCGGACGCGCTGGTCGTGCACGCCGGGCGGTGCACCGTGGTGGAGATCAAGTCCTTCCCGGTGCTGGACGGTTCGGCCGATCCGGCGCACGTCGGCGCGGCGGCCCGGCAGGCCGCGGTGTACGTGCTGGCGCTGCAGGAGGCGGCGGCCCGGCTGGCCGGCCGGCCGCTGTCCAGCGACCCGTACGCCGTCCAGGAGCTGCCGGGGGCACCGGAGTTGACGGTGCTGCTGGTCTGCCCGAAGGACTTCTCCGCGCAGCCGGTCGCCGTCCCGGTCGACGTGCGGCGCGAACTGGCGACCACCCGGCGGCAGTTGTCCCGGATGACCAGGGTCGAGCAGCTGCTCGCGGCGCTGCCCGAGGGGGTGACCTTCGACCTGGCCCGGGACGACACGGGCGCGCCGACCCGGCCGGTCGGGGAGCTGACGGCGGCGGTCGACGCGGTGCCCGCCGCGTACGCCCCGGAGTGCATCTCCACCTGCGAGTTGGGCTTCCACTGCCGGGCGCAGGCGCGCTGCGCGGGCGCGGTGGAGCAGTTGGGCCGCGGGGTGCGCGGCGAGCTGGGCGCGCTGCGCACCGTCGAGGAGGCGCTGGCGGCGGCGGAGTCCGGGGCCGCGGTGGAGTCCGGGGCCGTGACGGAGTCCGGGGCCGCGGCGGGCCTGGAGCCGGAGCCGGCGGCCGGGTCGGGCCTGGACGAGGCGTCCGAGCGGCTGGCGTACGCGGCCCGGCTGCGGGCCGAGGCGCTGGCGTCGGCGGAGGGCGCGCGGTGAGCCTGCTGTCCACGCTGGCCCGGTTGGAGGCGGTGCGGGCGCAGCGGGCGCGGCCGTCGGCGACGGTGCGGCACCGGCACCTGTCGGAGCGTCCGATGGTGCTGGTGCCGTTGGCGGCCGCGGGCGAGGCGGGGGCCCCGCTGGCGGTGCTGCTGGGCACCGACCGGGAGGCGCCCCGGCTGCACTTCGTGCCGCAGCCGCTGAACCGCACCCAGCGTGCGGAGTTCCTGGCCGCGGTGGCCCGGGACGTGGTGCCGTACCTGGAGTCGTTCGGGGACGAGGTGGAGCTGCTGGAGGGCTCCGAGAAGGACCCGGTGAGCGGCGAGAAGGTGCCGGTGGTGCGGGAGTTGTGCGCGGACGCGCCGCAGCTGGTGGTGCCGAACGCGGGGGGCGTGGCGCACCTGGCGCTGCTGGGCCGCTCCACCCGGTTCCGCCGCACGGCGCAGGACCCGGATCCGGGCGAGTACCCGGCGCCGACCGAAGTCCCTTTGCTGGGGCGCTGGTTGACGCACCTGACGGACCGGGCGCAGGTGCCGGGCTCCTCGATGCTGCTGACCGTGACCGGTCTGCTGGCGCGGCACTGGGCGACCGGGCAGAGCAACCTGGAGGACCAGCACCTGGCGGCCCGGCTGGCCTGGCACCTGCCGCCGTCCGGGCTGGAGCCGGCCGCGACCGGGGCGGCGGCGGCCGAGTGGGTGGAGTCGGCGCGGGACGGCGACGGCCTGCTGCTGCACCCGCCGGCCGGTCCGACCACCGATCCGAAGTTCGACGAGCGGGTGCTGGCCCCGGCGATCCTGCGGCACGACGCGGCGGTCGCGGTGCGCGAGCGGGCCGAGGCCGCCCGGGACGGCGCGGAGTCCCGCCGGGCGGCGGCCCTGGTCGAGCAGGCGCGGGCCGAGCTGGCCCGGGTGCTGCGCGCGGCGACGCTGCCGACCTGGCACGACGTCTGGTGCGGCCTCGACCTGCTGCGGGCGCTGCCGGCGGCCGGGCACCTGCCGGAGCGCTGGGAGGGCGACCGCTGGTCGTTCACCATGCACCGGGACCGGGTGGCGGCGGGCGAGCCCCCGCAGCCGCGCCGGGACGACGCGGTGACGGCGGCCCGCAAGCTGGCCCAGCGCGAGCGCGAGCAGGCCAGGTTGGAGATCCAGGAGTCGCTGGACGACCCGCTGGCGATGGCGGAGCGCCGGCTGTCCGGCGAGGCGTTCGCCGGCGAGGTGGTGGACGTCGTTCCGGAGTGGTCGGCGGGCCGCTCCCCCAAGCCGCGCCCGCTGCTGGTGGTGCGCACCGACGACCGTCCGCACGCCGATCCGGGCCGCGAGGTGCACCGGGCGCACGCGGAGCCCGCCCAGCGGGCCGAGGTGGTCTCGGCCGCGCCGGGCGAGGTGGTGGTGCGGCTGCTGTCCGGGATGGGGCGCCGCCGGGAGCCGGAGCCGGGCAGCGTGCCGGAGCCGGGCACGGCCGTGGTGTTCACCCTGTTCGAGTTGGCGCCCCGGCAGTCCGCGCCGCTGCCGGACCCGGCGGACACGCCGTGGACGCACGGCGGCCCCCCGGTGGCCGTCGAGGAGGTGTCGGCCGGTGCGGACGAGTGGGAATGATCAGCGCATGGACCTTTCCGGAGCGCCGGTGACCGGCCGTCAGACCTCCTCCCCCGCCGGGCCGGCCCCGGGCGAGGCCGCCGACCGGGCCGTCGCGGGCATCCTGGACGCCGTGGTGCGCCCGGTGCCGGGCGCGCCGCGCGGCGTGGTGGTGGACTCCCCGCCGGGTGCGGGCAAGTCGACGCTGGTGGTGCGGGCGGCCCGCGAGCTGGTCGGCGCGGGCGAGCGGCTGATGATCGTCGCCCAGACCAACAGCCAGGTCGACGACCTGGTCGACCGGCTGGCGTCCAAGGCCCCCGGGATCACCGTCGGCCGGCTGCACGCGAGCGACGCGCGGCCCGCGCCGGAGGCGCTGCGGCATCCGAACGTCACCGCGAAGGACAAGGTCGCCGACCTGCTGGAGCAGGACGTGGTGATCTCCACCGCGGCGAAGTGGCAGTGGGTGCGGACCGAGCAGCCCTGGCGGCAGGCCATCGTGGACGAGGCGTACCAGATGCGTTCGGACGCGCTGCTGGCCGTCGCCCGGCTCTTCGAACGGGCGCTGTTCGTCGGCGACCCGGGCCAGCTCGACCCGTTCACCGTGGTCGGCACCGACCAGTGGGCGGGCCTGTCCTACGACCCGTCCTCCTCCGCGGTGGTGACCCTGCTGGCCCACAACCCGGCGATCCAGCCGCACCGCCTGCCGGTCTCCTGGCGGCTGCCCGCCTCGGCGGCACCCCTGGTGTCCGCCGCGTTCTACCCGTACACGCCGTTCCGCTCCGGCACCGGCCCGGGCGACCGCACCCTGCGGCCGGGGCTGCGCGGGGACGGTTCGGCGGTGGACGCGGCGATCGACGAGGCGGCGGGCAGCGGCTGGGCGCTGCTGGAGCTGCCCGCCCGGCACACCGTCCGCACCGACGTCCAGGCGGTCGCCGCCGTCGCGGCGACCGTCCGCCGGCTGCTGGAGCGCGGGCTGACGGCGCACTCCGAGCAGGGCAGCGCCCCGCTCACCGCGGGCCGGGTCGCGGTGGGCACCGCGCACCGGGACCAGGCCGCCGCGGTGCGCGCCGAACTGGCCCGGCTCGGCGTCCCGGTCGACCCGGCGGCGGGCGAGGCGGTGACGGTCGACACGGCGAACCGGCTGCAGGGCCGCGAGTACGACGTGACGGTCGTGCTGCACCCGCTCTCCGGCCGGCCCGATGCCACCGCGTTCCACCTGGAGACCGGCCGGCTCTGCGTCCTGGCCTCCCGGCACCGGCACGCCTGCATCGTGGTCGCCCGGGCGGGCATCCCCGAGCTGCTCGACGACCACCCGGCCACCGAGCCGGTCCAGCTCGGCGTGGCCGTCAAGTTCCCCGACGGCTGGGAGGCCAACCACGCGGTCCTCGCCCACCTGGCCCACCACCGCGTCCGGCTCTAGGGCCCGTCCGGCCGATCTCGCCGAGCGCTGCCGGGGGCGCGCGGAGCCACCCGTACGCCCCCGGCGGGGAATAGCGCTCGCGGGCGCACCGTTCCGGTTCTGGCGGTCCGCGCGCGACAATGGACGGCGGCCGTCTTTCCCCCGTCACCCCCGGAGGTGCCCCCGTCATGCCCGACTCGCATCCGCAGGCGTCCGACCAGGGCGGTTCGCCGACTCCGGCGGTCGTCCCGCCGGTGCCGGGGCCGGCCCGACGGATCCGTCCGGCTCAGCTGATCTTCGAGCCGGAGGGCGCGGCGCCCGAGCCGGAACGGTTCTTCGACCTGGAGTCGATCGACGACCCGTCCGAACTGCTGTCGCGTTCCACCCAGTTGGCCCTGGCGTTCCGGGCCGCGGCGGAGCGGGCGACGGACTTCCAGGCGCTGGCCGCCGCCCAGCTCGCCGATCCGCGCCGGTTCGACGCGCTCTCCGCGGAGCAGATCGCCGAGCGGGCGGACTGGACGCCGGACTACGCGGTGAAGATGGTCGAGTACGGCCGGTCGCTGCAGCGGCGCGGCCCGGAGGAGTAGGGCCCGTCCTCGAACCCCCGCCGCCGGCTCCGCCAGGCCGCTGGCATATGCGGCGGACGATGATACGCCCGGACCGCCGCCGCTGTCCGGCGAACGCCGTTTTCGGCGCGCCCGGCCGCGCCGCCGGGCCACCCTGGCCGGGTGGACATCTGGACCTATCAATCGGTGGAGTACGTCAGTGTCGCCGGGGAGGCGTGGCTCGCCTCCGCCAGCGAGTACCCGAGCAGCATGCGCGCGCTGTGGGAGGCCCGCCCGTGGGCGCCCGCGGTCCTGCCGTGCGGCCGGGTCTTCGACGTGATCAGCCTGCCGGCGGTGTTCGGCCGCCGGGTGCTGGACGAGCTGTGGACCTCGGGCCCGGGCTGCGGCCCGGTGGCGGCGTACCGGGGCCGGACGCTGCTGTTCGTGCAGCCGGGGACGGCGGCCCGGCTGCGGTCCCTGCTGGCCTGGGAGGAGTGGGCCCGGGACGTGCCGCCGCTGCTGTGCCACGGCCCGGGGGACGCGATCACGGTGCCGCCGGTGCAGCGGGCGATCGACGAGCCGGAGTCCTCGTCCAGCCGGTGGATCGTCGCGCCGGACACCGGCGAGCCCTGGCTGCCGGGGGCCTCGGTGGTGCTGTGGGCGTGCGTCCGGGCGGCGCGCGGCCGGACCCGGGAGGCGGGCGACCCGGGGTCGAACGCGCGCTGAACGGGGGGTGCCGTCCGGGCCGGAATCGATTTGGGCCCCGGCCCCGGCCGCTGCTAGAGTCTTCCACGTCAGCAGGCGCCGCTAGCTCAGTTGGTTAGAGCAGCTGACTCTTAATCAGCGGGTCCGGGGTTCGAGTCCCTGGCGGCGCACCGACAGCGAGAGGCCCCCCTTCACCGGGGGGCCTTTCGCGTTGCGCCGCACACCCGGAGGGTGTGTAAAGGGCTGCTAATGTCCGGGTCATGGCGTCCGACGATCTTCACTCCGACTGGGCCGCCTGGCTCGGCGCGGAGCTCGCCGAGGCCGAGGCGGCCGCCCTGCGCGCGCACCGGCGGGAGCGCCGCAGACGGGGTCTGGGCCGCGCGCTGGCCTGGACGGGTGCGGTGGCGCTGGCGGCCGGCCTCGGCTTCGGGCTGGTGTACACGGCGCAGCACGGCCCGGCCCCGCGCCCGGCGGTCTCCGCCCCGCCCAGCCCGGCCGGCTAGCCCGACCCGTCCGGCGAGCCCGGCCCTGCCGCCCGGTCCAGCAGGACGACCACCAGCCGGCGGGGCCCGTGGACGCCCTTGACCCGGATCATCTCGATGTCGGCGGTGGCGGACGGCCCGCTGACGAAGGTGAGCGGCCGGGCCGGGTCGAGCCGGGCGAGCGCGCTGGGCAGCGCGGAATGCACCTGTTCGGCCCGGACCACGCACACGTGCAGGTCGGGCAGCAGGGTGGCGGCGCGGCGCCCCTGGGCGGGTCCGCCGTCGAGGACCAGGGTGCCGGAGTCGGCGACGGCGACCGCGCAGGCCGTCAGGACGGCGTCGGTGGCGTCGAGTTCGGCCTTCCCGAGCGGCGGCCGGTCGGTGCGCACCTCGCCGTCCCACCCGGCGGGCAGCCACCCGGCGGGCAGCCCGTCCGGGACGACGAGGCTGCGGGCGCCCTCGTCCGCGAGCGCCCGGGCGACGGCGGGGCCGGGGTCCGCGGCGCGCAGCACGGTGGCGCCGTACTCGGCGAGCCGTTCGGCGAACAGCGCGAGCACGGCGGGCCGGTCGCCGGGGTCGAGGCCGGGGGCGTGCCGGAGGTAGTCGCGGGGCGGTGCGGGGGCGGGCGGGACGGCGGCGGCGCGGATGCGGCGCAGGATCTCGTCCCGGGCGGTGCCGGTCATGCGTGTCCTCCTCGGTTCCGTGCGGCCCGCCCGCCGGGTTCGTCCGGCCCGCCGGGTTCGTCCCGCCCGCCTGGTTCGTCCCGTCCGCCACGCCCGTCCCGTCCGGCGCGCTCGTTCCGCTTCCACCAGCTGCGGAAGGACTCCCCGGGGATCTCGGGCAGCGCCCGGTTGTCGGTCCAGCCGCCGAGCGGGCCGGGCAGCGCGGTGCGCCGGGGCAGCAGCGGTCCGACCAGTCCGGCGCCCTTCACGGCGGCCTTCCACACCGCGGGGCGGGCCATCACCGCGCCGACGGTGTTCAGCGCGGCCCGTTCCACCGGGTGCCGTCCGCCGTCGGCGACCTGGGCGCGCAGGTCGAGCAGCACGTCGGTGAACCGGATCCGCACCGGGCAGACCTCGTTGCAGGCGCCGCACAGCGTGGAGGCGTACGGCAGGGAGGCGGTCTGCGCGTCGTCGAGGCCCTTGAGCAGCGGGTTGAGGATCGCGCCGATCGGCCCGGGGTAGACGGAGCCGTAGGCGTGGCCGCCGGTGCGCTCGTAGACGGGGCAGGTGTTCATGCAGGCGCCGCAGCGGATGCAGCGCAGGGCCTGCCGGCCGACCGGGTCGGCGAGGGCGCGGGTGCGGCCGTTGTCGACCAGGACGAGGTGGACGTCGCGCGGTCCGTCGCCGTCCGTGGTGCCGGTCCAGGTGCTGGTGTAGGGGGCCATCCGCTCGCCGGTGGCGTTGCGGGCCAGCAGTTGCAGGAAGACTTCGAGGTCCTGCCAGTCGGGGACGGTCTTCTCCAGGCCGACGACGGAGATCAGGGTGTCGGCGAGGGTGAGGCACATCCGGCCGTTGCCCTCGGACTCGACGACCACCAGCGTGCCGGTCTCGGCGACCACGAAGTTGGCGCCGGAGACGGCGACCCTGGCGCCGAGGAACTTCTCCCGCAGGTGCAGCCGGGCGGCTTCGGCGAGTTCGGCGGGGTCGTCGGTGAGCCCGTCGGGGGCGGGACGGCCGTGCCGGCCCATCTCGCGGGCGAAGATGTCGCGGATCTCGCTGCGGTTGCGGTGCAGCGCGGGGACGACCACGTGCGAGGGCAGGTCGTCGCCGAGCTGGACGATGGTGGCGGCGAGGTCGGTCTCCCGGGCGTTGATCCCGGCGGCCTCCAGGGCGGCGTCGAGGCCGATCTCCTCGGTCAGCATCGACTTGACCTTGACGATCTCGCGCTCGCCGGTGGCCCTGACCAGGTCGGTGACGATCCGGTTGGCCTCGGCGGCGTCGCGGGCCCAGTGCACGGTGCCGCCGGCCGCGGTGACCTTCTCCTCGACCTGGAGCAGGTACCGCTCCAGGTCGGCCAGCACCCGGTCCTTGATCGCGGCGGCGCTGTCGCGCAGCTGCTCCCAGTCGGGGCGTTCGGCGGCCAGCACGGCCCGCTTGCCCCGGATGGTGTGGGTGGCGCGGCGGACGTTCTCCCGCAACTGCCGGTTGTCGACCTCACGTTCGGCGGCCTCGGGGAACGCGGGCCAGCCCAGGAACGACCTCGTCATCGCACGGCCTCCGCCACCGGGACACCGGGCAGCGGCCCGTCCTGGGCGGTGCGGGCCAGGATCTCCACCAGGTGCAGGGTGCGCACCCGGTGGCCGTCCCGGGTGAGCCGGCCGCCGATGTTCATCAGGCAGGAGTTGTCGACGGCGGCCAGCACCGGCGCCCCGGTCTCCAGGACGTGCCGGGCCTTGTCGCCGTTCATCGCGCCGGAGACCGCCGGGTTCTTCACCGCGAAGGTGCCGCCGAAGCCGCAGCACTCCTCCTGCGCGGGCAGTTCGACGAGGTCGATGCCGTCGACGGCGCGCAGCAGCCGGTGGGGCCGGTCGCCCAGCCGGGCGGCCCGCAGGCTGTGGCAGGTGGGGTGGTAGGTGACCCGGTGCGGGAAGTGCGCGCCGACGTCCTCGACGCCCAGCCGGTCGGTCAGGTACTCGGTCAACTCGACTACCCTGGGGGCGAGTTCGGCCACCTCCCGGGCCAGCCCGGGGTCGCCGACAGCGGCCAGGGGGTACGCCTCGGCGGGCATCCCGGCGCAGGAGGCGGAGGGGACGACGATCTCCTCGTAGCCGCCGAAGGTGTCCACGAAGTGCCGGGCGAGCCGGGCGGTCTCCCGGCGGTAGCCGGTGTTGAAGTGCATCTGCCCGCAGCAGCTCTGGCCCGGCGGGAAGTCCACCTCCACGCCCAGCCGGCGCAGCAGGGTGACGGCGGCGCGGCCGGTGCCGGGGAAGAGGGTGTCGTTCAGGCAGGTCACGAACAGGGCGGTCCGGGAGCGGGGGGCGTTCGGAGGCATGCCCGCATCATAGATGCAAGCTTAGATGCAAGCCAGCGGGCGTGGCAGAATGACGACGTGAGCGACCCCGCCCTCCCCAGCGCCGACCCCGCCCTCCCCAGCGCCGACCCCGCCCGGCCCAGCGCCGATCCCGCCCGGCCCAGCGCCGACGCCGTCCTCCCCACCGCCGACCGGGCCTACCGGCACGTCCGCACCCGCCTGCTGGACGGCAGCTGGCCCGGCGGCACGCTGCTCTCCGAGGGCGTCGTCGCCACCGAGCTCGGGCTCTCCCGCACCCCCGTCCGCGAGGCGTTCCTGCGCCTGCAGTCCGAGGGCTTCCTGCGCCTGTACCCCAAGCGCGGCGCCCAGGTCGTCCCGATCGCCCCGGGCGAGGCCCGTGACGTCCTCGCCGCCCGGGTCCTGTTCGAGCACGCCGCCGTCGACGCCCTGGCGGCCCGCGGCCCCGCCGCGCTGGCGGCCGCCGCCGCGGAGCTGCTGGCCGCCTGCGAGCACCGCGACCCGCACCCCGTCGAGGCCGGCCGGCACTTCCACCTCACCCTGCTGCGCGCCGCCGGGAACCCCGTCCTGACCTCCCTCTACGAGACGCTCTGGGACCGGCAGGTGCGGATCTCCGCCACCGCGACGGCCTCCCCCGCGCACGCGGAGCGGGACCACGCCGAGCACCTGGCGCTGGCCCGCGCCCTGGCCGCCCCCGACCCGGCGCTGGCCCGCGAGCTGGTCACCGCGCACGCCGGCTCCCTGCTGGCCCGGGTCACCTGAGGCACCCGGAGCCCGGGGCGCCCCCGGCACAGGACGCTCCCGGCCCGGGGCACGCGAAGGGGGACGGCCGGAGCTCCCGGCCGTCCCCCGCTCCCCCGTCGGGTCCGAAGGGCCCTACTCCCGGCCGCGCAGCTCGCGGTACCGGCCGACCAGGTGGGCGGTGGAGGCGTCCAGCGCGTCGGTGCCCTCGCCGGTGAGCAGCACGGGCTCGATCTTCTTGGCGAGCACCTTGCCGAGCTCGACGCCCCACTGGTCGAAGGAGTCGATGTCCCACACCGCGCCCTGGACGAACACCTTGTGCTCGTAGAGGGCGATCAGCTGGCCGAGGACGTGCGGGGTCAGCTCGGGGGCCAGGATGGTGGTGGTCGGGTGGTTGCCGCGGAAGGTCTTGTGCGGCACGAGTTCGGCGGGCACGCCCTCCGCGGCGACCTCCTCGGCGGTCTTGCCGAAGGCCAGCGCCTGGGTCTGGGCGAAGAAGTTGGCCATCAGCAGGTCGTGCTGGGCGACCAGGCCGGGCTGGAGGTCGGCGACCGGCCGGGCGAAGCCGAGGAAGTCGGCGGGGATGACCTTGGTGCCCTGGTGCAGCAGCTGGTAGTACGCGTGCTGGCCGTTGGTGCCGGGGGTGCCCCAGACCACCGGGCCGGTCTGCCAGGAGACCGGGTTGCCCTCGCGGTCCACGGACTTGCCGTTGGACTCCATGTCGAGCTGCTGGAGGTACGCGGTGAACTTCGACAGGTAGTGCGAGTACGGGAGCACGGCGTGCGACTGGGCGTCGAAGAACGCGCCGTACCAGACGCCGAGCAGGCCCAGCAGCAGCGGGACGTTCTCCTCCGCGGGGGCGGTGCGGAAGTGCTCGTCGACCAGGTGGAAGCCGGCCAGCATCTCGCCGAACCGCTCCGGGCCGATGGCGATCATCAGCGAGAGGCCGATCGCGGAGTCGAAGGAGTAGCGGCCGCCCACCCAGTCCCAGAACTCGAACATGTTGGCGGTGTCGATGCCGAAGTCGGCGACGCCCCGGGCGTTGGTGGAGAGCGCCACGAAGTGCTTGGCGACGGCCTCCTCGCCGGCGCCGAGCCGCTCCAGCAGCCAGTCGCGGGCGGCGACCGCGTTGGTGACCGTCTCGATGGTGGTGAAGGTCTTGGAGGCGACGATGAACAGCGTCTCGGCGGGGTCCAGGTCGCGGACCGCCTCGTGCAGGTCGGCGCCGTCGACGTTGGAGACGAAGCGGACCGTCAGGTCGCGGTCAGTGTAGGAGCGCAGCACCTCGTAGGCCATCGCGGGGCCGAGGTCGGAGCCGCCGATGCCGATGTTGACGACGTTGCGGATCCGCTTGCCGGTGTGGCCGGTCCACTCGCCGGAGCGCACCCGGTCGGAGAAGGCGGCCATCTTGTCGAGGACGGCGTGCACGGCGGGCACCACGTTCTCGCCGTCGACCTCGACGACGGCGCCGCGCGGGGCGCGCAGCGCGGTGTGCAGGACGGCGCGGTGCTCGGTGGTGTTGATCTTCTCGCCGCGGAACATCGCGTCGCGCAGCTCGGCGACGCCGGTGGCGGCGGCCAGTTCGCGCAGCAGGTCCAGGGTGCGGTCGGTGACCAGGTGCTTCGAGTAGTCGACGAAGAGGTCGCCGACCTGCAGGGTGTAGCGCGTGCCGCGGTCGGGGTCGGCGGCGAACAGCTCGCGCAGGTGCTGTTCGCCCAGCTCTGCCCGGTGCTTCCCCAGCGCGGCCCACTGCGGGGTGCGGTCCAACGGGGTCCGGCCGTTGGCGGGGGTGTCCGACATCGGTTGCTCCTAGCGTCGTCGGGTGCAGATACCGGCTGGTTCCGGCGGGAGGGTGGCGCCGGGCCCGGCGGGTACGGGTGCCGGCGCCGTCGACGGCCTCGCCCGCCTCCAACCCTATGCCCTGGATGCGGCCGGGCAGTGCTGCACCGCGAGGGGTCGACGGGGCGTCACTTCCGGGCCGACTGGAGGTCGAGCGCGCGCAGCACCCGGTCGGCGACCTCGGGGTCGGCGCCGGCCTCGCCGCGGGCGACCAGCACCTCGCGGCGGGAGGCGGCGATCATCTCCTGCTCGATCGCGAACGCCTGCCGCCACTGCTTGCCGCGGCGCTTGGCCTCCAGCGCCTCCTCCTCCTCGTACTTCTCCGGGCAGAGCCGGGCGAGGCGGTCGTGCTGGCGCTCGCGCAGGCGCTCGGTGATCTCGGGCGGGAGCTGGTCCTCGTCCTCCAGCTCGGCGAGCCGGTGCAGCCCGGCCCTGGCGGCGCGCCACCACAGCTCCCGGACGGCCCGCTCGTGCTCGTCTCCGGTGTCGTCGATGCGCAGCAGCCTGACCACGTACGGCAGGGTGAGGCCCTGCACCACCAGGGTGAACAGGACGACGCTGAACGCGATGAAGACGATCTCGCTGCGGGCCGGGAAGTCCAGCCCGTTGTGCAGGGTGAGCGGGATGCCGAGGGCGAGGGCGACGGTGGCCACCCCGCGCATGCCGGACCACCACAGGACGACGGTCTCCCGCCAGCTGATCGGGGTGTCCTCCTCGCCGTGGGTGACCCGGCGGGAGAGCCAGGCGGCGGGCAGCAGCCAGAGCAGGCGCAGCACCACGACGACGGCGATGACGGTCGCGGTGTCGCCGATCATGGTGTGCCAGGTGTCCCGGACGTCCTGCAGGACGGTGGACAGCTCCAGGCCGATCAGGCCGAACGCGACGCCGGTGATCAGGGTCTCGACGATCTCCCAGAACGCGTTGCCGACCAGCCGGTAGGAGACCTCGTCGGCGTCGGAGGCCCGGTCGGCGAGGTAGAGCGCGCAGACCACCACGGCCAGCACGCCGGAGCCGTGCGCCTCCTCGGCCAGGGTGTACGCGGCGAACGGGACGAGCAGGTTGAGCGCGACCTGCTGGGTCGGGTCCTCCAGGAACCCGGCGATCTTGGCGTTCAGCCAGCCGAGCCCGATGCCGACGGCCACCGCGACCACGGCGGACAGCAGGAAGCGCTCCGCGGCCCGGCCCACCGACAGGTCGCCGTCGACCACGGCCTCGACGGCCAGCGAGTAGATCACGATCGCGGTGACGTCGTTGAACAGGCCTTCGCTCTCCAGCACCGCCGTCAGCCGGCGCGGCAGCCCGACCTCGCCGGCCACCGCGACGGCCGCGACCGGGTCGGGCGGCGAGACCAGCGCGCCCAGCGCGACCGCGGCGGCCAGCGGCGCGGCGGGCACCAGCCAGCTGAACACCCCGGCCACCGCGGTGGTGGTCACCACCACCAGGGCGACGGCCAGCAGCAGGATCGAGCGGATGTTCGCCTTGAAGTACCGCACCGAGGAGCGCCGGGCCACCGCGAAGATCAGCGGCGGCAGCACCAGCGGCAGGATGAACTCGGGGTTGATCTGGATGTTGGGGATCTGCGGGATCAGCGCGAAGGCCAGGCCGACCAGGGTCATCAGCACCGGCTGCGGGATCCTGGTCCGGCGTGCCAGCGGCATCGTCACCACCGAGGCGAGCAGCACCAGGAAGAGCAGGGTCAGCTGGCCCACGGTGGTTCCTCTCGGCAGGTGCGGGGTGCGCCGACCTCAGCATACGTCGGCGCCCCGGCCGGGCCGATTGTGTGTTTCGGGCGCTGACCAGGTAATGTTCTCTCCGTCAGCACGCGCCGCTAGCTCAGTTGGTTAGAGCAGCTGACTCTTAATCAGCGGGTCCGGGGTTCGAGTCCCTGGCGGCGCACCGACAGCGCGAAGACCTCCCTCCGGGGAGGTCTTCGGCGTTTCCGGCCCCTCTCACTCCGCGGGCAGTTCGTTGACGCACAGCACGTTGCCGTCCGGGTCCTTGAACCAGGCGGCCCGCATCCCGTCGGCCTCGGCCACCCCGTCGAGGGTCTTCAGCCCGGGCTGGTCGTACTCCTCGAACACCACGCCTCGGCCGCGCAGTTCGGCCATCTCCGCGTCCAGGTCCGCGACCTTCCAGCTGGCCAGGGTATGGCCGGCCCGTCCGCCGTACGGCGTCTCGTACATCCCGAACTCGGTGCTCCCGCTGCGGAAGGCCACCTCTCCGGTGCCCTCCCGGGACAGGGTGAGCCCGAGCGTGTCGCGGTAGTACCGCTTGGCCCGTTCGAGGTCGGTCACCGGGATCACCGCGAGCAGGGGCGCGTCTGCCAGCATCGCCACCACCTCCTTCCCCTCCAGGCTAGGCGCGCCGCCCCGGCCGGTCGACCAGCGGCGGTCGGGCCCGGAGGACGGCCGGAACCGCCCCCTCCCTCCCCCGCGGCCTGGTGCCGGCCGCCCGCCCCCTCCCCCGCGACAGCCGGAGCCGGCCGCCCCCGCGAGGGGCGACCGGCTCCGCGTTCCGCTGCTGTCGGCCGGGCTCAGCCGAAGTAGCTGTGGAAGTTCTTCGAGAACTCGTTCCCGTTGTAGTTGTCCCAGTTGATCGACCAGGTCATCAGCCCGCGCAGGTTCGGCTGCTTGCCGGCCCGCGGGGTGTAGGAGCCGCAGCTGGTGCCCTTGGTGAGGCAGTCCAGCGCCTGGTTGACCACGGCCGGGGCGACGTAGCCGTTGCCGGCGTAGCTGTTGGCGGGCATGCCGATCGCGACCTGCGAGGGCTTGAGCGCCGGGAACATGTTGCTGGTGTTGCCGGCCACCGGGAAGCCGGTGAGCAGCATGTCGGTCATCGCGATGTGGAAGTCCGCGCTGCCCATGTTGTGGTACTGGTTGTCGAGGCCCATGATCGAGCCCGAGTTGTAGTCCTGGACGTGCAGCAGCGTGAGGTCGTCGCGCAGGCCGTAGATGACCGGCAGGAAGGCGCCGGCCCGCGGGTCCTGGCCGCCCCAGGGGCCCGAGCCGTAGTACTGGTAGCCGAGCTGGACGAAGAAGGTCTCCGGCGCCATGGTGAGCTGGAACTTCGCGCCGTACTTGGCCTTGAGCGTCTTGACCGCGGAGATCAGGTTGGTGATCACCGGGGTGGTCGGGTTCTTGAAGTCGGTGTCGCCGGTGTTGAGCGACAGCGAGTGGCCCTCGAAGTCGATGTCGAGGCCGTCCAGGCCCCACTTGTCGATGATCGCGGAGACCGAGTTGACGAAGTTGTCGCGGGCGGCGGTGGTGGTGAGCTGCACCTCGCCGTTCTGGCCGCCGATCGACAGCAGGACCTTCTTGCCCTTGGCCTGCTTGGCGGCGATGGCCGCCTTGAAGTCGGCGTCGGACTCGACGCCGGGGCACTCGGTGGCCGGGCAGCGGTTGAAGTGGATGGTGCCGCCGGTGATGGAGTCCGGCTCGCCGAAGGCCAGGTCGATGATGTCCCAGCTGTCGGGGACGTCGGCCATCTTCAGGTAGCCGGCGCCGTTGGCGAAGCTGGCGTGCAGGTAGCCGACCAGGGCGTGGCCGCCGGGCGGCGGCGGGGTGGTCGGCGAGCTGGACGGGGACGCCGAGGGCGAGGGCGAGGCCGACTTGGAGGGGCTGCTGGACGGGGACGCCGACGGCGAGGGCGAGGCCGACTTGGAGGGGCTCGCGCTGGCGGAGGGCGAGGCGGGCGCGCCGGGGCCGTCCAGCGAGACGTCGTCCGCGTAGTAGGTGCCCTGGCCGTACCAGCCGTGGGTGAAGACGGTGGCGGAGGTCTGGGTGGCGGTGGTGGTGAAGCTGACCGAGAGCTTCTGGTAGCCGCCGCCGGTGCTCGGGGTCCAGGTCGAGGCGCCGCCGTTGACGCCGAGGTAGACGTAGGCGCCGTTGACGTACGCGCTGAGCGTGTACGTGGTGTTGGGGGCGACGGCGACGGTCTGGACGCACTGGGCGGTGTCGGACGCGGACGCGGCGCCCGCGAGCGCGTAGCTGCCGGTGTGGGCGTGGCCGGTGACCACGGAGCCGGTCGAGCCGGTACAGGTCCAGGGGTTCAGTGCGTTGGTCTCGAAACCGCCGTTGACCAGGAATTCTCCGGCCGATGCCGACCCGGCCAGGCCGAAGCTGAGCGCGACGGCGCCGGCGGCGGCCACCGCCCAGGCGGTTCCGGCGGCGAGCAGCCGCTTCCTTCGGGGAGTACGCATGTGGGGATGCTCCTGCCTCTGTGTGGGGGACGCCCTCCTCCGTCCGCCGGGCTGTGGGGTTCCCGGCCGGGTCGGACCGCCGCACCGGCACCCACCCAGGGAGTTGGACTAGACCACTGAACCGGCTGTGACTCCCCCCTGTCAATGGACGGGGGAACACGGTTCACTGACCCGCCGTCAGCCGCCCCGGACTCCGTGCGCCTACCCGCCCGGCCGCGCGTCCGGCCGCCCGCCCGGCCCGGCCGCGTTTGCGGGCCCCGGCCGCCGATCGAACCATGGAGGGGTGTCCGGATACCTGCGGTACCCCCATGTACGCGGCGGTCTGCTCGCCTTCACCGCCGAGGACGACGTCTGGGTCGCGCCGCTCGCCGCGGACGGCGGGGTGGGGCGGGCCTGGCGGGTGAGCGCGGACCGGACCCGGGTGAGCCACCCGCGGCTGTCGCCGGACGGCGAGGCGCTGGCGTGGACCAGCTGGTTCGCGCTGACGCCGGAGGTGTTCACGGCGCCGGTGGGGGGCGGCCCGGCGGTGCGGCTGACGTACTGGGGCAGCCAGGACACCCGGGTGCGCGGCTGGCTGCCGAACGGCGAGGTGCTGGCGGTGACCTCGTACCACGAGCCGTTCGCGCACTACGCCTGGGCGTGGGAGCTGCCGCCGGACGGCGCGCCGGGGCGGCGGATGCCGTGGGGGCCGGTCGCGGACGCGCAGGTCGGTGAGGGGCACACGGTGCTGCTGACCGACGCGGCGCCGCACGAGCCCGCGTTCTGGAAGCGCTACCGGGGCGGCGCGACCGGCCGGCTCTGGGTGGACCACGACCTGCTGCTGCCCGGCCTGCCCGGGCACCTGGCCTCGCCGATGCCGGTGGCCTGCGCCGACGGCACCCGGATCGCGTTCCTCTCCGACCACGAGGGCGTCGGCAACCTGTACTCGGTCCGCCCGGACGGCACCGGCCTGCGCCGGCACACCGACCACGCCTCGTACTACGCCCGGGAGGCCGCCACCGACGGCGTCCGGGTGGTCTACCAGCACGCCGGGGACGTCTGGCTGCTCGACTCGCTGGACGCCCCGGCGCCGCGCCGCCTGGAGGTGCCGCTGGGCGGCGCCCGGGCCGGGCGGCGGCCGTACCCGGTGAGCGCGGCCAACAACGTCAAGGACCTGGCCTGCGACGCCACCGGCCGGGCCGGGGTGCTGAACGTGCGCGGCGCGCTGTACTGGCTGACACACCGCGACGGCCCGGCCCGGGTGCTGGCCGACACCCCGGGCGTGCGCTGCCGGCTGCCGCTGGTGCTCGGCTACGGCAACCAGGCCGCCTGGGTGACGGACGCGGACGGCGCGGACGCGATCGAGATCGCCGCGCTGCCCGGCAAGGACGACCCGGACGAGCGCCCCGCCGGCCGGCGGATCGCGGGCGGCCGGATCGGCCGGGTGCAGGAGCTGGCCGCCGCCCCGGACGGCGGGCGCCTCGCGGTGGCCTGCTCGGACGGGCGGCTGCTGCTGGTGGACACCGCGGACGGCGCGGTCGCCGAGGTCGCCGCGTCCCGGTTCGGCCCGGTCTCCAGCCCCTCGTTCTCCCCGGACTCGCGCTGGCTGGCCTGGTCCGAGCCGGTCGCGGGCCGCTCGCTGCGGGCGATCCGGCTGGCCCGCACCGACCGGCCCGAGGAGCGGGTGCACGTCACCGGCGGCCGGTTCGAGGACGAGCACCCGGTGTTCACCCGGGACGGCCGCTTCCTGGTGTTCCTGTCCTGGCGCGGCTTCGACCCGGTGCACGACGTGCACACCGGCGACCTGTCATTCCCGCTCGGCTGCCGCCCGTACCTCGTCCCGCTGGCGGCCGGCACCCCGTCCCCCTTCGCCTCGCCCGCCGAGGGCCGCCCGCCGGTCGGCCTGGACCCGGAGGAGGCCACCGGCGACGGCACCGTGCACGTCGACCGGGAGGGGCTCAGCAAGCGGCTGGTGCCGTTCCCGGTGATCGCCTCCAAGTACTCGGCGACGGCCGCGGTGCGCGGCGGCGTGGTGTGGCTGCGCTGGCCGATCTCCGGCGCGCTCGGCCAGACCTTCGCCCACCCGGAGGACACCTCGGGCCGCCCCGCCCTGGAGTACTTCGACCTGGCCCGGGGCCGCCGCACCACCCTGGTCGAGCAGTTGGACGGCTTCGCGGTCTCGGCGGACGGCTCGGCCCTCTCGGTGTTCTCGGCCGGCGCGCTCAAGCTGTACCCGCTGGCCGCGCCGACCGCCCCCGTCCCGGTCGACCTGCGCCGGATCACCCACACCGTGCACCCGGCCGCCGAGTGGCGGCAGTCGTACTTCGAGGCGGCCCGGATCGTCGCCGACCAGTTCTGGGACCCGGGCATGTGCGGCCTGGACTGGCCCGCGCTCACCGAGCAGTACGCCCCGCTGCTGGAGCGGATCGCCTCCCCCGACGACTTCGCCGACCTGCTGCGCGAGCTGCTCGGCGAGCTCGGCACCTCGCACGCCTACGTCACCCCGGCCCGGCGCGGCGAGGGCCCGGCCATCGCCCAGCAGCCGCTCGGCCTGCTCGGCGCCAACGCGCACCGCGCCCCGGACGGCCGCTGGCTGGTCGACCGGATCCTGCCCGGCGAGTCCTCCGACCCGAAGGCCCGCGCCCCGCTGGCCGGCCACGGCCTGCACGACGGCGACGAACTGCTCGCGGTGGACGGCCGCCCGCCCGACCCGGTGCGCGGCCCGACCCCGCTACTGGCCGGGACGGGCGGCAGCACCGTCGAGCTCACCCTCCGGCACGACGGGCGGGTCCGGCGGATCGCGGTCACCCCGCTCACCGACGAGCGGCCGATCCGCTACCAGGACTGGGTGGCCAGACGGCGGCACCTGGTCCGGGAGTTCAGCGACGGCCTCTGCGGCTACCTGCACATCCCGGACCTCGGCGGCTCCGGCTGGGCCCAGTTCAACCGGGACCTGCGCTCCGAGCTGGCCCGCCCCGCACTGGTGCTGGACGTCCGGGGCAACGCCGGCGGCAACGTCTCCGAACTGGTCCTGGAGAAGCTCCACCGCCGGGTCCTGGCCTGGGACTTCACCCGCGGCCGGCAGCCCGTCCGGTGGCCCCGGGACGCGCCGCGCGGCCCGGTGGTCGCGCTCGCCGACCACGCCACCAGCTCCGACGGCGACGTCATCATCACCGCGATCAAGGCGCTCGCCCTGGGCCCGGTGGTCGGCACCCGCACCTGGGGCGGGGTGGTCGGCATGACCGGGCGGCACGCGCTGGGCGACGGCACCCAGATCTCGGTGCCGAAGAACGCCAGCTGGTTCACCGGCGGGATCGGCTTCTCGGTCGAGAACCGGGGCGTCGACCCGGACGTCGAGGTGGTCCGCACCCCGCGCGACTGGGCCCGCGGCGCGCACACCGACCTGTCCGCCGCCGTCGACCTCGCCCTCACCCTGCTCGCCGCGACCCCCGCCGCCGCGCCCCCGCCCGCCGGCACCCCCCGCCCCGACCTGCGCCGCCCGCCGCTGCCGCCCCGGCCCTGAGACCCGCCGCACCCCGGCGTCCCCCGGTGGGCGGGGCCGTTCTCGACCGGCGTCTCGCCCGGGAGCTTCACCGCTCCGTCGGCGCACGGGACGACCGGCCTGTCGTCCGCCCACGCGGTGCCACCGGCCGCGGTGGTGGCGGCGAGCATCAGCGCGGCGACGGCGGCGGCCTTCGTCGCGGCGGCGGTGGGCGGCGCGGTCCGGCGGGTGTTCCTGGTGTTCCCCCCAAGGGATGTGGGTGGTGCGGCTGGATGCGGGAGGCGCGTCCCGGCGGCCGGTTCCCCCTCGGCCCGCTCGGTCGCGCGGGGAAGGCGATTCCAGCTCGACGTCCCTGCGACGTACACCTACTGTCACCGCCGTGTCACGGCGTCCGGCGGGTGGGCCTGCGGCGGTCGGGGCCTGTCGAAGCCGCCCGTGTCTCCTCCTCGGACGGGCGCTCCCCGTTGCCGCAGCACGCCGGAGGGACGGGCCCGGCAGGCCCGTCCCTCCGGCGTGCGGACGGTCAGGAGGACTCGCCCTCCTGGTGCTGCTGGTCGTCCGCGGACTCCTGGCCGCCCGGCATCACGCCCTCGGCCTGTTCGCGGGCCTTCTGCTCGGCCTCCTCGGCCTTGGAGCCGTGGTCGCCGAGCGCCGACTTCGCCTGGTCGGCGAGGTCCTTGGCCTTGTCCTTGAACTGGTCACTCAGGCCCATGTCTCCTCCTGGGGGTGTCGCGGACAACGGGCTGGGTCCACCCTCGCACCGGCTCCGGGCGGTCGCACCCGGACGACCCCGCGCTCACCCGTCCGGCGCAGGACCGCTCCCGCCCGGGGTCCGGGGCGAACTGCCGTGCCGGGCACCGGAGAAGGCCGTTGGTCCCGGGCGGGCAGCGGCGAACGGCCGTAGCGGTGCGACGCCGCGCCGACAGAGGGTGGAGGCGTCAGGCCGAGTCCCGGCAGCGCCGCCGGGGCGATCCCGCAGCCGCACCCCCCCAAGAGGTGAGCGCGCCATGTCCCGCGACCAGTCCCCCGCTGCCGAGACCACCGACGAGAACACCGCCGAGAACGCCCCCGGGAACACCGACGGGAGCACCCCCGAGCACACCGGTGGGAACAGCGCCGAGAGCGCCGCCGAGGCGGCCGCCGCCGTCGACGTGCTGGTGCGCAACGGCCGCAGGGCCCTCCAGGAGTACTCCGGTCTCACCCAGGAGAAGGTGGACCGGATCGTGAAGAAGGCGTCGCTGGCCGCGCTGGCCGCGCACACCCGGCTGGCGGCGCTGGCGGTCGAGGAGACCGGGCGCGGGGTGTTCGAGGACAAGGCGGTGAAGAACGTCTTCGCCTGCGAGAACGTGGCGCACTCGATGGCGGGGATGAAGACCGTCGGCGTGATCTCCCGGGACGAGATCGACGGGATCACCGAGATCGTCGAGCCGGTGGGCGTGGTCGCGGGCGTCACGCCGGTCACCAACCCGACCTCGACCACCATCTTCAAGGCGCTGATCGCGCTGAAGACCCGCAACCCGATCGTCTTCGGCTTCCACCCGGCGGCGCAGCGCTGTTCGGCGGAGGCGGCCCGGATCGTCCGGGACGCGGCGGTCGCGGCGGGCGCCCCGGCGCACTGCGTGCAGTGGATCGAGCGGCCGTCGACGGCGGCGACCGGGGCGCTGATGCGGCACGAGGACGTGGCGACGATCCTGGCCACCGGCGGCAACTCGATGGTGCGGGCGGCGTACTCGTGCGGGAAGCCGGCGCTGGGCGTGGGCGCGGGCAACGTGCCGGCGTACGTGGAGAAGAGCGCGGACCTGGCGCGCGCGGTGAACGACATCGTGCTGTCGAAGTCCTTCGACAACGGGATGGTCTGCGCCTCCGAGCAGGCGGTGATCCTGGACGCGGAGGTGTACGACGCGGCGCTGGCGGAGTTCGGCCGGCTGAGGGCGCACCTGGCGACGGCGGAGCAGAAGGCGCTGCTGGAGGAGTACGTGTTCGGGGTCGGCGCGGGCGCGGACCGCGCGGGCGCGAGGCTGAACGCGGCGGTGGTGGGGCGGTCGGCGCCGGAGATCGCCGCGGCGGCGGGCTTCGAGGTGCCGGAGGAGACCTCGGTGATCCTGGTGGAGGTCGGCGAGGTCGGCGAGGCGGAGCCGCTGACCAGGGAGAAGCTGTGCCCGGTGCTGGCGGTGCTGCGGGCGGAGGGCCGGGTGCAGGGGCTGAAGCTGGCGGCGCGGATGGTGGAGTTCAACGGGCTGGGGCACTCGGCGGCGGTGCACACCGAGGACGCGGCGTTCGCCGAGGAGTTCGGCACCGCGGTGAAGGCGTGCCGGATCATCTGGAACGCGCCGAGTTCGCAGGGCGGCATCGGCGACGTGTACAACGCGTTCCTGCCCTCGCTGACCCTGGGCTGCGGCAGTTACGGCCACAACTCGGTGGCGGGCAACGTCTCGGCGCTGAACCTGCTCAACGTCAAGCGGATCGGGCGGCGCAACACCAACATGCAGTGGTTCAAGGTGCCGCCGAAGATCTTCTTCGAGCGCCACGCGATCAGGTACCTGGCCGACATGCGCGGGGCCCGCCGGGTCGTCGTGGTGACGGACCGGACGATGGTGGAGATCGGGCACCTGGACCGGGTCCGGGACGTGCTGGGGCGGCGCACCGAGCCGGTGGAGGTGCGGGTGGTGGACTTCGTGGAGCCCGAGCCGAGCATCGCGACCGTGGAGCGGGGCGCGGAGCTGATGCGGGACTTCCGGCCGGACACCATCGTGGCGCTGGGCGGCGGTTCGCCGATGGACGCGGCGAAGGTGATGTGGCTGCTGTACGAGCACCCGGAGGTCGAGTTCGCGGACCTGAAGGAGAAGTTCTTCGACATCCGCAAGCGCGCCTTCGCCTTCCCGGACCTGGGCGAGCGGGCCAGGCTGGTGTGCGTCCCGACCACCTCGGGCACCGGCAGCGAGGTCACCCCGTTCGCGGTGATCACCGACCCGGAGACCGGCCAGAAGTACCCGCTGGCGGACTACGCGCTGACCCCGACGGTGGCGATCGTCGACCCGGCGCTGACCACGGACCTGCCGCCGGCGGTGACCGCGGACTCCGGTTTCGACGCGCTGACGCACTGCATCGAGACGTACGTGTCGGTGTACGCCAACGACTTCACCGACGGGCTGGCGCTGCAGGGCGTCCGGCTGGTGTTCGAGAACCTGCGGGCGGCGGTCGAGGACGGCCCGAACGACCCGGTGGCGCGGGAGCGGATGCACAACGCGGGGACGATCGCGGGCATGGCGTTCGGCTCGTCCTTCCTGGGCGTGGTGCACGCGATGGCGCACACCCTGGGCGCGACCTTCCGCGTGGCGCACGGGCGCACCAACGCGCTGCTGCTGCCGCACGTGATCCGCTGGAACGGGTCGGCCCCGTCGAAGGTGACCGGCTGGCCGAAGTACCGCAGCTACGCGGCGCCGGAGCGCTACCGGCAGATCGCCCGGACGCTGGGCCTGCCGGCGGACACCCCGGAGCAGGGCGTGGAGTCGCTGGCGGCGGCGGTGGAGGAGCTGCGCGAACGGGTGGGCATCCCGCGGTCGTTCAAGGAGGCCGGGGTGGACGAGGCGGCCTTCCTGGCGGCGCTGCCGCAGCAGGCGATGAACGCCTACGAGGACCAGTGCGCGCCGGCCAACCCGCGGATGCCGATGCTGCGGGACATGCGGCGGCTGATGACCCAGGCGTACTACGGCGAGCGGGCGGTGTGACGGAAGGGGACCAAGGTCCCCCGGACCGAGGACCTTCCGAGCCCCCGCGACTTCGTGAAAACATTCACGATGGTGCTCGTGGGCCTCGTGGGCCTCGGAGGAGAAGACGGCGGGAGCGGGAGCAATGAGCACTCAGCACGCGGAACACACCCTGAGCGGTGCGTGGGACGGCTTCAAGGGCGGACTGTGGCGGGACGCCGTCGACGTCCGGGACTTCATCCAGCAGAACTACACCCCCTACGAGGGCGACGGCGCCTTCCTGGCCGGCCCGACCGGGCGGACCACCCGGATCTGGGAGCGGATCACCGCGCTGTTCCCCGAGGAGCGCGCCAAGGGCGTCCTGGACGTCTCGTACGACACGCCCTCGACCATCACGGCGCACGCGCCCGGGTACATCGACCGGGACGAGGAGCTGATCGTCGGCCTGCAGACCGACGCCCCGCTGAAGCGGGCGATCATGCCCAACGGCGGCTGGCGGATGGTCGCGGGGGCGCTGGAGACCTACGGCTACCCGGTCGACCCGGAGCTGGAGGAGGTCTTCACCCGGTACCGCAAGACCCACAACGCGGGCGTGTTCGACGCCTACACCCCCGAGATCCGGGCCGCCCGCAAGGCGGGCGTCGTCACCGGCCTGCCGGACGCCTACGGGCGCGGCCGGATCATCGGCGACTACCGGCGGGTCGCGCTGTACGGCGTGGACCGGCTGATCGCCGCCAAGCACGAGGAGAAGGCGTCGCTGGACGCCGCGCCCCGCGACCCGCGCGCCCTGGAGGAGACCATCCGGGAGCGCGAGGAGCTGGCCGAGCAGATCCGCGCCCTGGGCGAGCTGAAGGAGATGGCGGCGGCCTACGGCCACGACGTCTCCGGCCCGGCGGCCGACGCCCGGCAGGCGATCCAGTGGCTGTACTTCGCCTACCTGGCGGCGGTGAAGGAGCAGAACGGCGCGGCCATGTCGCTCGGCCGCACCTCCACCTTCCTGGACGTCTACCTCGAACGGGACCTCGCCGCGGGCCGGCTGACCGAGGAGCGGGCCCAGGAGCTGGTCGACGACTTCATCGTCAAGCTGCGGATCGTCCGCTTCCTGCGCACCCCCGAGTACGACGAGCTGTTCTCCGGCGACCCGACCTGGGTCACCGAGTCGATCGGCGGGATCGGCGCCGACGGCCGCCCGCTGGTCACCCGTACCTCGTTCCGCTACCTCCAGACCCTGTACAACCTGGGCCCGGCGCCGGAGCCGAACATGACGGTCCTCTGGTCGCCGAAACTCCCGCAGGGCTTCAAGGAGTTCTGCGCCCGGGTGTCGATCGACACCTCCAGCGTGCAGTACGAGTCGGACGAGCTGATGCGCCCGCGCTCCGGCGACGACACCGCGATCGCCTGCTGCGTCTCCGCGATGGAGGTCGGCCGGCAGATGCAGTTCTTCGGCGCCCGGGTCAACCTCGCCAAGACGCTGCTGTACGCGATCAACGGCGGCCGGGACGAGAAGTCCGGCACCCAGGTCGGCCCGGCCACCGGGGCGATCGAGTCCGAGGTGCTGGACTACGACGAGGTGCTGGAGCGCTTCGACCGGCAGCTGGAGTGGCTGGCCGAGACGTACGTGCACGCGCTGAACGTCATCCACTACATGCACGACAAGTACGCCTACGAGCGCCTGGAGATGGCCCTGCACGACCGGGCGGTGCGCCGCACCATGGCCTGCGGGATCGCCGGGCTGTCGGTGGCCGCGGACTCGCTCTCCGCGATCCGGTACGCGCGGGTGCGCCCGGTGCGCGACGGGAGCGGCCTCGCGGTCGACTACCTGGTCGAGGGCGACTACCCGGCGTACGGCAACAACGACGACCGGGCCGACGAGCTCGCGGTGTGGCTGGTCGAGGAGTTCAGGCGCAAGGTGCGCAAGCACCCCACCTACCGGGGCGCCGAGCACACCCAGTCGGTGCTGACCATCACCTCCAACGTGGTGTACGGCAGGAAGACCGGCGCCACCCCGGACGGCCGGCGGGCCGGCGAGCCGTTCTCGCCCGGCGCCAACCCGATGAACGGGCGCGACACCCACGGCTACGTGGCCAGCTCGCTGTCGGTGGCGAAACTCCCCTACGACGCGGCCGAGGACGGCATCTCGCTGACCAACACCGTCACGCCCGACGCGCTGGGCCGCACCCCCGAGGAGCGGGTCCGCAACCTGGCCGGCGTGCTGGACGGGTACACGGCCGTCGGCGGGTTCCACATGAACGTCAACGTGCTGGACCGGGAGACCCTGCTCGACGCGGTGGAGCACCCCGAGCGGTACCCGCAGCTGACCATCCGGGTCAGCGGCTACGCGGTCAACTTCGTCCGGCTGACCAGGGAGCAGCAGCTCGACGTGCTGAACCGCACCTTCCACGGCTCGCTCTGAGCCCGCCCCGCCGACCGCTCCCAGGAGGCACCGCCATGACCGTCCAGCTCCCCGCCGCCCCGCCGGCCGGCCCGGCCGGCCCGGTCGCCGGCGGGTCGGTGCACTCCTGGGACGTGTCGACCGGCGTCGACGGCCCCGGCACCCGGTTCACGGTCTTCCTGGCCGGGTGCCCGCTGAGCTGCCTGTACTGCCACAACCCCGACACCCTGCGGATGGCCGACGGGCGGCGCACCGGCGCGGACGAGGTGGTCGCGGAGGCGGCCAAGTACACCGCGTTCATCCGGGCGGCGGGCGGCGGCGCCACCGTCAGCGGCGGCGAACCGCTGCTCCAGCCCCGCTTCACCGGCGAGCTGTTCCACCGCTTCAAGCACGAACTGGGCCTGCACACCGCGCTGGACACCTCCGGCTTCCTCGGCGCCCGGGCGGACGACGCCCTGCTCGCCGACGTCGACCTGGTCCTGCTGGACGTCAAGTCCTGGGACCGGGAGCTGTACCGGCGGGTGACCGGGCAGCCGCTGGAGCCGACGCTGGATTTCGCCCGCCGGCTGGCCGGCCTCGGCAAGGAGGTGTGGGTCCGCTTCGTGCTGGTGCCCGGCCTGACCGACCCGGCGGAGAACGTCGCCGGGGTGGCCGCCTTCGCCGCCTCGCTGGGCAACGTCTCCCGGGTCGACGTGCTGCCCTTCCACCGGCTCGGCCGGGCCAAGTGGGCGGCGCTGGGGCGGGAGTTCACCCTCGCGGACACGCCCGTGCCCAGCGCCGGGCAGGTGCGGGCCGCGCGCGGGGTGTTCGCCGCGCACGGCCTGCACGCCGTCTGATCCGTCCGCCCGGGCGGTGCGTTCGGGCCGCCCGGACCGCCCGGGCCTTTCAGCCCGTTCGGATCGTTCAGCCCGTTCAGCCCGAGATCGAGGGCGCGCCGGTCTCCAGGTGGCCGGTGAACCGCTGCGACCAGCTCGCGTCCCCGCTGACCGTCACCGTGAAGTCGTACCAGCCGTTGGTGTAGGCGGCCGCGTTGAAGTAGTCGCTGGTGCGCGCCCCGGCCGCGACGGTGTACGTCCACGGGCCGTCCGAGCGGTAGGCGTTCGAGGTGACGGTGAAGGTCACCGCGGCGGTGCCGGTGTTGGCCAGCCCGAACCAGAGCGCGAGCTTGCCGGTGTCCGGCGCGGGCGCGTACGTGGCGGTGACGGCCGCGTTCTTGCCCGCGGCGGTGGCGTCGCCGGTGAAGCGGCGCAGGAAGCGGTTGGGGCCGACCACCGTCAGGTCGTACTTGCCCGCGCCGTAGCCGGTGCCGCAGTTGAAGAAGTCGCTGGTCGAGCTGGCCGGGTCGACGGTGTACTGCCAGGGGCCGCCGGAGCGGTAGGCGTTGGCGTACGCGGCGAAGTGGCTGCTCGCGGTGCCCTGGTTGGCCATCGCGATCCACACCTTCATCACCCCGCCGGAGCCGAACTCCAGGTGGTCCAGGTTGGCCACCGGCTGGTACGGCAGCGCGCGGGCCGGGCGGGTGCCCGCCTCCTGCACCGGCAGCCGGTTGTCGACCGGCGCCGGGTTGGGCAGCGGGCCGCAGGCGGCCAGGCCGATGGTCTGCGAGGTGTCGGGCAGCGCGGGCATCCCGTACACCGGGTGGGCGAAGTCGAACATGCCGGTCAGGTCGCCGGTGACCTTGCGCCGCCAGGCCGAGATGTTCGGGCAGGTCGCGGGCTTGCCGAGGGCGGCCGTCCACTTCTCCAGGAAGCGCAGCACCGAGGTGTGGTCGGAGGTCTCCGAGGAGACCCAGCCGCCGCGGCTCCACGGCGAGACCGCGATCATCGGGACGCGGAAGCCCAGGCCGATGTTGACGCCGTTGTAGAACTCGCCGGCCGTGCCGGCCGGGGCGGCCGGCGGCGGGACGTGGTCGAAGAAGCCGTCGTTCTCGTCGTAGTTGAGGAACAGGATCGTGGAGTCGAACACGGCCGGGTCGGCGTTCAGCGCGTCCAGCACGTTGTGCACGAAGTGCGCGCCGTCGGCCGGGGTCGCGTACGGGTGCTCGGAGGACGCCTGGTCCGGCACGATCCAGGACACCTGCGGCAGGGTGCCGCCCAGCACGTCGGCCCGGATCGCGGCGACGATGTCGTCCGGGGTCCGCCCGGTGGCCTTCGGGACCGAGCCCATGCCCTTGACCGCGAGCGCGCTGCCCGCCGGGGCGCCGGAGAACGTGGTGAAGTACGCGAGTGCGTTGTCGCCGTAGTTGTCGGCGGCGTTCTGGTAGACCTTCCAGCTGACGCCCGCGTGCTCCAGCGCCTCCGCGTAGGTCTGCCACTTCAGGCCGGACTCGTCGCCGCCGTCGTACGCCGGGCCGCCCGCCGTGCCCGCCGGGTCGATCTGGCCGGACCAGTGGTAGGTGCGGTTGGGGCCGGTCGCCGAGAGCACCGAGCAGTGGTAGGCGTCGTTGACCGTCCAGTTGTCGGCCAGCGCGTAGTGGAACGGGATGTCGGCCCGGGTCAGGTAGCCCAGCGTCCGCACGTTGCCCTTGGCGGCCACCCAGGCGTCCATCTTCCCGCTGTTCCACGCCTTGTGCTGGTCGCTCCAGCCGTGCGCGAGGTCGCCGTTGCACTGGGCCAGGCGCTCCGGGTCGGCGCCGCCGGCGGGCTTGGTGGCGGAGAACTGCCACGGGTACTGGCGGCCCAGCAGGTTCGGCTGGTTGAAGACGCCGTAGCCGCCGGACAGTTGGATCGTCGCCCGGTCCGCGAAGCCGCGGACGCCCTTCAGCATGCCGAAGTAGTGGTCGAAGCTGCGGTTCTCCTGCATCAGGACCACGATGTGCCTGGCGTCCGCGAGGGTGCCGGTGGCCCCCGCCGCGGCGGCCGCGGCGGGTGCCGCCCCGGCCCCGGCCGCGGTGCCGGCGACCGCCGCCCCGGCCGCCGCGCTCGCCGACAACGCCATGAACTTCCTACGGCTCAGCTCTGCCATGGTGTCCCGCCCGTCCCGTCCGCTGCTGGTGGTGTTGTCCAGACACCTTCGTGTCGAACGCCGAGCATCCTCGTCCAGGACGGGCCGCCGGGCCATGGGGCCGGAGGAAGGTTTGACGGATTGTTCACCACCGGCCGCAACAGCGGCCGGGAGGTGAACGACCGGGGGAGGGCCGCCGTCAGTCCTTCACCGCGATGCCCAGGGCCTGGGCGAACTGCGGCGCGAGGTCGAGGAGTTGGGTGGTCGAGATGACGGCGCCGCGCAGGCCCAGGTGGCCGTCGGGCAGGCCGAGGCGGACGGCGGTGCGCAGGTCGGTGTTCTTCAGCGCCGCACCGCGCAGCCGCACCTCCTCCAGCGTGCTGCCGGGGAAGGAGACGTCGGTGAGCTTGGCGTCGGCGAGGTCGACGTCCCGCAGCAGGCAGTCCTCGAACACCACGTCGCGCAGCACCGCGCCGCGCAGGTTGACCGCCTCCAGCTTGCACTGCCGGAACACCGTGCGCCGCACCGCCGAGCTGTACGCGGAGACGCCCGCCAGCACGGTGGACTCGACCTCGGTGTCCTGCCACTCGCTCTCCGCGAGGTCGACGCCCACCAGCCGCCCGCCGTGCACCCACGCCTCGTTGAACCCGGCCCGGCGCAGCCCCGCCTCCTCGATCCGCACCCCGGTGAAGGCGCACTCCAGGAAGTGCGCGCCGCCGAACTGCCCGGTCAGCGCGAGGCCGTCGAAGTGCGCGGTGTCGTACCGGGCGTCGGGACGCAGCGGGCCGGCGTGGCGGCGCAGCAGGTGGGCGTACGGGAGGTCTTCGAGGCGCACGGGTCAGCTCCGTTTCGCGGACAGGGTGAGGCCGGCGGCGACGGCGAGCGCCACCAGGAGCCCGGCCACCAGCACGCCGGACTCCCCCGCCAGCGTCGCAGCCAGCACCGACAGCGCGGCCACCGGCAGGACCGCCTGGGCGGCGCCCCGCTTGTGGTGGCGGGCGTGCAGCACCCAGACGGTGAACAGGAACAGCGCGGTGGGGACGGTCACGGCGGCGGTCGCGGCCCGCTCCGAGACGTGCGCGGCGCCCACGGCGTGCTCGACCGCGACCTCCAGGCCCGCGCCGACCGCGGCGGCCGAGGCGAAGATCAGGTAGTGGCCGTAGCCCCAGGGCAGCGCCTGCCGGTTGTCGCGCAGGTGGTCGTGGCTGTCGTCGGCGAAGTAGATCCACCAGGCGCCGAAGCAGATCAGCAGGCCGCCGGCCGCGATCGGCAGCAGTTCGGCGATCGCCTCGTGCTCGTCCAGGGCGGTCTGGATGGCGACGGTGGCGGCGGCGACCGTCTCGCCGAGCACGATGATGGTGAACAGGCCGTAGCGCTCCACGATGTGGTGCCGGTGCCAGGGCGTCTGCCGGTCCTTCTCGGCCCAGACCGGGACGGCGAGTTCGACCAGCACGCCGAGCGGGAACAGCGGGCCCTGGACGCCGTGCGGCAGGAACAGCAGCACCACCCAGAACACCTGGACGAGGGTGATCCCGGCCGCGTAGCGCAGCGCGCAGGTGCGGGCCGGCCCGCTCTCGCCGCGGGCGGCGCGCAGCCACTGGGTGACCATGGCCAGCCGCATCAGCACGTACCCGGCCACGCCGAGCGTCAGGTCCCGGTCCTCGAAGATCCGCGGGACGCCGGCCGCGAGCACCAGCACGCCGGTGATCTGCACCAGGGTGGTGAGCCGGTAGGGCACGTCGTCGACGTCGTACGCGGAGGCGAACCAGGTGAAGTTCATCCAGGCCCACCAGACCGCGAAGAAGGACATGGTGAACCCGGTGAGGGCGGTGCCGAGGTGGCCCCCGGCCAGGGCGTGGGCGAGTTCCCGGCCGGCCTGGGCGATGGCGACCACGAAGCACAGGTCGAAGAACAACTCGAGCGGGGTGGAGGCCCGGTGGGACTCGTCCCGGTCGCGGGCCAGCATCCGGCGGACCGGGCGGTAGGGGTCGGGGGCGGAGCTCATGGCGCTGCCTTCGCGGTGGGCCGCGCGGCAGGGGGCGGGCGCGGCAGGCGAGTTGGACACCGGCGATCCTGGCAGCCCGGGCCGGGCGGCGCACGCACCGTGCGCGGCACGCGGATTGTCGGGATTCCATCCGATCCGACGAGTCGTCACGCGGAGTTGACGCCGCAGTGCGCGATCCGAGTGACAGCGTGGCCCATTTCGGCGCGTGTTGCGCCGATTGCCCCTTCTGTCCGAATTCGACCGATAGATTCCTCTGTGGATGGACGGACGACGAGGGCGCTTCGCGGGCAACGCGGAAGGTCAAGGACGAGGGTGGAACGCGGGACCGGCTCCCGCGCTCCGCAGGACCCGAACTCCTCGTGATCACCGCGCTGCCCGACAGCGCCGCCCGCCGCACCGCCCCGCACTGGACCACGGGACCAACGTCCCGCCGGACCGGGCCCTTCCCCCCCTGCCCCCGGCCCGCCCCCGACGTAGCGTTCGAGGAGGAGACCCACCCGCCCGCGCCGAGGGGAGCGCCGCCATGCACCGCACCGACCCGCCCCACGCCGTCGAACTGGCCACGCCGGACGGCGACTGGATCGCCGTCTGCGACGCCCGCGCACTGGAGCCCGACTCCGGCACCGCCGTCCTGCTGCCCGACGGCGACCAGGCCGCCGTCTTCCGCACCCCGGCCGGCGAACTGCTGGCGGTCGGCAACCGCGACCCCTTCGCCGACTCCTGGTCCATCGCCGACGGCATCACCGGCAGCGTCGACGGCACCCCCACCGTCTCCACCCCCCTCCACCAGCGCCTGTTCGACCTGCGCACCGGCATCTGCCTGGACGACCCCTCCCACGCCCTCCCCGTCTGGCCCGCCCGCCTCCGCCCGCCCACCTGACCCCCCGCCCGCCCGACCGAGCGGCCGTCCGCCCGGACCCGGGCCCGGCGCCCCGGGAGGGGTCCCGGTCGGGTGGCATTGGGACTAGCTCCGCTGGCCCGGGGGCGGGCGGGCGCGGTGTGATGACCGTATGCGCACAGTCGGGCACCGAGGGCAGCGGGGGGCGTCGTGAACTGGGTCGATGTGGCGATCATGGTCGGCACGCTGGTGGGGACCGCGGCGGGGATGCTGCTGGTGCAGCGGTACGCGCCCGTCCCGGCGCGGGAGAACTGCAACGACGTGGCGGGGTTCATCTTCGCCGCGGTCGGGGCGTTCTACGCGGTGCTGGTGGCGTTCGTGGTGATCGTGGTGTGGGAGAACGCCTCGACCGCGAAGGCGACCACCTTCGACGAGGCGGACGAGCTGGCCGGGGTGTACTGGATGTCCCGGCAGATGCCGCTGCCCGAGGGCGCGGTGCTGGAGGGCCTGACGCTCAGCTACGCGCACGCGGTGGTGGACACCGAGTGGCGCGAGATGAACGAGCACCACAGCGACCCGGCGGCGACCGCGCTGATGTACCGGATCCGCGACACCGCGCTGTCCTTCGAGCCGAACGGGGACCAGCAGACGGTGATCTACGAGAACCTGGTGCAGCACGTGGACGGCCTGGCCAGCAAGCGCCGGGCCCGGCTGAACCTGATCGCGGACTGCGTGCCGCCGCTGCTGTGGGCGGCGCTGATCGCGGGCGCGGTGGTCACCATCGCCTTCACCTTCCTGTTCGGCCTCTCCAACACCTGGGCGCACCTGGTGATGGTGCTCAGCCTGGCCGGGCTGATCGCGCTGTCGCTGGTGGCGATCAAGGAGATGAACTACCCGTTCGACGGGGCGAACGCGGTGAAGCCGACCGCCTTCCAGGTGTTCCTGAACCGGCTGCCGCCGCCGCGCTGAGCCACGTCGGGCGACCGTGGGCCACGCCGGGTGACCGCGCCGTCACGATTTCGGCGGGCGGCCCGGGGCGTGTAGTGTTCTCCGGGTCAGACAGGCGCCGCTAGCTCAGTTGGTTAGAGCAGCTGACTCTTAATCAGCGGGTCCGGGGTTCGAGTCCCTGGCGGCGCACCGACGGTCGAGAGCCTCCCTCCGGGGAGGCTCTCGGCGTTCCGGGGCCCGGCCGGGTCCGACCGGCCCCGCCTGCCCGGCCCGGGAAGCCGGTTTTCGCCGCAGGTCGGGGAGCGTGTAGTGTTCTCCACGTCAGCGCGCGCCGCTAGCTCAGTTGGTTAGAGCAGCTGACTCTTAATCAGCGGGTCCGGGGTTCGAGTCCCTGGCGGCGCACCGACGGTCCGAAGGCCCCTCGCGAGAGCGAGGGGCCTTCGGCGTTTTTCCGGCCGCTCCCGCCGCGTCCCATGTCCCCGGCCCGGTGCGCTCGTTGAGAAGGGGGAGAAGAGGAAGCTAAGGGGTATTTAAAGATCGTCTTAGGAGAAATGGGACATAGGTCCCTAACATCTGACAAGTCGATCAGTCAGGCTGGCGAGGTTCACGCCGTCGCCCGAGCGAGCAGCCCGTCCGGGGCCTGCGGGAAGGTCTCCGTTGCCTCGAAAGCCCCGTGAGCGCAGTGAGCGGAAGAAGCGCACCGGCTGGCGCCGCCTGATACCCACCTGGCGGATCACCCTGCTCGGGCTGGCCGCGTCCGTGCTGCTGGGGGTCGGGCTGTTCGCCCTGGGCGTCGCCCTGGTGAAGGTGCCGGACGCGCACGCGGCCGCCACCGCCCAGTCCAACACCTGGCTGTACGCGGACGGCTCGGTGCTGGCCCGCACCGGCCAGACCAACCGGCAGAACGTCTCGCTGGACAAGGTCTCCCCCGAGGCGCAGCACGCCGCGCTGGCCGCCGAGGATCGCAACTTCTACGCGGAGGGCGCGGTCAACTTCAAGGGCATGGCCCGGGCCGCGTTCAACACCGCCTCCGGCGGCGCCACCCAGGGCGGCTCGACGATCACCCAGCAGTACGTGAAGAACGCCTACCTGAACCAGAAGCAGACCGTCAGCCGCAAGGTGAAGGAGGTGTTCATCGCGATCAAGGTGGACGCCACCCAGAGCAAGGACGAGATCCTCTCCTCCTACCTGAACACCTCGTACTACGGGCGCGGCGCGTACGGCGTCCAGGCCGCCGCGCAGGCGTACTTCGGGGTGGACGCGAGCCGACTGACCGCCGCGCAGGGCGCCTACCTGGCGACGCTGCTGAACGCGCCGAGCGCCTTCGACGTCTCCTCGGCCAGCGAGGCCGGCAAGGAGAAGGCCATGGCGCGCTGGAACTACGTGCTGGACGGCATGGTGGCGAAGAAGTGGCTGGGCGCCGAGGAGCGGCAGCACACCGCGTTCCCGGAGGTGCTGTCCCCCAAGTCGGCGCCGGGCCTGTCCGGGCAGGCGGGCTACCTGGTGGCCGCCGCCACCTCGTACCTCACCGACCGCGGCATCGTCTCGGACGCGCAGCTCGCCCAGGGCGGGTACACCATCACGCTGACCGTCGACCCGAAGAAGCAGCAGCAGCTGCAGGACTCGGTGCAGAGCCAGCTGACCGACAGCCTCAAGCCGGACAGCCGCAAGGTGGACGCGGCGGCCCAGGCGGGCGCGGTGTCGGTGGACCCGAAGAGCGGGCAGGTGCTGGCGCTGTACGGCGGCGCGGACGCCACCAAGCACTGGATCGACAATGCCACCCGCACCGACTACCAGGCGGGCTCGACCTTCAAGGCGATCGCGCTGGCCGCCGCCCTGGACTCCGGGGCGCGCACCCAGTCCGGCGAGCGGATCACCGCCGACACCGTATACGACGGCACCAACCGGCGGGCGGTGCGCGGCGCCAAGGGCACCCCGTACGCGCCGCCGAACGAGGGCGAGCACTCGTACGGGCAGATCTCGCTCCAGCAGGCCACCGACTGGTCGGTGAACTCGGTGTTCGCGCAGCTCGCGCAGGACACCGGGCTGGAGAAGGTCCGCGCCACCGCGGTGGCGCTCGGCCTGCCCGCCGACACGCCGGGCCTCAAGGCCGTCCCGTCGATCCCGCTGGGCGCGGCCACCCCGAGCGTGCTGGAGCTGGCCGGGGTGTACGCCGCCCTGGACAACGACGGGCAGCAGATCACCCCGTGGCTGGTGAAGGGCCTGGAGCTGGGCGGCGGGCAGGTCGCGCTGCCCGCGCACGACGCCACCCGGGCGATCTCCAAGGACGCCGCCCGGGCCACCACCGCGGTCCTCCGGGGCGTCATCGAGGACCAGGGCGGCACCGGCTACCGGGCCGCCGCGCTGAACCGCCCGGCGGCCGGCAAGACCGGCACCACCGACGACTCCAAGTCGGTCTGGTTCGCCGGGTACACCCCGGAGCTGGTCACCGTGGTCGGCCTGTTCGGGCAGGAGCCGGGCACCGGCAAGCAGGTCAGCCTGGACGGCGTCGGCGGCACCGGCAGCGCGGCGGGCGGCAGGTACCCGGCGCAGGTCTGGACGGCGTACATGAAGGCGGCGCTGGCCGGCCAGCCGGTCGGCGACTTCGCCGGGCCGACCCGCTCCCCGGCCGCGAGCGCCCCCACCTCCGGCCCGACCGGTTCGGCCTCTCCCAGCCAGAGCCCGGCCGCGCCGGAGGACGGGGCCGGCGGCACGCCCTCGCCGTCCGCCGGGGACGACCAGCCGACCCGCTCGCCGTCCGCCCGCCCCAGCGGCAGCGCCAGCACCGGCGCGGGCACCGGCGGGGAGGGCGGGCGGCCGACCCGCTCCCCGTCCGCCCGGCCCAGCGGCGGGGCCGACCGCAGCCCGTCCGCGAGCACCGCGCCGGGGCTCGGCGGGGCCGGGGGCCTGCTCGGCGATCAGGACCAACCGGCGGAGTAACGCCTTACGGCGGAGGGGTCCGGGCTGGCAGAATGCGGCGATGCGCAGCAGCTCGGACCCCTCCGCCGTTCCCGTCGACACCCCGGCGGCCCCCGCCCCTGCCCTGGCTCCGGCGGCCCCGGCGGCCCCGGCGGCCCCGACGCCGACGTCAGCGTCCGCGCGGCGGGCGGCTTCGCTGGGGCTGGGGCTCGCGCTGGTGTCGGCGTTCGCGTTCGGCGGTTCGGGGACGGCGGCCAAGCCGCTGATCGAGGCCGGGCTCTCCCCCGCGCACACCGTCTGGCTGCGGGTGGCCGGGGCGGCGCTGGTGCTGCTGCCGGTGGCCTGGCGGCACCGGGAGGCGGTGCTGCGGCGGCCCGGGGTGCTGCTCGGGTTCGGGCTGCTGGCCGTCGCGGGGGTGCAGGCGTGCTACTTCGCGGCGATCTCGCGGATCCCGGTGGGCGTGGCGCTGCTGATCGAGTACCTGGGGCCGCCGCTGCTGATCGCCTACGTCCGGCTGGTGCAGCGGCGGCCGGTCTCGCGGCGGGCGACGGCCGGGGCGGGCGTCGCGGTGGCGGGGCTGGCCTGCGTGGTGGAGGTGTGGAACGGCCTGTCCTTCGACCCGCTGGGCGTGCTGTTCGCGCTCGGCGCGGCCTGCTGCCAGGTCGGCTACTTCGTGCTCGCCGACGCCGGTCGGCGCGGGGAACGCCCGATCGATCCGCTGGCGGTCTCGGCGCACGGGCTGCTGATCGGCGCCGTGCTGCTGACCGCCTTCACCCGGCCCTGGGAGGCGGACTGGTCGCTGCTGGGCCACTCGGTGGCCATGAACGGGCACCGGCTGCCCGCGCTCGTCCCGGCCCTGTGGATGGTGCTGGTGGCCACCGTCCTGGCGTACCTGACCGGGGTGGTCTCCGTGCAGCACCTCTCCCCGCCGGTCGCGGGCGTGGTGGCCAACCTGGAGGCGGTGGTGGCCACCGTGCTGGCCTGGGTGCTGCTCGGCGAGCACCTCGGGGCCCCGCAGCTCGCGGGCGGCGCGCTCGTCCTGGCGGGCGCGTTCGCCGCGCAGTCGGCGAGCCGGGGCTGAGAGAGCGTCGGGCACCGGACCGGGGGTCGGCAGGCGCCGGGCCGACAGGCGTCAGGCCGGCAGGGTCTGGCGGTGGGCGGCCAGGGCGGGGGCGGTGGTGGTGGCGAGGAACTCGGTGATCCGGTACGCGGCGACCCCGGCGGGGACGAACGGGTCGGTGGCGGCGATCGCCTCGACGGCGGCGCGGTCGGGGGCGACGGCCAGGATGACGCCGCCGTCGCGCGGGACCTTGCGGCCGGAGGCGAGGAAGGCGCCGTCCGCGTAGTGCCGCTCCAGCCAGGCGACGTGGGCGGGCAGCAGGGCGTCGACCCGCTCCAGCGGGGCGGTGTAGGTCAGTTCGAGGATGAACACGTGATCATCGTACGCCGGGCCGGGGCGGACCGGGCCGGGCCCGATCAGCGGGCGTCGGCGTGCAATCGGGCCCGGCGGCCCTCGGGCGCGGGCTCGGCGGCCGGGCTCAGCGGCCGGTCCAGCCGAACCAGGTGAAGTGGCCGAGCGGCCAGACCACCGCGCTGGTGGGGCCGACCAGGTCCGCGACGGGGACGGCGCCGCCGTCCGGCCCGTCGCGGTGGTAGCGGGAGTCGGCGGAGTCGCTGCGGTGGTCGCCCTCGACCCAGACGTGGCCGGCGGGGACGGTCACCGGGCCGAAGTCGAGGCCGGAGCAGGAGTCGTCGCCGGGGTGCAGGTAGGGCTCGGTGACGGTCCTCCCGTCGACGGTGAGGGTGCTGCCCTGGCAGGAGACGGTCTGGCCGCCGGTGGCGATGACCCGCTTGACCAGGTAGTCGTCGCCGGGCGGGAGCAGGCCGACGGCGCTGAGGCCGGAGTGCACGGCGCGGGTGAAGGCGTTGCCGCTCGCGGGGGCGGGCGGCAGCCAGCCGCCCGGGTCCTTGAACACCACGGGTTCGCCGGGCTCAGGCTTCCACCCGGTCAGGGGGGCGAACTTGTTGACGGCGACCCGGTCGCCGACCTGGAGGGTGTTCTCCATCGAGCCGGACGGGATGGAGAACATCTGGAACAGGCAGGTCTTGATCAGCACGGCGACGACCAGGCCGATCACGATCATCACGGGCAGTTCCACGTACCAGGGCCGCCGCCTGCGCGGACTCCGCTCCTGGGTGGGCCCCTCGGTCACCGCAACCGACACCGACACCGCCTCCTTGGCAAGGACAGCACGCTAACCCGAGCCGGGGGCAGGGCGAAATCCGGCCCTTACCCCGCGCCGACACCCGGCCCCGGCGGAGCGGCCGCTCAGGACTCGTTGGCGATGGCCTCGTGGTGGCGGATCACCTCGGCGATGATGAAGGTGAGGAACTTCTCGGCGAACACCGGGTCGAGGTTGGCGCTGAGGGCGAGTTCGCGCAGCCGCTTGATCTGGCGGCGCTCGCGGGCCGGGTCGGCGGGCGGCAGCTGGTGCTCGGCCTTGAGGCGGCCGACCTGCTGGGTGGCCTTGAAGCGCTCGGCCAGCATGTGGACGACGGCGGCGTCGATGTTGTCGATGGACTCGCGCAGGCGGGTCAGCTCGGCCCGCACGGCGTCGTCGATCCCCGCCGGGGAGGGGGTGGGCTGGTCCGTCATGTGGGGTGGCTCCGATGCGGGATTACGGGTGGGCGCTCGGGCGCGGCGAACGGCCAATCTAACAGGGCGGGCCGGGCCGGTCCGCCCGGATGTCCCGCGCGTTCCGGCATGTGGGACGCCGTGTGGGACGGTGTGGGGGACGCCCTGCGGGACGGCGTGGAGGACGTCCGGCGGGACGGCGTGGAGGACGTCCGGCGGGACGGCGTGGAGGACGTCCGGCGGGCGGTGCCGGAACGGTGGCGCGGCGGCACCGGACCGGGTGGCCGACTCCGCGCGGCGTTCGCCCGCCGAGGGGCGGTGCGGGCCGTAGGCTGGGCGGGCCCCGGCCGGAAGTCCGGTCGCGGGCGCAGCAGTTCGACCGCTGTCCTGATCTCATGGGAGGTACCTGATCGTGGCGACGACCCGCACCGCGCACACCGAGTGGGAGGGCAACCTGCTCGACGGCAAGGGCCTGGTGACCTTCGACTCCTCCGGCGTCGGCGAGTTCCCGGTGTCCTGGCCGTCCCGGGCCGAGGGCGCGAACGGGAAGACCAGCCCGGAGGAGCTGATCGCGGGCGCGCACTCGGCGTGCTTCTCGATGGCGCTCTCGCACGGCCTGACCGGCGCCGGCACCCCGCCCACCAAGCTGGAGACCAAGGCGGACGTGACCTTCCAGCCGGGCACCGGCATCACCGGCATCCACCTGACCGTGGTGGGCACCGTCCCGGGCCTGGACGAGGCGGGCTTCGTGAAGGCCGCCGAGGACGCGAAGGCCAACTGCCCGGTGAGCCAGGCCCTGTCCGGCACCACCATCACGCTCTCCGCGAGCCTGGGCTGACCTCGGGGCGGGCCCGCCGGCCCGCCCCCCGCCCGTGCTCGCGACCCGCACACGGCGCGTGAGCGCGGGCGCACTCCCCGCAATCCGTCCTCGCCGCGGCGGTGCCGGGCCCGGCGCGCTCCGGCCGGGGCCCGGGTGGCTCGTACAGAATGTAACGGGCATGTGCGGACAACCGTCACCAATCACCCTGGCGGCGGTCGCGGACAGTGACGCCTGCGGCCTATGATCGGCGGACGTGGCCCGAGGCCGCCGACCGCTCCCCGGTCACCGGCCGGGGTCCGCGAGCGGGCACGGGCCGCCCGGCCGGTGGCCGTCCGCGAGGAGCAGCCGGCGCGACCAGTGGCAGCAGCGGACGGGAGCGTGCCGTGCCGGGCCGGAACGTCGGGACCGACGCACACCATCGGGGTGGGCGGCCCGAGACGCCGCGCCCGGGAACCGGGCCCTGCGCCGCCTGCGGCACCCCGCCGGACACCGAGGCCGAGCGGCTGGCAGCCGCCCTGCGGGCCAGCGAGTCGCGGTTCCGGGCCGCGTTCGCCGACGCCGGGATCGGCATGGCGCTGATCGACTCCGAGGACCTGGTGATCGAGGGCAACCCGGTGTTCGCGGCGATGCTGGGCCGCGAGGTGGCCGAGCTCCCCGGCATGCACATCCACCAGATCATCGAGCCGGAGGAGCCGTCCCGCAGCCGCTACCGCGAGCTGGTGCGCGGCGAGCGCGACCGGATGCGCGCCGAGAAGCGGCTCAAGCACCGCGGCGGGCGGGAGGTCTGGGGCCGGGTCACCGTCTCGCTGATCCGGGACGGCGCGGGCGAGCCGTACTACACGATGGTGATGGTCGAGGACGTCACCGAGCGCCGCCAGCTCGGCGACCGGCTCGCCTACCAGGCGCTGCACGACCCGCTGACCAGGCTGCCCAACCGGACGCGGTTCTACGAGCGGCTGGAGAGCGCGTTCAAGCCGGACGGCCGGGACGGCCCGGGCACCGGCGGCGAGGCCCGGATCGGGCTCTGCTACGTCGACCTGGACGGCTTCGCGACGATCAACGAGACGCTCGGCCACCACGTCGGCGACCAGCTGCTGGTGGCCGTCGCCGCCCGGCTGGAGCACGGCTTCGCCCGGGACGGACGGCAGTTGGTGGCCCGGCTGGGCGGCGACGAGTTCGCCGTGCTGGTCACCGGCAGCGCCGGCCACCAGCAGCTGACCCGGCTGGCCGCCGACCTGATGGAGGCCCTGGAGCGGCCCTTCGAGGTGGCCGGGCACCGGCTGACCGTCACCGCGTCGATCGGCGTGGTGGAGCGCCCGGTGCGCGGCTCCACGCCCGCCGACCTGGTCCGGGACGCCGACTCCACGCTGTACTGGTCGAAGTCCGACGGCCGCGCCCGCTGGACGCTGTACGACCGCGACCGGGGCGCCGACCAGCTCACCCGGCACCTGCTGGCGACCGAGCTGCGTCCGGCCGTGGAGCGCGGCGAGTTCACCGTCGTCTACCAGCCGCTGGTGGGCCTGGCGGACGGCGCGGTGCACGGCGCCGAGGCGCTGGTGCGCTGGAACCACCCGCGGTACGGGCTGCTGTCGCCGGACCGGTTCATCCCGCTCGCCGAGGAGTCCGGGGCGATCGTGGCGCTGGGCAAGTGGGTGCTGGAGGAGTCCTGCCGGCAGGCCCGCCGCTGGCTGGAGGAGTTCCCCGGGCAGCCGGTGCTGGTCAGCGTCAACCTGGCGCCCCGCCAGATCTGGGACTCCGACGTGGTCGCGGACGTCGCCGACGTGCTGGAGCGCACCGGGCTGCCCGCCCGCCTGCTCCAGCTGGAGATCACCGAGAGCGCGCTGCTCGGCCCGGGCGGCCGGCCGTTGCAGGCGCTGCAGGCGCTGGCCGACATGGGCGTGCGGATCGCCATCGACGACTTCGGGACCGGCTACTCCAACCTCGCCTACCTGTCCCGGCTCCCGGTGCACGCCCTCAAGCTGGACGCCACCTTCATCGAGGCGTTCCGCGAGTCCGCGCCCGGCGCGGACGGCCGGCGCCGGGCCGCCGACGAGCAGATCGTCGGCGCGATGGTGCAGCTCGCGCACGCCCTGGGCCTGACCGTCACCGCCGAGGGCATCGAGCACGCCGCCCAGGCCGAGCGGCTGCGCGAGACCGGCTGCGACACCGCCCAGGGCTGGTACTACGCCCGCCCCGGCGGCCCCGAGGTGGTCGCCGCGATGCTCCGGGACCGGCCGCGGTAGCGACCGCGGCCTCCCGGCGCGACGGGGACCGCGGCGGCGACCGGGGCGGTGGCCGGGGCGGTGGGACGTGCGGACGCGGCGCCGGACGGGCTCAGCCCGCGGCGGCGGTGAGCCCGTACGCCTCGGCGATCAGGCCGTAGGAGGCCAGCCGGTTCTCGTGGCCGTGGATGTGCGAGGTGACCATCAGCTCGTCGGCCCCGGTGCGCCGCCGTAGCGCCTCCAGGCCCTCGGCGACCTCCGCCGGGGTGCCGAGCACCACGTTCGCCAGCCAGGACTCCAGGAAGTCCTCCTCGGCAGCGGTGTAGGGGTGCGCGGCGGCCTCCTCCGGCGTCGGGATCGGCCCCGGCCGGCCCTGCCGCAGCCGCAGCATGCCCAGCCCGGCCGAGCGGGCCAGCCACAGCGCCCGCTCCCGGCTCTCCGCGGCCACCGCGCTCACCCCGATCAGCGCGTACGGCTCCTCCAGCACCTCGGACGGGGTGAAGCCCTCCCGGTACAGGTCGAGCGCGGGGACGGTGTTGGCAGCGCTGAAGTGGTGCGCGAACGCGAACGGGTAGCCGAGCCGGGCGGAGAGCTGGGCGCTGAACCCGGAGGAGCCGAGCAGCCAGACCGGCGGCCGGGACGTCGAGCGCGGCACCGCCTCCAGCCGGGCGTACGGGTGGCCGGCCGGGAAGTCGCCGTCCAGGAAGTGGGTCAGCTCGGCGAGTTGGCGCGGGAAGTCCTCCGCGCCGTCGGCCAGGCCCCGGCGCAGTGCCCGGGCGGTGCCCTGGTCGGTGCCGGGGGCGCGGCCCAGGCCCAGGTCGATCCGGCCCGGGTGCAGGGCCTCCAGCAGGCCGAACTGCTCGGCGATCGCCAGCGGGGCGTGGTTGGGGAGCATCACGCCGCCGGAGCCCAGGCGCAGCGTGCGGGTGTGCGCGCCGAGGTGGGCGAGCAGCACGGCGGGCACCGAGGAGGCCACGCCGGGCATGCCGTGGTGCTCGGCCACCCAGAACCGGTGGTAGCCCCAGCCCTCGGCGGCCCGGGCCAGCTCGGTGGTCGCGGCGAGCGCCTCGCCCGCGGTGTGGCCGGAGCCGACGGTGGCCAGGTCCAGGATGGAGAGCGGGGCGGGCGCGCGGCCCGCGGCCCGGCCGCGGATCCGGTCGGCGGCGGTGGCCGTGGCGGTGGCGGGGCCTGCGGCGGCGGCCCGGTCGGGGGCGGTGGCGGCCCCGGGGGCGGCCGGCTCCGGTGCGGTGCTCATGCGGTGCGTCCTCCTGGTGCCCCGGCCGGGTGCCCGGGCGTTCGTCGGAGCACAACCCGCCCGGCGTCCGGGCTGTTCCCGCCCCGGCGCCGGCCTTCCGGCCGCCGTTCCCACCACCGCTCCCGGCCCTCTCCCGGCCCTCTCCCGCTGCTCCTTGCACCGCTCCGCCCGCCGTCGCGCCTGACGCACCGACAGGAGGCCACGCTGCGTGGCGACTTCACGCCACAGCGAGAAGTCGCCAGGTCCGGCGGTCCGATCGGGGGCGCGGATGGGGCAGTCTGGAGATCGGCGCGGATCACGTACCGGTTCCGCGCGCCAGCGACAGATCGACGGGCTCGACCAGCGTCGTTCGATCCCACGAGCCCCCGGAGCGGCACCCCGCCCGGGGGCTCTCGCCGTTCCCGGGCCCGTGTGTGCGGTATGCCACACGGGGGTGCTTCATGCCATGAAATTTGCCCGCGCTAGCGTTGTCCCCCGTTGCAGCTGCTCCCCCCGGGCGTGCTGGAGGGAGAGACACCGTGGACCCGAACGCCGTCATCGGCCCCGCCTGGTACTGCGCGCTGGCGCTGGCCGCCGTCCTCGGTGACGCCTTCCTGCCGTTCCTGCCCAGCGGGACGCTGGTGATCCTCGCGGTGCTGAAGACCGCGCACGTGGACGGTTCGCCGCTGCTGCTGGGCGCGGGCGTGGCGCTCGCCTCCTTCCTCGGCGACCTGCTGCTGCTCAACCTGGCCCGGCGCGGCGCGCCCGCGGTGCACCGCCGGCTGGCCCGCCGGCCCCGGCTGGCCGCGAGCGTGGAGCGGGTGCAGCTGGCGCTGACCGGCCGCACCACCAGCCGGGCCGCGGCGGCCATCGTGATCGTCGCGCGCTTCATCCCGGCCGGGCGGACCGTGCTGGACCTGGCGGTGGGCCACTCCGCGAACCGGCCCTGGACCTTCCTGCGCTGGTCGGCGGTGGCCGCGGTGGTGTGGGCGGCGTACATCGTCAGCCTCGGCTGGTTGAACCTGCACTGGTTCGACACCGCCTGGCTGAGCTTCGTGATCTCCTGCGCGGCGGCCACCGCGATCAGCTCGGCGGTGGTGCAACTCGTCCGGCGGCGGCGCCGGCTGGCCGCCCTGGTCGAGAGCGAGTAGGCCGCCGCCGCGGGGCCCGGGCGGGTCCGCGACCTCGCGTTCCGTGTCTCAGGACGGCAACAAGGCGGCCGGCCCGGGAGCCGGGTGGAACCCCTCCGCGTGATGACCTGGTGAGGGTGGGCGGCATTGGACCGTCCGTCCCGGGCATGCCATCCTTGGGTGGCAATACCGTCAAATTGTCCGATTTTGCCAGAAGTTGACCCCGGGAGCCGCGTGTCGGCGCCCGGGTCCTCGTTCCGGCCGGGCCCACCGTGGCAGGGGAGACCATGAGCAGCATCTCGCGCAGGACAGTGCTGACCGCCACAGCGGCCACGGCGGCCCTCGGCGCCGTCGCGGCCTGTTCCAGCGGAGGCGGCACGGCGAACCGCCCCGGCTCCGACGCCGCCTCCGGCGGCACCGGCGGCACCGGCACCGGCAGCGCCTCCGCCGGCACCAGCCCGTCCGCCGTCAAGGGCACCCCGCTCGGCGACGGCTCCACCGCCGACACCGGCACCCAGCCCCGCCAGCCCACGCCGGAGAAGCTGAAGCCGGGTGAGACGCCGCCGCAGTTCGTGGTCTTCTCCTGGGACGGCGCCGGGGCCACCGACGACGGCCAGTTCGCCCGCTTCCTCAAGCTCGCCGAGGAGCACAAGGCGGCGATGACCTTCTTCCTCTCCGGCATCTACACCCTGCCGAAGGAGAAGTCCTCGCTCTACCACCCGCCGCAGCACCCCGTCGGCGCCTCGGACATCCCGTTCCTGTCCGACAACGCCGTCCGCAACACCATCAAGCTGATCACCCAGGCCTGGCAGGCCGGCCACGAGATCGGCACCCACTTCAACGGGCACTTCTGCTCCACCCGCTCCGACCACAACGGCGTCAACAAGTGGACCCCGGAGGACTGGGAGAGCGAGATCCAGCAGGCGGTGTCCTTCGTCACCCAGTGGCGGACCAACACCGGCTTCACCGACGTCGACCCGTTCCCCTTCGACTACAAGAAGGAGCTGATCGGCGGCCGCACCCCCTGCCTGGAGGGCCAGAAGGCGCTGCTGCCGACCGCCGCCAAGCTCGGCTGGAAGTACGACGCCAGCTCCCCCGGCGGCCTGCAGATCTGGCCGCAGAAGGTCCAGGACGGCAAGATCTGGGACTTCCCGCTCCAGGGCATCCCGTTCCCCGGCCACAACTTCCAGGTGCTGTCCATGGACTACAACATCCTGGCCAACCAGTCCGGCGGCTCCACCAAGGGCGACCCGGCGAAGTACGGCCAGTGGCGCGACCAGGCCCGCGACGCGTACCTGGCGGGCTTCGAGCGCGCCTACACCACCAACCGGGCCCCGTTCTTCGTCGGCAACCACTTCGAGCAGTGGAACGGCGGCATCTACATGGACGCGGTCGAGGAGGCCCTCCGGCAGATCGCCGACAAGCCCGACGTCCGCCTGGTCTCCTTCAAGCAGCTCGTCGACTGGCTGGAGGTCCAGGACCAGTCCACCCTCCGCAAGCTGCGCACCCTCAACGTCGGCCAGGCCCCGGCCGGCGGCTGGCAGACCTTCCTGGGCGCGTAGCGGACGGGACGGCCGGGGGCCCGGGAAGCGGAGTTCGCTTCCCGGGCCCCCGGCCGTGTCGCCGTGCCGCCGTCAGACCAGCAGTTCCACCAGGCGCGCGGAGCGGATGATCGAGTAGTGGTTGGTGTCCGCGACCGGCTCGGTCGGGACGGTGACCTTCGCGGCCTCCAGCCGGGCGGGGTCGTAGAGCGCCCGGGGCTCGTCCATCAGGCCGCGCTCGGCGTAGAGCAGGCGGGCGGGGACGGTCAGCCGGTGGACCGCCCCGGCGGCCTCCGGGTCGAGCAGGACCTGGGCGCCGTCGGTGGTGACCGCCTCGTGGACGCAGGAGGAGACCAGCTCGGGGGCCTCGCCGACCAGGTCGCGCTGGGTGTAGGCGTCGAGCTCCTCGGTCCACGGGTCGAACGCGGGGTGGGCCTGCCAGAACGCCCGGTAGGCCGCGCGGTCGGGGAAGGTCATCGAGAGCCGGGCCAGCGCCGGGCCGAGGACCGCGGCGAGGGCGTCCCGCTCGCTGACGCCGGGCGGCAGCGGGAAGGTCACCGCGCCGTCCACCAGGGTGAGTTCGGCGACCAGTTCCGGGTGCCGGGTCGCGGTGAGGGCCGAGACCCAGGCGCCCATCGAGTGGCCGACAAGCCGGACCGGGCCCGCGTCCAGGGCGGTGACCAGCGCGGCGACGTCCTCGGCGTGCCGGGCCAGGCCCCAGGGGCCGGGCAGGTCGCGGCTGGCGGCCCGGCCGCGCAGGTCCGGGGCGTACAGCGCGGCCCGGCCGTCGAGCAGCCGGGCCAGCGGGGCCCAGGCCAGCGCGTTGGCGGTGATGCCGTGGACGGCGACCACCACGGGCGCGCCGGGGACGGTCGCGGGCCAGTGCAGGACGGCGAGGTCGCCGCCCTCGACGGGGACGGTCAGGGCGACGGGCTGGGGGCTGGTCATGCGGCGCCTTCCGGGACGGCGGTGACGGGGGCCGCGGCCCCGGCGGTGCGGCCGCCGCGCAGCCGGGCGGGGAGCTTGGCGAGGCCGCCCGGCAGCAGGTAGACCACGGCGACGAAGAGCGTACCGAGCAGGAACAGCGGCTGGGAGAGCGGAACCCGCAGCACGGACGGCAGTTCGGCGACCGAGTCGGAGTTGGCCAGGTCGCCGAGCCGGTGCGCGGCCCAGGTGTAGAGGACGCCGCCGAGCAGCGGGCCCCAGCGGGTGCCGGAGCCGCCCAGCACCACCATCACCAGCAGCGCGAGCGTGGCGTCGGAGCTCGCCGCCTGCGGGGTGGCGCCGCCGGTGAGCAGCAGGTAGACCACGCCGCCCGCGCCGGCCAGCGCGCCGGAGACGGTGAACGCGACCAGCTTGAAGCCGTACGGGCGCAGGCCCAGCACCTCAACCCGGCGTTCGTTCTCCCGGATGCCGGACCAGACCCGGCCGGTGGGCGAGGAGACCGTCCAGTGCACGACGGCGAGCGTGCCGACCAGGTAGGCCAGCGCGATCCAGTACAGGTTGGCGGTGTTCTGGATGCCGATCAGCGCGTCGGGCAGGTGCGCGGCGGGCACGGAGCGGCCCTCCTCGCCGCCGGTGAGGCCGCCGGGGTTGCGCTGCACCAGGATCGAGCCGGCCTGGGCGAAGGCCAGGGTGACCATGGAGAAGCCGATGCCGGTGACCCGGAGCGAGACCGCGCCGAGCGCCAGCGCGAGGGCCACCGCGCAGGCCACGCCGAAGAGCGCGGCGGGCCAGAAGCCGAGGCCGAGTTCGAGCATGGCCAGGTCGGTGGCGTACAGGCCGGTGGCGAAGTACAGCGCGTGCCCGAAGGAGAGCAGCCCGGTCCGGCCCAGCAGCAGGTCGTAGCCGGTGGCCAGGCCCCCGTACAGCAGGCAGAGCGCGATCAGTTGCAGGCTGCCGGGGCTGCCGAGCGGCCCGTCGAGCAGGCCGGGCAGCGGCAGGGTGCTGTAGGGCGCGGCGAACAGGACGAGCAGCAGGGCCAGCGGCCACCAGCGCTTGAGGTGGGTGGTCACGCGAGTCTCCCGGTGAGTCCGCGGGGCTTGACGAGCAGGAGGACGGCGAGCAGGACGACCACCGAGAGGTCGCCGAGGCCCGCCGCGGTGTAGTAGTTGGCGAACTGCTGGACGAGGCCGACGCCGACCGAGGCGACGGCGGCGCCGGTGACCGAGCCCATGCCGCCCATCACCACCACGACGAAGGCGAAGATCAGCAGTCCGGTGCCCTGGGAGGGGTTGATCGAGCCGAAGTAGAGGCCGGCCAGCGCCCCGCCGAGCGAGGCGGCGGCGCCGCCGATCGCGAAGACCAGGGTGAACGCCCTGCGGACGTCGATGCCCAGGGCGGTGACCATCGCGCGGTCCTCGACGCCGGCCCGGACGATCAGGCCGTAGCGGGTCCGGGCCAGGAACAGCCGGAGCAGGACCAGCACCACCAGCGCGGCGGCCATCAGCACGAAGCGGTTGACCGGGACGGTCGCGCCGAGCAGGCCGACCGTGCCGGAGAGCGCGGCGGGCTGCGGGAAGGGCCGGGCGTCCGAGCCCCAGACGCCCATCAGCAGGGCGGGCAGGGCGAGTCCGACGCCGACGGTGGCCAGGATCTGGTCCCGGGGGCGGGCGTACAGCGGGCGGATCAGGGCGAGTTCGAGCAGCACCGAGGCGGCGGTGCCGACCAGGGTGCCGAACGGGACGGCCAGCCAGAAGCCCATCCCGCCGTCGGTGGCGGCCCACCAGGCGGCGTAGGCGCCGACCGAGAGCAGCGCGCCGTGGGCGAAGTTGAGCACGTCCATCAGGCCGAAGATCAGCGAGAGGCCGGAGGCGACCAGGAAGTACAGCGCGCCGAGCCCGAGTCCGGTGCAGGCGAGCAGGACGACGGTGTTCATCGGGGCGTCACCTCGGGTGCGGGGGCGGGGCGGTGGCCGCCGACGCCGAGCAGGCGGCGGGCGGCGTCCTCGTCGGCGAGCAGGGCGCGGGCGTCGCCCTGGTGGGCGGTGCGGCCGTCGGCGAGGACGGCGCAGTGGCCGGCCACCCGGCGGACCAGGGCGAGGTTCTGTTCGACCAGCAGGACGGGGACGGTCTCGGCAGCCCGGGCGAGCACGTCGGCGACCTCGGTGACGATCTTCGGGGCGAGTCCCTTAGTGGGCTCGTCGGCGATGATCAGCCGGTTGCCGTTGAGCAGGGTGCGGGCGATGGCGACCATCTGCTGCTGCCCGCCGGAGAGCGTCCCGGCGGGCTGCCGGTGGCGCTGCTTGAGCTCGGGGAACAGCTCGAAGACCAGGTCGTAGGCGGGGGCGGTGTCGCGTTCGGCGAGCCGGAGGTTCTCGGCGACGCTGAGGCCGGCGAAGATCCCGCGGTCCTCGGGGGCGTAGCCGATGCCGCGGCGGACCACCAGGTGGGTGGGGAGCCGGCCGATGTCGGCGCCGTCGAAGGTGAGGGCGCCGGTGCGCGGGACGAGGCCCATGACCGCCTTGACGGTGGTGGTCTTGCCGGCGCCGTTGCGCCCGAGCAGGGCGGTGACGCCGGTGGCGGCGACGTCCAGGTCCACCCCGTGCAGGATGTGCAGGCCGTCGATCACCACCCGCAGGTCGCGGACCGTCAGCAGGCTCACAGCGCCTCCCCGAGGTAGGCCCCCTGGACGGTGGCGTCGGCCATCACGGCGTCGGGGGTGTCGAGCGCGAGCAGGGTGCCGTGGTGCATCACGGCGAGCCGGTCGGCCAGGCCCAGCAGCACGTCCATGTGGTGCTCGACCATCAGGACGGTGCGGCCCTGCTCCTGGTGGACGGAGCGGATCAGCTCGACCAGCGCGGGCACCTCCTCGGCGCTGACGCCGGCCATCGGCTCGTCCAGCAGGATCAGCCGCGGCTCGCCGACCAGCAGCACCGCGAGTTCGAGCTTGCGCTTGCCGCCGTGCGAGAGCGAGCCGGCCGGGTCGTCGGCGCGGTCGGCCAGGCCGGTGCGCTCCAGGGTCTCCTCGACCTGCTGCCGGTGGCGTCCGGCCCGCCGCCAGATCCGGTAGGAGGCGGCGGGTCCGGCGGCGGCCTGGGCGGCGAGGCGCAGGTGCTCGGCGACGGTGAGGCCGGGCCAGAGCGAGGAGGTCTGGAAGGTCCGGCCCAGGCCCCGCCGGGCCCGGGCGGGCACCGGCAGGGCGGTGATGTCGGCGCCGTCCAGGTGGAGGGTGCCGCGGGTGGCGGGGTGGATGCCGGTGATCAGGTTGAACAGGGAGGTCTTGCCCGCCCCGTTCGGGCCGATGAAGGCGACGAACTCGCCCTCGGCGACGTCGAGGCTGACGTCCTGCACGATCGGGACGCCGCGCACGGACCAGCCGAGTCCGTCCAGCCGCAGGACCGGGGCGGGGGTGCTCATCGGGCTCAGCCCGCCATCGGGGCGACCGGCGGGGCGACCTGGTCGGCGTCCAGGGTCCTGACCGCGGTGGGCTTGGCGTCGGCGCCGCTGCCGACCAGCTTGACCTGGAACATCGGCTGGAGCAGCGCGTGGTCCTCGGCCCGGACGGTGAGCTTCCCCTTGACGCCGTCGAAGCTCCAGCCCTCCAGGGCCTTGACCAGCGCGTCGGTGTCGGCGTCGGAGCCCTGGGCGGCCTCCAGCGCGTGCACCACCATCTGGGCGGCGGTGAAGCCGTCGGGGGTGAACAGGTCGGGCTTGGAGCCGGCCCCGGTGACCGCGTCGGTCATCGCCTTCTCGGCCGCGGTGCCGGCGGCGCCGCCGAAGTAGTGGTTCAGGAAGTCGATCTTCTCGGCGGCCGGGCCGAACAGCGGGTACGAGGCGGCCACGTCGAGGCCGGTGACGACCTTGGTCGCGGAGAACACGTCCTGCTGGTTGAGCGAGGTCCACAGCGCGGACGCGGTGTCGCCGGCCCAGGCGACGTACAGCAGGTCGGGCTTGGCGTCCTTGGCCTGGGTGGCGAACGGGGTCAGGTCGGTGGCGGACGGCGGGGCCAGCACGGCGTCCACGGTGGCGCCCTCGGCGCCCAGGACGGCCTTGACGGCGGCCACGTTGGCCTGGCCGAAGGCGTTGTCCTGGGCCAGCACGGTGACCTTCCTGCCCTTGGCGTCGCCGATGAACGAGGCGGCGGCCCGGGTGTCCTGGTACGACTGGCGGCCGGAGCGGAAGGTGTACTTGTTCAGGCCGGTGACCTTGTCGGCGGCGGCCGGGCCGGAGATGAACAGCACCTTGTTCTGGGCGGCGATCGGGCCGACCTGGAGCGCCACGCCGGAGGCGGTGGAGCCCGCCAGGATCTTGTAGTTCTTGCCGATCAGGTCCTTGGCGGCGGAGACCGCCTTCGCCGGGTCGCCCGCGTCGTCCTGCTCGGCGACCTCCACCGGGTGGCCGTCCACGGCGCCGGTGCCCTTGGTGGCGTACGCCAGGCCCGCCTTGAAGCCCTCCAGGTACTGCTTGCCGTAGGCGGCCAGCGGGCCGGTCTTCGAGTACACCAGGCCGACCTTGACCGGGCTCTTGTCGCCCCCGCCGCTCCCGGCCCCGGTCGAGGTGCCCGCGGTGCCGGCCTTCGCGCAGCCCGCGGCGAGCAGCACGCAGGCGGCCAGCGCGGCGAGCTTCCGGACGGGGCGTCTGTGGGTGGCGTCCGTGACTGGCATGGTGGGGGGCTCCTGACGTACCGGTGCTGGTGGGATGCCGGAACCGTAGGGGCGCGCCCGGTGGGACGACATGTGACGGAACCACACATCGGCCGCCCGCACTGCGTGGCCCGCCGCCATGTCGCGGCGGCGGGCGTCCGGGGGTGTGCGGCGGGCACATGGCGGGCGCCCGCGCCATGGCGCCGTCCGCCATGGAAAGCCCCGGGGCCTGCGGGGAGGGTGGTGCGCCAGTCGGTCCCTCCCCCGCACCCCTCCCCTGCACCTCCCCGCACCCTTCCCCTGCACCTCCCCTGCACCTCCCTGCCCTCTCCTGCCCTCTCCTGGTAAAGGCGGCCCCCCTTGGACAAGGTCCTGGACTCCCCGGCCCGCGCGGTCGGGGACATTCCCGACGGCGCGCTGCTCGCGGTCGGCGGCTTCGGCCTGTGCGGCATCCCGTCCACCCTGATCGGCGCCCTGGTCGACGCCGGCACCACCGGCCTGCGGGTCGTCTCCAACAACTGCGGGGTGGACGACTGGGGCCTGGGCCTGCTGCTGCGGGCCGGCCGGATCGCCCGGATGACCTCCTCCTACGTCGGCGAGAACAAGGAGTTCGCCCGCCGGTACCTGAACGGCGAGCTGGAGGTCGAACTCACCCCGCAGGGCACCCTGGCCGAACGCCTGCGGGCCGGCGGCGCGGGCATCCCCGCCTTCTACACCCCGGCCGGGGCCGGCACCCAGGTGGAGGAGGGCGGCCTGCCCTGGCGCTACGCCCCCGGCGGCGGCGCGGTCGCGCTGGCCTCCCCGCCCAAGGAGGTCCGCGAGTTCGGCGGCCGCCGCCACCTGCTGGAGGAGGCGATCAACGCCGACTTCGCGCTGGTCCGCGCCGAGGTCGCCGACCGGCACGGCAACTGCGTCTTCCACGCCGCCGCCCGCAACTTCAACCCGCTGTGCGCCACCGCCGGCCGGGTCACCGTGGTCGAGGCCGACCGGATCGTCGAGCCCGGCGAGATCCCGCCGGACGCCGTCCACCTGCCCGGCGTGTACGTCGACCGGATCGTCGCCGCCGACCCCGCCGACCGCCGCGTCGAGCGGCGCACCGTCCGCCGCCCCGCCGCCCCGGAGGAGTCCCGATGACCACCGCCGCCCCCTCGGACCCGCGGGCGGCGCTCGCCGCCCGGGCCGCCCGCGAACTGCGCGACGGCCAGTACGTCAACCTCGGCATCGGCCTGCCCACCCTGATCCCGGACCACCTGCCGCCGGGCGTGCACGTCGTCCTGCACTCCGAGAACGGCATCCTCGGCACCGGCCCCTACCCGGCGGACGCCGACGTCCACCCCGACCTGATCAACGCCGGCAAGGAGACCGTCACCGTCAACCCCGGTGCGGCGTACTTCGATTCGGCGTTCTCCTTCGGCATGGTGCGCGCCGGGCGGATCGACGTCTCGGTGCTCGGCGCGATGCAGGTCTCCGCGGGCGGCGACCTCGCCAACTGGATGATCCCCGGCAAGATGGTCAAGGGCATGGGCGGCGCGATGGACCTGGTGCACGGGGCCCGCCGGCTGATCGTGGTGATGGAGCACACCGCGAAGGACGGCACCCCCAAGATCGTGGACGAGCTCTCGCTGCCCGCCACCGGCCGGGCCGTCGTCCACCGGATCGTCACCGACCTGGCCACCCTCGACGTCACCCCCGGGGGCCTGCGGCTGGTCGAACTCGCGGACGGCGTCACCCTCGACCGGCTGCGCGCCGCCACCGAACCGCCGGTCCTCGCCTGAGGCGGGCACGGCCGTGGCCCGGAGGAGGCGCTCCCCCGGGCCCGGGCCCCGGCCGTGCCGCTACGGGTTCAGGTTCGGGATCTGCCAGTCGACCGGCTTCCGGCCGAAGCCCTCCAGGGCCTCGTTGATCTGCGAGAACGGCTTGCTGCCGAGGAACAGCTTCGCGGACAGCGGCGACGGGTGCGCGCCCTGGACGACCACGTGGCGGCTGGTGTCGATGAGCGGGAGCTTCTTCTTCGCGTAGCCGCCCCAGAGCACGAACACGCAGGGCTCCTCGCGGGCGCTGACCGCCTTGATCACCGCGTCGGTGAACTTCTCCCAGCCCTTGTTCTTGTGCGAGTTGGCCTCGTGCGCCCGCACGGTGAGCACCGCGTTGAGCAGCAGCACGCCCTGCTCGGCCCACGGCATCAGGTACCCGTTGTCGGGCACCGCCAGGCCGAGGTCGGTGTGCAGCTCCTTGTAGATGTTGCGCAGCGACGGCGGGGTCCGGACGCCCGGCAGCACGGAGAAGCTCATGCCGTGCGCCTGGCCGTTGTCGTGGTAAGGGTCCTGACCGAGGATCAGCACCCGGACGTCCTGGTACGCGGTCGCGGCGAGCGCCGAGAACTCCTGCCCGGCGGGCGGGAACACCTCGTGCTCGGCGCGCTCGGCGGCCAGGAACCCGGTCAGCTGCGCGTAGTAGGGCTTGCCGGTCTCCTCGGCGAGCACCCCCCGCCAGGACTCGGGCAGTTCCGGCGCGCCGTTCGCGGGCGTCTGGGCCAGCTCCGTCACGTTGTACCTCCCACCGGCCGCGCCGCACGGCGGCCGCTCTCACTCGTGCGTTCCGCGGGCCCGTCCCGGACCCGCCGCGGTGAACGCTACACAGTCGCGCCGACAGCCCGCCGCGCCCGCCGCGGCCCGGGGCGCGGGGCGCGGGGCGCGGCGGGCGCGGACGCCCCTGTGGCCGGCCGACCGGGACGACTAGGCTGATCGGCGTTGGGGCAGCCTGTGGCGCCCGACCGGCCAGTGGTGTCCGGTCGGAGCGATCACGAAGATCGTTCGACCTGTGCAAGACCAAGGAGACACCCACGTGGCAGACCGCAAGCCCATCGAGACCTGGCTGACCGACATGGACGGAGTCCTCATCCACGAGGGCGTGCCGATCCCGGGCGCCGATGCCTTCCTCCAGCGGCTGCGTGAGTCCGGAAAGCCCTTCCTGGTGCTCACCAACAACTCGATCTACACCCAGCGCGACCTGCACGCCCGGCTCGCCCGGATGGGCCTGGACGTGCCCGCCGAGCACATCTGGACCTCCGCCCTGGCCACCGCCAAGTTCCTGGACGACCAGCGCCCGGGCGGCACCGCGTACGTGATCGGCGAGGCGGGCCTGACCACCGCGCTGCACGACATCGGCTACGTGCTGACCGACACCGCACCGGACTTCGTCGTGCTGGGCGAGACCCGGACGTACTCCTTCGAGGCGATGACCAAGGCCGTCCGGCTGATCAACGACGGCGCCCGGTTCATCGCCACCAACCCGGACGAGACCGGCCCGTCCGCCGAGGGCGCGCTGCCCGCGACCGGCGCGGTGGCCGCGCTGATCACCAAGGCGACCGGCGTGGAGCCGTACTTCGTCGGCAAGCCCAACCCGCTGATGATGCGCGCGGGCCTGAACGCGATCGGCGCGCACTCGGAGAACAGCGCGATGATCGGCGACCGGATGGACACCGACATCGTCTCCGGCATGGAGGCGGGCATGTCGACCTTCCTGGTGCTGACCGGCCTGACCCACGCCTCCGACGTCGACCGCTTCCCGTACCGGCCGACCCAGGTGGTCAACTCGATCGCCGACCTGGTCGAGCTGGTCTGACGCCCCGGCGCCCCGCCCGGACCGTCGACCCCGGTGCGGGGCGCCCCGACACCGCCTCAAGCCGACCGTAACCACCCTGACGTACCGGCAGTTACCGCACTGAGAACGGTCAGCGTCCCGGACACGCCCGCTCCGCCCGACGCAAGGGAGCCCCGGATGGCCTCCGTCCACCGCACCGCCACCGCCCGCGCCGCCGTCCTGCTGGCCGTCGCCGCCCTGCTGGCCGGGCCGGCCGTGCGGCTCGCCGGGTCCGGGGAGGGCGCCGCGGTGCTCAACGGCGTGCTGCTGTCGGTGGGTTCGGTGCTGCTGCTGGCCGGTGCCGCGTCCGCCGTACGGCACCGGTGCCGCCCCCCGTCCGAGCGCTGACCGGCCCCTCCCCGGCCCTCCCCACCGGCGGGGCGGGCCGGACCGGGCGGCCTCCGCCGCCGCGACGGGCCGGGGTGGTTGAGTGGAGGCCATGAGCAGCACGCCCTCCGCCCCGTTCCGCGTCGGCCTGATCGGCTACGGCCTGGCCGGTTCCGCCTTCCACGCCCCGCTGATCGCCGGCACGCCCGGACTCCGGCTGGACGCGGTGGTCACCGCCAACCCCGACCGCCGCGCCCGGCTGCACCGCGACCACCCGGACGCCCGCGCCCTCGACACCCCCGAGCAGCTGTTCGAGGACGCCGACCGGTTCGACCTGGTGGTGATCGCCTCCCCCAACCGCACCCACGTCCCGCTCGCCCGCACCGCCCTGCTCGCGGGCCTGGCCACCGTGGTCGACAAGCCGCTGGCCGCGACCAGCGACCAGGCCCGCGACCTGTGCGAGTTCGCCGAGAAGTCCGGCCTGCTGCTGTCGGTGTTCCAGAACCGGCGCTGGGACGGCGACTTCCTGACCGCGGCCCGCCTGATCGCGGAGGGGCGCCTCGGCCGGGTGCACCGCTTCGAGTCCCGCTTCGAGCGCTTCCGCCCCAAGCCCAAGGCGGGCTGGCGCGAGCTGGCCGATCCGGCCGAGGTCGGCGGCACCCTGTACGACCTGGGCAGCCACCTGGTCGACCAGGCGCTCACCCTGTTCGGTCCGGTCGAGACGGTGTACGCGGAGATCGACGTGCGCCGCGACGGCGCGGTGGTCGACGACGACGCCTTCCTGGCCCTCACCCACACCGGCGGCGTCCGCTCCCAGCTGTGGACCAGCGCCCTCGCCCCGCTCGCCGGGCCCCGGCTGCGCGTCCTCGGCGACAGCGCCGGCTACGTCAAGTTCGGCATGGACCCGCAGGAGGCTGCGCTGCGGGCCGGCCGCCGCCCGGGCGCGCCGGACGGGCACTGGGGCGACGACGACCCGGCCGCGTACGGCCTGCTCGGCAGCGACGGCGACGCCGAGTCCGTCACCACCGACCCCGGCGACTACCCGGCGTACTACGCGGGCATCGCCGCCTCGCTCGCCGACCGCACCCCGCCGCCCGTCGACCCGCGCGACGCCGTCGCCACCCTCGCCGTCCTGGAGGCCGCCCGCGCCTCCGCCGCGACCGCCTCGGTGGTCCGCCTGCCCTGACCCCCGCGTCGACGGCGGGAAGGCGGGAACCCCGGACCGCCGCCCCGCCGTTGACGTACCATCGGACCCGAACCCGGGCCCCGGCCCCGGCCCCAGGAGGTGCGCACCGTGTCGGCCACGCCGCTGCTGCTCGCCCTGCTCCGGGTCCTCACCGGCGACCTGCCCGCCGGTCCGGGCGCGCTGACCGCGGCCGCCGCGCTGCTCCTGCTCGCCGCCGTCGCCACCGGCACCGCCCTCGCCGCGGCCCGCCTCCCCGGCGCCCGCACCCCGGCCGCCGTCCACGCGGGCGCCCTGCGCCGCCGGGCCTACCGCACCGCCTACCTCCCCCCGCGCGACCCGGACGCCCCGGGCCGCGCCCGCCCCCGCGCCCCGGGACGGCGGCCCGCGGCCGCCTGAGGGGCCCGTCCCTCCTCCGCGCCTCCCCGCACTCCCGCACCCCACCGGGGCCGGGACCGCGTCCGGGGACGCGCGCGAGCGACCACGCACCGTCCCCGACCCCCGCCGCGCGCGCCCGCGCGCCCGGCGCCGTCGGCCCCCTCCGCGCGTCCGCCCTCCGAGCACCGTCGCCGTCCCGCCGACTCCCGGAGAGCCACCGTGTCCGTCCTCAGCGTCCTCGACCCCGCCGTCCACCTCGCCCACGCCGCCGTCGCGGCCCTCGCCACCGCCGTCCCCACCGCGGCCGCGATCGTCCTGTTCACCCTGGCGGTCCGCGCCGCCCTCCACCCGCTGGCCCGTACCGCGGCCCGCACCGAACGGGCCCGCGCCCGGGTCGCGCCGCAGGTGGCGCGGCTGCGCGAGCGGCACGCCGAGGACCCCGCCCGGCTGAACCGCGAACTGCTCGCCCTGCACCGCGCGGAGGGCACCGGCCCGCTCGCGGGCCTGCTCCCGGCGCTGCTCCAGGCCCCGTTCTTCTCGGTGATGTACCGCCTGTTCACCACCGCCCCGGGCCACCTGCTGGACGCGACCCTCGCGGGCGTCCCGCTCGGCACCCGCCCCGCGACCGCCCACACCCCGGCCCAGTTCGCGCTGTTCGCCGCCCTGGAGGCGGCCCTACTGGCCCTGGCCTGGTACAACGCCCGCCGCGCCGCGCACTCCCCCACGGCGGCCGGCCCGTCCCGCTGGCTGGCCTTCGGCACCCCGCTGTTCGCCCTGCTGCTGCCCGCCGCGGGCGCACTCTACCTGCTGACCAGCACCGCCTGGACGACGGCCGAGCGCCGGTACCTGCACCGCCCGGCCGCGGGGGGCGCCGGCGCTCAGGCGGTGGGCCAGGCCGCCAGGTAGGTGTCGATCTCGCCGGTCAGCCGGCGCTTCGCGGCCCGGTCGAGGAAGGACGCCTCGACCGCGTTGCGGGCGAGCGCCGCGACGCCGGACTCGTCCAGGCCGAGGAGCTTCGCGGCGACCGCGTACTCGGTGTTCAGGTCGGTGCCGAACATCGGCGGGTCGTCGCTGTTGATGGTGACCAGCAGGCCGGCGTCGACCATCTGCCGGACGGGGTGGTCCTCGATCCGCTCGACCACCCGGGTCGCCAGGTTGGAGGTCGGGCAGACCTCCAGCGGGATGCGGTGCTCGCCCAGGTAGTCGACCAGCGCCGGGTCCTTCACCGACTGGGTGCCGTGCCCGATCCGCTCCGCGCCGAGCAGCCGGATCGCGTCCCACACCGTCTCGGGGCCGGTCGACTCGCCCGCGTGCGGCACGCTGTGCAGGCCGGCCGCCCGGGCCCGGTCGAAGTACGGCTTGAACTGCGGGCGCGGCACGCCGATCTCGGGGCCGCCGAGCCCGAACGAGACCAGCCCGTCGGGGGCCAGGTCGAGGGCGAGGCGGGCGGTCTCCTCGGCGGAGGCCAGCCCGGCCTCGCCGGGGATGTCGAAGCACCAGCGCAGCACGATGCCGAGGTCCTTCTCGGCGGACCGCCGGGCGTCCTCGATCGCCTCCATGAAGGCGGTGTCGGGGATGCCCCGGTTGACCGACGAGTAGGGGGTGACGGTCAGTTCGGCGTACCGGATGTTCTGCCGGGCCATGTCCTGGGCGACGCCGTACGTCAGCGCCCGGACGTCCTCGGCGTCCCGGATCAGGTCGACGACGCTCAGGTACACCTCGATGAAGTGCGCGAAGTCGGTGAAGGTGAAGTACTCGGCGAGCGCCTGCGGGTCGGCCGGCACCCGGCTGCGTCCGGCGTGCCGGGCCGCCAGCTCGGCCACCACCCGCGGCGAGGCCGAGCCCACGTGGTGGACGTGCAGCTCCGCCTTCGGCATTCCGGCGATGAACGCCTCGATCCCCTGGACACCCTCGGCCACGGCACGCTCCCGTTCTGCTCTCACCCGGACCCGGACAGACCTCGCATGCTAACCCGCGGCGGCCCGCCGCCCCGGCACCGCCCGGCGGCCCGCCGCCCGGTCAGCCGCCCAGCGCGGTGCTGACGGTGTGGATGAACAGGCCGGCCAGCGCGCCGACCACGGTGCCGTTGATCCGGATGAACTGGAGGTCGCGGCCGACGTTGGCCTCGATCTTGCGGGAGGCGTCGGCGGCGTCCCAGCCGGCCACCGTCTCGGAGATCAACGAGGTGATCTGCTCCCGGTAGTTGGTGACCACGTAGTCGACGGCGTTCAGCAGCCAGCTGTCGGTCTTCGCCTGGAGCCGGCCGTCGGTGGCGAGCCGGCGGCCCAGCGTGCGCAGCGCCTCGGTGAGGCGGCGGCGCAGCTCGCTGTCCTCGTCCTCGGCGGCGTTCAGCACCAGGGCGCGGACGGCCGCCCACGAGGAGGCGATCAGGTCCTGCACCTCGGGGCGGGCCAGCAGGTCGGACTTGGCGCGCTCCACCCGCTCGATGGTGGCGGGGTCGTGCTGGAGCTCGCGCGCGAAGTCGGCGAGGAAGTTGTCGAGCGCGCCGCGCGCGGGGTGGACCGGGTCGTCGCGGACGTCGCCGACGAAGCGCAGCAGCTCCTTGTAGACCCGCTCCCCCACCTGCTGGTCGAGGAATTTCGGCGTCCAGCCCGGGGTCTTGGCGGTGACCCGGGCGACCACCTCGCCGTGGTGCGCGACCAGCCAGTCGTGGGCGCGCGCCACCACCAGGTCGACCACGCCCTTGTGGCCGTCGTCGGCGACGATCCGGCCGAGCAGCCGCCCGGCGGGTTCGGCGACCGAGGTGGCGGCGGCCCGCCGGGTGACCGCCTCGGCGACCACGGCCTGCACGTCCTCGTCGCGGAGCACCTCCAGCAGGCCGCGCAGCGCGGCGGCGGCCTCGTGGGTGACGCGCTCGGGGTTGCCGGGCGCGCGGAGCCACTCGCCGAGCAGCCGGGACACCCCGATCCGGCCGAGCCGGGCCCGGACCACCGGCCCGGAGAGGAAGTTGTCGCCGACGAAGTCGCCGAGCGAGCGCCCGAAGGCGTCCTTCTTGGTCGGGATGATCGCGGTGTGCGGGATCGGCAGCCCGAACGGCCGGCGGAACAGCGCGGTGACGGCGAACCAGTCGGCGAGCGCGCCGACCATGCCCGCCTCGGCGGCGGCCGCGACGTACCCGGCCCAGGCGCCCGCGCCGGACGCCTTCGCCCAGGTGGCGAGGGCGAACACCAGCGTGGCCAGGGCGAGCAGCCCGGTCGCGACGGTCTTCATCTTCCGCACACCGCGCCGCTTCTCCTCGTCGGCGGCGGTGAAGCTGACCCCTGGGGCCGTCTGGTCCGTGCTCACCCCGCCAGCCTGGCACACCGCGCGCCGGAAAAGGCAGCCGCCCCGCACATCCGTCCGTCCGGGGCCGGGGCCGCGGCGTCCCCGCCGCTCAGCCGCCCCCGCCGAGCACGATCCGCCGCACGCCCTCCCACCGTTCGGGGTCGGTGACCCGGCGGCCGTCGAGCAGCACCCGCACGCCCGGGAAGTCGATCGCGCCCAGGTCCCGGTACTCGGGGTGGTCGGCCTGCACGACCAGCGCGGCGGCGGGCTTGCCCTGGTCGGGCGGCAGGCCGAGCGCGGCCAGTTCCTCCGGCGGGTAGAGCGGGTCGCTGACGCCGACCTCCGCCCCGGCCGCCCGGAGCGCGGCGACCAGCGGGAAGACCCCGGAGTACGCGGTCTCCTTGACCCCGCCCCGGTAGGACGCGCCGAGCACCGTCACCGCGACGCCCGCCAGCGGGCCGATCGCGCCCTCCAGCAGGCCGACCGCGTACGCCGGGACCTGCTCGTTGGCCTCGCGGGCGGCCCGCACCACGCCGGCCCCCGGGTCGTTCCACAGGTACAGCCGGGGGTAGACCGGGATGCAGTGGCCGCCGACCGCGATGCCGGGGCGGTGCAGGTGGCTGTAGGGCTGCGAGTTGCAGGCGTCGATGACCTCGGCGAGGTCGACGCCGACCCGGTCCGCGTACCGGGCGAACTGGTTGACCAGCGCGATGTTGACGTCCCGGTAGGTGGTCTCGGCGAGCTTGGCGAACTCGGCGGCCTCCGTCCCGGACAGCGCCCAGACGCCGTTGCCGCGCGGCAGGTCGGGGCGCGGGTCGAAGTCGAGCACCGCCCGGTAGAAGGCGACGCCGCGCCGGGTGGACTCCTCGTCGATGCCGCCGACCAGCTTGGGGTAGCGCCGCAGGTCGGCGAAGACCCGCCCGGTGCGGACCCGTTCGGGGCTGAACACCAGCGCGAAGTCCCGTCCGGCGGCCAGCCCGGAGCCGGCCTCCAGCCGCCGGGCGAAGCGGCCGCGGACGGTGCCCACCGGCAGGGTGGTCTCGTAGCTGACCAGGGTGCCGGGGCGCAGTCCGGCGGCGACGGCGTCGGTGGCGGCGTCCAGCAGCGCGAAGTCGGGGTTGCCGTCGGGGTCGGTGACCAGCGGGACGACGATCACCACGGCGTCGGCCCCGGCGGTGGCGGCGGCGGTGTCGGTGGTGGCGCGCAGCCGGCCGGCCGCGACGGCCTCGGCGAGCCGCTCGTCGAGGTGCGCCTCGCGCGGGAAGGGGGGACGGCCGGCGGTGACGGCGGCGACCACCTCGGGGGCGATGTCGGCGCCGGTCACCAGGTGGCCCTTGCCGGCGTACTGGACGGCCAGCGGCAGGCCGATCTTGCCCAGGCCGACCACGCAGACGTCCAGCACCGCGTTCCGCTGCGGGGCCGCGCCCGCCGCGTCTGGCTCCGGGCCCGCCGGGGACCCGGCGGGCCCGGCGTCCGGCTCCAGGAGCGCGTCCCGCACCGGAGTGCCGTGCGCCGCGTCCCGCTCCGGCACCCCGTTCACCGGGCACCCCGCAGCAGCCCGGCCAGGCCGTCCCGGCGGGCCCTGCGCAGCCCGCGCTTGACGGCCCACCGGGCGCGGCGCAGCGGCGCGGGGACGAGGCGGCGCCAGCCGGCCGGCCCGGGGGCGCGGCCGAGTTCGAACAGCGCGTCGGGCAGGCCGAGGCGCCTGTCGCGGAACATCGGGTGGTCGGCGTAGAGCCGGGAGCCGCGCCGGACGGCGGGCGGCTCGCCGTGGTCCTGCTCCCAGGTGATCAGGTCGCACAGGGCGAGCAGTTCGCCGCGCCGGGCCAGGGCCAGCCGGAGCCGGGCGGGGACGGGCAGGGTGCGGAACACGGCGGGCGAGCAGTGCCGGTCGGTGAACCGGCCGATCTCCTGGACGATCCGGCGCTGCGCGTCGGGCGGTTCGGCGAGGAACGGCGCCTGGAGCAACTGCGGGACGTCCCAGCTGAAGTAGCGGGCCCGCACGGCGTCCCGGTCGGGCCCGGGCAGGGTGCTGCGGTCGAGCACCTCGTGGGCGGCGGTGAAGCCGCGCAGCCGGTCCATCGGCCCGGCCCGGTGGGTGACGTTGGAGCGGTCCCGGCGCAGCACCAGGTGGTAGTAGTCGTAGTCGGCGAGGACGGAGACCTTGCGGGCGTGCAGCAGCGCGCCGAGGGTGAAGGGCTGGTCGGAGTGGATGACCAGGTCCTCGCGGCGGCGCAGCCCGTGGGCGGTGACGAGTTCGCGGCGGAACAGCTTGGTGTCGCCGAGCGCCCAGGCGAGCGCGGAGTCGGTGAAGCCGACCTGTTCGGCGGTGCGGTCGAAGATGCCCTGCGGGACGACCCGGCCGTGTTCGCCGACCTGCTTGGGGATCAGCACATCGGACTGCCAGCGGTCGGCGGCCTCGACCATCCGCTCCAGCGCCTCGGGTCCGAGCCAGTCGTCGGCGCCGAGGTACAGCAGGTAGCGGCCGCGGGCGAGTTCGGTGCCGCGGTTGGTGGGGCTGGCGGGGCCGCCGGAGGCGGGCTGCCGGACGGTGCGGAACAGTCCGGGGTGGGCGGCCGCGTAGCGGGCGAGCTCCTCGGTGCTGCCGTCGCCGGAGCCGTCGTCGACGGCGACCACCTCCATCCGGTGCGGCTCGATGCTCTGGCCCACCAGCGAGTCCAGGCAGGCGGTCAGGTAGGGCATGGTGTCGTGGACGGCGATCACCACGCTGACGTCCGGTCCTTGCTCGGTCACGAGGTGCCAACTCCCGTACCGGCCGACTGGTCACCTTCGCCACCCGAACGGGTGAGGGGGTTCGGGCCACCGGCGCGGCGGCTTCAGGCCACCGGCGCGGCGGCGCTCCCAGCGTAGATCCGGGCGATCACGTCCTCGATCGCGGGCTCCCGCAGCGACAGGTCGACCAGCGGGTAGCGCTCGGCGACGGCGGCGACGATCGGCGCGGCGCTCTGCCGGGCCGGGAAGGCCAGCCACTGGCGCGGGCCCTCGGCCTTGACCACCCGGACGCCGGGCAGCTCGATCGGCGGGTGCGCCCCGGCCAGGTCGACCACCAGGGTGCGTTCGCTGCCGCCGATCTCGTGCAGCCGCTCCAGCGGGCCGTCCAGGACGAGGCGGCCGTGGTCGATCACCATCACCCGGCCGCACAGCTGCTCGATGTCGGTCAGGTCGTGGGTGGTGAGCAGCACGGTGGTGCGCCGCTCCCGGTTGGTCTCGCGCAGGAACGCGCGGACCTTGGCCTTGCTGACCACGTCGAGCCCGATGGTGGGCTCGTCGAGGTAGAGCACGCCGGGGTCGTGCAGCAGGGCGGCGGCGAGGTCGCCGCGCATCCGCTGGCCGAGCGAGAGCTGCCGGACGGGGGTGTCCAGCAGGGCGGCCAGGTCGAGCAGTTCGACGCAGCGGTCGAGGTTGGCCCGGTACCTGGCGTCGGGGACGCGGTAGATCCGCCGGGCCAGTTCGTAGCTGTCGCGCAGCGGCAGGTCCCACCACAGGGTGGTGCGCTGGCCGAACACCACGCCGATCCGGCGGGCGAGTTCGGAGCGGCGGGCGGCCGGGTCGACGCCGGCCACCCGCAGCCGTCCGCCGGTGGGCACCAGGATGCCGGTGAGCATCTTGACAGTGGTGGACTTCCCGGCGCCGTTCGGGCCGATGTAGCCGACGCACTCGCCCTCGTCGACGCTGAACGTCAGCCCGTCGACGGCCCGCACCTCGCGCCTGCCGCGGCGCCAGCGCCCTTCGCCGGTGCGGACGGTGAAGCTCCGCCGGACGTCCTCGACCTCGATCATCGCCATGGTTCCCCTTCCGTCAGCTTCCGGTGGAGCGGTAGGCGCGCAGCCCGGCCCGCCAGGCCAGGCCGGCCGCCAGCAGGCAGAGCGCGGCGGCCAGCGGCGCGGCGAACCGGAAGCCGGCCGGCAGGCCGAGCGGGTCGGGGCGGCCCAGGACGTGCAGGGCGGGCAGCCAGTTGACGAAGGCCAGCGGGACGCCGAACACGGTGCCCGCGACGACCTCCCGGGCGAACACGGTGGGCGGGTACTGGAGCAGGGTGGCCCCGCCGTACGTCACCGAGTTCTGCAGTTCGGCGGCCTCGCCCCACCAGAACTGCACGCAGGAGCAGCCGACGAACAGCGCGCAGAAGATCAGCGTGCCGCAGAGCAGCAGCGCGGGCACCATCAGCACCCGGTCCCAGGTCCAGTGCACGTCCAGCGCGGTGAGCGACCAGCCGAGCACGGCCAGGGCCTGGAGCAGCCGGCCCAGGCGGCGCAGCGAGAAGCGCTCGGCGGCGAGTTGGGCCAGCGCGGGGGCGGGCCGGACCAGCATGGTGTCCAGGCTGCCGGCCCGCACCCGCTCGCCCAGCCCGCTGACCGAGCCGACCAGGACGTTGGCCGCGCCGAGCGCGATCGAGGAGGTGGCGTACAGGAAGGCGGTCTCCGGCAGCGTCCACCCGGCCAGCTGCCGGGTGTGGCCGAACATCAGCAGCAGGACGGTGAAGTCCAGGAAGGTGATCAGGGCGTTGGCGACCAGGCTGAGCACGAACGAGGCCCGGTAGGCCATGGTGGAGCGGATCCACATCCCGGCGATCAGCCACCAGGAGCGCACCGCCCAGCCGGCCCGGGCCACCGGGCCCTCCGGCTCAACCACCCTGCACCACCACCCGGCGCACCGCCAGCGCCTGCCCGACCCGGCCGAGGGCCAGCAGCGCGGCGGCCCAGGCCAGTTGGAACCCGTACAGGCTCAGCAGGCCGGTGCCGGTGCGCCGCCGCAGCAGCACGTCGGCGGGCAGCTGCACCATCGCCGAGAACGGCAGCGCCCGGGCCGACTCGCCCAGCAGGCCCGGGAAGAGGGCCAGGGGGAGCAGCATCCCGGAGAAGAACATCGACACCACGGTCATCGCGGCCCGCACCCCCTCGGACTCGTGCAGCCAGAACCCGGTCAGCGAGGCCAGGAAGCGCAGCCCGAAGCTGACCAGCACCGCCAGCGCCACCGCCAGCAGGAACTCGGCCCACACCAGCGGGCTGCGCGGCAGCGCCAGGTCGAACAGCGCGGCGCCCACCAGCACCGGCAGCGCGCCCCTGGTGACCAGTTGGAACGCGGCCCGCCCCAGGTCGGTGGCCAGCCACCAGCCCTGGAAGTCCACCGGCCGGTACAGGTCGACCGCGATGTCGCCGCTGCGGAAGCGCGCCTGGAGCTCGTCCTGGAAGCCGCCGCCCCAGACCGCGACCGTCGCCAGCAGGGCCTGGCTGATCCAGATGTAGGTGACCGCCTGCGCGGCGTCGTAGCCGCCCAGCCCGGGCCGGGCCCGCCAGAGCGCGAGCACGGTGTACGCCAGGATGATCCCGAACACGCTGTTGGTGACCGTCCCCGCGACCGTCGCCGCCCGGTACGTGGAGTAGCGCCGGAACGCGCCCCGGGCCACCGACCAGTAGAGCGCGCCGACCACGGTGCCCCCTCGCCGACGATTCCGGTACCCGGACGGCCCACCACGCTACGCCCGGTACCGGCCGTCCCGCACCCCGTTTGTTCCGGGTCCGGCCCGGCCGGCACGGCCGCTACAGGCCCGGCCGCTACAGGTACAGCCCGGTCGAGCCCTCCAGGTCGCCGAACCGCCCGGCCGCCACCGCGTGCAGGTCGCGCTCGCGCAGCAGCACGTACGTCGCCCCGCGGACCTCGACCTCCAGCTTGTCCTCCGGGTCGTACAGCACCCGGTCGCCGGGCTCGACGGACCGGACGCTCTGGCCGACGGCCACCGCCTCGGCCCACGCGCAGCGCCGCGACAGCTCGGCGGTCGCCGGGATCAGGATGCCGCCGGTGGAGCGGCGCTCGCCCTCGCCGGTCTCGGTCCGCACCAGCACCCGGTCGTGCAGCATCCGGATCGGCAGCTTCTCGCCGAGCCGGTCGTGCCGCCCGTGCCGGTCGTGCGGTTCGTCCCGGTCGGCCGCGGCCGTGTTCTGCGTGTCGTTCTCGCTCACGCCCCGACCGTACCGGACCCCGGAAACGGCGGGGCCCCGGGCACCGGCCCGGGGCCCCGCGGCGGGCTGCGGTCAGCCCTTGCGCCGCCGCCGCGCCGAGGCGATCAGCAGCACCACGCCGACGCCGACCAGCGCGGCCGGCACCACCCGCTCCGTCCGCAGCCGCCCGTCCTCGTCGACGAACTTCGACTTCACCTGCTCGACGGCGCCGCTCGCGGCCACGTACGCCTGCCCGGCCTTCTGCTCGACCGAGGCCCGGACCTTGGCCTTGGCCTGCGCGGCGACGGTGGCCGGGTGGACGCGCATGGCGAGCTCGTCGAGGGTCACGGCGAGCCGGTCCCTCGTCCCGGCGATGTCCGCCTCGATCTGGGCCGTCGTACGCGGTGCCGACGTGTCCTTGCCGCTCGCTGCCACTGGGGCCACCCCATCTCTGTTACCGCTAGGTGCTTCTTCTCCGTCGACAGTCTGTCAGCTCGCCGCCGCACGCGCGCAGCGCCACCCACCAACGGGAGTAGGTTGATCCCGCAGCACGACCACCCGTCCACTCCCGAGGAGAGCCCCGACCGTGAGCGAGCGCCTGCAGCCCGGCGACACCGCCCCCGCCTTCACCCTGCCCGACGCCGACGGGAAGGAGGTGTCGCTGGCCGACCACCTGGGCCGGAAGGTGATCGTCTACTTCTACCCCCAGGCGCTTACCCCGGGATGCACCAAGCAGGCCTGCGACTTCACCGACAACCTGGAGGTGTTCGCGGGCGCCGGCTACGACGTGATCGGCGTCTCGCCGGATCGGCCGGAGAAGCTCGGGAAGTTCCGCGAGACCGAGCAGCTGAAGGTGACCCTGCTGTCCGACCCGGAGCACCGGGTGCTGGAGGCGTACGGCGCGTACGGCGAGAAGGTGAACTACGGCCGCACCTACCGGGGCGTGATCCGCTCCACGGTCGTGGTGGACGAGGAGGGCAGGGTGGAGCGGGCGCTGTACAACGTCCGGGCCACCGGCCACGTCGCCAAGCTGCTCAAGGACCTGGAGGTCGGCCGGTGAGCTCCTGAACGGCGCAGCGGTGGCGGCCGACCCCCCGACCGGGTCGACCGCCACCGCCGTTCATGGGCCCGGGGCCGGGCTCAGCAGGCCCCGAGGTCCGTCCAGACGCCCCAGGCGCCGCTCAGCGCGGGGTCCTCGTTCGTGGTCCACCACTTGTTCTGGTAGTAGTGGCCCTTCCACGACACCTTGGTGACGGTGGCGTAGACGGCGCCCGCGCTCCAGCTCGGCGCGCCCGAGCAGGTCCCGGTGCTGGCCGACGGGGACGCCGACTGCGAGGCGCTGGCCGACGGCGAGGCCGACTTCGAGGGCGACGCGGAGGCGCTGGCCGACGGGGACGCCGACTTCGAGGGCGAGGCGGAGGCCGACGCGGACGGCGAGGCCGACTGCGAGGGCGACGCGGACGCCGAGGTCGACGGGGACGGCGAGGCGGTGCCCGCGGCGGTGCCGCGGGTGAAGTCGCCGGTGATGCCGTACAGCGTGCCGCCGACGTTCACGGTCCAGTTGGCGGGGGTGGAGACCGGCAGGTAGTAGACGAAGGCGACGTCCACCGAGGCGCCGGGCGCCAGGGTCTGCCAGGTCGGCAGCTTCAGCGAGACCCGGTTGTAGGTGCCCTTCAGGCCGCCGACGTTGCTGCCGGTGTGGTCGGCCCGGATCACCTTGGAGCCGAAGCCGGACTGGTCGGCGGCGTTGGCGGGCGCGGAGACCGAGTAGTCGAACTGGAACTCGGTGCCGCCCGGCAGGGTGGTGGTCGAGTTGTTGACGATGTGGATCTTCGGGTTGATCGGGTAGTTGTTGTCGCCCAGCGCGAAGTCGGTGAAGGACACGTCGATCGGCAGGGTCTGCTGCGGCAGCGCGATGGTGGAGCGGGTCGCGCCGTACGCCGGGGCCGACTTGAACTTGTCGTACAGCAGCGAGGTCAGCGTGGAGCCCTGGACGTACTCGCCCTTGCCGCCGTTGGCGGTGGCGTCCCACTTGTAGTCGCCGGCCAGCTCCCAGATCATCGCGCCGCCGACGCCCTGGTTGACCACGTAGTCGGCCTTGGCGCCGATCGACTGGTCGTCCTCGGTGGAGAGGAAGACCTTCTTGTCGGCGTTCCACAGCCACGGGGCGACCAGCGACGAGCTGTAGTTGCGGGCGTAGGTGCCCTTGAGCGAGGTGTCGCTCACGCCGTACTTGGCGAGGTAGTCCGGCAGGACGCCGGCCTCCAGGTTCTTGGCGTGCCACATCGGGTTGGAGCCGGCGGGCGACTCCTTGCCGTTGTCGTCCAGGTCGTGCCAGATGTTGTCGACGCCGACGGCGCCGTCACCGCAGGTGGTCAGGCCGGAGCCGGCCGGGCAGGTGGTGGTGGAGGAGGTGCCCCACAGGCCGTTGGTGCCGCCCTGCACGTTCTGGAAGCCGCGGGTGTAGTACGGCACGCCGAGGTTGATCCGGCCGGCCGGCATCGCGCCGCGGAAGTAGTGCACGGCCCAGTCGGTGTTCAGGTAGCCGATGCCGCCGTACTGCGAGGTGCCGTACACGTTGGCGGCCGCCAGCTCGGCGTCCTTGCCGTCGTCGTACAGCGCGGCGTTCGGGCCGACGTACTTGTTCCAGGCGCCGTGCAGGTCGTACGACATGATGTTGACGTAGTCCAGGTACTGGGTGACCTGGAAGGTCTCCATGCCGCGCAGCAGGTAGCCCGAGGACGGGGCGGCGACCGACAGCAGGTAGTACTTGCCGTCGGCGGCGGAGGCCCGGTCGAGCTTCTCGCGCATGGTCTTCAGCAGCGCCGCGTAGCCCTTCATCAGGGAGGCGCGCTTGGCGTTGGAGAGCGAGTAGTCGAGCGGGTTGCCCGCGTCCTTCATCGAGGTCGGGTACTCGTAGTCGAGGTCGACGCCGTTGAAGCCGTACTTCTTGATGAAGCCGACGGCCGAGTCCGCGAAGGTGTTGATGCCGGCCTGGTTGACCGACCCGTCCGCGTTGGTGGTCATCGAGTAGAAGCCGCCGGAGTTGACCCGCTGGCCCGAGTCGTCGAAGTAGCCGCCGGTCTCGGCCCAACCGCCCACCGAGATCATGGTCTTGACGTTCGGGTACTGCTTCTTGAACTTGCTGAGCAGGTTGAAGTGGCCCTTGTACGCGTACGCCGGGTCCATCTCCGCGCCCGCAACGCCGGGGAAGGTGATCCCGGTGGAGGCGTTGTTCGCGTTGTCCGTGCCGACCGACAGCGTGTTGTCGGACGCCACGTGCGCGAACGCGTAGTTGAGGTGGGTGACCTTGTCCCAGGGGATGTTGTTCACCAGGTAGGCGGGCGTGCCGTCCTTGCCGGTGCGCCAGCTGGTGAAGTAGCCGATGACGCGGCGCTGGTGGTCGGCGCCCATCTGCTCGCGCCCGCCGGTGTCGTAGACGTTGCAGTAGGGGACGTCGACCCCGGGCGTGGTGTACATGCCGTCGGGACGGCACGCCTGGTTGTCGACGGCGGCGGCGGACGGGGCCACGCCGAGCGTGCTCATCAGCAGGCCCGCCAGGCCGGCGGCCGCGGTGGTGGCGAAGGCCGCCCGGCGGCCCTTGGAGTGGCGGCCGGCAGCGGTGGGACGCTGCTCCACCTTGGTGCGGATCAACACTCGGTCCTCCTGGAGAGAGTGTCGTGCGCGCGGCCGAGGGAAGCCGCGCACCTGTGGGGGAAGTTCCGCCGAACCTAAAAGGTCTGGACCATCCCCGTCAACAGGTCTGTACCAACTTGATATGAAGCGCCGGACCGCCCGGACGCGGACGATCCGGCCCTGACCAGGGGGAACTGACGCCGCTTCACGCTCCCGGCCGTCGCGTCGGCAAGGGTTCCGGCGCCGTCGCCGGCCTCCGGCGGGCGGGCGGGGACGCCGCCGGGGCCCCTGGCCGCGGCGCACGGGCCGCGCGCCGCGCCCGCCTGCGGGGCGCCACCGGCCCACCGGCCGGTGCCGTCGCGGCTCCACGGGGTGGTGCACGCCCGCGCGACGGGCCAGTAGCATGGCGGGCATCAGGTATCGGCGGTCTTGGCGGAATTGGCAGACGCCCGGGTTTTAGGTGCCCGTGAGAGCAATCTCGTGAGGGTTCGAGTCCCTCAGGCCGCACCGGCGTCGAGCACGCCCAGAGGCCCGCCCCGGGGAGCCGGGGCGGGCCTCTTCGCGCGTCCGGCGTCCTCAGCCGAGCAGTTCGGCGACCACTGGCGCCAGCGAGCGGAACGCCTGTCCGCGGTGGCTGATCGCGTTCTTCTCCTCGGCGCTCAGCTCGGCGCACGTCCGGCTCTCGCCGAGCGGCTGGAGGACCGGGTCGTAGCCGAAGCCGCCCGCCCCGGCCGGCTCGGTGCGCAGGGTGCCGTGCAGCCGGCCCTCGACCACCCGCTCGGTGCCGTCCGGCAGCGCGAGCGCGGCGGCGCAGGCGAAGGAGGCGGCCCGGTGCTCCGCGGCGATGTCGCCGAGCTGGGCCAGCAGCAGGTCCAGGTTGGCCTTGTCGTCGCCGTGCCGCCCGGCCCAGCGGGCGGAGAAGATCCCGGGCGCCCCGCCCAGCACGTCCACGCACAGCCCGGAGTCGTCCGCGACGGCCGGCAGCCCGGTCGCCCCCGCCAGCGCGTGCGCCTTGAGCAGCGCGTTCTCGGCGAAGGTCACCCCGGTCTCGCGCACGTCCGGCACCTCGGGGAAGGCGTCGGCCCCGACCAGCTCGACCTCCAGCCCGGCCGCGCCGAGGATGTCGCGCAGTTCGGCGAGCTTGTGCTGGTTGCGGGTGGCGAGAACGAGTCGCTTGGTCATGGGCCCCAGCCTAGTGCGCCCCTGCCGTGCTCAGCCGGTGCACACCGTGCTGACCCGCCCGGCCGCGCTGCCCAGCGGCCCGAGGTCGGGCGTCCGGTTGTCGTCGAGCGCCTTCTGCACGCTGTCGACCTGGGTCCGCAGGTCGGTGACCGCCCGGCCCAGGTCGGCGTCGTTGGAGTTGCGCCCGAGCCGGTCCACGTCGCCCTTGAGGTTCTGCAGCGCCTGCCCGGCGGCGGCCGGGTCCTGGTCGGCGTGGTCGAACGCCGCGCCGAGCTGGGCGACGTGCGTGCTGACCTGCACCGCGGTGTTGGCGCAGCTGAGCGCCTTCTCCGCGGCGGAGCAGCTCACCGCGCTCAGCGGCAGGACCAGCGCCAGGGCGGCGACGGCGAGCGCGGTGGTGCGGTTGATGCTCAGCGGCTGCTGCATCGGCGAGTCCTCCAGGAGGGTGTGCGGGCTCACCCCGAACGGTAAGGCCGGGTCCGCGTGCCTGTACAGCACTCCCGGGCCCGCCCACCCTCTCTGACGGCCGTTCAGCCCCCGCGGTTCCCTACGCCTCCAGCGCCTTGCGCTGGATCTCGTCCAGCTCGGCGCAGCCCAGGCTGCCGAGGTCGAGCAGTTGGTTGAGCAGGTCGCGGTCGAACGGGGCGCCCTCGGCGGTGCCCTGGACCTCGACGAAGCGGCCGTCGGAGGTGCAGACGATGTTCATGTCGGTGCCGGCCCGGACGTCCTCCTCGTACCGGAGGTCGAGCATCGGGACGCCGTCGATGATGCCGACGCTGACCGCGCTGACGCCGCCGGTGATCGGCTGGCCCTTCGCGCGCAGCAGCTTCTTCTCCCGGGCCCAGGAGACCGCGTCGACCAGGGCCACGTAGGCGCCGGTGATCGCCGCGGTGCGGGTGCCGCCGTCGGCCTGGAGGACGTCGCAGTCAAGCACGACGGTGTTCTCGGCGAGCGCGCGGTGGTCGACCACGGCGCGCAGCGAGCGGCCGATCAGCCGGCTGATCTCGTGGGTGCGGCCGCCGATCTTGCCGCGGACGGACTCGCGGTCGCCGCGGGTGTTGGTGGCCCGGGGCAGCATGGCGTACTCGGCGGTGACCCAGCCCTCGCCGCTGCCCTTGCGCCAGCGCGGGACGCCTTCGGTGACGCTGGCGGTGCACAGCACCTTGGTGTCGCCGTAGGAGACCAGGACGGAGCCTTCGGCGTGCTTGCTCCAGTTCCGTTCGATGGTGACGGGGCGGAGCTGGTCGGGGGTGCGGCCGTCGATGCGAGACATGGGCACGAGCGTATCGGGTCGGCGCCCCGGCCCCGGCGGGGGCGCACGCGCGGGGGCCCGCCGGCCGGTGGTCTCCGGCGGGCGGGCCCCCGCGGGTGGAGCGGGCCTGCGGGGAGGCTCAGCTCACATCATGTCCTCGATCTCGGCGGCGATCGGGTCGGCGTCGGTGCCGATGACGACCTGGATGGCCGTGCCCATCTTCACCACACCGTGCGCGCCGGCCGCCTTGAGCGCCGCCTCGTCGACCTTGGAGGCGTCGTGGACCTCGGTGCGCAGCCGGGTGATGCAGCCCTCGACCTCGTCGATGTTCTCGATTCCGCCGAGACCGGCGACGATCTTCTCAGCCTTGCTGGCCATGGTCTTTCTCCCTCTGTCTCGGCGCTTCGGCGGTCGGTCGCCGGGTGCCGTACTGCGTGTGCGGTGGTGCCGGCCGGAGGTGACCCGGGATCAGTCTGCCGCGCCTTCCGACGACGCGACCAGCATCACCCGATTCCGACCGATATGCCACGTTAGTCCACTTTCGGACTACCTCCGCGCGCGGCCTCCCCCCGGGCCGCCGGAGGATGGCGGTCATCGGGCTCTCGAAACCCGCGAACCGCCACTGCCCCATAAATGGTCTACACCAATTCTAGGTGTACTCGGGACAACGCCGGACGGTCCGCAGGTGTTCCTGGCCCCACGCACGGATGAACCCAGAGGCAGCGGGAACGGCAGCGGAGGGCCGACGATGAGTTCGACAGGCGCCACAGCGAACCAGTCCACCTGGTGGCACACCTTCTACGGCGGCCTGCAGAAGATGGGCCGCAGCCTCCAGCTGCCGGTGGCCGTCCTGCCCGCCGCCGGCCTGCTGACCCGTCTCGGCCAGGACGACATCTTCGGCAAGGACGGCCTCGGCTGGAACAAGGTCTCCGCCGCGATCGGCGCCGCCGGCGGCGCGCTGCTCAACCCGGCGCTCGGCCTGCCGCTGCTGTTCTGCATCGGCGTGGCGATCGGCATGGCCAAGAAGGCCGACGGCTCCACCGCGCTCGCCGCGGTGGCCGGCTTCCTGGTCTACTACGCCGTCCTGCACGCCTTCCCCAAGGACTGCCCGACCGGCTCGACGCTCGACGGCACGATCTGCGTCAACTACACCGACAAGACGGTGGTGTCGGCCGACTTCCAGAACCCCGGCGTGCTCGGCGGCATCCTGATGGGCCTCTTCTCGGCCTGGCTCTGGGTGCGCTACCACCGGGTCAGGCTGGTCGACTGGCTGGGCTTCTTCAACGGCCGCCGCCTGGTCCCGATGATCACCGCCCTGGTCGGCCTGCTGCTCGGCTCGCTGATGGTGTGGATCTGGCAGCCGATCGGCTCCGGACTGGAGGACTTCTCCAAGTGGCTCTCCGACCTGGACGCCGTCGGCTCCGGCATCTTCGGCGTCGCCAACCGCGCCCTGCTGCTGATCGGCATGCACCAACTGCTGAACACCTTCGTCTGGTTCCAGTTCGGCTCCTACACCAACCCGGACACCGGCAAGTCCGGCACCGGCGACATCGGCCGCTTCCTGGCCGGCGACCCGGACGCCGGCCAGTTCCTCTCCGGCTTCTTCCCGATCATGATGTTCGCGCTCCCGGCCGCCGCGATGGCCATCGCGGCCTGCGCCAAGCCGCACCGGCGCAAGGAGATCTACGGCCTGATGACCTCGGTCGCGCTGACCTCCTTCGTCACCGGCGTCACCGAGCCCATCGAGTACTCCTTCGCCTACGTGGCCCCGCTGCTGTACGGCATCCACGCGGTGCTCACCGGCGTCTCGATGGCCGTCACCTGGGCGCTCGGCGTCCACGACGGCTTCAGCTTCTCGGCCGGACTGATCGACTACCTGCTCAACTGGAACCTGGCCACCAAACCCTGGCTGATCATCCCGATCGGCCTGTGCTTCGCGGTGGTCTACTACGCGGTCTTCCGGTTCGTCATCGTCAAGTTCAACCTCAAGACCCCGGGTCGCGAGGACGACGACGAGATCGACGACGTGACCAAGGCCTGACCTCCGGTCGGCACACCGCGCGCCCCCGGCCGGGAGACCCCTCCCGGCCGGGGGCGCCGTGCTGCCGGGACGTAGGCTGACCCGGCGTCAACCGTTCGAAGGTTTCGATTCAGCGGCGCTTGTCCCCGGCGAACCTTAAGAGGGTTCCGGTCGCTGTTCGGCGCGTGCTAGAAAGCTGGAGGAGGCCACAAGTGGTCTAGACCAGGATCGCGCTGCCGTGAGGAACCGCCGCTATGAGTACCACCGCGCAGAACCCCCTGCCCGCGGCGGCGTCCGGCGGCCGGGAGCGGCGCTCCCGGGTCTTCGCGGCGCTCCAGAAGATCGGCCGCAGCCTCCAGCTCCCGATCGCCGTGCTGCCCGCCGCCGGCATCCTGCTGCGGCTCGGCCAGGAGGACGTCTTCGGTGACCAGGGCCTGGGCTGGACCAGGGTCGCCGAGGTGTTCTCCGCCTCCGGCCACGCCGTCTTCGACTGGATGCCGCTGCTGTTCTGCGTGGGCATCGCCATCGGCTACGCCCGGAAGGCCGACGGCTCCACCGCGCTGGCCGCCCTGGTCGGCTTCCTGACGTACCACCAGGTGCTCACCGCCTTCCCCAAGACCGCCTACCAGGTGCTGCCCGGCCGGGACGTCGCCGCCACCTACCAGGACCCCGGCGTGCTCGGCGGCGTGGTGGTCGGCCTGCTCTCCGCGATCCTCTGGCAGCGGCTGCACCGCACCCGCCTGGTCGACTGGCTGGGCTTCTTCAACGGCCGCCGCCTGGTCCCGATCGTGATGGCCTTCGTCGGCACCGCCCTGGGCGTCTTCTTCGGCCTGTGCTGGGGCCCGATCGGCGCCGTCGTCGACCGCTTCAGCACCTGGGCGATCGGCCTCGGCGCGCTCGGCGCCGGCCTGTTCGGCCTGATCAACCGGGCCCTGCTGCCGTTCGGCCTGCACCAGCTGGCCAACACCTTCTTCTGGCAGCAGGCCGGGCACTACACCGTCGGCACCCAGGAGTTCCACGGCGACCAGACCCGCTTCTTCCAGCACGACCCGGCGGCCGGCCAGTTCATGTCCGGCTTCTTCCCGATCATGATGTTCGGCCTGCCCGCCGCCGCCCTCGCCATCGCCCACTGCGCCCGCCCCGAACGCCGCCGCGCCGTGCTCGGCATGATGTTCTCGCTGGCCCTCACCTCCTTCGTCACCGGCATCACCGAGCCGATCGAGTTCGCCTTCCTGTTCATCGCCCCCGCCCTGTACGTCCTGCACGCCGTGCTCACCGGCCTGTCCATGGCGCTCACCTGGGGCCTGGGCGTGCACCACGGCTTCACCTTCTCCGCGGGCGTCATCGACTACGTCCTGAACTGGAACCTGGCCACCGAGCCCTGGCTGGTCATCCCGATCGGCCTGTGCTTCGCGGTGGTCTACTACGCCCTCTTCCGGTTCGTCATCCTGCGCTTCGACCTGAAGACCCCGGGACGCGAGGACGACGACGGCTTCGAGGACGGGTAGCCCCGGGCGGTTTCGGACCGGGCGGTTTCGGGCCCGGGCGGTTTCGGCCCGAGCGGTTTCGGGCCCGGGCGGTCCCGTCAGATCCACCCCAGCCGGGCCGCGTGCACGCCCGCCTGGAAGCGCGACTGCGCGCCCAGCGCCGCGGTGAGGTCGGCGACCAGGCGGCGCACCGTGCGGTCGGACACCTCCAGCTTGCGGCCGATCGCCTGGTCGGTGAGCCCGGCCGCGAGCAGCCGCAGCACCTCGCGGTGGCGGTCGTCCGGGGCGGTGCGGCCGAGCAGCTCCGGCGGGACCCAGCTGGCCGCCCAGAAGTGCTCGAACAGCTCGCGCACCACGCTGACCACCGCCGGGTCGCGGACCACCACCGCGGCGCTGCCCGGCGGCTCCCCCGGCGCGGGCAGCACGGCGAGGCCCGCGTCGACCACGATCAGCCACAGCGGCAGGGTGTGCGCGACCCGGATCCGCGCGCCGGCCGCGGTCAGCGCCTGGACGTGGGCGAGGACCGCGCCCTGGTGCAGCGCGGCGGCCGGGTAGATGGTGCGCAGCGCGACCCGGTGGGCCAGCGCGATCCGCTCGCGGGCGAGCTTCTCGGCCAGGCCGCTCTCCGACTGGTCCTGGCCGGGCCGCAGCGACAGCGCCTCGGTGCGGGCGGCCCGGGCGGCGTCCTCCAGCAGGGCGGCCACCCGGTCGGCGCCGCGGACCAGCTCGTGGGCGGTGCCGGTGTGCAGCGGCAGGTAGCGGGCGTGCAGGTGCTCGACCCGCTCGCGGGTGCGGCGGGCCTCGCCGAGCAGCGCGGTGAAGCGGCGGTCGGAGTCGGCCAGCAGTTGGCGGACGGCGGTGTCGATCGAGACGGCGGCCATCCCGCTGGTGGTCGCCGATGTCCGCTGGAGCAGCCCGAGGCCGTGCAGCTCGCCCAGCGCCTGCTCGAACTCGCTTTCCTCGCAGCCGATTTCCTCGCGCAGGGAGTCCAGCGGCAGGCCGGGGTCGGCGAGCAGGCGGGCGTACAGGGCGGTGCTGGTCTCCACCCTCCGGGAGCCTAGGGCCACGGGCGGGGGACAGAGCGCGGTTTTCAGCATGCGAGACGGCCCCGCGGGCGGGCGGGCGGCGGGGCGGGCGGACGGCGCGGTGGTGGGGCGGCCGGGAGCGGGTCGGCGCCCGAGGGGTGGTCCCGGCATCCGAGACGGGCGCTCCGGTGGCGGCCATGGCCTGATCCGGCGGGGCCGGGGGCCTTCGCCGGGCGGGCCGGGGTCTCCAGGATGGGCGGCATGGCGATTCCCGAGTCTTCCGTGATCTGGTTCGACGGCGCGCTGGTGCCCTGGCAGGAGGCCCGCGTCCACGTCCTGACCCACGCCCTGCACTACGGCACCGGGGTGCTGGAGGGCACCCGGGTGTTCGAGACGGCCGACGGGCCCGCGGTGTTCCGGCTGGCCGAGCACCTGGCCCGGCTGGAGCGCAGCGCGCACATGCTGCGCATCGAACTCCCGTACAGCCGGGAGGAGTTGGCGGCGGCGACGGTGGCGCTGGTGGCGGCCAACGGCCACCGCTCCTGCTACCTGCGGCACCTGGCCTTCCTGGGCTACGGCTCGATGGGCCTGGACATGCGGCACTCCCCCACCAGCGTGTCGATCGCCTCCTGGGAGTGGCCCGCCTACCTGCCGGCGGGGCGCGGACTGCGGCTGATGACCAGCAGCTGGCGGCGCACCGACCCCAACACCGTCCCCCCGGCGGCGAAGGCCACCGGCCCGTACCTGAACTCGGCGCTGGCCCGGCGGGAGGCCACCGACGCGGGCTTCGACGAGGCGCTGCTGCTGGCCCCGGACGGCACGGTCAGCGAGTGCAGCTCGGAGAACGTCTTCGCGGTCCGCGGCGGCGTCCTGCGCACCACCCCCGCCAGCGCGGGCGCCCTGGAGGGCGTCACCCAGGACACCCTGCTGACCCTGGCCCGGGACCTGGGCGTGGAGGTCCGGGTGGAGAACCTGCTGCGCTCGGACCTGTACGCGGCCGACGAGGTCTTCCTCTCCGGCACGGCGGCCGGCGTCGTCCCGGTGGCCTCCCTGGACAACCGCGAACTACCGTCCGCCGAAGGAGAGTTGACCAAGCGCCTGGCCGAGGCGTACCGGGGCGCGGTGAGCGGCGCGGACCCCCGCTACCGGCACTGGCTGACGCCGGTTCACAGCTCGTAGACGGCTCCGGCGCGGGCGAGTTCGACCGGGCCGGGGAAGGCGGCGGCGGCGTCGCGGCGGTTGCGTTCGGCGTCGGTCCACGGCGGGATGTGGGTGAGGACCAGGCGGGCGGCGGCGGCCTCGGCGGCGTGCTCGCCGGCCTGGGTGCCGTTGAGGTGGATGGAGTCGAAGGTCTCCTTGCCGTCCGTGTAGGCCGCCTCGCACAGGAACAGGTCGGCGCCGCGGGCGAGTTCGACCAGGGCGGGGCAGACGCCGGTGTCGCCGGAGTAGACCAGGCTGCGGCCGCCGGCCTCGATCCGGAAGCCGTACGCCTCGCAGTCGAGGTGGTTGACCCGGGCGGCGGTGACGGTGAACGGGCCGAGGGCCAGCCGGGCGCCGTCGGCGAGGTCGCGGAAGTCGAAGACCTCGGTCATGCCGGGCTTCTCCGGCATGTCGTAGGCGCGGGCCAGGCGTTCGGCGGTGCCGGCCGGGCCGTGCACCGGCAGCGGGTCGGGGCAGCCCTCGACCCGGTAGTTGCGGGCGACCCAGTAGGCGCACAGGTCGACGCAGTGGTCGGCGTGCAGGTGGCTGAGCAGGACGGCGTCCACGTCGTAGAGGCCGGCGTACTTCTGCAGGGCGCCGAGCGCGCCGTTGCCGAGGTCGACGACGAGGCGGTAGCCGTCGTGCTCCACCAGGTAGCTGGAGCACGGGGAGTCCACGGACGGGAAGCTCCCCGAGCACCCCACCACGGTCAGTTTCATGCCGAGCCCTTCCCGCCCCGTCGGGCCATCGTCCGCGGCCGTCCGCGCCGCCGGTCGGGCGGGGCGGGGTTCTTCGACTCCGTCGGTGCTTCGACTGTCGAGGGTAAGGGCCGGGCGGCACTTTGCCCCCTCTCCCGTGCCGGGCTGTGGGCGGAATCACCAGGACGGGGCGGGGCCCGGTTCAGCGGCGTCCCGGGCGGGCCAGCGCCCAGCCGCGGATGGTCTCCGGGTACCAGCGGGGATGCCCCGCGGCGTCCACCCGGTCGGGTTCGGGCAGCAGCCCGTGCCGCTTGTAGTTGCGGACGGTCTCGACCCGCACGTTGATGTGCCGGGCGATCTCGACGTAGGACCAGAGCTCTCGGCCGGGCATCGCGCCCACCTCCGGGTGACGGCGTACCAGTGGTGCGCCGCCAGCCTGGCGCGGCGGACTCCGGCGGCCGGGGCGCGACCGGCGCGGTGACCGTTCCGTGACGGAGCGGTCACCCGGAACGGACAAATACCCGGATGTCACAGCGGGCCGATGATCGGACGAGCGGACGGCGCGGCCCCCTCGACGGGGTGCCGCGCCGTGGTTCTGCCGCGGGGCTCAGGCCCAGAGCTGGCCCTGCAGCGCCTCGACCGCCGCCTCGGTGGTCTCGGCGGTGTAGATGCCGGTGGACAGGTACTTCCAGCCGCCGTCGGCGACCACGAACACCACGTCGGCCCGCTCGCCGGCCTTGGCGGCCTTGCGGGCCACGCCGATCGCGGCGTGCGCGACTGCGCCGGTGGAGACGCCCGCGAAGACGCCCTCCTGCTGGAGCAGTTCGCGGGTGCGGGTGACGGCGTCGGCCGAGCCGACCGAGAAGCGGGTGGTGAGCACCGCGGCGTCGTACAGCTCGGGGACGAAGCCCTCGTCCAGGTTGCGCAGGCCGTAGACCAGGTCGTCGTAGCGCGGCTCGGCGGCGACGATCTGCACGCCCGGGACCTTCTCGCGCAGGTAGCGGCCGACGCCCATCAGGGTGCCGGTGGTGCCCAGGCCCGCCACGAAGTGGGTGACGGTGGGCAGGTCGGCGAGGATCTCCGGGCCGGTGGTGGCGTAGTGCGCGCCGGCGTTGTCCGGGTTGCCGTACTGGTAGAGCATCACCCAGTCGGGGTGCTCGGCGGCGATCTCCTTGGCGATCCGCACCGCGGTGTTGGAGCCGCCGGCGGCGGGCGAGGAGATGATCTCCGCGCCCCACATCCGGAGCAGCTCGCGGCGCTCCTCGCTGGTGTTCTCCGGCATCACGCAGACCATCCGGTAGCCCTTGAGCCTGGCCGCCATGGCGAGCGAGATGCCGGTGTTGCCGCTGGTGGGCTCCAGGACGGTGCAGCCGGGGGTGAGCCGGCCCTCGGCCTCGGCCCGCTCGATCATGCGCAGCGCCGGGCGGTCCTTGATCGAGCCGGTCGGGTTGCGGTCCTCCAGCTTGGCCCAGAGCGTGACCCGGCCGTCCTCGTTCCCGGGGATCCCGGCCGAGAGCCGCGGCAACCGCACCAGTGGCGTGTTGCCGATGGCCTCGATCGGGCTGTCGTAGCGCATTACTTCATACCGCCGGCCACGGCCGGGAGGATGGTGACGCTGTCGCCGTCGGTGAGCGCGGTGGAGACGCCGTCCAGGAAGCGGACGTCCTCGTCGTTCAGGTAGACGTTGACGAAGCGGCGCAGCTCGCCGCCGTCCAGCAGCCGGGCGGCGATGCCGGGGTGGCGGGAGTCGAGGTCGGTGAAGAGCTCCCCGAGGTCGGCGCCGTTGCCGTCGACGGCCTTGGCGCCGTCGGTGTAGGTGCGGAGGATGGTCGGGATGCGGACCTCGATGGCCATGGCTGCGCTCCTGTGGAGGGTGAGTTCGGGTTGCCGGGCCGGGCGGGGCGCGGCAGGGGAAGGGGCCCCGGCGCGCGGGGCGGGTGCTGTCTGGGGCTCGCCGGTCGGTGGCTCGCCGGTCGGTGCCGCCGGTCAGTGCGCGGCGGTGCCGGGACAGATCGCGCTGGCGAGCCGGCACAGGTCGACGTGCAGGCGCGCCACGAGGCGGGTGCCTGGGGCCTGATTGCTCACATCGACGGAACGCATGGACTCATCGTATAGATTCCCGCCCCCGCTTTGACATGCTTGTCTCGGCATCCGGTCGGCGGCGTTCCGAGGGGTGGGAAAGCGGGCCAGTCCGCCGCGCGCGGGCGGCCCGGACCGGGAACGGTTCGGGCCGCTCCCGGCCCGGGCCGGGTCGGTGGTCGCTCAGCCCTGGTGGGCCTCGACCACCTCGACGTCTTCCTCCGTGATCACACCGTCCACGATGCGGAACGAGCGGAACTGGTAGGGGTCCTGCTCGCCGGTGCCCTCGGCGGTGGAGACCAGCACGTAGTGGGCGAACGGCTCGGAGGCGTAGCTCACGTCGGTGCGGGAGGGGTACGCCTCGGTGGCGGTGTGCGAGTGGTAGATCACCACCGGCTCCTCGTCGAGGTCGTCCATCTCGCGGTAGAGCTTGAGCAGGTCGCCGGAGTCGAACTCGTAGAAGGTGGGCGAGCGGGCCGCGTTGAGCATCGGGATGAACCGCTCGGGACGCCCGGTGCCGGCCGGTCCGGCGATCACGCCGCACGCCTCGTCCGGGTGGTCGGCGCGGGCGTGGGCGACGATCCGGTCGCGCAGTTCTCGGGTGATGGTCAGCATGCGGCCAGGATAGCGACGGGTCAGTCGCCGTCCCCGGCCCGGAGGTGGGCGTGCGGGTCGGCGCGCAGGGCGGCCGGGTCGCGGCGGCGCAGTACCGCGTAGCCGACCGCGAGGCAGATCGCCCAGCCGGGGAAGACGTACAGCGAGATCCGGGCGTCGGGGTCGAAAGCGATCAGGACGGCGACCAGGACCAGGAAGGCCAGCGACAGCCAGCGGCTCCAGTTGCCGCCGGGGGCGCGGAAGGTCGGGGCGGGCAGCCGGCCGGCCTTCCAGGCGGTGCGGTAGCGGATCTGGCTGGCCAGGATGACGCCCCAGGTCCACAGGCCGCAGACGGTGGCGATCGAGGTGATGTACTGGAACGCCCGCTCCGGGACGAGGTAGTTGAGCACCACGCCGACGCCCATCAGCAGGCAGGAGACGGTGATCGCGGCGGCGGGGGTGCGGTGGCCGTTGAGCCGGGTGAGCCGCCCGGGGGCCTGCCGGCGCAGGGCCAGGTCGCGCAGCATCCGGCCGGTGGAGTACATCCCGGAGTTGCAGGAGGAGAGCGCGGCGGTGAGCACCACGAAGTTGATGATCCCGGCCGCCGCCGGGATGCCGATCCTGCCGAAGGCGGCGACGAACGGGCTGACGCCGGGCTGGAACTCGGTCCACGGCACCAGCGACAGGATGACCAGCAGCGCGCCGATGTAGAACAGCGCGATCCGCAGCGGCAGGGTGTTGATGGCCCGCGGCAGGGTCTTCTCCGGGTTCTCGCTCTCGCCCGCGGTGACGCCGACCAGTTCCACGCCCAGGTAGGCGAACATGACGATCTGCAGGGTCATCACGGTGGCGCCGACGCCCTTGGGGAAGAAGCCGCCGTCCTGCCACAGGTGGGTGACCGAGGCGGTGTCACCGGCGTCCGAGAAGCCGAGGGTGAGCACGCCGACGCCGATCAGGATCATCCCGAGGATCGCGGTGACCTTGACCATCGAGAACCAGAACTCGATCTCGCCGAACAGCTTCACCGAGATCAGGTTGGCGGCGTACAGCACCAGCAGGAAGGCCAGCGCGGTGGTCCACTGCGGGATGTCGGGCGCCCAGAAGCGGACGTAGACGGCGGCGGCGGTGGTCTCGGCCATGCCGGTGACCACCCAGAACAGCCAGTACGTCCAACCGGTGACGAAGCCCGCGAACGGGCCGAGGAACTCCCGGGCGTACTCGGCGAAGCTGCCGGCCACCGGGCGGTAGGTGAGCAGTTCGCCGAGCGCCCGCATGATCACGAAGATCACCACGCCGGCCACCGCGTAGCTCAGCAGCAGGCTGGGCCCGGCCTTGGAGATCGCGGTGCCGGCGCCGAGGAACAGGCCGGTGCCGATCGCGCCGCCGATGGCGATCATCTGGATCTGCCGGGTGCCCAGCCCCCGCTGGTAGCCCTCCTCGTCGGGGGCGGACCCGGCCGCCTCGTCCGTCACCTGCTGCGTCATCCGCCCGCCTCGCCTCCCGGTCCGCGCCGACCGGCCGGCCGACGGGCCCCGTCTATCCCGGGGAGGCAGCAGTGAACCACGGCGGGACCCCGGAACGCCTCATATCTGAGCTTTAGCTGAGCAATCGGACAATCTGAACGAAAGGAGAGGGGCCAAATGGGGGGCGCGGACGGGAGCGCGAGCGGCGGCCTGGACGGGGACGGCCGGGGGTCGGGCGGGTCCCGTCAGCCCGTCATCGCCTCCAGCAGGCTCTCCTGCATCGCGCCCAGCCACAGGTAGGCGATCACCAGCGGCTTGCGCGGGTCGGAGTCGGGCAGCCGGTACAGGCCCTCGTCCTCCTCCTCGGAGACCTCCAGCCGGGCGCCCAGGGTCAGCCGCAGGTCGTTCAGCGCGCCCAGCCAGCGCGGGAAGTCGTCCGGCTCGACCTCCAGCACCCCGCCCGCGCCGCCCAGCCCGTCCAGCGCCCGGACCACCGCCAGCGCGTCGTCGCGCTTGCGGGCCCGCAGGTCCAGCTCGGTGTAGCGGCGGAACTCGGCGGCCCGCTCGGCGGTCCGCGGGTCCTCGGGCGCGCCCGGCCCGCCGTACCCGTCGGGGAACAGCCGCAGCAGCGCCGGGTCCTCGGGGGCCTCGCTGGGGCCCTCCGCGAACAGCGCGGCCAGCGGGTCGCCGCCGCCGCCGGGCGGCGGCCCGATCAGCTCCAGCATCTGCACTTCCAGCGAGCGCAGGATGGACGCCTCGAACTCGTCCAGCGCGATCGCCGCGCCACCGTCGCCCGCACTCTCGAACAAACCGGCCATGGGTGTCGAATCAGTCCCTCGTGGATGGTGGGTGACGGGCCGTCAGTCGTGCTGCAGGGTGGCCCACAGGCCGTAGCCGTGCATCGCCTGCACGTCGCGTTCCATCTCCTCGCGGGTGCCGCTGGAGACCACCGCCCGCCCCTTGTGGTGCACGTCCATCATGAGCTGGTGGGCCTTGTCCTTCGGGTAGCCGAAGTAGCTCTGGAAGACGTACTGGACGTAGCTCATCAGGTTGACCGGGTCGTTGTGGACGATGGTCACCCAGGGCGTGTCCGGCTCCGTGACCGGAACCCCCTCCGTCTCCGGGCGCTCGACCTCCACCGGCGCGACACTCACAGTCCGTCTCTCCTCGTCGACCTCGGCTTCCCCCCGGCCCATGCTTCCATCCGAGGGACCCGGGAGCGAATCAGGGTGGCCCGACACGGGGACCGGAAGAGAAATCGTCACTTTGACGCTAAGTGGTAGTAGCATCATCCCCATGGACGCCATCACCGCGCACCGCAGCTCCGCGCTGCTCACCGACCGCTACGAACTGACCATGCTGCAGGCCGCGCTGCGCAGCGGTGCCGCCCACCGCCGCTCGGTCTTCGAGGTCTTCACCCGCCGCCTCCCGTCCGGCCGCCGCTACGGCGTGCTGGCCGGCACCGGCCGGGTGCTGGACGCCATCGAGGACTTCCGCTTCACCGCCCCGCAGCTCGACTGGCTGGCCGACCAGCGGGTCGTCGACGACGAGACCCTGCGATTCCTCGCCGACTACCGCTTCACCGGCAGCGTGCACGGCTACCCCGAGGGCGAGGCGTACTTCCCCGGCTCGCCGCTGCTCACCGTCGAGGGCAGCTTCGCCGAGGCGGTGATCCTGGAGACGGTGATCCTGTCGATCCTCAACCACGACTCGGCGATCGCCGCCGCCGCCTCCCGGATGACCGCCGCCGCGGGCGACCGCCCGGTGATCGAGATGGGCGCCCGGCGGGCCCACGAGCAGTCCGCGGTGGCCGCCGCCCGGGCCGCCTACCTGGCGGGCTTCTCCGCCACCTCCGACCTGGAGGCGGGCTTCACCTACGGCATCCCGACCACCGGCACCGCCGCGCACGCCTTCACCCTGCTGCACGACAGCGAGCGGGACGCCTTCACCGCGCAGATCGACTCGATGGGCCGCGACACCACCCTGCTGGTGGACACCTACGACCTCGGCGAGGCGGTCCGCACCGCCGTCGAGGTGGCGGGCCCGCAGCTGGGCGCCGTCCGGATCGACTCCGGCGACCTGACCCTGCTCGCCCACCGGGTGCGCCGCCAGCTCGACGAGCTCGGCGCCACCGCCACGAAGATCATCGTCACCTCCGACCTGGACGAGTGCGCCATCGCCGCGCTCGCCGCCGCCCCGGTCGACGGCTACGGCGTCGGCACCAGCCTGGTCACCGGCAGCGGCCACCCGACCTGCGCGATGGTCTACAAGCTGGTCGCCCGCGAGTCGGTGCCCGGCGGCGAGCTCGTCCCGGTCGCCAAGCGCTCGGCCGGCGGCAAGACCAGCGTCGGCGGCCGCAAGTGGGCCGCCCGCCGCCCCGACCGGGACGGCGTCGCCGAGGCCGAGGTGGTCGGCACCGGCCCCGTCCCGGCCGAGCTGGAGCCGCACCTGCTGCACGTCCCGCTGATCACCGACGGCGAGGTGGTCGGCCGGGAGCCGCTGGACGCCGCCCGGGACCGCCACCGCCGGGCCCGCGCCGCGCTGCCGCTGTCGGCGACCCAGCTCTCCCGCGGTGAGCCGGTGCTCACCACCGAGCGGCAGGCCGACTGAACCGCTGGACGCGGACCCGGGCGGGGCGGGGCACGCTCGGACGCGAGGGGGGCGGGCGCGGACGCGGCTTTGCCCGGCTTTGCCCCGCAGCGATCCCGCAGCGGCGCCCCGGCGGCACCCCGGCCCTTTCGCGCCCGCCCCGCACTGCCTAGAGTGCCAACCGCTGTACCGTCCGGGCCCGCCCGGGCCACCCCGACGCCACCGCGGCCGAGACCCCCGGGCTCCGGGCCGCACCCCAGCTCGCCACGAGCCAACGAGAGAAGAGCCAGCCATGCACCGGGCCCTGATCGTCGTCGACGTGCAGAACGACTTCTGCGAGGGCGGCAGCCTTCCCGTCGCCGGCGGGGCCGAGGTCGCGGCCGCGATCACCGACCTGATCGCCGAGTCCGCCCCCGGCTACGCCCACATCGTCGCCACCCGCGACCACCACATCGACCCGGGGCCGCACTTCGCCGCCGAGCCCGACTACGTCCGCTCCTGGCCGGTGCACTGCGTGGCCGGCACCGAGGGCGTCGGCTTCCACCCCAACTTCGCCCCCTCGGTGACCTCGGGCGCGGTCGAGGCGGTCTTCTCCAAGGGTGCGCACGCCGCCGCGTACAGCGGCTTCGAGGGCTTCGACGAGCACGGCGGCACCCTCACCGACTGGCTGAACGAGCGCGGCGTCACCGACGTCGACGTGGTCGGCATCGCCACCGACCACTGCGTCCGCGCCACCGCCCTGGACGCCGCCCGCGAAGGCTTCGCCACCCGCGTCCTGCTCGACCTGACGGCCGGCGTCGCCGCCGCCACCACCGCCGAGGCGCTGGAGGAACTGCGCTCCGCCGGGGTCGAGCTGGCCGGCACACCGGTCGTCCGCACCTGACGTACCGTCAATCCCGTTGTCTCCACGGCGGGTTCACCGCTCGCTGACCACCAGCTCCACCACGTCCTCGCCGCCGGTCCCGTACGCCTGCGCCAACTCGTCGCCGACCGCGTCCCGTTCGGCGGCGAGGCGGGCGGAGCCGACGTACACCACCCGCACGCCCAGGTACTCCATCCGGTGCTGGCCGCCGCGCACCCAGGCCGCCTCGCCCTCGCTGACGCAGCGCAGCTCGGAGTCGACCTCCACCGCCACCGCGGCCTCGGGCCAGTACAGGTCCGGCACCGCGATGTAGGTGCCGCCGCGCATCCGCAGCTCGGGGCCGGGCAGCGGCAGCGGCAGGCCGCGCTCCACCGCCAGGGCCACCAGCTCGGTGAACGCGGCCTCCCGGCGCGCCGCCAGCAGTTCGTCCACCGCCGCCCGCACCCGGGGCGCCTCCAGCAGCCGCGCCTCGGCCAGTTCGGCCAGCAGCTCCGCCACCGTGCAGCCGCCGCGCGCCAGCAGTGCCTCGCGCAGCAGCGCCCGCAGCAGCCCCGGGCCGACCCGGCCGGAGTCGAACGCGCCCTGCTCGGCCCACTCGCTGATCGCGTCCGCCACCGCCCGGGCCACCGGGGCGACCGCCAGCCCGTGCACCGAACGGGCCTCCAGCTCCCGCTCGGTGCGCCGGATCCGCACCTGCCCGGCGTCCCGCAGCCGGCGCTGCCGGGGCACCAGCACCTCCACCCCGAGTACCGCGGGTAGCCGCGGCACCGACACGAACCCGTACAGCGCCAGCGCCGCCGCGCCGGTGATCACCGCGCCCTCGCGGGTGCCGTCCCCGGCCGGGCCGTTCTGCGCCGCGTACAGTAGTGCCGCCCACATCCGCTGCTCGGGCGTCGGCGCGCCGTCCTGCAGCAGGTAGACCCGCGGCAGCAGCCGCTGCCACGGCCCGCCGCTGCGGCAGTGCTCGCTCACCATGCGGGCCGGGACGCCGCGGGCGCGGAGCTGACTGGCCGTCACCACGTTCTGCTGGCGCCGGGCGAGTTCTTCGAGGGAGGCGGGCTGCTGCGGAATCCGGTAGCTCATGCCGTCCACGTTCCCCCTCGGCTCCGACACCCGACGCCCGACCTGGCGACCTGTTACGCAACCGTCGTCAAACCGGGACTGCTCCGCACTAAAGTCCCCATACCCTCACCCATTCGGCGTATCGGGTGTTCACTCCGTTGCCGTAATAGATCGGACTTGTTTTCTACTATCCGATTTTCATCGGATCGACACAGCATTGCGATCCGATCGAGTCCGCGCCGCCGACCTGCGCGATCTGACCGGAAGTGACCGATCACACGCGCAACGTCACACCCGCTGGCGTCGGCGGCCGTCACGAATTGCCTACCATCGGGCACATGCCCCGCGACGACTCATCAGCCCAGCGCGCCGCCCGACTACGCCTCGGCCGCCTGCCCGGCTACGTCCGCCAACCCGACCCCGCCAGACGCGGCGGAGAGGACGGCCGTACGTACAAGAAGGGTTGGGAAGTCCGTTTCACGGCGCGCAGCGAAGAGGAGATAACCGAGATCCGCGAGCTGGTGACCGCCGCCGGATTCGCCCCCGCCCGGCCCTTCTTCAAGGGCCACCAGCTCATCCAGCCGGTCTACGGCATCGCCGCCGTGCAGGCCTACCTGGCCGCCCGGGAGAGCGTCGAGGCCGCCGAGACCACCGTCCGGACCGACCGCCGCACCGCCGGCATCCCCGAGCAGATCCGCCGCGACCCCGACAGCGTGGCCGCCGCGGTGCGGGCCGCCGAGAGCGCCGCGGCCGAGGCCGCCGCCGGAGCGGCGGCGCGGGCGGGCGGGAGCGCGGGCGGAGCCGGTGCAGGAGCCCTCGACGGAGGAGCCGTCGGCGGGGCCGCGGACGGGTCCGCCGCCGGAGCGGGCGGGGACGCGGTGCGCACCGGCGAGGCCGCCGGGCGGACGGGCAGTGAAGCGGCGGCGCGGACCGCCGGGAGTGCGGGCGCCACCGTCCGGTTCGGCGGGGCCTCCGCCACCCGGTCGGCGCACGAGAGCTGAGCCCCGGGCCGGACCAGGGAACGTGACGGTCCGGCCCGCGGACGTGAAGACCGGCCCGCAGACGCGGCAGGCGCGAAGGCCGTGAAGGGCCCGCGAGCGGGCCCGGGCAACCCCTGAGGCCCCCGGGGTCGCCGAAGCCCTCCGCAGGCCCTAATGGACCTACTGGAAGGCTTCCTGACGGCACGTCAGCTACGGCGCTCGGCTTGCGGCTCCCCGCTCCGGCCTCCGACGCCCGGACGCGGTCAGCGCGCCCCGGCCGGGACGTGGTCGACGTGCACGGTCACGGCCAGCAGCCGGGGGACGGCCCGGATCAGGGCCCGTTCGGCGTCCTCCGCCACCCGGTGGCCGGCCACCACCGTCAGCGCGCCGTCGACCACCACCTCCGCCTCGGCGCGCAGCGCGTGCCCGACCCAGCGCATCCGCACCGCGCCGACCCCGCGCACCCCGTCCACGCCCGCGAGTTCGCGCTCCGCCGCGTCCAGCAGCGCCGGGTCGACGGCGTCCATCAGCCGTCGGCCCACCTCGCGCACCGTGCCGCGCAGCACGCCCAGGATCGCCACCGTGATCAGCAGCCCCACCACCGGGTCCGCGTACCGCCAGCCCAGCGCGCCGCCCCCGGCGCCCAGCAGCACCGCCAGCGAGGTCAGCCCGTCGGTGCGGGCGTGCAGGCCGTCCGCGACCAGCGCCGCCGAACCGATCCGGCGGCCGGTGGCGATCCGGTAGCGGGCCACCCACTCGTTGCCGACGCACCCCGCGAGGGCCGCGGCGGCCACCGCCCACAGGTGCCCGACCGGCTCCGGGTGCAGCAGCCGCTCCACCGCCGTCCACCCCGCCACCAGCGAGGACGCCGCCACCGCCAGCACCACCGCGACGCCCGCCAGGTCCTCGGCCCGCCCGTACCCGTACGTGTAGCTGCGGTTCGCCGCCCGCCGCCCCAGCAGGAACGCCACGCCCAGCGGGACGGCGGTCAGCGCGTCCGCGACGTTGTGCACGGTGTCGCCGAGCAGCGCCACCGAACCCGACAGCGCCGCGATCACCGCCTGCGCGGCGGCCGTCGCGCCCAGCACCAGCAGCGAGACCCAGAGCGTGCGCAGGCCCTCGGCGGAGGACTCCATCGCCGCGTCGACCCGGTCGGCGGCGTCGTGCGAGTGCGGGCGCAGCAGGTGGGCCAGGCGGTGCCGCAGGCGGGCGCGGGCGTGGCCGTGGCCGTGCTGGTGGCCGTGGCCGTGCTGGTGGCCGTGGCCGTGCTGGTGGCCGTGGCCGTGCTGGTGGCCGTGGCCGTGCTGGTGGCCGTGGCCGTGCTGGTGGCCGTGGCCGTGCTGGTGGCCGTGGCCGTGCTGGTGGCTGCGGTCGTGCTGGTGGCTGCGGTCGTGATCGTGATCGTGATCGTGATCGCGTTGATCGTGCGGGTGAGGGTGGTGGCGCTCGGCGTGGTCGGGGGGCGCGTGGCCGTGGGACGCGCTCCGGCGGGTGGGGAGGATTTCCGGGCCCCGGACGGTGCCGCCGTGCGGGTGAGGGTGGTCGTGGGGCTCGTGACCGGGGCGGTCCGGCCGGTCCGGTGTGTGATGGTGGTCATGCCCGTGACTCGGGATTCGCCCGTGAAGGTGAGACCGGTCACCGATTTCGCGTTCACCCATAGGGCCTACGGTGGCACACCAACTGGCTTGCAGCCACTGCCGATGTACCACCTCTGACCAGGTGCGATGCCCTCGCAACTGCACCGGACGGGCGACGTCTGCTGACGGGCCGTCACACAACGACCCGAATCCGACCCGACCCCGGGCATCTCAGCAGACTTGTCACCCGCAGCACCCGCCCGAGGGCCTAGAGTGAGCGCTGACGCTCCCGTCCGGACCCAGATCGAGAGGCAGCTGATGTGACTGAACGTCATGTCCCGGCCGCAGACTCGGCATCTGCTGATCGGTCCGCCGAACTTCCGTACGTGTCCGTCGAGTTCGCCGCCTTCTGCGAGCTGCACGAGCCGCGCTACCGGAGCTACGCCCGGGTCTGGTTCCAGGAGCCCGGCGCCGCCCACCGGGTGGTCCGGCTGGCCCTGCACGCGATCGCCGCGGTGTGGCCGGCCGTCCTGGAGAGCCCCAACCCGGCCGCCGCGGCCTGGCAGATCCTCCGCGAGACGGTCACCGAGCAGCACGGCACCGCCGTGGCGGCCGGAGCCGCCGGGATCGCCGGGACTGCCGGACTGCGGCCCGACGTGGAGGGCGACGAGGACCTGGCGATCCTGCACTACGTGGTCGGCCTGGCCACGCCCGAGATCGCGGACGTGATGGGCGGCGACACCGCCAGCATCACCAGCCAGCTCCGCCAGACCCACCGCCGGCGCACCACCGACTGGTGATCCCGCGGGGCCACCGAGCAGCCGAGCCGCCGAGTCCGATCGGGTCCGTCCGGCGTCCCGGCCGCCCGGCTCCGCGCACACCTCGTCGACGGCGCCGACAGGGCGTGCGGGGCGGCACGCACGCCTCCGGACCGTTCCGCCCGCCCGTGGCGCACCCCCGCGAACCGGGCGCGCCCGCCCAGGCCGATCGCGCTCGATCGCACCCGGAGGACCGGTGATCGACATCACGGCCGGTCGCCCTACCCCCGCGGAGCGGGTCGGCGAAGGATGGGGCCGTTCGATCACGCCCGGCGCCCGCACTCGACACCCGCACCCGTACCCGACCCACGTGCCCGGCGCCCCGTGCGCGGCGCCCCGGACCCAGACGGAGACCCCGGATGTCCTTCGACCACGCCGTGGCCATGTTCCGCCACCAGGCGGACTCCTGCGCCGAGTTGGGCTCCCCGCTGTCCGCCGCGCTGCTGCGCCGGGCCACCGGCGACCTGGCCGCCGGCGGGCCGTGCGCGGAGGCGATCGCCGGGCACGAGGACGCCCCCGGCCCGAACGCCATCGCCCTGCGGCTGCTCGGCGCCGTCCACGCCCTGGTGCTGTCCGGCCGGGCCCCCGATCTCGCCGCGCACTACCCCGACGCGGGCGGCCACTTCGACCCCGCCGACCCGGACGCCCCCTGGCCGGCCTTCCGCGCCGCCGTCGCCGCCCACCTGCCGTTCGTCCGCGAGTGGCTCACCCGCCCGCCGCAGACCAACGAGGTCGGCCGGTCCAACCTGCTGCTCACCGGCCTCGCCTGGGCCCAGCGACAGCTCGCCGACGCCGCCGGTGCCACCGCCACCGCGCCCCCGTTCCCGCTCCCCGTCCGGCTGTACGAGCTGGGCTCCAGCGCGGGCCTCAACCTCCTTGCCGAGCAGTTCCGTTGCGTCTCGGAGGGCTTCTCGTACGGGCCGCCGGACTCCCCCGTCGTCCTCGCCGACGCCTGGCGCGGCGAGCCGCCCGCCTGGCTGCGCGACGCCCCGCTCCAGCGGGTGACGGAGCGGCGCGGCTGCGACCCGACGCCGATCGACCCGCGCTCCGCCGACGGCGCCCTGGCCCTGCGCTCCTACCTCTGGGCCGACCAACTCCCGCGCGCACGGCGGCTGAACGGCGCACTCGCCCTCGCCGCCCGGACGCCCACCCCGGTCGAGACGGTCGGCGCGGCCGTGTTCCTGCGCGGCCTCGAAACGGTGCCGGGTGCGCTGACCGTGGTCTGGCACTCGGTCATGCGGCAGTACGTGCCCGCCGACGAATGGCGTTCCGTGGAAGGCGAGTTGGCGCGGCTCGCGGCCGCCTCGACCCCGTCCGCACCCTTCCTCCACCTCGCCTTCGAGCCCCGCCGGGTCGGCACCGGGCACCGTTTCCTGCTCACCGCCCGACTCAGCTCCGGCCCCGGCCCCACGATCACCACGACGCTCGCCGAGTCCGTACCGCACGGCCTGCCCGCGTGGACGCCGGCACCGGACGACCCGGCCCTCCGACAGTCGGACTGACGGGTGATCAGATTCCCTGCTGCTCGCCGGTGACGTCGTACCGGTGGTGGTGCACGTCGTGGAGGACGTAGCGGCCGAGGGACGCCACGGTGAACCGGGCGCCGTCGCTGCGCTCGCCGGTGCGCTCCCGGCCGGCGTCCGGCACCTCTTCGTAGGCGCGCGCCAGCAGCTCGGCCGCCACCCCGACCTCGGCAGCCACCGCGGCCGGGTCCTGCTCCCGGTAGCGGTCCTCGACGGCGGTGGCGTCCTGGTCCCAGTCGGGGAACACCGGGTCGTCCTCGGTCAGCATCAGCCGCAGCCGCCCCTCGATCGTCCGGAACACGTCCCGCACGTGGCAGGCGTACTCGAGCGGCGACCACACCTCCGGCGCCGGCCGCTCCCGCAGCCCCCTCCCGTCCCCGCCCTCGCCGTCGGCCAGCAGCTCGGACCAGAACCGCCCGTTGCCCCGGATCAGGCCCGGTACCGCCTCGAAGGGGATCGCCGAAGTGTCCAACCCGCATTCGGCGCAAGGACGTTCGAGGACCCAGGTCCAGTCCTTGGTGTCAGGAGTGATCATGCCCCCAGGATGGCCGCCCGGACGGCCGCCCGACCAGCAGCAGGAATGCCACCGCCCGTCGAGATCCCGCCAAACCCGCCGCTCAGCCCCCCCCCAGCGACGCCGCCTCCGTCCCGGTCAGCTCCGCCATCGACTCCAGGTGCCGCCGGGGCAGCAGCACCAGCCGCCCCGGCAGCGCGCAATCCACCGCGTGCACCACCCGCCCGTGCTCGTCCACCGCGATCCGCCGGTACCCCGGCAACCGCTCGAACTCAGCCTCCCGCACGCACGCGTCACACCCCACCCCTCACCCGGCCGATCCCCCTCCGCTCAGCCCTGCCCCGTCACGTTGACCCGGCAGACCGAGGAGGTCGGCACCAACCCCGGCAGCAGCCCGTCCAACAACCGCGCACACACCTCCTGCTGCTGCTCGTCCCGCACCCCCTCGGCCCCCGCCGTTCCCGAAGCCCCCACCACTCCCGCCACCGCCACGGCCAACCCCGCCAGCGCACACTTCCACCGCACCACAGCAACCGCCTCCGGACATCCGACGACACAGTCCCCTCTCCCTACCCAGCCGCCCCCACCCCCCACGCCCCCGCTCCCCCATCCGTGGGCGTGTCGCCCCCGCCCACGCCAACGGCCCCCCGCCGGCCACCGGGCACCCGCCCCGTGACCCCCGCGAGGGGCCGTTCCTCCTGCGCTCCCGCCCACTCAACTCCGGTACGGATTACCCCCGGCCGGCGGCTGCTGCTGCGGATACCCCGGCTGCCCGGCTTGCTGCTGCGGCGGGTACCCCGGCTGCCCCGTCTGCTGCGGCGGCGGATACCCGTACCCGGCCGGCTGCTGCTGCGGCGCCTGCTGCTGGTACCCGTACCCCGGACCACCGGGACCGCCGGGCGCGCCCGGACCGCCCGGGCCCCCGGGGCCGCCACCGTTGCCACCGCTGTTCTTCGAACGACGCACGAGCACCACGACCACCACGATCACGATCACGGCGAGCACACCGCCACCGACCGCGACCAGCATCCCCGTGTTGCTCTTCTTGTCACCCGCGTCACCGCTCGCCTGCGGAGTCGCCGAATTCCCGGCACCGGCCGAAGGCGCCTTCGAAGCCGGGGACGCCGGCGCGGACGACTTGCCACCCGTCCCGCTGTAGTCCGGCTCCGCCCGGCCCAGCAGCGGGTTCTCCTTCGGCCCGTTGTCCACCGCCGGGTTCGCCGCCAGCGCCCCGGACGGGGACGCGATGCCGTACCCGTACTTGTCGTTCGGGAACGAGCCCTGGCCGTCGGGCTTGAAGGCACCCTTGGTGATCCGGTTGATGACCTGACCCGCCGACAGGTTCGGGTACTTCGACCGCACCAGCGCCGCGATCCCCGACACGATGGCCGCGGATTCGGACGTACCGGAAGCCGTCGTGTACCCCTGCTTGAGGTCGGCCCGGTGGATGCCGTCGGCCGGAGCCGCCAGGGTCACCTGCGGGCCGGTGGTCGACTTCGGCCAGATGCTTCCGTCCTCCGCGACGCCCGACACCACCACCACCCCCGGGAAGCCCGCCGGGTAGTCGATCGGCAAGCCGGCGTGGTTCCCGGAGGCCGACACCAGGACGACGTCCTTCTGGATGGCGTACTCGATGGCCCCCCGGTATCCGCTGTCGCTCGGATTCCCGCCGTAGAAGGACATGTTGATGACCTTGGCACCGTGGTCGACGGCGAACCGGATCCCCGCGCCGAAGTCCACGTTGTCGACCGAGCTGCCCAGGTCGTCGCTGAAGTCGAACTTCACCGGGAGGATCTTCGCCTTGGGCGCGATGCCCATGACGCCGGCGTTGTCGCCGTGCCCGTGCGCGGCGATGTCGGAGGCCATCGCCGTACCGTGGCCGTCGCTGTCGGTCCGGCCGTCCCCGCCCTTGCCGGTGAGGTCGAGACCGGGGAGGACCTGTCCGGCCAGATCCGGGTGACCGGCGTCGACGCCGCTGTCGATGACCGCGACGATGACCTGGTCGCCCTGGCTGACCGGCCAGACGTCGCCGGCCATGCCGTACTTGTCCAGCACCCACTGCTGCTGGCGGTCCTGGTCCGCCGCCGCCGGGCCGGCGCTCACGCCCCACAGCAGGGCTCCCGCAGCGAGCGCGGCCAGACCGCGCACGGTTCGGCTGGTCGTCAAGCCTCGTCACCCCTCGTTGAGCGGCCGCCCCGCAGACCCTCGAGTCTGCAGGGCGGCCAGGTAATGTCCGACTGTTCTACTGACCGAACGTCATTCCACCACGTTCGGATTGGCGTTTCCCCCGGAGGCCCAGGTCTCCTCGTCCTCCACCAGGTAGTCCGGGCGTTCCGAGGTGCCCTTCTTGGCGCGCTTGCTCGACTGGCCGTGACCGGCCGTGCCGGCGCCGTGCCCGGCCGCGCCGCCCTGGCCCGTGCCACCGGCGTGACCGGCGCCGGCGGCTCCGGCGCCCTGGCCGAGGCGGCTGCGGCCGATGCCCGACCCGCCCTCGGAGAAGGCCCGTCCGCCGGCGCCGCCGTGCGCCGCCTCGCCGACCATGCCACCGGCCCGACCCGCCAGGCTGCCGCCGGAACGGCCGCCCCGGAGGCCCGTGCCGCCACCGGCACCGCCCGCTCCGGCGCCACCGCCGGGACCGCCGCTGCCCACACCACCGGCCCGGCCGCCGGCACCGGCCGCACCGCCCGCTGCGGAGCCGCCCGGACCCGTGCCACCGCCGCCCAGACCGTTGGAACCGAACGTTCCGGCCTTGGACACGCTGTTGCCGCTGAACCCGGCACGGGCACCGATGCCGGTGCCACCGGCCAGGGTCCCGCCGCCACCGCCGATCAGCCCGCCGGCGGCACCACCGCCGCCGAGGCCGCCACCGCCGCCACCGGTTCCGGGCGCACCGCCGGACACGGTGGGGCCGCCGATCGTCGTGGTGCCGCCGCCGCGGACACCACCGGTACCGCCGTGGATGCCGTCGATACCCGTGCCCGGGCCCTTCGGCTGCGGAAGGGCGTTGGCCGTTCCACCGGAGATGCCCGCGTCCGTCGGACGGACCACCGCGGGCTTGACCTGCGGTGCCTGCGGCGCCCGGCTGCTCGACGTGCTCTTGAGCGAGGTCTGCGACCCGGAGGAGGAGGAACCGCTCACTCGTCCGGTGCTCTGGGAGATACCGGCCCCGACACCGGCGATCGCCGCGATGAATCCCGATGCGCCGCCGTCACTCGGGGGGGCTACCTGATTGTCCTTCGAGTTGTCGTCGAGTCCGGTCCTGAGGCTGCCCAGCCGGCTGCTGGCCGTGCTGTACTTGGCCGCCAGCACCTGCATCACGCCGACCGCCTCCTCCTTGCGGGTGTCGGCGATGCCCTGCCGGGCGTCGGCGTCGTCGTCCCCGACGGACTGCTTGGCGGCGTCGCTGATCCCGTCGCCCACCTTGTCCCAGAAGCCCGGCTCCTCGGGCATCGCGGCCTTGGCCTCGTCGATCGACGCGGACAGCGTCTGCAGCGCGGTGGCGGTGTAGTTCACGTGCTCGGCCGTGGCGCTGACCTTCGCGGCGAGCTGGGTCATGTGCGCGTGGAAGGCGTCGCTGGTGCTGCCCTGCCAGGTGCTGGTGGCGTCACCGGTGGCGGTGGTCAGCGCCGAGTGGATCTGGGTCAGCGTCTCGTGGGCCCGCCGCCACGGATCGGCCGCGGCCATGACCGAACCGGAGTCCAACGAATGGACCATGGAGATCAGTTCGGCATGGCTGTGAACGGAGAAGTCGGTGCTCCCCGAGCCACCGCCCTGGTCCATCATCCTCACTGTGCACCCTCCAGCCCGTTGTCCGTGTCCTTGGTCTTCAGCACCGTCACCACTGTGGCTTCACCGTGTTCGTCGACTGGGCCGACGTGGTGGTCCCAGCCTTCCTCGCGTCCAGTTCGGACTGGCTCCAGGTCGTGGTCCACCCGTCCTTCGACAGGGTCATGTTCTTGCGGGTGTCCTGCTCGTGTTCCTCGTAGTTCGTCGCCGTGTGGTCCGCGTTCCGCTGGGCCAGGTCGATGGCGCTCTGGATATCGGCCAGGAGGGTGCTCAGCCGAAGGCGCAACGCGTCGTACTGCGTGTACAGACCCTGCGCCTCGGCGAAACTCCCGAACGCCGCCGACCCGACACCACTCGGGCCGTACACCGCGCCAGTACCCGCACCACTCTCGAACTCACTCAGCAGACCGCGCACTTGGGCCGCGAACGCCCGCAGGCTGTCGACCTCGACTTCGAAGCCCTTACCGCTGGTGCTCATGTGTCTCGTACCTCCCCCGTACCTGCTGCCCCGCGCGACTGCCGCTCGACCGCCTGGGGCCTGAAAGAAAGTTGGCTCCAACCTCTATGTCTAACACATGGAACGGGCCGTCAACACGCCCCCTGGTGGGTGCGGGTGGGGTCAGGTCGCGGCGAGGGCCCGGCGGCAGAGGGAGTCGGCTCGGCGGGTGGTTTCGGGGAGGCGGTAGGAGGGGGTGAGAGCGAGGGTGACGGCGGTGGCTTCGTCGAGGCCGATGCGGTGGCCGACGGAGAGGAAGACGGGTTTGACGCCCTGGCGGGTGCGCAGGGCGCGGCCGACGGTTTCGGGGCCGTCGAGGAGGGGGGTCCAGGCGCCGCGGTGGTCGTCGGGGGGCCGGTGGGTGAAGGTGAAGGGGTTCTTGGCGATGCCGAGGGTGGGGAGGCCGGTGTGGACGCCGAGGTGGCTGGCGAGGCCGAGGCGGCGGGGGTGGGCCAGGCCGTAGCCGTCGCAGACGACGAGGGCGGGGGTGCGGGTGAGGCGGGAGAGGGCGTCGAGGACGGCGGGGAGTTCGCGGAAGGCGAGCAGGCCGGGGAGGTAGGGGAAGGCGACCCGGCCGACGGCGGTGGCCTCCTCGACGACGTCGAGGGTGGTGCAGTCGAGCAGGACGGCCGCGGCGGCGACGACGTCGCGTTCGTCGTCGTAGGCGACGTCCACGCCAGCGATCAACGTGCCCGGGCGGCGCGGGGGTTCGGGCCCTTCGGGGACGACCAGGGGGCGCAGGCGTTCCTGTTCGGCGCGGGCGGCCTCGGCGGTGGTGGGCCAGTCGGCGGGGACGGTCATGGCGGCTCCGGGGGGCGGGTTCGGGGTCGGGAACGGGCGCGGCGGGTGGTGGCGAACGGCTCCCGGCGCGTTCCGCGGTGCTCGGCGCCGCCCCGCCCGCACGTGATCTCCGCACGCCATCCCCGTACGTGATTTCCGTACGCACGTTAGCGGGCGGCCCCGGGGAGCCGTCCGGCCGGTACGGCGGCGCGCTGCCGGGGTGTGAGTCCGTGCGCCCCCCGTGCCCCGGGGCAGGTCAACTTCCGACGGTTAGCCTGTACTTACTGTTCCCGTTCCGCACCGTTCCCGTCGAGCCGGGTCCCCGCCCGCCGCTCACCCGCTGTTCCCCGTCGCTCTCCCCGCTCCGCGCGAAGGGTCGTCCGCCATGCCGCGCCCCGCCGTTCCGTCCCGTGCCGTCACCGCGTCCCGGGCTGCCGGGCTCGTGTCCGGGAGCCGTTTCAGTGCCGTGCAGTTGGGGGTCGGCACGCTGATCGCGGTGGTCGCCGCGGTGGCGCTGCTGGCCGTGTCCGGGGAGACGGGGGTGTGGCGGATCGCGGTGCTGATCGGCTTCGCCGTCGCGCTCGGGACGCTCTCGGCCGTCCTGCTCTCCCCCGCCAGCCACCGCCGTCCGCCGCAGGCGCCCGCGGCCGGGAAGGCCCCGTGGGCCGCCGAACAGCCCGCCGCGGCCGGCGCCGCCCGGCAGCCGGTGTACGCGCACCAGTCCCGCTGAACCCCCGCCGCTCCTCCGGTCCACCGGAGGCGTCCGGAGCAGAGCGGGGCAGAGCAGGGCAGGGCAGGGCAGGGCAGGGCACGTGAAGACTCCCGGGCCGGCGGCAGGTGAACGACTGCCGCGGGCCCGGGGCCCAGGGGGACGCCCGTCCGGTCGTCAGGCGGTGGAGACCACCACGGTCTTGGCCGCCTTGTCGTGGACGCACTGGCGGTAGGGCTTGTCGAAGACGCCGAACAGCCCGTCGATCGCCCACCAGAGGCCGCCGCAGCAGATCAGCGCGGGGACGATGAAGGTCGCGGCGCGGGTCCAGGCCGCCGCCGAGGTGGGGGCGGAGCCGTCGGCGAGCATCGCGACCCGGACCTTCATCAGCTTCTTGCCGAGGGTCTGGCCGTCCCGGCTGAGCATCAGGCCCTCGTAGACCAGGTACAGCGCGCAGCTGAACCAGAAGGAGCCGATCCAGCCGCTCTGCTTGTTGAAGTGCAGGAACGGCAGCAGCACCGCCACCGCGATGACCTGCACCATGACGTAGTCGACCAGCCGGGCCAGGATGCGCGCACCCCAGCCGCCGAGCGCGGGCATGCCGGGGACGGGTCCCGGGCCGGGGCCGGGCCCGCCGTAGGGCGAACCGTACGGGTCACCGGGGTCGCCGGGGCCGCCCGGGCTGCCGGGAGCACCGGGCGGGGGGCCGTAGCCGGGGGGCTGGTCGCGGTCGTAGGGGGAGCCCGGGCCGTCCGGCGCACCGTACTGGCCGCCGTAGCCGGGCGGGCTGTCGTACGGGCTGCCCGAGGACGGGGGCTGCTTGTCGAAGGAAGGCCGTCCGCCCTCCTCCGGCTCGGTTCCGGAGGGGTCGCTGGTGCTCATGGCACGAGTAGACCACCGCGAATACTACGATGTTGGGATATTCGATCCGTTTCCGACCGTTTCGCCGCGTGCGACCACGTTCCACCCGGACAGGCGGCGGACCACGGCGGACCACGGGCGGCTGACGGCGGGTCAGCCGCGTTCCACCCGCACCACCCGGGTCCGGGCCGCCCGGTCGTGCCAGCCGCGCCGGGCGGTGCGGTCCAGCAGCGCGGCGGCGGGGCCGAGCAGGACGGCGGTGCCCAGGCCGCGCACCAGCCAGCGGACCAGCGAGCGGCCGAACCCCGGCGCGCCCGCCCCGCCCGCGGCGACCACCCGGACCCGGGCCAGCCGCTTGCCGAAGGTCTGCCCCGTCCGGGCGGTCGGCAGCACCTGGTAGAGCAGCCCGAACACCAGCAGCACCCCTAGCAGCACGCCCACCCGGCCCAGCACCGTCCCGTCCAGCAGCCACACCTGGTGCTGACGCCCCGTCATGCGCGCGGCCAGCTCCGCCTGGTCGATCTTCTGCTGGACGTGCGCGCGCACCGTTCCGGCCAGCGGCACCGCGACGGCCGCGCCGACCACCGCCGTGACCGCGCCGTCCACCAGCCAGCCGAACGCCCGCGCCCCCACCCCGGCCGGTACGGGCGCCGGGGCCGCCGGCCGCCGCTTCCCCGCCCCGGCGGCCGGAGCGGGACGGCGGGCGGACGCCCCGGCCCGGGCCGCCGCGGGCTCCGCGGCCCGGCGCGGCGGACGGACCCGCTCGCTGCTGACGTGCGCCGTCCGCGGCTCCCGCCCGGGCTGCTGGGCCTTGGCGGCGGTCGGAGTCCGTACGGGCTCGGGCTCCGGCGCGGGCTGAGGCGTGGACGCAGGCTCGGGTGCGGGCTCGGATGCGGATTCCTGCTCGACGCCCCAGGACACCCAGCGCGGCGCCCCGCCGGTCTCCATCAGTCCGCGCTGCGCCTGCGGATCGGCCCGCCAGCCCGAGGCGGGGTCGGCCGAGGACGGCTCCGGCTCCGGCTGCGACTCCGACAGCGCTTCCGTCCACCGCGGTGGCGTCGGCACCGGTTCGAACAGCGCCTCGGGCCCGGCGGACAGGCCCACCGAACCGTCGCCGCCGTCACCACCGGTCCCGTGCCAGGGCGTACCGCCGAGCGGCTGCGCGGCCCGCGGTTCCGGCTCCTCCGCCACGGGCGCGGGCGCGGGCAGTTTCAGCGGCCGGACGGCGGGCTCCGCCTCGTGCACCCCGCGCACCTCGCGCACCTCCCGCCCGCTCTGCGGCGCGACGACGGCACCGGCCGGGGCGCCCGGCCCCGCACCGGTACCCGCACCGAGGTTCAGCGCGGCGGCGGTGGCCCATGACTCGGCGGTGACCGGTGGCAGCCCGCTCCCGGCGACCGCCCACGGGGCCGCCTCGACCGGGCGCAGCGGCTCCATCGCGTTCCGGGGGCGGACCTCCAGCTCCCCCGGCCCGGCGGTCGCCGCGGACTCCCCCGCCTCGGAGCCGGCGCCGGAGCCCGCGCCGGGTCCGCCGCCGGGCCCGGTCGGCTCCGGGGGAACCGGTTCCGGGAGAACCGGTTCCGGGTGGATCGGCACGGCGAAGACGGCCTGGGCGGCGGTCTCGTCGAAGTAGATCGGTCCGGTCTCGACCAGCGGGCCGGCGGGCACGGCGGGGACGAGGCCGGGCGGGGGGCTGTAGGGGGGTGCGGTGAGGTAGCGGGCGACGAAGCGCGGCGGGTCGAGCGGTTCGCCGGGGGCGGGGGCGGGACGGCTGGTGCCGGGGACCCAGGCGTGGCCGGCCCAGTAGCGGAGGAATCCGGGGACCGAGGGGTCGGGGTAGTAGCCGGGCGTTCCGACCTCCCCGGCCAGGGTCGCGCCGAGAGTCGAGCCTGCGGTGGAGGGCCGGTCCGTCATTGCGTCGCGTCTTCCTTCGTACCGGCACCGCGGCGTGCGGGTCTGCGGACGTGCGTGGGGGGAGCCGCGGGCGGAGAGTCGCCGGGCAGTCACAAAGGGTAGTACCTGGAGCGACCTCGTCCCCCTGGTTCACCGGAACTCGTGAAACGAGCGGAGACACGTGGTACCGCAGGTGCCCCCGGTGGTGGTGGGGCGGCCCGGGGTGGTGGCGGGCGGTGGTCGGTGCGGTCCCGGGTTCCGGTGTTCTCGTCCGGAACAACCGGGGCGGGGCGGAAAAGGTTCTGGAGGTTCGGCGGGAAAAAGTTCGCCGGAAAGTCGCGGAACCCGTGTAAGAGTCCGCGGCGGCCCCGCTCTCGGCTGGTGCGGGGCCGAACGGCGGCCCCGGGTGGCGGAGAGGTGAGGGCGATGGCCGGACAGTCGACCGGAGTGGTGGAGCAGGAGCTGGAGCTGAGCCTGGTGCTGTCGCCGGAGCGCAGCGTCCCGGTGGCGGCGCGGCTGTCGTACGGGAGCCACGACCCGTTCGCGGTGCACGTGACGTTCCACCTGGACAGCGGGACGCCGGTGACCTGGGTGTTCGCCCGGGAGCTGCTGGTGGAGGGGACGTTCCGGCCGTGCGGTCAGGGCGACGTGCGGATCTGGCCGATCCGGTCGGGGCGGCGCGGCCTGCTGTGCATGGCGCTCAGCTCGCCGGCCGGCGACGCGCTGCTGGAGGCGCCGCTGCCGACGGTGGCGGCCTGGCTGGAGCGGGCGCACCGGCTGGTGCCGCCGGGGGCGGAGCTGGAGGCGATGGACCTGGACGGTTCGCTGGCGGAGCTGCTGGCGTGAGGGGGCGTGCGGGCCGGCCCCGGGCGCTGGCGGCGGCGCACGCACGACCGGCCCACGGACCCGCGGCGGGCCCGACCCGTCCGCCCGGCCGTCCGCCGGAGCGCCCGCCCTCGGGGCGTCCGGGACGGGCCGAGGCGCCGGGACGGGCGGAAGGAACAGGACGGACGGAGGGGGCAGGACGGACGGTCGGCGCCGGGGTTGTTCAGCGGGCCGCGGGGGCCTTCTGCGCACCGGCGCTGCCGAGCCCGTCCACGCCGGTGCGCGGGGCGGGGAGGCGCACCAGCGAGGCGCCGGCCGCGCGTCGCCGGGAGCGGACCCGCAGGGCGGCGACGGCCAGGAAGCAGAGGCCCATCAGCGGGTAGACGCCCGCCGGGAACTGCTTGAGCGGCGTCAGGTGCAGGTCCAGGTCGCCCTTGTGCGGGACGAGCCACATCGCGAAGGAGAGGAAGCCGAGCAGTGTCAGGCCGAAGATGACCCGCCAGCGCCGGTGCCGGACGGCGGCGGGGCGGGAGCGTTCGTGCGCGGCCTCGGCGGCGAGCAGCACGAGCACGGGGACGCACCACACCCAGTGGTGGGTCCAGCTGATCGGGGAGACCAGCACGGCGGTGACCAGGGCGGTGCACACGCTCCAGGCGTCGGCGCGCGGCGACCAGTGGGCGCTGCGGTGCGCCCAGACCGCGACGGCGAGGCCGGCGCCGGCGACCAGCACGCCGAGCAGGGTGGCGGCGGCGCCCGGGGTTTCGAGGTGCGTCAGCCGGGCGACCAGGCCGCGCAGCGACTGGTTGTCGACGATGACGGTCTTGCCGACCCGGCTGGAGTCGAACATGTAGTTCGTCCAGAAGCCTCGGGTGGCGTCGGGGAGGAACAGCGCGCCGATCAGGAAGGTGCCGACGAAGGTGGCGCCGGCCACGAACGCGGCCCGGACCCGGCCGGTGATCAGCAGGTAGACGGCGAACAGGCCGGGGGTGAGCTTGATCCCGGCGGCGATGCCGATGGCGACGCCCTTGCTGCGGACCCGGTCGGGGCGGGTGAGGTCCCAGAGGATCAGGCAGGCCAGCGCGAGGTTGATCTGGCCGTAGCGCAGGGTGGTGAAGACCGGCTCCAGCCAGACACCCAGTCCGGTGACCAGCAGGATGCCGATCGGCCGCAGGTCGCGGCGCGGCCAGCCGACCAGTTTGAAGGACAGGTGGGCGAGGGCGGCGAGCAGCAGCACGTTCCCGGCGGTGACGGCGACGCGCAGGAACGGCAGGCCGAACCAGGTGGTCGGCACGAACAGCATCGCGGCGAACGGCGGGTAGGTGGCGGGCAGGCTCCACTCGGTGACCCGCAGCGCGTACAGGTCGTGGCCGTCGGCGACGGCGGCGCCCTCGGCCCGGTAGACCACCATGTCGACCATCGAGGTGCCGGCGAAGTGCCGCACCGTGGCGTAGGCGAGCAGCGAGACCAGGGCGACCGCGCCGGCCAGCAGCAGCGGGCGCCGGGGGGCGGCGCGCAGGGCCTCGACGGCGGCGGTGAGCTGTCGGCCGGGGGCGGTCAGGGCGCGCTGCCAGGCCGGGACGGGCGGCCGGTCGGGGCTGCCGGGGGGCGTGCCGCGTTCCGCTTGCACCGTGCTCACTGTCTTGCTCCGTCCGCCGTCGACCTCAGCTGGGCCAGCAGCCGACACTACCCGAACGGCCGTCGGCCGCCACCGGTCGCGGTCGTCCCGGGCTCCCCTCCCGGGCCGCCGGGCGCCCTCGTCCGGGCCGGGGCGTCATGAGGAAGCGTTGGCCGACGCTTAGGACGTGCTTAAGGGAGGGGAGCGGCACCGAGCTGTCGCCCCCGCGGTGACGGCTGCCGCATCGGCACCGGTGGCCCCGGCCTCCGTCCCCCGACCCTCGCGGAGGGCCGCAGTCCTCGCGGAGTGCTTCAGTCCTTGCGGAGTGCCGCAGTCCTCGCGGAGCGCTTCAGTCCTTGCGGATCAGCCGGCCGGCGCGGCGGCGCTGCTGCCGGGGCAGTTCGACCGCGGTGCGGGTGTTGAGCCGCACCGCGATCTCGGCGCCGCCGAGGACGGCGGAGCGGCCGAGGAGGATGTCGCCGCCGGTGCCCTCGGCGAGCTTGCGGACGATGTCCAGGCCGAGGCCGGTGGAGCCCTCGCCGCCGTGCCCGGCGCCGCGGCGGATCGCGGTGTCGGGGTCGGTGAAGCCGGGCCCGCCGTCGCCGACCAGGAGGATGACCGCGTCCTCGGCGGTGACCACGTCGACGGCGAAGGGGGTGCCGACGGCGGTGTGCCGGAAGACGTTGCCGAGCAGCGCGTCGACGGCGGCGGCCAGGTCGCCGCGCTGCACCAGGACGGGCGCGGGATCCTCGTCGCCGGCCAGCTGCCAGGGGCGTCCCTCGTCCTCGGCGAGCGCGGACCAGAACGCGACCCGGTCCCGGACCACCTCGACGGCGTCGCAGCCGAGCACGACGGGCGGGGCGTCCACCGGGTCGCGGCGGGCGGAGCGGATGATCTGGTCGACCTCGCGTTCGAGCTGGGAGACGGCGTGCCGGGTGGCGTCGGCGGCGTCGCCCCCGCCGAGCGCGGCGGCGTTGAGCCGGAGCACGGTGAGCGGGGTGCGCAGCCGGTGCGACAGGTCGGCGGCGAGTTCCCGTTCGGCGGCGAGCAGGTGGACCACCCGGTCGGCCATGGCGTTGAACGCGTAGGCGGCCTCGCGGAGTTCCTCGGGCGCGCCGGCCGCCTCGCGCCCCTCCACCGGGATCCGGACGGTGAGGTTGCCGGAGCCCAGCGAGCGGGCGGCGGTGGCCAGCCGGCGGGCGGAGCGGATGATCCGGGTGCCCATCCGGTCGGCGACCGCGACGGAGACCGCGACCAGGGCGAGCGCGACGCCGGAGAGCACCAGCCAGGCGGTGCCGACGCCGCGCGACAGATCGGAGTCCGGGACGAACACCTCGACCATGGCGACCCGGCCGTCGTCGACGGCGACCGGCTGGAGCAGCGCGTAGCCGCCCTCGACCCGGACGGTGCCGGCCCGGACGGTGCGGGTCCAGCCCTGGCTGTCGGCGCTGGGCAGCTGGTCGTTGTCGGTCCGGGCGCTGCCGACCGTCGCGCCGCCGGGCAGGTGGACGGCGAGCCGCTCCCGGGCGCCGGAGTCGGTGGAGGCCATGGCCTTGGCGACGGCCTCCTGGTCGGTGGTGATGGCCAGCGCCGGGCCGAGGGCGGCGGCCTGCCGTTCGGCGGCGGTGAACGCCCGGTCGCGGGCGGTCTGCTGGACCATCAGGCCGAGCGGGATGAGGAAGGCGAGCGCGACCATGACGGTCCCGGCGATGGCCGCCTTGACCATCGCCCAGCGCAGCGAGCGGAGGACGCGTTTCACGTCGCGCCCCCGACCGGCCCGGCGGGAGCCTCCAGCCGGACGCCGACGCCGCGCACGGTGTGCAGGTAGCGCGGGCTGGAGGCGGTCTCGCCGAGCTTGCGGCGCAGCCAGGACAGGTGGACGTCGATGGTCTGGTCGCCGCCGTAGGTCTGCCGCCACACCTCGGCCAGGATCTCCTTGCGCGGGACGACCACGCCGGGGCGGGCGGCGAGGAAGGCCAGCAGGTCGAACTCGCGGCGGGTGAGGTCGAGCCGCTGTCCGTCGAGCAGGGCCTCGCGGCGCTGCGGGTCGATGGCGAGGCCGCCGACCCGGAGGATCTGGGGGGCCGTCAGGGCGCCGCCGCCCAGTCGGCGCAGGACGGCGGCCATCCGGGCGGTCAGGTGTTCCCCGGAGAAGGGTTTCACCAGGTAGTCGTCGGCGCCGTCGTTCAGCAGCCGGACGATCTCCGCCTCGTCGTCCCGCGCGGTGGAGATGATCACCGGGACGTTGGTCAGTCCGCGGATCATCTTGAGCGCCTCGCTGCCGTCCAGGTCGGGCAGGCCCAGATCGAGGACCACCAGGTCGCAGCCGACCTGGGCGACCTCGCGCAGGGCTTCCAGCGCGGTGCCGACGGAGCGCACGGCGTGGCCGGTGTCGGCCAGATGGCGGATCAGGGCGGAACGCACAAAGGGGTCGTCCTCGACCACGAGCACTGTTGCCATGGGGCTGCACGGTACGGCATGGCGGCCGACTGGTCTGTACCTCGGGGGGGTCCGTGAGCGGCCGGTCCGGGGCCCGGCTTGAGCTTCTCTGAAGCCGGACGCGCTTTTTCCACAAGGTTTCTGCGAATTGCCCGGCCCACTGACCTGCCCGTGACCTTCGTACGGCAGGATGGGCCCGCGATGCGGAGCGGACTGGTTCAACTGGGCGCCTGGACGGCGGCCACCGGAGCAGCGGTGGCGTTGTCCTGGCTCGGCGTGCACGCGGTGCTCGTCGACACGGTGTTCGAGCAGCCGGTGGCGGTCCAGCTGCCCTCGGTGGCCTCCTCGACCCCGGCGGGGACGTCCCCTCCGCCCTCCCCCGGCGGCGCGCCGCCGCCGTCCGCGGCGGCGCCGAGCCCGAGTCCGGACCCGGACCGGGCGCCGGGGACGACCGCGCCGGCCCGGTCGACGGCGTCCGCGACGGCGTCCGCGACCGCGACCGCGGCGGCCCGGAAGAGCGCCAGCCCGCCGGGCACGGTGCACAGCTACCCGATGCTGGGCGGCCGGGTGGCGCTCGACGTGCGGCCCACCGAGGCCCGGCTGGTGTCGGCGGTGCCGGAGGCCGGCTGGTCGATGCAGGTCTGGCACGGCGACCAGTGGCTCCAGGTCAACTTCTCCCAGGACGACCGGGTCTCCACCCTCATGGTGACCTGGAACGGGACCGAGCCCAACGTGCAGACCTTCGTCGTGGGCAACTGACCGACCCCGGCCCGGCCGCACCGTGTCGCCCGACAGAATGTCGCTCGACGCCCGACCGCCCGCACCGCCCGACCGCCCCGCCCCGCCCCTGGAGCCGCCCCGTGCCCCCGCAGCCCGACGCCATCGACGCGCTGGACGGAAAGCTGATCCGGCTGCTCGCCGAGGAGCCGCGGATCGGCGTGCTGGAGTGCTCGCGCCGCCTGCAGGTGGCGCGCGGCACGGTGCAGGCCCGGCTGGACCGGTTGCAGGCGCGCGGGGTGATCGGCGGCTTCGGCCCGCAGGTGGACCCGGCGGCGCTCGGCTACCCGGTGACGGCGTTCGCCACCCTGGAGATCTCGCAGGGGCAGGGCGCGGACGTCCGGGCGCACCTGGCGGCGGTGCCGGAGGTGCTGGAGCTCCACACCATCACCGGCCACGGGGACATGCTGGTGCGGATCGTGGCCCGGTCGAACGCGGACCTGCAGCGGGTGATCGACCGGGTGGTGGGGTTCGACGGGATCGTCCGGGCGTCCACCGCGATCGCGCTGGAGAACCCGGTGCCGTTCCGGATCCTGCCGCTGGTGGAGCAGGCGGCCGGGGACGGGTCCTGACCGGAGCGGTGCCCGCGCCGTGGCGCCCTCCTGACGCGACGTCCCGTCAGCAGTGCGGGACGGCGGTGCCGTTGTTCAGGGCCTGGAGCGCGGCGATCGAGTCGGCGAGGGTGTCCACCGGCACCAGCTGCAGGCCGTCGGGGGTGTTGACCTTGCCCTGCGCGCACTCGCTGCGCGGCAGCAGGAACACCGTGGCCCCGGCCGCGCGCGCCGCCTGGGTCTTGAGCGGGATGCCGCCGACCTGGCCGACCCGCCCGTCCGGGTCGACCGTGCCGGTGCCGGCCACGTCCCGTCCGCCGGTCAGGTCGCCGCCCCTGCCGTCGCCGGCGATCTTGTCGACGATGCCCAGCGCCAGCATCTGGCCGCCGCTCGGGCCGCCGATCCGGCCCAGGTCGATGTCGACCTTCACCTGGTCCGGCGACAGGTGCAGGTAGGTGAGCGCGGCCAGGGTGGCGCTGTCCTGCGACTGCGTCATCTGCTGCTGGGTCGCCTCGTCGGCCTCGCCGCTGTCGCTCTCCGGGTAGACCTCCTCGGTGGGCACCACGGCCTGCTTCGGGTCCGCCCAGGCGGTCAGCGAGTCCCAGAGGGTGTTGCGCCGGCCCGGGTTGGTGGCCTCGACGGTGACCACCCGCAGCTGCCCGGTGGTCGGGCGCTGCGGCGTCCCGCTGATCCGGATCACCGGGTTGTCCCCGTTGTACGCGCCCAGGGTGTCGGCGGTGTCGCCGGGCGACTCCAGGGTGTAGGGCAGCGGCACGAACGCGGCCACCGCGAGCAGCGCGAGCACCGGCAGCGCGCAGAGCGCGAGCGCGCGGGTGCGCGGGGCGGTCAGGGCCGGGGGCAGGTTCTGGGAAGGCACACCCCGCATCCAAACACACCGCGCCGCCCGGTACGGACGGCCGCGCGGATCGGCCCCGGTCACGCGGCCGGGACCGGGCCCGGCGGGTTCAGCGCAGTGCGTCGGCGACCTCGGTGGCGGCCTCGATCACCCGGGGGCCGACCCGCTCCGGGACGAGGCCGTTGAGCATCACCACGCCGACGCTGCCCTCGATGCCGCTGAGGCCGATCAGCGCGGCGGCGGCCCCGCTGGCCCCGGACTGCTCCTCGGCCCGGGTGATCACGCAGCCCTGCTCGGGGCGGCGCTGGCCGGGGAAGCTGCGGGCCTCCAGGATGGCCCGGCCTGCCGCGCTCTCGGAGAGCGGGTGGCGCAGGCCGGTGCGGTAGGCGACGTGGAAGTCCGTCCAGGTCGGTTCGACCACGGCGACGGCCAGCGCCTCGTTGCCGTCGACCAGGGTGAGGTGGGCGGTGGCGCCCAGGTCCTCGGCGAGCGAGCGCAGCGCGGGCAGCGCGGCCTCGCGCAGCAGCGGGTGGACCCGGTGGGCGAGCCGGAGCACGCCGAGGCCGACCCGGGCCCGGCCGCCGATGTCCCGGCGGACCAGTCCGTGCTGTTCCAGGGTGGCGAGCAGGCGGTAGACCACCGTCCGGTTGACGGCCAGCCGGGCGGCCAGCTCGGTCACCGTCAGCCCGCGCTCGGAGTCGGCGAGCAGTTTCAGTACCCGGACACCCCTGTCCAGGGTCTGGGAGGTCTCAGCAGTCACGAGGCGCCAGGTCCTTTCCGCGGCAAGTCCGACCCTACGACACAACTGCCGTGGGCCGCACCGGAATTGGTCGCGCGCAGGAAGGGTGTCCGGCGCGGGAGTCCGACCTCGGCGACGTCGACGGGGGGCGGGGCTCCGCGGTACCCGTCCGAACCGGTGGGTGGGGTCCGGACGAGTGTGGGGAGACGCTAATGAACGGGGACGCCCGGTGGAAGTGGTTGTCCAAAATTCGGGCAGCATCGATGAAAAGTCGTGATGAAAAATCGGATAAGGCGCCCATAACTCGCGCCGCAAGCGCTCAAGCGTCCGCTATCTGTGCGCCGCCGGGCCGAGTGCGCCGCCGCGGGCCGACTGGCCGGACGTTCACCGGCCGGGCGGCCCGGAGCGCTCAGAGCAGGTTGCGGCCGACCGTCCAGAGCGCGGCGCCCGCGAGCAGCGCGGCCACCGCGCGCGGCCCCATCCGGAGCCGCCGGCGGCGCCCGGCCAGCCCGTGCCGCAGCCGCACCGCGCACCAGGCGGCGACGAACGGCAAGGTCAGCAGCAGCGCGGCGTTGTCGTGCCAGGCGGCGGCGAGGTCGCCGTGCAGCAGGTCGTACGCCATCCGGGTGCCGCCGCAGCCGGGGCACTGCAGGCCGGTCAGGCGGTGCCAGGGGCAGAACGGCAGCAGCCGGCCCGGCCGGTGCGGGTCGCGCGAGTAGAGGTACGCCGCGCCGACCGGACCGGCGGCGAGCAGGCCGAGCGGGGCGGCCGCGGGGTGGCGCAGCAGGGCCGCGAGGCGGCGCGGGCCGGTGAACGGCCGCCGGCCGGCGCCCCCGTCGCGGTCGTCCGCGGGACGGGGGTGCCGGCCGGCCGGTTCGGTGGGCACGTCAGGGGCGCAGCAGGCGGCCCTGCGCGTCGGTGCGGGTGTCGCTGACCAGGAAGATGATGCCGTCGATCAGCGCCCAGAAGCCGAGGCCGCCGCAGGTGAGCAGCTGGGCGACGCCGATGCCGACGTGGCCGGTGTAGAAGCGGCCGATGCCGAGGCTGCCGAGGAAGATCTGCAGCAGGCCGGCGACGAGCTTCGACTTGTCGGACAGCTGGGGGTTCTGGGCGGGGTTCGCCACGGTGGTGCTCCTCAGGGGAATGCGCGGGCCGGCCCGCCGCGTGGGCGGCGGTGTCGGCAGGTGTGACCGCATGCCGGGGCGTCCCCATGCATGGCGTCCCCCCAGCACCGGCATGCGGAAGATTAGCGGATCATGTGATCACATGTCTCCACACTTTCTTTGCCAAGTGTTGAAGGTGTGGCTGACGCCCCGTCAAACCCGGTTGGCCCACTCCCGGATCCGGCCGATCCGCGCCTTGAGCTGGTTGGCGGTGGCCTGCGCGGTGAGCGGGCCGCCGCACTGGCGGCGCAGCTCGTTGTGGATGGTGCCGTGCGGCTGGTCGGTGCGGTGGTGCCAGGCGGCGACCAGCGCGTTCAGCTCCTTGCGCAGTTCGCGCAGCTCCTGGTGGGTGACCACGGGCCGTTCGTCGGCGGGGAGTTCGAGCAGGTCGGCCTCCTCGGCGGGCTTGGTCTTGGAGCGCTGGATCTGCCGGTGCTGGCGCTTCTGCAGCAGCATCTGCACCTGGTCGGGTTCGAGCAGGCCCGGGATGCCGAGGTAGTCCTCCTCCTCCTCGCTGCCGGGGTGCGCCTGCATGCCGAACTCCATGGCGTTGTACAGCACCCGGTCGAAGACCGCGTCGCTGCCCAGCGCCTCGTAGGAGAACTCCTCCGTGCCGGTGTCCGCCCCGTCGTTGGCCTTCTCGGCCTCGGCGAGCAGCCGGTCCTCCTCGTCGAACAGGCCCTCGCCCTCCTTCTTCGGGCGGTCCAGGACATGGTCGCGCTGCAGCTCCATCTCGTTGGCGAAGCCGAGCAGCATCGGGATGGTCGGCAGGAAGACCGAGGCGGTCTCGCCGCGCTTGCGGGCGCGCACGAAGCGGCCGACGGCCTGGGCGAAGAACAGCGGGGTGGAGATCGAGGTGGCGTACACGCCGACGCAGAGCCGGGGCACGTCGACGCCCTCGGAGACCATCCGGACCGCGACCATCCAGCGCGAGGTGCCCTCGGCGTAGTCGGAGATCCGCCGGGACGCCTCGGCCTCGTCGGAGAGCACCAGGGCGACCTTCTCGCCGGTGATCTCGCGCAGCAGCTTGGCGTACGCGCGGGCCACCGTCTGGTCGGTGGCGATCACCAGGCCGCCGGCGTCCGGGATGCCCTTGCGGACCTCGGTCAGCCGCCGGTCGGCGGCCTGGAGCACGGCCGGGATCCACTCGCCCTGCGGGGAGAGCGCGGTGCGCCAGGCCTGGGCGATCAGGTCCTTGGTCATCGGCTCGCCGAGCCGGGCCTCCAGCTCGTCGCCGGCCTTGGTGCGCCAGCGCATGTTGCCGGAGTAGCTGAGGAAGATCACCGGCCGGACCACGTGGTCGGCCAGCGCGTGCCCGTAGCCGTAGGTGTAGTCGGCGACCGACTTGCGCAGGCCGTCGCCGCCGGCCTCGTACTGGACGAACGGGATCGGGTTGGTGTCGGAGCGGAACGGGGTGCCGGTGAGGGCGAGCCGCCGGGTGGCCGGTTCGAACGCCTCGAAGCAGGCCTCGCCCCAGGACTTGGAGTCGCCGGCGTGGTGGATCTCGTCCATGATCACCAGCGTCTTGCGGGCCTCGGTCCGGTTGCGGTGCAGCATCGGGTTGACCCCGACGCCCGCGTACGTGATCACGATGCCGTGGTAGTCCTTGGACAGCGGGCCCGAGGAGTACGCCGGGTCGAGCCGGATCCCTATCCGGGCGGCGGCCTCGGCCCACTGCTTCTTCAGGTGCTCGGTGGGCGCGACCACGGTGACCTGCTGCACCAGGTGGTTGTGCAGCAGGTAGGACGCCAGGGTCAGGGCGAAGGTGGTCTTGCCGGCGCCCGGGGTGGCGACCGCCAGGAAGTCCCGGGGCTGCTTCTCGATGTACGAGTCCAGCGCGCCCTGCTGCCAGGCCCGCAGGCGGCCGGCGGTGCCCCAGGGGGCGCGGCCCGGGAAGGCCGGGGAGAGGTGCGCGGCGGCGGCGGTGCCGCTCGGGCGGGGGTGGGCGCTGTCGGCGTGCGAGAACAGCGGGGACATCGCGGAGGAGGCGGCGGTAGTCACGGTCTCCGAACGGGGTCGTCGCAGGTCAGGGCCCAGGTGCGGCCCTTCCCCCGCGGGCGGCGGGCGGTCGTGGAACCTGCCCAGCCTAGCCCCTCCCGACACCCGGACGGCCGCCGCGGCACGCCCCGGTGGCGCGCGTCCCGTGATGATCGTCGGCTTGTCACCGGACCTTCACCGGGCCGGGCCGCCCGCCCGGGGCGGCCGCCTCCCCCGCTCCCGCGCGCCCCTCACGGCCGCCCGCCGGCGGGCGGCGGCCGGTCCGGTGCCCAGCCGGTGGTTGGGCGGCCGGAGGCGTCGCGCGGCACGGTCCGGACGGTGAACCGGTCGTCCTTCTGGCCGGCGACCCGCTGGCGCACCTCCCAGGCCTCCGCCGCGACCACCGCCTCCGCCCGCCGCTCCGCGCCGTCGAACGGGGCGAGCAGCAGCCCGGCCAGCAGCGCCACCGCGCTGCCCGCCAGCGCGGCCAGCCGCAGGTTGATCCGGCGCAGCAGCGCCAGCCGGCCCCGGCAGTCGGCGCAGCCCGCCAGGTGCCGCTGGACCCTCCGCCCGGCCCGGCCGCGGGCCTGGCTGGCCAGCGCCGCCCAGTGCCCGGCGCAGTCGGGGTCGCGCGGGTCGCCGGGATAGGCCCGCAGGTAGGCGAGCCGCAGCCCCTCGCGGGCCCGGTGCAGCAGGACGGCGGCGGCGCCGCGGCCCACCCCGAGCCGGGCGCCGACCTCGCCGGGCGGCAGGCCCTCGACCTCGGCGAGCCACAGCGCGCGGGCCCAGCGTTCGGGGAGTTGGGCGAGCAGTCCGCGCATCCGGTCGGTCTCGGCCACCCGGGGCGCCGGGTCGGCGGACGCCGCGCCGTCCGGTTCGGGCAGCACGCCGACGGCCCGCTCGCGCACCGGCGCGGCCGCCAGGTGCCGGACGGTGGCGGCCAGGTAGGCCCGCGGGTCCTCGATCCGGTGCCCGGCGGCGATCCGCCGCCACACCCGCAGGTGCGCCTCGGCCACCAGGTCCTCGGCCCGCCAGCGGTCGCCCCCGGTGAGGCCGCCGGCGTACCGCAGCAGGCCGGGGTGGTGGCGCCGGTACAGCTCGGTGTACGCGGCGAGCGGGGCACGCTCGGCCGTCGGTGCGCGTTCCTCGATGGCCACGGCCCTCCCCTGAGGTCGCCGGACGGGGGTTCGTGGGGGCCCGCGCGGCTCCCGCGATCCTGCCCGGGCGGCCCGCCCCTGCCCATGGGGTGGCCGCACCGTTGGCCCGGAATGCCCGGATTGGTCCGCCGAGGTGTGACGCAGATCACTTCGGGGAAGTGGGAAACCGGCGTAATCCCCGCCGCCCTTCCCGACTCTTCACCACCGGGGGGCGGCACCGGTCGCACCCGCACCCGCACCCGCACCAGCACCAGCACCAGCACCAGCACGCACCCTCGGGAGGAACCGCCGTGTCCGCAGCGCCCGCACCGGTCGAGCAGACCACGCACGCCCGGCTGATCGTCAGCACCCACCGCTCCGCGCTGCTGCGGGTCACCCTGCGCTACCGGGCCGAGGACCCGCTGGCGGTCCGGATGGTCTTCCCCACCGAGTACGCCCTGGACCCGGCCGACCCGGACGGCACCCCGCTGGACCTGCCCGCGCTGCCGGCCGGGCCGCCCACGGGGGACGGGCCCGCCGAGGGGGTCGAGTGGGTGTTCGCCCGTCAGCTGCTCGCCTCCGGCATCGACCTGCCCAGCGGCGAGGGCGACGTCCACGTCCGCCCCGCGCTCGGCGCCCGCACCGTGGTCGAGCTGCGCTCCCCCGAGGGCGTCGCGCTGCTCCAGTTCGACCGCGTCGAGCTGCGCCGCTTCCTGTGGCACAGCTACCTCGCGGTGCCCGAGGGCCGGGAGCTGAGCCACCTGGACTGCGACCGGGCGCTCGCCGAGCTGCTGGCCTGACCGGCCGCGCCGGGACGGCCGCCGACCGGGCCCCTGACGAGCCCCCGGACGAGCCCCCGGCCGGGCCCGCGCTCAGGCCCGCTGGGTGCGGACCAGGTGCGCGTACACCACCACGTTCCCGTCGTAGCCGCCCGACCGGGTGAAGCCGCCGCCGCAGGTGATCAGCCGCAGCTGGGCGTCCGGGGTGGCCGCGTACACCTTGCGGTCGGGGAAGTCGCTCTTCGGGTAGACCTCCACCCCGTCGACCTGGAACCAGGCGCCGGCCCCGTCCGCCCGGGCCACCTCCAGCTGGTCGCCCTTGTGCAGCGAGCCCAGCCGGTAGAACACCGCCGGGCCGTGCGCGTTGTCGACGTGCCCGGCCAGCACCGCCGTCCCGCTCGACCCGGGCGCGGCGCCGTCCCGGTACCAGCCGGCCAGGTTGCGGTCCTCCTCCGGCGGCGGCTGCAGCCGGCCCTCGCCGTCCAGCCCGAGCCGGGCCACCGGCGCGTCCACCCCGAGCACCGGGATCCGGACCCGCACCGGCTGCGAGGGCGGCAGCGCGGGGACGGCCGGGCCGACCGGGGTGCCGTCGTACGCCTGCGCGGCGACCGGGGCCGGCGGCAGGGTGCCGGTCAGGCCGCCGTTCAGCAGCCACGCGCCCGCCAGGACGGCCCCCGAGGCGGCCACCGCGCCCGTCCACGTCCGCTCGCCCACCGCACGCCCTCCGTCCGCCGACGACTCCGGACCCGACCCGCCCAGTTCACCCGGCGGCCCGGGTTCGGGCACCCGGTGGGTTCTGTCCGGGTGACCCGCCGTCAGCGGGTGCGGCTGCCCCGCCGCAGCCGGGGCCTGGTCAGGAAGCCCTCCGCCAGCGCGTTGGCCAAGCCGATCGCGGGCAGCTCGGAGGGCTTCTCGTACAGCACGTAGCGCGGCTCCCAGGCCGGCCGGTAGCGCGCGTTCGCCCGGTACAGCGACTCCAGCCGCCACCAGCGGGACAGGAGGCGCAGCACCCCGCGCCACAGCCGCAGCACCGGCCCGGCGCCCATCCGCGGCTCGAACGCCTCGCGGAACATGGCGAAGTTCAGCGACACCCTGGCCACCCCGAACTCCCCTGCGCGGCGCAGCAGTTCGGCGACGGTGTACTCGACCAGGCCGTTGTCGGACTCCCGGTCGCGGCGCATCAGGTCGAGCGAGAGCCCGTCCGCGCCCCAGGGGACGAAGGACAGCAGCGCGGCCGTCCGCCCGGCCTCGTCGCGGCACTCGGCGAGCAGGCAGTCGCCGTCCTCGGGGTCGCCGAGCCGGCCCAGCGCCATCGAGAAGCCGCGTTCGGTGCGGCCGTGCCGCCAGGCGTCGGCGAGCCGGACCAGGCCGGCGAACTCCTCGGGCGGGACGTCCCGGTGCCGGCGGACCACCACGGTGTACCCGGCCCGGGCCAGCCGGCGGCAGGTCTGCCGCAGGCCGCGCATCTCCCGGCCGTCCAGGGTGAAGCCGGCCGCGGCGACCACCGCCTCGTCGCCCAGGTGCAGCGCGCGCAGCCCGGCCGTCCGGACGTACACCGTGCCGGCCCGCTCGTCGGCGCCGGTGACGGCGGGGATCCAGGCGTGCGCGCGGGCCCGGCGCAGCCACTCCTCGATCGCCTGCGGCCAGGCCTCCGGGTCGCCGACCGGGTCGCCGGAGGCCAGCGCCACCCCGTTGACCACCCGGTAGGCGACGGCGGCCCTGCCGCTGGGCGAGAAGCACACCGCCTTGTCGCGGCGCAGCGCGAAGTAGCCGAGCGAGTCGCGCCCGCCGTGCCGCTCCAGCAGGTCGCGCAGCGCCCGTTCGTCCTCCGGGCGCCGCCCCTCGGTGCCGCGCGGGGAGCGCAGCAGGATCCGCAGGGTGAGCAGCAGCAGGGCGGTGGCCGGCAGGTTGAGGCCGAGGTCGAGCCAGCCCGGCACGTCCACGTCGGTGACCTCGACCGCGCCGGAGACGGTGACCAGCCGGAGCACCGCGTACCGGGCGGCGGCGCCCCAGCCGGGCACCGCGCCGGTGTGCGCCAGCCGGACGGCGACCGCGCCCAGGCCGGTCAGCAGCGCCCCGCCGAGCAGCAGCACGGCGGCGGCCAGCGACAGGTTGCCCCGCCCGCCGCGCACCCGGAACACCGGCCGGGCCGCCAGCAGGGCCAGCAGCAGCGCCACGGTGAGCCCGGTGGAGACCTGGTTGAACGGGTGGGCGCGGTACTGGGGGAAGGCCAGCGCCACCGCGCAGACGGCGGCGTGCGCGGCGGTGAGCGCCAGCGCGGCGATCCAGGCGGCCCGCTTGCGGCGGCGCAGCATGACCGCGAGCAGCCCGGCCAGCAGCGCGGTGGTGAAGCCGGAGGTGACCAGCACGGGGGTGAAGTACTCGCCCCGGTCGGCCCGCTCGACCTGGGCCCGGAACGGGGCGATCACCGCGCCGAGCAGGTTCAGCAGGGTGGCGATCCGCAGGTACCAGCGGGCCGCCGCGGCGCAGCGCAGCCGCCAGGGCGCGGGCGGGCGCTCGACGGGCGGCCCGACCGGCTGCTCGACCGGCCGCTCGACCGGCTCCGGGGCGGTCGGGGCGGTCGGGGCCGCCGGGACTGCCCGGGCCTCCGGGACCGCCGGGGTCTCCGGGTCGGCGTCGGGGGTGCCGGCCACCAGGTCGTACGCGGCGGTCTTGGCGGCGACCAGGCGGCGGTGGATCCGGTCCTCGCGGCGCTCGGCGCGGGCCAGTCGGCGGGGGCGGGAGCGGTAGCGCCAGCGGGCCCACGGGCTGGCGGGGCGGGCCAGCCGGACGGCGCCGACCAGGGCCAGCGGCCAGAGCATGATGCCCAGCAGCCCGGTCCAGGTCTTGCCCTTGAGCAGGGTGACCACGACCAGCGCGAGCAGCACGGACGCCCCGGCCAGGGTCGGCCCGTCGGGGTGCCGGGCGAAGCCGCCGAGCGGGAGTTCGCCGAGCAGCAGCAGCCCGATCGTCACGACGGCCAGCACCACGGCGTCCACCGAGGTGCGGCCCTGGGTGGACCAGTAGACGTCCTTGAGGTGCAGGACCAGCGCGAACTCGTCCAGCACCAGGCCGGCGCCGACGCCGAACCCGAAGCCGAGCAGGTTCCACCAGGCGCCGCCGTCCCCGCGCACCGCGAACGCGGCCACCCCGCACACCAGCAGCAGGGTCTGGCCGAACACCACGTGGTGGATGTGCAGCCCGCCCGGGGCGACGTTGCCCGGCCACCAGCGGACCCGGGCCCGGATCAGCCGGGTGCTGAGCCGGATGAACAGGAACGACAGCACCAGGCCGAGCAGCAGCAGGAACAGCGGCTCCCGCCCGGTGTCGACGATCCGGTCGCGGTAGGCGTCGAGCAGCGACTGCCACATCGGCGGGTGGGACCTCCGTGTCTGCGGGCGGGCGGTGCCGTCCTCGGCCGCTCCTGACGTCCAGTCAACTCTCCGGCGGCGCCGGGGCCCCGGTCCGGTGCTCCGAACAGGTGAGCGCCCCGGCGTGGCGTCCCCCGGTCATCCGTACCCGGGGCGTGCTTACCGGCGCGATGTGCGGGCGCGTGCCATGCTGAGCCCGACTCCCCCGGACGACACATATCGTCATTTCATCTGATGATCCGTTACTCCGGTCGGTGCCTCCCCTTACTCCCTGGTGAACGGATGTGAGACATGGACGCCCTCTCCCGCAGGACGCTGCTGGCCGCCGGTGCGGCGACCGCCGCCACCCTCGCCGCCGGCTGCGCGAGCTCCTCCGGGAACGGGGGCGCCGCCCCGCCGGCGCAGGCCGACGGCCTCGCCGCGAACGGCAGCCCCAGCGCCGTCCCCAAGCCCCCCGCCACCCTGATCGGCGACGGCTCCACCTCCGACACCGGGCCGCAGCCCCACCAGCCCCAGGCCGTCCCGCTGGAGGCCGGCCAGCGGCCCCCGCAGTTCGTGGTCTTCTCCTGGGACGGCGCCGGCGAGCTCGACAACCAGCTGTTCAGCCGGTTCCGGAAGCTCGCCAAGGAACACGACGCCACCATGACCTTCTTCCTCAGCGGCATCTACACCCTGCCCGAGTCGAAGAAGACGCTCTACCACCCCCCGCAGCACTCGATCGGCGCCTCCGACATCGGCTACCTCAGCGACCAGCACATCCGCGCCACCATCGAGCAGGTCAGCGCGGCCTGGCTGGAGGGCCACGAGATCGGCACCCACTTCAACGGCCACTTCTGCGGCGCCAACGGCGGCGGGAAGTGGTCCCCCGAGGACTGGGACAGCGAGATCCAGCAGGCCATGGACTTCGTCATGAACTGGCGCACCAACACCGGCAACACCGAGCTGCCCGCGCTGCCCTTCGACTACCGCAAGGAGCTGATCGGCGGCCGCACCCCCTGCCTGGAGGGCCAGCGCGGTCTGCTCCCCACCGCCGTCAAGCGCGGCTGGAAGTACGACAGCTCCGGCCCCGGCGGCCTCCAGATGTGGCCGCAGAAGTTCGCCGGCGGTGCGCTGTGGGACATGCCGCTGCAGTCCATCCCGTTCCCCGGGCACAGCTTCCAGGTGCTCTCGATGGACTACAACATCATGTACAACCAGTCCGGCGACAACACCAAGGGCGACCCCGGCAAGCAGGCGTTCTGGCAGAACCAGGCCCGCGACTCGTACCTGGCCGGCTTCGACCGCGCCTACAACGGCAACCGGGCGCCGTTCATCATCGGCAACCACTTCGAGCAGTGGAACGGCGGCATCTACATGAACGCCGTCGAGGAGACGCTCAAGCAGGTCGCCGACAAGCCGGAGGTCCGGATGGTCTCCTTCCGGCAGCTCGTCGAATGGCTGGAGGTCCAGGACCCGGCGGTGCTCAAGAAGCTCCAGGCCCTCGCCCCCGGCCAGGCCCCGGCCGGCGGCTGGAACGCCTACCTCGGCGGGTCCGGCTCCGGGTCCGGCGGCGCGGCGTCCCCGTCCGTCCCGGCGGTGGCGGGCGGCAAGTAGGCCCCGGCCCCGCGTTCCCTCCGGCCGGACCCCGGTGCTCCTCGACCGGGGCCCGGCCGGAGCGCTACCCGGCGGCGCCCCTGCTCCGCCCCTGCTCCGTTCCTGCTCCGTCCCCTCGACTCCCGGTCAGGACGTCCCGGCCGCCGTCGCCCGCCCCGAGAGCGCCGCGCCGGCCAGGGCCACCAGCGGCATGGTCAGGAACACCGCGGCGAACGCCCCCGCCGGCAGCGACGCCCCGCCGTGGGCCGCCGCGCCGACCGCGCCGCCGCCCAGGGCCGCGAAGAGCACCCCGGCCAGGCCGGTCAGCAGGACGTTGCCCAGCGCGTCGCTGAGTTGCAGGGCGGCCGAGTTGCCGCCGGTCTCCTCCGGCCTGGACAGCTTCATCATCAGCACGCTGATGCTGGCGATCGCCAGGCCCATCCCGGCACCGCCGACCGCCCAGAACGCGGCCGTCACCCAGACCGGCACCGCCGGGAACAGCACCAGCGCCGCCCCGCCGACCGCCACCGCCGTCGACACGAAGCCGATCCGGATCAGCGCCGCCCGGTGCCGGTCCGCGCCCGGCCGGCCCTGCAGCCAGGAGCCGAACGCCCAGGACAGCCCGCCGGGCGCCAGCGTCAGGCCCGCCAGCGTCACCGACAGCCCGCGCTGGGTCTGCATCATCAGCGGGATGAACAGCTCGGAGGCGAAGAACGCGCCCGCCGCGACCCCGCGCAGCAGGATCACCGTCGGCAGCCCGCGCGCCGCCAGCAGCGTGCCGCGCGGCAGCAGCCGCAGCACCGCCGGGCCCATCAGCGCGATCCCGGCCGCGGCCGGCAGCACGGCCCACCCGTCCAGCCGCTGACCCGCGTACTGCAGCAGCGCCGCGCCGAGCGCGACCATCGCCGCGTCCCCGGTCCGTCGCCAGTCGTACGGGGCGGGCCGGCGCGGCGGCCGGGACCGCTCCGAGCGGCGCAGCGCCGGGCCCATCACGGCGAGCGGCGGCAGCACCAGCACCGGCACCGCGAGGAACACCCAGCGCCAGCCGAGGTGCTGGGTGACCGCGCCGGAGATCACCGGGCCGAGGATCGAGGGCAGCACCCAGGCCGCCGAGAAGGCCGCGAACACGGCCGGCCGCAGCCGCTCCGGGAACGCCCGGCCGACCACCACGTACAGCGCGACGATCACCAGCCCGCCGCCCAGGCCCTGGACCGCCCGGCCCGCGACGAACATCCACATGTTCACCGCCGTGCCGGCCGTGACCAGCCCGGCGGCGAACACCGCGATGCCGCTGAACAGCGGGGCGATCGGGCCGCCGCGGTCGCACCACTGCCCGGAGACCACCAGGGCCAGCAGCGTGGTGGTGAAGTACGCGGAGAACGCGAAGGCGTACAGGCCGATGCCGTCGAGCTGCTGGGCGGCGGTCGGCATCGCGGTGTTCACCGCCGTGGCCTCGAAGGCCAGCAGCAGCACCACCGACACGATGCCGAGGGTCAGCGCCCGCCAGGGGCCGCTGAGCACCCCGCCGGTGCCGTCGTCGTCGGGGTGGAGGGGGTGCGCGGGTGCTGCCGTCTCGGCCGGGGAGGTGCTGGTCACCTCGACATGGTAAGTGCCGTGGCCGGGTTTCGATCCTGACCTGCGGGCGGAACGGGGGCTCCGTCCGGCGGCCTGGGACCGCCCCTCGGATCCGCCAGTGCCGATCTGTCAGTGCCGAGATCTGGTCGGCGCCGATCTGTTCTGCCAGTCGCCTGTGTCAGTGCAGCGCCTTGAGCCCGACCACGCCGGACAGGATCAGCACCAGGCAGGTGATCCGGGCCGCGCTCACCGCGTCCCCCAGCGCCACCATCCCGTACACCGCGGTGCCCACCGCACCGATGCCCACCCAGACCGCGTAGCCCGTCCCCAGCGGGATGCTCCGCATCGCGTACGCCAACCCGCCCATCGACAGCGCCAGCGCCACCACGAACACCGTGCCCGGCACCAGCCGGGAGAACCCCTTGGACGCCTCCAGTGCCACCGCCCACACGGTCTCCAGCACTCCGGCGACGATCAGAACGACCCAGGCCATGACGACAGACTCCTCCGCAGTAGTCGAACCACCTACCGCGCCGTCTTGTCGTGCCGGGTACGACGCACCTCGTCCGGGACGCGCCGCGAACGGCCGCCTCACCATCGACGGTAGCACGGCGGCGACACACGGAATTCATGAACGGATATTGACTCCGCCCCGCTTCCGCCCGCTATAGTGAATTCACCGGAGCGAAGGAACGAGCCGGTGCGAACCCGCTGGACGACAGGAGATGGCGATGAACAGGAAGACGGTGGCCCTCGCAGCGCCCCGCACCTGTGCCCCCTGTCCGGGTCGCACGCGTTCCTGTCGTCGCGGCCGCTGTTGCGCCTGATTCGCAACCTCCCTGCCCCGCAGGCCCGTTGACGCCCGCGTGTGCTCACCCGCCCCACCCCTGACCATGTGCCCGAGTGGCTGAGGGAACCGCCTGCAAAGCGGTTTACACGGGTTCGATTCCCGTCATGGTCTCCATGCACTCCGTCCGCGATTCACCGGTCGCCCGTCGTTCCCGCGCGGGCGGCCGGTGAATTCCATGCCGTTTTCCGGCTTTTCTGCTTCCTTTTGTTCCTTCTGTTTTCGACCGCTCCGGCCGCCCGGAAATTCCCCCGCCGGGCCGGCCGTTGTACCGGTCATGCCCTCCAGTGACCGCACCGTGCCGCGGGTCGAGCCCTGCGGCAAACGCATCCGCACCTACCTCGGCGGGCTGGCGGTGGCCGACACCACCCGCGCCCTGCTGGTCTGGGAACGCCCGCAGTACCCCGTCCACTACGTCCCGGCCGCCGACGTCCGCACCGACCTGCTGACCCCGGCCGACCGGGCCGCCGACCGTTCCGCACTCGGCGACGCGCTGGTCTTCGACCTCGCCGCGAACGGCCGCACCACCGCCCGCGCCGTCCGCCAGTACCCCGACTCCCCCGCCGAGGCGCTCCGCGACCACCTGCGCTTCGACTGGGCCGCGATGGACGCCTGGTACGAGGAGGACGAGCAGGTCTTCACCCACGCCCGCTCCCCCTACACCCGGATCGACATCCTGGCCTCCTCCCGCACCGTCCGGGTCGAACTCGACGGCACCCTGCTGGCGCTCTCCCGCTCCCCGCGGCTGCTCTTCGAGACCGGCCTGCCCACCCGCTACTACCTCGCCCCCACCGACCTGGTCCTCCCGCTCTTCGAACCGGGCACCCGCACCACCCACTGCCCCTACAAGGGCGCCGCCGCCGACCACCTGTCCGTCCGGATCGGCGGCACCCTCCACCCGGACGTCGCCTGGACGTACCCCACCCCGTTCGCCGAATCGCAGAAGATCGCCGGCCTGGTCGCCTTCTACGACAACCGGGTCACCCTGCACGTCGACTGAGCGCCCCCGCGGGCACGACGGCGGCGGCTACGACGACGGCGGGCGCCGTCGGTGGTCCTCCTGGACCGCGGACGGCGCCCGCCGCACACCCCTACCGGCTCCGGTGGAGCCGACCGCTACTCGATGACGCCGGGGTTGGCCTCGCCACCGCGCCAGGTGTCCTCGTCCTCGACCAGGTAGTCGGGACGGTGCCCCTGGTTCTTCTTCTTGCTGCCGCCGCTGCCCGAGCCGCCGTGCATCCCGGCCGCGCCCGCCTGCCCGGCACGCCCCTTCCCGATGCCCGACCCGCCCTCGGTGAACGCCCGTCCACCGGCACCGGCCGCCTTCGCACCACCGACCGTGCCACCAGCCTTGCGCACCAGGCCGCCGGCAGCGCTCTTGCCACCGGCCGCACCGCCCCGCGCACCACCGGCACCGCCGCCGTGCATGCCGCCCATCCCGCCGGCACCCGCGACACCGCGGGCCCCCGCGGCACCCGAACCCGAGCCACCGGCCCCGGAACCGGCGGCCCCACCGGCGGCACCCCGGCCGACCCCGCCCGCGGTACCCGAGCCACCGGCCCGACCACCACCGGCGCCACCGGCCCCGGACAACCCGCCGGTCGACACCCGGCCACCACCGCCGAGCCCGCCACCGGGCAGGTACCCACCACCCAACCCCCCGGGCACGTACCCGCCACCACCGGTCCCGCCACCACCGGACCCGCCACCGGGCAACGTCCCCACCCCACCGGGCAGCCCGCCGCCCGACCCCGGAGGCGTCAACCCCACGGACGGCGGGTCGACCCCCAGGATCCCCGTGGACGGCGGCACCGGAGCCGGCGTGAACGTCGGCGGAGTGAACGGCGGCAGCTCCCCGCCCGGCAGCACCGACCCCACCGGCGGCACCCCCGGCACCACCGGATGCCCGGGCTGCGTCGGCTGCGGCACCGAGGGCAGGCCCGGCGAGACGTTCGACGGAGTCGTCTGCTGCGGCGGCACCCCGCCCGGGTACTTCGGGTTGGGCATGCTCGGCGGCGTGTGCCCGGGAGGCACGACCGTGGCGGGCGGGTCCGGCGGGAAGTTCTTCGACGGGCTCGTGACCTCGTGGTCGCCAGTACCCATGTACGACGCGGCCTGGGTGTACTGCGGGCCCAGGTGCTCCATCACGCCGATCGCGTACTGGTGCGCGACCTCGGTGGCGGACAGGTCGTGCGCGTTCTTGTTGACCGCGTCGATCCGGTTCATGCCCGACGCGAGGTCCCGCTTGAACCCCTCGTCCGAGCTGGCGAAGCCGTCGCTCAAGGTCTTGCCGACCCGGTCCATGAAGCTCGGGACCTTGATCTGGTCCATGGTCGACTTGGTCTGCTCGAGCGCGGTCGCCGCGTAGGTCATCGCGACGGACGTGTTCTGTGCGTGCGCGGCGGTGGTGACCATGCCCTGCTGGATCTGCGAGCCCTTCGTGGCGAAGCCCTGCGAGGCCGCCCCGGTCCAGTTCGCGGTGGCGTGGTCGATCGCCGCCTGCAGATCGGCGGCGGCCTGGGTCAGCTCCTGGTGCACGTTCAACCAGTGCTGCCCGACTTCCTTGATCCGCTCGGGACTTGAGCCGGAAACCATGTTCTTGAGCGGGATCAGGGCGTAACTGTCGAATGGAGTCGTGTCGGCCATCTCTGACTCACCCTGCCTGAATCTGGTTCATGGTTGACTGGCCGTCGTCCTCACGCCCCACGTAACGGTCGTGGACGAGCTGGGTCTTGTCGCCGTACTCGCTGATGAGCGCGTCGATGGACGAGATCGTCTGGGTCAGGAACGCCTGCATGTTCCCATGCGCGCTGTACAGTGCTTGGGCCTCGACGAAGTCACCGCCGAAGGCATCCTGAGTGATGTCGGTCTTGTACTTGGTGTTGGTCCCGCAGGTGCTGATGTTCTGCTGGAGGGCCCGCAGTCGCTTGACGACTGCCTCCAGCTCTGCAGGGTTGACGCTGTATCCGTCGGACACGAGGCCCTCTCCCCCTGGAGTGTCGAAACTTCCCCGTGGTAACTCTCTGGCTGACGGGTTGTCCCAGTCAGAGCGTTCGATCGTATCGCGTTCGGACGATGCCCTAACACACCGTCAACGCGATTGGTTGCCGTCCTGGTACGGATTGTTGTAGGGCGGCTGCTGCGGCGGGTAGCCGTACGGCGGCGGCTGCTGGCCCGGTTGTCCGTACGGTTGCTGCTGGACTGGCTGACCCGCCTGACCGTACGGCTGTTGCTGGGCCGGGGGCCACCCCGGTGCAGCACCGTACGGGACCCCGGCCTGGGCCTGGAAGCCCTGTGCGCGGTTGCGGTTGCGCTTCCGGCTGCTGGACACCGCGATCGCGATGACCACGATGAGCAGCACGACCAGCCCGCCGCCGATGGCGAGGACCAGGGGCAGGGCCGATCCCGACGACGACTGCTTGACGCCCGGCACCGCCCCTGGAGAACCGAGCCCGCCCGTTCCCGCCCCGTCACTGCCCGGGTCCTTCGTCTCCTGCGTCGCCCCGGCACCGGCCGACGGAGCGGCGGCACCGGCCGCCGCCGCGAGCGGCCCCTGCGCGGAACCGGCAGGAACGTTTGCGGTCAGGGCCTGGTACGGGCGGACGACACCGTATCCGTAGTGGCTGTCGGGCAGTTTGGAGGCGCCCGCGGGAGCCGCGGCCGTCTTCACCAGCCGGTTGGCCACCTGGCCCGGCGTGAGATCGGGGTACTTGGCGAACACCAGGGCCGCCGCGGCGGAGACGTAGGCGGTGGAGTCCGAGGTGCCGTCAGCCATGCAGTACTGGGAGGTGCAGGAGCCCGATCCGCCGCTGCCGGCCATCACGATGTCGACACCCGGTGCCGTCAACATGACCTCGGGGCCGTAGTTCGACTGCGGCCAGATCCTTTGGTTCTTGTCCACGGCACCGACCGCGAGCACCCCGGGAACGTTCGCCGGAGGACGGACGGGCCCCCCGTCGTTGCCGGTGCCCGCCACGATCAGCACCTTGTGCTGGAGCGCGTAGGCCACCGCATCGGTGAAGGAGTCCTGCTCGACCAGATCCGTGACCTGGGAGATATTGATGACCTTGGCGCCGTGGTCGACCGCCCACTTGATGCCCTGCGGCATCGCGCCGCCGTCCCCGTGGAAGATCGGCAGGATCTTGGCTCCGGGCGCGAGGCCGGTCACGCCCTCGCCGTTGCCGTGTCCGTGACCGGCGATCAGGCTCGCCATGCCCGTCCCGTGTTCAGTGGTCGGCTTGATCTCGCGTCCCTGGCCGCCGGGGTCGTACCCGGGCAGCAGCGACCCCGACAGGTCCGGATGATTCGCCTTGACCCCGGTGTCGATCACCGCGACGATCACGCCGTCACCCTTGCTGACCGACCACACCTTGTCCAGGTCGAAGTACGCGTTCGCCCACTGCGCGTCCCGCACCTGGTCCGCCGACGCCGTCGGCGCGCCGACGAACAGCATGCCCGCTGTCAAAGCGGTCGCGCCGAGCGCGCCCGTCAGTCTGGCCAGCACCATCAAACACCCCGTCAGTAGACAGCCCGTTCGCTCTCGCAGCGCCCCCGGAACACAGGACGGTTCGATCGTATCGTCCGTCACCCGCCCTGGCACCGGCCTCTCGTGGCAAGGGCCGCTGCATTTCACCGCCCTGCGGCAGCGGCGGTACGGGGTCGGGTCGGGCGAAGGCCGCTGGGTGCCCGCCGCCGGGGTGTCGGTCTCGTTCGTGTGCCGTCGGTGGGGGAAAGGGCTGGTGGGGGTGGTCGGGGGCTGTGCTATGAATGGCGCGTCGTCCGTCCTTGGGGGAACTCTTGACGCATCCGCCGCAGTCCGGCGCGCCCGTGCCGGGGCAGCAGTCGTACCCGGGGTTCCCGCCCCCGCCGTACCAGGGCCAGGACTGGCAGTCCGCGTACCCGGCGCCGCAGCCGCCGGGGCGGGGGTCGCGGGTGCTGGGGGTGCTGGGGATCGCGCTGGTGGTGCTGGTGGTGGTGGCCGCGGTGGGGGGAACGGCGTACCTGCAGGTGGGGCGGAAGGGGGCGACGACGCCCGCGTACGTGGTGGAGCAGGAGAACTGGCGGCGGGTCGCGGACGGGTTGACGCGGGCGCTGGCGGCGGGGGACGAGGAGGGGTTCGTCCGGCCGTTCGCGGCGGGGGAGGTGAAGGAGCGGCAGCGGCTGGTGTTCCGGAACCTGCGGAAGGTGCCGTGGGAGACGGCGCGCTGGGAGGTGTCGAACTCGCCGTTGAACGGGCGGCTGCGGGTGGACTTCGTGCACCAGGTGAAGGACGTGGACAACCTGCCGATCGCCGAGGAGTACGGGTGGCAGGTGCTGCCGGTGGAGTCGGGCACCGAGGTGATAACCGGGGTCGGGGCGGTGCGGGACCACCAGGGCAAGAGCCTGGACGCCGGTTACTACCCGGCCCCGTGGGACGTGTACGACGACCTGTCGGTGCGGGTGCGCGACCACCTGGTGGCGATGGCGGACAGGGGCCAGGAGGCCGAGCTGGACCGGGACGTCGACGTGCTGGCCCGGGCGGCGGGGGACGACCTGGCGGCCTGGCAGCAGTACGCGCCGGCGCCGGTCGGCGTCCGACGGGGTGCGCGGGGGTTCTTCGTGGTGCTGGAGAAGAACCGGGAGGTCTACAACAAGCTGTACCAGGGCGACGGGAAGCAGGACGACAGCCTGGAGGCCGGCGTCAACATGCCGGTGGTGGCGGCCGAGGGGGCGGCCCGCGGCACGGCGAGCGGCGGCACGGCGAGCAGCGGCACGGCGGGCGGCGGGATGACGGTCGGCGGAATGACGGTCGGCGGCAGCCGGATCGTGATGGACACCACCGACAGCCGGTTCACCGGCTCGCGCTGGCAGGACGGCGTGACGGACATCGGCCGGCACGAGATGGCGCACGCGATCGTCGCGACGCTGCTGTCCGAGTGGCCCTCGCCCACCGGCAAGGGGCAGCCGCACGACTGGGTGGCGGAGGGCTTCGCCGAGTTCATGGCGCTGCGCGGTGAGGACGCGGCGGCCCGCGACGAGTTGGTCGGCGACCTGCGCGAGGTGCGCTTCGACGGCGGACTGCCGGGTGAGCAGGGCGAGTTCTACGCGGACACCGCCGGGGCCAGGGCCGCGAACTACGCGCTGAGCGGCGACGCCGTGCGCTACCTGGCGGCGACCTACGGGGAGGCCCGGGCGTTCGCCTTCGTGGCCGCGCACTACGCCAGGCCGAGCGAGTACGCCCAACAGCTGGCCGAGGCGACCGGCGGGAGCGCCGACGCGTTCCGGGCGGCCTGGGCGGAGCACGTCCGCACCACGACGGCGACGGCGGCCGCCCGGAGGAAGTGACGGTGCGTCAGGCGGGCAGCGTGGCGTCCTCCGGCAGGATCGGCAGCCGCCCGACCGGCAGCCCGGTCGCGGCGCGGACGGCGGCGGCGACCGCGGCGGGGGCGACCACGGCGGGCACCGCGCTGACGGCCTTGGCGCCGAACGGGGCGACCACGTCGCGCTCCTCCAGCAGGGCGGCGATCCGGACGTCGGGGGTGTCCAGGGCGGTGGGGAGCCGGTAGCCGGTGAGCGAGGCGTTGACGGGGACGCCGCCCTCGGTGCGCAGGTTCTCCAGCAGGGCGAGTCCGACGCCCTGGGCGACGGCGCCCTCAATCCGGTCCTCGATCTGCCGGGGGTTCAGCGCCCGGCCGACCTCCTGGGCGACGGTGACGTCGACGACCCGGACGGCGCCGAGTTCGATGTCGACGTCGACCACGGCGCGCATCGCGCAGAACGCGATGGAGACGAAGGCGTCGCCCTGCCCGGTCTCGGGGTCGAGCGGCTCGGTGGGGTGCGGCCGGCACTGGGCGGTGGCCCAGAGCTCGCGGCCCTCCAGGGCCTCGCTGACCGGCATGCCGAGCACGCCGTCGTACGAGGTGATCTTCCCGTCGGTGATGGTGAGCAGTTCGACGGACATCCCGAAGTCGGCGGCGATCGGCTGCAGCATCTGGTGCCGGACCATCAGCGCGGCCCGCTCGACGGCGCCGCCGGAGACCCAGGTGTGCCGGCCGCGGGAGGCGGGGCCGGCCGCGGACTGGTCGGAGTCGACGGGCGCGATGTACACCTCGCTGACGCCGAGCACCGACTGGACGATCTGCCGGGCCAGGGTGGCGAAGCCCTGGCCGGAGTCGACGGCCGCGCAGATCACGGTGGCGTGGTCGCCGGAGACCCGGACGGTCGCGGTGGAGACCTCGTCCTCGCCCTCCGCGCCGAGCATGTGCACCATGCCGACCGCGTAGCCGATGCCGCGGCGCACCGCGGTGGGGTCGCCCGCGCCGCCGGGGCCGCCGGGCAGCAGCCAGTCGGCCTGCGGGTCGTCCAGCGGGAGGGCGGGCAGCGGGGAGGCGTCGAGCGCGTCGAGCAGGGCCTCGACCGGGGCGGGGCAGGTGACGGCCTGGCCGGTGGGCAGCGGGTCGCCGGTGGTCATGGCGTTGCGGCGGCGGATCTCGACCGGGTCGATGCCGAGCTGCCTGGCGAGCTGGTCGAGCTGCGACTCGTACGCGAAGCAGGTCTGCAGGGCGCCCTCGCCGCGCATCCGGCCGGCCGGCGGGTTGTTGGTGCGCACCGCCCAGGCGTCGACGAAGACGTTGGGGCAGGTGTAGGGGCCGACCGAGAAGGCGACGGCGGCGGCCAGCGCCTCGGCGGAGACGTCGGCGTAGGCGCCGCCGTCGAGCAGGATCTGCGCCTCGACCTTGACCAGCCGGCCCTCGGCGTCGGCGTGGTGGCGGTAGCGCAGCAGGGCGGGGTGCCGGGTGGGGTGGGACTGGAAGGACTCGGCGCGGGTGAGGGTCATCTTGACCGGCCGGCCGCTGCGCAGCGCGAGCAGGGCGAGGGTGACCTGGAAGGAGAGGTCCTCGCGGTCGCTGGTGGCGCCGGGGACGCCGGTGACGACCAGGCGGACCCGGTCGGGGTCGAGGCCGAGGCGGGCGGCGGTGCGGTCGCGGTCGCCGTGCGGGTCGGTGGAGGACAGGTGCAGTTCGACGCCGCCGTCGGGGCGGGGCACGGCGAGTCCGGCCTCGGCGCCGATCGGGGCCGGGTCCTGGCGGCCGACCTGGTAGAGGCCCTCGACGACGATCGCGCCGACCGCGTCGGGGTCGCCGGTGCGCAGCGGCAGGTGGCGCAGCAGGTTGCCGTCGGGGTGCAGCGGGGGGGCGTGGAAGGCGGCCTCGGGGTCGGTGACGGGCTCCAGCGGCTCGTACTCGACCAGGATCGCGGCGGCGGCGAGCCGGGCGGTGTCGGGGTGGTCGGCGGCGACCGCGGCGACGGGTTCGCCGTGGTGGCGCACCACGCCGGCGGCGAGGACCGGGCGGTCTGCGGTGGCCGGCCCGGCGGGGCCGCCGTCGGGGCCGGGCGGGAGGTCGGCGGCGGTGACCACGGCGTGCACGCCGGGGATGGCGAGCGCGGGGGCGGTGTCCACCGAGACGATCCGGGCGTGCGGGTGCGGGGAGCGCAGCACGGCGCCCCAGAGCAGCCCTTCGGCCCACAGGTCGGCGGCGTAGGGGTAGATGCCCAGGGCCTTGGGGAGGGCGTCGGTGCGCAGCGGGGAGGTGCCGAGGCCGGTGGTGCCGGTCTCGTGGTCCGCGGGGGCGGCCGCCGGGAGCTCGGTGGCGGAGGTCATGCGTTCTCGTCCTCGTGGAGGCGGATGCCGTGGGCGGGGGTGGCGTCGTAGCCGGTGGCGTCGTGGCCGGGGTACTGGCCGTAGCCGTCGGTGGCGTAGACGGTGCCGTCGTAGGGGCCCGCGTCCTGGTAGGCCGGGGCGCCGAACGGTCCGGGAGCACCGCCGCCGCCGGGAGAACCGTGGCCGCCGGCCCATTCGGTCGGGACGGGGGTGCCGTGCGGCGGGGTGGGCGGGTAGGCGTAGCCGCCGGTGCGCAGGGTGCCGTCGTCCTGCCCGGCGGGGGGCGGGGGCGGGGCCAGCTGGTCGGCCTCGTGCCAGAGCTCGGAGTCGGCGTACAGCGGGAGTTCGCCGCCCTGGTCGGGGTGGGACGGCGGCCCGGCGGGAGCGGGCGCGCCGGCGGCGGGTGCGCCGGCCGGGGGCGCCTGTCCGGCGGCCTGCTCGGCGGCCTCCAGTTCGGCTTCGAGGGCGGCCTCGCGGGCGTCGGCGACGGCCTGGACGGCGGCCAGCGCGCCCCGGTAGCCGGTGCAGCGGCACAGGTTGCCGCACAGCGCCTGGCGGGCCTCGACCTCGCCGGGCCGGTGGTTGCGCTGGAGCAGGTCGTGGACGGCCATCGCCATGCCGGGCGTGCAGTAGCCGCACTGGACGGCGCCGGAGTCGGCGAGCGCCTGCTGGACGTCGCTGGCGCCGCCCGCGCCGGACAGTCCCTCGACGGTGTTGATCTCGCTGTCGGCGGCGAGCGCGGCGGGCACCAGGCAGCCGTTGACCAGCTGGCCGTCGACCTGGATCGAGCAGGCCCCGCACTCGCCCTGCTCGCAGCCGTCCTTGGCGCCGGCCAGGCCGAGCCGTTCGCGCAGCACGTACAGCAGGCTCTCGCCGATCCAGGCGTCGGTGACGGGCCGGTCCACGCCGTTGACCCGCAGCATGTACGAGGCGGTGGGGCGCACGTCGGCGGTGAGCGCCCCGGGGTGGTTCAGCAGTTCGTCCGTCACTTGAGCGCCCTTCCCAGTGCCCGGCGGGCCAGCACCGCCACGGTACGCCGCAGGCGGGCCGCGGCCGCGCCCGCCCCCTCGCCGTGTGTCCCGTTCTCGGGGACGCACGCGCCCGCCACGTACTCGCCGAACGCGGCGAGCGCGGCGGGGTCGATCAGCACCGCGCCCTCGGCGCCGCGGGCGTCCCAGTCGATGCAGCCGGCCACCCAGCTCTCGGCCTCCAGCGGCCGCAGCGGGACGGGGGCGACGGCGCCGACGGCGCAGCGCACGCCGCGCCGGGCGGGGTCGAGGACCAGGGCGACGGAGGCGGTGGCGCGGGCCGGGCCGCTGCGGCCGGTGGACTTGAGGAAGACCTGGGGGGCGTGCAGCAGCGGGACCCGCACCCAGGTGAGCAGTTCGCCGGGGCGCAGCGGGTCGAGGCCGGTGAGCAGGTGGCTGATCGGCACGTCGCGGACGGCGCCGGCCCGGGCGAGGGTGGCGGTGGCCTCCAGGGCGGCGAGCACCGGCAGGGTGTCGCCGGCCGGGTCGCCGGCGGCGATGTTGCCGCCGAGGGTGCCGACGTTGCGCACCTGCGGGGGCCCGGCGGTGCGGGCCGCGTCGGCGAGGGCGGGGATGAGCGCGGCGAAGTCGGGGCGGTCCATCCGGGCGTGGGTGAGCCCGGCGCCGAGGACGGCGGTGCCGCCGTCCTCGTAGCGCCAGCCGCGCAGTTCGGTGATCCGGCCGAGTCCGATCAGGGCGGCGGGCCGCAGCCGCCCGGCGTTGACGGCCTCCATCAGGTCGGTGGCGCCCGCCACCGGCACCGCCCCCGGGGTGGCGGCCAGCGCTTCGACCGCCTCGTCCACCGAGGCCGGCAACATGATCGTCCGGTTCACCAGGTTCCCACCGTGCTCCATTTGCAGTGCGGACTGCCGCCCGTAGGGTACGGGCGATCGGTGCGGGTTGGGCAACTCTGGCACACAAAGACCGCTGATCATTTCCCGGGTGGCGGACAGGTCCGAACAACTCGGGACAACTCCGGGCGCGACCGCGATCAGGTCGTGGCCGGGGTGATCGGTTGTTCACCCGGTCATGACGAGCGGTCCTCGCCCGGAGTTCCCCCCTGCTGACGCTCCGTCACCGGCGTCAGGGGGCGGTGTGCTCGCCGGACGGTCCGGGCGGGCCGTCCAGCGGGCGGCCGACGATGCCGGGCTTGCGCTGCCAGGGGAGCGGGCCGCCGGGGCGGCGGTACTCGATGCCGAGCGCGTCCAGCCGGGGGTAGTGGCCGGCCATCCGGCGCTCGAAGTCCGCGAAGTCGCGGTCGGCCGGGTCGCGCGGCAGGTCGGACCAGGCGACCTCGGCGAACGCGGCCAGCCGCGGGAACGCCTTGTAGTCGACGTCCCGGCCGTCGTCCATGAACTCGGTCCAGAGGTTCGCCTGGGTGCCGATGACGTGCGCGGCGGCGGCCGCGTCGAGCTGCGGCGGGACGGGCTCGAAGCGGTAGACGTCCTCCAGCGTGCGCACCCAGCCGACCGGGACGGGCTCGTCCGCGCCGTCGGCCTGCCGGTGGTCGAGGTAGACGTGCTGCTCGGGGCACATCACCACGTCGTGCCCGGCGTTCGCGGCGGCGATCCCGCCCTCGTAACCGCGCCACGACGACACGGCCGCGCCGGGGGCCAGACCGCCCTCCAGGATCTCGTCCCAGCCGATCAGCCGGCGGCCGCGCTCGGCCAGCCAGCGGTCGAAGTGCCGGATGACGTGGCTCTGCAGCTCGAACTCGTCCTTCAGGCCGAGTTCGGCGATCCGGGCCTGGGCGGCGTCGGACTGCTTCCACTGGTCCTTGGGGCACTCGTCGCCGCCGAGGTGGACGAAGGCGGAGGGGAAGATCTCCAGCACCTCCTCCAGCACGTGCTCGTAGAAGCGCAGGGTGGCCTCGGAGGCGTTCAGGATGTTCGCGCTGACGCCCCAGTCGGTCCAGGTGCCGAGCGCGGCGGTGTCGACCACGTCGGTGTTGCCGAGCGCGGGGTAGGCGGCGATGGCGGCCTGGTTGTGGCCGGGCAGGTCGACCTCGGGGACGACGGTGATGTGCCGGGCGGCGGCGTAGGCGACGATCTCGCGCAGGTCGTCCTGGGTGTAGTAGCCGCCGTGCGGCTGGTCGTCGTGCCGGCCGCCGGCCCGGTAGCCGATCATCGAGCGCTCGCGCCAGGCGCCCGCCTCGGTGAGCTTCGGGTAGCGCCGGACCTCGATCCGCCAGCCCTGGTCGTCGGTCAGGTGGAAGTGGAAGACGTTGAGCTTGTGGGCGGCGAGCTGGTCGATGAAGCGCAGCACGCCGGCCTTGGGCATGAAGTGCCGGGAGACGTCCAGCAGGGCGCCGCGCCAGCCGAACCGGGGCGCGTCGCGGATCTCCACCGCGGGGACCGTCCAGTGCGCGCCGGGCAGCGGGGCGCTGCGGTACGCAGCGGGGCCGAGCAGCTGGCGCAGGGTCTGCGCGGCGTGCGCCAGGCCCGCGGCGCTGCCGCCGGTGAGCCGGACGGCGGCGGCGTCGGCGTCCAGCCGGTACTCCTCCGCGCCGAGCTCCGGGTCGAGCGCCAGCCGCAGGTCGCCGTCCTGCCCGGCCGGGGCCGGGTCCAGGTCGAAGCCGGTGGCGGCGGACAGCTCGGCGCGCAGCCGGCGGGCGGCGGCCCCGGTCCCGGGGGCGGCGGCGATCCGGGAGCCGGCGTGCAGGACGAAGGGCGGGGCGTCGCTGCGGGCCTGGACGTGCGACGGGGCGGGGATGAGGTCCATGCGCCTCATCCTGCCCCGGACCACCCCGATTGGCATAGACCACTCGGGAGGTGTTCGCGCAGGTCGCGCGCCGTCAGTCCTTCTTGTCGTCCCCGCCGGGGTTGTTCAGCCCGTCGAAGATCTCCTTGCACATCGGGCAGACCGGGTACTTCTTCGGGTCGCGCCCGGGCACCCAGACCTTGCCGCACAGCGCCACCACGGGGGACCCGGAGAGCGCGCTCTCCATGATCTTGTCCTTCTGGACGTAGTGGGCGAAGCGCTCGTGGTCGCCGTCCCCGTGCGACGTCTGCGGGACGGGCTCGACCAGGGTGCCGGTGCCGAGACCGCGCTCGGGCTCAAGAGTGCTCATGGGTGCCAAGTCTATGGGGGCCGCCCGGAACCGGGCCACCGCGTGCACCGGGCTCCTCGGTCAGTTCAGCAGCGGGTCGTCGGGATAGGTGGCGAGCATCGCCAGCGGCCCGCGCTGGCGGCGCAGCACCTCGCGCCACAGCCGGTCCGGCTCGGCGCAGGAGACGTCCCCCGCCTCGCAGTCCACCAGGTGCCAGGCGCCCTCGGCGAGCTCCTCCTCCAGCTGCCCGGGCGACCAGCCCGAGTAGCCGGCGAACACCCGCATCCCGCCGAGCACCCCGGCCAGCACCTCGGGCGGCGCCTCCAGGTCGACCAGGCCGATCGCGCCGTGCACCCGGCGCCAGCCGAGCGGCGCGTCACCGTGCTCCTCCCCGGGGACGACGGCCACCGCCAGCGCGGAGTCCAGGGCCACCGGCCCGCCCTGGAAGAGCACCGGCGGGTCGCCCGCCAGCGGCGCCCAGCCGTCCAGCACGGCGGCCACGCCCACCGGCGTGGGGCGGTTGAGCACCACCCCGAGCGCGCCCTGGGCGTCGTGGTCGAGCAGCAGGACCACCGACCTGGCGAAGTTCGGGTCGGTCAGCACGGGCGTCGCCACGAGCAGTCGCCCGGTGAGCGAGGGGGCCGCTTCCATGTCTGACATCATGCCCCGTACCGGCCCTCCCCGGACACCCGGCGGACCAGCCCGCGGGCCACCCGTCCGGCCCAGTGGCGGTGCCGCGGCGCCTTCCGCACAGCATGATCACCACAGGGACACACCGGAACCAATCGCCCACCCCCTACCATCTAGGGGTGGTGAAGGGCCCTTCCCCCAACTCCGCAGCCGAAAACCTCTCCTGCGCACCCGGATTGCGAGAACGATGACCGACGACGTCCTGCTGGTCCACGGCGGAAACCCGCTCGAAGGCGAGATCCAGATCCGCGGCGCCAAGAACCTGGTCCCCAAGGCCATGGTCGCCGCGCTGCTCGGCCAGGGCCCCAGCAGACTGCGCAACGTCCCGGACATCCGGGACGTCAAGGTCGTCCGCGGCCTGCTGCAGCTGCACGGGGTCACCGTCCGCACCGGCGACGAGGACGGCGAGCTGATCCTCGACCCCTCGCACGTGGAGTCCGCCAACGTCGCGGACATCGACGCGCACGCCGGCTCCTCGCGCATCCCGATCCTGTTCTGCGGCCCGCTGCTGCACCGGCTCGGGCACGCCTTCATCCCGGGCCTGGGCGGCTGCGACATCGGCGGCCGGCCGGTCGACTTCCACTTCGAGGTGCTGCGCCAGTTCGGCGCGACCATCGAGAAGCACCCGCAGGGCACCTACCTGGTCGCCGCCCAGCGGCTGCGCGGCACCAAGATCGAGCTGCCCTACCCGTCGGTCGGCGCGACCGAGCAGGTGCTGCTGACCGCGGTGCTCGCCGAGGGCGTCACCGAGCTGCGCAACGCCGCGATCGAGCCGGAGATCGTCGACCTGATCTGCGTGCTGCAGAAGATGGGCGCGATCATCTCGCTGGGCACCGACCGCACCATCCTGGTCACCGGCGTGGACGAGCTGGACGGCTACACCCACCGGGCGCTGCCGGACCGCCTGGAGGCGGCCTCCTGGGCGTGCGCGGCGCTGGCCACCAAGGGCGACATCTACGTCCGGGGCGCCGAGCAGATCCCGATGATGACCTTCCTGAACACCTTCCGGAAGGTCGGCGGCGCCTACGAGATCGACGACGCGGGCATCCGGTTCTGGCACCCGGGCGGCGAGCTCAAGGCGATCGCCCTGGAGACCGACGTGCACCCGGGCTTCCAGACCGACTGGCAGCAGCCGCTGGTGGTGGCGCTGACCCAGGCCGCCGGCCTGTCGATCGTGCACGAGACGGTGTACGAGTCGCGGCTGGGCTTCACCGGGGCGCTGAACCAGATGGGCGCGCACATCCAGCTCTACAGCGAGTGCCTGGGCGGCACGCCGTGCCGGTTCGGGGCGCGCAACTTCATGCACTCCGCGGTGGTCTCCGGCCCGTCCAAGCTGATGGGCGGCGAGCTGGTCATCCCCGACCTGCGCGGCGGCTTCTCGTACCTGATCGCGGCGCTGGCCGCCGAGGGCACCTCCACGGTGCACGGCATCGACCTGATCAACCGCGGCTACGAGAACTTCATGGACAAGCTGCGCGACCTGGGCGCGCACATCGAGCTGCCCTCGGAGGCCGAGGCGCCCGAGGTCCGGCTGACCGCCTGAGCGCGGCGGGCCGGAAAGCCGGTGGCCGGCCTCCCCGCGAGGGGAGGCCGGCCACCGGTGCGTTCAGCGGCGGGGGGTCACTTGCCCTTCGCGGCTTCCTTCAGCTTCGAGCCGGCGCTCACCTTGACGCTGTAGCCCTCGGCGATCTGGATGGGCTCGCCGGTCTGCGGGTTGCGGGCGGTGCGGGCGGCGCGCAGGGTGCGCTCGAAGGTCAGGAAACCGGGGATGGTGACCTTCTCGTCGCCCTTGGCGACGACCTCGCCGGTGATCTCGGCGAAGGCGGCCAGCACGGCGTCGGCGTCCTTGCGGGTCACCTCGGCACGCTCGGCCAGCGCGGCCACCAGCTCACTGCGGTTCATGTGTACTCCTGTGGTCTGTTGCTCTGCCGTGCGCGGAGGCATGGCCGGTCCGCGCGACGGTGCTCGTTCAGGCGAGGGGTTGGTCAGGGGCCGGGCTCGCACCGCGAAGCGCCACAAACTGCCCGCCTGGGTACGAATCCTGCCCCGACCGGCACTGAGAAAGCCAATCGGGAACCGGCGTGGTTGACCCGAACAGCGCCCGCCGGACGGAGGTGTGACGCTCCGTCGGCTCCGGAGTGGCCGGAGCGGGCGGCGGCCGGGACGACACGCCGTGGCGCAACTGGGGACGTACCGTACTTGTCGGACACGCCTCCCCGTCGCAGGGCTACCGTACGCCCTGGCACCGACAAGCCCAAACACGCCCCTTGCCCTTGTGTCGCAAGGGCTCCGCGCGGTTCGCCGCGAGCGGGGCCCGGCGGGCGGGCCGGGCCCCCTCCGGGCTCAGAACCGGACGGCCGGGAAAGTGCCGGTGTCGAGCGTCCCGACGATGCCCGCGGTGGGCCGCTCCGGGGCGTCCTCCGCGTCGCCCCGGGCGGCCGTCGCGGCGTCCCGGACGGCCGCCGCGACGGTCTTGGCCACCCCCGGGTGGAAGACGCTGGGGATGATGTAGTTGGGGTTCAGCTCCTCGTCGGTGACGGTGGTGGCCAGCGCCCGGGCGGCGGCCAGCATCATCTCGGTGTCCACGCTGGCGCTCTGCGCGTCCAGCAGGCCGCGGAAGACGCCCGGGAAGACCAGCACGTTGTTGATCTGGTTCGGGAAGTCGCTGCGGCCGGTGGCGACCACCGCGGCGGTCTGCCGGGCCACCGCCGGGTCGACCTCCGGGTCGGGGTTGGCCAGCGCGAAGACGACCGCGTCCTTGGCCATGGTGGCCAGGTCGTCGCCGTCCAGCACGTTCGGGGCGGAGACGCCGATGAACACGTCGGCGTCGGCCACCGCCTCCTTGAGGGTGCCGGTGCGGCCGGAGCGGTTGGTGTTCTCGGCGATCCAGCGCAGGCTGTCGTTCAGGTCGTCCCGGCCCCGGTGGACCACGCCGCGGACGTCCGCCACGGTGGCGTGCTCGACGCCCGCGGCCATCAGCAGCTTGAGGATCGCGGTGCCCGCGGCGCCGGCGCCGCTCATCACCACCCGGATCTCGCCGATCTCCTTGCCGACCACCTTCAGCGCGTTGGTCAGCGCGGCCAGCACCACGATCGCGGTGCCGTGCTGGTCGTCGTGGAAGACCGGGATGTCCAGCGCCTCGCGCAGCCGGGCCTCGATCTCGAAGCAGCGCGGCGCGGAGATGTCCTCCAGGTTGATGCCGGCGAAGCCCGGCGCGATCGCCTTGACGATCGCCACGATCTCGTCGGCGTCCTGGGTGTCCAGGCAGAGCGGCCAGGCGTCGATGCCCGCGAACCGCTTGAACAGCGCCGCCTTGCCCTCCATCACCGGCAGCGCGGCCTTCGGGCCGATGTTGCCCAGGCCCAGCACGGCCGAGCCGTCGGTGACCACCGCGACGCTGTTGCGCTTGATGGTCAGCCGGCGGGCGTCCTCCGGGTTCTCCGCGATCGCCATGCAGACCCGGGCCACGCCGGGGGTGTAGATCATGCTCAGGTCGTCGCGGTTGCGGATCGGCAGCTTCGAGGACATCTCGATCTTGCCGCCGAGGTGCATCAGGAAGGTGCGGTCGGAGACCTTGCCGATGCTCACGCCGTCGATGGTGCGGAGCTTCTCGACGATCTCCTGGCCGTGCGCGACCGAGGAGGCCGCCACCGTGACGTCGATCCGCAGCGCCTCCAGGCCGGAGGCCGTGACGTCGAGACCGGTGACCGAACCGCCGGAAGACTCCACCGCGGTGGTGATCGAGCTCACCGCGTTGCCGGTGGCCGGGACCTCCAACCGGACCGTGATCGAGTTCGAGACACTGGGCACCGTCGCCATCGACGTCCTTCTTCCTGAATCAACAAACTGTTGAAGTTCCATGCCGCTCGGCATGCTAGACCTCGATGGTCGCACCGACCAAGGGCCCGCCAGAAATAACGGGCGCGGAGTGTGCGGACCCGACAAACCGGCCGGAGCGGGACGCGGCCTCCTTGCCCGTCGGCACGGATGCGTTACATTGGAACGGCACCGGCTCGATCCAAGCCCCCGGGCCCAACCTTCGTCCCTTCGAGGGACCACTTGCCGCGAGGCGAGCATGGCGGGCCGGTGCGCAACGTGGCGGAGGCCCCCACCCGACGGGTGGGGGCCTCCGTGCTGCCCGGCTACTTCAGCAGCGCGGGGACGCCCGCGGCGTCCGGCAGGTCGTCCGGGCCGGACAGCACGGTCAGCCGCTGGGTGGCCCGGGTCAGCGCCACGTACAGCACCCGCAGGCCCGCCTCCGACTCGCCCGCGATGCCGGTCGGGTCGGCCACCACAGTGGCGTCGTACTCCAGGCCCTTGGCCTCCAGGCTGCCCAGCGCCACCACCCGCCCGCCCAGGCCCTCGGCCCAGGACGCCGCCTCGGCCCGGCGGTCCATCGGGACCACCACCGCGACGGTGCCGTCCACCTCGGCCAGCAGCCGCTCCAGCTCCGCCCGGGCCGCCGCCCCGAACGCCGCCGGGTCCGGCTCGCGGACCGCCGCGAACCGCGGGTGCGCGCCGGTGGCCCGCACCGCGCTCGGCGACGGGGTGCCCGGAGCGGCCAGCTCCAGCACCTTCGCCGCCACCTCGGCGATCTCCGCCGGGTTGCGGTAGTTCACCGTCAGCGTGTGCCGGCGGCGCGGCTTGCCCGCCAGCACCTCGTCCATCGCCGCCTGCGCCTCCTGCGGGAACGGCCAGGACGACTGCGCCGGGTCGCCGACGATCGTCCAGGTCGCCATCCGGGAGCGCCGCCCGACCATCCGCCACTGCATCGGCGTCAGGTCCTGCGCCTCGTCGACGATCACGTGCGCGTACTCCCGGCGCTCCTCCGCGACGCGCTCGCGCCGGCCGTACGTCCGCTCGCCGTAGGTGGTGACCTCGTCCAGGCCGGTGAGCGCGTCCACCGCGTCCACCTCGCGGACCTTCGGGCGGGCCGGCTCGCCGAGCAGCACCTGGAGCTCGTCCACCAGCGCCACGTCGTGCGCCGACAGGGCGCCCGCGCCGCGCTCGTCCAGGTGCCGCCAGGACGCCGCGAGCAGCCGGGCCTCCTCCGGGGTGACCGCGCGGCGGGCGATCCGGTTGGTGTGCCGGTGCTGCCGGAGCGTGGCCAGCACCCGGCGCGGGGTGACGGCGGGCCACCAGGCGTCCAGGAAGTCCAGGAACACCGCCTCGTCGGAGACGTACTCGTCGAAGGACTCGCGCTCCTCCTGGCGCTGCTCGCGCTCGGCGTACGTGCTCGGCTTCGGCAGGTCCCGCACCGCCTCCGACCAGAGCGCGTCCAGCAGCAGGCGGCGGGCCCGCGGGCGCAGCAGGTTCAGCGGCGTGCCGCCGCCGCCCACCACGTTGCCGCGCACCGCCTTCAGCCGGCCCGCGTCCAGCCGCAGCGCCCGGCCCCGGGCGAAGACCCGCAGCTCGGCGGGCGCGCCCAGCTCCAGGGCCCCCCGGGCGGCCCGGCGCAGCAGCGGCACCATCCGCGCCGAGCCCTTGATCCGGGCCACCTCCGGGCTGTCGTACCGGGACGCCTCGATCCCGTCGACCAGGCTGCCGACCGCGCGGATCGCCACCTGGCCCTCCTCGCCCAGCGAGGGCAGCACGCCCTCGGTGTACGAGACCAGCAGCGGGGTGGGGCTGACCACCAGGATGCCGCCCGCGTACCGGCGGCGGTCCTGGTAGAGCAGGAACGCGGCCCGGTGCAGGGCGACGGCGGTCTTGCCGGTGCCGGGGCCGCCGGTGACCAGGGTCGCGCCCGCGGCGGGCGCCCGGATCACCTCGTCCTGCTCCTTCTGGATCGAGGAGACGATGTCGCGCATCGAGTGGCCGCGGGCCCGGCCCAGCGTCGCCATCAGCGCGCCGTCGCCGACCACGGCGAGCTCCTCGCCGTCCAGCGTCGGCGCCAGGTCGGGACGGAGCAGGTCGTCCTCGACGCCGACCACCTTCCGACCCTTGGACCGGATCACCCGGCGCCGGACCACCCGGCCGGGCTCCAGCGGCGTCGCCCGGTAGAACGGCGCGGCGGCCGGGGCCCGCCAGTCGATCACCAGCGGGCCGTACTCGGCGTCCAGGACGCCCAGGCGGCCGATGTGCAGGCTCTCGGCGACGGCCGGGTCGGCCGGGTCCAGCGGAGTCTGGGACGGGATCCCGTGCTCCTCCGGCGCGTCGGCCTGCTGGAGGTCGATCCGGCCGAACAGGAAGTCCTCGAACTCGTTGTTCAACCGCTGCAGGTGGGCACCGGCCCGGTACACCTGCGCGTCGCGCTCGGCGAGCGCGCCGGGGGTGCCGACCTGCACCCGCTTGGCGGCGTCCTCCAGGATGTACTCGGCCTCGGCCAGCTTCTCCTCCAACCGCCGGTAGACGGTGTCGAGGTGCCGCTGCTCCCCGGCGATCTCGCGGTCGCGGACAGTGTCGGATCGGTGCTCGGTAGAACCGTGCGCGCCCAAGGAGCCCCCAAAGGTGCGGAGAAAAAGGCGGACGGAAGATCCTACAGGGAACCGGGGGCCGCTCCGAACGGCGGGGCGGGGAGCGGGAGCGGACGGGGGCGGGGGCGGGGACGGGAACGGGGACGGGGAGCGGGCGGGGGCCCGGGCCTCAGTGGTCGAGGGTCAGCCGGTACCCCCGCTTGACGACGGTGGTGATCAGCCGGGGCGCGCCGAGCGCCTGGCGCAGGCGCGCCATCGCGGTCTCCACGGCGTGCTCGTCGTCGCCGCTGCCGGGCAGGGCGCGCAGCAGGTCGGCCCGGGGGACGACCCAGCCGGGGTGGCGGGCCAGGGTGCGCAGCAGGGCCATGCCGGCCGGGGGGACGGGACGCAGCCGGCCGTCGACCAGGGCGGCCTGGCCGCGCAGTTCGAGCAGGTGGCCGGCCACCCGGAGCGGGCGGGCCCGGCCGGGCAGCGCCGCGGTGAGGGTCTGCACCATCGCGCCCAGCCGCATCCGCTCGGGCCAGACGGTCGGGACGTCGAGCGCGTCGAGCGGGGCGGAGGTGACCGGGCCGACGCAGACCGCGAGGACGTCGCGGCGCAGGGCGTGCAGCAGCTCCTCGGTGCGGCCGCGCTGGGCGGCCCGCTCCAGCAGGCTGATCGCGGCGGGGGCGGAGGTGAAGGTGACGGCGTCGAGCGCGCCGGCGCAGGCCGCGTCGAGCAGGCGGTCGAGCGGGCCGAGGTCGACGGGCGGGAGCCAGCGGTAGACCGGGACCTCGACGACCTCGGCCCCGGCGGCGCGCAGCGACTCGACGAAGCCGGGCAGCGGGGCGCCGTGCAGCTGGACGGCGATCCGGCGGCCGTCGACGCCCTGGTCGAGCAGGTGGGAGAGCACCTCGGCGGAGGACTCGGTGGCCGCGGAGAAGGACTCGCGCAGCCCGGCGGCCCGGATCGCGCCCTTGGCCTTGGGGCCGCGGGCGAGCACCGCGGCGTGGCCGAGCGCCCCGCGCAGCTCGTCGCCCAGGTCCCAGCCCTCGGCGGCCTCCAGCCAGCCGCGGAAGCCGATGCCGGTGGTGGCGACCGCCAGGTCGGGCGGGTCGGCGATCAGCGCCCGGGTCGCGGTGTGCAGTTCGGTGTCGTCGGCGAGCGGGACGATCCGCAGGGCGGGGGCGCGCAGCACGCTGGCGCCGCGGCGCTGGAGCAGGGCGGCGAGTTCGTCGGCTCGGCGGGCGGCGGTGATGCCGACGGTCCAGCCCGCGAGCGGGCCGGCCTCGGTGCTCTCGGTGCTCCCGGCGGTCCCGGCGGTCCCGGGTCCGTCCGGCTGGCGTCGGTTCGGGTCGGCCATGCGGTGTCGTCCTTAGCTGCGCGGCCCGGGTGTCCTGGCTGGGGACGGGCCGCGGTCGGGTGGGTGATCAATCGTGTCCGGTCGCGGTGTCACCCCCGGGTCGCTCCGATTACCGGCGTGTTTCGCCGCTGGTCGGAGCGGCACCGGGGGCGGGGCGGTCCCGGGGGCGGGTGGTACCGGGGGCGGGGCGGTCCCGGGGCGGGGGTTCAGACCCGCGCGAGGGCGGCGCCGTCACCGGCGACGGCGGGGGCGCCGGCGGGGCGGCGGAGGTACACCGTCCAGGTGAGGGCGGAGCAGACCGCGTAGGCGGCCAGGAAGGAGGCGAAGGCCGGGGTGCCGGACCCGGCGACCAGGAAGGACTCCCGGAAGGCCAGGTTGATGAACAGCCCGCCGAGGGCGCCGACCGCGCCGATCACGCCGATCGCGGAGCCGGACATCCGCCGGGACCAGGCGGCGGCCTCCTCGGCGGTGGCCCCGGCGGCGATCCGGTCCTGGGCCTTGGCGTCGAAGATGCCGGGGATCATCTTGTAGGTGGAGCCGTTGCCCAGCCCGGCGAGGGCGAACAGGGCGACGAACCCGGCCAGGAAGACCGGCAGCGAGCGGATCGACGAGGCGTAGGTGACCACGCTCGCGGCGGCGGCCATCGCGGCGAAGTTCCACAGCGTGATCCGGGCGCCGCCGAACCGGTCGGCGAGCTTCCCGCCGACCGGGCGGACCACCGAGCCCAGCAGCGGGCCGAGGAAGGTGAGCTGGGCGGCCTGGAGCGGGGTGCGGCCGAACTGGTTCTGCAGCACCAGGCCGAAGGCGAAGGAGAAGCCGATGAAGGAGCCGAAGGTGCCGACGTACAGCACCGACATCAGCCAGGTGTGCTTCTCCCGGACGACCGCGGCCAGCGAGCGGGTGTCGGCCCGCACCGGGGCCAGGTTGTCCATGAACAGGGCGGCGCACAGCGCGGCGAGCATGATCAGCGGCAGGTAGACGCCGAGGACGATCCGCGGGTGCCCGGCCCCGGCCCCGGCGATCACGCCGAGCGCGACCAGCTGGATGACGGGCACCCCGATGTTGCCGCCGCCCGCGTTGAGGCCCAGCGCCCAGCCCTTGTGCCGGGCCGGGTAGAAGGCGTTGATGTTGGTCATCGAGGAGGCGAAGTTGCCGCCGCCGAACCCGGTGAGCGCCGCGACCAGCATGAACGCGGTGTACGAGGTGCCGGGGTGCATCACGTACCCGGCGGCCAGGGTGGGCAGCAGGAGCAGCAGCGCGGAGACCACCGTCCAGTTCCGGCCGCCGAAGCGGGCGACCGCGACGGTGTAGGGGATGCGGACGAAGGAGCCGACCAGGGTGGGCATCGCGACCAGGAAGAACTTCCCGGCCGGGTCGATGCCGTACTCCTTGCCCATGAAGAGCACCATCACCGACCACAGGCTCCAGATCGAGAAGCCGACGTGTTCGGAGAGCACCGAGAAGGCGAGGTTGCGGCGGGCGGTGCGGCGGCCGGTGGCCTCCCAGAACGCGGTGTCCTCCGGGTCCCAGTGCCGGATCCAGCGGCCGCCCGTCCTGCCGCGCGTGGTGGTGCCGTCCATGGGCTGCTCCTTCGCGTTCCGTTGCCCTGTGCCACTGACGCTAGGAGTCCACGATTTCGGAACCGTTGTGCGGTGTGAAGGGTGCGGAACCGTCCTCTCACCCGGGGCGGGGCGGGGGTGTGAGGGGCACCCCGGAACGCACGAGAGCCGCCCTCCGGGCGGAGGGCGGCTCTGCGGTGCACATGGGGCGGTGGAGATGCCGGGAATCGAACCCGGGTCCAGTGAAGTGGATTCAGGACTTCTCCGAGCGCAGTCCGCTGTGATTTTCTCGGCCCTGGCGGTCACGCGGACAAGCCGCCAACAGGCCCAGCCACTGTTTGGTTTCCCCACCACCCCCGTGGCCCGGGTGGCGGGTTGAGTTCCCTAGATTATGCCAGGATCCGGGTCGGGAACGCCCCGGGCTGACACCCATTCACTTTCGCAGATCAGGCTGCGAGAGCGAACTGCTGGGAATCGCGCTTAGAGTTGGCGATTATTTTTTTGCGACAGGTGGTTAACGAGATCATTGCCGCGTTCCTCGGCTCGCTTCTCCTGTTTCGACTGTCACTGTCGAAACCGATCATCCCCATGTTGTGTTGAGAAACAGCGCCGACGGGCGGGCCCGCCGGGTGGTGCGCTGCCATAGTACTCAACCCGCGCGTCAAGGGTCCAGCGCATTAGCGGTCGGCGCGGGTCCGGTGCCGGTCCGCGCCGGTCAGTTCGCGCCGGGCAGGCCGGTCCGCTGGGCCAGCCAGGGCAGCGCCAGCCTGAAGCCCGCGCCGCCGAACTGCCAGTCGTGCTTGCCGGGGTGCACCTCGACCTTGGTGTCCAGACCGGCCTGCCGGGCGGCCCGGTCCAGGGCCTGGGCGTTCTCCAGGTGCTTGCCGCCCTCGTCGGCGCCGACCAGGAAGTAGCCGCCGGAGCCGCGGTAGGCGTCCTTCGCGGCCCGGCCGAGGACGGTCAGCGGGTCGTGGGCCTCCCAGGCGGCGGCGTCCCCGCCGTAGAGGCCGTCGACGGTGGCCTGCCGGCCGCCGAGGTTGGGGCCGAGGTCGCCGGAGATGTCGACGAAGTGGCGGAACACCTCGGGGTGCGCCACGCCCAGGTCGACCGCGCAGGTGCCGCCCATCGACCAGCCGACCACGGCCCAGGAGCGCGGGTCGGTGGCGGTGCCGAAGGTCCGGGCGACGTACGGCGGGATGTCCTTGACCAGGTGGTCCTCGGCGTTGCCGTGCTTGCCGTTGACGCACTCGGTGTCGGTCTTGAAGTTCCCGGTGGCGTCCGCCATCACCAGCACCGGGGCGTAGCCGTTGTGGGCGGCGGCGTACGCGTCGGCGGTCTCGATCGCCGCGCCGGCCCGGATCCAGTTGTCGGGGGCGGCGAACTGGCCGCCGATCATCTCCACCACCGGCAGCTTGGGCCGGACCTTGCTGCGGAACCAGGCCGGCGGCAGGTAGACCAGTTCGCGCCGGTGCTTGAAGCCGCTCGGCTCGGCCGGGACGTCCACCGCGACCACCCGGCCCTCGGCGGCCCGGCCGACGGTGGCCAGGGCCTCCTCCAGGGTCATCTGCTGCGGCACCGGGGCGTCGGACAGGTCGCCGACCGCCGCCTCCACGTCGGGGTAGTAGCCGGTGGAGATGTTGATCGAGTTGGCCGCGCACAGCAGCGACATCGCCACCGCGACCGGGACGGCGGCCAGGTTCCACCAGCGGGAGCGGCGCACCCCGGCGGCCAGGCCGCCCAGGCCCAGTAGGGCGCAGCAGACCCAGAGCCAGAGGCCGGGCGGCAGCGGGTCCTGGACGTCGCCGAACGCCAGCACCAGCAGCGCGGCCAGCCCGGTGCCGGCGGCGGCCCCGCCGACCACCCAGGGCAGCCGGCGGCGGACCCAGAACGGGCTGCCCCGGAACAGCGCCGCCACGACCGCCACCACGGCCAGTATTCGGAAGGTCCACGGCAGCCAGCCACTCAACAGCGAGATGTCCACCCCGAGATGATACGGAGACGCTCCATCCCGCCGGTTGGCCGGGCCCCGTCAGGCGGTTGACGGCGGATCAGCCCTGGCCGGAGCGGCGGCGGGCGGCCGCCACCGCGCGGTCCGACTCGCGGCGGTCCTGGCGCTCGCGCAGGGTCTGCCGCTTGTCGTAGAGCTTCTTGCCGACGGCGAGGGCGAGTTCGAGCTTGGCGCGGCCGTCCTTGAAGTACAGCGACAGCGGGACGAGCGTGTGGCCGCTCTCCTTCGCCTTGGACTCGATCTTGCGGATCTCCAGCTTGTGCAGCAGCAGCTTGCGCTTGCGCCGCGCCGAGTGGTTGGTCCAGGTGCCCTGGGCGTACTCGGGGATGAAGACGTTGTCGATCCAGGCCTCGCCGCCCTGGATGTACGCGTAGCCGTCGACCAGGTTGGCCCGGCCCTCGCGCAGCGACTTGACCTCGGTACCGGTGAGCACCATGCCGCACTCGTAGGTGTCGAGAATGGTGTACTCGTGCCGCGCCTTCTTGTTCTGCGCGACCAGCTTCTTGCCCGTTTCCTTTGCCATAGCCCGGCCATTCTCGCACTTCGGCGGCGGACGCGGCAGCCCCTTTACGGCGCGGCGGGCGCGGGCGGCGCGGAGGGCGCCGCGGCGGGGCCGGGGCGGGGGCCGTCGGGGGCGGTGGCGGGCACGGTGGCGCCCGGGCCGGCGGTGGCGCCCGGGCCGGGGGTGGGCGCGGCGGCGGTGGGCGCGCCGGTGGCGTCGGGGGCGGAGCCGCTGAGCCCGGCCAGCACCTTGAGGGCGAGCGCCTGCGGGTCCTCGCCGGCGGCCGGCACGTCGGGCTGGACGCCGGTGCCGTCCGGGGAGCGGCCGGCCGGGGTCTGGTAGCGGCCGACGGTGAGCTCCAGCACGGAGCCGTCGGCGAGCCGGCTGGGCTGCTGGACGGTGCCCTTGCCGAAGGTGCGGCTGCCGACCAGGACGGCCCGGCTGCGGTCCTGGAACGCGCCGGCCAGCAGTTCGGCGGCGCTCATGGTGCCGCCGTCGACCAGCACCACCAGCGGGACGGCGGTGTCGCCGCCCGGGGCGGCGGTCAGTTCGCGGTGCTCGCCGTGCACCTGGTAGCTGGCCACCGGCCCGCCGTCGAGGAAGACCGAGGCGGCGGCGACGGCCTCGCCGACCAGTCCGCCGGAGTTGCCGCGCAGGTCGAGCACCACGCCCCGGGAGCCGGCCGCGGCGGCCCGCACCTGGCCTGCGACGCCCTCGGTGAAGGCGTGCACGGCGATCCGGACCACCCCGGGCGCCGGGTGCGCGACCTCGACCTCCCGGGTGGACAGCTCGGCCCGGGTCAGGGTGAGTTGGCGCACCGGCCCGGCCGCGTCCCGGACGCCCACCGCGACCGCGCTGCCGGCCGGGCCGCCGCGCAGCCGGGAGACCAGTTCGGTGACCGGCAGCTGCTCGGCGGCGGCGCCGTCCACGGTGACCAGCAGTTCGCCGGGCGCGATGCCGGCCCGGGCGGCGGGCGAGCCGGGCGCCACCTCGGCGACCAGGGTGGGCCCGCCGGCCTCCCGGTCCACGCTCAGCCCGACGCCCGCGTACCGGCCGCCGGTGAGGTCGGCGTACTGCTGCGGGCTCAGGTAGGCCGCCCAGCGGTCGCCGCTGGCGCCGACCAACTGCCTGGCCTGCTGCGGGGTGAGGTCCGCCCCCGCCAGGTCGGCGGCGGGCGGCGGTCCCTCGGACGACGAGGGGGCCCGGAGCGAGCCGTCCGGCTCCCCCCAGGCCCCCGAGGCCGCTCCGGCGAACAGCACCGCGCCGAACACCAGGCCCAGCGTCATCCCCTGGCGTACCCGCGGTGCAGTCGGCATGGGCCCGATTCTAGTGCCGCGGCGGGCGGTTGGGCCTGTGACGCCGACGACCCGTCAGACCTTCAGGTACTTGCGCAGGGTGAAGAACGCGGCCACGCCCGCCATCACCATGCCGACCACGACCAGCAGCGGGATCACCGCCAACACCGAGGACAGGCCGATGAAGTGGATGAACGCCACCTTCTTGGCCAGCCACTCCTGGACGAAGAAGTGCCCGCCCACCAGCAGCGCCGAGGCCAGCGCCGAGCCGAGCAGCGCGGCGAACGCGGCCTCCGCGATGAACGGCATCTGCACGTAGAAGTTGGACGCGCCGACCAGCCGCATGATGCCGGTCTCGCGGCGGCGGCTGAACGCGGACACCCGGACGGTGTTGACGATCAGCAGCAGCGCGACGAACAGCATCAGCACCATGATCACGAAGGCCGCGGTCTGCAGGCCGCGCAGCAGGCCGAACAGGTTCTCCAGGATCTTCCGCTGGTCCTCGACCGACTTCACGCCGGGCTTGCCGGCGAAGGCGCTCTGGATCACGTCGAACCGGGTCGGGTCGTTCAGCTTGACCCGCCAGGACTGCGGCATGGAGTCCGGGCCGACCGCCGCCAGCAGCGGGTTGTCCGGGTTGCTGTCCTTGAAGTGCTTGAACGCTTCCTGCGAGTTCTCGAAGGTGTAGCTCTGCACCAGCGGCATCTTCGCCAGGCCGTCCTTGACCGCCTGGATCTGGTCCTGGGTCGCCTCGCCGTCCGCGCACTGCGGCGAGTTGTGCTCCGCCTTGGTGCAGAAGTAGATGCTGACCTCGACCTTGTCGTACCAGTAGTCCTTCATGGAGTTGACCTGGTCGCGGACCAGCAGCGAGGCACCGGCGAGGGCGAGCGACAGCGCGACACTGACCACGACGGCGATGGTCATGGTCAGGTTGCGGCGGAGACCGACGCCGATCTCCGACAGAACGAACTGGGCGCGCATGCTTCTCTCTTCTAGCTCTGGTAGCCGTAGACGCCGCGGGCCTGGTCACGGACCAGCAGGCCCTTGTCGAGCTCGATGACGCGCTTGCGCATCTGGTCGACGATGGCCTGGTCGTGGGTCGCCATCAGCACGGTGGTGCCGGTCCGGTTGATGCGGTCGAGCAGCTTCATGATGCCGACCGAGTTCTGCGGGTCGAGGTTGCCGGTGGGCTCGTCGGCGATCAGCAGCATCGGGCGGTTCACGAACGCCCGGGCGATCGCCACGCGCTGCTGCTCACCACCGGACAGCTCGCCGGGCATCCGGTCCTCCTTGCCGCCGAGGCCGACCAGGTCGAGCACCTCGGGCACCACCTTGTTGATGGCGCTCTTCGGCTTGCCGATGACCTCCAGGGCGAACGCCACGTTCTGCCCCACCGTCTTGTTCGGCAGCAGGCGGAAGTCCTGGAAGACCGTGCCCAGTTGGCGCCGCATGTGCGGCACCTTCCAGTTCGAGAGCTTGCCCAGGTCCTTGCCCAGCACGTGCACCGCACCGGTGGACGGGCGCTCCTCGCGCAGGCACAGGCGCAGGAACGTCGACTTGCCCGAACCCGACGAGCCCACCAGGAAGACGAACTCGCCCTTCTCGATCTCCAGCGAGACGTTGTCCAGGGCCGGACGGTTCTGCTTGGGATAGGTCTTGGAGACGTTGTCGAATCTGATCACGGCTGCATCACGGGGGCCATCCTAGGTGGATCGGAGCCAGTGACCTTACGCGATGCCCATCCGCACCCGCAGTCGCGGGGCGCGCACCGAACGTGGTTTCGTCAGGTGTTGTTCGGGTTCGCCCCGGAAATTGCGAGGTACGTCACAGATCGATAACCCTTCTCCTCCGGGAGCCGAGGGGTAGGGAACCTGGCAGAGTGGTAGGCAGTCGGAACCGAATCCGCCTCCGGCGCGTTGGCTATGCAGCAAGGAGGAGATCGCATGACCTGCGACCAACTGGTGTGCGCCAACTGCAACGGCCGCGTGATCGACGGCCGCTGCCCGGTGTGCCGCGCCAACCGGGCCCGGCTCCAGCAGGAGCCGCACGGGCCGTTCGCGACGCTCAACCCCGCGGTGCTGCTGGGCCTGCTGTTCGTCGCGGTGCTCATGCTGGCCCTGCTGCTGCGCTGACCGACCCCGAGCGCTGAGACGGGAGGGGCCCCACCGCCGTGGCGGTGGGGCCCCTCCCGTCGCTGTCCGCGCGGGCGCTCAGCTCTCGCGCTGCTTGCGCCACCGGATGCCGGCCTCGATGAAGCCGTCGATGTCCCCGTCCAGCACGCCCTGCGGGTTGCCGACCTCGTACTCGGTGCGCAGGTCCTTGACCATCTGGTACGGGTGCAGGACGTAGGAGCGCATCTGGTTGCCCCAGGACGAGCCGCCGTCCTTGAGCGCGTCCATCGCGGCGCGCTCCTCCTGGCGGCGGCGCTCCAGCAGCTTGGCCTGGAGGACGTTCATCGCCGAGGCCTTGTTCTGGATCTGGGAGCGCTCGTTCTGGCAGGAGACCACGATGCCGGTCGGCAGGTGGGTGATCCGGACCGCGGAGTCGGTGGTGTTGACGCCCTGGCCGCCGGGGCCGGAGGCGCGGTAGACGTCGATCCGCAGGTCGCCCTCGTCGATGTCGACGTGGTCGGAGGTCTCGACGACGGGGAGCACCTCGACGCCGGCGAAGGAGGTCTGGCGGCGGCCCTGGTTGTCGAACGGGGAGATCCGCACCAGGCGGTGGGTGCCCTGCTCGACCGAGAGGGTGCCGTAGGCGTAGGGGGCCTTGACGGTGAAGGTCGCGGACTTGATGCCGGCCTCTTCGGCGTACGAGGTGTCGTAGACCTCGGTCGGGTACCCGTGCCGCTCGGACCAGCGCAGGTACATCCGCATCAGCTGCTCGGCGAAGTCGGCGGCGTCGACGCCGCCGGCCTCGGCGCGGATGTTGACCAGCGCCTCGCGGGCGTCGTACTCGCCGGAGAGCAGGGTGCGCACCTCCAGCTCCTCGACGGCCTTCTTGACCGACACCAGCTCGGCCTCGGCCTCGACGCGGGTGTCCGCGTCGTCCTCGGCCTCGGCCAGTTCGAACAGGACGCCCAGGTCCTCGACCCGGCCGCGCAGGGTCTCGAACTTGCGCAGTTCGCCCTGGAGGAAGGAGAGCCGGCTGGTGACCTTCTGTGCGTTCGCGACGTCGTCCCACAGGGTGGGGGCGGCTGCCTCCTCCTCCAGGGTCGCGATGTCGGCCCGGATCTTGTCCAGGTCGAGGACGGCCTCGATCGACGCCATGGTCGAGTCGAGGTTCTTGAGCTCTTCGGAAGGATCGACGGCTGCCACGCCTCAAGGGTAATGGTTCCGCGGGGGGGCTCGGCTACAACCGGGGGTACCAGGTGGTGCGCACCGCCGCGGAGGGGCCCGCGGGGGGCTCGGCGGCGAACGCCGTCCACGCGGCGGCGGCGCCCGCCAGCAGCAGGACGACGGCGATCAGCACGGCCAGGGTGCGGCGGCGGCGGATCATCTGGGCCCGGGTGCGGCGGTGCGGGCCGGAGCCGGGGCGGTCGCGCTGGGCCCGGGACTCCTCGGCGTAGGAGGCCAGCTCCTGGGCGGAGGGGCGGCGCAGGCTGGTGTGGGTGTCCCGGGTGGAGTCGGGCTGCGGGCCGGGCACCAGCGGGACGGCGGGGCCGCGGCGGCGGCGGTGGGCGCCGCCGCCGAGCGCGTCGCTCTCGGCGTAGACCGCCTCGCCGGGGGTGGGCACCTCCTCGGCGGCGGCGCGCTGGGCGGGCACCGCGAGCGGGCCGAGACCGGCCAGCTCGGGGAGCAGGGCGCGCAGCCGGGCGGCCAGCTCGGCGGCGCGCAGCCGGGAGGCGGGGGCCTTGGCCAGGCACTCGGAGATGATCCGCCACAGGCCGTCCGGCATGCCCTCGACCGGGGGGACGTTCTCGGTGACGTGCCGGCGCAGCACCGCGCCGGTGTGGCCGCCGCCGAACGGGGTGGCGCCGGTGAGCAGCTCGTACAGCACGGTGGCGGTGGCGTAGATGTCGACGGCGGCGCGCGGCTCCAGGCCCTCGATGATCTCGGGGGCGAGGTAGTCGGGGGTGCCGATGATCCGGGTGGCCCGGGTGCGGCGGGGGGCGTCGACCAAGCGGGCGATGCCGAAGTCGGTGAGCCTGGCGCGCGGGGCGCCGCCGGGGCCGGGCGGGGCGGCGAGGTCGAGCAGGACGTTCTCCGGCTTGACGTCGCGGTGCACGATGCCGGCCGCGTGCGCGGCGGCCAGGCCGTCGGCGACGTCGGCGATCACCGAGGCGGCGACCAGCGGGCTGAGCACGCCGTCGCGCTCCAGCCGGGTGCGCAGGTCGCTGCCCCGGACCAGGTCCATCACCAGGGCGAGGTCGCTGCCGTCGACCACCATGTCGTGGACGCCGACCACGTGCGGGTGGTCGAGGCCGGTGAGGGCGGCGCGCTCCTGGACGAAGCGGCCGACCAGCACCTGGTCGGCCGCGAGGTCCTCGCGCAGCAGCTTCACCGCCACCGGGCCGTCCGGGCCCTCGCCGAGCCACACGGTGCCGGCCGAGCCGCGGCCGATCACCTGGTGGACGGTGTACCGGCTGCCGATCTTGCGTGCCAATGCTGCTCCGTGGGCTCGTGAGGTCGGTGCTCGACGAACAACCTACGCGCCCGCGGCGGTCGCGGGGGCCGCGGAGGGCCCCCGGCGAGGTACCGATCCGGTGGAATTTCGCGGGATTGTCGACAAAGCGTCAATGGCCCGGTCAGGTGTGGCTGGTGACCCAGTTCCGGGCCGTGTCGTACCAGCCGACCACGTTGTCCCAGTAGTGCGGCAGCGGCGTGAAGTTCCACAGCGCCAGGCAGCCCACGGCCAGCACCACCAGCACCAGCAGGCAGCCCTTCAGGCAGCCCAGGCCGGGGATGCGCATCCGGTTGGGGCTGCGCCGCCGCGGCTCGCGCTCCCGCTCGCGTTCGCGCTCCCGCTCGCGGGGCGGCTCCGGGCGGCGCTGCGGGGCCGGCGGCTCGGAGCGGCGCTGCGGGGCGCCGTAGCCCTGCGGCTGCCCGCTGTAGGCGGCCGGCGGCTGCTGCTGGGCCTGGTACGGCGGCGGGGCGACCGGCGGACGGCCGCCGGAGCCCTGCGGGGAGCGCCGACCGCCCTGCGGCGGGTGCGGCTGCTGGGCCTGGTACGGGCCCTGCTGCGGGGCGTACCGGCCGTCCTGCGGGGCGTAGCGACCGTCCTGCGGGGGCCGCTGGTGGGGCTGCGGGGGCTGGCCGCCGTGCTGCGGGGGCCGGCCGGCCTGGTACGGGCGCGGGGCGACCTGCGGCTCGCCGGAGCCGTCCGGCTCGAACCAGCCGACCTGGGTCTGCGCGTTGCGGTCCCGGGCGGCGCGCAGCTGGGTCTGCCAGGGGTGCGGGCCGTCCGGCTGCGCGGGGGACTGCTCGGGGGCGGGCGGCACCGCGGGCATCACCCGGGTGCGCTCCGCGGCCGGGGCGGCGGGCGGCTGGCCGATCAGCTGGGTGCGGTCCTCGGCGCCGGGCGCGGGCGGCCGGTGCGCCATGACCTGGGTGGCGGCGGCCGGGTCGTACCCGACCCCGGGCAGGGTGGCGTCGTGCGGGGAGACCGCGGGGGCGGCCGGCACCAGCAGGTCGCCGACGGCCAGCGCGGCCTCCACCGCGGCCGGGGCGGCGTGCACGCCGACGCCGGCCGCGACCACCCGCAGCGCCTCGGCCAGCGCGACGGCGGTGGGGCGCTGGGCCGGGTCCTTGCGCAGGCAGCGCTCGACCACCGTCCACAGCGGCTCGGGCATGGTGCGGGGGCGCTGCGGCTCCTGCGCGAGGTGCGCCTGGAGGATCGCCAGCGGGTTGTCGCCCTGGAACGGCGGGCGGCCGGTGACCAGCTCGTACAGCATGATGCCGGCGCCGTAGACGTCCACCGCGGCGGTCTGCGGGCGGCCGCCGGCGGACTCGGGGGCGACGTAGGCGGGGGTGCCGACGAACTCGTGGGTGCGGGTGATGCCCGGGGAGTCGGCGAGCCGGGCGATGCCGAAGTCGGTGAGCATCGGGTGCATCCGCTCGTCGCCGTCCACCGCGAGGGTGGCCAGCAGCACGTTGGCGGGCTTGAGGTCCCGGTGCACGACGCCGTCGGCGTGGCTGGCGGCCAGCGCGTCGGCGATCTGGGCCATCAGCAGCGCGCCGGCGATCGGCGACAGCGGGCCGGACTCGCGCAGGTAGCGGTACAGGTCGGGGCCGTCGACCAGGTCCATCACCAGGGCGAGCAGCTCGCCCTCGACCACCAGGTCGCGGGTGCGGACGATGTTGGGGTGGGTCAGCCGGAGCAGGACGGAGCGCTCGCGCAGGAAGCGCATCACCACGTCCGGGTCGGCGGCCAGCTCCTCGCGCAGCACCTTGACCGCGACCGCCTGGCCGGGCACCAGGCCCGGCACGGCGGCGTCCTCGCGCACCCGGCCGCGCCAGACCGTGCCGGTCGCTCCGCGCCCGAGGCTCTCCTCCAACAAGTACTTGCTGCCGACAGGCCGCACCTGTGCACTCCGTTCGGTCACCCGGCGCCCGCTGCCGGGGGCCGCGTTCCGGCACTCCCCCGTTCCCGTGAACGGCGCCGGGGCCTGGGGAGTCCGCCCGGGCGGACGGGCTCCCGTGTGTTCGGCAACTCTAACGGTGCCCGAGCGGGTTTCCGAGGTGTTGCCCGGCCGGGGCGCGCGCGGTCGGCCGGCGAGGGTGCCCGGGGCGCCTTGACCTGACTCCCCGTCGGATTCACCATGGCGATGATCGCAAGATCGTCAAATCCGGTACCGTGCGCGGACTGTCCGTCCCGAGTGGCAGGATGGCACGCACCACACGTGTGCAGAAGGGACCCCGGGCGAGATGCAGATCCGGCTCACCGTCCTTCGACCGCGCAGCGGGCCGGCCGCCCCCGGCAGCTCCGGCAGCTCCGGCAGCTCCGGCAGCTCCGCCGACGTACTGGTCACCGCGCCGGCCGGGACCGCGCTCGGTGCCGTCGCCGCCGCGCTGGCCGGCGCGGTCGGCGTCCGCGGTCCCCGCTCCGCCACGCACGTCCACCTCTACGACGGGGAACGGCGCCTGGACGAGCAGACCCCGCTCGGCCACCCCCCGCTGGTGGACGGCGCGGTGCTCGCCCTCGGCGAGCCCGACCCGGACGCGGAGGGCGCCGACGGGCGCCCCGCCGCCGAGCTGCGAGTGGTCGGCGGCCCCGACGCGGGCGGCGTCCACCGCCTGCACGGCGAGCGGATCCGGATCGGCCGCTCCGCCGAGGCCGACGTCCCGCTCGACGACCCCGACGTCTCCCGGCTGCACCTCGCCCTGCACCTGGCCGCCGACGGCCGCGCCACCGTCCAGGACCTCGGCTCCACCAACGGCACCCGGCTCGACGAGCACTGGCTGCGCGAGGAGAGCGCCGACGTCGCCCCCGGCGCCCTGCTGCGGATCGGCGAGTCCACCCTCCAGCTCGCCCGCGCCCAGGACACGGCGGCCCGGCCCACCGCGCCCGACGGCGAGGGCCGCCTCCGGCTCGCCCCGCGCACCGGCGCCCGCACCGCCCCCGGCCGCCCGGCCGCACCCGGCGGGCCGCCCGAGCCCGCCCCGGCCCCCGCCACCGGGCGCGGCGGCCGCTGGCTGCGCCGCGGCCGGAACGAGCCGCCCGCCGCCGACACCGACCGCCAGCACGACGCCGCCCGGCTGCGCCAGGCCGCCCACCAGCGCGAGCGCTGGCCCGACCCGGCCGCCCTGCTGCTCACCGCGCTCGGCACCGGCCCCCGGCTGTGGGAGCGCGGCCCCGACCACCCCGACGCGCTCACCCTCCGGCTCGGCACCGCCGACCTGCCCGGCGGCCCCGGCACCGCCCCCGGCGGCCTGCTGCCCGCCGTCCCCGTCACCGTCGACCTGCAGACCGCCGGCAGCCTCGGCCTGGCCGGCCCGCGCCACCGCCTCACCGGCCTGGCCCGGGCCGCCCTCGCCCAGCTCGCCGCCCTGCACCCGCCCAGCGGCCTCGCCCTGGTCGTGGTCGCCGCCGAGCGGCCCGCCGAGGACTGGGCCTGGGCCCAGTGGCTCCCGCACCTGCGGCCCGCCCACGGCCAGTCCTGCCGCCTGCTGTACGGGCTCGGCCCCGAGCAGGCCGAGGCCCGCCTCACCGAACTCGCCGCCGCCACCGCCGGCCCGCCCGCCACCGTCGTCCTGGTCGACGGCGACCCGGGCACCGAGGCCGCCCGGCACGCCCTCGGGCTGCTGCTGCGCCAGGGCCCCGCGGCCGGCGTCTTCGCCCTCTGCCTGGCCGAGACCCCCGAGGAGCTCCCCACCGGCCTCGGCGCGCTGGGCACCGTCACCGGCGAGGTCTCCACCCGCCTCACCCTCGACCGCCCGGCCGCCGGCGCCCGCGAGCGCCTCACCGACATCGCCCTCGACGCGGTCTCCCCGGCCTGGGCCGAGCGCCTCGCCCGCACCCTCACCCCGCTCACCGAGGCCGACACCGGGGCCTCGCCGCGCGGCCCGCTCCCCGAGGCGCTGCGCCTGCTCGACCTGCTGCGCTCCGAGTCGCTCTCCCCGGCCCGGCTCGCCGAGGGCTGGCAGGCCCTGCCCGCCGGGGCCGGCGGCGCCGCCGCCCTGCTCGGCACCGCCCGCGGCGCCGGCGGCGAGGAGAACTGCGCCGTCGACCTCGCCGAGGACGGCGACCACCTGCTGATCGGCGGCGGCCCCGGCTCCGGCAAGTCCGAGCTGCTGCGCAGCCTGGCCGCCTCCCTCGCCGTCTCCGAACGCCCCGACCGGCTCGCCCTGCTGACGGTCGACGGGGACCGCGCGGAGGACGGCGGCCTGGCCGCCTGCACCGACCTCCCGCACGTCACCGGCCACGTCAACGCCGCCGAGGACCCGCGCGGCGCGCTGCTCGCCGCCGAGCGGATCAGCGACGAACTCGCCCACCGCGAAGCCCTGTTCGACGGCCTGACCTTCACCGACTGGCACACCAGGCGGGCCCTCGCCCTGGCCCGGACCCCGGCGCTGGTCGGCGGCCCGGCCGACCCGGCCGCGCCGCCCCGGGTGGTCGAACCCCGCCGCTCCCCCGACGCGCCCCCGGCCGACGCGGCACCGCCCCGGCTGGTCGTCCTGGTCGACGACTACGACGCGCTGCTCGGCCCGGCCTCCCCCGGCGGCCGTCCGCTCGCCCGCGCCCTCGCCGCCGTCGCGGTGCACGGCGCCCGGCTCGGCGTGCACGTGGTGGCCGCGACCGGCGCGCCCGAGAGCACCGCCGGCACCGAGCTGGACGAGGCCGCGCAGCTGCGGATCGCGCTGCGCACCGAGCAGGCCGGCGACTCCGACCTGCTGATCCACCTGCCCGACGCCGCCGCGCTCCCCGGGGCGACGCCCGGCCGCGGCTACCTGCGCCGCCCGGACGGGGCGGTCACCGCCTTCCAGGGCGCCCGGGTCAGCGGCCGCATCCCGCGCACCGCGACCCTGCGGCCCACCGTCGTCGCCCAGCGCCTGGAGGACCACGGCGCCGCGCCCTCGCCCCGCCCGGTGCGCGAACTCGGCAACGGGCCCACGGACCTGGCGCTGCTGGCCTCCGCCCTGCGCCGGGCGACGGAGAGCTGAGGACGGCCGGGCACGACGGCCGGGGGCCGGGGGCGGTCTCCCGCCCCCGGCCCCCGGCCGGCTCCGAACTACCGTTCCCTCACCTGCCGTTGCGCAGCAGGGTGCGGATCACCCGCATGGCGACGGAGAGGCTGGACAGCTCGTAGGTGCCCGAACCCCTTATGTCGTCGAGGGTGGTGCGGGCCCGGCTGAGCAGGGTGGCGTTGAGGTCGGCCCAGGCCGTGTAGCGCTCGTCGGTGCCGGAGCCGGCGGGCCCGGCGGCGAGCACGTCCGCGGTGAGGGCGGCGTGCGCGGCGAACAGGTCCTCGCGGATCGCGGCGCGGGCCATCGAGGACCACCGGTCGGTGCGCGGCAGGTCGATGATCCGGTCGAGCAGGTGGCTGATCTGGAGCCGGTCGCCGAGGTCGTAGTACAGCTCGGCGACCTCCATCACGTCGGCGTCCGAGCGGTCCGCGACGCCGACGATGTCGAGGGTCGGGAACGCGGAGGACAGGCCGGCGATCCGGGTGGCCAGGTCGTCGGGGACGCCGGCCTCGGAGAGCTCGCGGTGGACGGACTCGAACCAGGCCAGGTCCTCGCCGGCCAGCGGCTTGGGCAGCGCGTCCCAGACCTGGTTGACCCGGTCGTGGAAGAACGCGATGGTGTCGGCGATGTCCAGCGGCTGGCGGTTGTTGAGCATCCACCGGGTGGCGCGCTCGACCAGGCGGCGGGCGTGCAGCCGCATCCTGGTCTGGACCCGGGCGGCGACCCGGTTGTCGAGCCGCTCGACCTGGTCCCAGATCTGCTCCAGGCCGAAGACCGCGCGGGCGGCGGCGTGGGTGCGGGCGATCTCCTCCATGGTCGCGCCGGTCTCCTCGCGGAGCCGGAACGCGAAGGTGCAGCCGCCACGGTTGATCGTGTCGTTGACGATCAGGGTGGTGATGATCTCGCGGCGCAGCGGGTGGTGGTCGATCTGCTCGGCGAACCGGGCCCGCAGCGCGCTGGGGAAGTACTGGTGGAGCACGTCCCGGAAGTACGGGTCGTCGGGCAGGTCGGTGGCGAGCAGCTCGTCGGCCAGGGTGATCTTGGTGTAGGCGAGCAGCACCGACAGCTCGGGCTGGGACAGGCCGCGGCCGGCCTGCTGGCGGTCGCGGATCTGCTTCTCGGTGGGCAGGTACTCCAGGGCCCGGTCGAGCTGTCCGTTGGCCTCCAGCCGGTTGATCATGCGGGAGTGCACGTTGACCATGCTGGCGGCCTGGGCGACGGCGTTGGCGAGCACCACGTTCTGCGCGTAGTTGTTGCGCAGCACGAGGTGGCCGACCTCGTCGGTCATCTCGGCGAGCAGGGCGTTGCGCTGCTTGACCGTCAGGTCGCCGTCGGCGACGACCTGGTTGAGCAGGATCTTGATGTTCACCTCGTGGTCGGAGGTGTCCACGCCGGCCGAGTTGTCGATGGCGTCGGTGTCGATCCAGCCGCCCTCGCCGCGCGGGCCGCCGGTGGAGGCGAACTCGATCCGGCCGAGCTGGGTGCAGCCGAGGTTGCCGCCCTCGCCGATCACCCGGGCCCGGACGTCGCCGCCGTCGACCCGGATCGCGTCGTTGGCCTTGTCGCCGACCTCGGCGTTGGTCTCGGTGGCGGCCTTGACGTAGGTGCCGATGCCGCCGTTCCAGAACAGGTCGACGGGGGCCTGGAGGATGGCCTTCATCAGCTCGGCGGGGGTGAGCTTGGCGGTCTCGATGCCGAGCCGCTCGCGGGCCTGCGCGGAGAGCTGGACGGACTTGGCGGAGCGCGGGTAGACGCCGCCGCCGGCCGAGATCAGCGCCCGGTCGTAGTCGTCCCAGGAGCTGCGCGGCAGGTCGAACAGCCGGCGGCGCTCGGCGAAGGAGGCCGCGGCGTCCGGGTTCGGGTCGAGGAAGATGTGCCGGTGGTCGAAGGCGGCGACCAGCCGGATGTGCTCGGAGAGCAGCATGCCGTTGCCGAACACGTCGCCGGACATGTCGCCGATGCCGATGACGGTGAAGTCCTCGGTCTGGGTGTCGACGCCGAGTTCGCGGAAGTTGCGCTTGACGGACTCCCAGGCGCCGCGGGCGGTGATGCCCATGCCCTTGTGGTCGTAGCCCGCGGAGCCGCCGGAGGCGAACGCGTCGCCGAGCCAGAAGCCGTACTGCCCGGCGACGCCGTTGGCGATGTCGGAGAAGGTCGCGGTGCCCTTGTCGGCGGCGACCACCAGGTAGGTGTCGTCCTCGTCGTGGCGCACCACGTCCACCGGGTGGACGACGTCGCCGGCCACCAGGTTGTCGGTGATGTCGAGCAGCGCGGAGATGAAGGTCTTGTAGGAGGCGACGCCCTCGGCGAGCCAGGCGTCCCGGTCGACCGCCGGGTCGGGCAGCTGCTTGGCGACGAAGCCGCCCTTGGCGCCGACCGGCACGATGACGGTGTTCTTGACCATCTGGGCCTTGACCAGGCCGAGGATCTCGGTGCGGAAGTCCTCGCGCCGGTCGGACCAGCGCAGGCCGCCGCGGGCGACCTTGCCGAAGCGCAGGTGGACGCCCTCGACCCGGGGCGAGTACACCCAGATCTCGAAGGCGGGGCGCGGCGCGGGCAGGTCGGGGATGGCCTTGGGGTCGAACTTCATCGACACGTACGAGTGCCACCGGCCCTCGCTGTCGTGCTGGAAGAAGTTGGTCCGCAGGGTGGCCTTGATCAGGTGCAGGAAGGAGCGCAGGATGCGGTCCTCGTCCAGCGAGACGACCTCGTCGAGGGCGCCGGTGAGCTCCTCCAGGATGCCCTCGGTGAGCTCGCCGCTGCCGGACTGGTGGCTGGGCGAGAGCCGGGCCTCGAACAGGTTGACCAGCAGCCGGGTGGTGTGGGTGTTGTTGCGGAGCGCGTCCTCCATGTAGTCCTGGGAGAACGTGGAGCCCGCCTGCCGCAGGTACTTGGCGTAGGCGCGCAGCACCACGGCCTGGCGCCAGGTCAGCTTGGCGGTGAGGACGAGCTCGTTGAAGGCGTCGTTCTCGGCCTCGCCGCGCCAGGTGGCGGCGAAGGTGTCCTGGAAGCGCTCGCGGTCCTCCTCGGTGAGGTCGGTGCCCTCGCGCAGCCGGAGGCCGAAGTCGACCACCCAGGCGGTGCTGCCGTCGGTGCGGCGCAGCGCGTACGGGTGCTCGTCGAGGACCTCGACGCCCAGGCGCTGGAGGACGGGGAGCACCTCGGTGAGCGAGATCGGGCCGCCGACCCGGTAGATCTTGAAGCGGCGCTCGTCGTCGCCGGCGCCGACCGGCTGGTACAGGTTGAGCCGGAAGTCGCCCTCGCCGGCGAGGGACTCGATCTGCTTGAGGTCGGCGACGGCGGTGCGCGGCGGGAAGTCGGCGCGGTAGCCGTCGGGGAAGGCGGTGGCGTACTTGTGGGACAGCTCGGCGGCCCGCTCCTCGCCGAACTCGCTCTGCAGCTGGTCGTTGAAGCCGTCCATCCAGAACCGGGCGGCCTCGGCGAGCCGGTTCTCGATCCGCTCGATGTCGGCGTCGGACAGCTGCGGCAGCTCGGTGCCGGGGGCGACCCGGATCACGAAGTGCAGGCGGGTGAGCACCGACTCGGTGGCGTACACCGTGTAGTCGATGGTGTCGCCGTTCAGCTCGCTCTTGAGGATGTCGGTGAGGGCGAGCCGGATCCGGGTGGTGTAGCGGTCGCGCGGCAGGTAGACGTACGCCGAGTAGTAGCGGCCGTACTCGTCCTGGCGCAGGAACAGCCGCAGCCGGCGGCGCTCCTGGAGGTAGAGGACGCTGGTGGCGATCGACTGGAGCTCGGCGACGGCGGTCTGGAACATCTCGTCGCGCGGGAAGGTCTCCATGATCTGGAGCAGGTCGCGCCCGTCGTGGCTGTCGCCGGAGAAGCCGGCCCCGTTCATCACCTCCTGCACCTTGCGGCGCACCACCGGGATCCGGGTGACGGACTCGGTGTAGGCGGCGGAGGAGAACAGGCCGAGGAAGCGGCGCTCGCCGATCGGCTCGCCGGCGGCGTCGAACTTCTTCACGCCGACGTAGTCGAGGTAGGCGGTGCGGTGCACGGTGGAGCGGCTGTTGGCCTTGGTGAGGACCAGCAGCTTCTTCTCGTGCGCCTTGGCGCGGACCGGGGCGGAGAGCCGGCCGAACGCCCCGGAGACCGGGTGGTGGTCGCTGTCGTGGTTGAGCGGGTCGGCGCGCAGCACGCCCAGGCCGGTGCCGGCGACGGCGCGCAGCACGTCCTCGCCCTCGTGCTCGACCAGGTCGTACTCGCGGTAGCCGAGGAAGGTGAAGCGGTCGTCGGCGAGCCAGCGCATCAGCTCCCGGGCCTCGCCGACCTCCTGCTCGGGCAGGTGCGCGGGGGGCTGCTCGGCGAGTTCGTCGGCCAGCCGGAGCGCGGAGTCGCGCATCTTCGACCAGTCCTCGACCACCTCGCGGACGTCGCCCAGCACCCGGCGCAGGCCCGCCTCCAGGGTGCGCAGGTCGTCGCGGTCGGTCTCGCGGTCGATCTCGATGTGCATCCAGGACTCGACCACGGCGTCGGCGGGCCACTCGGTGCCGGCGGCCTGCGCGCGGTTGCACGCGTCGGTGTCGAGGATCTCCAGCAGCTTGCCGGTGATGTCGCGGCGCACCGCGAGCTGCGGGTGCACGACCAGGTGGATGGCGCGGTCCAGGCGGGTCAGCTCGTTGGTGACCGAGTCGACCAGGAACGGCATGTCGTCGGTGACGACCTCGACCACGGTGTGGCCGCAGGACCAGCCGTTCTCCTCGACGCTCGGGGTGTGCACCCGGACCTCGGCGGTGCCCTGCGGGCGCTTGAGGCCCAGCCGGTAGTGCGAGGCGGCGGCCCCGTACACGTCCACCGGGTCCCGGTGGACCACGTCCTCGGGGGCGGTGTGGAGGTAGTAGTGGTGCAGGTAGGCGGCCAGAGCACCGTTGCTCAGGCCCTCCCCCGGCGCCGCTCCCCCCACCTGGCTGTTCTCAGCGGCTGCTGCTGCTTTCCTGAGCAGGTCGGCCTTGGCTGCGTCCAGCTTGGTCTGCATGGCTGTTTCGGCTCCCGTCGCGCGCCGTTGCGTGACTCGGTGATGACTGTGGGTGCACCGCCGGGCCCCGTCGGCAATCCTCCCGTACGCGAGGGGTGAAAAGCGCTCACGGCACGCATGAGTCGCGTTTCGCCCGGGTATGACAGTACGTTTGGCCTGCCTGACCGATAACCGGCGACGTCGTCAGCCTAGCCTGACGAAACGAAGGTGTCAGGGGACACTGAGGAGCAAACCCGCAGGAAGATCAAGCCTTCCTGGACACCTTGTCCAACGCATGCCCACTCCGCCGTCCGTCATTCGGGAGACCACTCCATGTGCGGGTGGACGTAGTCGGTCGGCGGGGTGAACGTCTCCCGGATCGAGCGGGTGGAGGTCCAGCGCAGCAGGTGCTCGGCGGTGCCCGTCCCGCCCCCGGCCGCGGCGGACCGGCCGCCGGACGGCCACCGGCCCGCCGGTCCGGCCGGCTCGTCGTTGACGTGGAAGTCGCCCGCGGCGAACCGCAGCCGCTCCACCGCCCGGGCGATCGCCCGCCGGTCCCGGGCGACCACCGAGCCGCTCAGGCCCTGCGCCGCGCCCCGGCCGATCCGCTCCAGCGCCTCCTCCCAGCGGAGGTCGTCGTAGACCTGCACGGCCAGCAGCGGGCCGCCGTACGCGGTGGAGAAGACCTCGCCGTCGCGGTCGCCGCCGAGCAGCACGGTGGGCCGCACGAACCAGCCGATCGCGTCGTCGTACTGACCGCCCGCCAGCAGTTCCACCCGCGGGTCCGCCCTGGCCCGCTCGATCGCACCGGTGACCCTGGCGAACGCCCGGGCGTCGATCAGCGCGCCCATGAAGTTGCCCGGGTCGGTGGCGTCGCCCACCGCGAGCGCGTCCACCTCGCCGAGCAGGTCGTCCTTGATCCGCCGCCACAGGCTCCGCGGCAGGTACGCCCGGGACAGCGCCGCGCAGCGCTGGCCCTGGTACTCGAAGGCGCCGCGGATCAGCGCGGTGCGCAGCACCGCCGGGTCGGCCGAGGGGTGGGCGACCAGGAAGTCCTTGCCGCCGGTGGTGCCGACGATCCGCGGGTAGGCGCGGTAGCGGGCGATGTTCGTGCCGATCTCCCGCCACAGCCGCTGGAGGACCTCGGTGGAGCCGGCGAAGTGCAGCCCGGCCAGCGCCGGGTCGCGCAGCGCCACCTCGGTGAGGGCCTGCCCGTCGCCGGTGACCAGGTTGACCACGCCGGGCGGCAGCCCGGCCTCCTCCAGCAGCAGCACCAGCAGGTGCGCGGTCAGGGTCTGGGCGGGCGCGGGCTTCCACACCACGGTGTTGCCCATCAGGACGGGCGCGGTGGCCAGGTGCCCGGCGGCCGCGGTGGAGTTGAACGGGGTGACCGCGCAGACGAAGCCCTCCAGCGGGCGGTGGTCGGCGCGGTTCCAGCCCCCGGGCGGGGAGGGCGGCTGCTCGGCCAGCAGCCGGCGGGCGCGGTCCGCGTCGAACCGCCAGGAGTCGGCGAGTTCGCACACCGCGTCGGCCTCCGCCTGCCACACCGGCTGGGACTGGCCCAGCACGGCGGCGGCCACCAGGGTCTCCCGCCAGGGCCCGGCCAGCAGGTCCGCGGCCCGCAGGAACACCGCGGCCCGGTCGTCGAACGGCAGTTGCCGCCACTCCTCGGCCGCCGCCAGCGCCGCGTCCACCGCGGCCCGCACGTCGGCGGCCGTCGCGTTGCCCAGCACGCCGAGCCGCGCCGCGTGGTGGTGCGGCTGCACCAGCTCGGTGCGCTCGCCGCCGCCGAGCCGGCGCTCCCCGCCGATCACCATCGGCAGCGAGGTGTGCCGCCCGGCCAGTTCGGCCGTCCTGCGCTCCAGCCGGGCCCGTTCGGCGCTGCCCGCCGCGTACCCGCGCGGCGGCTCGGGGACGGGCGGGGGGACGTTGGTGACCGCGTCGATCGGCATGGTGCTGAGGTGCTCCGTAAGGGTGCTGGTGCCTGCTGGGACCTCCCCAGCCTGGACGCGCCTGCCCCCGCCGCGCGCCGTGACACGCCTACCCGTCGTACCCGGTGAGCTCCTCCGCCACCGCGACGGCCTCGGCGAGCGAGTCCACCACCGGCACGCCCAGGTGCGTCAGCTTCTCCCGGGTGTGCGAACCCCCGGTGTACAGCACCGACTTGATGCCCGCCGCGAGCGCCGCCTCGGCGTCGTCCGCCGCGTCGCCGATCAGCACCGTCCGCGCGCGGTCGATCCCGTCGCCCAGCGCGTCCAGGTGCACCGCCAGGTGGCCGGCCTTGCGCCCGCCGGACTCGCCGCGCCGACCGTCCACCCGCGTGAAGTGCGGGGTCAGGCCGAACGCGTCCACCGCAGGCACCAGCTGCTCGTGCGCGTACATCGACAGCAGCGACTGGCTGCGCCCGGCCGCCGCCCACCGCGCCAGCAGCGCCTCGACGCCCGGGGTCAGCCCGCAACTCGGGAACAGCTCGGTGTACTTGACGTGGAACGCGTCGTCCAGCGCCAGCCACTCCGCCGGGCTGGGCGCCCGCCCCAGCAGCCGCTCGTAGAACAGCGGGATCGGGATCTCGTACTGCGCCCGGTACTCCTCCAGCGTCAGCGGCGGCAGCCCGACCGTCGCGAACGCGGCGTTGCTGGCCCCGACCACGGCCGCCATGTCGGACAGCAGGGTGCCGTTCCAGTCCCAGACTATGTGTGTGCGCACCCGCCAAGGGTAAGCGGCGCCGTTGTCGGGCGGTACGGAGGATCGCCCTGCCGGGCGGAGCACGGGCCGCACCGGCTCACCCCCGGATGAATCCCTTGGTGCGCATGAGGAAGTGCGCGAGGTACCCGTCATGGGGGATGCCGGTGTCCGTCCAATGGGTCGGGTGGTCGCCGACGTAGACGTTGGCGATGGACGGCTCGTCCACGAGCGCGTCGACCAGTCGCTCGTCCTCGGTGTACACGCCCAGGACGAGCGTGTCGCGCAGGGGGGCGATCCCCTCCTCCGGCGACCACGGGGCGACCCACACGCAGGGGAACGGCAACTCGATGTCCGCCCTCGGGTCGTCCGGGCTCTCCAGCCGGTGCACCACCGGGCGGAGCACGGCGCTGCCGTCACCGAGTTCCTCCACGAACCCGCCTCCCCCCAGATGGGCCGGTGCCCCGGCCGCCCTGTCCCGTACGAACTTCTCCAACGCCCGCGCGGCGACGGCCGGTTGCACGGGGAGCACGGCCTTCTCGTCCTCGGGGGGAAGGCTCGGCAGGAGGGCGAGGCGGTCGGCCAGGGCTTCGGCCACCGGCGTCGGGTCGCCCTCGACGAGAACAGCGGTGGCGTTCACGCAACCGGTGCCCCCGTGGTGGCTGATGGAGCTGACGACGGTGTCGAGCTGCGCCGGCCAGTCCGTCCCCGCCGTGAGGAGGATCTTCGAACGGCCGGGCCGCAGGGGCAGGACGAACGGGTCGTCCGCGTACTGGCGGATCACCTCGTCGCTGCCGTAGGCCAGGTCGGCCCCCCGCAGCAGGCCCTCGGCCGCGGCGTGGTCGGTGGGCAGCAGCATGACGTGGTCGTCGGCGAACCCGGCCATCCGCAGGGCCGTCACCAGCCGGTGCGGGGTGAACGGTTCGCGTCGTGACGGTCGCACCGCCACCCGGTAGCCCAGGGCCAGGGCCTCCGGCCAGAGCGTGTGGGTGCCGGGGTGGTTCCCGGCGGCGTGCACCGCGAAGACCTCTCCGCGCCGGGACCACACCGCTCGGCCCGCCCGGGTGAGCGGGTCGCGCCAGTCGCCGACCGCACCCGAGGGCCGGGCGTGCTGGAGGTTGGTGTACAGCTGCTCGGTGCGGCGCAGTGCCGTCCCGGTGGCGGCTCGCACCACCTGGACCGGGATGCCGGCCACCCGGCTCACCGCGCGCTCGTACTCCCCGACCGTCTGTCCGTTGATCGTGCCGGTGGCGAACAGCCGGCCGGCGCGGGTGATGGCGGCGATCCGCTCGTCGAGCGGAAGGGGTGACGCCCTCCGCAGCGCCGACATGGCACGGTCGACGTACACCGTCGGCGCCAGGCTCAGCTCGGCCGCGGGCTGCCCGCTGACGTCCGCCACCGTGACCCGCCGGCGGGAGCGGTACGGGCCCGCGGGCCCGAGCACATCCAGCTGGAGCAGCTCCGTCATCAGTAGACCCCCTCGACGACCGCCTGGTCCTCGAAGTGGGTGACGGGCGCGACGTCGGCGACGGCGTCGCCGATGCGTCCGGGCAGCGCCTCGACGCGGGTGGCCAGGTCCCGTTCGAGGTTGTTGGGGAGGAAGAGCGCCTTGGAGACGTGGTTCATGACCACCTGTCCCCGTTCCCCGAACGGCACGGGCCGGCGGGTCCGCGGGTCCACCACCGAGAACGTCACGTACGGCGAGAACGTGTCGAAGACGCAGCTGTCCTCGTCGGCCGCGGGCACGCGCTGACCGGCGATGCCGAGGATCATCGTGCTGCCGTAGTGGCCGTACAGGGCGAGGCCGGGGAAGATCTCGGTGCGGTACAGGTGGTGGCTGTCGGGGTCGAGCTGGGTACCGCCCCACCGTATGGCGCGCACCTTGTCGTTGACGAGTGCCACCAGCTCCTCGCGCCGCACCAGCCGCTCCAGCAGCGCGGGAGTGATGGTGAGCACGCCGATGTCCTGGGTGCGCAGCACGAACTCCGCCTGGTCCACCACGTGTTCCGCGTACGCGTCCGCCTGGTCCTTCCTGCCCGACGCGATGAGCTTCTTCACCCAGCGCGGGTCCAGGTCGACCTGGAAGCCGTACCGTCCGTGCGTCGCCGCCGAGCGCCGGAAGATCTCCCCGACGATGTGAGGGCCGGACGGTACGAGCCCGAGCCAGTCGGCGCCGCGCGGGAAGCCGTGTTCGTCGAGGTTGGCGTTGCTCCAGGCGATCAGGCGGTCCAACCAGTCCTCGGGGCACACCACGCGCTTGGGCGCCCCGGTGGTACCGCCGCTCTCGTAGACGCCCGCGATGCGGGGGGCCGGCCCGTACCCCCGTGGGACCAGCGCTTGCGCCGGCACCTTCCGCATCTCGTTCGCGACGTTCGGGAACAGCCGCAGGTCATCGAAGGTCTTGATGTCGCGACGCGGGTCGAAATCCAGTGACTTCGCCCGGTCGATCCAGTAGGGCGATCCGGTGTCCGGGTGGAAGTGCCACTCCAGGGCGGCCCGGAGGAACTCCTCCGGGTCGGGCCGGGTGCCGTGTGGGAGGTCGAGTAACGGGTTGGCTGCGGTGGACACGGTTTCTCCTTGGGATGGCGTAGGGGCCTGGCCGGCGCCCGGGTACCGGGAAACGTCAGGCGGGGACTCCGTGCACGATCTTGGGCACCGCGAATTCCGTGCGGACATCGGCCGGGCGCCCGATCAATTGCGCGGCCCGGTTGACGGGCAGGTCAGCCGCCGGACGGCGCTCCCACACCATGACCCCGCCCCAGCGATTCCGTTCGCGGTCGGCCAGCCAGTACTTGGCCAACAGGCCGGGACAGGACGCCCAGTCGTCGACGCCCCGGGACAGATCCGCCTCCAGGTCCTGCACGGACGGATCGTCCGGGCCCAGTTCCCACCACGACACGATCATTGTCGGCAGGTCGCCCGATGCATCGGTCTGCATTTCTCGTGACCTTCGGCGGAGGCCCGGGGGCCGCTACTTCTCGGCGCCGATGACGCCGGCGATGGTCAGGTCGGTGATGAAGACCGGGGAGGGCGCTTCGAATCCGTTTCGTTCCAGATGCGCGAGCAGTTCCATCACCTGGAGGGAGTCGAGGGGGTCGTTGTCGGCGGTGCCGGGAAACAGTCGCCGAGCGAGATGGAGTGCGGTTTCAGGGCCGTGCGACTCGTTCATGCGGTCTCCTGGGGCGGTCGACTGTCGGTCTTCGGCTCGGCGCGATGCTAGCCCACCGCCGTCGGGCGGTGGAAGACCTTGACGAGATGTAAGCAAATTCTTGCTTCGTTATGATGCTAGTCGACTTCAAGGACTTCAAGAGACAGCATCATGTTGCAACCTCTTGACACTGTAGTGCAAGAAAACTACTGTCGCCCCTCGTGATCACGTCGAGCTACGCCCTCAGTGACCGGTTGTGTGGTTTTGTGCCACTCACCACTGATCCGAGTCGGAGATGACTGGCAAGATGGCACGCTATTTCCTTGGGTTGAGCGGCGGCCCATTCCGTGGGGACGAGACGTACGGAATGCCCGACATCTACTTCCATGACGCGAGTGCGGTGATCCTGGCCCCGGACGGCGAGGTGTTATGGGCCGCCGAAGAGGAACGGCACAGCCGCGTCAAGAAGACCACCTGGTTCCCGGCGAAAGCGGTCGCCGCCGGATTACGGGCGCTCGGGATCTCCGCGAACGACATCGACGCGGTCGGCTATTACTTCGACGAGCGGTTCTGCGACCACAGCCTGAACGACATCTACTTCTGGCGTTCCGACGTACCCCGTCGCACGGCCCGCGAACTGATCCACGAGCGGCTCTCCGAACTCGGCTTCGGAGTCGCGGCGGCGGACGTGCAGTTCGTCGACCACCACTCCGCGCACGCCGCCGCGACGCTGCACGGGTCCGGTTGGAGTGAGGACTCGCTGGTCGTCGTCATGGACGGTGGCGGCGGACGGGACTCGACGACCGCCTTCGTCCAGCGCGACGGCGGCCTGCACCGCGTGGGCCGGCTGCCGCTGGAGAAGTCCTTCGGCATGATGTACGCCTACGCGACGCACGCGCTGGGCTACCGCTGGGGCGACGAGTACAAGGTCATGGGTCTCGCGCCCTACGGTGATCCGGCGCGGTTCGGCAAGCTGCTCGACAGGGTGGCGCCGACGGATCCCGTCAACGGCGTACGGCTCAACATCGAAGCGTTCCGGCACGGGCTGTCCGAGAGCGGATGGAAGCTTCGGGCCGCCGACGATCCGTTCGACCAGATCCACAAGGACTTCGCCGCTGCCGTGCAGCTGTGGCTGGAGACCAACTCCCTGCGGCTGATCAGGCACTGGCGGGACGAGACGGGCACGAGGCGCCTGGCCTTCTCCGGCGGCGTCGCGCACAACTCGACGCTGAACGGCCGGATCCTGGCCTCCGGACTCTTCGACGCGCTGTACGTGCATCCGGCCTCGCACGACGCGGGCGCGGCGCTCGGTGCCGCGCTCATCCGGCGGGGCGACTTCCGGGCCCCGTCGTCGAAGCCGTTCGACCCGTACCTCGGAGCGGCGTACGGCGCCGCGGACACGGACCGCGCGGTGGAGGCGTTCCGCCCGCTCATCACGGTCCGTCCTGCCACCGACGCCGTGCGCGAGGCGGCCGCGCTCCTCGCGGACGACAAGATCATCGGCTGGTTCCAGGGACGCGGCGAATTCGGGCCACGCGCACTCGGCAACCGCAGCATCCTGGCCGATCCGCGGCCGGCCGCGAACCGCGACCGCGTCAACTTCGCGATCAAGGCCCGCGAGGGGTACCGGCCGTTCGCGCCGGCGACCACGCCGGAGGGCGGCGACAAGTACTTCGACCTCGGCGGGACCGAGACGTCCTTCGCCTACATGTCGCACGTCGTGCAGGTCCGGCCGGAGTTCAGGGAATCCCTGGGAGCCACCACCCACATCGACGGGTCCGCCCGCCTGCAGATCGTGGACGCCCGGCAGAACCCGCGCTTCCACGCGTTGATCGAGGCCTTCGGACAGGCGTCCGGGGTGCCGGTCGTGCTCAACACCTCCATGAACAACAGCCACGAGCCGATGGTCGAGACTCCCGGGGACGCGATCCGGCTGCTGCTGACGAGCTCGCTCGACGCGCTGGTCCTCGGGGACCTCGTCGTGACCCGGTCGGCGACGACCGGCCTGGCGGACTTCACGGTCGACCTTCCGGTGCAGGTCCGGCTCGAACGGCGGCTGCCGGAGGACCAGTGGTTCCTGGTGGACACCGCGGCGCGCACCTACCACCGGCAGCGGCGCATCAGCGCCGAGACGGCCGCCGTGATCGCGGAGCGCTCGGCGATCACCGCCCCGGTGACCGACGAGGTCAGGGAGTTGTGGCGGCTGCGCTGGATCGACGTCGTGAGGACCGGTGTCGCGACGGAGGGAACGACCGGTGCCGACTAGCGAACCGTCCGTGCTCAGGGGAGGAACCACGCAGATGGACAACGGACTGGTCGACTGGCCCGCGGACGTCGCCTCGAAGTACGTCAAGGCCGGGGCGTGGCGGGACGAGAACCTCTACGAGTGGCTGGTGCGCGGCGCGGACTGCTACCCGGAATCGCTGATCTGCGACGGTGAACGGCAGCTGACGAGACCGGAGTTCGTCGCCGTCGTCGACCGGATGGCGAACGCGCTGCACCGGGCCGGCGTCCGGGCCGGCGAGCACGTGGTGCTACAGATGTCCAACCAGATCAGCGGACTGGCCTGCCTCTTCGCCTGCGCGCGGACCGGCGTCGTCCCCCTGCTGGCCATCCCCCAGCTCGGAACCCACGAGCTGCTGTCGTTCATCGACAGGACCGGTGCGACCACGCTGGTGGCCACGCCGGACTGCCTGGAGACCTGCCGGACCGCCGGGGCGGCGAGGCCGGCCGTGCACCGTGTCCTGGACACCTCCGCGCTGCTCGGAGGCCCGGACACCGAACCGGAACCCGGCTTCCCGCGCACCGCGCCGGACTCGGTCGCGGCCCTGCTCGTCTCCGGCGGGACGACCGGCCTCCCCAAGATCGTTCCGGAGGTCCACCGGGCCTGGCTGTACCTGGGGCGGTGCGTGGCCGACCGCTGTCGCTTCGATCCCCGGAGCGTCTACCTGATCGCGATGCCGCTCGCGCACGGGTGGGCGATGTGCAACCTGCTCGCCGTCCTCGACGCGGGGGGATCCCTGGTCATCTCGCCGACGCCGGCTCCGACGGTGGCTTTCGCCCTGATCGCGCGGTACGGCGTCACCCGCACCGGCCTCAACCCCTCCCTGGCGGCCCTGTGGGCCGACGCGGCGGTGGGAACGCCCCACGACATCTCGTCGTTGCGCACGGCGCTGATCGGCGGGAGCACGCCGGCGGCCGAGGTGCTGATCGGCTTCGGCAAGGCCCTGAACTGCGGCGTCCACCAAGGCTTCGGGATGACGGAGGGGCTGTGCGGCATCCAGCCGCCCGACCTGCCGCAGGACCGGATGCTGGCCGACCAGGGGGTTCCCCTCTCGGCCCTGGACGAGCTGTTGGTGATCGACGAGGCCGGAGACCCGGTCGGGCCCGGCGAGGTGGGCCAGTTGCTGACCCGGGGGCCGTACACGATTCGCGGCTACTACGGCGAGGACCCCAACAACTCCACGGTGTTCACGGCGGACGGCTGGTACATGACCGGCGATCTCGTCCGCCTGGACGCCGACGGCGCGGTGTCCTTCGAAGGACGCATCAAGAACCAGATCAACCGCGGCGGCGAGAAGGTGTCGGAACGCGAGGTCGAGGAACTGCTGCGCAGGCATCCCGGGATCCGCGACGTCGCCGTGGTGGGGGCGCCCGACGACCGGTTCGGCGAAGCCGTGGTCGCCTTCGTCGTCGGTGAGGACCTGTCCCAGTCCGACCTCGGGCGGTTCCTCGTCGCCGCCGGGGCCGCCCGCTACAAGATCCCGACGACGGTCCACCCCCTGGCCGAGATCCCGCTGACCCCGGTCGGCCGGGTGAACAAGTTGGAACTGCGGCGGCTGGCAGCGTCTCCGAACCTCATCGGCGACGACCGCGAATGAGCCGAACGGCGGCCCGGTCCGGGAGCCGATCGTGTTGCGACGTGCGATACATCCGACGAAAGAGGACACCATGCTGCCTGACGAAGAGCGTGCCCGTAACCGCGACGTCGTACGGCGCTACCTCGCCTGCAAGGGCGAGGAGCAGCGGCGGGCCCGCTACGAGTTGTTCGCGGCCGACGGCCAAGCCGGCCTCTGGACGAGCGACAAGCCCCACCCGATCGCCACGCACGGCAGGGAGGGGCTGCGGGAGCACGGCGTCTGGTCCCTCCGGTGCTTCCCGGACTGGGAGTGGTACGACGTCCAGATCTTCGACACCCAGCACCCGACGTTCTTCTGGGCCGAGTGCGACGGGCGCGGCGCCATCCGGTTCGAGGGCTACCCGGACGGCCACTACGAGAACCACTTCCTCCACTCGTTCGAATTCAACGCCGACGGCTTGATCACCCGGCAGCGCGAGTTCATGAACCCGCTGCGGCAGTACGAGGCACTGGGCATCGCCGTACCGCAGATCGTCCGGACGGGAATCCCGACCTAACCAACGAGGGACTACACAGCATGCAACCCATTGCAGCCTACGAGCTGCCACGACTGCGGCCCGACGGTCCCGGCGACCGGTGGCGGGTGGAGCCGCGGAATGCCGCCCTGCTCGTCCACGACATGCAGGACTACTTCGTCAAGGCGTTCGAACCTCCCCTGCGGACGGCCCTGGTCGACGGGGTCGCCGGGGCGGTCGACTGGGCGCGCCGGGCGAAGATCCCGGTGATGTACACCGCACAGCCCGGCAGCATGTCGACGGACGAGCGCGGGCTCCTCTCGGACTTCTGGGGGGCCGGAATGGACCGGCGGGCCGGCGACACCTCGATCGTCGACCGGGTCCGGCCCGACGGCTCCGAGCCGGTCTTCACGAAATGGCGCTACAGCGCGTTCGTCGGGAACGGACTCGAATGGGCCCTGCGCCGTCAGGGCATCCACGACCTGGTGATCGCGGGCGTGTACGCCAGCGTCGGCATCCTCACGACGGCACTCGACGCCTTCAACCGGGACATCCGGCCCTTCGTGCTGTCCGACTGCGTCGCCGACTTCGACGCCGAGGGCCACGCCGCCGCACTCGACCACGTCGCGCGGTACTCCGGGCGGGTGCTCACCCTGAACGAGTTGAGCGCCAGTGCCGCCTGACATCGCCGGCCTGGTCTCCGGGCACGACTACGCGCTCCTGCACCGGGCGGAGTCGGGCCACGACCGGGTGACCTGCCTGATCGGCAGCACGTCCGCGTACGGGTCGGTGCGCTCCGCCGCGTCGTCCGCACAGGCCCACCACCTGCCGAGCCTGCTCCTGGTCCCGTTCCGCCAGCTGGCCGAGCGCGGCTTCGACGCGGTCGACGACGAGGAGGAACTGCTCCTGCTGACCGCCCGCGAGGTGCACGCGTTCTCGCCGGCCGATTTCGAGGGCCTGGCCGACGGGGCGAAGCCCAAGGCCGGCGGCGGCGCGTTCCTGGACACCGACGCCGAGTACCGCGCGGTGGTGCAGCGGATCATCACGGACGAGATCTCCCGGGGCGCCGGCTCGAACTTCGTCATCAAGCGGACCTACGTCGCCGAACTGGACGGTGTCGACGACCTCGCGATGCTGACGGCGTTCGCCGATCTGCTCCGGAACGAGCGGGGCGCCTACTGGACCTTCCTGGTCCGGACCGGCGACCTGTACGTGATGGGCGCCACCCCCGAGCGCCACGTCTCGGTGACCGGCCGGCGGGTGACGATGAACCCGATCTCCGGGACGGTCGCCCGGGACGCGGCCGACTCCGCCGCGGAGAAGGCGCGGCTGCTCGCATTCCTCAGCGACTCCAAGGAGTCCGACGAGCTCTCCATGGTCCTGGACGAGGAGCTCAAGATGCTGGCCTCGTTGTGCGAACCGGGCTCCCTGTCGGTGACCGGGCCGGGTCTGCGGCACATGTCGCGGGTCACGCACACCGAGTTCACCATCGAGGGGAGGACCCGTCACCCGCTGTCGGACGTCCTCGTGCACACCATGTTCTCCCCCGCCGTGACCGGGAGCCCGATCCGCAACGCGTGCCGGGTGATCGCCCGGCACGAGCCGCACGGACGGTCGTACTACGCCGGCTACCTCGGACTCTTCGAGCCGGCGGGGGACTCGACGTGCTCCTTCGACTCGGCCATCAACATCCGCTCGGCGCAAGTGCGGCGGCACGGTGAGGCGTGGCGGATGCGCGCCGACGTCGGAGCCACCCTCGTCCGCAACTCGTCCCCCCAGCGGGAACTGGCCGAGACCCAGGCCAAGGCGGCCGCCGTCCTGAGCGCCGTCTGCGGCAGGGCGGTGGTGCCCGGCGACCTGGGACCGACCCCGTTCGGCCCACCCGAGCCCCCTGCCGCCGACGATCCCGATCTGGCGCGGGCCATCGGCAACCGGCGCACCGACATCAACCCGCTGTGGTTCGGGGCCGCCGCGGCGCACGGCGCCGCCGCCCGGCGGGCGGTCCTGGTGGATGCCGAGGACGACTTCAACAGCATGCTGGCCCATCAGCTCAGCGCGTTCGGGTACGCCGTCGACATCGTGCCCAACGCGCACGCCGTCACGGCGCTCGACGACGACGCGCTCGTGGTCTTCGGTCCCGGCCCCGGCGATCCGTGCGACCGGGGCGACGCCCGGGTCGTCCTCCTGGAACGGGCGCTGACGCAGGCGCTGGCGACGTCGAGGCCGTTTCTCGCGGTGTGCCTCAGCCATCAGATCCTCTGCCGCGTCCTCGGCCTCACCGTCCGCCGGCTCGCGGTGCCGAACCAGGGAGTGGCCAGGAGCGTGGACTGGTTCGGCAGCCGCAGACGCCTCGGCTTCTACAACGCCTTCGCCGCCGTGCCCGGGAACGGTCCGCGGTACCCCGTCCAGGTCACGACGGATTCCGCCGGTGACGTCACCGGACTGGTCGGGCACACCTTCGTTTCCATGCAGTTCCATCCCGAGTCCGCCTTGAGCGTCGACGGTACGGCCGTCCTGGCGGATGCCCTGAGGCGACTGGAGAACCCGTGATCCGGCACCCCTACCTCCTGATCGACGTCTTCGCGCGATCGGCGTTCCACGGCAATCCGGTCGCGGTCTTCTTCCCCGGGACCGACCTGTCGGAGGGGGTCATGCAGGCGATCGGGACCGAACTCAACCTGTCCGAGGTCGCCTTCGTCATGCCGACCGGCTCGCCGGCCCGCTTCCGGGCGCGGATCTTCACACCCACCCGGGAACTACCGTTCGCCGGCCATCCGATGATCGGGATCCTGGCTGCCCTGCACACCCGGTTCGACGTGACGGGCGAAGTCACGGTTCACGTTCCGCGCGGCGAGGTGCGCGGTTGGGTGGAGCTCCGGGACGAGGAACTCTGGGCCGGATTCACCCTGCCGGTACCGCGGGCGTCCCCGGTGGAGGTCCCGACGGCCGAGATCGTCGCGGCACTGGGTGCCGAACCCGTCGCCCCGATCGAGCTGTACGACGTCGGCGCCCGGCATTTCGTGATCGCGCTCGACAGCCGTGACTCCCTGCGCGACCTGCGGCCGGACCACACCAGGCTGGCCAAGTTCCCCGACGTCGCCTTCAACTGCTACACCGGCTCGGGGACGACGTGGCGCAACCGGATGTTCTCCCCCGCCTACGGAGTCGTCGAGGACGCGGCGACCGGATCGGTCGCGGGTCCGTTGCTGGCGCACGCGCACACCTACCGGGACGCGCCGACCGGTCGTCCGTGCCGCATCGAACAGGGCGTCGAGATCGGCCGGTTCTCGGAGATGCACGTCCGGCTCGACCCCGGCGGCGACGGGCTGCGGTCACGGACGTGGGGCCAGTGCGTGACCGTCGGCAGGGGAACGCTCGAATACCCGGAGGACCAGTGAGCGCCCAGTACGAGAGCCTGTCCGGAGCGCACGACGTCCCCTTCCCGGAATGGGAGGGCGAACCGCCGCCGGGACCGTCGGAGCTGCTCGCAGGGTGGCTCGACGAGGCCGTGGAACGGGGCTGCGCCGAGCCGCGCGGGGCTGCGGTCTCCACGGTCGACGAGGGCTTCCGGCTGTCCTCGCGCATGATGACGATGGTCGGGGCCACCACGCGCGGCCTCGTCTTCGCCACGCACACCACCAGCCGCAAGGCGCACGACATCCGCGCGACGAAGTCCGGCAGCGCCCTGTTCTACTGGCGCGAGATCGGTCGGCAGCTGCTCGTCGCCGGGACCTTCGAGCCGGTCGACGGTCGGACGTCGGAGTCGCTGTGGCACGGCCGGCATCCGGCCCTGCACCCGATGAGCAGCTCGTCCCGGCAGAGCGAGCTCCTCGCGGACCCCGCCGAGCTGCGCGATCGGGTCCGTCTGCTGGAAGCCGGAGCGGCACGGCGACCGGCCCCGATGGCACGACCGGACAGGTATGTCGGATATGAACTGCGGGGAACGCACGTGGAGTTCTGGTCGAGTGCCTCCGATCGGCTCCACCGGCGACTCCAGTACACGTGGAGCGGGGAGCAGTGGTGCGTCCGCAGACTTCAGCCGTGACGGCGGGGGCACTCCCCCGGTGTCCCGGTCAGGATGTCGGCGGCGCGTGGTGGCGGGCGAGTTCGGCGGCGAGGTCGCGGAGGCGGTCCCTGGCTTCGGCGGGGCCGTGCACGGTGACGGCGCTCCCGAACGGCAGCAGTGCCCGCACGTCTTCCAGGTGCAGGAAGCGGATCGTCACCCGGTGGCCGTCGGAGGTGTCGTCGTGATCGCCCAGGACGAGTCGTCGGCCGAAGATGCGTTGCGCCCGCCCGACCTGGTGCCGGTCGATGGTGGCGCTGACCTCCACCGAGTGGTCGTGCTCCCACTGGTCCATCAGCGCCGCCGTGACGGTGGCCAGGGTCTGGCCCGGGCGCAGCCGTCGTGGCCGGCCGACCTCGGTCCACGTCGTGATCCGTTCCAGTCGGTACATCCGCGGCGCTCGGGCGCAGTCGGCGATGAGGTACCAGACGCCGGCCTTGGCGAACAGGCCGTAGGGATCGACGACCAGGTCGCGCGGGGCGGGTGAGCGTGCGCTGTCGTACCCGATCCGCAGCCGGCTGCCCCGCCGCACCGCGCCGATCAGCGAAGCCGGGGCCGTGCCGGATGCCTGTGCCTGGCGCCAGGGACGGCTGTCCACGTGTACCACCTCGGTGAGCGGCAGGAGTTCATGAACCCGACGCGTCCGTCCGGCAGCGATCTTGGAGAGGGCGCGGCGGCTCTCGGCCGAGGCGTCGAGCTCCGCGCGCTGCTTGTCGTCCAGCCCGGTGAGCAGCAGGTGGTCACGCTCGTCCGGGGTGAGTCGCGCGAGGTCGAGTCCGGACCCGGGCACCATGGTCACCCCTCCGAAGCGGCCCCGGTGCGCGGTCACCGGCAGGCCGGCGTCACGGAGCCAGTTGAGGTCCCGGGTGATGGTGCGCAGCGACACCCCGAGCGCGGAGGCGAGTTCCTGCGTGGTGGCACCCCGTCTCGATTCGAGGAGCAGCATCAGGTGGAAGAAGCGGTCCGGGGTCACGTCCTCGATCTTCACAGGAATTGCGACACGATGCGGCGCATATTCCGGCCAGGCTGGTGGCGGCGCGACGACGACCCGTCCGTCCGCCGGGCGGGTGCTCCCGCCCATCCCCTGATCCAGAAAGGCGCTCGCGATGAGTGACCGCACGACCGACGCCGGACCGCCGGTGCTGCACCGCCCGGGCTCTGCCGAGTACGACGGGCACCGGGCCGGCTTCCAACTGCGGGAACAGCACCGGCCGGCCCTCGTGGTGGCGGCGCGGGGCGTCGGTGACGTGGTGGCGGCCGTCCGGTACGCCGCGGACGCCCGCATGCCGATCGCGGTCCAGGCCACCGGGCACGCACTCGCCGGACCGCTGGCCGGCGCGGGCGTGCTGGTGTCGACGCGGGGGATGGACGGCGTCGACGTCGACCCGGACGCCGGCACCGCACGGGTGGGCGCCGGAGCGCGGTGGCGCGACGTGATCGACGCCGCCGCACCCCACGGCCTGGCACCGCTGTCCGGAAGCCTGCCCGGCGTCGGCGCCGTGTCCTACACGCTCGGTGGCGGCATCGGGCTGATGGCCCGTCGCTACGGCTTCGCCGCCGACCACGTCACGCGCCTGGAGCTGGTCACTGCCGACGGCTCGCTGTTGACGGTCTCGGAACACGAGGAGGCGGACCTGTTCTGGGCGCTCCGCGGCGGTGGCGGGAACTTCGGCATCGTGACCGAGTTGGAGATCGCCCTGATGCCGGTCGCCGAACTGGTCGGCGGCGCTCTGATGTTCGACCTGCGCAAGACGCCCGACGTGGTGCCCGCCTGGCTGCGCTGGACGGCAACCCTGCCCCCGGAGATGACCTCGGCGTTGACCGCGCTCGGGTTCCCCGGTCAGCACCTGGCGCACGTCCAGATCGCCTACCTCGGCTCGCCCGCGGAGGCCGACGAACTCGTGGCCCCGTTGCGGGCGTTGAAGCCCGTGCACGACAGCCTCCGGACGATCCCCTACCAGCAGTCGCACACCGTGTTCGGTGAGCCGGACCAGCCGCACGCCTATCTCGGCGACAACGTCCTGCTGCGGGCGGTCGACGAAGCGCGCCTCGGCGACGCCGTCGCCCTCTCGGCGCCGGACCAGCCGCTCCCCTCCATCCTCACGGTGCGCCACCTCGGAGGGGCGCTGTCGGCTCCGCCGGAGGTGCCGAACGCGGTCAGCCACCGCGAGGCGCAGTACCTGCTGTGTGCGGTCACCCCGACGGCCGGGCCGGACGCGGAGCGGGCGCGGGCGCTGCACGGCGAACTGTTCGCCGACTGGTCCGCGGACGCCCTGGGCAGCTCGCCGAACTTCACCTTCGGACGCCCCGACCGGCGTACCGCCGCGGACCGGTTCGATGCCGCGCACCGGGACCGGCTGCTGCGACTGGCGCACAGGCACGACCCGGCCGGACTGCTGCACCCCGGCTTCGTCATCGCCTGACCACCTCCCACCTCCTACGAAAGGCCGGCCCATGGGCCTGGTTCACGCTCGGATCGGCAAGCACCGGTGGTGGTTCGCCGGCCTGATCGCCTTCCAGTCGGTCAGCGTCGCCGCCACCCTGTACCTGCCGGCGATCAACGCGGACCTGATCGACAACGGTCTGCTGCGCACCGACGTCGGACACATCTGGACGGCCGGCGGGTGGATGGTGATCGCCAGTGTCGTCCAGTTGCTCGCGGCGGCGCTGTCGTCCTACGCCGGAACGCGGGCGGCCACGGACGTCGTGCACGACCTGCGGTCGGACGTCTACGACAAGGTCGCGACCTTCTCCAACCGGGAGCACCAGGACTTCGGCACGCCGACGCTGATCACCCGCAGCACCGACGACCTGCAGCAGATACAGACCTTCCTGCTCGCCTTCGGCGCCGTGGCGGCCGCCGCGCCGCTCACGGTACTGGGCGGGGCCTGGATGGCCTTCCGGACGGACACCGGGCTGTCCCTCGTCGTCGTCGTGGCGGTCGTCCTGCTGGGTGCGGTGCTGGGGGTGGTCCTCCGTTGGACGGCGCGGGTGTCGCGCCGGATCCAGGACCGGCTGGACGCCGTCAACCGGGTCCTGCACGAGCAGTTGATGGGGCTCACGGTGATCCGCGCGTTCACCCGCGAGCGCTTCGAGACCGAGCGGTTCGGGCTCGAGAACGCGGAACTGGCCGTGGCGACCCGGTCGATGGGGCGGCTGAACGGGACGTTCGTCCCGGCCGTCATGCTGGTCACCGATCTGTCGATCCTGGCCGTGGTGTGGTTCGGTGGCCACCGGGTCACGTCCGGACACCTGCCGATCGGCGGCCTGACCGCCTGCATCACCTACCTGGTGCTGATCCTCGGGGCGGCCATGACGGCCGCCTGGGCGCTGATGATGCTGCCCAGGGCGCTGGTCGCGGCGGAACGCATCCGGGCGGTGCGGGACGCCGCCCCCGTGCTCCGGCCGCCGGGCCGCCCCACCGGCTCGGTCCCGATCCGCGGCGGGCTGGAGTTGCGCGGTGTCACGCTGCGGTACCCGGGCGCCGACGCCGACGTCCTGTCCGGCATCGACCTGACGGTCGAGCCCGGCAGCACGGTGGCGATCGTGGGATCGATGGGCGCCGGCAAGACGACCCTGCTCTCCGTCGTCGCGGGGCTCCAGGACGCGACCTCGGGATCGGTCCGGCTGGACGGCGTCGACCTGCGCAGCGTGGATCCCTCCGTGCTGCGCGGCCACCTCGCGATCGTCCCGCAGCGTTCGCTGCTCTTCCGGGGTACGGTGGCGAGCAATCTGCGGCTGGCCAGGCCGGACGCCACGGACGCCGAGCTGTGGGAGGCCCTGGAGGTCGCGCAGGCCCGCGAGTTCGTCGCCGCGATGGACGACGGGCTCCGGTCACCGATCGTCCAGGGCGGGACGAACGTCTCCGGCGGCCAGCGGCAGCGGCTGTGCATCGCCCGTGCACTCGTCGCCGCCCCCCGGCTCCTGCTCCTCGACGATCCGGTCTCGGCGCTCGACCCCGAAACGTCCGCGCGGCTCCTGGAGGCGCTGCGTACGGCCACGGCCGGCACGACGGTCCTGCTGGCGTCGCAGCGGACGACCGGTGTCAGCGGCGCCGAACGGATCGTGGTGCTCCACGAGGGCGGCGTCGTCGGCGACGGGACGCATCCGGTACTGCTGGACAGCTGCCGGACGTACCAGGAACTGGTGGCCGCGCAGGACACGATCGGGGCGTCGGCATGAGCCGCCGGAAGCGCGGACCCGGCGCGGACGGCGCGGGCTTCGCCGCGACGTCGCGCCGGCTGGCCGGTCTGTTCCGGCACCTCCGGGTGTCGGTGGCCGGATCGCTCGCCCTGGCCGTGGCCGGCGTGCTGGCCAATCTGGCCGGCCCGCTGATCTGGGGCCGCGCGATCGACGCGGTGCTGGCCGGCACCGGCTTCGACCACGTGCAGAACCTCCTGCTGACGGCCGCCGGCCTGTACGTCCTCGGCGCCCTGGCGGGATTCGCCCAGCAGTACCTGCAGAACAGCGCGATCGCCCGCGTCGTGCAGACCCTGCGCGACGACGTCGAGGAGAAGCTCAACCGGCTCCCGCTCCGCTACCTCAACGGTTCTCCGCGCGGCGAGCTGCTGTCACGGATGACCAACGACATCGACAACATCGCGACCTCGCTCACCCAGACACTGACCCAGGTGCTCTTCGGCCTGCTCACCGTCGTCGGCGTCCTGGTCATGATGCTGGGCATCTCACCCCTGCTGACCCTGCTCGCCCTGGTCACGGTGCCGCTGACCTTCGTCATCGGCACCGTGGCGGCGAAGCGGAGCCAACGGCTCTTCGACGACCAGTGGCGACTGACCGGGGAGCTCAACGCGCACATCGAGGAGTCCTACTCCGGCCACGAGCTGGTCACCGTGTTCGACCGCGCGGGCGCGTTCCGCGAGACGTTCGCGCACCGGAACGCCGAGGTGAGGGAGGCGAGCCGCCTCGCGCAGTTCACGTCCGGCCTGCTCGCCCCGCTGGTGCTGTTCATCGGGAACCTGGGGTACGTCCTGCTCTGCGTGGTCGGTGCCCTGCGGGTGGTCAGCGGGCAGTTGACGCTGGGCGGCGTCGTCGCGTTCGTCCAGTACTCGCGGCAGTACTCGCAGCCGCTCGGCATGCTCGCCTCGATGTCCAGCCTGTTCCAGTCGGGCATCGCGTCGGCCGCCCGGGTGTTCGCCCTGCTCGACGAGCCGGAGGAGGCCCCCGACCGGCCGGGACGGCTGCCGGCCGTCCGGCCGCGCAGGATCGCCTTCGAGCAGGTGTCCTTCGGCCACGGCCGCGAACTGACGATCAAGGGCCTCGACCTGGTGATCGAGCCGGGACGGACCGCGGCGATCGTCGGAGCGTCGGGCGCCGGGAAGACGACCCTGATGAACCTGGTGATGCGGTTCTACGACGTCGGCGGTGGGCGCATCCTCATCGACGGCGAGGACATCGCCTCGGTGTCACGCGAGGCGCTGCGCTCCGAGATCGGGCTCGTCCCCCAGGAGCCGTGGCTGTTCAGCGGCACCATCCGCGACAACATCGTCTACGGGAGACCGGACGCCACGCCGGAAGAGATCGAGCAGGCCGCCCGGGTCTGCGGGGTCAGCCACATCGTGCACGCCCTTCCGCACGGGTACGACACGGTGGTCGACAGTGCCGACGAACGCCTGAGCGACGGCGAGCGACAGTTGATCTGCATCGCGCGCGCGTTCATCGCCGACCCCGCCGTGCTGATCCTCGACGAAGCCACCAGCGCGGTCGACGCCCGCACCGAACTCCTCCTCCAGCGGGCGACCTCGCGCCTGCGGGAGGGCCGCACCTGCCTGGTGATCGCCCATCGGCTCTCCACCATCCGCGACGCGGACGTCATCGTCGTGCTGCGGGACGGCCGGATCGTGGAGCAGGGAACACATGCGCAGCTCGTGCGGGCCGGCGGCGAGTACCACCGGCTCAGCCGGTACCAGTTCCACGCACCGACCGCCGTGCCGGCGCCCGACCAGTACTCACAGCGATGAGGAGCACACGTGACACCCGACCTGCCGACGACGCCGGACCAGGCGTGCCCCGCCCGTGCGGGAGGACAGCCGTGAGCACAGAGCCGATGCCCTCCGCCGGCGCCGCCCCCGGCCCCCCGCTCACGGACACCGAGCGGGCCCTGGCCGCCATCTGGTCCGAGGTGCTGGAAGTACCGCACGTCAGCGTGGAGCAGAACTTCTTCGACCTCGGCGGCCACTCCGTCCTGCTGCACATGGTTCTCGACCGGATCACCACCAGGCTGGGCACGAACCCCCCGCTGATCGAACTCTTCCACCATCCGACCGTCCGCAGCCTGGCGGCCTACCTCGACGGGCACGTCCCGGGGCCGGGGACCGGCGCCGGTCGTGCCGAGGGCTCCCGCGCCGGCGGCCGGGCCCGTCTCGCCGGGAGGCGGAACGGGCGGATCGGCCGGCCGACCGCGTTCGGGGAGGGGGAACGGCATGAGTGACCGCGTCCACGACGACGTCACGGCCCCGCGGGAGGACGACGGTTCGTTCGTCGCCGTCATCGGCATGGCGTGCCGTTACCCCGGGGCCGCCGACCCGGAAGAGTTCTGGCAGAACCTGGTCCGGGGCCTGGACAGCGTCACCCGCTTTCCCCCTCGCCCCGTTCCCGGGCCTGCCGGACCGGCGGGCGCCGCGGAGTACGTTCCGGCCCGGGGGCTGCTCGAGGACCCCGAGTGGTTCGACGCCGCGTACTTCGGCTTCTCGCCCCGGGAGTCCCGCGTCATCAGCCCCCAGCACCGGGTCTTCCTGGAGTGCGCGGTGGAGGCGCTGGAGGACGCGGGCTGCGACCCGGAGCGCTTCCCGGGGGCCATCGGCGTCTACGCGGGCAGCACCGACACCTCGTACGCGGAGGTCGTCCGGTCCCGCCGCGAGGAGCTGGGCCCGTTGACGGACATGGAGATCCTGGTCGGCAACGCGCCGGACTACCTCGCCTCGCGGGTCGCCTACAAGATCGGTCTGCGCGGCCCCGCGGTGGTGGTCCAGGCAGCGTGCGCCACCTCACTGGTCGCGGTCCACACCGCCGCGCAGGCACTGCTGGCCGGTGACTGCGACGTGGCTCTCGCGGGCGGTGCGGCGGTCCGCGTCCCCGCGAAGGAGAGCCCCTACGTCGAGGGCGGCATCCTCTCCCGCGACGGCACCTGCCGCACCTTCGACGCCGGGGCGGCCGGGACGGTGGGCGGCGACGGCGCCGGGATCGTCGTGCTCAAGCGCCTGTCCGATGCGCTGGCGCACGGCGACACCGTGCGCGCGGTGCTGCGCGGCTCCGCGGTGAACAACGACGGAGCCCACCGCATCGGCTTCACCGCGCCCAGCGTGGAGGGGCAGGCAGCGGTGATCCGCGACGCGCAGCTGATCGCCGGTGTCGATGCGGCGACCATCGGCTACGTAGAGGCCCACGGCACGGCCACCCCGCTCGGCGACCCGATCGAAATCGCCGCGCTGACCAGGGCGTTCCGCCAGGACACCGACCGCCGCGGCTTCTGCCGGATCGGCTCGGTCAAAACGAACATCGGCCACACCGACGCGGCCGCCGGCGCGGCCGGACTGATCAAGGCGGTGCTCGCCCTCCAGCACGGAGTCATCCCGGCGAGCCTCAACTTCACCGTCCCGAACCCTCGGATCGACTTCGCGGCGAGCCCGTTCGTGGTCGCCGCCGACACGCAGGAGTGGCGCGCCGACGAGGGCGTGCCGCGCCGTGCGGGGGTCAGCTCCTTCGGCATCGGTGGAACCAACGCCCACCTCCTGCTGGAGCAGGCTCCCGCCCCGGCGCCCGCGGACCCCGCGCAGCCCTGGCACCTGCTCGTGCTGTCGGCCCGCACGCCGACGGCCCTGGACGCGGCGACCGACCGGCTCGCGGCCCGGCTGCGGTCGCCCGGCCGGGAGTCGCCGGTCGCCGACATCGCCTGGACGCTGCAGACCGGACGCCGCGAACACGCGTGGCGCCGATGTGCGGTGGTCCGCGATGCCGACGACGCCCTCCGGGTCCTGACCGGCCTCGCCCCGGGCCGGCTGGTCGACTCCGGCGGGCAGGACCCGGCACGGCCGGTCGCCCTCTTCTTCCCCGGCAGCGTCGACTCCTCCCGGACACGTGACCTGCACGCCACGCAGCCGGTGTTCGTCCGGGCCTACCAGGAGTGCCTGAGCGCCGCGGACGCCGGGCACGTCCGCGCGGACGTCGACGTCCTGGCCACCGAACTCGCGCTCGCCCGGCTCTGGCAGTCCTGGGGCCTGCGTGCGGCGGCCGTCGCGGGCAGCGGTACCGGCGCCGTGGTGGCGGACGTCGTGGCCGGGGTCTGCACGGTGCGAGAGGCGGTCCGCCGGACCGTCACCGGAGCCGTGGCGGAACCCCGCACCCCCGGGCTCCCCGTGCTCACCCGGATGCCCGGCCCCGGCGAGGCGACCGACCACCTCTGGATGCCGGTCCTCCCGGAGGGCGGGCGGCAGGACGCGCTGCCCGCCTTGCTGGAGGCCGCCGGTCGCCTCTGGCTCGCCGGGACCGCGGTGCGCTGGGAGGGGCTCCACGCGGGAGCGAAGCGGCGCCGGGTCCCACTGCCGTCCTACCCGTTCGAACGGCAGCGGTACGTCGTGGAGCCGCTCCCGGGCGGGGTTCCCGCGACCGCTGCCGCCGACCCGCCGGGCGGGACGGCCGTCGGGGGGCCGTCCGACCGTGCGGAGGACTCCGTCCCCCGGACCGTCGCGGACCTGTTCGCCGAAACGCTCGGCCTGGAGGCCGTCGAGCCCGACGAGAGCTTCTTCGACCTCGGTGGCGATTCGCTCGTCGCCGTCCAACTGCTGGGCCGCGTCCGCGAATTCTTCCCGGCCGCCGCCCGGCTCGATGCCGCCGTCCTGTACGAGGCGCAGACCCCGGCGGAGTTGGCGGCCCTGATCACCGGACAGACCGTCCCGGCACCTTGAGGAGGATGTGAGGATGGAGAAGACGTCGCGGCGTGCCGGTCCGGCGCGAGGAGGCCGCTGGATCGTCACCCGCAGGCCTCGCCCGGACGCCGCAGCCGACCTCTTCTGCTTCACCCACGCCGGAGGATCGCCCGGCGAGTACCTCCGGTTCGAGGAGGAGCTGCCGGAGATCCAGGTGTCCGGCATACAGTTGCCCGGCCGGGGGTCCAGACTGGGCGAGCCGCCGCTCACCTCGATGGATTCGGTGGTCGGCGCGGTCCTGGACGTCCTGCGCCCCGAGCGGCCGTTCGCGCTCTTCGGGCACAGCCTCGGCGGCCTGGTGGCCTTCGAGGTGGCCCGCGCGCTCCGCGACGCCGGGCGGGAGCTGCCGCGGCGGCTGTTCCTGTCGTCCAGCGCCCCGCCGCCCCTCGACCGCGGCGGGCAGCCCGTCCACACCTTGGACGACGACGCGCTGCTGGCCGAGGTCGAGCGGCGCTGGGGCGGACTGCCCGCCCAGGTCCGTGCCGATCCCCGGCTGCTGCGGATGGCCCTCGGCACCATCCGCGCCGACATCACGGTCTACGAGACCTACCGGTACCGCCCGGGGCCGTTGCTGGACGTCCCCGTCACGGCGTTCGTCGGCGACCTGGAACGCGACGCGCTGCAAGTGTCGGGGTGGAGTGCCCACACCAGCCGCGCCTTCGAACTGTCGTGCCTGGCAGGGGGTCACTTCCCCTTCCGGGACGCGGGGCAGCGGCACCTGATGCTCCGGCGGATCCGGCAGGCCGTGGCGGTGCCCGACGCCGCCCCCGCCCCGGCCCCGGCCACGCCGGTGCCCGTGCCCCGGAACAATGGGGAGCGGCCCCGGGTGGCGTTCGTCCTCCCCGGCCAGGGATCGCAGTACGCCCGCATGGGAGTCGCCCTGCGCCAGGAACTCCCCGTCTTCGCCGAGGAGTTCGATCACGGCCTGGAAGTGCTGCGGGAGGTGGGCGGACCGGACCTCCGCGCGGTGCCGGCCGACCCGGACGGGGAGGACGCGGAAGCGCTGCGGCAGACCGTCGTCGCCCAACCGGCCGTCTTCCTGCTGGAGTACGCGCTGGCGCGCACCTGGCAGCGGCTGGGTGTGGAACCCGTGGCGTTGATCGGGCACAGCCTGGGGGAGTACGTCGCGGCCACCCTCGCCGGGGTCATGCCGCTGCCCGAGGCCCTGGAGTTCGTCTGCCTGCGGGCCCGGCTCATGCAGGAGGCCCCCACCGGGGTGATGCTCGCCGTACCGCTGCCGGAGGACGGACTGGCGCCCTTCCTGGAGCTGGGCGCGGACCTGGCCGCCGTCAACGCCCCCTCGTCCTGCGTGCTCGCCGGAACCGAGCGGGACATCGTGCGGATCGAGGCCCGGCTCACCGCCGCCGGGACGCCGGGCCGGCGGCTCCCCGTCTCGCACGCCTTCCACAGCAGGCTGATGGAGGGCTGCGTCGACCGACTGCGCGCGGCCGCCGCGCGACTGACCCTCCGCCCGCCCACCCGGGAGTTCCTCTCCTGTGTCACGGGTCGGTGGATCACCGCGCAGGAGGCGACGGACCCCGACTACTGGGCCCGGCACCTGAGGCAGACCGTGCGCTTCTCCGACGCGGTCGGCACGCTGCTGGCCTCCTCGCCGGACGTGTTGCTGGAATGCGGGCCCGGCCGGTCGCTGACCGGTCTGCTCAAGCGCCGCCCCGGCCTGCCCGCGAACCTGCTCGTCGTGTCCTCCCTGCCGCATCCCGGCGGCCGACTCTCCGAGCCGGCCGGTCTGCTATCCACCCTCGGCGAGCTGCGGGAGGCGGGTGCCGTGGCACCCGCCGGCGCCGCCGGCCGCGCGGTCCTGCCCGCCGCCCCCGTCACGAAGAGCAAGGAGTGAGGACCGTGCCGCAGCCCACCGCCCCGTCCACGGCAGGCGACGGCATCGCCGGTGTCTGGCGGCTCGCGTCCTACCACGACCTGGACCAGGACGGCGCCCGCCACGAGGGCCCGCTCGGACCCGCGCCGGAGGGTCTGCTCTTCTACGCACCGAACGGTCGGCTCTCCGTCACCATGATGCGCACCGGCCCGGCCCGGCCGGGCGACCAGACCTTCAACAGCTACGCGGGGACCTGGCGGCGGGAGGGGGCCCGCGTCGTCCACACCATCCAGCTCGCCCCGGATCCCGCCTGGATCGGAACGGAGCAGGTCCGGGAGCTGGTCCTGGAAGGGGACCGGCTCCGGCTCTACGGCACGGCTCTGATCGGCCCGCCGCGCCGCCGCGTCCTGGAATGGCACCGGACGGAGGGGGGCGAGGCGCCACGGGGAGGGACGACCGGTGACGCGGGCGCGCCCCTGGCCGCGAGCGTCCAGGGCCCCGTCCTGCGGCCCGGCAGCGAGGGCTACGACACCGAGTGCGCCGGCTTCCAGACGGCCTACCGGCACCGTCCCGCCCTCGTGGTGGGGGCCGCGACGGCGGACGACGTGCGTGCCGCCGTGGGTTTCGCGGCCGCGCGGCGGTGGCCGATCGCGGTACAGGGCACCGGTCACGGCATCTCCGCGCCGCTCCGGGGGGAAGGGGTGTTGATCACCACTCGGCGGATGAACCGCGTCGAGGTCGACGCCCGGGCCCGCACGGCACGCATGGAGGCGGGCGCCCTGTGGAAGGACGTGATGCGCGAGGCGGCCCGGTACGGGCTGGCCCCCCTCAACGGCTCGTCACCCGGCGTCGGTGTCGCGGGCTACCTGCTGGGCGGCGGGACCCCGCTGCTCGGACGGGAGTTCGGCTACGCGTGCGACCACGTACACGGCGTCGACCTCGTCCTCGCCGACGGAACGCCGCGGCGCGTCACCGCGGAATCCGATCCGGAGCTGTTCTGGGCGCTGCGCGGCGGCGGCGCCAACTTCGGTGCGATCACGTCGATCGAGACGGAGCTCGTGCCGATCACCGGGGTGTACGGCGGAGGGCTGTTCTTCGACGCGGCGGACGACGCCACCGACATCCTGCGCGCCTACGCGGACTGGTCGCTCACCGTGCCGGAGCAGCTGACTTCCTCCATCGGGCTGATGACCTACCCGCCCGTGCCCGCCTTCCCCGAACCGCTGCGCGGGCGGTACGCGGCTCACATCCGGATCGCCTTCAACGGCTCCCGCGCGGAGGGCGAACGGCTGATCGCCCCGCTGCGGGCGGTCGGACCGCGTCTCGTCGACACCGTGGACGAGATGCCGTACGCCCGGGTCGGTTCGATCTTCGGAGACCCGGACTTCCCCCATTCCTACTACGGCAGCAACATCCTGCTGCGCGGGCTGGACTCCTCCGCCCCGCGGATGCTGTCGGACCTGACCGGCCCGGACGTCGTTCCGCGGTGCATCGTGGACCTGCGCCACCTCGGCGGTGCCATGTCGCGCCCCCCGGCCGTGCCGAACGCCGTGGGGGGCAGGACGGCGCAGTACCTGCTGCGCGTGCTCAACGGAGCCGTCGGCCCGACCGGTGAGGACCCGTTCGCCGACGCCCGCCCCGTGCACCGGCGGCTCCGGCGCGCCTTCGAGCCGTGGACGGTCGGACGCAGCCTCAACTTCGTGTACGGCGACGGCAGGCCGTCCCCGCCCGACGAGGTGCGGGAGTTCTACGACCCGGGGGCGTACGACCGCCTCACCCGCCTGAAGGCCCGGTACGACCCGGACAACCTGTTCCGCTCCAACCACAACCTGCGTCCCGCCTCCACCGGGCGCCCCGCACCGACGAACTGAAGGGCGACCTCGTGCAGCACGTGACCTTGAACAACGGCGTGCAGATGCCGGTCCTCGGTTTCGGCGTCTACCAGATCCCGCCGGAGCGGACCGAGCGGGCCGTGTCCGAGGCGCTGGCCGCCGGCTACCGGCTGCTGGACACGGCCCCCTACTACGGCAACGAGGAAGCCGTCGGCCGCGCCATCGCGGCCAGCGGCATCCCCCGGGCGGACCTGTTCGTCACGACCAAGCTGTGGGTGCAGGACGCCCCGGCCCAGGAGAACACCCGGCGCGCCGCCGAGGACTCGCTCGCCAGGCTCGGCCTGGACCACCTCGACCTCTACCTGATGCACCAACCCTACGGCGACGTCTACGGGCAGTGGCGCGCCATGGAGGACCTGAACCGGGAAGGGCTCGCCACGGCGATCGGCGTCGCCAACTTCTATCCCGACCGCCTCGTCGACCTGGTCGTCAACAACGACACGACGCCGGCCGTCAACCAGATCGAGACCCACCCGTTCTTCCAGCGCACCGCCGACCAGCGGCTCATGCGCGAGTGCGGAGTACAGCTCCAGTCCTGGGGCGGTCTCGCCGAGGGCAGGGCCGAACTGCTGACCCACCCGCTGCTCGGCGAGATCGGCAGGCAGCACGGCAGGTCGGTGGCCCAGGTCGTGCTGCGCTGGCTGGTCCAGCGCGGCGTCGTGGCGATCCCCAAGTCGGTGCGACCCGAGCGCATGGCGGAGAACATCGCCGTCTTCGACTTCGAGCTGACCGACGACCAGATGGCGTCGATCGCCTCGCTGGACACCGGCACCCCGCAGTTCCTCGACCACCACGATCCGAGAACCGTCGCCTGGCTGGCCAGGAGACGACTGGCCCGGACGGGTTGAACCGCTCCTGCCCCTCCGCCGACCCCCGCCCCACGCCCCACGCCCCACGCCCCACGCCCCTGCCGCGCACTGCCCCTCCCGAGGATGGAGCCCCATGCTTCGCGGTCACACCATTCCCCTGCGGTTCGACACCGATCGGGCCGGGACCGGGCCCCTCATCTGGGGCCAGATCGCCATCTGGGACGTGATCGGCTGGCTGCCGCCGGACGACGCCTCCCTCAACGCCCTCGTCGAGTGGCCGGTCCCCGACGGCCGCTCCGTCGACGACGTGCTCACCGCGCTGCGCACCCTGGTCGAACGCCACGACTCGCTGCGCACCCTGGTATCCGAGGGCCCCGACGGCCCCCGTCAACGGGTGCTCGGCACGGGCTCGTTCGACATCGGGGTCCACGACCTCGGCTCCGGCCCCGTCGCCGACGCAGTCGCCGAACTCGGTCCCGCCCTGCACGACGTCCCCTTCGACTACGGCACGGACCTGCCCCTGCGCGTCGTGCTGCTCACCAGGGGCGACGAGCCGTTGCTGCTGCTCCTGTCGGTCAGTCACATGGCCGTCGACGGTTGGAGCTTCACGATCGTCCAGAGCGACTTCGAGCGGCTCATCGCCGGCGAGACCCTCGACCCGCCCGGACAGCAGCCGTTGGAACGCGCCGAGTACGAGGCGTCCGCGCAGGCGATCGCCCGCGAGTCCAAGGCCCTCGACTTCTGGGCCGGGCACATGGCGACCGTTCCGGCCCGCATGATCGCCACGAAGCGCGGTGCCAACGACCCCGACTTCACCTGCGCGACCATCGACTCCCCGGCCCTGGCGGCCGCGACCCGCTCCCTGGCGATCCGCTGCGGCATCGACGCCGGCGCGGTCCTCCAGGGCGCGGTGGCGCTGCTGCTCGCCGCTTACACCGGCGAGCAGGAGGCGGTCATGCGGAAGATCGTCGCCACCCGCTTCCAGCCGGGGAGCCGGTCGATGGTCGCACCGTTCAACCAGAACGCGCTCTTCCGGATCGACATCACCGACGAGCCCTTCACCGCGTTCCTGGGCCGCTGCGTCAGGGCCGCCATGCTCGCCTACTGGCACAGCGAGTACCACCCCCGCAAGCTCGAATCCATGGTGGCCGCCGTCGCCGGCGGACGCGGGATCACCCCCGACGGCTACTGCTTCTTCAATGACGCCCGGTTCGCCGCCTCCAGCCCCGCCGCCCCCGACCCGGCCGCCGCCGACGCCGCCGCCGCGGGCCTCGCCGACCTCCTCCCCCGCACCACCGTCACCGAGGAGCGGATGGCCAAGACGCCGAAGGGCGCGAACTTCTTCGCCGACCTCTTCGACCTCGGCGACCGGGCCCTGCTGCACCTGTACGTCGAGAACGGGTTCTTCGCCCCGCGCGGCCCCGCCGACTTCCTCCGCGACGTGGAGCGGCTCCTGGCCCGGGCCGCCGCGGGCGGGGAGTCGACGTCCGTCCGCACGCTGTACGCCGAGTTCTCCTGACGGCGGGCGGCTTCGACGTGGTGGAGGCCGGCGGGCCGCATGCGGCCCGCCGGCGACGAGGCGTTCGGCGCCACCGCCCGAACGGTGGCGCCGGTCCCGGTCGGCCGGGCCGGGCCGGCCTCAGACGGCCGCCCGGCGGAAGGTCCGCAGGCTGAGCCAGGCGGTGCCGGCCAGCAGGGCGGCCAGCCAGAGGGCCGCCACCAGGTGGGGGTGCTGGCCGGGGAAGCCGCCGTCCGGGACGTAGGGGTTGCCCCAGAGGCGGCGGCAGGAGTCGGAGACCGCGCTGATCGGGTTCCACCGGACCACCGGGTGGAGCCAGGACGGCATCGCCTCGGCCGGGAAGACCGCGTTCGACAGGAAGGTGCAGACCACCAGGACCAGCGCGCCGATCGAGTCGATCGACTCGACGTTGCGGACCACCAGGCCGAGGGCGACCCCGACCGAGACCATCGCCAGCACGAACCCGGCCGCCACCGCGAAGCCGGCCAGCACCGACAGCGGGCTGCCGTGGGTGCGCCAGCCGACGGCCAGGCCGGCCGCGCCGACCACGGCCAGGACGGCGAGGCTGACCAGGAAGTCGCCGATCGCGTGCGCCACCAGCACCGAGGCGCGGGCGATCGGCAGCGAGCGGAACCGGTCCATCAGGCCGGCCTTGAGGTCGAGGGCGACGCTGATCGCGGTCGGGCCGATGCTCGCCAGGCCGACCTGCATCGCGATGCCCGCCATCAGGTACTCCTGGTAGCTGCCCCCGGCCGGGGCCTTGATCGCGTTCTTGAACAGGTAGCCGACGGCCAGCAGCATGACCATCGGGTTGAGCACCACGCCGATCAGCCGGCCGGGGGCCCGGCGCAGGTGGCGCAGCCGGCGTCCGGCCAGGGCGAGGGTCTCGACGGCGGAGCCGCCGAGCGGGGCCGCGGCGAGCGGTCCTGCGGCGAGAGTGCTCATGAGGTCCTTTCCGAGCGGGGGTTGCGGGCGAGCCGGCGCAGCCCGGCGTCGACGAGGGCGCCGATCTCGGCCTGCGGGGCGGGGTGCATCAGGTACTCGTGGGCGTGGTCGATCCCGTGGACCGCCACGCCTCCCGCCACGTGCGGGGCCCAGCGCCGGGCGGCGTCGGCGACCTCGCGGGCGGTGCGGCCGGCCGTCGCCACGAACAGCGTCATCTCGCCGTCGAAGCGGCCCGGGGTGAAGCGTTCGGCGAGTTCCACGTGGTGGCGCATGACCGCGACCAGCCGTTCCACGTCGGCCTCGGTGAGGGTGGCGAACGGTCCGCCGTGCCGGGACAGCACCCGGGCGACGGCGGCCGGGTCGACCGCGTCCGCGGCGGCCGCGGCCTGCTCCTCGCCGAGGTACTCCAGGAAGCTCGTCAGCAGCCCGTCGCGGCCCGGCATCTCGCCGTCGAGCGCCCGGTCGTACGGGAAGGCGTCCAGGTTGGCCAGGTAGGCCACCCGCTCGCCGGCGGCCCGCAGCCGCACCGCCACCTGGTGGGCCAGCAGCCCGCCGAAGGACCAGCCGAGCAGGTGGTAGGGGCCGTGCGGCTGGATCGCCCGGATCCGGGCCAGGTACGCGTCGGCCTGCTCCTCCAGGCTCGCCGACGGCCCGCCCGCGCCGCTGACCTGCGGCGCCTGCAGGCCGATGACCGGCCGCCGCTCGTCGAGGTACCCGGCCAGGCCCAGGTAGGGCAGGCTGGTGCCGAGCCCGCCGTGCACGCAGAACAGCGGCGGCAGTTCGCCGGTCGGGCGGATCGGCAGCACCGGTCCGAACGGGTCCGGGTCGTCGGCCAGGCCGCTCGCGCGCAGCTGGCCGGCCAGGTGGGCGGCGCCGTTGGGCCGCTCGCCCCGGTGGTCGAGCAGCGCGCCGAGCGCGGCGGGGGTGCGCTGGGTGAAGACCTCCGTCACGGCCAGCCGCAGCCCGCTCTTGGCGGCCCGGGCGACCAGTTGGACGCTGCCGATGCTGTTGCCGCCCAGCGCGAAGAAGTCGTCCTCGGCGCCGACCGACGCGCGGCCGAGCACCTCCGCGAAGGCGGCGGCCAGCGCCCGCTCGGTCGCGGTGGCCGGGGCGCGCCCGGGGCCGGCCGTCCGGTCGGGGGCGGGCAGGGCGTCCCGGTCGAGCTTGCCGTTCACCGTCACGGGCAGTTCCGGCAGCGTGATCAGCACCGGCGGCACCATGTAGTCGGGCAGCCGCCGGGCCAGCCGGCTGCGCACCTCGGCGGGGTCGACCGCGGCCCCCGGGGCGGGCACCAGGTAGCCGGCCAGGGTCTGCAGGCCCGGGTGGTCCTCCCGGGCGACCACCACGGCCTGGTCGACCAGCGGGTGCTCCAGCAGCACGCTCTCGATCTCGCCGGGTTCGATCCGGAAGCCGCGCACCTTGACCTGGTGGTCGGTCCGCCCGAGGTAGTCGACGGTGCCGTCGGGGCGCCAGCGGACCAGGTCCCCGGTGCGGTACATCCGGGCGCCGGGCGGGCCGTACGGGTCGGCGACGAAGCGTTCGGCGCTCAGCGCGGGCCGGTTCAGGTAGCCGCGGGCCAGGCCGGTGCCGCCGAGGTAGAGCTCGCCGGTGACGCCGACCGGCACCGGGGCCAGGGCGGCGTCCAGCACGTACGCGCGGTGGCCGGCCAGCGGGCGGCCGATCGGCGGGCGGCCCGCGGTGACCGGGTCGCTGACCAGGCAGACCGCGGTGGTCTCGGTCGGGCCGTAGATGTCGTGCAGCCGCACCGCCGGGCCCCAGCGCTCGACCAGTTCGGCGGTGACCGCCGCGCCGCCGACCGTCATCACCAGGTCCGCCGGGAGTTCGGCGTCGGCGGGGAAGGCGGCCACCACCACCGGCGGCAGCAGGCAGAGACCGATCCGCTGCCCGGTCATGAAGTCGGCCAGCGGCCGGCCGGCCCGCAGCTCGTCGGGGACCTGCACCAGGGTGGCGCCGGCCAGCAGCGAGCAGCACAGCTCCCAGACCGCCGCGTCGAAGCTGAAGGTGGCGAACTGCAGCACCCGGGTGTCGGGGCCGATCGCGAACCGCCGCCGGTGGTCGGCCGTCAGCTCGGCCACCGTGCGGTGCACGACCAGCACGCCCTTGGGCTGGCCGGTGGAGCCGGAGGTGTAGATCACGTAGGCGGGGTGGTGGTCGCGCAGCGGGCCCCGGCGCTCCCGGTCGGTGAGCGGCGCCGGGGAGCGCCCGGCCACCCGGGCGGCGGTGGCCGGGTCGTCCAGCAGCAGCACGGCGGCGGCCCGGTCGGCGGCCCCGGTGGGCAGCGCATCGGCGGGCAGCGCATCGGCGGGCAGCGCGCCGGCGGCGAGCGTCCCGGTCGAGGTGAGCAGCAGCCGGGCGTCCGCGTCGGCGAGCATGTGGGTGATCCGGTCGGCCGGGTAGGCCGGGTCGACCGGCAGGTAGGCGGCGCCGGACTTGAGCACGGCCAGCAGGGCGACCAGCAGTTCCTCGGAGCGGGGCAGCATCAGGGCGACGATCGCCCCGGGGCCGGCGCCCCGGTCGGCGAGTTCGCGGGCCAGCCGGTTGGCCCGGGCGTCCAGTTCCCGGTAGGAGAGGGTGCCGCGGGCGGAGACGAAGGCGGGGTGCTCGCCGCGGCGGGCCGCCCAGCCCTCGAACAGCTCGGGCAGGGTGGCGCCGGTCGGCGCGGCCGGGGGGAGGGCCGGGACGGCCCAGTCGTCCAGGATCTGCCGCCGCTCGGCCTCGTCGAGCACCGGCAGGCCGCTCAGCGGCGTCCCGGGCGCGTCGACGGCCGCCGCCAGCAGCCGCAGGAAGCGGGCCGCTATCCGCTCGGCGGTCGCGCGCCCGTACAGCTCGGTGGCGAACTCCAGCCGGCCGGCCAGTCCCTCGCCGGGGCCCTGCTCGGTGAACTCGAAGACCAGGTCGAACTTGGCCGCGGTGCTGCCGGTCTCCCGGAAGGAGGAGCGCAGGCCGGGCAGGTCGAACCGGGGGGCCTCGGTGTTCTGGAAGGCCAGCATCACCTGGAACAGCGACTGCCGGGCGAGCGAGCGGACCGGGGCGAGCGCGTCCACCAGCCGTTCGAACGGCAGGTCCTGGTGCTGGAAGGCGGCCAGGTCGGTGTCGCGGACCCGGTGCAGCAGCTGCTGGAAGGTGGGGTCGCCGCCGAGGTCGGTGCGCAGCACCAGGGTGTTGACGAAGAAGCCGACCATCGGGTGCAGCGCCTCGTCGGCGCGGCCCGCGACCGGCACGCCGATCGGGATGTCGGCGCCCGCGCCGAGCCGGCCCAGCGTGGCGGCCAGCGCGGCCTGGACCACCATGAACGGGCTCACCCCGGACGAGCGGGCCAGCCGCACCAGCCGCCCGTGCAGGTCGGCGGGGACGGCGAAGCGCACCACGTCGCCCCGGTAGCCGGCGATCGGCGGGCGCGGGTGGTCCAGCGGCAGGCCGAGCTCCTCCGGGATGCCGCACAACGCCCCGGTCCAGTAAGCCAGTTGGGTGTTCTGCAGGCTGTCGGGGTCGTCCTCGGCGCCCAGCATCCGGTGCTGCCAGAGCGCGAAGTCGGCGTACTGGAGCGGCAGCGGCTCCCAGTCGGGGAGGGTGCCGGCGGTGCGGGCCCGGTAGGCGAGGGCGAGGTCCGCGGCGAGCACCGGGGTCGACCAGCCGTCGAAGGCGATGTGGTGGACGACCAGCAGCAGCACGTGCTCCTGCGGGCCGGGCGCGAACAGCCGCACCCGCAGCGGCAGGTCGCGGGCCAGGTCGAAGGTCCGGTCGGCCTCCTCGGTCAGCCGCCGCTCCAGGTCGGCGCCGGCCACCGGCTCCGGCTCGGGCGCGGGGCGGGCCTGCTCGGCGGCGAGCACCACCTGGCCCGGCTCGTCCCCGAGGTCGGGGAAGACGGTGCGCAGGATCTCGTGCCGGTCGGTCAGGTCGCCCAGGGCGGCGCGCAGCGCGACGAGGTCCAGGGCGCCGTCCAGGTGGACGGCCAGCGGGACGTGGTAGCCGCCGGCCTCCGGGTCGAGCCGGTTGACGAACCAGAGCCGGCGCTGGGTGTGCGACAGCGGCAGGAGGTCCGGCCGGTCGGCGGCCCGCAGCGGCGGGCGGGGGGCCGCCGGGGCGGCGTCCAGCCGGGCCGCCAGCGCGGCGGGCGTGGGGTGCTCGAACAGGGTGCGCACCGACACCTCGGCGCCGAGCGCGCCGCGCACCCGGCCGGCCAGCCGGGTGGCCAGCAGGGAGTGGCCGCCGAGCTCGAAGAAGTCGTCCTCGGCGCCCATCGCGGCCAGGCCCAGGACGTCGGCGAACAGCCCGCAGAGGATCTCCTCGACCGGGTCGGCGGCCTCCCGGCCGGGGGCCGCCGCCGGGTCGGGGGCGGGCAGCCGCGCGCGGTCCACCTTGCCGCTCGGGTTGAGCGGGAAGGCGTCCAGCCAGACGAACGCGGAGGGGACCATGTACCCGGGCAGCGTGCCGCGGACGCCCTCGCGCACCGCCGCGGTGTCCGGCGCGGCGCCGGGCGCGGCCACCAGGTGGGCGACCAGCCGGGTGTCGCCGGGGGCGAACGCGCGGGCCGTCACGACGGCCCGTTCGACCTCGGGCCGGGAGGCCAGCGCGCTCTCGATCTCGCCGAGTTCGATCCGGTAGCCGCGCACCTTGACCTGGTGGTCGGTCCGGCCGAGGTAGTCCAGCGCGCCGTCGGGGCGCCAGCGGACCAGGTCGCCGGTGCGGTACATCCGGGTGCCGGGCGGGCCGTACGGGTCGGCGACGAAGCGTTCTGCGCTCAGCGCGGGCCGGTTCAGGTAGCCGTGGGCCAGGCCGGCGCCGGCGATGTGGAGTTCGCCGACCGCGCCGACCGGCACCGGGCGCAGCGCCTGGTCGAGCACGTACACCCGGGTGTTGGCGATCGGGCGGCCGATCGGCGGGGCGCCGGCCGGGGTGTCGTCCAGCCGCTCGGCGGTCGACCAGATGCAGGTCTCGGTGGGCCCGTAGACGTTGAACACGGCGCCCGCGCGGCGGCGCAGTTCGGCCGCCAGGGGTTCGGGCAGCGCCTCGCCGCCGACCAGCACCCGCAGCCCGGCCAGGCTCTCGGGGGCGGTGGCGACCAGCGCCTGCCAGTGGCTCGGGGTGGCCTGCATCAGGGTGGCCCGGCCGGTGGTGACGGCCGCCGCCAGCGCGGCCGGGTCGACCGCGGTGGCCCGGTCGGCCAGCAGCAGCCGGGCGCCGGCCAGTTGCGGGACGAACAGCTCCAGCATCGCGATGTCGAAGCCGAAGGTGGTCACCGCGAGGAAGCGGTCGTCCTCGGTGACCTGGAGCCGGCGGCACATGTCGTCGACCAGGTTGGCGAACGCGCCGTGCGGGACGACGACGCCCTTGGGCCGGCCGGTGGAGCCGGAGGTGTAGATGACGTAGGCGGGCAGCGCGGCGCTGAGCGCGGCGCCCCGTTCGGCGTCGGTGAGTTCGCCGTCGGGGAGCAGGGCGCGCTCGGCCTCGGCCACCGGGTCGTCCAGCAGCAGCGCGGTGCCCGTCCAGCCCAGTCCGGCGAGGGCGGGCGCGGTGCTCAGCAGGACGGCGGGGGCGGCGTCGGCGAGCATGTGGGCGATCCGGTCGGCCGGGTGCTCGGGGTCGACGGCGAGGTAGGCGGCGCCGGTCTTGAGCACCGCGAGGGCGGCCACCGCCAGGTCGGCGGAGCGCGCCAGGGCCAGGCCGACCACGCTGCCGACCCGGGTGCCGCGGTCGATCAGCTGGCGGGCCAGCCGGTTGGCCCGGGCGTGCAGTTCGCCGGCGGTCAGCCGTTCGTCGCCGCACTGCACCGCGACGGCGTCGGGCCGGGCGGCGGCCCGGTCGGCGAGCAGCCGGGGCAGCAGCGCGGCGGGCGCGGGCGCCTCGGTGCGGTTGCGGGCGTGCAGCAGCTCGTCGCGTTCGGCGGGCTCCAGCAGGTCCAGCCGGGCGAGCGGGAGGTCGGCCGCCGCGGCGATCCGTCCGAGCAGGGCGGCCAGCCGGTGGGCGAGCCGGTCGGCCTCGGCGTCCGCGAACAGGTCCGGGCGGTACTGGACCCGCAGTTCCAGTTCCCGGCCGGGCAGGGCGACCAGGCTCAGCGGGAACTCGGTGGCGTTGCGGATCTCGGAGCCGTGCAGGGTCAGGCCGGTCAGCTCGGCGAAGGCCGTCGCCGCGGGCATCGGGTAGTTCTGGAACATCACCGCGGTGTCGAACAGGCCGCCGAGGCCGGTGAGTTCCTGGATCTCGGCGAGGCCCAGGTGGCGGTGCGGGAGCAGCTCGGCCTGCTGGTCCTGGAAGTCGGCGAGCAGCTGCGCCACCGTCCGGGCCGGGTCCAGCCGCAGCCGGGTGGGCAGCGTGTTGGCGAACATGCCGACCATGGACTCGACGCCGGGCAGGTCGGCGGGGCGGCCGGAGTCGACCACGCCGAAGAGCACGTCGGAGCGGCCGGTCAGCTGGCCGACCAGCAGGCCCCAGCAGCCCTGCACCACGGTCCCGAGGGTGAGTTGGCGGGTGCGGGCCCACTCGGCCAGCCGGGCGGTGTCCCGCGGCGCCAGCGCGGCGACCGCCGTCCGGGGCAGCAGCGCGGCCCGGGCGGGGTCCGGCAGGACGGTGTGGGTGGGCTCCTCGACGCCGGCCAGCGCGGCGCGCCAGGCCGCCCGGGCCGCCGCGCGGTCCTGCCGGTCCAGCCAGGCCAGGTACTCCCGGGGGTGCGGGACGGGCGCGGTCGGCGCCGGGCCGCCCGCGTACCGGGTGAAGAGCTCCTCCAGCAGGATCGGCATCGACCAGCCGTCCAGCACGATGTGGTGGACGGTCAGCAGCAGGCGCAGCCGGCCGCCGCCGAGCCGCACCAGGGTGGCGCGCAGCAGCGGGGGGCGGGTCAGGTCGAACGGCTCGACCCGGTCGGCCTCGGTCAGCCGCTCCAGCGCGGCGGCCCGCTCGTCCCCGGCCGTCCCGGACAGGTCGTGCTCCCGCCAGGGCGGTTCGACGGCGGCGGGCACCACCTGCACCGGCTCGCCGGAGCGGCGGGCGCGGAAGCAGGCCCGCAGGCCGGCGTGCCGCTCCAGCAGGCCGGACAGCGCCGCCCGCAGCCGCCCGGCGTCCAGGTCCCCGGCGAGGTCGGCGACCAGTTGCAGCACGTGGACGTCGACGCCGCGCTCCACGAAGTCGGCGTGGAACACGAAGCCCTGCTGCAGCGGTGAGAGCGGCAGGAACTCGCTCGTGCGCCCACGTCCCACGGTGCGTCCCATCATGACTCCAGCTCGATGTCGAGTTCGTCCATCTCGTCCTCGCTCAGCTCCAGCAGCGGGGACGGCGCGGCGGCGCGGGCCGCTCCGGCCGGCGCGGCGGCGGCCACCGCCGCGAGGGCGGCGGGGGTGCGGTGCCCGAAGACGTCCCGGGGGGTGATCCCGAGGCCGCGGGCCCTGGCCTGGGCGGCCACCCGGATGGAGCTGATCGAGTCGCCGCCCAGGGTGAAGAAGTTGTCGTCGGCGCCGACCCCGGCCAGGCCGAGCACCTCGGCGAACACCTCGCACAGCACCCGCTGCGCCTCGGTGGCCGGCCGCCGGCCGGCGGCGGGCGCGGCCCGGTCGGGCGCGGGCAGCGCCTTGCGGTCGACCTTGCCGTGCGCGGTCAGCGGCAGGGCGGGCAGCGGCACCCAGGCGGTGGGCACCAGGTGGTCGGGCAGCACCCGGGCCAGCTGCTCCCGCACCTCGGCGAGGTCGCCGCCGCCCACCACGTACCCGACCAGCCGGGTGGTCCCCGACCGGTCCCCGACCGCGGTGACCGCCGCGTCGGTGACGCCGGGCAGGGCGCGCAGCGCGGCCTCGACCTCGCCCGGCTCGATCCGGTGGCCGCGCACCTTGACCTGGTGGTCGCGCCGCTCCAGGAACTCCAACTGCCCGTCCGGACGCCACCGGACGTGGTCGCCGGTGCGGTACATCCGGGCCCCGGGCGGCCCGTCCGGGTCGGCGACGAACGAGGCCGCCGTCCTGACCGGGTCGTGCAGGTAGCCGCGCCCGACGCCCGCGCCGCCCACGTACAGCTCGCCGGCGGTGCCCGGCGGGACGGGCCGCAGGTCGTCGCCGAGCACGTACAGGCGGGTGTTGCGCACCGGCGCGCCGATCGGCACCCGCGGGCCGACCTCGTCGCCGGCGCACAGCAGCGCGTGGGTGACGTCGTCCGAGCACTCGGTGGGTCCGTACGCGTTGACCAGCGGGATCTCCGGGTAGCGCTGCCACCAGCGGTGGCACAGGTCCGGGGGCATCGCCTCGCCGGTCACCACCAGCCGCCGCAGCCGGCCGGTGGCGGGGGTGGTGTCGGGCGCGTCCCAGGCGTCCAGGGCGGCCCGCAGCAGCGAGGGCACCACCTCCAGCACCGCCGCCCGGTCGGCCTCGGCCACCGCGAACAGGGCGTCCGGGTCGGCGGCCGTCGCCCGGTCGACCACCCGGACGGTGCCGCCGACCAGCAGCGGCGCGAGCATCTGCCAGACCGACACGTCGAAGGTGACCGGCGCGTTCTGCACCACCCGGTCGCCCGCGGCCAGGCCGAGGTCGTCGATCTTGGCGTCGAGGTGGTTGCGCAGGCCGTCGCGGTGCACCATCGCGCCCTTGGGCCGGCCGGTGGAGCCGGAGGTGAAGATCACGTAGGCCAGGTCGTCCGGTCCGCCCAGCGGCTCGGCCAGCCGGTCGAGCGGGACGGCGCCGGTGCTGAACTCCCCGTCCAGCGAACGGACGTGCGGTGCGGGGCCGTCGGCCGGGGCGGCCCGGTCGGTCAGCTCGGCGGCCAGCGCCCGCTGTCCGGGGCCGACCAGCAGGTGCCCGACACCCGCGTCGGCGAGCAGCGCGGCGGTCCGGGCGGGCGGCGCGTGCACGTCCAGCGGCACGTAGGCCGCGCCGGCGGTGAGCACCGCCAGCACCGCGCCGACGAAGGCGGTCCCGGGCTCGGCCAGGACGCCGACCAGGGTGTCCGGGCCGACCCCGTCGGCCGCCAGCGCGGCGGCCAGCTCGTCGGCCCAGCCGACCAGCGAGGAGTAGGAGGCCGCGGTGCGCCCGTCACTCACCGCGAGCGCCGCCGGGGTGCGCAGCGCGAACTCCCGCACCTGCTCGACCACTCCGGCGCGGATCGCCCCGGTGGCCGGGCGGGCGGTGTCGTTCCACTTGCGCAGCAGGCCGGTCTCGTCCTCGGTCAGGACGTCCAGCTGCCCCAGCCGTGCGGCGGTTCCGGCCGCCAGGTCGAGCAGCAGCCGGCGGAACCGGTCGGCGATCACCGCGACCTGGTCCTCGGTCAGCAGGTCGGGGGCGTAGTCGAAGCGCACCTCCAGCCGCCGGCCGGGCAGGACCACCAGGCTGAGCGGGTAGTGCCGGGCGTCGCGGGCGGAGACCTCCTCGATGCGCAGGCCGGTGCCGGCCGCGGCGTCGGCGGCCCCGTCCATCGGGAAGTTCTCGAACACCAGGGCGGTGTCGAAGGGTTCGCCGGGGCCGGCCAGCGCGGGGTTGCCGTCGAGCATCTCGGCGAGCCCCAGGTGGTCGTGGTCGCGGAGCGCGGCCTGCGCGTCCTGGACCCGCTGGAGGTGGGCGTCGACCGGGTCGGCGGGGTCGAGCACGGCCCGCACCGGCAGGGTGTTCAGGAACGGGCCGACGATCTCCTCCACCCCGGGCAGCGCGGCCGGGCGGGTGGAGACGACGGAGCCGAACAGCACGTCCGAGCGGCCGGTCAGCCGGCCCAGCAGGATCGCCCAGCCGCCCTGGAAGACGGTGTTGACGGTCAGGCCGCGGCGGGCGGCGAAGCCGGTGACCGCGGCGGTCTCCTCCTCGCTCAGCAGCAGCGGCAGGCGGGCGGGCGGGGCCGGGCGCCGGTCGGGGGCGGCGGGGCGGAGCAGGGTGGGCTCGGCCAGTCCGGCCAGCGCGGCGCGCCAGGCGGCGCGGGCCCGGCCGCGGTCCTGGCCGGCCAGGTGCGCCAGGTAGCCGCGGAACGGGACGGCGGGGGGCAGCGCGTCGGCCGCGCCGCCGTGCCGGTAGCAGGTGAGCAGGTCGCGGACCAGCAGCGGCATCGACCAGCCGTCCACCAGGATGTGGTGGAGGGTCCAGATCAGCCGGTGCCGGTCCTCGTCCAGGCGCACCAGCGTCCAGCGCATCAGCGGCGGGCGGGACAGGTCGAAGCCGCGGTCGCGCTCCCGGTCGGCCAGCCGGTCCAGTGCGGCCGTCCGCCCGGCCGGGTCGAGCCCGGAGAGGTCGTCGGCGGCCAGCGGCACCCGGACGCCCGCGCGCAGCACCGCCACCGGGTCGCCGGCGGGCCGGTGGTGGAAGGCCGCGCCCAGCTGGGGGTGGTGTTCCAGCAGGGCGGCCAGCGCGTCCTCCAGCGCCGTCCGGTCCACCGCGCCGACCAGGTCGGCGGTGACCTGGAGGGTGTACGGGTCGGTGCCGTCCGGGTCGAACTCGGCCTGGAAGAGCAGGCCCCGCTGGAGCGCCGTCAGCGGCAGCACGTCGGTGACCGGGCCGCCCGCGCCCCGTTCGATCTCCTCGATCTCGGGCTGGCCGAGCGCCACCAGCGGCAGGTCGGACGGGGTGCGGCCGCCCGCGCCGGGCGTCGCGGCGTGGTCGGTCAGGGCGCGCAGCACGGCGAACCAGGTCTCGGCGAGGTCGCGGACCTCGACCTCGGTCAGTACGCCGTCCGCCCAGAGCCAGTCGGCCACCAGGTGCGGGCCGTCGGCGCGGTCCTCGGTGACGGGGGTGACCGCGAGGGGGTGGCGCAGCGGCATGTCGGGGTGCACGCCGGTGCCGACCACCGCGCTGCCGCCGTCCAGCGTCCACGGGCCGGTGCCGCCGTCGACCCGGAACCGGCCCAGGTAGTTGAAGCCGAGCGCGGGCGCGGGGGCGGCCGCCAGCAGGCGGGCGGTCTGCGGGTTGAGGTGGCGCAGCAGGCCGAAGCCGATGCCGCGGTCCGGGACGGCGCGCAGCTGCTCCTTGACCCGCTTGACCGCGGCGCCGAGCGCCGGGCCGCCGGCCAGGACCTCGGCGCGGTCGTGGCGGCTGGGGTCCAGCCGGACCGGGAAGACGGTGGTGAACCAGCCGACCGTGCGGGCCAGGTCCGCCTCCTCGGCGATCTGCTCGCGGCCGTGGCCCTCCAGCTCGATCAGCACCGGCGCGCCGCCGCCGGCCCCGTGCCGGGCGCGCCAGTCGGTGACGGCCAGGGCGAGCGCGCCGAGCAGCACGTCGTTGATCTCGCCGTGGAAGGCGGCGGGCACCGCGGTGAGCAGCGCCGCCGTCCGGTCGGCGGGCAGTTCCAGGCGCAGCCGGCCGGCCGTGCCGTAGGTGTCCCGGGCCGGGTCGGCGGCGCGCCGCCCGAGGAGCGGCTGGTCGTCGGTCAACTGCTCGCGCCAGTAAGGCAGTTCGGTGATGCGGGCGCTGCTGCGGGCCTGTTCGCCCAGGAGGGCGGCCCAGCGCCGGTAGGAGGTCGGGACGGGCTCCAGGACGGGCGGGCGGCCGGCGGCGAGGGCGGTCCAGGCGCGTTCCAGGTCCGCGACCAGGATGCGCCAGGAGACCCCGTCGACCACGGTGTGGTGGGCGAGCAGCAGCAGTCGGCCGTCCCGGGCGGGGCCGCCGTCCAGCAGCACCGCCCGCAGCGTCCCGGCCTCGGCCGGGGCGAGCCGGGCGCGGGCGGCCCGGACCTGCTCGGCGACCAGCGCGTCGAGCGCGGCCGGGTCGGCGAGCGCCCCGGCGGCGTCGACCGCGTCGACCAGCCGGGCGGCGTCGACGGCGCCGGGCGGCCGGGTGCGCAGCGTCCAGACGCCGGGCGCGGTCGCGGTGACGGCCATCCGGAGCGCGTCGTGGCGGGCGAGCAGCGCCGCCAGCAGCTCGGTGAGCCGTTCGACGGTCAGCCCGGGCGGCGTCCTGACCACCACGTACTGGCTGTACTCGGCGGCCGGGCCCGCGAGTTCGCCGAGGTCTTCGGTGAGCTGGGCGATGATCGGGGTCGGCTCGACCTCGCCGACGCCGTCCTCGGCGTCGGCGGCGGGGCGGACGGTCCGCCCGGCGGCGGGGCCGGCGGCGGTCGCGGCCAGCGCGGCGGGGGTCTTGAGGGCGAAGACGTCGCGCGGCAGGAGCACGACGCCCCGGGTCCGGGCCCGGCTGACCACCTGGATGGAGCTGATCGAGTCGCCGCCCAGGGTGAAGAAGTTGTCGTCGGCGCCGACCTCGGCCAGGCCGAGCACCTCGGCGAACACCTCGCACAGCACCCGCTGCGCCTCGGTGGCCGGCCGGCGGCCGGCGGCCGGTGCGGCGGCGGTGCCCCGGGCGAGGTCGGCGGGGGCGGGGGCGGGGGTGCCGGGGGCCGTCAGCGCCTTGCGGTCGACCTTGCCGTGCGCGGTCAGCGGCAG
>NZ_QLLT01000007.1:0-41915 GCF_003259315.1 Kitasatospora sp. SolWspMP-SS2h | reverse complement strand
CGTCGGCCCAGCCGACCAGCGAGGAGTAGGAGGCCGCGGTGCGCCCGTCACTCACCGCGAGCGCCGCCGGGGTGCGCAGCGCGAACTCCCGCACCCGTTGCGGCACCGAGCCGCCCGGTGCGCCGGCCGGTCCGGTGCCGGCCCGCGCCAGGCGGGCGCGTTCGGCGTCGGTGGCCAGGTCCAGGCGGCCCAGCGGGGTGTCCGGGTCGGCGTCGGCCAGGCGGCGCAGGAAGGTGCCGAAGCGGTGCAGGTGGTCGGTGACCTCCTGTGCGCCGTAGAGCGCGGGGTTGCCGTTGAGGTGCAGTTCGACGCCGTCGTCGGGGCCGTCCAGGACGGTGATCATCAGGTCGTCGACGATCCCGGTGGAGAGGTTGTTCAGCCGGGCCTCGCACGGGCCGAGCCGGAACTCCGGGGTCTGCGGGAGCACGTTGACGAACGGGCCGAACGGCCGCCGGTCGTCGGCCCGCAGGCCGATCGCGCGGCGGATCCGGTCGGCCGGGTAGCGCTGGTGGCGCAGCGAGCGGGCCAGTGTCCGGGAGGTGTCGCGGAGCAGTCCGCCCACCGTGGTGGCGGGGCCGACCCGGGCCGGCAGCGGCAGGTAGTTGGCCACCATGCCGGGCACCGAGCGGGCGGTGGCGGTCAGCCGGGCGGTCATCGGCAGGGTGAGCAGCACGTCCGCCAGGCCGGCGGCCTTGCCGGTGTACGCGGCGGCGGCGGCGATCGCGAAGGTCGGCCAGGTCACCTCGGCGGCGCGGGCCGCCGCGCGCAGCGCCCGGGCGGTGGGCGTGTCGAGCGCGAGGCTGCCGCGCAGGAACGCGGTGCCGGGCACCGGTGCGCCCGCGGCCAGGCTGGTGGGCCCGGCCGGGCCGCTCAGGTGGCCCTCCCAGAACGCGCGGTCGCGCTCCACCGCGGCCGACCCCAGGTAGTCGGCCTCCTCGCGCAGGAGCAGTTCCAGTCCGGGCAGCGCGCCGTCCGCGACCGGCTCCCCCGCGGCCCGCGCCCCGTAGACCTCGCTGAGCCTGCGGTAGACCGCGAGGCGGCTGTAGCCGTCGGAGAGCAGGTGGTGCATGGCCAGGTAGAGCAGGGAGCGGTCGGCGGCCACCCGGAACAGGACGGCCCGGAACAGCACGCCGCCGAGCAGGTCGAAGGGCCGGTGCAGGTCCTCGTCCATCAGCCGCAGCGCCTCGCCCACCGGGTCCCGGCGGCCCGCCAGGTCGACGGTGCGCAGCGGGAGTCCGTCCAGCGGTTCGATCCGCTGGACCGGCAGGCCGTCCGCCTCGGAGAACCTCGCCCGGGTGCACTCGGCCTCGTCCGTCACCCGGGTGAGGGCTTCGACGAGCAGCCGGTCGTCCAGCGGGCCCCTGATGTCCAGGTAGTCCGCCATGTTGTAGGCGAGGCGTCCGCTGGCGAGCTGCTCGTCGAACCAGATGCCGGTCTGGGCGCCGGTCAGCGGGAGGGTCGAACGGGTGGGCGAGGTCATGACGTCTCCATCGGGGTACTGCGGGCTGGTGAGGACGGTCCGGACCGGGGTGTCAGCGGGCCTCGGCCCGGAGCGGGTCCTGGAGCACGTCGGGGCCGTACAGGTCCGTCACCCACGTGTCCTGGTAGACGGTGTCCAGGTAGCGGTCGCCCAGGTCGGGTGCGATGGCGACGGCCGACTCGCCGCCGTCCAGCGGGTGTTCGGCCAGGAAGGCGACCGCCCCGCTCACCACCGTCCCGGTGGACCCGCCGAACAGGAAGCCGTGGCGGGCCAGCCGGCGGCAGGCCCGGATGGTGTCGGGCTCCGCCACCATCACCACGTCGTCCACCACGGACTCGTCGAGCAGCGCGGGCCGCACGCCGGTGCCGAGGCCCGGGATGTGCCGCGGCTCGGGCGGGCCGCCGAAGGTGACCGAGCCGACCGCGTCGACCGCCACGATCCGCACCGACGGCTTCTGTTCGCGCAGGTAGCGGGCGCAGCCCATCAGCGTGCCGGTGGTGCCCGCGCCGACGAACAGCACCCCGAGGTCGGGGAAGGCCTTGAGGATCTCCGGGCCGGTCAGCCGGTAGTGGGCCTGCCAGTTGTTCGGGTTGGCGTACTGGTTGAGCCAGAGGAAGCCCTCGTTGTCCGCGCAGAGCCGGCGCACGTGCCGGATGCGCGCCCCCAGCAGCCCGTCGACCCGGTCCGGCTTGGTGATGACGTGCACCTCGCTGCCGAACACCTCCATCAACTGGCGGGCGCCGAGGGTGCAGCGGGAGTCGGTGACGCAGATGAACCGGTAGCCGCGGCTGGCGGCGACCAGGCTCAGCGCCACGCCCAGGTTCCCCGAGGAGCTCTCCACCAGGGTCGACCCGGGCCGCAGCCGGCCCGACCGCTCGGCGGCGCTCACCATCGCGTGCGCGGCCTTGAGTTTGATGGAACCGGCGAAATTGAAGCCCTCGCACTTGAGCATCAGGCGTTGTCCGACGACCGTTTCGAGATTGACGAAAACGTCCTCGGCATTGAATTCGTGCGGAGCGGAGATGACTTGAATGGGACACCGTCCACGTCGATATCGCCGGCGGGATGATTTTCGGGCCGGCTCGGTTACAGCGGTGGATGCCTTCGTCGGTCACGCGTCGTGGAATTCCTTGCAGCGCCTGACCTCACGATCATTTCAAACGGCGCTGACAGGCAGTTGACCAGGCGCTGACCGATTGCGGCTTGCTTGCTTGGCCATGGGGGCATTGCTAGCTTGTGGCCGGAGGGTTTCCGGCCCGGCGGCCGGGACTGACGGGGAGACACGGGGGACCGATCATGCGCCTGGTACTCGCGGAAGACCAGTTCCTGCTCCGTGAGGGCCTGTCCCGGCTGCTCGAACTGAACGGTTTCGACATCGTCGCCGCGGTCGGGTCGGGCCCGGAGCTGACCAGGGCGCTGGCCGAGCACGAGCCCGACGTCGCGCTGGTCGACATCCGGATGCCGCCCACCCACACCGACGAGGGGCTGCGCGCCGTCCTGGAGGGCCGCCGACTGCGGCCAGGACAGCCCTCGTTGCTCCTCTCCCAGTACGTCGACCAGCTCTACGCGCAGGAGTTGCTGGCCGACGGCGACGGCGGGGTCGGCTACCTGCTCAAGGACCGGGTCTTCAACAGCGACCAGTTCATCTCGGCCCTGCACCAGGTCGCCGCCGGCGGCACCGTGATGGACCCGAACGTCGTCTCCCGGATGCTCAGCCACAGCTCGCAGGACCAGCAGATCGCCCGGCTCACCGAGCGCGAGCGCGAGGTGCTCGGCTACATGGCCGAGGGCCGGTCCAACGCCGCCATCGCCGCGGTCCTGGTGATCACCGAGAAGGCCGTCGCCAAGCACATCAACAGCCTGCTCGCCAAGCTCGACCTGCCGCCGTCCAGGGACGACAACCGGCGGGTGATGGCCGTGCTCGCCTACCTCAACCGGGTCTGACCGGGCGGGGTGCGCGCCGCCGCCCGCGCCGCCGGCTCACCCGTCCACCCGGCCCGACAGCAGGCCCTGGAACAGGTTCAGGTGCTGGATGTTGCGGGTGCCCTCCATGAACTCCACCCCGCGCGCGTCGCGCACCAGCTTGTCCAGCAGCGGGTGGGTGGCCCGGGCGGCGGGCGCCAGCAGCTCGGCGGCCTCCAGCGTCACCTCCTCGGCCAGCCGGCAGGCCCGGGCCTTCGCCGCCGAGGCGAGGTACCCGTCGCCGGTGGCGTCCACGGCGGCCGCGGCCCGGTGGACGAGGGCGCGGGTGGCCCCGATCCGCCGGCCGATCCGCTCGATCCGCTCCCGGGCGGCGCCCCGGGCCGCGGCCCGGTGCTCCAGCAGCAGGTCGTGCGCCGCGCCGGCGACGCCCAGCGCGAGGGCCGCCACCGAGGGCCGCAGCCGGTTGAAGACCTGGACGGAGGCCCAGATCCCGCGCCGGGTCGGCGACAGGTGCCGGCCCAGCACCCGCTCCGGGTCGACCCGCACCCGGTCCAGCGTGACGGCGCAGATCCGGGCGCCGCGGACGCCGAGCGAGCCGAGCGGTTCGGCCCGGTAGCCCGGGTCGCCGGTGTCCACCAGGACCGCCGTGACGCCGAGCGGGCCCGGCCGGGTGCGGGCGAAGACAGCGGCGATCCGGGCCCGCGAGGCGTTGCCCACGTACCGCTTGGCGCCGGTCAGTTCGAGCGCGCCGTCCCCGGCCGGGCGCAGCGCGGTGTCCAGGGCCGAGGCGTCGGAGCCCCGGTCGGGTTCGGTCAGGGCGAAGCAGGTCCAGGTGGGCTCCGCGAGCACCCGCCCGTAGAACCACTCCCGCTGGGCCCGGTCGCCGAGCTGTTCGACCAGGACGCCGGACATCGAGGGGCCGGGCGCGGCCAGCGTCATGCCGATGTCGCCGCGGGCCAGTTCCTCCAGCACGACCGCGCGTTCCAGCGCGGTGGTGCCCTCGAACCGGTGCGGTCCGATCCGCAGCGGCGGCCGGCCGAACTCGGCGGGGACGCCGAAGGTGCCCATGAAGCGGACGCCGGGCAGGTCGAGGTGGTCCGCGATCCGGTCGGGGTCGCGGTCCAGGTCGAGCGCGGCCGCCGCGAACCCGGCGCCCCACTCGCGGGCCTGGCCGCGCAGCGCGGCCAGGCGGCCGTCCGGCGCGGTCACCGGTCCTCCTCCGCGGGCAGGTGGACGTCGGCCAGCAGCTCCGAGACGTGCGCGGTGGCGCCGGGCCCGTCGGCCAGGTAGCCGTGGGCGCCCAGCAGCCGCAGCAGGGCCCGGCCGGTGTCGGTGAGCTGGCGGTGCAGGTCCCGCAGCGCGGGGCCGGTCAGGTCCGGCGGCGCGGTGGCGTCCAGCAGCGCGGCGAGCTCCAGCTGGTGCCCGAGCGCCTCGGCCAGCTGGCCCTTGACCAGCTGCTGCATCAGGACGGTGCTCCCGCCGCTGGCCCGGCCGGCCAGGTGCGCCAGGCAGGCGTCGCGCAGGCCCTGGACCAGGCCGAGCCGCAGCCGCAGCAGCGCCGTCCGGTCGACGGCCGCCGCCCCGGCGCGGGCCGCCCGCGGGTCGTGGACCAGGACGACCGCGCCGCCGGGGAGCGGGTAGCGGCGCACCGGGTCCGGGCGGGTGTCCGGGCCGGTGTCCGGGCCGGCGTCCGGGCCGGTGTCCGGCTCGGGCAGCAGCGTGTGGCCGGTCGGCCCGAACGGCGGGGTGCCGCCGTGCGCCTCCAGCAGCAGGCGCAGCGCGGGGAGCAGCCCCTCGGTCCGCGCGACCCGCTGGAGCTCCGGTGCCTGCGCCGGAGCCGGAGCCGGGGCCTGCGCCGCCGGGGCGTGCGCCGTGGCGGTCACGGTGCCGGGGCGGGGTCGACGCGGCACACCGACAGGTCGCCCAGGGCGGGGTCGTACTCGGCCAGCAGGACGGGCGCCCCGGTGGGCAGCCCCTCGGCGAGCAGGCTCAGCGGGGCGGTGCACGGGTAGCCGGCCGGCGCCCGCCGGGCGACGGGTCGGCCGGGGTCGGTTCCGGGGCCGGCGTCGAGGCCGGGTCCGGCCAGCAGCGCCGCGGTGCCCCGCGGGTCCAGTTCGGCGGCCAGTTCGCGCAGCGCCCGGCCGGCCTGCCGCGGGTCCAGTCCGCCGGCCTGGCGCACCCGGTAGCCGTCCGGCCGGCCGGCGTCGACGGCCTCCAGGACCAGGGCGGCCGCGCTGTCGCCGGCCAGGTGCAGCGGTCCGTCGGCCGGGAGCCGGTAGGGCAGCAGCGTCTGGTCGAAGGCCAGCACCAGGGCCCGCCGGAAGCCGTGCCGGTGGGCGTAGCTCTGGGCCAGCGCGAGGGCGCTGAACGGCGCGGAGCGGCCCTGGTCGGTGACCGCGAGCAGCAGCGGGCGGCCGGGGAGCCGCTCGGCGAGGGTGGGCGCGGTCAGGGTGGTGGGGAGCAGGTCCGGGGTGGCGTAGGCCAGGACCATCAGGTCGGTCGCGGGCTGGGGGCCGAGCCGGTCGAGCAGGTCGGCGCCCATGTCCTGGAACCGGTTGCCGGTGGCGCCTTCGAGCACCGCCCGGTCCAGGGCGAGGCCGGCGTGGCCGGTCTGGTCGAGGAGGTACGTCCGGTCGACGGGGCTGTCGAGCCGGGCGGTGCCGGTCGGGAAGAACCCGTGCGCCGCCGCGGTCACCGCGAGGCCCGGGTGCCGGGCCGGGCCGCGCGCGGCGGCACCGGCCCGCTCCGGTGCTGAGACGGACATCCTCAGGCGTCCAGCTCGGCGGTGATGAAGTCGGCCAGCGACCGGACGGTGGCGAAGTGGCTCATCTCCAGCTCGTCGGTGTCGAACTCGCCGTCCAGCAGCTCCTCCAGGCGCAGCAGCAGGTCGAGCACGCCGGTGGAGTCCAGGCCCAGGGTGTCGAAGAGCTTGGTGTCGGGTGCCAGGTCGCCCAGGTCGCGCTGGAGCACGGCGCCGAGCGCCTCGGTGATGGCGGCGACCACTCTGGTGCGGTCGGTGGTCTCGATGGTGTCGGTCATGTGGATCGCGCCCTTTCGTGGCGTGGAGGCGTGGTGGCGTGGTGGCGTCGCGGTGGCGGGCCGCCGGGTCGCGGGTCAGTCCTGCTCGACCAGGCGCTGCTTGCGCAGCAGGTCCTCGGTGCTGTCGGCCTCGCGCACCAGGTGGGCCCGGCCGTCCTGGACGAGCACCTCGGCGGGGTGGCCGTGGCTGAGGAAGAGCACCGGCGAGGCGCTGGGCCCGTAGGCCCCGGAGCGCTCCACCCCGAGCAGGTCGCCGGCCCGCAGGTGCGGCAGGCGGACCTTCTTGCCCAGGGTGTCGTTGGGGGTGCAGAGCGGGCCGGTGACGTTCCAGACCTCGTCGGCCGGCTCGTCGTAGCGGTTGAGCAGCCGGATCGGGAAGTTGCGCTTGACGAAGGAGCCGATGCCGACGGCCGCCATGTGGTGGTTGGTGCCGCCGTCCGCGACCGCGAAGTTCTCGCCCATCGAGGTCTTCGTGTAGCGGACCCGGACCACGTACGTGCCGCTCTCCGCGGTCAGGTAGCGCCCGAGCTCCATGATCATCCGGGTCCGGGGGTGCGCCTCGGCGAACTCCGCCAGCACCGGGTTGACCTCGCGGGCCAGCAGGGCCAGGTCCAGGTCCCGCTCGCCCTCGAAGTAGGAGACGCCGAGGCCGCCGCCGATGTCGACCATGTCGAGCGGGAACTCGTGGTGGGCGGCGATCCGCCGGGCCAGTTCCAGGATGCGGACGGTGTTCTGCACCACCGCGTCCTCGTTCAGGATCCGGGTGCCCATGTAGACCTGGACGCCCATCAGCCGCACGTGCTCGTACTGCTTGCCGAGCGGGGCGCCCTCCAGCAGCCGGGCCTCGTCGATGCCGAACTGGCGCGGCTTGCCGCCCATGGTCAGGCCGGAGCCCTTGACCGCGAAGCTCGGGTTGACCCGCAGGGCCACCGGGGCGACCAGGCCGAGCCCGGCGGCCAGTTCCTCGATCAGCTCCAGTTCGGGCAGCGACTCGCAGATGACCGCGTAGACGCCCTGGGTCAGGCACTCGGTCAGTTCGGCGCGGCTCTTGCCGGGCCCGAGGAAGACGATGTCCCGCGGCGCGACGCCGGCCCGGCGGGCGGTGAGCAGTTCGGCGAGCGAGGAGACCTCGGCCCGGGCGCCGTGGCGGTGCAGCAGCGCGCAGACCGCGATGTTGGGGTTGGACTTCATCGAGAAGAACACCTCCAACCGCGGGTGCAGCAGCGCGCGCAGGTCGGTGATCCGGCGCCGCAGCGCCTCGCCGTCGTACACGTACAGCGGGGTGCCGAACTCCTCGGCGAGGGCGGTGGCGTCCAGGCCCTGGACCTGGAATTCAGCGCTCATGCTGGTCCCTTTCGACTGCGGCCGGGGGCGGGCCCTGGGGCCGGGCGGGGGTGGGGGCGGCGGCCGCGGCGCGGCCGAGCCGCTCGGTGACGGCGGCGTCCAGCGCGGCGAGCTCCGGCGCGGAGCCGCCCATCAGGAGGCCGTAGAGCCGGCCGTTGAACGGCGTGCCCGCGGCGGCGCCGGCGTTGACCGTGGCGAAGTTGTTGACCACCAGGCCGGTCCCGCCGGGTTCCCGGAGCAGCAGCCCGTCCAGCAGGTCGCGGACCGCGCCGAACGGCAGCGGCTCGGTGAGCGTCAGCGGGTAGTGCCGGGCCAGCGCGGTGCGGCCCGGGCCGAGCAGCTGCTCCTGGAGCCGGACCTGGTAGGTGGACATGTTGTTGCGCGCGTTGATCTCGATGACCGGGTAGAGGCCGCCGTCCGGGTCGGTCATCGCGTCCACGCCGACCACGCCGTGGAAGCCGTCGGCGGCGAGCCGGGAGCCGAGCAGTTCGGCGGCGCGGCCGAGTTCGGCGAGCTGTTCGGGGCGGAGGTCCGGCGGGAAGCGGTGGCCCAGGTGGACGCCGTTGGCGGTGATGGCCTCCTTGACGAAGTCCAGGTGGACCGAGCCGTCGCGGCCGATGGTGAACTGGTAGTTGAGGTCGGCGGCCTTGGCCACCCGCTCCTCGATCACGAAGGCGATCCGGTCGGTGCCGGCGGCCCGGGCGGCGTCGGCCACCATCCGCCGGGTGCGCTCCAGCCGCCGGGCGCTCTCGATCACCGCGATGCCCTTGCCGGAGACCCCGAGCGCCTCCTTGAACAGCAGCACGGCGCCCTCGTCCAGCAGCGCCGCCGCGGCGGCGACCGCCTCGTCCAGCTCGGCCGTCGTCCCGCAGGCCCAGCCGCGCGGCTGGCGCAGGCCCAGCTCGTCGGCGATCCGCCGGCTGTGGACCTTGCTGTTGACGGCCTTGCACAGGGCGGCGGGCGGCCCGGCGATCCCGATGCCCGCCTTGGCGGCCAGGTCCTCCTCCAGGGCGGAGACCCCGTGCGGGAGCAGCCGCGCGCCCTGTTCGCCGAGCCGGGCCAGCACGGCGAGCAGCCCGGGGTCGGCCAGCGCGTCCTGGGTGACGGTGTTGCCCGGCAGCTGGTCGGCCACCACGTGGACGGTGGGCAGGCGCAGGCCCAGTTCGCGCAGGTAGTGGAGGTACTCCCGGTCGGGGGCGGTCTTCAGCACCACGTGGTCGTCGGCGCCGCCGAGCAGCAGCGCGAACTCGTCCATCCGGTTGACCACCGCGGTGTTGCCGGCCGAGGTGAGCCGGGGCAGTCCGATCTCGCCGCGCGCCCACTGCTCCTCGACCTCGAAGTTGCCCAGGAACACCAGGGCGGCGCGGCCGTCCTCGGCCACCGCGACCTTCAGCCGCTGGTTGAATCCCGGTTCGGTCATGCCCTGTTCTCCCGTCGCGTTCACGTTCAGTGCTCCACGACCATCGCGGCGAAGCTCGCGCCGACCCCGACCGAGACCATCAGGTAGCGGTCGCCGGGCCGGAGCCGGCCGAGGGCCTGGGCGCTGGCGTAGTTGATGAAGGGGTCCGCGCCGAAGCAGTGGCCGGTCCGCGGGATGTTGTCCAGGAAGATCCGGTCCACCCCGACGCCGAGGCGGTCGCTGAAGCGCACCCAGGCGATCCGGTTGACGTTGTGCGGCAGTACCAGGGCGAGGTCGGCGGTGGTCAGGCCGGCGTCGGCCAGCGCCTCGTCGATGACGCCCATCAGCATGTCGGGGTAGATGTCGCGGAAGGCGGCGAAGCCCTCGTCGGTCATCACCAGGTTGGGGTCGCCGACCGAGACGGTGCGGGTGGCGAAGCCGAGCACCCGGTCGCGGGTGGCCGCGGCGGAGACCAGCACGGCCGCCGTGCCCTCGCCGGTGATGCCCATGCCGGCCAGCACCTGGGCCACCTGGGTGTACGCCTTCTCGCCGACCAGCACCAGGGCCAGCGCCTCCGGGTCGGGGTCCTCCGCCAGCAGCATGCCGGCCACGTCGACGGCCACCAGGCCGGAGGCGCAGGCCTGTTCGGTCAGGGCGAAGGTCTTCGCGTGCCGCAGTCCGGCCTCCCGGCGCACCTCGTGCAGCGGGCTGAGCGGGTACGGCGAGAGGAAGCGCTGGGTCCGCGGCCGGAGCACGTAGCGGACCTTGTCCTCCCGGCCGCGCAGCGCGGTCAGCTTGCCGACGGCGGCCAGCAGGCTCTCGGTCTCGCTCTCGGTCTCGTCCCAGCAGACCTCGGACAGGCCGAACCCCCGTCCGTAGCGCCGCAGTTCGGTGTCTGTCAGGCCCAGCGCCCGCTGGCGGTCCGCGATGGACACCTGGGTGGGCCAGTGGGTGGATACCTCGATCAGTGAGGTCACGGCTAGCCGGCTCCTCTCAGCCGCAGTCGACGGTCCGGCGTGGTGATCCGGGGCGGACACCGTCGTGGGTGCCGGGCGGTCGCCTGGACCGGCACCGGCCGGGTGCCGTGCCCCTGCACGGCTGGTCCCCGGGGCGGTGCGCCCAGGGGGACGGGGATCAAGCTAGTGGACCGAATTGACAAACGACTGACCGAATACTGACCACGCGACGATCGAGGATGACCACGGGGCCGGCCGCCCACCGGGCCGCCGGGGCGAGCTAACGCATCATCAACTCGCTTGCCTGCCAAGGAAGATGATCAGCTAAGCTGCGATGGCTCATCGGACGAGGCGGGCCGGAGCCGCTCGCCGGCGCACGCGCGCCCCCGACCCGGCCACCGACCCGGCCACCGGCCCGGCCACCGACCGGACGCCGCCACGGAGCACCCCACCCCCCCTTCGAACCGAGGAACGCCATGTCCCAAGAGAGCCTGCTCTTCCTCAACCGACCGGCCGTGCTCGCCTGCCTGGAGAAGCTCGACCCGGTCGAGGTGGTGGCGGAGGTCCTGCGCGACCAGGCCGCCGGGCGGACCGAGATCCCCACCGAGGGCTACCTGCCGTGGCACAACAGCAACGGCGCCTACAGCCGGGCCATCGCGATGCTGGGCGCCCTGCACCGCGAGGAGGGCTCGGTCTACGGCATGAAGCTGATCAACGCGGCCGTCGACAACCCGTCCCGGGGCATCGAGCGGGCCGGCGGCCTGAGCTTCGCCTTCGACCCGGAGACCGCCCGGCCCGGGCTGATCGCCGAGGCCGGCTACCTGAGCGCGATCCGGACGGCCGCGTACACCATGGTCAGCCTGCGCGAACTCGGCCCCGAGCGGTGGGACGGCCTCACCCTGCTCGGCACCGGCGCGCTGGCCCGGGCCCACCTGGACCTGCTGGTCCGCACCTTCCCCGAGGCCCGCCGGGTGACGGTGTTCGACCTGTCCGCCGAACGCTCGGCGCAGCTGGTCGCCTGGGCCGCCGAGCGGCACCCGGGGCTGGCCGTCACGGTGGCCGCCACGGCGGCCGAGGCGGTCGCCGCCTCCCCGGTCACCGTCACCCTGACCACCAGCGACGACCCGTACCTGCCGGCCTCCTGGATCCGGCCGGGCAGCTTCCTGGCGCACGTCTCGCTGGGCGACCTGACGGAGGAGGTCTTCCTCGGCGCCGAGGCCGTGTACGGGGACGACCTCGACCTGATCGAGGAGAACCCGCGCCGGATCCTCGGCCGGCTGCTCCAGGAGGGGAGGGTGACCCGGCCGGGCACCGCGTCCGCGCCCGGCACCGGCCCGGGGCGGCCGATCGACGGCACCCTGGGCCAGGTGCTGCTCGGGCGGGTCCCGGCCGTCCGGCCCGGCCCCGGCTACGTGGTCAGCAACCCGTTCGGGATGTCCATCCTGGACGTCGGCATGATCGACGCCGTCCGGCGCACGGCCCTCGAACTCGGCGTCGGGCAGCGGCTCGACCTGCTCTGACGGTACGCCGACACTCCGGCACCCCCGCGTGACGCCGCCTGACGGGGTATCAGGTAGCGTCCGCGGGGCGGGTGTTGGAGGTTTACCGGGCCCCCGGAATCGGCAAGGAATTCGACTGATCGTGTTAGGTTGATCCGGGCCGCATTGCCGACTGCGGTCGGCGCCGGCGGTCGGCCCGCGCCTGCTCACCCAGGAAATACTCGGTACACGTCCGCCCCCTCAGGAAGGGCGCGGGCGATTCGGACGGACACGACGGGGGAATTCGATGATCGACCACTCGGCCCTTTCTCCACCCGGGCGCCCGGGCCGCCCGGTCCCGCTACCGGGGCAGTGTCACCTTCTGCCGTAGCGCTGCGCCACGAAAGCACGCTACGGGCGGGCCATTGGCCCGCCCGTCGGCCTTAGGCCGCATCCCACCGCACACCACCCCATTGACCGGTTGTAGGGATCAGCGCCGCCCAGTGGAGACAGGCCGGGCGACGCATGCGCAGACGTGTCCTTATTGCGGTCAGAGCCTCGGAATCGGGTCGCAGAGAATGAGATATTACCACCCAGTAGAAAGCCGGTTCGACGCCAGGAACCGGGTATCCATCGAAATCCTCGGATCGCTGCGGGTGTCGATCGAGGACCGGCACGACGGCATCGGCGCGAACCGGGTGCGGACCCTGCTCGCGGTGCTGAGCTTCAGCCCGGGCGAGGTCGTCTCGATGGACGTCCTGATCGAGGAGCTCTTCTCCGACCAGGCCTCGAAGAACCCCAAGAACGCCCTCCAGGCGAACATGCGCCGGCTGCGCACCTCCCTGGAGGCGGTCACCGGCGTCCCCGGGAACCTGCTGGTGCCCACCTCGGCCAGCGGGTACCTGCTCGACCTGCCACCGGAGGCGGTCGACGCCCGAAGATTCGACGCGCTGGCCGCCCGCGGCGCCGCACTGCTGCGCGACCAGCCGTACGAGGCGGCGCAGCGGCTGGAGGAGGCGCTGCGGCTCTGGCGCGGACCGGCCCTGCTCGACGTCTCCGGCGGGCTGCGCTGCCACAGCCAGGTCAACCGGCTCAACAGCCGCCGGCTGGACGCCCTGGAGGACCTCTACGAGGCCCGCCTGAGCGTGGGCGCCGAGGGCAACGCGGTCAACGAGCTGGAACAGCTGGCCTGCGAGCATCCGGAACGGGAGCGGATGTCCGAGTTACTGATGCTCGCGCTCTACCGGGCCGGCCGCCAGGGCGAGGCGCTGGCGACGTTCCAGCGGGTCCGTTCCTGGTTGAACAACGAACTCGGACTGGAACCCCGGAAGAAGATGCGCGGTCTCCAGCAGGCCATCCTGGCCCAGGACCCGTCGATCGACGCCGGCCTGGTCTGGGCCGACGCGCGGTGACCGGCTGAGTCCCCCTTCCGTCCGGCGGGCCCCTCCGGCTGCTCCGGCAGCCGGAGTGCTCACGGCACGTCCAGCGGGCCGTCGAGGTCCCACTCGGCCAGTTCGATCCGCCCCGGGGTCTCGACGGCCAGGGCCGCCGCGTACCCGGGGCCGGGACGCAGGTCGGCCAGCGCGATGGCCGGCGCGCCCGCTCCCCCGGCCCCGGGGGCGCCGTCCCAGGACAGCAGCGCCGCGCGCTGCCCGGGCGCGGCCAGGGTGAGGCCGCGCAGCGGCACGGAGAGCCCGCGGCCGACCGCCTTGAGGACCGCCTCCTTCCTGGTCCAGTAGACGTGGTAGGCCGCCGGCCGGTCCTCCGGGCGGATCTCCCGGAAGTCCGCCAGCTCCCGTTCGGAGAGCACCCGGGGCGCCAGCCGGTCCACCTCGCGGGCGGCGACCCGCTCCACGTCCACCCCCGGCTCGGCGTGCTCGGCGACGGCCAGCACCACCCGCCCGCCGGAGTGCGAGAGCGAGAACCGCGCGGCGGCGCCGGGCACCCGCGGTTTGCCGTGCGGGCCGCCGCAGTACCGGCACCGGCGGCTGAACGCCACCGCCCTCGGCGCCACCCCGGTGGCCCGGCCCAGCGCGGTGCGGACCAGGGCCCGGGCGGTGGCGTACCGGGCCCGGTCCTCGGGCGCGGCCAACTGCCCGTACCGGGCCCGTTCCTCGTCGGACATCAGGGCGCGCACCCGGGCCCGGTCGACCACCGGCGACCAGAGCACCCGGCAGCTGACCGCGTTCGGCTGTGCCATCGCGCTACGCGGCCCGGTGGCCGGTGAGTTCCAGGAACACGTCGTCCAGCGAGGGGCGGCGCTGGGCGAGGCCGCTGACCTGGATGCCGGCCGCGTGCAGCGCGGCGGCGGCGGCCGAGACCCCGGCCAGCCCGTCGTTCAACTGCACGCCCAGCACGCCCCTGCGGTCGTCCCGGGTCAGCTCGCCGACCATCAGCGGGTTCAGCGCGGAGAGCGCCGCCGGCAGGTCGGCCGGATCGGCCACGGTGACCTCCAGCCGCTCCTGGCCGACCTTGCGCTTGAGTTCGTCGGCGGTGCCCTCGGCGGCCACCACGCCCTTGTCGATCACCACGATCCGGTCGGCCAGCTCGTCGGCCTCCTCCAGGTACTGGGTGGTCAGCAGGACGGTCACGCCGTCGGCCACCAGGTCGCGCACCACGGACCACAGGACCAGCCGGCTGGACGGGTCGAGCCCGGTGGTCGGCTCGTCCAGGAAGATCACCTCGGGGCCGCCGACCAGCGTGCTCGCCAGGTCCAGCCGGCGGCGCATGCCGCCCGAGTAGGCCCGCAGCGGCTTGTCGCCGGTGTCCGCGAGGTCGAATCGCGCCAGCAGCTCGTCCGCCCTGGCCCGGGCCCCGGCCCGGCCCAGGCGCAGCAGCCGGCCGAGCAGGACCAGGTTCTCGCGGCCCGTCAGCTCCTCGTCCACCGCGGCGTACTGGCCGGACAGCCCGATCCGGCGGCGCACCTCGCGCGGCGCGGCGGCGACGTCGAACCCGGCCACCGCGGCCCGGCCGCCGTCCGGTCCGAGCAGGGTGCTGAGGATGCGGACCGTCGTGGTCTTGCCCGCCCCGTTGGGACCGAGCAGCCCGAGCACGGTGCCCGCCGGGACGTGCAGGTCGATCCCCTTGAGGACCTGCTGGTCCCAGTAGTTCTTGCGGAGGCCCTCCGCCTCGATCGCCGCCTGGGCCGCCACGGCTCAGGCCCCGCGCTCGATCAGGCTGAGCGGCCGCAGGTCGGTCCAGTTCTCGTCGACGAAGCGCACCGCCTCCTCCCGGGGCACCGAGCTGAGCGCCTCGCGCCAGCCCGCCGGGACCTCGGCGAAGGCGGGCCACAGGCTGTGCTGGTTCTCGCCGTTCACCAGTACGTGGAACGTGCCGTCGGGATCGTCGAAGGGGTTGCTCATCGGGGTTCCGTCCTGTCCGTCTTCCAGGGTCAACTCCGTTGACCACTATGCTCCATGGCTGCTGACGCGGAACTGACGAACGGCTGATCGCCGCCGTCCGCCGGAGCCGGGGCGGGGTCCTCGCGACCCCGCCCCCTCCGACGGCCGCCGGGCCGGTCAGACGTCCACCGGCTCCTGGTGCGCCCCGTCGCTGCGCCGCGGCAGGTCCGCGGTGACCGCCCGGCCGGTGCGCGAGGGCCACCAGTTGGCCCGGCCCAGCAGGGTCATCGCGGCCGGCAGGACGAAGATCCGGATCACCGTGGCGTCCAGCACGATGGCCACCGCCAGCCCGACGCCGATCTGCTTCAGCTCGATGAAGGTCAGCGTCCCGAAGGTGGCGAACACCGCCACCATGACCGCGGCCGCGCCGGTCACCACGCCGGCGGTCCTGGTGATGCCGTCCAGCACCGCGTTGCGGGTGGTCATGCCGGCCACCACGCCCTCCCGGATCCGGCTGACCACGAAGACGTGGTAGTCCAGCGACAGGCCCGACAGGATCACGAAGAGCAGCACCGGCACCCAGGAGACCACGTGCCCGGTCGAGTGGTAGTCGAGCAGCCCGTCCGCCCAGGTGTGCTGGAAGACCAGGCACAGGAAGCCGAACGAGGCCGCGACCGAGAGCAGGTTGAGCACCACGGTGGTCAGCGCCACCACCACCGAGCGGAACGCCAGCACGATGATCAGGAAGGTCAGGGCGAACACCACGCCCATCACCATCGGCAGCCGGTCCTTCAGGTTGGCGGTGTAGTCCATGTCGTCCGCCTGGTCGCCGCCGACCGCGTACTCCAGGCCCGGCAGGTCCTTCAGCGCCGCCGGCACCAGCACGTCCCGCAGCCGGTCGACCGAGTCCCGGGCCGGGGAGGTGCCCGGCGGCGTCGGCGTGCCCGCCTCCAGGACGGCGCCGCGCCCGTCCGCCGAGACCCGGACCGTCGGCGGGATGTCCCTGGCGAACAGCGGCTCCCGCCCGAGCTGTTCGGCGAGCTGCTCCAGCCGCCCGCGGACCGCCTCCTGCTGCCCGGCCGGCGTCTTCACCGCCACCACGTCGGTGTTGGCGTTCGACGGGAACGCGGCGAGCAGCCGGTCGTAGCTCTGCATCGTGGCCAGGGTGCGCGGGTAGTCCGCGATCTGGGTGGCCTTCAGGTCCATCCCCAGCGCGGGCAGCGCCAGCGCCACCAGCGCGCCGACCGCGAGCACCAGCGAGACCAGCGGGTGCCTGGTGGCCGGGCGCAGCAGGAAGTTCCAGGCCCGCGGGTTGCTCCGGCTCCGGGTGAGGCGCCACACCAGCGGGATCCGCGGCCGGTCGACCGCCCGGCCCAGCTTGACCAGCAGGGCCGGCAGCACGGTGACGGCCGAGAGCATCGCCACCGCGACCACGATGATCGCGCCGGTGGCCATCGAGGCCAGCATCAGGTCGCCGGCCAGGTAGAGCCCGGCCATCGAGACCAGCACCGCGACGCCGGAGACCACCACCGAGTGGCCGGAGGTCGCCGCGGCGATCTCCACCGCCGAGGTCGCGCCGTAGCCCTTGGCCGTCTCCTCGCGGAAGCGGCGCAGGTAGAAGAGGCAGTAGTCGACGCCGACCGCCAGGCCCATCAGCACGATGACGTCCGTCACCGTGCCCGGGTCGGGCACCACCTGGGAGGCCAGCGCCCACAGGCCCAGGGTGGAGGCCACCGCGGTCAGGCCCAGCAGCACCGGCACGCCGGCCATCACCACGGCGCCGAAGATCAGCGCCAGGATGACCAGGGTGACCGGCACGCTGATGGTGGTCGCCCTCTGCAGGTCCTTGCCGAGCCAGTCCTGGAAGTCGCTCTTGATCGAGGCTTCGCCGACCTCCTCGACCCGCAGGTCGGGGTGCGCCCGCTGGACCGCCCGGGTGGCCGCCAGCAGCGGCGCGACCCGGTCGTTCGCGGTGTCGGGGTCGCCCTTGACGGCGACCTGCAGCAGCAGGACCCGCTGGTCGGCGGAGGGGATCGGGTCGGACACCGAGGCGACCCCGTCGAGCGCGCCGAGCTGCTGCTTCAGCTCGGCGGCGGCCGCGGCGGACGCGTCGTCCAGCCGGCCGTCGAGCGGGCCGACCAGCACGTTCTCGGTGGCCGGGCCGCGCAGGCCGTTCTCGTTGACGATCCGGTCGGCGGTGGCCGCCTGCCCGACCAGGAGTTCCTGGTTGGTGGCCTCCCGGCCCTTCACCACCGTGCCGATGGAGAAGGCGAGCACGGTCAGCAGCAGCCAGATGAGGACGGCCCACCACGGATGGTTGGCGCTCCACCGGCCCATCCGCGAGGCGAAGTGGCGTTTCTTGCCCGTCATGTCGATCGGTCCTTCGTTCAGGGGCGGAAGAGGAGTCGTGCCGTCGGCGGGCGGGGACCGCCCGGCGGGCCGGGGGGAACGGGTGCGGGCCGCTTCCGGGCATGCCGGGGGAAGGGCCGTCGGGCACGCCGGAGGAGGAGCCGCCGGGCATGCCGGAGGAAGGGCTGTCCGGGCATGCCGGAGGAGGGGCCGTCGCGGGGCCCCGCGGCCGGGGAGGGGCGCCGCCGGCCCGCGGCGCCCCCGTGGCCGGTGGCGGGCTAGTCGCCCTGGGTGGTGCCGGTGGTGTCGGGCAGCAGGTCGCAGCCGATGGAGAAGGCCGCCATGGTCGGGCCGCCGGCGGGGCTGTTGATCGCGAGCAGGCCGTCGAAGGCGGCCAGCCGCCGCTCGACCCCGCGCAGCCCGCTGCCGCGCCCGGCGTCGGCGCCGCCGACGCCGTTGTCGTGCACGGAGACCCGCAGTTCGCGGTCGACGTAGTGGATGTCGACCGTCACCTCGGTGGCCTTGCCGTGCTTGGTCACGTTGTTGAGCAGTTCGGCGATCGCGAAGTAGGCCGCCGACTCCACCGGGGCGGGCAGCCGGCCCGGCACCGAGCCGGTCAGCTGGACCCGCTGCGGCAGTTCCAGCGTCAGCGTGCGGACGGCGTCCACCAGGCCGCGGTCGGCCAGCAGCGGCGGGTGCACGCCGTGCACCAGGTCGCGCAGTTCGTTGAGCGCCTTGGCCGAGTTGTCCTTGGCCTCGGCGAGCAGCGCGCGCACCGCCGCCGGGTTCTGCTCGATCAGCGACTCGGCGGCCGAGAGCGTCAGCCCGAGGGCGACCAGCCGGACCTGGGCGCCGTCGTGCAGGTCGCGCTCGATCCGGCGCAGCTCGTTGGCCTGCATGTCCATCGCGTCCGAGCGGGAGTTGGCCAGGTGCTCGACCCGGTTGGTCAGGTCGGCCCGGGTGGAGCCCAGGACCAGCCGCACCCAGCGGCCGTGCAGGCCGAGCATCAGCCTCGGCAGCAGCAGCACGCCCACGGCGAGCTCCACCGCGCCCAGGACGGCGGCCAGGATCGCGGTGCCCTGGCTCCGGACCGGGACGAAGGTGAACCAGATGCCGTCCCAGGACTCGCTCAGCCCCCTCCACGTGAACGGCAGCGCCAGGCCCCAGAGGCCGCCCAGGACCGCGACGGCCGGCAGCAGCGCCAGCACCGGCCCGACTACCGGGTTGACCAGCGTCCAGAGCAGGTCCCGCCAGGTCGCGCGCTCACCGAGCATCCGGTGGGCCCGCCGCAGGCGGGTCCGGGCCGGGCCGTCGGCGGGCTCCGGCGGGTAGGCCGCGTCCACCCGGACGCCGGACCAGCGCAGCGCCAGCCGGCGCTGGAGGCGGGCGTCCGACCGGATCGCGTCCAGCGCGCCGGGCAGCAGCAGCAGGCCGACGCCGACGAAGCTGAGGCACACCACGAGGCAGAACCAGAGCAGCAGCAGCGCCTCCCCGAGGGCGATCCCGGTCAGGGACACCCCGCGGAGCACCAGCGCGGCCGCTCCGCCGAGCTCCGGACGGGTCTTCTCCGTTCCTTCCACACGTGCACTCATGTCCTGGCCCCATTTCGCCTTCACCGAATCACTGTGCTTCCAGCATGACGGTCCGTCAGGCGGATTTCGGGGGTGCTAGTACCCCTCTTGCCCGGGGTACCACCACCCCCGGCGGGGGTACGGCACGGTGCCCCGGACGCCTGGGCGTCCGGGGCACCGTGCCGTGCTCGCGGGGAGGGCGGGTGAGCGCCGGCGGGGTCAGTTGAAGGTGTCCGGGTCCGGTCCGGTGCGCAGGCCCCGGTCGGTGGCCGCGATCGCCGCCAGGTCGTCCTCGGTGAGGGCGAAGTCGAAGACGTCCAGGTTCTGCCGGATCCGGGCCGGGGTGACCGACTTGGGGATCACCAGGTTGCCGAGCTGGAGGTGCCAGCGCAGCACCACCTGGGCGGGGGACTTGCCGGTGCGCTCGGCGATCGCGGTGATCGCCGGGTCGTCCAGCACGGCGCCCTGGGCGAGCGGGCTCCACGCCTCGGTGGCGATGCCGTGCGCGGCGTGGAAGGCGCGCAGTTCGGCCTGCTGGAGGCCGGGGTGCAGCTCGACCTGGTTGACGGCCGGGACGGGGCCGCCGGCCTCGATCAGCCGGGTCAGGTGCGCGGGCTGGAAGTTGGAGACGCCGGCGGCGCGGATCCGGCCCGCGGCGGCGAGCTCCCCGATCGCCCGCCAGGAGTCGGTGTACCGGTCCCGGGCCGGGGTGGGCCAGTGGATCAGGTACAGGTCGGCGTACTCCAGGCCGAGCCGGTCGAGGCTGGCGTCGAAGGCCCGCAGCGTCTCGTCGTGGCCCTGGTCGGCGTTCCACAGCTTGGTGGTGACGAACAGCTCCTCGCGCGGCAGCCCGGACGCGGCCAGCGCCTTCCCGACGCCGTGCTCGTTGCCGTAGACCGCGGCGGTGTCGATGCTGCGGTAGCCGGCCTCCAGGGCGGCGGCGACGGCCGCGGTGGTCTCCTCGTCCGGGACCTGGAAGACGCCGAAGCCGAGCTGCGGCATCTCGACGCCGTTGTTGAGGGTCACATGGGGGACGGTGGTGCTCATGTTCCTTCTCCAGTCGGGGGGTTCGAGGGTTCTCAGTGGTTCAGGGCCGGGACGCGGGCTGCGCCGGGGGCCGGTGCGCGGCGCTCCAGCACCGCCGAGGCCACGGCCAGCAGCAGCGCGGAGCCGGCCAGCAGCGCGCCCACCCAGTTCGGGGCGGTGTAGCCGAACCCGGCGGTGATCACCGCCCCGCCGAGCCAGGCGGCCAGCGCGTTGCCCAGGTTGAATGCTCCGATGTTGACGGCCGAGGCCAGCGTCGGCGCGCCGTGCGCCTGGTCCAGGACCCGCTTCTGCAGCGGCGGCACGGTGGCGAAGCCCAGCGCGCCGATCAGCAGCAGGGTGACGGCGGCGGTGACCCGGTGGTGCGCGGTGACGGTGAACAGGGCGAGCACGACGGTCAGGGCGCCCAGGGTGGTGAACAGCATCGGCATCAGCCGGCGGTCGGCGAACCGCCCGCCCAGCAGGTTGCCCAGGAACATGCCGACCCCGAGCAGCGCCAGCAGCCAGGTCACCCCGCCCTCGGAGAACCCGGCGACCTCGGTCATCATCGGCTTGACGTAGGTGATCGCGGCGAACACCCCGCCGAAGCCGAGCACCGTCATGCCCATCGCCAGCACCACCTGGACGTTCCGGAACGCCGCCAGCTCCCGCCGCAGGTGCGCCCCCTCGGGCCGGGGCAGCTCCGGCACCAGCCGGGCGATGCCGAGCAGCCCGACCACGCCGAGCGCGGCGACGGCGGCGAAGGTGGCCCGCCAGCCGACCTGCTGGCCGACGAAGGTGCCCAGCGGCACGCCGACCACGTTGGCCACCGTCAGCCCGGTGAACATGGTCGCGATCGCCCCGGCCTTCCGCTCCGGCGCGACCAGCTCGGCGGCGACCACCGACCCGATCCCGAAGAACGCGCCGTGCGCGAGCGAGGCGACGATCCGCCCGGCGAGCATCGCCCCGAACCCGGGCGCCAGCGCGGACAGCAGGTTGCCCGCGGTGAACAGCACCATCAGCAGCATCAGCATCCGCTTGCGGCTGATCCGGGTCCCGAGCACGGTCATCAACGGAGCCCCGACCACCACGCCGAACGCGTAGCCGGTGACCAGCAGACCGGCGGTCGGGATGCCCACCCCGAAGTCGGCCGCGACCTCGGGCAGCAGCCCCATGATCACGAACTCGGTGGTGCCGATCCCGAACGCCCCGATGGCCAGGGCGAGAAGCGCGAGGGGCATGACGCGAACCTCCATACAATTGCCAGTGCGCCTTACAAGCTTAGACAATAATTGCACACGCACACACTTGCAAACGCAACGAACCTTGAGCCCGGTCCCACCCCCCGAGCAGCGAGCCCAGGGCACGGCCCCCGACAACCCACCCGGGAGACCACCATCACCCGCCCCGGGGGACGCCGCAGACCCGCCCCGACCCCGCGAAGCCGCCTGCGGCAGGCCGACAGCAGCGGGACGGGCATCCTCAGCCCGCATGTGCCCCACCGCCCGCGACAAGGCTCACCCCGCGCCAGAGAACCGCCCGCGCCTGCCCGGCACCTGCCGCAAGGCCCGCCCCGAACCGGCGAAACCGTCTGCGGCGAGCCCACGGGACACCCGCCGACAGAAACCCGCCCCGGGTCGCCGAAGCCCCCGCCCCGGCGACCCCGCTGCGACCCGTGGCGAGCCCACCGGGCGGCGCTGAACCCGGCCCGTGGAGCGCCGCAGGCCCGTCCTCCCGGCCCGCCCCGGCCCGCAACGCGGAGACCCCGCCACGGCCGGGAGCCGTGGCGGGGTCTTCGGGTGGTGCGGGGTCGGGCGGTCGGGCCGTCGGGCGGTCAGGCGATCAGGCCGGGGATCTCCTGGATCGCGAACCAGAGCAGTTCGTGGTCCTCCGCGCCGTCGACGGTGAACTGCGCGTCCTGGTCGCCGCCGTCCGCGGCGGTGACCGCGCCGGCGGCGGCCGTCACGTCGGCCAGGACGTCCGGGTCGGTGTCGTCGGCGTGGACCGCGGCGGCCTTGGCGAGGCGGATCGGGCCGGCCAGGACGACCCGGCCGAGCGAGGCCTGGTCCTGGTACTCGTCGCCGGGGAACGGCGTCACCGCCGAGTCGGCGACCTCGGCGGCCAGCACCACCCGGCGGCGCGGGGCGTCCGGGTCGGCGGCCAGCAGCCGGACCGAGGAGAGCGCCGCCCGGTTGAGGGCCGCGTACTCCAGCTCCTCCAGGTCGTCGCTGACGTACCACTCGCGCAGCGCGGGCGTCACGGCGTAGGCGACGCTCTGCTCCAGGACGCCCTCGGGGTGCGCCACCGCCAGGTCCTTCAACGTGGTCGGCACGTACACGCGCATCGGGGCACCCTTCTGACGGTCTCACTGTGCGACGGGTCAAGAATACGCAGCCCGCCGGGCGGCCCGCGATGGCCCTCCGGCGCCCGGCCCCTGCGCCGATCAGGTCACGGCCGACGTCCCCCTACGGGCCGTTCCGCTGCCCGAGCCGCCGTCAACTTCGCGCTCCGGCACCGGCCGCGCCACCGTTGCGGCCGACGGGCCGCCACCCGTACGGGTGGATTTCCGGGCGTCGCCGCAGCAGCCGGAAACCCCTTGGCCCGCCCTCCGCCCGCCCGGTAGCAAAGGCCCCGACAGCAGCACCGCCCCCGACACTCCCGCCACCGAGAGGGCCACGATGACCGAGCAGATGACCGAGCAGCAGCTCACCCGGACGCCCGGCCCCCGGATCCGTCCACTGGTCCGCCCCGCGCCCGCCACCCGCCGACCGGTCCGCCACCCCCACCCGCCCCAGGCCCCGACCCCGGCCACGCACCCGCACTCGTACCCGCACCCCCACCCGCCCGGCGACGGCCCCCGCCCGGTCCGCAGCCCCCGCGCGGCCTGCGACGGGCCCCGCCCGCCGTACCGGCCCCGGACGGCCGCGCCCGGCGGCGGCGGGCACGCCGAGCTCGCGGGGCGGTTCGCGCACCGGCTGGTGGAGGTGCTGTGCGGGGCCCGCCCGGTGCACCAGTTGCAGCGGCACACCACCCTGCCGGGCTTCCACCAGCTCGCCGCGCTGGTCCGGACCGGCCCGCTGCGCCCGCGCGGCCGCACCCAGCGCCCGCGGCTGGGCCGGGTGCACGACTGCGCGCCGGGCCCGGGCGCGGTGGAGGCGTGCGTACGGGTGGAGCTCGGTCCCCGGCACCACCTGCTGGCCTTCCGGCTGGAGCGGCACACCCGCACCGGCCAGTGGCAGTGCGCCGCCGTGGAGACCGGATGAGGCCCGGGAACGCGGCGGGGCGCCGCCCCCCGGAGGAAGCGGCGCCCCATTCGGCGGAAGCGGCAGCGGCAGCGGCAGTGGAAACCGTTGCCGGTGCCGGTGCCGGTCCGGGCTCAGGCCTTGCGGCGCCGGCCGCCCTTCGCCGCCTTGGCGGCCTTGCGGCGCTCGGCGCGGGTCAGTCCGTCGCCCTCGTCGAGCGGCCCGTCCTCCTCGAAGTCGCCCTCGATCACGCCGCCGCCGACCTGGTCGGAGGGGGCGATGTAGTGGAGCTTCTTGCGCTCGGGGGCCTCCAGGCCCTTGGCGCGGATCTCCGGGCGGGCGGCCGGGACGGCGGCGTCCTTCTCCAGCTTGTCGAGCAGCACCTGCTCGTCGTCCGGGACCGGGACCTCCTCGACCTGCTGCTCGACCTGGACCTCCAGGTTGAACAGGTAGCCGACGGACTCCTCCTTGATGCCCTCCATCATCGCGGAGAACAGGTCGAAGCCCTCGCGCTGGTACTCGACCAGCGGGTCGCGCTGGGCGTAGGCGCGCAGCGCGATGCCCTCCTGGAGGTAGTCCATCTCGTAGAGGTGCTCGCGCCAGCGGCGGTCCAGCACCGAGAGGACGACCCGGCGCTCCAGCTCGCGCATGATCTGCTCGCCGAGCTGGTCCTCGCGGCGGCCGTACGCGGCGGCGATGTCCTCCTGGATGGCCTTGGTGAGGTACTCGGGGGTGAGACCGCCCTGGTCCGCGGCCTCCTCCTCCAGCTCGTCCAGGTCGAGCGAGACCGGGTAGAGCTGCTTGAGCGCGGTCCACAGCTTGTCGAGGTCCCAGTCGTCCTCGAAGCCCTCGCCGGTGGCGGCGTTGACGTACGCGGCGACGGTGTCGTCCATGAAGTGGCCGACCTGCTCCTGCAGGTCCTCGCCCTCCAGGACGCGGCGGCGCTCGCCGTAGATGACCTCGCGCTGGCGGTTGAGGACCTCGTCGTACTTGAGGACGTTCTTGCGGATCTCGAAGTTCTGCTGCTCGACCTGGGTCTGCGCGGAGGCGATGGCGCGGGTGACCATCTTCGACTCGATCGGCACGTCCTCCGGGACGTTCGCCATCGACAGCACGCGCTCGACCATGCCGGCCTTGAACAGGCGCATCAGGTCGTCGCCCAGCGACAGGTAGAACCGGGACTCGCCCGGGTCGCCCTGGCGGCCGGAGCGGCCGCGCAGCTGGTTGTCGATCCGGCGGGACTCGTGCCGCTCGGTGCCCAGGACGTACAGGCCGCCGATCTCCTGCACCTCCTCCTGCTCCGCCTTGACCGCGGCCTTGGCCTTCTCCATCGCGGCGGGCAGCGCGGCCTCGTACTCCTCCGGGGTCTCCTCCGGGGTGATGCCGCGCTGGGCCAGCTCGGCGGCGGCCAGGTGCTCGGGGTTGCCGCCGAGCATGATGTCGGTGCCGCGGCCGGCCATGTTGGTGGCGACGGTGACGGCGCCCTTGCGGCCGGCCTGCGCGACGATCTGCGCCTCGCGCTCGTGGTGCTTGGCGTTCAGCACCTCGTGCGGGATGCCGCGCTTGCGCAGCTCCTGCGACAGGTACTCGGACTTCTCGACCGAGACGGTGCCGACCAGGACCGGCTGGCCGTCCTCGTGGCGCTTGGCGATGTCCTCGACCACGGCGGCGAACTTGGCCGGCTCGGACTTGTAGATCAGGTCGGGCTGGTCGATCCGCTTGGGGCTCTTGTTGGTCGGGATCGGGACCACGCCGAGCTTGTAGATCTGGTGGAACTCGGCCGCCTCGGTGGTGCCGGTACCGGTCATGCCGGACAGCTTGTCGTACAGGCGGAAGAAGTTCTGCAGGGTGATGGTGGCCAGCGTCTGGTTCTCGTTCTGGACCTCGACGCCTTCCTTGGCCTCGATCGCCTGGTGCATGCCCTCGTTGTAGCGGCGGCCGGCCAGGATGCGGCCGGTGTGCTCGTCGACGATCATGACCTCGCCGTTGATGACGACGTAGTCCTTGTCGACCTTGTAGAGCTCCTTGGCCTTGATGGCGTTGTTCAGGAAGCCGACCAGCGGGGTGTTCACCGACTCGTAGAGGTTGTCGATGCCCAGGTAGTCCTCGACCCGGGAGACGCCCTCCTCCAGGATGCCGACGGTGCGCTTCTTCTCGTCGACCTCGTAGTCGCGGTCGATCTTGAGGCGCTGCACCAGCTTGGCGAAGTCGTTGTACCACTTGGTGGCCTGGTCCGCCGGGCCCGAGATGATCAGCGGGGTGCGGGCCTCGTCGATCAGGATCGAGTCGACCTCGTCGACGATCGCGAAGTTGTGGCCGCGCTGCACCAGTTCGTCCTGCGACCACGCCATGTTGTCGCGCAGGTAGTCGAAGCCGAACTCGTTGTTGGTGCCGTACGTGATGTCCATCCCGTACTGGCGCTTGCGCTCGGCCGGCGACATGTTCGCCAGGATCACGCCGACCTCCAGGCCCAGGAAGCGGTGCACCCGGCCCATCCACTCCGAGTCGCGCTCGGCGAGGTAGTCGTTGACGGTGATCAGGTGCACGCCCTTGCCGGTCAGCGCGTTCAGGTACGCGGGCAGGGTGCCGACCAGGGTCTTGCCCTCGCCGGTGCGCATCTCCGCGACGTGCCCGTGGTGCAGGGCGGCGCCGCCCATGATCTGCACGTCGTAGTGGCGCTGCCCCAGCACGCGCTTGGCGGCCTCGCGGACGGTCGCGAACGCCTCGGGGAGGATGTCGTCGAGGCTCTCGCCGTCGGCCAGGCGGGTCTTGTACTCGTCGGTCAGCGCGCGCAGCTCTTCGTCGGTGAGGTTGACGAAGTCCTCTTCGATCGAGTTGACCTGGGCGGCGATCCGCTGCAGTTTGCGGAGGATCTTGCCCTCGCCTGCGCGCAGGATCTTGTCGAAGACGGACACGTGAGCGGGCTCCTTGCCTCATTCGGCTCTGGATGACTGCCGGTGGGGAGTCCACCCCACCGTACGGGCCATCGTATGCGAGGAGTCCGAGCGGCCGGGAGGTCCGTCAGCACGGTATTCCTGTGTCACCCCTGGGAGCACATCGTCCGATGCCGGGTCCAAACGGTCAAAGCGGTTCGCCGACGGCCGGTTGTCAGTGCCGGCGCCTAGCCTCGCCCCATGGCCGAGACCTTTGCCGAGACGTTCCCCGAAACCTCCGCCGCGGCCGCCGCGACGCCCGGGCCCGCCGTCCGGATCACCGCCGACCACGCCCGTCGGCTCGCGCTGCGCGCCCAGGGCCTGCTCGGCTCCCCCGACCGCCGCTCCGGCCCGCGGGGCGTGCTGCGGCAGCTCGGCGCCGTCCAGCTGGACACCATCTCGGTGCTGGCCCGCTCGCACGAGCTGGTGCCGTACGCCCGGCTCGGCGCGGTCGGCCGCCGCCCGGTCGAGCAGGCGTACTGGGGCCGGGGCACCGCCTTCGAGTACTGGTCGCACGCGGCCTGCGTGCTGCCGATCGAGGAGTGGCCGCTGTTCGCGTTCCGCCGCCGCGCCTACCGGGACGAGGGCCGGGTCTGGGGCCACCGGGTCTCGCCGGAGGCGTACGCCCGGGTGATCGACCAGCTGCGCGCCGAGGGCCCGCTGACCTCCACCGCGCTCGGCGGCGCCAAGCGGACCTCCGAGTGGTGGGACTGGTCCGACACCAAGATCGCCGTGGAACGGGCGCTCGCCTTCGGTGACGTGGTGGTCACCGAGCGGCGCGGCTGGAAGCGGGTCTACGACCTGGCCGAACGGGCCGTCCCCGCCGAGCTGTTCGGGCAGGACCCGACCGACGCCGAGTGCCTGGTGCGGCTGGTGGCGCAGGCCGGGGCCGCGCTGGGCGTGGCCACCCGGGCCGACCTGATGGACTACCACCGCCTCAAGGGCGCCCAACTGGCCGCCGCGCTCCCGGAGTCGGGCCTGGTCCCGGTCGAGGTGGAGGGCTGGGGCGCCCCCGCCTGGGCCGACCCGGCGGCGCTGGCCGCGGAGCCGCGCGGGCGCCACCGCACCACCCTGCTCTCCCCGTTCGACTCGCTGGTCTGGGACCGCCCGCGCACCGAGCGGATCTTCGGCATGAGCCACCGCCTGGAGGCGTACACCCCCAAGCACAAGCGGGTGCACGGCTACTTCGCGATGCCGCTGCTGGCCGCCGGCCGGCTGGTCGGCCGGGTCGACCCGGCCCGCGAGGGCGGCGTCCTGGTGGCCCGTCAGGTCTCGCTGGACGCGCCGAAGTTCGTCCCCGCGCTGGCCGAGGCGCTGCGCGAGGCCGCCGACTGGGTGGGCTGCTCGGACGTCCGGGTGGAGCGGCTGGCGGACGAGTCGCTGCGACCGGAGCTGGAACGGCTGCTGGGCTGAACCGGGGTCGGCCGAGCGGCGGCCGGGCCGAGCCATGCCCGGCCGAGCGGCTGATGGGCCGAACGGCGACGGCCGCCGGGCCCGGTCGGGTCCGACGGCCGTTCCCGGCGCGCGCTCAGCCTATTTCGAGGATCTTCTCACGCATCGCGTACACCACCGCCTCCATCCTGGAGTGCAGTTGGAGCTTTTCCAGGATGTTGCGCACGTGGTTCTTCACCGTGTTCTCGCTGATGAACAGCTCCTTGGCGATCTCCCGGTTGTTCATCCCGGTGGCCACCAGCTTGAGCACCTCCAGCTCCCGGTCGGTCAGCCGGGGCGCGGGCAGCAGCTCCCGGTCGTCCGAGCGGCGCTGGATCATCGACTTGAACTCGGTCAGCAGCTTGGCCGCCATCGACGGGCTGATCTGCGACTGCCCGTCGGCCACCGCGCGGATCGCGGTGGCCACCTCGTCGGTGGAGATCTCCTTCAGCAGGTAACCGGTGGCCCCCGCCTTGATCGCCTCGTAGAGGTCGGCCTCCTCGTCGCTGATCGTCAGCATGATGATCTTGGCGCTGGGCACCACGTCCTTGATCGCGGTGCACGCCTCGATGCCGCTGCGCCGGGGCATCCGGACGTCCATCAGGATGATGTCCGGCAGCAGGTCGGCGGCTTTCAGCACGGCTTCCGCGCCGTCCCCGGCCTCGCCGATCACCCGGATGTCCGGCTCCTCGGCGAGCACGATCTCCAGGCCGCGGCGGAACAGCGCGTGGTCGTCCACCACCAGCACCCGGATCGGCTCCTCCCGGCGCGGCGGGAAGCCGGCGTCCCCGGGCCCCAGCCGCTCGCGCGACAGCTCCGCCATCCGCTCCTCCCCCGCCCTCCGGTCACGTCCGACGCGCCCATCATTCCACGGCCCGGACCCGCCGCGATCACCCTGCGCCGTCGAACCGCCCGGCTGGGTGACCCCGCCCGCCCCGGTCCGTCCCACCCGTCCCGGCAGCCCCACCGTCGGCCCGCGCACGCGCTGGCGGCCCCCGCATACGCCGGTGGCCCCGGCGGCCGGGAGGGCCGCCGGGGCCACCGTGGTGCTCCGGCCGCGGGCGGGGCCCGCCGTCGGTCCCGCCTACTCCTCGTCGGGCCCGTTGATCGCGCCGCCCGCCCCCGCGACGTCCGCGGCGGCGGCCTGGTCCTCCTTGAGGTGGATCACGCCGTAGTGGTAGCCGTGCCGGCGGTAGACCACGCTCGGCAGGCCGCTGTCCTTCTCCTGGAAGAGGTAGAAGTCGTGGCCCACCAGCTCCATCGCGTACAGCGCCTGGTCCAGCGACATCGGCGCCGCGGCGTGCGTCTTCTCGCGGACCACCAGCGGCCCGTCGCCCTCCACCTCCAAGCTGCCCGCCACGGTCCGGCGGGCCGCGCCGTCGGTCTCCGGGGCGGCCTCGGTGGCGGGCAGGTCGGCCAGCGCGGCGGTCGCCGCGGCGACGCTGAGCGGCGTCCGCCCGTTGACCCCGCCCTTGTGCACCCGGCGGCGGTCGGCGGACTTGCGCAGCTGCGCCTCCAGCTTCGCGGAGGCGAGGTCCAGGGCCGCCCACGGGTCGCTGGCGGACGCCTCGGCCCGGATCACCGGGCCCCGGCTGCGGAGGGTGATCTCCACCCGGTCGGCGCGGTCGGCCTGGCGCGGGTTGGGCTCCTTGGACACCTCGACATCCAGGCTGATCGCCTTGGTGTCGAACTTCTGGACCTTCTCCAGCTTCTCGGCCACGTGCTCGCGGAACCTCTTGGGCACCTCGGTCTTGCGGCCCTTGACGACGATGTCCACGCAGAACTCCGATCCCTCGTGCTGACCGGCTCGGAGTGCGTCCCGAACCGGCGTGAGACCCAGCCGGACCAGTCGGCCGCCGCCCGCCCCCCGGAACACCGCCCGGGGAACCCGCGAGGACCGCCGGCCCTTACCTCACTTCCTCCCCACCAGGAGAATTCGAAACCCCTGGAAATCTCATGCAACACCTGACGCGGGGATCTCGCCTCCCCAGTCGGACGACCGTAACGAGGTCCGGCCGGCGGCCCGGCTGTTCCCCCCTGTCTACCCACTTACGGGTGAAACATCGGCGAACGGCTGGACAACACGCCCGGCACCGCCCACCGTATGGCTGATGCCGCCGCCCGGCGGGCGTCCCGGAGGGGTTCCGTGACCAGCCGCAGCACCGCCCACCAGCCCGGATCCGGTCCGGCCCCGGTCCTCGCCGCCCTGCTCGACCTGCTGCTCCCCGCCCGCTGCGCCGGCTGCGGAAGCGGCCTCACCGGCCTGTGCCCGCCCTGCCGCGCGCTGCTGGACGGCGCCGCCGCCGGGCCGGCCGGGCCGCACCGCCCGCCGCCCGGGCTGCCGCCGGTGCACGCCGCCGCCCGCTACGCCGGGCCGGTGCGCCAACTACTGCTCGCCCACAAGGAACGCGGCGCGCTCCGGCTGGCCGCCCCGCTGGGCACCGCGCTGGCCGCCGCCGTGCGCTCCGCGACCGGCGCGGGCGCCGCCCCGCTGCTGCTGGTGCCGGTGCCCTCGGCCCGGGCCGCCACCCGGGCCCGCGGCCACGACCCGACGCTGCGGCTGGCCCGGGCCGCGGCCCGCGAACTGCGCCGCGGCGGCGTCGCCACCCTGGTCGCGCCGGTGCTGCGGCACAGCCGTCCGGTGGCCGACCAGGCGGGCCTGGGCGCCGCCGAGCGCCGCCGCAACCTGGACGGGGCGCTGGCCGTGCCGGCCCGGGACGCCCGGCGGCTGGCCGGGCACCGACTGGTGCTGGTGGACGACCTGGTGACCACCGGGGCGAGCCTGGCCGAGGCGGCCCGGGCGCTGCGCGCGGCGGGCTGCCCGCCGCGGGCGGCCGCCACCGTCGCGGCCGCCGCCCGGCGGGACCGGGGAGGCCGGGGCCGCGGGCGGGCTCAGCCCGGGTAGATGAACGCCGTGGCGGTCTTCCCCTTGGTGGGCACCTCGTGCCACTGGTTGTCCTTGAGCAGCGACAGGCCGCGCTCCGAGGAGGCGAGCACGGCCGAACCGGCCGGACCGCCCGAGCCCGCCGGCCCGCCGGGGCCGGCCGGCAGCCGGGCCTCGGTCGCGGACAGCGCGGTCATCGAATCGCCGCCCTGGAGCGGGGAGTCGGTGGACTGCGAGCCGTCGGTGCCCAGGAAGTGCAGCTGCTGGAGCCGGTCGGCCTCCTTGCCGAGCACCACCAGCTGGTCGGTGTCGCCCCAGGAGACGGCGGCGACCTCGGTCAGCTGCGGCGCGACGTCGCGCAGCGCGGTGATCCGGGCGGTCGGCTGCTGCGCGGTGCCGCCGTGCTGAACCAGGCCGAGCAGCAGGGTGGTCGGGCCGTCGCCGCGGCGGACCAGCAGGGCGATCCGAGTGCCGTCGGAGGAGATCCGCAGCGACTGCACGCTCTGCCCGTTCAGCCCGTCGACCTGCACCGTGGCGACGGTGCGGTCACGCACCATCAGCACCTTGGGCGAGGCCGGGTCGCGGTCGACCAGCCACAGGTCCTGCCGCCCGTCCCAGCTGGGCGAGGCCAGTCCCTGGCCGGGCTGGGGGGCGCGGCTGTGCACGACCGGCTCGCCGTACTTGGCGCCGTCGGCCAGCTCGGCCTCCACCAGGTCGCGGCCGTCGGCACCGACCACCGCGGCGGCGCCGCCGTCCCGGCGGACCGCGACGGCGGCGTTGCCGGGCCGGAACTGGCCGGGCTGCGGGGCCTGCCCGAGCACCCCGGGGACGGGGACCGGGTCGAGGCCGGTGTCCTGGTAGCGGGTGAGCCGGCCGTCGTCCAGCTGGATGTACGCGGCGACGCCGTCGTCGGTGCCGGCCAGCACGCCGGGGGCGACCAGCGCGGCCTCGGCGCTACTGAGCGAGCAGCCACCGCCGCCGGTCATCGACAGGTCGAGCCGGTCCAGTTTGCTCTGCTGGTCGGCCAGGGTCTGGAAGAGCTGCTGGGCCATCTGCTTGCAGGCGGCCGGGTCGCCGCCCTCCAGCCGGACGGTGGCCGTCCGGTTGTCGCCGACCGAGGCGCCGAGCACCCGGACGTCGTCGAGCCTGGAGGTCACCACCGGGCCGAGCCAGCGCGAGGGCCCGTCGGCGGTGGCCTGGGCGGCCTCGGTGAGCGGGTCTATTCGGCGGCGCAGGTAGATCGGGTCGGGCACCAGCACCGGGGAGGTCTGCGAGGGGGCGGCGGAGGGGTCGGCCTGGGCGAAGAAGTAGCGGTGGACCGGCTTGTAGGTGTTCTTGAAGTTGGTCTGGTCGACGATCAGGCCGTCGGGCAGGTCGCTGATCCGCCACTCGCCCTTGTTCGGGCCGTCGGACTCCTTCACGAAGACGAAGGTCCGCTCGTACGGGTCGTTGGAGTGGGCCTGGTAGCTGTGCTTGGCGTCGAGCGCGGCGACCTGCTTGCCCGTGACCTGCAGTTCGACGGAGACGGCGTCCTCCGCGGGGGGCAGCCCGGGGGGCGAGTTCGGGGCGCCGGCCAGCACCACCACGCCCGCGTCGGGCTTCCAGTTCTGGGCCGCGACGGCGGTCAGGTACTGCTTGGCGGTGTCGTAGTCGGCCTGGTCGGCGTTGGAGGAGTCCAGGAAGCCGGCCAGCAGGTCCCGGGGGGTCTCGCCCTTGTGCGGGGCGACGGGGTAGACGTGCACCTGGAGGGCGTCGGCGGCGTTCTGCGAGACCTCCAGGCGCTGCGGGGCGCCGCCCGAGGGCATCGAGACGCAGCCGGTGGCGGCGGTCGCCAGCAGCACCGCCCAGCCCACCGCGAGGGCCCGCCGGTCAGCCGTCCTGTCGGTCCTGCGCACCGGCGGTCCCCTTCTGGTCGGTGTCGGCGCCGTCCGGTGCGGGCGGGCCCGGCTGGGTCGGCCGGGCCCGGTCGACCACGATCTGCGCGCCGGTGGCGCCGTAGCCCGTGACGTCCGACGGGTCGGAGACCGGGGCGGCGGCGGGCCGGCCCAGGCCGGGGCCGATGCTGAGCACGCCGCCGATGCCGGAGCCGAAGGCGTGCCGGTCGGTGTCCGGGGTCTCCGGGACGGCGGTGGACTCGCCGCCGGGCAGCGCGGCCGTGCCGCGCGCGGTGCGGCGGTAGGGGGCGCCGGCCGAGGACATCCCGCGGTTGTAGCGGGAGTCCTCCGGCTCCAGCCGGAACGGGGCCCGGGAGATCTCGCCGCCGCGGGTGCGCGGCAGGGTCAGCCGGAAGTGCGAGCCGCCGCCGGGCTCGCCCCAGGCCTGCAGCCAGCCGCCGTGCAGGTGGGCGTCCTCGACCGCGATGGACAGGCCCAGGCCGGTGCCGCCGGTGGTCCGCACCCGGGACGGGTCGGCCCGCCAGAAGCGGTGGAACACCCGGGACGCCTCGCCCGGCTTGAGGCCGATGCCGTAGTCGCGCACGCCGACGGCGACCGCGCCCTCGGCGGAGCCGAGCCGGATCACCACGTCCCGGCCCTCGCCGTGCTCCAGCGCGTTGACCACCAGGTTGCGCAGGATGCGCTCGATCCGGCGGCCGTCGACCTCGGCGAGCACCGGGTTCTCGGCGCCGCGGATCAGCACCGCGCTGCCCTTGGCCCGGGCCAGCGGGTCGGCGGCCTCCACCACCCGGGTCACGATGTCCCGCAGGTCGACCGGTTCGGCGTCCAGGATCGCCGCGCCCGCGTCGAACCGGCTGATCTCCAGCAGGTCGGCGAGCAGCGACTCGAAGCGGTCCAGCTGGTCCTGGAGCAGCTCGGCGGAGCGGGCCGCCATCGGGTCCAGGTCCTCGCGGCTGTCGTAGATCAGGTCGGCGGCCATCCGGACGGTGGTCAGCGGGGTGCGCAGCTCGTGCGAGACGTCCGAGACGAACCGGCGCTGCACCCGGGACAGCTCCTCCAGCTTGCGGATCTGCGCCTGCAGGCCGTTGGCCATCCGGTTGAACGACTCGCCGAGCCGGGCGATGTCGTCGGTGCCGGTGACCTTCATCCGCTCGTCGAAGTGCCCGGCGGCGAGCCGCTCGGAGATCCCGGCGGCCATCCGCACCGGCGTGACGACCTGGCGGACCACCACCCAGGCGATGCAGCCGAGCAGGATCACCAGGAACAGCCCGGCGGTGGCCAGGGTGCCGATCACCAGGTTGAGGGTGGAGGTCTCCTGGTAGAAGGAGAAGACGTAGTAGAGCTGGTACGGGTTGCCGTCCGGGCCGGTGAACTGCTTGCCGATCGCCAGGCCCTTGTCGTCGTCCGGCTTGGCCTGGCTGTCCGGGGCGCGGTGCAGCCTGACCTGCTGCTCCTGCGGGTTGGCCTGGTCGGCGGCGACCTGGGCGCGCAGCGCGGGGGTGATCGAGTCGGGGAGGATCGAGCCGGAGTAGCGGGCGCCGCGCAGGTCGGCGCTGGAGGCGCTGGCCTGCTGGCCGCCGGGGGCGAGCGCGATCACCGAGTAGACGCCGGCGCCGCCGGAGGCCAGGTCGGAGACCTGCTTGGTCAGCCAGGCGTTGATCTGGTCGCGGGTCGGGTCGACGGTGGCGCCGCCCTTGTTCTGCAGGTTGATCGCTTCGTTGATCTTGTCCTGCTCGATCTGGAAACCGCCGAGGGCCTGCCCGTGGGCGGACTTCTGCTTGGTCTCCAGCAGGCCGGTGCGCACCTGGGCGACCACCACCACGCCGAGCACCAGCACCACCACGAAGGACAGCAGCAGGGTCGTCGCGACCACCCGCAGCTGGATCGAGCGGCGGTACAGCGCCAGCAGCCGGCCCACCGGATGCCGGAACGGGCGGACCACGGGCGCGAACAGCGCCGCCCACCACCGCCGGCGCGGCCGGCCGGTGGTGGAACTCAGCACGTCGCCGCGCACCGCGGGCTCCCCGCCGGAGTGCTCCTCCGCCGGGGAGCCGTCAGCCCTCGCCTCGCTCATCCTCAGCTGGGCCCGGCCTTGTACCCGACGCCGCGCACGGTGACCACGATCTCCGGACGCTCCGGGTCCTTCTCGATCTTGGAGCGCAGGCGCTGCACGTGGACGTTGACCAGCCGGGTGTCGGCCGCGTGCCGGTAGCCCCAGACCTGCTCCAGCAGCACCTCGCGGGTGAACACCTGCCAGGGCTTGCGGGCCAGCGCGACCAGCAGGTCGAACTCCAGCGGGGTCAGCGGGATGCCGCGGCCCTCGCGCTTGACGGAGTGCCCGGCGACGTCGATCACCAGGTCCCCGATGGTCAGCTGCTCCGGGGTGGGCTCCTCGGCCCGGCGCAGCCGGGCCCGCACCCGGGCGACCAGTTCCTTGGGCTTGAACGGCTTGGTCACGTAGTCGTCCGCGCCCGACTCCAGGCCGACCACGATGTCGACCGTGTCGGTCTTCGCGGTCAGCATGACGATCGGGATGCCCGACTCGGCCCGGATCTGCCGGCAGACGTCGATGCCGTCCCGTCCGGGCAGCATCAGGTCCAGCAGGACGAGGTCCGGCTTGGTCTCCCGGAAGGCGGCCAGCGCCTTGTCCCCGTCAGCGACGAAAAACGGCTCAAAACCTTCACCCCGCAGCACGATGCCGAGCATCTCGGCCAGTGCGGTGTCGTCATCGACGACGAGGACGCGTCCCTTCATGTCTCCATCTTCTCATCACCCGAATGTGACCTGCGCCGCACGGCCCCGCCGTACCGCGCCCCGACCCCCCGCCGAAGCAGTCATACCATCGCAAAGGCCGTGACCCGGGGTCCTCGGCCGGACCGTTGTGGATCAGCAACGGGACACCCCTGGGGTGCGCGTGCGCACCGTGGCACGATAAGCACCCCGAAGCACCCGAGCCAGGGTGCCCCGACGAGGAGCCTCGATGACCGAGACCCCGGGCTGGACCCCACCCGGTTCTCCTGAGCCACCGCCCGGCACCGCGGGAACCGGCCACCCGGCCGCCACCGCCGCCCTCGCTCCCGGCGCCCCCGCGACCCCCGCCCCGGCGGAGGCCGCCCCCGCCCTCCCGGGCACCCCGCTGATCCCGCTGCGGCCGCTCGGCTTCGGCGAGCTGATGGACGGTGCGTTCGCGCTGGTCCGCCGCAACTGGCGGGCCGCGTTCGGGCTCGGCCTGGGCCTCGGCGCGGTCGTCGAACTCGTCCAGGCCGGCGTCGACTGGTGGATCCACCTCAACGGCACCGACGTCGAGGCGGCGTTCTCCTCGTTCTTCACCCGCCCGGTCGCCGCCCTGGTCAGCGTCCTGGCCGCCGGACTGCTCGCCCCCGTCGTCGGCAACGCCCTCACCGGCCGGGACACCACGCTCCGGGCGGCCTGGGCCCAGGTCCGCCCCCGGCTCGGCCGGCTGCTCGGCCTGTACCTGCTGGTGGCCGCCGTCCTGATCGGCGCGCTCGCCGTCCCGGTCGGCCTGCTGGCCCTGCTGGCCGCCGCCACCGACCAGCCCGGCTGGCTGGTCCTGCTGGTCCTCGCCCCGCTGCCCGCGGTCTGGCTCTCGGTGCGGCTGCTGCTCGCCCTGCCCGCGCTGATGCTGGAGAAGCAGTCCGTCGGCCACGCCCTCAAGCGCTCCTGGCGGCTGGTCCGCGGCGCCTGGTGGCGGGTCTTCGCCCTGCTGCTGGTGTTCTCGATCTGCCTGTACTTCCTCACCGAGGTGCTGCTCCTCCCCGGCCGGCTGGTCGCCGACCTGGTCGTCGGCCTCTCCGACGGCTTCGGCAGCGACGACACCGACGCCACCGTCGGCATCGCCGTCACCGCGGTCGGCGGCACCCTCGCCCACACCGTCACCGTCCCGCTGGCCGGCGCCCTGTTCGCCCTGGTCTACGCCGACCGGCGGATCCGCCGCGAGGCGCTCGACCTCGAACTCACCGGCGCCGTCGACCGACCCGGCCCCGACCGGGCCGCCGCGCCCGCCCCCTCGGGGGTCTGACCGGATGGGGACCAGGGGGGAGGGGACGCTGCTCGCGGACGGCGCCCCCGTCGACGTACCGCGCGACGCGGCCCGCGACGCCGCGCACGAGGAGCTCCGCAAGGCCGTCTACCACCAGCACGACCCCGGCGTCGTCGAACGCGTCACGGACTGGATCGGCGACCGGATCGGCCGGGCCTTCGACGGCTTCGCCGCACCGCTCGGCGGCGGCGGCAACGCCGCGCTCGTCGTGCTGCTGGTCGTCCTGCTGGCCCTGGCCGGCCTGGCCTGGTGGCGCTACGGCGCGCCCCGCCGGGCGGCCCGCTCCACCGGCACCCTGTTCGCCGGCGCCGAAGGGCCGCGCAGCGCCGCCCGGTACCGCGCCGACGCCGCCGCGCACGCCGCCGCCGGCGCCTGGGCCGACGCCGTCCGCGACCAGATGCGCGCCCTGGTCCGCGGGCTGGAGGAACGCACCGTGCTCTCCCCCCGGCCCGGCCGCACCGCCGGCGAGGCCGCCGCCGAAGCAGGCCGCGCCCTGCCCCGGCACGCCACCGAACTCGCCTCCGCGGCACGGCTGTTCGACGACATCGCGTTCGGCGACCACCCCGCCGACGAACGCGCCTACCGGCTGCTCGCCGACCTCGACCACGCCCTCGGGCGCACCCGCCCCACGCCCGTCCCGGCCGGCGGAGGAACCGCATGACCACCACCGCCCCGCCACCCGCCACCGCCGAGCCCGCCGACGACCCCGCCGCCCCGCCGTCCGCCGGACCGGCCGGGCCGGCCCCCCGCAGCCGCCTGGGCGCGCTGTGGCGGCGCTCCCGCTGGTGGCTGCTGGCCGCCCTGGTCCTGGCCCTGGTCGGCACCCTGGTCGCCGGCATCCCCGGCAGCTCCGCCCACGACCCGCTCGACCCGCGCTCCGGCGACCCCGACGGCACCCGCGCCGCCGACCAGCTGCTGCGGCAGCACGGCATCGACTCCCGCACCGCCGCCGGCCCCGCCGAACTCGCCGCCGCCCTGCGCGCCGACGACACCACCCTCGTTCTCACCCGCCCCGGCGAACTCGCCTACCGCGACCTCGCCGCCCTCGCCGCGCTCACCCCCGGCCGCCGCAGCCGCCTCGTCCTGATCGCCCCCGACCAGCCGGCCCTGAACGCCTTCGCCCCCGGCGTCGACGCGCTCTCCGGCAGCGGCACCACCCTCCCCGTCGCCCCGTCCTGCCCGCTGCCCGAGGCCGCCCGGGCCGGCACCGCCACCCTCGGCGGCCGGAGCTACCAGGGCCGCCCCGGCGACACCGGCTGCTACCCCGCGGCCGGACACCACCTGCTGGTCAGCCGCACCCTCGGCGACCAGCAGGTGATCGCCCTGGGCACCGGCGCCCCGCTCACCAACGGACAGCTCGACCACGAGGGGAACGCCGCCCTCGCCCTCGGCCTGCTCGGCACCGACCCGCACCTGGTCTGGCAGACCCTCGGCCCGAACGACTACGCCGCCCCCGAACAGCCCCGGACCCTGGGCGACTTCATCCCCGCCGGCTGGTACTGGGGCACCCTGCAACTCGCCGTGGCCGGCCTGCTCGCCGCCCTCTGGCGCGGCCGCCGCCTCGGCCCGGTGCTCACCGAACGGCTGCCCGCCGTGGTCCGCGCCTCCGAGACCACCGAGGGCCGCGCCCGGCTCTACCACCGGGCGAACGCCCGCGGCCACGCCGCCGAGACGCTGCGCCGCGCCGCCCGCCACCGGGCCGCCACCGCCCTCGGCCTCCCGCACACCACCGGGGACCCGGACCCGGCCGCCCTCACCGAGGCCGCCGCCGCCCGGCTCGGCCGCCCCGCCGCCGACCTCCAGCACCTGCTGTACGGCCCGGCCCCCACCGACGACGCCGCGCTGCTGCGGCTCGCCGACGACCTCGACGACATGGAATGGCAGGTACGACAGCCGTGACCGAAGCCGTGACCGACCAGCTGCTCAAGACCGTCCCGGACCGGTCCGGCGACGCCCGCGCCGCCCTCACCGGCCTGCGCGAGGAGATCGCCAAGGCCGTGGTCGGCCAGGACGCCGCCGTCACCGGCATCGTCGTGGCCCTGCTCTGCGGCGGCCACGTCCTGCTGGAGGGCGTCCCCGGCGTCGCCAAGACCCTGCTGGTGCGCACCCTGGCCACCGCCCTCGACGTGGGCACCAAGCGCATCCAGTTCACCCCCGACCTGATGCCCGGCGACGTCACCGGCTCCCTGGTCTACGACACCCGCACCGCCGAGTTCTCCTTCCAGCCCGGCCCGGTCTTCACCAACCTGCTGCTCGCCGACGAGATCAACCGCACCCCGCCCAAGACCCAGGCGTCCCTGCTGGAGGCCATGGAGGAGCGCCAGGTCACCGTCGACGGCGAGCCCCGCGCGCTCCCCGAGCCGTTCCTGGTCGCCGCCACCCAGAACCCGGTCGAGTACGAGGGCACCTACCCGCTGCCCGAGGCCCAGCTCGACCGCTTCCTGCTCAAGCTGATCCTCCCGCTGCCCACCCGCGACCAGGAGTTCCAGGTCCTGTCCCGGCACGCCAACGGCTTCGACCCGCGCGACCTCGCCGCGGCCGGCGTCCGCCCCGTCGCCACCGCCGCGCACCTGGCCGCCGCCCGCGCCGAGATCGCCGGGCTGACCGTCTCCCCCGAGGTCCTCGCCTATATCGTCGACCTGGTCCGGGCCACCCGGCAGTCGCCCTCGCTCGCCATGGGCGTCTCCCCGCGCGGCGCCACCGCCCTGCTCAACACCTCCCGGGCCTGGGCCTGGCTGGCCGGCCGCGACTACGTCACCCCCGACGACGTCAAGGCGCTCGCCCTGCCCACCCTGCGCCACCGCGTCCAGCTCCGGGCCGAGGCCGAGATGGAGGGCACCACCGCCGACAGCGTCATCCAGGCCGTCCTCGCCCAGACGCCCGCGCCCCGGTAGCCCGCCCGGGCCGGGCACCACCCCGGCCCACCGCCGCCCCCACCCCCAGAAAGCGAGCCAGCACCCCATGGCCCTGACCGGCCGAACGGCCCTCGTCGCCGCCCTCGGCGCCCTCCTGGTGGGACTGGCCCTGCCCTCCTGGACGGGCATCGGCGCGGTCGTGCTGCCCCTGCTCGCCGCCGTCGCCGCCGACCTGCTGCTCGCCGCCCCGGTCCGCCGCCTGCGCCTGGAACGCTCCGGCGCCCCCACCGTCCGCCTCGGCGAACCCACCAGCGTCGACCTGCTCGTCACCAACCCCTCCGGCCGCCCGCTGCGCGCCCTGGTCCGCGACGCCTGGTACCCCGCCGCCTGGGCCCCCGGCACCGCGTACGCCGCCTCCCGGCACACCGTCACCGTCCCCGCCGGCGAGCGCCGCCGCCTCACCACCCCGCTCGCCCCCACCCGGCGCGGCGACCACCACGCCGGCCAGGTCACCGTCCGCTCCCTCGGCCCGCTCGGCCTGGCCGGCCGCCAGGCCACCCTGGACGCCCCCTGCCGCATCCGCGCCCTGCCGCCCTTCACCAGCCGCAAGCACCTCCCCTCCCGCCTCTCCCGGCTGCGCGAACTCGACGGCCGCACCTCCGTCCTGACCCGCGGCCAGGGCACCGAGTTCGACTCCCTGCGCGAGTACCTCCCCGGCGACGACGTCCGCTCCATCGACTGGCGGGCCAGCGCCCGCCGCAGCACCGTCGCCGTCCGCACCTGGCGCCCCGAACGCGACCGGCACGTCCTGATCGTCCTCGACACCGGCCGCACCTCCGCCGGCCGGGTCGGCGACGCCCCCCGCCTGGACGCCGCCCTGGACGCCGCCCTGCTGCTCACCGCCCTCGCCACCAAGGCCGGCGACCGGGTCGACCTGCTCGCCCACGACCGCCACCGCCGCGCCGCCGTCGCCGGACGCTCCCCCGCCGAGGTGCTCCCCGCCTTCACCGAGGCGATGGCCCTGCTCGAACCCGCCCTGATCGAGACCGACCTGCGCGCCCTCACCTCCACCGCCCTGCGGATGGCCCCGCAGCGCTCCCTGATCGTCCTGCTCACCGGCCTCGACGCGCACCAGATCCAGGAGTCGCTGCTCCCCCGACTCCCCCTCCTCACCAAGCGCCACGAGGTCGTCCTCGCCTCCGTCGCCGACCCCCGCCTGGACGAACTCGCCCGCGCCCCCCGCACCACCGTCCGCGACGTCTACGGCGCCGCCGCCGCCGAACAGACCCGCGCCGACCGCCGCCGCACCGCCGACCTCCTCACCCGCCGCGGCGTCACCGTCCTGGACGCCCCACCCGAGACCGTCGCCCCCGCCCTCGCCGACGCCTACCTCGCCCTCAAGGCCGCCGGCCGCCTCTGACCACCCGTCTCCCCCGCCTCCGTCGAAAACCGCGTTGCCGTCCCCGCCCGCGGTTGCTTGGATGCCCGGGTGCTGTACCAAGAAGAACTGATCGCCCGCGTCCGCACCGCCTGCGAAACCGACCGCGGCCTGGACGCCGCCCTGATGTACGGCTCGTTCGCCGCCGGCGAGGCGGACGCCCACAGCGACATCGAGTTCTGGCTGTTCTTCACCCCGCGCCGCCGCGCCGAGATCGACCCGGCCGCGTGGTGCGCCGCGATCGCGCCGACCAGCCACGTCCTGCTCAACGAGTTCGGCTCCCACGTGGCCTTCTTCCCCGGCCTGGTCCGCGGCGAGTTCCACTTCGCCACCGCCGACGACATCCCCACCGTCGCCACCTGGCCCGCCCGCGGCGCCGCCGTCGACCGCATGCTCCTGGTCGACCGCAGCGGCGCCCTGGCCCCCGTCCTCGCGGCCCTCCCCCGGCACCGCGCCCCCGCCCTCGACGACCCCGACGTCCTCACCCGCCACTGCGACCCGCTCGTCAACTGGCTGGTCCTCGCCCACCACCTGACCGCCCGCGGCGAACACCTCCGCGCCTGGGACGCCCTCGGCCACGCCCACCGCCACCTCCTCTGGATGGCCCGCCTCGCCGAGAACTCCACCGCCCACTGGCTGACCCCGTCCCGCGCCGCCGAACACGAGCTCTCCCCCACCACCACGGCCGCCCTCCGCGCGGCCACCGCCCCCGCCGACGCCCACGCCCTCACCACCGCCCTACGCGCCGCCAGCACCCTCGGCCAGCGCCTCTGGACCACCCTCGCCACCCGCCACGGCCAGTCCCTCCCCACCGCCCTCTTCGCCGAACTCGACGCCGCCCTCGACACCCTCCCCACCCGATGAACCACCTCGCCTTCCGCCGGGTGAAGTGCCCTGCCCCGGACATGCAGAAAGGGCCCCAGCCGTGAGGCTGGGGCCCTTTCTTTGAAAGATTGTTCGGCGGCGTCCTACTCTCCCACAGGGTCCCCCCTGCAGTACCATCGGCGCTGTGAGGCTTAGCTTCCGGGTTCGGAATGTAACCGGGCGTTTCCCTCACGCTATGACCACCGAAACACGGTGAAACTGTGCACCGCCCACCCGTGGCGGGGTGGGGGTCGTTGTTTCAGAACAACACAGTGGACGCGAGCAACTGAGGACAAGCCCTCGGCCTATTAGTACCGGTCAACTCCACCCCTCACAGGGCTTCCATATCCGGCCTATCAACCCAGTCGTCTACTGGGAGCCTTACCCTCTCAAGGAGGTGGGAGTGCTCA
>NZ_QLLT01000006.1:133165-294301 GCF_003259315.1 Kitasatospora sp. SolWspMP-SS2h | reverse complement strand
CCCCTGGCCCTCGACGACTACACCGACAACCGCCGCACCGGCTCGTTCATCCTGATCGACCCGGCCGACGGCACCACCCTCACCGCCGGCATGGCGGGCGAGGCGTTCGACACCGTCAGCATCACCGACGCTTCCACAGAGGAGGACTGGGTCTGATGCCCAGCGAGGCGTTCTCGGGCATGGACAAGGAAGGCGGCCGCATCGGCAGCGGCGTCCTCGGCAGCGGCCAGGGCGGCCTGACGCGATGTGGGGGCTGGCAGGGGCGCTGAGCCCCTGTCACCGGGCCCGCAGCCGCCGTTCCTTCCCACAGTGGGTGCGGCGGGGTCGGCCCGGCCCCGGCAGCACGTCAGGCACGTCCCGTACGCGACACCTTCCTTCTTCTCGAACGGAACACCTCTCATGGCACCGAGCACCGAGTCCACCCATACCTCCGCACGCCCCCGCGCGGGCCGGACCAGACGCGCCGCCGTGGCGGCCGTCGCCGTGCTGACCACCGCCGGCCTGCTGTCGGCCTGCTCGTACGGCTCCAAGAGCGACGACAAGGCGTCCGCCAAGCCGGCCGCCTCGGGCACGAAGCTCTCCGCGGACACCGTGAAGATCGGCTACTTCGCCAACCTGACCCACGGCACCGCGCTGGTCGGCCTCAAGCAGGGCATATTCCAGCAGGAGCTGGGCGGCACCCAGATCAAGACCCAGGTGTTCAATGCGGGTCCGGCCGAGATCGAGGCGCTGAACGCCGGTTCGATCGACATCGGCTGGATCGGCCCCTCCCCGTCGATCAACGGCTACACCCAGTCCGGCGGCAAGTCGCTGAAGATCATCAGCGGTTCGGCCTCCGGCGGCGTCAAGCTGGTCGTCAACCCGGAGAAGATCCCGACCCTGGACGACCTCAAGGGCAAGAAGATCGCCACCCCGCAGCTCGGCAACACCCAGGACGTGGCGCTGCTCAACTACCTCGCCGAGAAGGGCTTCAAGGTCGACGCCCAGACCGGCGACGGCGACGTGAAGGTGCTGCGCACCGACAACAAGGTCACCCCCGACGCGTACAAGTCCGGCTCCATCGACGGCGCGTGGGTGCCGGAGCCGACCGCGTCCAAGCTGGTCACCCTCGGCGCGAAGGTCCTGCTCAACGAGAAGGACGTCTGGCCGGACAAGAAGTTCGTCATCACCAACATCATCGTCTCGCAGAAGTTCCTGACGGAGCACCCGGACGTGGTGGAGGCCGTGCTGCGCGGCTCGGTGAAGACCAACGCCTGGATCAAGGCCAACTCCGACCAGGCCAAGTCCGTCGCCAACGACCAGATCAAGGCCGACGCCGGCAACGCGCTGGACGCCTCGATCCTCGACCCGGCGTGGCAGGACATCGACTTCATCGACGACCCGCTGGCCAACACCCTGCAGGCCGAGGCCGACCACGCCGTCACCGCCGGGCTGCTCAAGAAGCCCAACCTGGCCGGGATCTACGACCTGACCCTGCTCAATAAGGTGCTGAAGGAGAACAACCAGCCCGCCGTCGCCGACGCCGGACTGGGCACCAAGTAAGTCCTCCCAGGCCCCGAGGTCCGCGCCCCGCGCCCGCCCAAGCGATGCCCACTCACCGGGCGGGCGCGGGGCCGGACCCCGGACACCGATCCCCGCCCTGCCCGGAACCACACCCGCAGGAGGTGCCCGTGACCACGGCACTGACCACCTCGCCCGACGCCGCCGGCGCGGGCCGACCGGACGGCGACACCGCCGTCCGGATCTCGCACGTGCACAAGACCTTCGGCCGCCCCGGCACCGCCGCGCCGGTGCTCGAGGACATCAACCTCACCGTCGCACCCGGCGAGTTCGTCACCCTGCTCGGCGCCTCCGGCTGCGGCAAGTCCACCCTGCTCAACCTGGTCGCGGGCCTGGACCGGCCGACCTCCGGCACCATCGAGGTGCCCGGCGGCCGGCCCGCCCTGATGTTCCAGGACCACGCGCTGTTCCCCTGGCTCACCGCCGGGCGGAACATCGAACTCGCCCTGCGGCTGGCCGGCGTCCCCAAGGCCGAGCGCCGCCCCGAGGCCGAGCGCCTGCTGGAGCTGGTCCGCCTCGGCGGCTCCTACAAGAAGCGCGTGCACGAGCTGTCCGGCGGCATGCGCCAGCGCGTCGCGCTGGCCCGCTCGCTCGCCCAGGGCTCCCAGGTGCTGCTGATGGACGAGCCGTTCGCCGCGCTCGACGCCATCACCCGCGACGTGCTGCACGACGAGATCACCCGGATCTGGGCCGAGAAGCAGCTCGCCGTCCTGTTCGTCACCCACAATGTCCGCGAGGCGGTCCGCCTCGCCCAGCGCGTCGTGCTGCTCTCCTCCCGCCCGGGCCGGGTCGCCAAGGAGTGGCGCATCGACCTGCCGCAGCCGCGCCGGATCGAGTCGGCCGGGGTCGCGGATCTGTCCATCGAGATCACCGAAGAACTGCGTGGGGAGATCCGCCGCCATGTCCAGCACTGACACCGCCGCCGTCCCCCTGGTCAAGGACGGGCCCGCCGACAGCGCCAGCGTCGAGGCCGGACTCGACGCCCTGGAGACCGTCCAGGCGCAGCGCACCCCGCTCCCGGTGGTGCTGCGCCGGAAGGTCCTGCCGCCGGTCCTCGGCGTGGTGCTGGTCCTGGCCGTCTGGCAGCTCGCCTACAGCCTGGAACTCACCACCCCCGACAAGCTCCCCAGCCCCGCCGCCGTCTGGGACTCGCTCACCGAGCTCTGGTACGGCGGCACGCTGCTCTCGATCATCTGGACCAGCGTGTGGCGCGGCCTGTCCGGCTTCGCCCTGTCCGTCGTGATCGGCACCCCGATCGGCCTGGTCGTCGCCCGGATCAAGCCGGTGCGCGCCGCGCTCGGCCCGGTGCTCTCCGGCCTGCAGTCGCTGCCCTCGGTGGCCTGGGTGCCCGCCGGCATCATCTGGCTCGGCATCACCAACTCCGCGATGTACGCCGTCATCCTGCTCGGCGCCGTCCCGTCCATCGCCAACGGCCTGATCAGCGGCATCGACCAGGTCCCGCCGATCTACCTGCGGGCCGGGCAGACCCTCGGCGCGACCGGCCTGCGCGGCGCCCGCCACATCCTGCTCCCCGCCGCGCTGCCCGGCTACCTGGCCGGCCTCAAGCAGGGCTGGGCGTTCTCCTGGCGCTCCCTGATGGCCGCCGAACTCATCGCTTCCTCCCCCGACCTGGGCCTGGGCCTGGGCCGCTACCTGGAGAACCAGCGCGAGTTCTCCAACATGTCCGGCGTGCTGCTCGGCATCCTGCTGATCCTGTTCGTCGGCGTCGCCATCGACCTGCTCTTCTTCTCCCCCCTCGAACGCCGCGTCCTGCGCAGCCGCGGCCTGCTCGTCAACTCCCGCTGATCCCGTGACCCCGCGCACCACCGCCACCACCCCCGCGCCCCGCCAGGGGCGCGGGGAACCGCCGCAGCCCCGCCCCGCCCGCCGGCAGGAGCGCGGCGACCTACCGCACCCCCTCTCCCCGCCCCGCCAGGGGCGCGGAGAACTGCGCGCGGCGGCAGAGCACCTCCCGCAGCCGGGCACCGCGACCGTGGCCGCGCGCGGCACGCCCGTCCTCCCGAGCACGCCCGTCCCGCCGTTGCTCCTCCTCGCGCACGGCTCCCGCGACCCGCGCCACGCCGCGACCGTCGAGGCCCTCGCCGACGCCGTCCGCGCCCTGGCCCCGCACCTGGCCGTCACCACCGCGTACCTGGACCACTGCGCCCCCCGCATCGCCCAGGTCGCCCCGCGCCTGACCGGCGCGATCGCCGTCCCGCTGCTCCTCAACCGGGCGTTCCACGCCAAGCACGACATCCCGGCCGCCCTGCGCGCCGCCGGCTCGGCGATCCCGGTCGCGGACGTCCTCGGGCCCTCCCCGCTGCTGCTGGACGCCCTGGACCGCCGCCTCGCCGAGACCGGCCTGGACGTCGCCGACCCGGCCGTCCGGGCCCGCACCGGCGTCGTACTGGCCGCCGCCGGCTCCTCCGACCCGGCCGCCAACGCCACCACCCGCGCCGTGGCCGCCGAGTGGCGCCGCACCCGCGGCTGGGCCGCCGTCACCACCGCCCACGCCTCCGCGGCCCCGCCCACCGTCGCCGACGGCCTCACCGCCCTGCGCGCCACCCCGACCGTCCGCACCACCGCCGTCGCCCCCTACCTCCTCGCCCCCGGCCTCCTCCCCGACCGGATCGCCACCGCCGCCACCACCCACCACGCCGACCACCTCGCCCCGGTCCTCGGCCCCGCCCCGGAACTCGCCCACCTGATCCTGGCCCGCCACGCCGAAGCCGCGTCCGCCGCCGCCTCCCCCGCCGCCCGCACCGCCTGACGCCGCACCACCGCCGGTTCAGTCCTGTTCGAGGACCCCGACCAGGAACTCGGCGAAGGACTCCGCGCACCGGTACGCGGGCTCCCCGTCCTCACCGATCTCGTAGACGCCGCAACTCCCGGTCATCGGCCGGCAGCGACACCCCCTGATCCGCCTCGATCCGCGCGATCCCGTCGGCCGACAGCCCGCGCGCACCGTCCGGCGCCCCGGGAAGACCCCTCACGACGTCCGACATCGCCACCATGGGTCCCCACCTCCCGTGACATCCGCGTCTGCGTCGTACCTGTGGAAAAGGCGCGGCCGTCAGGCCGCACTTCACCACTTCTCCGTCATCCGACGCCGGTCCGCGGCGAGATGTCGGGGTATCTCCGATCGAACTCCTCGAAGACGTTCCGACAGGTCGTACCGGCCCTCCGCGCAGCGGAAGGCGGTAATCGGGAAGAGAGCTGACGCCAGGTCAACTCCGCTCACAGAACAGCGGCCGGCAACCGCCCGGAAGCGCCCGGCGGGGCCGTCGAATTCCTCCCTTGCCGCCGGTCGTTCGAACCGGGATGATCTCCCCCCGTGACGCACATCATCCTCCCGATCGCCGTCCTGGCGGTCGTCTCCCTGCTCCTCGGCTCCCGTTCGAAGGGCGCCCGGCCGTCCGCCCCGAAGACACCTGCCGCCTACCGGGTGCCTGCCTCGTTCGACGCCGCCGCGTACGGGCTGGCGCCCCGTGCGGCGCTCGACCCGCGCCGGGTCGGTCCGCCCGCGCCGGCCCGGGCGGCCGAGGCGACGCGGGCGCTGGCGGCCGCCGTCCGGGGCGGCGACTGGCGGGCCGCCGCCGACCACCTCGCGGCGGCCGCGGGCGACTGGGACGAGCACTGGTCGCGCTTCGAGCTGCTGCGCGCGATCGCCTGTGAGGACGACTCCTGGCTGGCGGCCTGGCGTGCGGCGGACCCGGACAGCTGCGACGCGGCGGCCCTGGAGGCCGACGCGATGGTGCACCGCGCCTGGGCGATCCGGGGCAGCGGGTACGCGAACGAGGTGCCGGCCGAGAAGTTCGCCGAGTTCCGGGCCCTGCTGCCGGCCGCGATCGAGGCGGCCCGGCGGGCCGCGCTGCTGGACCAGGCGAACCCGGCGCCGTGGGTGGTCATGGTGACGGCGGCGCGCGGCGCGCAGTACAAGCCCGACCGCTTCCGCCCGCTGTGGGAGGGCCTGGTGGCCCGCGCCCCGCACCACTACGAGGGCCACTGGCAGGGCATGCAGTACTGGTGCGCCAAGTGGTACGGCAGCAACGGGCAGATGACCCGCTTCGCCGAGCAGGCCATGGACGGCGCCCCGCCGCGCAGCCCGCTCGCGGGCATCTACCTGCACGCCCTGTCCGAGCTCGAGGAGCGTGGCTCCGGCCTCCCGATCGGCCCTGCCGCGACCGCCCGGCTGACCGCCGTCGCCGAGGCGCTGTCCGCGGTCGACCCCGAGAACACCCGCCTCCCGGGGCTGCGGCACCTGCTGGCCCACTACCTCGGCCGGGCCGGCCTGTACGAGGCCGCCCTGGAGCAGTTCCGGCTCATCGGCCCCTGGTGCGGTGCCTCGGTCTGGGCCAAGCAGGGCGACCCGGTCGAGGTCTTCCACGCGGCCCGCGCCGAGGCCGTGGAGAAGTCCCACGCCCAGCCGCTCCCGCCCGAGCGGCGCCCGCAGACGAAGAACACCGACGCGGCCTTCGGTCACTAGCGCACCGCTCCTCCGGACAACCCCACGGGCAGGGCCAAAGCGCCTGCCTGACCGGGGAGTTGGCGCCCGATCCGGAGAGGGTCAGCCGCCCAAGGCCTTCCCGGCCGAACCTACTCGCGCTCCCACCGATCGCGTTGACGACCCGTCAATCGCCTTCAGTGGAAGCGGATTCGTCGAGCCGCCCGCGCACCCAGGGGTCCGTCGCGCGCTCCGCCGCCGCGCGGCGGGCCGTGCGGAAGTGCCGGGCCAGGTCGGGGTGGGGGGTGTCCGCCCAGCGCCAGGCGGTGAGGGCGCAGACCTGGCGGAGCGGGTCGCCGGTCTCCAGGGCGGTGAGGAGTTCCTGCTGGAGGCGGCGGCTGCCGCCGGCGACGGCCAGGGCCTGGGCCAGCCAGCGCGGGGAGGAGGGGTCGTCGTCGGTGAGGAGGGCATCCAGGACCGCCGGGTAGTGGGTGCGGGTCGCGGCGCGGTCCCCGGTGAGGTGGCGGTAGGCGGCCTGCCGCTTGTGGCCGATGCGGTGGTACTGGGCGTAGCCGGGGGCGCAGGCGGCCAGGGCCTCGACCCGGGCGTCCGGTGCGGGCGGGGCCTCGATGCCGAGCGCCGCGAGCAGCGCGTCCAGGGCCGCCTCCTGGGCGTCCAGCCGTGCGCCCCGTTCCACCCGGACCACCGTCCCTCTTCCTCCCCCGCCGACAGATACTTGCAGGCGCGGGAATTTGCACATCTCGACTAAGCTTGTCCGGAACGGGCCCGCGACGGGCCCGCGGCAGGACCACCGACGGAGGGAGCACGGGCCATGACCCGACCGGACCCCGGACTGGCGCACGGCTGGTGCGCCCTGACCGCCCTGCACGGCCGGATCGAGGCCCACGTCGAACGCGCCCTCCAGGCCGAACACGAGCTCAGCGTCCGCGAGTTCTCCGTCCTGGACGTGCTCTCCGACCAGCACGACGGCGACGGCGGCCACTTCCGGATGAACCAGCTGGCCGACGCGGTCGTGCTGAGCCAGAGCGCCACCACCCGCCTGGTCACCCGGCTGGAGGACCGCGGCCTGCTGTCGCGCTACCTCTGCCCCACCGACCGGCGCGGCATCTACACCAACGTCACCCCGGACGGCCTCGCCCTGCTCGAACGGGCCCGGCCGACCAACGACCGCGCCCTCGCCGAAGCCCTCGACAGCGCCGAGCGGCGCCCCGAACTCGCCCCGCTGGTCACGGCCGTCCGCCGCCTCCCCCGGCCTGAGAAGCCGGAGGAGCCGGAGAGGCCGCAGGGCTGAGCGGGCGGCGCCCCGTCCCCGCCGCGGGCGGCGCGCAGCCGCCCGCGGCACGGGGAGCCTCCGCCGGCTAGTCCGTCTTGCGGCGCTGGCGTCCCGTCCCGTAGTTGGAGCCGCTCTTCGCGCCGGAGCCCGGCTTCGCCCGCCCGGAGGTCTTGCCGATGAAGCCGGCCGCCATCTGCGGGGAGCCCGCGCCGGGGCGCTGCTTGGGGCGGGGGCGGCGCGGGTTGCCGCTCATGTCGACGTCCTTGGGCAGGCCGCCGTCGGCCCGCTTCGCCGGACGGCGACGCGCCTCGCCGTCCACCGGCTTCGCCGCGCCGCGCCCGCGCCCCCGGCCGCGTCCGGCGCCCTCCGCGCCCGTGCCCGCGGCCGACGGCTGCGGCACCAGGGCCGCGGCGACCGCGGCGGGCACCGGCAGCGCCACCGCCACGCCGGACGGGGTGCGGGCGCCGGTGATGCGCCCCAGCTCGCCGTCCTCGGGGCGGACCTTGGTGACGGTCGGACGGATGCCGGCGATGGTCATCAGCCGGTTGACCTCGCGGCGCTGCTCGGGCAGCACCAGGGTGACCACGGTGCCGGACTCGCCGGCCCGGGCGGTGCGTCCGCCGCGGTGCAGGTAGTCCTTGTGGTCGATCGGCGGGTCGACGTTGACGACCAGGTCGAGGCCGTCGATGTGGATGCCGCGGGCGGCGACGTTGGTGGCGATCAGCGCGGTGACCTCGCCCTCGCGGAACTGGTCGAGCACCCGGTTGCGCTGCGGCTGCGACTTGCCGCCGTGCAGCGCGGCGGCGACCACGCCGTGGGCGCGCAGCTGCTTGGCGAGCCGGTCGGCGCCGTGCTTGGTGTGCACGAACATGATCACCCGGCCGTCGCGGGCGGCGATCCGGGCGGTGGTCTCGGCCTTGTCGGCGGGGTCGAGCTGGAGCAGGTGGTGGTCCATGGTGGTGACCGCCCCGGCCGACGGGTCCACCGAATGGGTGACCGGGTCGGTGAGGAAGCGGTTGACCAGGCGGTCCACGTTGCGGTCCAGGGTGGCGGAGAACAGCATCCGCTGCCCGCCCTCGGCAACCTGCTCCAGCAGCTTGACGACCTGCGGCAGGAAGCCCATGTCGGCCATCTGGTCGGCCTCGTCGAGGACGGTGATCGCCACGTCGTCCAGGAACACGTCGCCGCGCTGGATCAGGTCGTCCAGCCGGCCGGGAGTGGCGACCAGCACCTCGGTGCCGCGCCGGACCTGGTTGGACTGCCGGGTGATCGACATGCCGCCGACCACGGTGGTGATCCGCAGGTTCAGCACCCCGGCGTACGGGGCGAGCGCCTCGGTGACCTGCTGGGCCAGCTCGCGGGTGGGAACCAGCACCAGGGCCAGCGGACGCCGCGCGGAGGCCCGCTTGCCCGCGGTGCGCACCAGCAGCGGCAGGCCGAAGGCGAGCGTCTTGCCGGAGCCGGTGCGGCCCCGGCCGAGCACGTCGCGCCCGGCCAGCGCGTCCGGCAGCGTGGCGGCTTGGATCGGGAAGGGCTCGGTGACGCCCTGCGCGCCGAGCTCCTTCAGCAGCCCGGCGGACAGCTCCAGCTCGGCGAAGCTCGCCGCCGGCGGCCGGGACGGGGTGCCCTGCACGGGCGTGAAGTCCTCGGCGGGCGCCGCCGCGGGGGCCGCACCGCGCCGCGCCCGGCGCGGCTGCTCACCGCGCGGCGCGCCACCGCGGCCGGCGTCGGTGCGGGGGGCGCCGTTACGGGCGGCACCGGTGCGCGGCTGCCCGCCGCGGGTGCGCGGCCGGTCGGCGCGGGCCTGCTCGTCGCGGGGCTGCTCACCGCGGGTCTGGCCGGTACGGGACTGCTGGCCGCGGGACTGCCCGGTACGGGGCTGGTCGGTGCGCGGACGGGACTGCTCGGGCATGGGTGTTCCCACTCTCTGGGGGCCGCCAGCCGGATGCGCGGGAGGGACCCGCTGGGCTGGGAAACGGTTCGGCCGCCGGATGAGGAGGAAGAGGGGCCGCCCCGGCCGTCGGGCGGCATGGACGAGGGCCCGTACCCTGTGGAGGCACGGGCCCTCGCCTGCAACATCTAGGAGTCGGCGTGAGCCGGGACTCAGATGGGGCGGATGTTCTCCGCCTGCGGGCCCTTCTGGCCCTGGGTGACGTCGAACTCGACCTTCTGGCCCTCGACGAGCTCACGGAAGCCGGTCGACTGGATGTTCGAGTAGTGAGCGAACACGTCGGCGCCGCCGCCGTCCTGCTCGATGAAGCCGTAGCCCTTTTCGCTGTTGAACCACTTCACGGTGCCGGTAGCCATAACCGTCTCCACTTTCACTGGGGCATTGGGACACACACCTCGTGCGCCCCACGTAGCCGCGATCCCCATCCGGAGACTAAACACCGGACAAAACAAATGCGCCTGGCGGTTGGAACCAGCAGGCGCACACACACGTTCATGGGAACCAATACTGCAACTGCTTCGACAATAGCACGCCGGTCCTCGTCAACGGCAGCAATGGTTGCGCTGGTCACACCGCGTTTCGCGACCGCGCGCAGGGGGCATGCGGTCCGTTCGGGCCGCATGCCCCCTTGTCCCACCGGATCAGCACCGGACTAGCGCCGGATCAGCAGCGGGTCAGCACCGGATGAGCACCGGGCCAGCACCGGGTCAACGCCGGCCGGCCGCCTCCGGCTCGCGCTCGCCGACCGCCTCGGGGCCGTGGTCGGGCATCGCGCCGTGACCGGGCCACCAGGCCCGCTTGCCCAGCAGGGCGGTGATCGCCGGGGTGAAGAACATCGCCATCACGAAGGCCGCCAGCACGATGCCGATGGCCAGCGCGAAGCCCAGCTCGGCGAAGAGCACGTTGCCCGCCAGCATGAAGGTCGCGAAGGACGCCGCCAGGATGAACCCGGCCGCGGCGACGGTCGGACCGGCGTGTCGGACCGCCTCCTTGGCCGCCTCGCGCGGGCTGCGGCCCTCGCGGGCCTCCTCCCGCAGGCGGGCGATGATCAGGATGTTGTAGTCGGTGCCGATCGCCACCACGAACAGGTAGATGAAGATCGGCAGCATGAACATCAGACCGGGCTCGGTGCCGATCTTGAGGAAGGCCACCGTGGTGGCGCCCAGGGTGGCCGCGAAGCCGAGGCCGACCGAGGCCATCAGGTACCAGGGCGCGACCACGCTGCGCAGCTGGAGGCCCAGGATCAGCAGGATCAGCAGACCCGCCACCGGGAAGACCAGCTTGTAGTCGTGGGCCATCGCCAGGTTGATGTCCTTGTACACCGACGAGGTGCCGCCGATCAGCGCCTCGCTGCCGTCGGGGGCGGCGGCGTGGGCGGTGGAGCGCAGCTCGGTGACCGCGTCGATCGCCGCGTTGCTGGCCGCGGAGTCCTTGAGCGTCACGGTGAAGTCGGCGGTGGTGCCGTCCTCGCTGACCTTGTGCTCGCCCGCGACGCCCGCGACGCCGGGCACCTGGCCGAGCTTGGCGCCGAAGCCGTCCAGCGCGGCGGCGTCCAGCTTGCCGCCGGCCTCGCCGGTGGTCAGGAAGACGTGCGTCGGGTCGGCGGCGCCGGCCGAGAAGCCCTTGCTGAGCGAGTCCATGACGACCATGGACTCCTTGTCCTTCGGCATCATGCTCTTCGCCATGTCGAAGGTGCCCTGGTAGCCGAGGCCGGCCAGCGAGAGGATCACCAGCAGGCCGCCGGAGACCACCGCGACCAGGCCGGGGCGGCGGCCGACGGTCCGGCCGAGCTGGTGGAAGCGGGCGCCCTCGGGCTCCTGCATCCACTTGCGGCCGGGCCAGAAGGTGGCCTTGGCCGGGATGACCGCGAGCAGCGCCGGGGTCAGGGTGAGCGAGGCCAGCGCGGTGACGATCACCGAGATGGCCAGCGCCGGGCCGAGCGCGGTGAACATGCCCAGCTCGGACAGGATGAGCACGGCGAAGGCGACGGTGACCGCGCCCGCCGCCGAGGCGATCGCCTCGCCGACCCGGCCGACGCCGTTGGCCACGGCCGACTTGCGGTCGTCGCCGGCCCGCAGCCGCTCGCGGTAGCGGAACATCAGGAACAGGAAGTAGTCGGTCCCGACGCCCAGGATCACCACGATCTGGATGGCCGAGGCGATCGGCGAGCTCTTCAGGTCGAACAGCTTGGTGACGAAGGCGATCAGGCCGCTGGCCGCGATCATCGGGAACAGCGAGAGCAGGACCGGCAGCCAGCCGACCAGCACGCCGCGGAAGATCACGCCGACGATCACCACGATCAGCACCACGGTGGCGACCATGGTGATCGCGTCGGTGGCGCTGGAGGACTCCTTCTGGTCCAGGGCCATCGCGGCCTGGCCGCCGACCTGGTACTTCAGCGAGGTGCCCTCGGCGAGTTTCCGGCCGTCGTCGCGGAGCTTCTTCGCGGCGTCGCCGTACTCGTCGGTCTGCATCTTCGTCTTGTCGATGGAGACCATCGACATCGCGTAGTGCCCGTCCTTGGAGGTGCTCTGCGGGGACGGCGGGATGACCTGCTCGACCAGCGGGATGTGCTCGTCCGTCAGCCCCTGCACGACCTTGGCCATGTCGGCCTTGTCGGCGTCGGTCAGGGCGCCGCCGTCGGTGCGCTCGAACAGCAGGATCGCGCCCGGGGAGAACTCGGCCGGGAACTTCTGCTCCTGGAGCACCGAGGCCCGGATCGACTCGTAGTGCTTCGGCAGGAACTCCGACTCGTCGGTCGAAGCACTCATCTTCGGTGCGAAGGCCGCCAAGCCGATGGAGGCGATCACCCAGGCGATGATCACCCACCAGGCCCGCTTGACGACGAAATGTCCAAGTCGGTGGAACATGCTCGAAATGCCTCCTGGGCATGGTTCACCGCCGCCGGGGGGACGGGGCCGGGCAACGGCTCTGACCGGCGCGCGGACCCCTGCGGGGATCTAGCCGGTCGGCAGGTAAGGACTGGTGGGCATCCTACGGGACCGTACTTGCCGCCCGGCAAGTGGGTAACGCGGCTGCCCCCTGGGGCGGCCACGGAACCGGCCCCGCACCATCGTCACCCGGCCGCGCCCCTTCCCACCTCGTGCTCCGGGTGGAGATCGCTCCCCCTCAGGGTGGACGTCGCACCGTCCCCGAGGAGGAGACCCCGAGGGGGGACCCCGACCCCCGGGGTGGGGTTAGCCCCCCACTCCTCCCTGGGGGCAGGTTCAGGGAGAAGACGGGGTCTGGCCGGATGGCCCGTCAGAGCGCGTCTCCCTAGCGTGTGTTGTGCCGCGGAGCAGTGCCGCGGCCCACTGGCCGGGGCGGTCCCGACCGCCCGAAACCCTGGGGGGACCCGCAGTGAAGCAAGGAATCGCCGCCACGATGGGCGCCTGGAGCGCCCGCCACCGGAAGACCGCGGTCTTCGGCTGGCTGCTGTTCGTCGTCCTGGTCTCCTACCTGGGCGGGGCGCACGGCTCCGACAAGGTCACCGCCGCCGAGTCGCTGCCGGGCCAGGTCGCCCGGGCCGCGAGGATCCTGGACGAGGCGGGCGTCGAGTCCCCGGCCGGCGAGACCGTGCTGGTGCGGAACGCCGCCCTGACGGCCGACGACCCGGCCTTCCGGGCCGCCGTCGAGCAGGTCGCCGCCGCCGTCCGCGGCACCGGCCGCACCTCCGGGGAGCTCAGCCCGTACGACACCGGCGCGGTCTCCGCGGACGGGCACTCCGCCCTGCTGCGCTTCACGGTCGACGGGGCGGACGACGAGGCCGCGGTGGCCAACGTGCCCGCGGTGGTGGACGCGGTGGCCGGCGTGCAGCGGCGGCACGCCGACTTCCTGATCGAGGAGTACGGGCGGGCCAGCTCCGGCAAGTGGTTCGCCGACCGGTTCCGCGACGACTTCGCCCGCGCCGAGTGGACGGCCGTGCCGCTCGCCCTGGGCATCCTGCTGATCGCCTTCGGGGCCGTGGTCGCCGCCGTCCTGCCGGTGGTGCTGGCGATCACCGCCTTCGTCGCCGCCGGCGGCCTGGTCGCCCTCTGCTCCGGGCTGCTGCACACCAGCGACGACGCCGGCTCGGTGATGCTGCTGGTCGGCCTGGCCGTCGGCGTCGACTACTGCCTGTTCTACCTGCGCCGGGAGCGCGAGGAGCGGGCCGCCGGCCGCGACCGCGCCACCGCGCTGCGGATCGCCGCCGCCACCAGCGGCCGGGCCGTCCTGGTCTCCGGCGTCACCGTGGTGGTCGCCATGGCCGGCATGTTCCTCACCGGCATCGCCGACTTCCGGGCGATGTCCTTCGCCACCATCGTGGTCGTGGTCGCCGCCGTGCTCGGCTCGCTGACGGTGCTGCCCGCGCTGCTCTCGATGCTCGGAGACCGGGTCGAGAAGGGCCGCCTGCCCTTCCCGGGCCGCCCGCGGCGCGCCGCCCGGGGCGGCAGCCGGTTCTGGGGCGCGGCGCTCACCCCCGTCCTGCGCCGCCCGCTGGCCGCCGCCGTCCTCGCCACCGGCCTACTGCTGGCGGTCGCCGCCCCGCTGCTGACCATGCGCACCGCGAACCTCACCTTCCAGCAGCAGCTCCCGAAGGGCAACGCCCTGGTCGCCACCGCGCAGCGGATCGAGGCCGCCTTCCCCGGCAGCCCCGCCCCCGCCACCGTGGTGGTCAGGGCCCGCGACATCACCTCCCCCGAAATGACCCGGGCGCTGGCCGACCTGCAGTCCCGGGCACTGGCCACCGGCCGGATGCACGGCCCCACCGAGCTCACCGTGCACGCCGGGCAGAACGTCGCGACGGTCGACATCCCGCTCTACGGCAGCGGAAACGACGCCGTCTCGGCCGCCGCCCTCAGGGCGCTGCGCGAGGAGGTCGTCCCGGCCACGGTCGGGAAGGTCCCCGGCACCGAGGCCCCGGTCACCGGCGAGACCGCCGGGTCGGTCGACTTCAACCGGCAGATGTCCGACTCGATGCTGCCGGTGCTCTGCTTCGTGGTCGCCCTCGCCTTCCTGCTGATGCTGCTCTCCTTCCGCTCGCTGTCCGTCGCCGTCACCGCCGTCCTGCTCAACCTGCTCTCCGTCGGCGCGGCCTACGGCGTGCTGTCGCTGGTCTTCCAGCACGGCGTCGGCGCCGCCCTGATCGGCACCGCGGGCGTCGGGGCGGTCGAGAGCTGGGTCCCGCTGTTCCTGTTCGTGATCCTCTTCGGCCTCTCGATGGACTACCACGTCTTCGTGGTCTCCCGGATCAAGGAGGCCCGCGACCGCGGCCTGAGCACCCGGGACGCCGTCGCCCACGGCATCCGCAGCACCGCCGGCGTGGTCACCAGCGCCGCGGTCATCATGGTCGGCGTCTTCGCGGTCTTCGGGACGCTCTCCGTGCAGTCCATGAAGCAGATGGGCGTCGGCCTCGCCGTCGCCGTCCTGATCGACGCCACGGTCATCCGGGCCGTGCTGCTCCCCGCCGTGATGACCCTGCTCGACGAGCGGAACTGGTACCTCCCCCGCTGGCTGCACTGGCTCCCCAGGATCGAGGCCGAGACCCCGGCCGCCACCCCGGCCACCGACCCGGCGACCGGCCCGGACGGCCCGGCAGGCACTCCGGCAGGCACCCCGCGGGGCGGCCGGCCCGAGCTGCTGGGCGCCGGCCCCCACCGGTAGCCCGGCCCCACGGCGCTCCGGCTGCCCTCCGGCGGCGCGCTGGCAGCTCTCCGGCGGCGCGCCGACGGGGGCCGGTGCCGGGCCCGGAGGTTCCCCGACAATGGACGGGTGATCTTCGACGAACCGAGGGCGCTGGCCCTCCTGCAGGAAGCATCCGCCCCGGCCGGGATCGACCCGGCCGGGGCCGCGCTGCTCGCGCTCGGGCAGAACGCCGTCTTCGAACTGCCCGCCGAGGGCCTGGTGGCCAAGGTCGGGCGGACGCCGGGCGAGGCCGGCACGGCCCGCGCGGAGCGCGAACTGGCGCTGGCCGCCTGGCTGGACGGCGCCGGGGTGCCGGTGGTGCGCCCGGCCGGGGGCGGGGTGCGGGTGGTGCGGGAGCACCCGGTGACGTGGTGGCACCGGCTGGCACCCGCGGTCCGCCCGGCCCGGCCGGCCGACCTGGCACCGCTGCTGACGGCGCTGCACGCGCTGCCGCGGGCCCCCGTCCCGCTCGGGCGGCGCGACCTGCTGGCACCGGTGGACAGTTGGCTGGCCGCCGCCGAGGGCCACGTCGACCCGGCCGACGCGGAGTTCCTGCGGGCCCGGAAAGAGAGCTTTGTCACCGCGATCGCCGAGCTGGCCCCGGCCCTGCCGCCGGGCCCGATCCACGGCGACGCGCTGCCGCGCAACGTGCACGTCACCCCGGACGGCCCGGTGCTGCTCGACCTGGAGTACATGGCCGCGGACTTCCGCGAGCACGACCTGGTGGTGCTGGCGCTCAGTCAGGACCGGTACGGCGTCCCGGCCGAGGAGGTCGCGGCGTTCAACTCGGCCTACGGGTGGGACGTCCGGGAGTGGCCCGGGTTCGCGGTGCTGCGCGGGGCGCGGGAGACCGCGAGCGCCGCGTGGGTGGCCCAGCAGGCGGCCGGGAACCCGGCCGCCGGGGCCGAGTTCCGTCGCCGGGTGGACTCGCTGCGTGACGGAGCGACGGCAGTACGCTGGTTCGCGTTCTGACCGCTTCCGTCCGGTGCCCGCCCCGTGGCGCGGCGCACCTCCGGACGGAACCACCCCGCTCGTGCCTGGCGTCGTACCGGACGCCCCGCCCCCAGGCGGCCGGTACGACGTCAGGAGTCGCCCCGTGGTGAAGTCCCGCATACCCGCCCCCCGTCGTCCCCTGCTGCTCGGTGCCTGCGCGCTGCTCGGCACGTCCGCCCTGCTGGTGGCGTGCGGTGCGCCGGGCACCCCCGCCGCGGCGGGGGACGCCGCGCACCGCTCGGCCCCACCGAGCGCGAGCACGGGCACGACCGGTACGGCGGACGGGACTTCGTCGGCGGTGCGGCCCACCCCGGACGGGGACCGGGAGACGGGCGCCGTCCCCGGCCGCACTCCGGCGCCGCCCGCCCCGGGCGGCAGCACCGCCCCGGCCTCGCCGTACGCCTCCCCGTCCTCGTCCCCGTCCGCGCCCGGGTCCGCCGCGCCGTCCGCGAGCCCGAGCGCCTCGCGGCCCGCCACCCCCGCCCGGCCGTCCGCGCCCGTGCCCGCCTCCCACGTGCTGCGGCACACCGCCTCGGGCGGGCGGACGGTGGCGCTGACCTTCGACGACGGTCCGGGCCCGGCCACCGGGCAGGTGCTGGACCTGCTGGCGCAGTACGGCGCGAAGGCGACGTTCTGCGAGATCGGCGGCAACGCGCAGGCCCGCCCGGCGGCGGTGCGGCGGATCGTGGCCGAGGGCCACCGGCTGTGCGACCACACCGTGGACCACCCGCAGCCGATGCACACCCGGTCGCACGAGCGGCAGGTCGCGGAGATCGCCGACGCCAGGTCGATGATCGAGCACGCGGCGGGCGACGGCACGCCGATCGCCTGGTGGCGCGCCCCGGGCGGCGACTTCACCGCGGAGAACGAGCGGATCGGCGCCGACCTGGGCATGAAGTCGCTGGGCTGGTCGGTCGACCCGCGCGACTGGTCGCGGCCGGGCGTGCAGGCGATCGTCGCCAACGTGCAGCACGACCTGCGCCCGGGCGGGGTGGTGCTGATGCACGACGGCGGCGGCGACCGCAGCCAGACGGTGGCGGCGCTCAAGCAGCTGCTGCCGTGGCTGGTCGCGCAGGGCTACGCCTTCGACTTCCCGCAGTCCTGACGGGCCGTCGGTCCCCGGCGGAAAGCCACCGGCGGGAGACCACCGGCGGACCCACCGGCGGGCGGCTGGCGCGCGGGCGCCGGAGCGCCGGAGCGCCGGAGCGCTAGGAGGCCTGCTTGAGCGGCCAGCGCGGGTCGACCACGGCCGCCGGGTCCTTGCGGCGCAGCCAGCTCTGCAGGTCGGTGGCCCAGGCCCGGTGCCAGTCGATCTGCCGCCGGTGCAGTTCGTCCAGCGGCAGGTCGCCGGCCTGCGCGGGGTAGCGGTGGCCGAGGGCGACGGCGACCCGGACGGCGGCCAGCGCGTCGCTGCCGGCCTCGTGCGCGTCGCGCAGTTCGACGCCGTAGACCTCGCAGACCCGCTGGAGGGTGCGCGAGCCCTTGCGGTACTTGTCCAGCGCGCGGTCGACGACCATCGCGTCGACCACCGGGGTGACCGGCCCGCCGAGGCGGTCGGCCAGCGTGGGCAGGCGGTGGCGGCGCAGTTCGGCGTCGAGCAGGGAGAGGTCGAAGGGGGCGTTGAAGGCGACCACGGGCCGCCCGGCGGCCAGCCGGTCGGCCAGGGCGCGGGCGATCTCCTCGATCGCCTCGGCGGCCGGGCGGCCGTGCGCGCGGGCCTCGGCGTCGGTGATGCCGTGGATCGCGGCGGCCTCGGCGGGTATCGGGACGCCGGGGTCGAGCAGCCAGGTGGTGGCCCGTTCGACGCCGCCGCCGAGGGTGTCGACCACGGCGGCGGTGACGATCCGGGACGCCTCCGGGTCGGTGCCGGTGGTCTCCAGGTCGAAACCGGTGAGCGGCCCCTTCCACCAGGTCATGGGGGTGTGTCCTTCCGTCAGCACTGCCAGGGTGGGTCCATCATCGCGCGGCGCAGTGACAGCGCCCGCGGCACTCCTGCCCCGGGCGTGGTCGGGCACGCGCTCAGGACACCGGCCGGGAGTCCCCCCACAGGTCCTCGAACTCCTCGCGGTAGACCTCCAGCAGCCCGGGTTCGGTGCCGCCGGGGTCCTGCCCGGCGCCGCCGCGCAGCACCAGCGCGGGCGACTCGATGCCGCGCGCCCGGCGCAGGTAGGGCTGGACGACGCCGAGGTCGGTGGAGCGCCGCCGCCCGCCGGCGCCGGTGGTGCGCTGGCCCTCGACCAGGTAGGCGGTGAACCGGGGCAGTTCGTCGAACACCCGGATCTCGAAGCTGCCCGGGTCGCGCAGCCGGGCCCGGACCCGGCGCACGTGCATGATGTTCATCTCCACGGCGCGCCCCAGCTCGCCGCGTCCGATGCCCAGTTCGCGTTCGCGGCGGCGCACGGCGCTGCTCGCCGGGTTGAGGAACAGCAGCCGCACCCGGCAGCCCTCGGCGGCCAGCCGGACCAGCCGCTTGCCGGTGTAGTTCTGGCAGAGCATGCCCAGGCCGATGCCGACCGCGTCCAGTCGGCGGGCCCCGTCGAGCAGGTCCTCGACCGGCAGGTCGCGCTGGAGCCGGACCCGGTCGGCGTGCACGGCGACCACGTCGGCGTAGCGGCCGGCGACGAGTTCCTCGACCACGTCGGCGGGCACCCCGCCGTGTCCGCCGTCGAGCAGGGCCAGCAGCCGGGCGGCGGCCCGCTCGGTCTGGTCGAGGACGGTCTGCGACAGGGCCCGGTTGCGGGAGACCACGTGCCGGGCGACCTCCAGTTCGTCGAGCGCCAGCTCGACCTCCCGGCGATCCACCAGGTGCGGTTCGAAGCACGGCCAGTGCTGCACCATCAGTTCGCGCAGCTGCGGCAGGGTGAGGAAGACCAGCGGGTCGTCGTCCGCCGGGTCGAGCAGGTAGCCCTTGCGGCGGGAGACCTCGCGCACGGCGGCGGCCCGGTGCACCCACTCCTCGCCGGCCGGTCCGGCGGCGGCGGTGACCCACTCCTCGCCGTGCGCGGGCGCGTAGACGGGGCGCAGCACCTCGTCGACCAGGGCGCGCATCCGCTGCTCGACCAGGTTGAGCCAGACGTAGGCGCGGCCGGCCAGCCGGACCCGGCGGTAGGCGTCGTCCCACTGGTCGGCGGCCCAGGCGGGCGGCGTCCCCTCGGCCGGGCCGCCCGGCGGGGGCAGCGGTCCGCGGCCGCCGCGGACGATCAGCGTCGGGGCCTCGCTGCTCCCGGCCCGCGGGTCCGTGCCGTCGCCGCCGGCGGGGAACCCCATCCGCTACCTCACCTCTCGTCCGCCGCCCTACGGGTGACGGTGCGTCCGCTGGATCCGTCCACCACGACGGCCCTGGTCGCACGCCGCGTGGGCCCGGGGCTCGCGGTCCGGACGATCAAGGGTATCGTCCGGCGCCGCCGGGCCGCAGCCCTCTTGACAGCAAGCGGACCCGGCCCCGACGGTGCGTCACCGCCCGGCCACGCCACGCCGACGGACCGGGCCGCTGGGACACCCGTTCGGGCGAACCACGCGCGGATGGGCGGGGAGTTCGGGCCGTCGCCGGGGAGTATGCGGGTGTGCCGTGCGTCACCTGGTTGCCGCTCCGCACATGGCCGGGCGCTCCACCGGGAAGCCCTCTGGGAAACCCTCTTGGGAGCGCCAGTTCGCCTCAGGCACAAGGAAGTTGAGGACACATGCAGGTCTGGCCGGGGAAACCGTACCCGCTCGGCGCCACCTACGACGGGGCGGGCACCAACTTCGCCGTCTTCTCCGAGAGCGCGCACCGGATCGAACTCTGCCTGATCGCCGAGGACGGCTCCGAGACGGTGGTCGAGCTCCGCGAGGCCGACGCCTTCGTCCGGCACGCCTACCTGCCGGGCATCCAGCCCGGCCAGCGCTACGGCTTCCGCGTGCACGGCCCGTACCAGCCGGGCCTCGGGCAGCGGCACAACGCCGCGAAGCTGCTGCTCGACCCGTACGCGAAGGCGATGAGCGGCCACATCGACTGGGACGAGTCGGTGTACGGCTACCACTTCGGCGCGCCCGAGCGCCGCAACGACCTGGACTCGGCCCCGCACACCATGCACTCGGTGGTGATCAACCCGTACTTCGACTGGGGCACCGACCGGCCGCCGCGCACCGACTACCACCGCACCGTGCTCTACGAGGCGCACGTCAAGGGCCTGACCGAGCTGCACCCGGGCATCCCCGAGGAGATCCGCGGCACGTACGCGGGCCTGGCCCACCCGGCGGTGATCGAGCACCTGGCCAAGCTGGGCGTCACCGCGATCGAGCTGATGCCGGTGCACCAGTTCGTCCGCGACCACCGGCTGCGCGACCTGGGGCTGGCGAACTACTGGGGCTACAACAGCGTCGGCTTCTTCGCCCCGCACTCCTCGTACTCCTCCACCGGCGACCGCGGCCAGCAGGTGCAGGAGTTCAAGTCGATGGTCAAGGCGCTGCACGCGGCCGGCATCGAGGTGATCCTCGACGTGGTGTACAACCACACCGCGGAGGGCAACCACCTGGGCCCCACGCTCTCCTTCCGCGGCCTGGACAACGCCTCCTACTACCGGCTCGCCAAGGACCAGCGCTTCTACGAGGACACCACCGGCACCGGCAACTCGCTGCTGATGCGCAGTCCGCACGTGCTCCAGATGATCATGGACTCGCTGCGCTACTGGGTCACCGAGATGCACGTGGACGGCTTCCGCTTCGACCTGGCCGCGACGCTGGCCCGGCAGTTCCACGAGGTCGACCGGCTCTCCTCGTTCTTCGACCTGGTCCAGCAGGACCCGGTGGTCTCGCAGGCCAAGCTGATCGCCGAGCCCTGGGACCTCGGCGAGGGCGGCTACCAGGTCGGCAACTTCCCGCCGCTGTGGACCGAGTGGAACGGCAAGTACCGCGACACCGTCCGGGACTTCTGGCGCGGCGAGCCCGCGACGCTGGCCGAGTTCGGCTCCCGGCTGACCGGCTCCTCCGACCTCTACCAGGACGACGGCCGCCGCCCGATCGCCTCGATCAACTTCGTCACCTGTCACGACGGCTTCACCCTGCGCGACCTGGTCTCCTACAACGACAAGCACAACGAGGCCAACGGCGAGGACAACCGGGACGGCGAGTCGCACAACCGCTCCTGGAACTGCGGCGCCGAGGGCGGCACCACCGACCCCGCCGTGCTGGAGCTGCGCGCCCGCCAGCAGCGCAACTTCATCGCCACCCTGATGCTCTCCCAGGGCGTCCCGATGCTCTGCCACGGCGACGAGGCCGGACGCACTCAGCGCGGCAACAACAACGCCTACTGCCAGGACTCCGAACTGACCTGGGTGCACTGGGACGGGGACGGCGCCGACGCCTCCCTGCTGGAGTTCACCCAGGCCATGATCTGGCTGCGCCGCGACCACCCGGTCTTCCGCCGCCGCCGCTTCTTCCACGGCCGCCCGGTCTCCGGCACCCACGACGACCTCACCGACATCGCCTGGTTCACCCCGGCCGGCGAGGAGATGACCAAGCGGGACTGGTCCACCACCTACGCGAAGTCGCTGACCGTCTTCCTCAACGGCAACGCGATCTCCGAGCCCGACCGGCGCGGCGGCAAGATCGTCGACGACTCCTTCCTGCTGCTGTTCAACGCCCACTCCGAGCCGCTCACCTTCACCGTCCCGGCCGGGCACGGCGAGGCCTGGCAGGTCGTCGTCGACACCGCGCTGCCCACCCTGCCGCCGCGCGGCACCGGCCCCCGGGTCAAGGCCGGTGACACCCTGCGCCTGCCCGACCGCGCCCTGATGGTGCTCCAGCGCCCGGCGTGACCCCGCGCGCTCCGGTTCGTCCCCGACCCTCCGGTCTGCGGGCGCTCCGGGGCGGGTACCCCCTCTGCACTGCGGAACCGCAGACCAGAGGGGGGTACGAAGTGTCTCGTCGGTGGTTGGTGACCGGGTGTTCGTCGGGGTTGGGGCTGGCGCTCGCGCGGGCGGTGGCGGCGGCCGGGGACCGGATCGTGGCGACCAGCCGGGGGGCCTCGCCGTTGGACGCGCTGGCGGCGGAGTTCCCCGGGCAGGTGGTGCCGGCCCGGCTGGAGCTGCGCAGCGCGGCGGACTGCGCGGCGGCGGTGGAGCTGGCGCGCACCCGCCTGGGCGGGGTGGACGTGCTGGTGAACAACGCCGCCGTCGGCCTGTTCGGGGCGGTGGAGGAGGTCTCGGACGCGGAGCTGCGCGACCAGCTGGAGGTGCTGGCGGTGGCGCCCTGGCGGCTGGCCCGGCTGGTGCTGCCGGTGATGCGGGCGCAGGGCGGCGGGCACGTGGTGAACGTCTCCTCGGTCGGCGGCCGGATGGCCTTCCCGGGCCTGGGGGCGTACGTGGCGGGCAAGTTCGCGCTGGAGGGGTTGAGCCTGGCGCTGGCGGCGGAGGCGGCGGCGTTCGGGGTGCGGGTGACGGTGGTCGAGCCGGGCGGCTTCGCCACTTCGTACGGGAACGCGCTGGCCGAGTCGGCGGTGAAGCTGCCGGAGTACGGGCCGGTGCTGGCGCCGATGCACGTGGCGCTGCGCGGCATGGCCGGGTCCGCGGAGCTGAACCCGCCGGAGGCGTTCGCCGCACTGGTGCTGCGGGCGGTGGCCGCGCCGGCGGGCCCGGTGCGGCTGCCGGTGGGGCCGGACGCGTACGCGATGCTGGAGGCGGCGCTGGCCGGGGAGGCGGCGGAGCTGGCGGCGGCCCGGGCGCTGGCGGGCGAGGGGGCGGCGGCCCGGGCGGGCGGGGAGGTCGCGGAGCCCGGTCCGGTCTGAGGGCGCGCCCCTCGTTCGGCGCAGCGGACGGTAGGTCCGGGGCGGCCCGGGTAGGCATGCGGGTATGACGCCAGCCGCCGCACGCCCCGATACTGCCGGCATCCCGACGGCCAGTTACCGGCTCCAGTTGCAGCCGGAGTTCACCCTGCACGACGCCCGCCGGGCGGTGCCGTACCTGGCGGCGCTCGGCGTGTCGCACCTGCACCTGTCGCCGTTGCTGGAGGCGGTGGCCGGCTCCACCCACGGCTACGACACGCTCGACCACAGCCGGATCAGCGAGCAGCTCGGCGGTGAGCGGGCGCTGCGCGAGCTGGCCGCGGAGGCGGCGGCCCACGGGCTGGCGCTGATCGCGGACGTGGTGCCCAACCACATGGCGCTGCCGGTGCCGGAGCGGCTGAACGGGCCGCTGTGGCAGGTGCTGCGGAACGGCCCGGACGACCCGTTCGCGGACTGGTTCGACATCGACTGGGCCGCCCAGCCGGGCCCGGTGGACGCCCCGGAGCGCGGGCGGCTGCTGCTGCCGGTGCTGGGCGACCGGCTGGGCGCGGTGCTGGACCAGCTGGCGGTGGACGGCGACGTGCTGCGCTACCACGACCACGCGTTCCCGCTGCGGCCCGGCACCGAGGGCCTGCCGCTGGCGGAGCTGCTGGAGCGGCAGTGGTACCGGCTGTGCTGGTGGCAGCTGGCCGACGAGCAGGTCAACTACCGGCGCTTCTTCACCGTCAACGACCTGATCGCCGTCCGGGTGGAGGTCCCGGAGGTGTTCGAGGCCACCCACGGGGTGCTGCTGCGGCTGCACCGGGAGGGCGTGCTGGCGGGCTTCCGGATCGACCACCCGGACGGGCTGGCCGATCCGCGCGGCTACCTGCGGCGGCTCGCGGAGGCCACCGGCGGGGCGTACACGGTGGTGGAGAAGATCCTGACCGGGGACGAGGCGCTGCCCGCGGACTGGCCGTGCGCGGGGACGACCGGGTACGACGCGCTGCGCCGGATCGACGGGGTGCTGACCGACCGGCGGGGCGCGGAGAAGCTGTTCGCGGCCTACCGGCGGGACGTGGGCGAGGCGGCGGACCCGGCGGCGGCCGGCCGGGCCGGGCGGGCCGAGATGGTCGCGCCGGGCGGGGCGCTGGCGGCGGAGACGGACCGGCTGGTGCGCCTGGTGGGGCGGATCTGCGCGGACGGGCCGGAGCTGGCGGACCACTCGCCGCTGGCGGTGCGCCGGGCGCTGGAGGGGCTGCTGACCGGCTACCCGGTGTACCGGCCGTACGTGGTGCCGGGCGAGCCGGCCCCGCCGGAGGCGGTGGCGGCGCTGGCGGCCCCGGTGGACGCCCCCGCCACCGAGCGGCTGGTGCGGGAGCTGGCGCTGGGCGCGCTGGGGCGGTCGGCGGCGAAGGACGAGTTCTGCCACCGGTTCGGGCAGACCGCGTCGGCGGTGGCGGCCAAGGGCGTGGAGGACACCGCGTTCTACCGGTTCAACGCGCTGCTGTCGCTGAACGAGGTGGGCGGCCTGCCGGAGCGGCCGGGCGTGTCGGTGGAGGAGTTCCACCGCTGGTGCGCCGAGCAGGACCGGCTGTGGCCGGCCTCGATGACGGCGCTGTCCACGCACGACACCAAGCGCAGCGCGGACGCCCGGGCCCGGCTGGCGGTGCTGGCGGAGCTGCCGGAGGTGTGGGCGGCGGAGTGCGCGGCCTGGACGCTGGCGGCCGGGCCGTGCGCGGACCGCTCCACGGCGTGGCTGCTGTGGCAGACGCTGCTGGCGGCGTGGCCGGTGTCCGAGGGGCGGCTGCTGGGGGTGGTGCTGAAGTCGGTGCGGGAGGCGAAGCGGCGCACCTCGTGGAAGGACCCGGACGAGTCCTTCGAGCGCGGGCTGGAACGGTACGTGCGGGGGGCGCTGGCCAACCCGGGGCTGTGCCCGCGGATCGCCGGGTTCGCCGGGCTGATCGCGCCGTTCGCCCGGGTGAACTCGCTGTCGGCGGCGCTGCTGCACCTGCTGGCGCCGGGCGTGCCGGACGTGTTCCAGGGCGGCGAGGAGCCGCTGTACACGCTGGTCGACCCGGACAACCGGGCGCCGGTGGACCTGGGCGCGCTGGCGGTGCGGCTGACCGACTCGCCGGAGCCGCGCCCGGGCGACCTGGCCCGGGAGAAGCTGCACCTGACCACCACCGCCCTGCACCTGCGCCGCTCCGGCCCGCTGGGCTCGTACCGGCCGCTGGCGGCGGACGGCCCGGCCGCCGGGCACCTGGTGGCGTTCGGGCGCGGCGAGCGGGTGCTCGCCGCGGCGACCCGGCTGCCGTACGGGCTGCACCGGGCGGGCGGCTGGCGCGAGACGGTGCTGGAGCTGCCGCCGGGGCGCTGGACGGACCTGCTGACCGAGCGGCACTTCACCGGCGGCACCGTCGAACTCTCGTATCTCTTCCGGCAGTCGCCGGTCGCACTGCTCGCGGAGGGGTCCTGATGCGGTACCGGGTGTGGGCGCCGGAGGCCAAGGTGGTCGAGGTGGAGGTCGGGGCGATCCCGTACCTGCTGGAGCGCGACCCGGCCCGGCCGGGCTGGTGGCACGGGGAGGCGCCGGAGGGCGACTACGGCTTCCGGCTGAACGGGGGCCGGGCGCTGCCCGACCCGCGCTCGGCGTGGCAGCCGTTCGGCCCGGACGGGCTGAGCCGCCGGGTCGACCACGGCGCGTTCGCCTGGTCGGAGACGGCCTGGCGGGGGCGCCCGCTGCCGGGCGCGGTGGTGTACGAGCTGCACGTGGGCACGTTCACCGCCGGGGGGACGTTCGACGCGGCGGCCGAACGGCTCGACCACCTGGTCGACCTGGGCGTGGACTTCGTCGAGCTGATGCCGGTGTGCGCGTTCCCGGGCCGCTCCGGCTGGGGGTACGACGGGGTGGACCTGTGGGCGGTGCACGAGCCGTACGGCGGGCCGGACGGGCTGAAGCGGTTCGTGGACGCGGCGCACCGGCGCGGGCTGGGCGTGGTGCTGGACGTGGTGCACAACCACCTCGGCCCCTCGGGCAACTACCTGCCGCAGTACGGCCCGTACTTCACCGACCGGCACCAGACGCCGTGGGGCTCCGCGGTCAACCTGGACGCGCCGGGCTCGGACGAGGTGCGGGCGTTCCTGATCGGCAGCGCGCTGTCCTGGCTGCGCGACTACCGGATCGACGGGCTGCGGCTGGACGCGGTGCACGCCCTGGTGGACACCCGGGCCCGGCCCTTCCTGGAGGAACTCGCCGCCGAGGTCGAGAAGTTGGCGCAGGCCACCGGCCGGCCGCTGTTCCTGGTCGGCGAGTCCGACCTGAACGACCCGCGCACCACCGCCGCCCGGGAGGCGGGCGGCCTGGGCCTGGACGCGCAGTGGAGCGACGACTTCCACCACGCGCTGCACTGCCTGCTGACCGGCGAGGCGCAGGGCTACTACGCGGACTTCGCCGCCGACCCGTACGCGGCGGTGGCGAAGACGCTGACCCGGGGGTTCTTCCACGACGGGAGCTGGTCCTCGTTCCGGGGCCGCTCGCACGGCCGCCCGTTCCCGGCCGGGCACGGGCACCGGCTGCTGGGCTTCGCCCAGTCCCACGACCAGGTCGGCAACCGGGCCGCCGGCGACCGGCTCTCGGCGTCGCTGCCCGCCGGGCGGCTGGCGGCGGCGGCCGCGCTGGTGCTGACCTCGCCGTTCACGCCGATGCTGTTCATGGGCGAGGAGTGGGGCGCGGGCACCCCGTGGCAGTACTTCACCGACCACACCGACCCGCAGCTGGCCGAGGCGGTCCGGCAGGGGCGGCGCCGGGAGTTCGCCGGGCACGGCTGGCGGGCCGAGCAGGTGCCGGACCCGCAGAGCCCGGCCACGGTGGCCGCCTCCACCCTGGACTGGGCCGAGCCGGAGCGCGCCCCGCACGCCGAACTGCTGTCCTGGTACCGGGAGTTGATCCGGCTACGCCGGACCGCCCCGGAGCTGTCGGACGGTGACCTGGCCGCGGTGCGGGTCCGCTACGACGCGGCGGCCGGCTGGCTGGCGGTGCACCGGGGCCGCTACCGGGTGCTGGTGCGGCTCGGCGGCTCCGCGCAGCCGCTGGTCGTCCCGCTGGAGGGCGGGTTCGCCGCGCTGGAGGCCGCGTTCGGGGAGGTGGCGGTCGACGGGGCGGCGGCCGGCGGGGCGGCGGCCGGCGGGGCGGCGGCCGGCGGGGCGGCGGCCGGCCCGGGCGGCGCGGTGCTGCTCGGGCCGGACGCGGTGGCGGTGGTGCGCACCGCGTAGGCGGCGGACGTCCGCGGGGGGGGCGGCGGGCGTCCGTCCGGCACCGGCGGGCGCCGCGCGGCGGCTACCAGAGGTACTCGCTGATCCGGGTGCGCAGCCCGGCGGCGTCCAGGCCGTACGCGGCCAGGTGCTCGGGGATCGAACCGTAGTGCCGGTGCTCGGCCACCGGCACGCCCAGGGCCAGCACCCGGTGCGGCAGGTCGCCGAGCGCCAGGTGCGCGGCCCGCTCGGAGGTGCCCGCCAGGTAGGGCTCCACCAGGACCGCGTCGGCCCGCTCGCCGAGCGCGGCGCGCAGGCCCGCGGCGTCGAACGGGCGGACGGTGGCCGCGTACAGCACCGTCACGTCGAGCGTCTCGGTGGCCTCCAGCACGGCGTCCAGCATCGGGCCGACCGCCAGCACCGTGCCCGCGTGCCGGGAGCCCCGGCGGACGGTCAGGAAGCGTCCGGGGGCGACCGGCCGGGCCTCGGCGTTCTGGTGCGCGGAGAGCCGGACGTACTGGAGGGTGTCGCCCGCCGCGACGGCGTGCCGCAGCAGCAGGTCGGCCTCGGCGGGGTGGCCGGGGACGTGGACGTGCCAGTCGGGGAGGGTGTCGAGCAGCGCGACGTCGCCCGGGGACATGTGGGTGCGGCCGCCGGCCGGCCAGTCGTAGGATCCGGCCGCGCTCACCAGGACCGCGCCGACGCCCTGGTGCACCAGGTCCAACTTCACCTGCTCGAAGGGCCGTTCGACCAGGAAGCTGGCGAAGGTGTGGGCGATCGGCCGCATCCCGGTCAGCGCCAGGCCGCCCGCCACGCCGATCAGCAGCTGCTCGCGGATGCCGACGTTGACCACCCGGTCGGGGTGGGCGCGGGCCGCCCCGGGGAACTGCGCGGCCCCGATGTCGGCGAGCACCAGCGCGGTGCGCGGGTCCCGCTCCAGGAGTTCGGTGACGGTCGCAGCGAACTGCTCGCGCATGGTGGCCTCGTGGGCGGCCGGACGGGTGGCCGGGTGGGTGCTCTGCATGGTCTCTTCTCCCCTGCGGTCAGCTGTGCTTGGGCTCGGTGCGGGCCACCACGACGTGCGGGCGGCCGGGGTGCGGGGCGGTGAACGCCCGGTACAGCCGCTCGTGGTCGCGGCCGTCCACGGTGGCCGTCGACCAGCCCTCGCCGGCGAACCGGGCCGCGATGCCGCCGCTCCAGCCGTGCGTGGCCGAGGAGTTGTCGATCACCAGGGTGTGCAGCCGCTCCAGCCCGTACGCCCCGGCGAAGGCCACCGCCTCGTGGTTGGAGCCCTCGTCGAACTCGGCGTCACCGATCAGCACCCACACCGCCGGGCCGTCCAGGCCCTGCGCCCGCAGGCCCAGCGCCGTCCCGACCGCCAGCGGCAGGCCGTGCCCCAGCGAGCCGGAGCCGATCTCCGCGCCGGGCACCAGCAGCCGGTCCGGGTGGTGGCCCAGCGGCGAGTCGTAGGCGCCGAAGCTGGACAGCAGCTCGACCGGGAAGAAGCCCTTCGCGGCCAGCACCGCGTAGTACGCCATCGGGCCGTGGCCCTTGGACAGCAGGAACCGGTCGCGGTCCGGCGCGTCCGCGTTGCCCGGGTGCGCGTTCAGGACCCGGTCGTAGAGCACCCACAGCGCGTCCAGGGTGGAGGTCGCGGCCGGGGAGTGCTTCTCGTCGCCGGTCATCAGGGAGATCAGGTGCGGCAGTTCGGCGAAGCCGCCGCCGCGGGTGCGCGTCGCCGCGCCCGCCGTGGGGGCGTTCGCCGTGGGGCCGCCCGGCGTGGGGGCGTTCGCCGTGGGGGCGCCCGGCGTCGCTTCGTCCGTCGTGGAGTCGCTCGTCATGGGAGAAAGCCTCCGACTTCAAGTCCGCTTGAAGTCAAGCGGGCGCTTCCCGGTACACTGCGGAGGCATGGCACCCACCCGGCACGACGTCCTCACCATCGGCCAGCTCGCCGAGCGCAGCGGCCTGGCCGCCTCCGCGCTGCGCTACTACGAGAGCCTCGGGCTGATCCACTCCGCCCGCACCGCCGGGAACCAGCGCCGCTACCCCCGCACCGCGCTGCGCCGGATCGCCTTCGTCCGGGCCGCCCAGCAGGTCGGGCTCAGCCTGGAGGAGGCCCGCGCCGCCCTCGCCCGGCTGCCCGAGGACCGCGCCCCCACCACCCGGGAGTGGAACGCCGTCGCCACCGCCTGGCAGCACCGGATCGACCGGCAGATCGCCGAACTCCAGCACATGCGCGCCAAGTTGACCGGCTGCATCGGCTGCGGCTGCCTCTCGCTGACCCGCTGCGGCCTCTACAACGCCGCCGACCGGGCGGGCGCCGCCGGGCCCGGTGCCCGCTACCTGTTCACCCGCGACCCGGACACCGGCCCCGAGCCCGGGGCCGACCCCGCCCCGGCGGGCTGATCCACCGGTTTCCGGACCCGCCGACCGGCCCGCCGCCGGGCCGTCTATGCTGCCCCCGGAAGCGCGTTCCACCGACGGGGAGCCGGACATGACCGAACATCAGGAAATTGCCCTGGACTGGATGTCCGGCGAACAGGAGCAGCCGCCCTCCGCCGAACTGCGCCCCGAGGTGCCGCACCCGGCCCGGATGTACGACTACTACCTCGGCGGCAAGGACAACTTCCCCGCCGACCGGGCCGCCGCCGAACAGGTGCTCGCGATCAGCCCGCTGGTGCGGATCAGCGCCCAGGCCAACCGGGCCTTCCTGCAGCGGGCCGTGCGCACCCTCGCCGAGCAGGGCGTGCGCCAGTTCCTCGACATCGGCACCGGCATCCCCTCCGCCGGGAACACCCACGAGATCGCCCAGGCCGTCGCCCCGTCCGCCCGGGTGGTCTACCTCGACAACGACCCGATCGTGCTGGTGCACGGCCGGGCCCTGCTGGCCGGCGCCCGGCAGGGCAGCGTCAACGTCCTCCAGGCCGACCTGCGCAAGCCCGAGGCGATCCTCGCCGACCCGGCCGTCCGCGACCTGATCGACCTCGACCGGCCGGTCGCCCTCCAGCTGTTCGCCATCCTGCACTTCATCGACGACGCCGACGACCCGTACGCGATCGTCCGCACCCTGGTCGACGCCCTGCCCTCCGGCAGCTACCTGGCCCTCTCGCACGCCACCGGCGACTTCGCCGCCCCCGAGGACGCCGCGAAGGGCCCCGCCGTCTACAGGTCCGCCACCGCGCAGCTCAGCATGCGCACCCGCGCACAGGTGCTGCGCTTCTTCGACGGCCTCGACCTGCTGGAGCCCGGCCTGGTCACCGCCCCGCTGTGGCGCCCCGACCAGGACCCGCGGGACACCGACCAGCAGGTCGCCATCTGGGCGGGCGTGGCCCGCAAGCCCTGACCGCGGCCGGAGCCGACCCGGCGGGTGGCGGTGCGATCACGGGCCATCCGCACCCGCCCGAAGGAGCGACCGCCGTGACCGCACCGCCGCCCGCCGCCGGGCCCCCGGCCGGCCAGACCCCGGCCGCCGTGCCGCAGGCCGCCGTACCGCCGCTGGTCGGCGCCGACTGGCTGGCCGCCCGGCTCGGCCGCCCCGGCCTGGTGGTCCTGGACGCGGGCGTCGGCGCGCACCGGCACCCGCCCGTCCGGATCCCCGGCGCCCGGGCCTTCGACCTCGACGGCGCGCTCTCCGACCACGCCTCCCCGCTGCCGCACACCCTGCCCTCCCCCGCCGACCTCCAGCGCGAACTGCGCGCCCTGGGCGTCGACGACCGCTCCACCGTGGTGGTGTACGACGGCGCGGGCGTGTACTCCGCCCCGCGCGCCTGGTGGATGCTGCGCGCCGCCGGCCTCGACCGGGCCGCCGTCCTGGACGGCGGCCTGCCCGCCTGGCGGGCCGCCGGACACCCCGTCGACGCCGGGCCGCCCGCCTCCCCCGCCGACGGCCTCCCGGCCGGGGACGTCACCGTCCGGCCGCGCCCCGGCCTGTTCGCCGACCGGGACGCCGTGGCCGCCGCCCTCGCCGACCCCGGCACCGCCGTCCTGGACGCCCGGGCCCGCGACCGGTACACCGGCGCCGCCCCCGAGCCCCGCCCCCACCTGCGCCGCGGCCACCTGCCCGGCTCCACCAGCCTCCCCTTCACCGAACTGCTCACCCCCGACGGCCGCTACCTCCCGGCGCCCGAGCTCCGCGCCCGCCTCGCCGCCGCCACCGCCGGCCGCCCCCGCCTGATCGCCTCCTGCGGCTCCGGCGTCACCGCCTGCGTCCTGGCCTTCGCCGCCCACCTCACCGGCCACCCCTCCCCCGCCGTCTACGACGGCTCCTGGTCCGACTGGGGCCGCCCCGGAACCGGCCTGCCGGTCGCGACCGGCGACTGAGCGCGGCGGCGAGGCGGGCGCGCGGCCCGGGCGCCGGCGGGTCAGCGGCCCTTCACCGCCGCGTCGGCCGCGGCCAGTTCCGGGACGAGGGCGGCGAGTTCGTCGGCGATCCGGGTCAGGTCGGCGTGCGAGCTGCGCAGGTCGAGGCGGCGGTGCTGGCAGTCGGCGAGGGCCGCGAGCGGTTCGGGGAGGCGTTCGGCGCGCAGTCTGGGGGTGTCGCCGACCAAGACCGGGATGACCAGGGCGCCGACGGCGAAGGCTTCGGCTATCTCGCGGCGCGGCCAGTCCTCCGGGTCCTCGACCGCGGGGCGGCCGTCGCGGCCCTGGACGTCGAACCAGCGGGGGCCGACCACGGCGAGCAGGACCGCGCAGTTGCGGACGGCGGCGATCAGCTCCTGCGGGTAGCGGCTGCCGGGGGCGATGGACTTGCTGGCCCGGAACACCTGGTCGCTGCCGAACCGGTAGGACAGTCCGTGGTCGAGCAGCGCGGCGACCGCCTCCTGGTCGCCGGTGCGGTAGTTCACGAAGATCGCGGGCATGGTGCGTCGACCTCTCTGTGCGGGGGTGTCCCGGCGGCGGTCCCGCGCGGGCGAGGGGAAACGGGCGGTGGGGCCGACGGGCCGTCAGCAGCTGCCGGTGATCGCCCGGAGCAGGAGGGGCTGGAACTCGCGGACCGCCCGGTTGGCCCGGAACCGCCGCAGTTCGCGGTCGAGCCGGCGCAGGTCGGCGACGACCGTCGCGGAGGGCACGTCGGCGAGGGTGTCGAGCTGTTCGGCCGCGATGGCGCAGGCGTGCTCGGCCTCGCCGGCCCCGGCGTGGGCCAGGGCGCGGCGCAGCCCGTAGCGGACCCGGGCGCGGGCGGCGGACAGCGGGATGCGGGCGCACTCGCGGTCGAGGACCTCGGCGGCGCGCCGGGCGTGGCCGAGGTCGAACAGGCACCAGCCGGTGGTCATCGCGGCGGGGTCGGCGATGTTGGCGCTGCCGATCACCGGGCCCCCGTCGCGGTCGGCGTCGGCGGTGTCGAGCAGCACCTCGGCCCGTTCCAGGCCGCGCAGGCAGCGGTTGCGGTCGCCGCCGAGGGCGTGGCCCTGGGCCTCACGGAGCGCGGCGAGGCCGCGGATGCGAGGCGGCAGGCGGCGGTCCTGGGCGGCGGTGGCGAGCGCGACGGTGGTGGCGGCGTCCCCGGCGTAGAAGGTGATCAGGGCGCGGCGGACCAGCGCGTACCCGGCGAGGTGGCGGTTGCCGCCGGCCCGGGCGAGTTCGACGGCCCGCTCGGTGTGCGCGAGGGCGGCGTGCCGGTCGCCGGCCTCCTGCGCCATCCAGCCGCCGAACTCGATGAAGTGGGCGGCGATCAGCAGCAGTTCGGCGCGGGCCCGGCCGTCGCAGCGCAGCGCGATCCGGACGGCGGTCTCGCTCTGCATCTGGAGGGCGGGGACGAGCAGCACCGGGTCGAGGTGCTGGCCGAGCGCCCGGTACTGGGTGAGCTGTTCGCGCAGCAGGGCGGGGACCCCGGGGTCGAGCGCGGTGGGGCGCTGCGGGGGCAGGGCGGCCAGCGCCTCCGGGGCGGGGAGCGCGGGCACCGGGAGGCCCTCGGGTCCGCCGCGTCCGGTGCGCGGCTCGGCGTACCCGGTGCCCGCGTACCCGCCGTAGCCGTAGCCGTACCCGTGGCTGTGGCCGTACCCGTGGCTGTGGCCGTACCCGTGGCTGTGGCCGGCCTCGGCCTCGGCGGCCTCGCGGGAGCGGAACCCGACGCCCGGCCCGGTGCGGTGGGCGGCGGCCCGGGCGGTGGGTTCGGGGCGGGCGGCGAGCTGCTGGAGGCGGCCCTCGGCGCCGAGCAGGGCGTCGCAGCGGCGGGCGAGTTCCTGGGACGCCTTGCGCTGGCCGCTCTCGACCTTGCTCAAGTAGCCCTTGCTGTAGCTGAGTTGCCGGGCGAGCCCGTCGAGCGAGAGGCCGTGCGCCTCGCGCAGCCGGCGCAGTTCGGCCCCGAAGCGATGAGACGAGAGCACGCCAAATCACCCCCTGGATGCGTCCCGGGCACACGCGGTGTGCGGGATGTTCGGTTCGGTCTGGGAGCGCTCCCCGGCGCTCCGAGGGAATCTTGGCATGCGACTGATCGCTTCCGGAGCGTTACGGAGCGGTTTCCCGTTGCCAATTCCGCTGGCAGGCCGTGCGGCAGGGCGCCGATCGGCCTCCGGCGGGCGACCGGACGCCGATCGGCCCGGCCCCGCGAGGCCCCCGGGCCCCGCCCCGGGACCCGCACCGGGCGGCGCGCGGGCGACGTTTGCGCGCCCGGTCCGTACGGGGACGAATCACCTGGGACACGGCCCGCTGACCTGGGGCGACCCCGGACTCCGCCGATCAGCACGAGGGGGATCCTTTGACCGCGCCGAAGCCGCCCGAGGGGATGCCGCCGCACCCCACCGCCCCACCACCGGCCCCCGCCGGGCCGGCCCCGCCCCGCCGGATCGACCTCCAGGGCTGGAGCGCCGTCATCACCGCCCTGGTCGGCGTCGCCACCCTGGGCGCCGGGTTCGCGGGCGGCTACCTGTCCCAGTCGCAGTCCGTCCCCGGCCTCCGGCCGCAGCCGACGGTGACGGTGACCCTTCCCGGCCCGGCCGTCCCGGCCCCCGCTCCGGCCCCGGTCGGCACCCCGCCCGCCACCGTCAGCCCGCCCGTCGACACGCTGCCCGGCGAGGCGCTCGGCAGCCCGGGGGCGAGCGGCACCCAGGTGCTGCTGGCCTCGCCGGACGCCGGGCGCGGCGGGACCAGGACGGTGCTCACCGGGCAGGGGTTCCCGCCCGGCGCGGTGGTGCGGGTCTCCTTCGTCGTCAAGGACGAGTCCGAGCTGGACCAGCGGCTGCGCGACCTGCGCGACACCGAGTCCGACGCCCGCGGCGCCTTCTCCGTCGAGGTGGTCATCCCCGCCGACCTGGGCGGCTACGCGGACATGAACGCCTACCTGCGGGCCCGGGCCGGCACCGGCGGGAAGCCCGTCGAGACGGTCTTCGACCTGCTGCCCTGACCGGCCGTCAGGCCCGGCGCTCCTCCAGCCGCCGCCACAGCTCCTCGACCCGGGCGGTCAACTGCTCCAGGTCGCCGCCGTTGTCGAGGACCAGGTCGGCGACGGCGAGGCGCTCCTCGCGGCCCGCCTGGGCGGCCATCCGGGAGCGGGCCTCGTCCTCGGCCATGCCGCGCAGCTCGACCAGCCGGCGCAGCCGCTCCCCGTCCGGGACGTCGATGACCACGACCAGGTCGTACAGCGGGGCCAGGCCGTTCTCGGCGAGCAGCGGGACGTCGTGCACGACGATCGCGTCCGGCCCGGCCGCGGACTCCAGTTCGGCGGAGCGGGCCCGCACCAGCGGGTGGACGATCGCGTTGAGCTTCGCCAGCCGGGCCGGGTCGGCGAAGACGATCCGGCCGAGCGCGGGGCGGTCCAGCGCGCCGTCCGGGAGCAGCACGCCGGGCCCGAACTCGGCGGCGACGGCGGCCAGTCCGGGCGTCCCGGGGGCGACCACCTCGCGGGCGATCACGTCCGAGTCGACGATCACCGCGCCGTGCGCGGCCAGTTGGCGGGAGACCTCGCTCTTGCCCGCGCCGATCCCGCCGGTCAGTCCGATCCTCAGCATGCCGCCAGGCTACCGGCCCCCGGCGCCGGCCCGCCGCGGCGGGCCGGCGCCGGCGAGCCCGCGGACGCGCGCGGGAGCCCGGCGGTGCCCGTTTCCCGGTGCCACGCCGGTTCCGGAGCCTGACGTACCGTCAGATGCCTTTCCGGGCAAGGCGGTTCACTCGATGTCGAGGGACTCCCCGGCCGCCAGCGTCCGGTACTCCACGCCGCCGGTGCCGGGGCCCTGCGGGCCGAGCAGCCGCCCGTGGACGGCCTGTCCGGCCTCGCTGAGCGTCGCCTCGTGGATCGCCACCGCCTGCCGGGGCTGGGTCTCGCGCAGGTAGTCGACCAGTTCGCCGGCCCGCAGCCAGGGCGCGCCGAGCGGCAGCAGCAGGGTGTCGACGGTGTCCGGCGGGAGGGTCAGCGCGTCGCCCGGGTGGAAGGCCCGGCCGCCGAGCAGGAAGCCGATGTTGGGGATGCGCGGGATGTCGGGGTGGATCTCGGCGTGCCACTCGCCGTGCACCGTCACCGGCAGGCCGTCCAGGTCGAACGCGTCGCCGTCGCCGACCACCGTCACCCGGGCGCCGATGCCCTCCAGCTGCCGGGCCACGGCCGAGTTGGTGTACACCCGCAGGCCCGGGTTGGCCTCGACGGCGGCCCGGACCTGCTGCTCGGTGAAGTGGTCGGCGTGCTCGTGGGTGATCAGCAGGGCGTTCACGTCCGCCACCACCTCCGTCCCGCTGAACATGCCGGGGTCGATCAGCGCCGCCCCCCGCGCGTGCTCGATCCGGACGCAGGCGTGGCCGAACTTCGTCAGTCGCATGCGGCCAGCCTACGGCCGCGGCCCGGCGGGTCCGGCTACGGCGCACCCACCAGGCCGCGGCGCTTCACCAGCCGCGGCGCGGGCAGCACCACCGGGCGCAGCGGCGGCAGCTCGACGTGCTCGTGCAGGCCGACGATCCGGTGCAGGCGGCGCAGCGGGGCGGGCGCCCACCAGTTGAGCCGGCCGAACAGCGTCATGGTGGCGGGCACCAGCAGGGTCCGCACCAGGGTGGCGTCCACCGCGACGGCCACCGCCAGCGCGATGCCCATCTGCTTGACCATGAGCATCTGCCCGGCGGCGAACCCGGCGAACACGATCACCATCAGCAGCCCGGCCGAGGTGATGATCCGACCGCTGCGCTGGAGGCCGAGCTGCACCGACCTCGCGCAGTCGTACCCCTGGTCGTGCAGCTCCTTGATCCGCGCGAGCAGGAACACCTCGTAGTCCATCGACAGCCCGAACGCGAAGGCGAACACCAGCACCGGGATCACCGTCTCCAGGCCGCCGGTCGGCGTGAACCCGAGCAGCGAGCTGAAGTACCCGTGCTGGAACACCAGGGTCAGCGCGCCCAGCGACGCCCCCAGCGAGAGCACGTTCATCAGCAGCGCCTTCACCGGCAGCACCACCGACCCGGTCATCAGGAACAGCAGCACCAGCGTCCCGGCCGCGACCAGGCCCAGCGCCCACGGCCCGCGCGAGCCGATCTCGTGCTGGAAGTCCACCAGCGACGCCGCGTCGCCCGTCACGTACGTCTCCAGGCCGCCGCGCTCGGAGCGCAGCTCGCCGACCACTCGCTTGGCCCCGGCGCCCTGCGGGTCGCCCTTGACCAGCACGTCCACGGTCTGCACGCCGTCCGAGACCGGCGCCACCGACCGGACGCCCGCCACGCCCGGCAGCTCCGCCACCACGTCGTCCGCGTACCGCTGGGCCTGCTGCGCCGTCCCCTCGACGACCACCTGCACCGGCGCCGGGACCTGCCCGGGGAAGCGCGCCTCGACCGTCTCGGCGACCTGCCGGGACGCGAAGCTCTTCGGCAGCACGTCCGCCCCCGAGTTGCGGAAGTGCGAGCCCAGGAACGGCGCCCCCGCCGCCAGCAGCAGCGCCACGCAGGCCAGCATCACCGGCACCGCCCGGCGCTGCACCCGGCGCACCGTCCGGGAGAAGAACCCCTCGTCCGGGACGGGCGCGGTCGGCGCCTTGATCCGCCGCCCCATGAAGCCCAGCAGCGCCGGCACCAGGGTCAGCGCCGCCGCCACCGCGATCACCACCACGCTCACGCCCGCCACCGCGACCGCCCGGAACACCGGGCTGGTGAACACGAACAGCCCGCTCAGTGCGACCGCCACCGTCAGCCCCGAGAACGCCACCGTCCGGCCCGCCGTGGCCGCCGTGCGCTCCACCGCCTGCGCGATGTCCGCGCCGTGGCCGCGCTCCTCCCGGAACCGGTTCACCATCAGCAGCGCGTAGTCGATCGACAGGCCCAGGCCCAGCACCGTCGCGATCGGCAGCACCGAGGTGTCGATGTCCATCAGCTTGCTGAACCCGAACATCGCCAGCAGCGCCCCGCCCACCGAGGCGATCGCCCCGATGCCCGGCAGCCCCGCCGCGGCCAGCCCGCCGAACACCAGCACCATCACCACCAGGGTGAGCGGCAGCGTCACGATCTCGCCGAACCTGGTGTCCTTCGCGGTCTGGTCCTTCACCTCCTGCTGGAGCACCAGGTCGCCGCCGACCACGGTGTGCGCGCCGTCCGCGTCGATCCGCTCCAGCCGGTCGGTCACCGCCGCCAGCTGCTTCGCCGTCGACCCGTCCGCCATCCGCACGCTCACCAGCGACGCCTTGCCGTCGCTCGCGGTCAGCTGCCCGCCCGTGCCGTACGTGTCCGCCACCGAGACCACGCCCGGCAGCTTCGTTACCTCCGCGCTCGCCCCCTCGACCGCGGCCCGCACCGCCGGGTCGGCCACCGCCGGCCCGTCCACCACCGCCGTCACCGTGCCCTGCACCGGGTCCGCCGCCTGCACGACCGCCGTCCCGGCGGCCGACTCCGACCCGCCGCTGCCGGTGGCCGCCACCGACCCCTCGAACACCCGCCCGCCGAACACCACCCCCACCGCGAGCACCAGCGCCCAGAACGCCAGCACCCAACGCCGGTGCCGGAAACACACTCGCCCCAGCGCGGCCAACCGACCGGAAACCTGGGAAACCTGGACCTCTGCTGCGGTGGAGCGGGAGCTGCGCATGCGGGGAGCCTTTCGGACAAGTCCCCTCAATGTATGCGTGACTACGTTTTCGTCCTATAGGCGGACGATGAGCCTCATCTCACAATCCCCTTCACATAAAAGCCACTTAAGCCCCACTCACTGCACACCGGGCCGGGGGGCGGGTCGGGGAGTCAGCGCGCCCCCAGGAGGGCGGCGGCGAGCAGGCCGGCCTGCACTGAACAGCCCCTCACCGCACCACCGCACCCCGGTCCGCGCACGGGCGGGTGGACGGGCGGGTGGGGACGGGCGGGGAAAACGGCAACTCCCGCCCAGGGGAACCCTGGGCGGGAGTTGCCGTCAGTCAGCTACGCGGCAGCCGAAGCGCCGTGCTTCAGCTCTGGCCGCCGGCCAGCTTCTCGCGGAGCGCGGCCAGGGCCTCGTCCGAGGCGAGCGCGCCGGAGGTCTCGTCGCTGCTGGAGGAGTACGAGCCGCCACCGCCGGAGACCGGGGCCTCCTCGCCGGCCTCGGCGGCGGCAGCCGCGTCGGCCTCGCGGGACTTGATGACCTGGGCCTGGTGCTGCTCGAAGCGGGCCTGGGCCTCGGCGTACTGCCGCTCCCACTCCTCGCGCTGCTTCTCGAAGCCGGGCAGCCAGTCGTTCGCCTCGGGGTCGAAGCCCTCCGGGTAGATGTAGTTGCCCTGGTCGTCGTAGGACGCGGCCATGCCGTACAGGGTCGGGTCGAACTCGACCGACGCCGGGTCGGCACCGAGGGACTCGTTGGCCTGCTTCAGCGAGAGGCTGATGCGGCGGCGCTCGAGGTCGATGTCGATGACCTTGACGAAGATCTCGTCGCCGACCTGGACGACCTGCTCCGGGATCTCGACGTGGCGCTCGGCCAGCTCGGAGATGTGGACCAGGCCCTCGATGCCCTCGTCCACGCGGACGAACGCACCGAACGGAACCAGCTTGGTGACCTTACCCGGGACGACCTGCGAGATCTGGTGGGTCCGGGCGAACTGCTGCCACGGGTCCTCCTGGGTCGCCTTCAGCGACAGGGAGACGCGCTCGCGGTCCATGTCCACGTCGAGGACCTCGACGGTGACCTCCTGACCGACCTCGACAACCTCGTTCGGGTGGTCGATGTGCTTCCAGGACAGCTCGGAGACGTGCACCAGACCGTCCACGCCGCCGAGGTCGACGAACGCACCGAAGTTGACGATCGAGGAGACGACGCCGGAGCGCACCTGGCCCTTCTGCAGGGTGGTGAGGAAGGTCTGGCGGACCTCGCTCTGGGTCTGCTCCAGCCAGGCGCGGCGGGACAGGACCACGTTGTTGCGGTTCTTGTCCAGCTCGATGATCTTCGCCTCGAGCTCCTTGCCCACGTAGGGCTGGAGGTCGCGGACGCGGCGCATCTCGACCAGCGAGGCCGGGAGGAAGCCACGGAGGCCGATGTCGAGGATGAGACCACCCTTGACGACCTCGATGACGGTACCGGTGACGATGCCGTCCTCTTCCTTGATCTTCTCGATCGTGCCCCAGGCGCGCTCGTACTGCGCACGCTTCTTGGACAGGATCAGGCGACCCTCCTTGTCCTCCTTCTGGAGAACCAGGGCCTCGATGTTGTCGCCAACGGAGACAACCTCGTGGGGGTCGACGTCGTGCTTGATCGAGAGCTCGCGGGACGGGATGACACCCTCGGTCTTGTAACCGATGTCGAGGAGCACCTCGTCACGGTCGACCTTCACGATGACGCCCTCAACGATGTCGCCGTCGTTGAAGTACTTGATGGTCTCGTCGATCGCGGCGAGGAACGCGTCCGCGTCGCCGATGTCGTTGACCGCAACCTGCGGGGTGGTGCTGACAGAGGTGTCGGTGGGGCTCGTCATTAGGAAAAGGGCTCCGGTACGGACATGAAGTCGTAGGTAATGCCACGCGGGGGGCCCTGATCGCTCCCACCGAAAGCCGTACAGGCCAGAAAACGGCCCACCGAAAGGACTCCCGCAGTACAGGATTCCCGGTGTCCGTCTGACGACCGTGGGGTCTTCGACAGATGCGAGCGCGACCTGCTCCGTCCGAGGCGCGCAGGCCCGCAGCGCAACTTGTAGCATACGGGGACACCCCGGCACGGTCAACGCCGAAGCCGACGAGACCGGTAGAGCCCGGGACGGATCAGGCCATATCCTCCAACAGCGCTTCTCACCGCGCCTGGAACACCGGCCCTACCCCGGATGCCACCGCCCGACCCGGCCCCCGTACGGGGCCGGCTCCGCAGCAGCAGCGCTTCCGCAAGCCCATAGCCTACGTGACGGATCCCATGACCCACTCCACCGCCCCCGGCCCCGACGAGCCCCGCGACGACGAGCCCGGCGGGTACGACCCGTCCGCGTACGACGTGCCCTCCGCGCCCCGGGGAGGGGCGCGCGAGGACGGGCCGGACGAGGAGGACGGCGACGAGGCGCTGCGGCGGGAGGCCGGGGAGCGCGAGTCGAGCCGGGCCAGCCGGCACTGGTGGGACCGGAACGCGGACGACTACCAGGACGAGCACGGCGAGTTCCTCGGGGACGACCGGTTCACCTGGTGCCCGGAGGGCGTGGACGAGGCCGAGGTGCGGCTGCTCGGCGAGCCGGCCGCGCTCGAGGGCGCGGACGTGCTGGAGATCGGCTCCGGCGCCGCGCAGTGCTCGCGCTGGCTGGCCGCCCGGGGGGCCCGGCCGGTCGCGCTGGACATCTCCTACCGGCAGTTGCAGCACTCCCGCCGGATCGACCTGGGCCGCGGACTGGCGCCCGTCGCGGTGGTGCAGGCGGACGCGGCGGTGCTGCCGTTCGCGGACGGCTCGTTCGACCACGCGTGCTCGGCGTACGGCGCGGTGCCGTTCAGCGCGGACACCGCGCGGCTGATGCGCGAGGTGCACCGGGTGCTGCGGCCGGGCGGGCGGTGGGTGTTCTCGGTGACCCACCCGATCCGCTGGGCGTTCCCGGACGAGCCCGGGGTGGAGGGGCTGACCGCCACCTCCTCGTACTTCGACCGCACCCCGTACGTCGAGCAGGACGAGCAGGGCACCGCCACCTACGTCGAGCACCACCGGACGCTCGGCGACCGGGTCCGCGAGCTGGTCGCGGCCGGGTTCACGCTGCTGGACCTGGTCGAGCCGGAGTGGCCCGAGGAGTTGGAACAGGAGTGGGGCGGCTGGAGTCCGCTGCGCGGCCGGCACATCCCCGGCACGGCGATCTTCGTCGCCCGGCGGAACGGCTGAGCGCGGTGCGCCCCGGGGGGCTCGAACTGCCGGTCCGCACCGCCCTGCCCGCCCTCGCCCGGGCCCTGGACGAGTCCGGCGCGGCCGTGCTGTCCGCGCCGCCCGGCACCGGCAAGACCACCCTGGTGCCGCTCGCCCTGGCCGGCCTGCTCGACCCGGACGGGCCGCCGCGCCGGGTGCTGGTCGCCGAACCGCGCCGGCTCGCGGTCCGGGCGGCGGCCCGGCGGATGGCCTGGCTGCTGGACGAACCGGTCGGCCGGACGGTCGGGTTCACCGTGCGCGGCGAGCGCCGGGTCGGCCCCGGCACCCGGGTCGAGGTGGTCACCACCGGCGTCCTGCTGCAACGCCTCCAGCGCGACCCCGAGCTGCCCGGCGTGGACGCGGTGGTGCTCGACGAGTGCCACGAACGCCACCTGGACGCCGACACCGCGCTCGCCTTCCTGCTGGACGTCCGGGCCGCGCTGCGCCCCGAACTGCGCCTGCTGCTGGCCTCCGCCACCGCCGACACCGCCGCCTGGGCCGAACTGCTGGGCGGCGCCCCGGTGGTGGCCGCCGAGGGCGTCGCGCATCCGGTGGCGACGGTCTGGGCCCCGCCGCCGACCGCGGTCCGCCCGCCGCACGGGACGCGGGTCGACCCGGCGCTGCTGTCGCACGTCGCGGCGACGGTGCGCCGGGCACTGGCCGAACGGGACGGCGACGTGCTGTGCTTCCTGCCGGGGGTCGGCGAGATCGCCCGGGTGGCCGGGCAGTTGGCCGCCGAGGACGTCGAGGTGCTGCCGCTGCACGGGCAGGCGCCGCAGGCCGTGCAGGACGCCGCGCTGAGCCCCGGCGGGCGGCGGCGGGTGGTGCTGGCCACCTCGGTCGCCGAGTCCTCGCTGACCGTGCCGGGCGTGCGGGTCGTGGTCGACTCCGGGCTGACCCGGGAGCCGCGCACCGACCACGCCCGCGGCCTGTCCGGGCTGGTCACCGTCCGCACCTCGCTGGCCGCCGCCCGGCAGCGCGCCGGCCGCGCCGGCCGCGAGGCCCCCGGCACCGCGTACCGCTGCTGGGCGCAGGCCGAGGACGCCCGCGCCGCCCGCTTCCCCACCCCCGAGATCGCGCTCGCCGACCTCACCTCCTTCGCCCTCCAGGCCGCCTGCTGGGGCGACCCGGACGCCACCGGCCTCACCCTCCCCGACCCGCCGCCCGCCGGCGCGATGGCCGCCGCCCGCGACGTCCTGCGCGCCCTCGCCGCCGTCGACCCCGCCGGCCGCCCCACCGGGCGCGGCCGCGCCATCGCCCGCACCGGCCTGCACCCCCGCCTCGCCCGCGCCCTGCTCGACGGCGCCCCCGCGGTCGGCCCGCGCCGCGCCGCCGAACTCGTCGCCCTCCTCTCCGAGGAGCCCCCGCGCGCCCTCGGCGACGACCTCGCCGAGATCCACCGCACCGTCCGCCGCTCCACCGACCCGTACGCCCGCCGCTGGAAGGACGAGACCCGCCGCCTCGAACACGCCCTGGCGGACCCGACGGAACGACCGGCCGGGGAAGGCCCGGCAGCCGCCGGCGGCACCGTCCGACAGCCCGGGGCCGCCGGCTCCGGGCTGTCGGACGGTGCCGCCGCCGGGCTGGTGGTCGGGCTGGCCTACCCGGAGCGGGTGGCGCGGGCCCGAGAGGGCGGGGAGGGGGCCTACCTGATGGCCTCCGGGACGGCCGCCCAGCTGCCCGCCGGGACGCGGCTGCCGGCCGGCGGCTGGCTGGCCGTCGCGGTCGCCGACCGGCCCGCCGGGTCGCCCTCCGCGCGGGTGCTGCGGGCCGTGGCGGTGGACGAGGCGACCGCCCGGCGGGCGGCCGGGCCGCTGCTGGCGACCCGCGAGGAGGTCCACTGGTCGGTCCGGCAGCGGGAGGTGGCGTCCCGCCGGGTGGAGTCCCTGGGCGCGATCGAACTGGCCGCCGCACCGCTCACCGCGCCCGACCCGGCGCTGCTGCGGGCCGCGCTGCTGGACGGGCTCGAACGGGAGGGCGTCTCGGCGCTGCTGCGCTGGCCGCCCGCCGCGAGCGGGCTGCGCGAACGGCTCGCCTTCCTGCACCGGGCGATCGGCGACCCGTGGCCGGACGTCGCGGACGCCGCGCTGCTGGCCGCCGCCGAGCAGTGGCTGGAGCCCGAGCTCTCCCGGGCCCGGCGCCGGGCCGACCTGGAGCGGATCGACACCGCCGCCGCGCTGACCCGCCTGCTGCCCTGGGCGGGCGGGCAGGCCGGACGGCTCGACGAACTCGCCCCGGAGCGGATCACCGTACCCACCGGCAGCCGCATCCGGGTCGACTACGCGAGCGACCCCGAGCGGCCGGTGCTGGCGGTGAAGCTCCAGGAGCTGTTCGGCTGGGCCGCCGCCCCGGCGCTGGCCGGCGGGCGCGTCCCGCTCACCGTCCACCTGCTCTCCCCCGCGGGCCGCCCGGCCGCCGTCACCGGCGACCTCGCCGCGTTCTGGCGCACCGGCTACCCCGCCGTCCGCGCCGACCTGCGCGGCCGCTACCCCCGCCACCCCTGGCCCGAGGACCCCACCACGGCCGAACCCACCCGCCGCGCCAACCCGCGCAAGTGACACCGCGCCACCCGGCCCGGGCCCGTCCGCGCGGGGCGCGCACGGGCGGGCGGGGCGGTGGACGGGCGGGCAGGCGGGCGGGTGAGCGGGTGAGCGGGTGAGCGGGCGGGGCGGCTACCCCCAGTCCTCCGCCAGGACCGCCATGTCGATGTCGTCGACCCACGCGTCGCCGTACCGCAGCACCTGCCGCCGCACCCCCTCGACCTTGAACCCGGCCTTCTCGTAGGCCCGCTGCCCCCGGCCGTTGAAGGCGTAGACGGAGAGCGAGACCCGGTTGAGGCCGATCGCCCGGATCGCGTGGTCGGTGAGGAGGCGGACGGCCTCGGTGCCGAGGCCGCGGTCGCGGCCGTCGGGGCCGAGGGCGATGCGGAGGTTGCAGGCGCGGTTGGGTTCGTCCCACTCGTTGAGGACGATCTCGCCGACGCCGCGGCCGGTGGCGCGGTCGACCACGATCAGGTCGAGGCGGTCGGTCTGCTCGTTGCGGGTGGTGTACCAGTCGACGACGCGGCGCTCCCTCGCCCCGTCCCAGACCGGGGGCTCGGGGGTGTAGGAGTCGGAGGTGTAGCGGAGCACGTCCGGGTCGTCGAGCACGGCGCGGAGCATGGGAAGGTCCTCCTCCGGCCGCACGGGCCGCAGGAGGACCTTCTCGCCCACCAGGGTGGGCTTCTCGGAGAAGGAGGAGGAGACGGGCATCCGGCCAGTCTCGGCGGGCCGGACGCCCACCCGCAACGCGATAAACCCGGTGACCGCGGTGACCGCGGCGGTCCGGGTGTCAGTGCGCGGCGGTCTCCCAGTTCGGGCCGGCACCGACCGAGACGTCGAGCGGGGCGCGCAGCGGATACGCGCCGGCCATCTGCTCGCGGACCAGCGCCTCGACCTGCTCGCGCTCGCCGGGGGCGACCTCCAGGACGATCTCGTCGTGCACCTGGAGCAGCATCCGGGTGGCGAGGCCGGCGGCGCGCAGGGCCGCGTCGACCCGGAGCATGGCGATCTTGACGATGTCGGCGGCGGTGCCCTGGATGGGGGCGTTGAGGGCCATCCGCTCGGCCATCTCGCGGCGCTGCCGGTTGTCGCTGGTGAGGTCGGGCAGGTAGCGGCGGCGGCCGAGCAGCGTCTCGGTGTAGCCGACGGCGCGGGCCTCCTCGACCACGTCGTGCAGGTAGTCGCGGACGCCGCCGAAGCGCTCGAAGTAGGTGTCCATCAGGCCCTGGGCCTCGGCGGGCTTGATGCCGAGCTGCTGGGAGAGGCCGTACGCGGACAGGCCGTAGGCGAGGCCGTACGACATGGCCTTGATCTTGCGGCGCATCTCGGCGTCGACGGCGCCGGGCTCGACGGCGAACACCTGGGAGGCGACGGTGGTGTGCAGGTCCTCGCCGGTGGTGAAGGCCTCGATCAGGGCTGCGTCCTCGGAGAGGTGCGCCATGATGCGCAGTTCGATCTGCGCGTAGTCGGCGGTGAGCAGCGTCTCGTAGCCCTCGCCGACCACGAAGGCGCGGCGGATGGCGCGGCCCTCCTCGGTGCGGACGGGGATGTTCTGGAGGTTCGGGTCCTGGGAGGAGAGGCGGCCGGTGGCGGCGACCATCTGGTTGAAGGTGGTGTGGATGCGGCCCTGCGGGGAGACGGTCTTGAGCAGGCCCTCGACGGTGGTGCGGAGCTTGGCCTGGTCCCGGTGGCGGAGCAGGATGACCGGGAGTTCGTTGGTGGTCTGGGTGGCGAGCCAGGTGAGGGCGTCGGCGTCGGTGGTCCAGCCGGTCTTGATCTTCTTGGTCCTGGGCAGGCCGAGGTCGCCGAACAGGACCTCCTGGAGCTGCTTGGGCGAGCCGAGGTTGAACTCGCGGCCGGCGGCGGCGTGCGCCTCCTCGACGCAGCGCTGGATCTCGGCGGCGAACTGGGTCTCCAGGCCCTGGAGCCAGGCGCGGTCGGCGGCGATGCCGTGGCGCTCCATCCGGGCCAGGAGTTCGGCGATCGGCAGTTCCATGTCGTGGAACAGCTCGACCGCGCCGACCTCGGCGAGCCGGGTGTCGAACAGCTCGGCGAGGTCGTGGACGGCGCGGGCCCGGGTCATCAGGGACTGGGCGCCGGCCGTCGGGTCGGGCTCGTCGGCGTCGAAGCTGAGCTGGCCGGTCTCGGCCTGGGCGGCGGCGGGGGCGAGCGAGCGGCCCAGGTACTCCTCGGCGAGGACGTCGAGGGTGAAGGTGCGGCGGCCGGGCTTCTCCAGGTAGGCGGCGAGCGCGGTGTCGGCGGTGACGCCGGCGAACCGCCAGCCCTGCTCGGCGAAGGCCCGCATGACCTGCTTGGCGATGTGCAGGGCCTTGGGGCGCTCGGGGTCGGCGAGCCAGGCGGTGAAGGCGCGGTCGTCGTCCTCGCCGAGCGCGGCGGGGTCGAACCAGGCGGCGGCGGTGCCGGTGGCGAGGGCGATCTGCTCGACCCCGCCGGTGCCCAGCGCCCAGCTGTAGTCGGCGGCGAGGGCGGTGCGGACGTCCGCGCCGGTGTGCTCCTCCAGCCAGGCGGCGAGCGCGCCGGGGACGGTCAGCAGGTCGCCGTCGACGGCGGGGCCGGCCGGGACCTCGACGGCTGCGGCGCTCTCGGCGCCGGCCGGGTCGATGCCGGCCACCCGGTCGCGGAAGTTGGGGTTGCGGAACTCCAGCGCCTCCATCAGCCGGGCGACCTCGTCCTTGTCGAACGGGGCGCGGGCCAGCTCGGGGACGCCGACCGGCAGTTCGACGTCCCGCACCAGTTCGGTGAGGAAGCGGTTGCGCTTGACGGAGTCGAGGTGCTCGCGGAGCTTCTCGCCGATCTTGCCCTTGACCTCGTCGGCCCGGTCGACCAGCTCCTCGAAGGAGCCGAACTGGTTGACCCACTTCGCGGCGGTCTTCTCGCCGACGCCGGGGATGCCGGGCAGGTTGTCGGACGGGTCGCCGCGCAGGGCGGCCAGGTCCGGGTACTGGTCGGGGCGGACGCCGTACTTCTCGGCGACCTTCTCGGGGGTGTAGCGCGTCAACTCGGAGACGCCCTTGGTGGGGTACAGCACGGTGACGTGCTCGTTGACGAGCTGGAGGGAGTCCCGGTCGCCGGTGACGATCAGCACCTCGAAGCCCTCGGCCGCGGCGGCGGTGGCCAGGGTGGCGATGACGTCGTCGGCCTCGAAGCCCTCGGCGGTGACCCGGGGCACCCGCATGGCGTCGAGCAGTTCGCCGATCAGCGGGACCTGGCTGCGGAACTCGTCCGGCGTGGCCGCGCGGTTGGCCTTGTACTCGGGGAACTCGGCGGACCGGAAGGTCTGCCGGGACAGGTCGAAGGCCACCGCCAGGTGGGTGGGCCGCTCGTCGCGGACGGTGTTGGCCAGCATCGAGGCGAAGCCGTAGACGGCGTTGGTGTGCTGGCCGGTGGCGGTGGAGAAGTTCTCCACCGGCAGGGCGAAGAAGGCCCGGTAGGCCATCGAATGCCCGTCCAGCAGCATCAGCCGGGGCCGTTCGGCCGCCTTCTTGCCCGCACCCTGTGTCGCCACGTCACGTCCCGTCCTGCCGGTTGCACTGCCTCTCCGATCCTAGAGGTCGGGGCGGACATCTCCGGCGCGGCGCGGAGCACCTCCCTACCCACGGGTAGACAGTCGTACGATCCGTACGATCGACGCGCAACGAAGCGAACCCCGGAAGCAGGAGCACCATGACCGACGCGGCGCCCGTACTGAAAGTGCCCCAGGACGTGCTGGACCACTTCGCCAAGCTGGGGGTGAGCGCGGAGACCTTCTCCGGCGGGCACCTGGGCGAGAAGCTGGGCATCACCATCGTGGAGGCGTCCCCGGACCGGGTGGTCGGGACGATGCCGGTGGAGGGCAACCAGCAGCCGTACGGGCTGCTGCACGGCGGGGCGTCGGCGGCGCTGGCCGAGACGCTGGGCTCGATCGGCGCGATGCTGCACGCCGGGCCGGGCCGCTACGCGGTGGGCGTGGACCTGAACGCGACGCACCACCGGTCGGCGACCTCGGGCCTGGTGACGGGCGTGGCGACGGCGGTGTTCAAGGGCCGCACGGCCGCGACGTACGAGATCGCGGTGACGGACGACACCGGCCGCCGGATCACCTCCTGCCGGCTGACCTGCATGCTGCGCGACCTCTAGCCCCGGTCAGGCCGCCGCGGCGGCACGACCGCGGCACACCGCAGAGCACCGCTCCGCGCGCGCCCCCTCGGAGTTTGGCCGGCCCCCGCCAGGGGCAGCCTCGGCTGGACGAGGGGGCGCCGCCATGTCCGGAGAGCGCGAACTGCCGAGCGGCCCGGGCGGGTTCCTCGGTCCGGTCGAGCCGGGCGAGGGCACCTGGACGCCGCTCGTGCTGCGCCCGGAGCCGCCGCCCGAGCGTCCGCCGCGCCTGCTGAGCAGACGTCAGAAGTGCGTGCTGGCAAGTTTGTTGCTGCTGTTGGCGCTGGGACTGACGATCCGGCACGCGGTGAACTACCCTGGGCGGGCGTCGGGTTCGCCCCCACCGGGGCAACTCCCGCCGTTCCCCTCGCAGTCGACCAGGTTCGAGTACGACGGTCCGGCCCCGGCCGGGTCGGACTCCTTCGCCCTGCGGCTGGCGGTGCGCAACACCGGGTCCGCCCCGGTGGACGTGCTGGGGGTGAGCCAGGGGTACCGGGGGCTGACCGTACGGGTCTCGGGCTGGCTGCCGCGGACGGTGCCGCCCGGGGGGACGCTCTCGCTGCTGGTGGGGCTGGAGGTCGTGGACTGCTCGGGGGCGCCGGGGGACGCGAGCCTTCCTTTCCTGGATGTAACGCTGCGTAATACGCGTGCAATGGAGACCGTGCATCAGATCCTGGGCACCCCCTACGCCCGGGACCTTTCGGCCGCTCTGCATTCCGCCTGCGACGTCACCGATTATCGGACGTCCGCGACCACCCTCCAATCTACGGACAAACCTGTCCGATAATCGGTGAACCCAGGCGTGACCTGCGCGTTGAGGAAGGAGTCCATCCGCTACTCGGGACCGGGCCCGGAATTTCGGGCTCCACCTGGGGTTTTCGACCATGATGTGAGATCAGCCGACGCCGTGGTCATAACAAGAGAATCACAGCCTCACCCGCCCCACTGCCCGAGCAGCCAGCGGCGGTCTAGAGTCACGCCCAGTCACCGCACCGTCCGGTTACCGGGCGGCGCCGTCGCGATTCGGCACCGCCAGCCCTGTGCGCGTGTCCTCCAGATCCCGAAGGAGACCCTCCTCGTGCGAAAGAGCTCACTTCTCATCGTGACCATTGCCGTGTCCGGAGCGCTCACGCTCTCCGCGTGCGGCTCGCGCGGCGGAAAGTCCGACTCCGGCTCGGACAGCGCGAAGGGCGACACCAAGGTCGTCATCGGCGTGGACGCCCCGCTCACCGGCAAGCTGTCCGCCCTGGGCCAGGGCATCAAGAACTCCGTGGACCTGGCCGTCAACAAGGCCAACAAGGACAAGGTCGTCCCGGGCGTCACCTTCGCCATCGAGGCGCTGGACGACCAGGCCAACCCGACCTCGGGCCAGCAGAACGCCACCAAGCTGGTCGGCGAGAAGGACGTCGCCGGCGTGGTCGGCCCGCTGAACTCCAGCGTCTCGCTGACCATGCAGAAGGTCTTCAACGACGCCCACCTGGCCCAGATCTCCCCGGCCAACACCAACCCGCAGCTGAGCCTCGGCCCGGACTGGGGCAGCGGCAAGTTCGCCCGCCCGTACGCCTCGTTCTTCCGCACCGCCACCACCGACGTCGTGCAGGGCAAGTTCGCCGCCCAGTACCTGTTCAACGACGCGAAGAAGACCAAGGTCTACGTCATCGACGACAAGAAGACCTACGGCGCGGGCCTGGCCGCGATCTTCCAGGAGGAGTTCAAGAAGCTCGGCGGCACCGTGGTCGGCACCGACCACGTCAACCCCGATGACAAGGACTTCTCCGCGGTCGCCACCAAGGTCGCCGCCGCCGGCGCCGACTCGGTCTACTACGGCGGCGAGTACCCCGAGGCCGGCCCGCTCTCCGACCAGATCAAGAAGGCCGGCGCCGCCGTCCCGCTGTTCGGCGGCGACGGCATCTACGACGACGAGTACATCAAGCTGTCGAACGGCAACAGCAACGGCGACCTCGCCACCTCGGTGGGCGCCCCGGTCGAGGAGCTCGACTCCGCCAAGACCTTCATCGACGACTACAAGGCCGCCAACTACAAGGACGCGTACGCGGCCTACGGCGGCTACTCCTACGACGCCGCCTGGTCGCTGGTCGAGGCCGTGAAGGCGGTCGTCGCGGCCAACGGCGGCAAGGTGCCCTCCGACCTGCGCCAGAAGGTCATCGACGCGCTCGGCAAGGTCTCCTTCGACGGCGTCACCGGCAAGGTCTCCTTCGACGAGTACGGCGACACCACCAACAAGCAGCTGACCGTCTACACGGTCAAGGACGGCAAGTGGACCGCCGTCAAGAGCGGCACCTACAACGGCTGATCCCTCCCAGCACCACCCACAGCCGATCGGCGGGGGGCGCCACGAGCGCCCCCCGCTTCTCCTTCCCCCCAACCACGGAGGCCTGCGGTGCACGAACTGCCGCAAAACCTGGCCAACGGCCTGATGCTCGGGCTGATGTACGGCCTGATTGCCGTCGGCTACACGATGGTCTACGGCATCGTCCAGCTCATCAACTTCGCCCACGGCGAGGTCTTCATGATCGGCGGCTTCGGCGCGCTGACCGCCTACGCGGCGCTGCCGCAGGGCACCTCGCTCTGGCTGGCCCTGCCGGTCATGATCGTCGGCGGTGTGATCGCCTCCGTGGTCACCGCCACCGCCGCCGAGCGGTTCGCCTACCGGCCGCTGCGCACCGCGCCCCGGCTGGCCCCGCTGATCACCGCGATCGGCCTGTCCATCGCGCTCCAGCAGGTGGTCTGGGCGTTCTACCCGGGCGCCAAGAAGGCCGTCTCCTTCCCGCACTTCAACGGCGCGGCGTTCGACCTCGGCCTCTTCCACATCCAGCGCAACGACCTGTTCCTCCTGATCGCCGCCCCGCTGTGCATGGTCTTCCTGGCCTCGTTCGTCCGGCTGACCCGCACCGGCCGCGCCATGCAGGCCACCGCGCAGGACCCGGACACCGCCAAGCTGATGGGCATCAACACCGACCGGATCATCGTGGTCGCCTTCGCGCTCGGCGCGGCCTTCGCGGCGATCGCCTCCGTGGCGCACGGCCTGCGCTACGGCAACATCGACTTCATGATGGGCTTCATGGCCGGCCTGAAGGCGTTCACCGCGGCCGTCCTGGGCGGCATCGGCAACATCTACGGCGCGATGCTCGGCGGCCTGGTCCTCGGTGTCGCCGAGTCGCTGGCCACCGCGTACATCGAGAACGTCCCCGGCCTGCACCAGCTCGGCGGCGCCGGCTGGGCCAACGTCTGGGCGTTCGTACTGCTCATCGTCGTGCTGCTGGTCCGGCCCCAGGGCCTGCTCGGCGAGCGCGTCGCGGATCGGGTGTGAGGCAGATGACCACGTCCCACGAGACCACCCCCGTCCTGCCCCTGCCGACCGCCGCGGCCCGCGCCGCCGTGGTGGCGGGCGGCGTCCTGGCCGCGGCCTCCGCGCTGATGTCCTGGACCTGGACCGCCGACTTCCCCGGCGACCTGACCTACTACGGCTCCCCGGCCGGCCTGCAGTGGCTGGCCCTGGTCGGCGGCCTGCTGACCGTCCTGCTGGCGCTGGCCGCCGCGCGGGTGCCCGGGCTGCGCTGGCTGAGCCCCTCCGGCAGCAACAACGGCGTGCTGTTCGCCGCCATCGGCACCCTCGCGGTGTGCTGGTACGCGGTCGTCGCGATCGCGGCGGAGCTCGGCGGCCTGGCCAACCTCGACCCGGGCGGCTGGGTGGCCGGCGTCGGCTCGCTGCTGGCCGTGGCCGGCGCGCTGGGCCTGCCGCTGGACCGCCGCACCACCGTCCGGCGCCCCACCGAGCGCTGGTGGGCGTACGCGGTGGCCGCCGTCGCCCTGCTGGTGTACTTCGGCCTGGACCAGGGCTGGCTGCTGCACGCGATCCCCACCGGCGTGCAGCCGATCCTCACCGAGAACACCTGGTTCTTCCTCGCCCTGCCCGGCCTGCTGGCCGTGCTGCGGCTGTGGCTGCTGCTGGACCACTGGCTGCGGATCGGCCGGATCGAGCGCCGGCGGACCGCCGCCCGCGCCCTGCCGTCCTGGGCGGAGATCCTGGTGATCACCGCGGTGTTCGCGGTGGGCCTGGCCGTCGCCGACTTCGGCATCTCGACCGAGTACGGCGAGCTGTTCATCGGTTTCCTGCTGCTGGTGGCCGCCGCCACCGCCGCGCTGAACGCCTCCGGCGCGGTCGGCCGGCTGGCCGAACTGACCACCCGGCACCGGGCGGTGACCACCGGGGCGGCGTTCGCCGCGGCCGCCGCGTTCCCGTTCACCCAGGGCAGCGACACGTACGTCCTGATCGGCGTCAACATCCTGATCTTCGCCACCGTGGCACTCGGTCTGAACGTGGTGGTCGGCCTGGCCGGTCTGCTCGACCTCGGCTACGTGGCCTTCCTCGGCGTCGGCGCGTACGCGGCGGCGCTGGTCTCCGGCTCGCCGTTCTCGGCCTTCCGCGGCGTGCACCTGCCGTTCCCGCTGGCCGCGCTGGTCGGCGCGCTGGCCGCGCTGGTGTTCGGCGTGGTGATCGGCGCCCCGACGCTGCGGCTGCGCGGCGACTACCTGGCGATCGTCACCCTCGGTTTCGGTGAGATCTTCCGGATCGCGATGAACAACCTGGACGGCAGCTCCGGCCCGAGCCTGACCAACGGCCCCAACGGCATCGCCGCGATCCCCGACGTCAGCCTGTTCGGCTTCGACTTCGGCCAGCCGCACGACGTCCTCGGCCTGCACCTGGGCAAGTTCGGCAACTACCTGCTGCTGATGCTGGTGGCCACCGCGATCGTGGTGACGGTGTTCGGCCGGGTCGCCAACTCCCGGATCGGCCGGGCCTGGGTGGCGATCCGCGAGGACGAGACGGCGGCCGAGGCGATGGGCATCAACGGCTTCCGGGTGAAGCTGATCGCCTTCGCGCTGGGCGCCACCCTGGCCGGCCTGGCCGGCGCGGTGCAGGCGCACGTGGCGAGCGCCGTCTCGCCCGACCAGTACCAGTTCGCCGGGGCCGTCCCGCCCAACTCGGCGTTCCTGCTGGCCGCGGTGATCCTGGGCGGCATGGGTACCATCAGCGGCCCGCTGGTGGGCGCGGCCCTGCTGTTCCTGATCCCGGCGAAGCTGCAGTTCCTGCAGTCCTACCAGCTGCTGGCCTTCGGCGTGGCGCTGATCCTGCTGATGCGCTTCCGCCCGGAGGGCCTGATCGCGGGCCGCCGGCAGCAGCTGGAGTTCCACGAGGCGGACGCGGAACTGCCCGCGCAGGCCGCCCCGATCGACGACGTACCGACCAAGGCTGGGGCGTGAGCACCGTGACGACCACCGACACCGCTCCCGCCGCCCCGGCGTCCGGGCCGCTCGCCGAACCCGTGCTGGAGGCTTCCGGCGTGGTGATGCGCTTCGGCGGCCTCACCGCCGTGAACGACGTCGACCTGACGGTCCGCCAGGGCGAGATCGTCGGCCTGATCGGCCCGAACGGCGCCGGGAAGACCACCTTCTTCAACTGCCTGACCGGGCTGTACGTCCCGACCGAGGGCACCGTGAAGTACAAGGGCACGGTGCTGCCGCCGAAGCCGCACCTGGTGACCCAGGCGGGCATCGCCCGGACCTTCCAGAACATCCGGCTGTTCTCGAACATGACGGCGCTGGAGAACGTCCTGGTGGGCCGGCACACCCGCACCAAGGAGGGCCTGTTCTCGGCGATCCTGCGCGGCCCGGGCTACCGGCGGGCCGAGGCGGAGAGCCGCGAACGCGCCCGGGAGCTGCTGGAGTTCTGCGGCCTCGGCGCGAAGGCCGACCACCTGGCCCGCAACCTCCCGTACGGCGAGCAGCGCAAGCTGGAGATCGCCCGGGCGCTGGCGTCCGAGCCGGGCGTGCTGCTGCTGGACGAGCCGACGGCGGGCATGAACCCGCAGGAGACCCGGGCCGCCGAGGAACTGGTCTTCGCCATCCGGGACCTGGGCATCGCCGTGCTGGTGATCGAGCACGACATGAAGTTCATCTTCAACCTGTGCGACCGCACCGCCGTGCTGGTGCAGGGCCGGAAGATCGTTGAGGGCGACCGGGAGACCGTCCAGAACGACGAGCGGGTCGTCACCGCGTACCTGGGCGCCCCGCTCGAAGGAACCACCGCAGCTCAGGAGGACGGCCAGTGACCGCTCTGCTGGAGGTCGAGGACCTCCGTGTCGCCTACGGCAAGATCGAGGCCGTCAAAGGCATCTCGTTCACGGTCGCGGAGGGCGAGGTCACCACCCTGATCGGCACCAACGGCGCCGGCAAGACCACCACCCTGCGCACCCTGTCCGGGCTGCTGCGGCCGACCTCGGGCAAGGTCCTGTTCCAGGGCGCGGCGATCGACACCGTGCCCGCGCACCGGATCGTCGCGCTCGGCCTGGCGCACTCCCCCGAGGGCCGGCACATCTTCCCCCGGATGACCATCGAGGAGAACCTGCTGCTCGGCGCGTTCCTGCGCCGGGACGCGGCGGGCATCGCCGAGGACGTGGAGCGGGCCTGCACGCTCTTCCCGATCCTGGCCGAGCGCCGCAAGCAGGCCGCGGGCACCCTCTCCGGCGGCGAGCAGCAGATGCTGGCGATGGGGCGGGCGCTGATGTCCCGGCCCAAGCTGCTGATGCTGGACGAGCCGTCGATGGGCCTGTCGCCGCTGATGATGCAGAAGATCATGGCGACCATCGTGGAGCTGAAGGCCGCGGGCACCACCATCCTGCTGGTGGAGCAGAACGCGCAGGCCGCCCTCTCGCTCTCGGACCGGGCGTACGTGATGACCACCGGCCGGATCACCCTGTCGGGCACCGGCGCGGAGCTGCTGCACGACGAGTCGGTGCGCCGCCAGTACCTGGGCGAGGACTGACCCTCCGCACGTGCCGGTGCCCCCGCCCCCGTCGAGGGGGGCGGGGGCACCGGCACGTGCGCGCGGGGCGGGCTCGGCCCACCGAGGGCTCGGCCCCCGGCGGGCTCAGCCCTCGGCGGCCTCGGTCTTCTTACGGTCCTGGGCGGCGCCCTCCTCGATCACGGCCTCGGCGACGGCGGCCATGGTCATCCGGCGGTCCATCGAGGTCTTCTGGATCCAGCGGAACGCGGCGGGCTCGTTGAGGCCGAACTTGGTCTGCAGCACGCTCTTGGCGCGGTCGACCAGCTTGCGGGTCTCCAGCCGCTGCGAGAGGTCCGCGATCTCCTGCTCCAGGGTGCGCATCTCGGTGTAGCGGGAGACCGCCATCTCGATGGCCGGGACGAGGTCGCTCTTGCTGAACGGCTTGACGATGTACGCCATCGCGCCGGCGTCGCGGGCCCGGTCGACCAGCTCGCGCTGGGAGAACGCGGTGAGCATCAGCACCGGGGCCAGGTGCTGCTCGTGGATGCGCTCGGCGGCCGAGAGGCCGTCCAGGACGGGCATCTTCACGTCCAGGATGGCCAGGTCGGGCTTGAGCTCCTCGACCAGCCTGACCGCCGTCTCGCCGTCACCGGCCTCACCGACGACGGTGTAGCCCTCCTCCTCCAGCATCTCCTTGAGGTCGAGGCGGATCAGTGCCTCGTCCTCGGCGATGACGATTCGGGTGATCTGGGGCGAGTCGGTGTCAAGCGGCTGTGCCTGCTCGTCGGCGGTGCTCACGGGGCTCCTCGGTCCGGCGGGGTGCTGCATGCATGAGCCTACCCAGACGCGGTATGTTTGGTTCACCGCGGTGGGGGGTTGAACCTTCGTTCCGCTGGGCCCCGATAGCCCAATCGGCAGAGGCAACGGTCTCAAACACCGTCCGGTGTGGGTTCGAATCCCACTCGGGGCACTTTCCCTTCGAATCCAAGGCGGCGTCCGCCGCCGTCTCTCCCCGGCTCCCCGCCCCGCGTCTCGGCACCCGAGACTCGGCACACGAGACCGGCCTCACCCGGCCCCGAGCGTGATCGACACCGGCCCGGCCGCGGCGCCCTCCGCCGAGCCGTCCGCCGCCTCCAGGGTGTAGGTGCCGGCGGTCTCCCCGTAGAAGTCGAACCAGGCCGCCAAACTGACGGTGTCCGGCCGTCCGACGTAGGCGGTGGCGGCGATCGGGGCGCTGGGGGCGAGCCGGCGGCCGTCGGGCAGGGTCAGGTGCAGGTCCAGCCGGTCGGCGGTGGTGCCGGCGGGGGCGTCGAACAGGATCTCCGCGCTGTGCTGGCCCGGCTTCAGGGCGCGCAGCGCGCGCGGGACGAAGGGCGTGGTGCCGAGCGGCACCGCGGGGGCCGGGACGGGGCTGCCGGTGCAGTCCTCGCGCAGCCGGGCGGAGGCCAGCAGCAGCCGGTAGCGGCCGGTGCGCACCACCCCGGTGGAGGCGCGCAGCGGGGTCGGCCGGAGGTCGACCCCGTCCTGTCCGGCGCGGGCGCCCACCGGCAGCACCGCGCGGGCCGCGCCGGGGGCGGCCAGCACCAGGGCGAGGCGGTCCGGGTCCAGCGGCTGCCCGGGGGTGCCGACGTCCTGCACGGTGACGGTCAGCGAGGCGTAGCCGAACGGCGGCGGCCGGACCTCCAGCGGGCCGCTGACCGCGACGCCGTCGGACTCCAGCGCCACCCGGGGCAGGGCGGACGCGGCCGGCACCGGCGACTCGACGACGACGCCCAGGACTAGTTCGACCGCGGTGCGGCCGTCGGGCTGCCCGGTCGCGGTGACCTTGGTGAGCCGGTAGGAGCTGCCGCCCCACCACGCCGTCCGGTCGACGGCCACGCTCCGGGCCGCGGGGCCGGTGGGGCTCCCGGACGCCACCTCCCGCAGGGTGTCCGCGCCGTAGGGGGTGCAGCCGGCGGTGAGGACGGCCGCGGCGCAGAGCACGGCGGTGCGGCGGCGTATCAAGCGGTTCCTTCCCCTGTTCCCGGCGCGGCCCGGCCCCGGGACCCCCGGGGCATGCTACCGACAACGCGCCGGGGGCGCGGGGAGCCGGTGACGGCCCGTCACGCGGCGGCCGGGCCCGCCCCCCGCCTCCGGTGCGGGGCGGGCGGGCCCGGCCGCGGGCGGTCAGTTGGCCGGTTCGCCGACGTGGTGCACCCGCACCAGGTTGGTGGAGCCGGCCAGGCCGGGCGGGGACCCGGCGGTGATGACCACGACGTCACCGGGCGCGCAGCGGCCCAGGCTCAGCAGCGCGGAGTCGACCTGGGCGACCAGTTCGTCGGTGGTGGTGACGAACGGGCCGAGGAAGGTCTCCACGCCCCAGGTCAGCGCCAACCGGCTGCGCACGGCGGGCTCGTAGGTGAACGCCAGGACCGGGATCGGCGAGCGGTAGCGGGTCAGCCGGCGGGCGGTGTCGCCGCTCTGGGTGAACGCGATCAGGTACTTGGCGTCCAGGAAGTCGCCGATCTCGGCGGCGGCCCGGGCCACCGCGCCGCCCTGGGTGCGGGGCTTGCCGCTCGCGGTGAGCGGCGGCAGGCCCTCCGCCAGGACCTCCTCCTCGGCGGCCTCGACGATCCGGGCCATGGTCCGGACCGTCTCGACCGGGTACTTGCCGACCGAGGTCTCGCCGGAGAGCATCACCGCGTCGGTGCCGTCCAGCACCGCGTTGGCGACGTCGGACGCCTCGGCCCGGGTCGGCCGGGAGGCGTTGATCATCGAGTCCAGCATCTGGGTGGCGACGATCACCGGCTTGGCGTTGCGCCTGGCCAGCTTGACCGCGCGCTTCTGGACGATCGGCACCTGCTCCATCGGGAGTTCGACGCCCAGGTCGCCGCGGGCGACCATGATGCCGTCGAAGGCGTCCACGATGGATTCGAGGTTCTCCACCGCCTGCGGCTTCTCGATCTTGGCGATGACCGGGATCCGGCGGCCCTCCTCGGCCATGATCCGGTGCACCTCCTCGACGTCCTTCCCGCTGCGCACGAACGACAGCGCGACGATGTCGGCGCCGGTCCGCAGCGCCCAGCGCAGGTCTTCGACGTCCTTGTCGGAGAGCGCGGGCACCGAGACGGCGACACCGGGGAGGTTGAGGCCCTTGTGGTCGGAGACCAGTCCGCCCTCGACGACGGCGCAGCGCACCCGGGGGCCGTCGACGCGGGTGACCTCCAGGGTGACCCGGCCGTCGTCGACCAGGATGCGCTCGCCGGGCGAGACGTCCGCGGCCAGGCCCTTGTAGGTGGTGCCGCAGACCTCCCGGTCGCCGGGGACGTCGTCGACGGTGATGGTGAACTCGTCGCCGCGTTCCAGCAGGACCGGCCCGTCGGCGAAGGTGGCGAGGCGGATCTTCGGGCCCTGGAGGTCGGCCAGCACCCCGACGCTGCGGCCCGTCTCGTCCGAGGCCTTGCGGACCCGGTGGTAGCGGTCCTCGTGCTCCGCGTGGGAGCCGTGGCTGAGGTTCAGTCGGGCGATGTCCATGCCGGCGTCGACCAGGGCCTTGATCTGGTCGTACGAGTCTGCGGCAGGCCCGAGAGTACAAACGATTTTTGCTCGGCGCATACAGCAGAGCCTAGGCATTACCGGGTCGTAACAGCGCGGTTCCGGCCAGTCCCGCCATGGCAGTTGGCAGAAGATTCGGTGAACGGACCCGCACCGTGCGAACGGTGGCGCGCGGGGTGAGCGGCCGCCGCCCGGATTGACGCACGGGAGTTCGCCGGGGGACGGTCCGGCGGCCACCGGACGGGCCCGCGACGGGCTCGCCATCGGCCCCCGGTCGGCTCTCGTGGCAGACCCGAGGTCGGCTCGCGCCGGACGGCCGCGTCGCCCGGGGGTCACCGGGATCTCACCCGTTGGACGGCGGCGGGGTCTGGCCCCGGAGGCCGGAAAGCGGCAGACTGCCAGTCGCGTTTTCTACGCGCGTCACCACGGGTGGCGGGGTGTCACCTGCCCCGCCCCGGACGCCGGCTGACCTCCCGTACCGCCGACTTGGAGTCCTCGATGTCCCTCAACCGCCGCGACTTCGTCACCCGCTCCGCCGCCACCGCGGCCGGCGCCGCCCTGGTCGGCGGCCTGTCCGCCGCCGCGGCCACCCCCGCCGCCGCCGCGGACCACGACCGGGACGAGTCCCACGGCAGGGAGCCCGTCCCGTTCAAGGGCGCCTTCACCGTGATGGGCACCACCGACCTGCACGGCCACGTCCTCAACTGGGAGTACTTCACCGACTCCGAGTACGACGACGCCGCGCACAACGACGTCGGCCTGGCCAAGGTCTCCACCCTGGTCGAGCAGGTCCGCAAGGAGAAGGGCCGCGGCCGCACCCTGCTGATCGACGCCGGCGACACCATCCAGGGCACCCAACTCTCGTACTACTACGCCCGGATCGAGCCGATCACCGGCAAGCGCCCCCCGCGCCACCCGATGGCCGCCGCCATGAACGCCATGGGCTACGACGCCGCCGCGCTCGGCAACCACGAGTTCAACTACGGCATCCCGCTGCTGCGCGCCTACCAGCGGCAGCTGGACTTCCCGCTGCTCGGCGCCAACGCGGTCAACGTCAAGGACGAGAAGCCGGCCTTCCCGCCCTACGTCATCCGGGAGCTGCACCTCGGCCACGGCCGCCCGGTCCGGGTCGGCATCCTCGGTCTGACCAACCCCGGCATCGCCATCTGGGACAAGGCCAACGTGCAGGGCCAGCTGGCCTTCCCGGGCATCCCCGAGATCGCCGCCAAGTGGGTCCCCAAGGTCCGCGCGGCCGGCGCCGACGTGGTCGTGATCACCGCGCACACCGGCGTGGACGGCTCCTCCTCCTGGGGCGACCAGCTGCCGTACGCGGAGAACGCGGGCGCCGAGATCGCCGCCACCGTGCCCGGCGTCGACGCGATCCTGGTCGGCCACGCCCACAAGGAGGTCCCGCAGCGGATCGTGGTCAACACCGCGACCGGCAAGAACGTCGTCCTGTCCGAGCCCGCGCTCTGGGGCGAGCGGCTGACCTGCTTCGACTTCGAGGTCGAGTACGCCCGCGGCCGGTGGACCGTCACCGGCGTCAGCGCGCGGCTGCTGAACTCCAACACCGTCGCCGAGGACCCGAAGATCGTCAAGCTGGTCAAGGACCAGCACCGGAAGGTCGTCGCGTACGTCAACCAGGTCATCGGTACCTGCAAGGAGACCCTCTCCATCGCCGAGTCCCGCTTCCGGGACACCCCGATCATCGACCTGATCGGCCGGGTCCAGGCCGACGCGGTGCGCGGCGCGCTGGCCGGCGGCCCGTACGCGGCCCTGCCGGTGCTCGCCCAGGCCGCGCCGTTCAACCGCACCGCGGTCATCCCGGCCGGCCAGGTCAAGCTGCGCGACGCGGCCGGCCTGTACATCTACGAGAACACCCTGGAGGCGCGCGTCCTGACCGGCGCCCAGCTCAAGGACTACCTGGAGTACTCCGCCAAGTACTACGCCCAGGTCGCCCCCGGGGCCCCGATCGACCGGGACGCGCTGACCAACGCCGGCAACACCCCCGACTACAACTACGACTCGATCTACGGCCTGTCCTACGACATCGACATCGCGCAGCCGGTCGGCAGCCGCATCACCGGCCTGTCGCACCAGGGCGCGCCGGTCGACCCGGCGGCGGAGTTCGTCCTCGCCGTCAACAACTACCGCGCCAGCGGCGGCGGCAACTTCCCACACGTCGCCGCCGCCCGGCAGGTGTGGGCGAACTCCGACGAGATCCGCAACACGATGATCGCCTGGGTGCAGGCCGAGGGCGTCATCGACCCGGCCGACTTCTCCGGCGACGCCGACGGCACCTGGCGCCTGGTCCGGGCCGGCGTCCCGGTCTTCTAGGCCCTGTCCGGTCGATCCGGTCGGACCGGGCCCAGCCCCGGGACGCCGTCGCGGGCGCGGGGCCGCCCGGGAGCCACCCTCCCGGACGGCCCCTTCCGCCGCCGCCGGAGCCGCGCGGGCGGCCCGGCTCAGAACGGGAAGCGCGAGCGCCCGTGCTGGATCGAGATCCACTTGACGGTGGTGAACGCGTCCAGGCTGCTGTCGCCGCCGAGCCGGCCGACCCCGGAGTTCTTCTCGCCGCCGAACGGCACGATCGGCTCGTCCGCGATCGTGCCGTCGTTGACGTGGATCATGCCGGTGTCGATCCGCTGGGCGAACCGCACGCCGCGCTCGACGTTCGCGGTGTGCACCGCGCCGGACAGGCCGAACGGGGTGTCGTTGGCGATCCGGACCGCCTCGTCCTCGCCGTCGAAGGGGATCAGCAGCGCGACCGGGCCGAACACCTCGCGGCGCAGGATCGGGTCGTCCGCCGGGATGTCGGTGAGGACGCTGGGCCGGACCAGGGTGCCGACGGTGGTGCCGTGCAGCAGGGGGCGGGCGCCGGCCGCCACCGCGCGCTCGACCTCGGCGGTGATCGCCTCGGCCTGGGCGGAGTTGATCAGCGGGCCGAGCTGGGTGGCGGGGTCGCCCGGGTCGCCGACCACCAGCGAGGCCACCTTGGCGGTGAACTTCTCGCTGAACTCGTCGAACACGGCGCGGTCGACCAGGATGCGGTTGGCGGCCATGCAGATCTGGCCCTGGTGGACGAAGCGGCTGGCGACGGCGGCGCCCACCGCGTAGTCGACGTCGGCGTCGTCGAGGACCACCAGCGCGCTGTTGCCGCCGAGTTCGAGGACGGCCCGCTTGAGGTGGCTCGCGGCGACGGTCGCCACGTGCCGGCCGACCCCGTCGGAGCCGGTGAACGCGATGACCTTGGGCACCGGGTGCTCGATGAACGCGTCGCCGATCTCGGCGATGTCGGTGAGGACGACGTTCAGCAGGCCGGCCGGCAGCCCGGCCTCCTCGAAGATCTTCGCGATCAGGGTGCCGCCGGCCACCGGGGCGTCCTGGTGCGGCTTGAGGACGACCGCGTTGCCGAGGGCGAGCGCCGGGGCGACGGCCTTCAGCGAGAGGAAGACCGGGGCGTTGAACGGGCTGATCACGCCGACCACGCCGACCGGGAGCCGGTAGAGCCGGTTCTCCTTGTCCGGCATCGGCGAGGGCAGGATGCGGCCCTCGGCGCGCAGCGCCAGCGCGCCGGCCTCCCGGATCATGTCCTTGACCAGGGCGAGTTCGAAGCCGGACTTCATCAGGGTGCCGCCGAGTTCGACGGTCATCACCCGGAGGATCTCCGCCTCGCGCTCCTCGACCACCCGCAGGGCGCGTTCGAAGACCAGGCGCCGCTGGTAGGGGCTGGTGGCGGCCCAGGCGGGCTGGGCGCGCTCGGCGGCGCGGTAGGCCTGGTCGATCTCCTCGGCGGTGGCGACGGTGAAGGAGGCGAGCTTCTCCCCGCTGAAGGGGTCGAGGTCCACGATGTCCCAGGAGCCGGTCCCCTCCCGCCACTGACCGTCGATGTACTGCTGGGCGAGTTCCGCGATCAAGGACATCAGATCCCTCTCGGCACTAACGACCACCTACTGACGGATCATCATCTTAGGTGCGGTTCAGGCGTCTTGGAGGATCTCCGCCAGAAGCGACCGGGTCTCCTCCTCGGACAGCGCCGCCGCCGACACCCGCTCCAGCGCGGTCGTGTACTCGGCCACCTCGACCGGCTTGTCCAGGTACAGCGCGGTGGTGAACTGCTCGACGTAGACCACGTCCGCCAAGTCCGGCTCGGGGAAGCCCAGCACCGTGAACGCCCCGCTGTCCGCCGCCAGCGCGCCCATGCCCAGCGGCAGCACCCGCAGGCTGATCGTCTCGCGCCGGGAGAGCTCGGCCAGCCTGGCCAGCTGGCCGCCCATCACCTCGGGGCCGCCGCACGGGCGGCGCAGCGCCGTCTCGTCCACGATCAGCTCCAGCCGGGCGGTCGCCCCGGGGGCCAGGAAGCGCTGCTGCCGGCGCAGCCGCACCGCGGCCCGGCGGGCGATCTCCTCGTCGGGGGCGGCCGGGCTGCCGGCCCGCATCACCGCGTGCACGTACTCGGGGGTCTGGAGCAGCCCGGGCACGAACTGCACCTCGTAGCTGCGCACCAGGTTCGCCGCGTCCTCCAGGTTGAGGTACGTCTGGAACCAGCCGGGGACGACGTCCCCGTAACCGTGCCACCAAGACGGGGCGTTGGTCTCGCCGACCAGGCCGAGCAGCGAGGCCCGGGACTCCTCGTCGTCGACGCCGTAGAGCGTCAGCAGGTCCGCCACGTCACGCTGCTTGAAGCCGACCCGGCCGAGCTCCATCCGGCTGATCTTCGACTCCGAGGCCCGGATCGAGTACCCGGCGTCCTCCCGGGTCACGCCGCGGGCCTCGCGCAGGCGCCGCAGCTGGGCGCCCAACTGGATGCGACGCGCGGTCGCACCGCTGCCCGTCTGCAGGCCCGTCATGCAAACCTCCGCCCCAGGAACGCCAAGTGGACCCCGTGGGATGCAGTCTGCCACTGGGCGACGACACTCCGCGAGATCCTTCCGGTATTTGGCCAATCCGTTGTACGGGCCCGGGTTTCGACTCCGCCCCGGCCAGCCCGGCCGACCCGGACCGCACGTCACGGCCCGGGCGCCACGGCCGGGGCGGGACGTCCGGTCACGGCCCGGAGAGCACGTCCGCCGGCTCGGCCCGGGAGCCCACCCCGAGCGAGGTCCCGTCGGCCCGAGCCGCCCGGCGGGCACCGCCCGCCGCCGGGAACGCCCCCGGGAAGGCCGCCGGGAACGACAACGACGCCTGCCCTTACCTGGTCGGGGAGTGGGCAGGCGTCGCGATGACCGGGTCCCGGCGGCTCTGGCGGGTCGGTGTTTGTCGGCCGTACCCCCCTCGCGGGGGGCGTGGGCGTTCTGGGGACGGTGGTCGTCGGACCACCGGCCGGCGGTCGGTCAGACCACCAGCGGACGGTCGGTCGGCTTGATCGGGGCGGGGAGCGCGGTCTTGCCGCCCAGGTACGCGTCGACCGCCGCGGCGGCCGAGCGGCCCTCCGCGATCGCCCAGACGATCAGCGACTGACCACGACCGGCGTCACCGCAAACGTACACCCCGTCGACGTTGGTGCCGAACTTGCCGTCCCGGGCGACGTTGCCGCGGGCGTCGAGGTCGACGCCGAGCTGCTCGACCAGGCCGTTCTTGACGTCGGTGCCGGTGAAGCCCATCGCCAGGGTGACCAGCTGGGCCGGGATGACCTTCTCGCTGCCGGGGACGGTCTCGAACTTCCCGTCCTTGAACTCGACCTCGACCAGGTGCAGTTCCTGGACGTTGCCGTCCTCGTCGCCGACGAAGTGCGAGGTGGAGACCGAGTAGACCCGCTCGCCGCCCTCCTCGTGGGCCGAGGTGACCTTGTAGGTCATCGGCATGGTCGGCCACGGCTGGTGGGTCGGCCGGGCGTCCGACGGCCGCGGCATGATCTCCAGCTGGGTGACCGAGGCCGCGCCCTGGCGGTGCGCGGTGCCGACGCAGTCCGCGCCGGTGTCGCCGCCGCCGATGACGACCACGTGCTTGCCCTTGGCCGAGATCGGGGAGTCGACGTAGTCGCCCTCCTGGACCTTGTTGGCCAGCGGCAGGTACTCCATCGCCTGGTGGACGCCGTTCAGCTCCCGGCCGGGGACGGGCAGGTCGCGGGCGGTGGTGGCGCCGGCCGCGATGACCACCGCGTCGAAGCGCGAGCGCAGGTCCTGGCCGCTGATGTCGACGCCGGCCTCGACGCCGGTGCGGAAGCGGGTGCCCTCCGCGCGCATCTGCTCGATGCGGCGGTTGATGTGGCGCTTCTCCATCTTGAACTCGGGGATGCCGTAGCGCAGCAGGCCGCCGATCCGGTCGGCGCGCTCGTACACCACCACGGTGTGGCCGGCCCGGGTGAGCTGCTGGGCGGCGGCCAGGCCGGCCGGGCCGGAGCCCACCACGGCGACGGTCTTGCCGGACAGCCGCTCCGGGACCTGCGGGGTGACCCCGCCGCGGTCCCAGGCCTTGTCGATGATGGTGACCTCGACGTTCTTGATGGTCACCGGGTCCTGGTTGATGCCCAGCACGCACGCCGACTCGCACGGAGCCGGGCACAGGCGGCCGGTGAACTCCGGGAAGTTGTTGGTGGCGTGCAGCCGCTCGATCGCGCCGGACCAGTCGTCCCGGTAGGCGAGGTCGTTCCACTCGGGGATCAGGTTCCCGAGCGGGCAGCCGCTGTGGCAGAACGGGATGCCGCAGTCCATGCAGCGGCCGGCCTGCTTGGTGATGATCGGAAGGAGGCTGCGCTCGACGTAGACCTCGTTCCAGTCGCGGAGCCGGACGTCCACCGGACGGCGCTCCGCCAGCTGCTTGGGCGTGGTCAGGAAGCCCTTGGGGTCAGCCATTTGCCGCCTCCATCATCTTGCGAGTGGTCTCCACCTCGGAGAGGCCATCGCGCTCAGCGGCGTCCTTGGCGGCGAGCACAGCCTTGTAGTCGGTGGGCATGATCTTGGAGAAGCGGGAGACCCCGCTGCCCCAGTCGGCCAGGAGCGCGGCGGCGACGGTGGAGCCGGTCTCCTCGTAGTGCTGCTGGACGGTCTCGCGCAGCCATTCGCGGTCGGCCGCGCCGGGGGCCTCGATGCCCACCATGCCGCTGTTGACGTTGGCCGGGCGGAGGTCGAGCACGTAGGCGATGCCGCCGGACATGCCCGCCGCCAGGTTGCGGCCGGTCTCGCCGAGGATCAGCACCCGGCCGCCGGTCATGTACTCCAGGCCGTGGTCGCCCACGCCCTCGACCACCAGGGTGGCGCCGGAGTTGCGGACCGCGAAGCGCTCGCCGGCCTTGCCGCGCAGGTGGATGCGGCCGGAGGTGGCGCCGTAGCCGATGGTGTTGCCGGCGATGACGTGGTTCTGCGCGTCGGCGCCGATCGCGGCGGCGTCCCGGGCGGGACGGACCACGAGCACGCCGCCGGACAGGCCCTTGCCGACGTAGTCGTTGGCGTCGCCCTCCAGGCGCAGCGTGACGCCGCGCGGGACGAAGGCGCCGAAGGACTGGCCGGCCGAGCCGGTGAAGGTCACGTCGATGGTGCCCTCGGGCAGGCCCGCGCCGCGGTACCGCTTGGTCACCTCGTGGCCGAGCATGGTGCCGACGGTGCGGTTGACGTTGCGGATCGGCAGCTGGATGCGGACCGCCTCGCCGCGCTCCAGGGCGTCCTCGACCAGCTCGATGAGCTGGTTGTCGAGGGCCTTGTCGAGCGCGTGGTCCTGGCCGGTGGTGTGGTGCAGGGCCGCGCCCTCGGGCAGCTCGGGGACGTGGAACAGCGGGGCCAGGTCGAGCCCGGCGGCCTTCCAGTGGTCGATCGCGGCCTGGGCGTCGATGTGCTCGGCGTGGCCGACGGCCTCCTCGATCGAGCGGAAGCCCAGCTCGGCGAGGAGCTCGCGGACCTCCTCGGCGATGAACTCGAAGAAGTTGACCACGAACTCGGGCTTGCCGGTGAAGCGCTCGCGCAGCACCGGGTTCTGGGTGGCGACGCCGACCGGGCAGGTGTCCAGGTGGCAGACCCGCATCATGATGCAGCCGGAGACCACCAGCGGGGCGGTCGCGAAGCCGAACTCCTCGGCGCCCAGCAGGGCGGCGATCACCACGTCGCGGCCGGTCTTCAGCTGGCCGTCGGTCTGCACCACGATGCGGTCGCGCAGGCCGTTGAGCAGCAGGGTCTGCTGGGTCTCGGCGAGGCCGAGCTCCCAGGGGCCGCCCGCGTGCTTGAGCGAGGTCAGCGGGGAGGCGCCGGTGCCGCCGTCGTGGCCGGAGATCAGCACCACATCGGCGTGCGCCTTGGAGACGCCGGCCGCGACGGTGCCCACGCCGACCTCGGAGACCAGCTTCACGTGGACGCGGGCCTGCGGGTTGGCGTTCTTGAGGTCGTGGATCAGCTGGGCGAGGTCCTCGATGGAGTAGATGTCGTGGTGCGGCGGCGGGGAGATCAGGCCGACGCCCGGGGTGGAGTGCCGGGTCTTCGCCACCCACGGGTAGACCTTGTGGCCGGGCAGCTGGCCGCCCTCGCCGGGCTTGGCGCCCTGGGCCATCTTGATCTGGATGTCGTCGGCGTTGACCAGGTACTCGGAGGTGACGCCGAACCGGCCGGAGGCGACCTGCTTGATCGCCGAGCGGCGCTCGGGGTCGTACAGGCGCTCCGGGTCCTCGCCGCCCTCGCCGGTGTTGGACTTGCCGCCCAGCCGGTTCATCGCGACGGCGAGCGTCTCGTGCGCCTCCATCGAGATGGAGCCGTAGGACATCGCGCCGGTGGAGAACCGCTTGACGATCTCGGAGACCGGCTCGACCTCGTCGATCGGGACCGGGGTCCGGCCCAGGGCGTCCAGCTGGAACAGGCCGCGCAGCGTCATCAGGCGCTCGGACTGGGCGTTCACCCGGCCGGTGTACTGCTTGAAGACGTCGTAGCGCTTGGCGCGGGTGGAGTGCTGGAGGCGGAAGACCGTCTCCGGGTCGAACAGGTGCGGCTCGCCCTCGCGGCGCCACTGGTACTCGCCGCCGATGTCCAGCGCGCGGTGCGCGGCGGAGATGCCGGAGGCCGGGTACGCCTTGGCGTGGCGGGCGGCGGTCTCCTTGGCGACCTCGTCCAGGCCGATGCCGCCGAGCTTGGTGGTGGTGCCCGCGAAGTAGGCGTCCACCAGCTCCTGGGAGAGGCCGATGGCCTCGAAGACCTGCGCGCCGCGGTAGGAGGCGACGGTGGAGATGCCCATCTTGGACATCACCTTCAGGACGCCCTTGCCGAGCGCCTTGATCAGGTTCTTGATCGCCTTCTCGGGCTCGATGTCCGAGACGAACACACCCTGGGCGACCAGGTCCTCGACCGACTCCATGGCCAGGTACGGGTTGACCGCGCCGGCGCCGTAGCCGACCAGCAGCGCGACGTGGTGCACCTCGCGGACGTCGCCGGCCTCGACCAGCAGCGACACCTGGGTGCGCTGCTTGGTGCGGATCAGGTGGTGGTGGATCGCCGAGGTGAGCAGCAGCGACGGGATCGGCGCGTGCTCGGCGTCCGAGTGCCGGTCGGAGAGGACGACGATGCGGGCGCCGTCGGCGATCGCGGCGTCGGCCTCGGCGGCGATCTCGGCCAGCCGGGCGGCCAGGCCCCGGCCGCCGGCCGCGACCTTGTACAGGCCGGACAGGGTGACGGCCTTCAGGCCGGGCTGGTCGCCGTCCTTGTTGATGTGGACCAGCTTGGCCAGCTCGTCGTTGTCGATCACCGGGAAGGTGATGCCGACCGAGCGGCAGTGCGCCGGGCTGGCGTCCAGCAGGTTGCCCTCGGGGCCGAGGTTGCTGTGCAGCGAGGTGACCAGCTCTTCGCGGATCGCGTCCAGCGGCGGGTTGGTGACCTGGGCGAACAGCTGGGTGAAGTAGTCGAACAGCAGGCGCGGCTTCTCGCTGAGCGCGGCGATCGGCGAGTCGGTGCCCATCGAGCCGAGCGCCTCGCCGCCGGTCCGGGCCATCGGCGCGAGGATGACCCGCAGCTCCTCCTCGGTGTAGCCGAAGGTCTGCTGGCGGCGGGTGACCGAGGCGTGGGTGTGGGCGATGTGCTCGCGCTCGGGGAGCTTGGCGAGCTGGATCTGCCCGCCCGCGACCCACTCCTCGTAGGGGTGCTCGGCGGCGAGGGCGGACTTGATCTCCTCGTCCTCAACGATGCGGTGCTCGGCGGTGTCGATCAGGAACATCCGGCCGGGCTGGAGGCGGCCCTTCTTGGCGACCTTCTCCTGGTCGATGTCGAGCACGCCGACCTCGGAGGAGAGCACGACCAGGCCGTCCTCGGTGATCCAGTACCGGGCCGGGCGCAGGCCGTTGCGGTCCAGGACCGCGCCGATCTGGGTGCCGTCGGTGAAGGTGACGCAGGCCGGGCCGTCCCAGGGCTCCATCAGGTTGGAGTGGTACTGGTAGAACGCGCGGCGGGCCGGATCCATGGTGGCGTGGTTCTCCCACGCCTCCGGGATCATCATCAGCACCGAGTGCGGCAGCGAGCGTCCGCCGAGGTGGAGCAGCTCCAGGACCTCGTCGAAGGACGCCGAGTCGGAGTGGTCCGGGGTGCAGATCGGGAAGATCCGGTCCAGGTCGCCGGGGATCAGGTCGGTGGCGAGCTGGGACTCCCGGGCGGTCATCCAGTTCCGGTTGCCCTTGACCGTGTTGATCTCGCCGTTGTGCGCGACGAAGCGGTACGGGTGGGCGAGCGGCCAGCTCGGGAAGGTGTTGGTGGAGAAGCGCGAGTGCACCAGGCCGATCGCGGAGGCGTAGAGCCGGTCCGACAGGTCGGGGAAGAAGGGCTCCAGCTGGCCGGTGGTCAGCATGCCCTTGTAGACCAGGGTGCGGGCGGAGAGCGAGGGGAAGTACACCCCGGCCTCCCGCTCGGCGCGCTTGCGCAGCACGAAGGAGACCCGGTCCAGCGCGATGCCGGTGCGGTCCGCGTGCGTCACGAAGAGCTGCCGGAAGCGCGGCATGACGCTGCGGGCGGTGGCGCCCAGCAGGTCGGGGGTGACCGGGACGTCGCGCCAGCCGAGGACGGTCAGGCCCTCCTCGGCGGCGATGGCCTCGATCCGGGCGGCCGCGGCGGCGGCCTGCTCGTCGTCCTCCGGGAGGAAGGCGATGCCGACCGCGTAGGAGCCGACGGCGGGGAGCTCGAAGTCCGTGTTCGCCCGCAGGAACGCGTCCGGGATCTGGGTCAGGATGCCCGCGCCGTCACCGGAGTCCGGCTCGGCGCCGGTGGCGCCCCGGTGCTCCAGGTTGCGCAGGACGGTCAGCGCCTGCTCGACGATCTTGTGGTCGGCGATGCCGGTCAGCGTGGCCACGAAGCCGACGCCGCAGGCGTCGTGCTCGTTGCGCGGGTCGTAGAGACCCTGGGCCTGGGGACGCGCGTCCGGAACGAGGGCGTAGGGGCCGGCGGCCTTGGCGTCCTCGTGGCCGGAGTGCATGGATGCAGACAGCATCGGCTCTCCCGTCGTCGTAAACAGTTGCTTCATGCAAAGGGACGACGTTGGCCCTGATGCGATTTGTCGGTGCAGGTTACATGATGCCGCCTGGACCGGGAAGTGGATTCATGCGTCCACATCCCGGACTGATCCCCAGGTCAGGGGGCGGATGGGGGAAAGGCGCAGCGTCGCGCGTTCCCTCCAGTGTGCCCCCTGCCGGAGGCCGGGAAACAGGGGCGAAACGCCCTCGCCACACGCGCCTCAGGAGTCCCACCTGGGATTCTTCGAAGTCGACGCCGCCCCGCTTGCGATTCCCGGGGTCGACGGCCGGATGTCGAGACTAGGGCAAGGCGCGGGCTCAGGCCCATGTGCGGAACATCACGCGCCTCATGGCATAACTATACAGAGGTCTGGATTTTCGTACAAGGCCGTCCGGGTGACGGCCGGGTGGCGGGTCAGCCGACGGCCCCGCCGATCAGCCGTCCCAGCAGGTAGGTGACGCCCGCCGCGGCCCCGCCCAGCACCAGCTGCCGCAGGCCGGAGAACCACCAGCTGCGGGCCGTCACCCGGGCCACCACCGCGCCGCAGCCGAACAGGCCCAGCACCGCCAGCAGGGCGGCCGGCCAGAGCGTGGTCGCGCCCAGCAGGTAGGGCAGCACCGGCAGCAGCGCGCCGAGCGCGAAGCAGCCGAACGAGGAGAGCGCGGCGACCAGCGGCGAGGGCAGGTCCTCCGGGTCGACGCCGAGCTCCTCGCGGGCGTGCACGGCCAGCGTGGTCTCGGGGTCGGCGGAGAGCTGCCGGGCCACCTCGCGGGCCAGCTCCGGGTCGACGCCCCGGGCCGCGTACAGCTCGGCCAGCTCGGCCAGCTCGCCCTGCGGGTTGCGCCGCAGCTCGATCCGCTCGACCTCCAGCTCGGCCTCCACCAGCTCGCGCTGGGAGGCCACCGAGGTGTACTCGCCGGCCGCCATGGAGAACGCGCCGGCCGCCAGCCCGGCCAGGCCGGTGAGCACCACGGTGCCCGGCGCGGCGGCGCCGCCGACCACGCCGGTCATCAGCGCGAAGTTGGACACCAGGCCGTCCATCGCGCCGAACACGGCCGGGCGCAGCCAGCCGCCGTTGACGTCCCGGTGGTGGTCGGCGTCGGGTATCCGGGGCTGCGGGCTGTCGGTGTGCGGGTCTGCGGTGATGGTGCTCATGCGGACGGCTCCCCTTCCGGGCACGGCGGTTCCCCCCGGGCCGCGGATCGGCCGGGCTTGCTGGTGCCCTTCGAACGTAGCCGTTTGACCTGCGCGTTTCCAGCAAAGTAAGCCTGCCCAAAGGCAGTTGGGGCCGCCTCCGCCGGTCTCGGCGGGGGCGGCCCCGAGGGGGGTCGGGAGCCTCGGCTCAGGAGGGCCGTTCGGCGTCCCCGGGCACCTTGGCGGCCTCGGTGTCCTTGGTGTGATCGGTGTGCTCGGCGTCGTCGGCGACCCGCGCGGGGGCGGCGGCCGGGGCGTCCTGCGGCTCCGGCTCGTTCCCCGGCTCGGCCTCCGCGGCGGCGGCCCCGGCCTCGGCGCGCTCCCGGGTGGCCTGCGGGTCGATCGCGTCCGGGTCCTCGCGGCCGGGGCGGAGCCTGGCGGAGAGCACGAAGGCGACGATCGCGCCGACGAAGACCAGGATCGCGGTCCAGTCGTTCAGGCGCAGGCCGAAGAAACGGTGCGCCTCGTCGATCCGCAGCCACTCGGTCCAGAACCGGCCCAGCGTGTAGGCGGCGACGTACAGCGCGAAGGCCCGGCCGTGGCCGAGGGTGAAGCGCCGGTCGGCCCAGATCACCAGGACCGCGACCAGCACGCACCAGAGCGACTCGTACAGGAAGGTCGGGTGGTAGACGCCCTGGACCACGGTGCCGTCCGGGAGCGTCTTGTCGATCTTCAGGCCCCAGGGCAGGGTGGTGGGGCGGCCGTACAGCTCCTGGTTGAACCAGTTGCCCCAGCGGCCGCAGGCCTGGGCCAGCGCGATGCCGGGGGCGATCGCGTCGGCGTAGGCGGGCAGCGGGACGCCCCGGCGGCGGGCGCCGATCCAGGCGCCGACCGCGCCGAAGGCGATGGCGCCCCAGATGCCGAGGCCGCCCTCCCAGATCTTCAGCGCGTCAATCGGGTGCTTGCCCGCACCGAAGTACAGCTGGTTGTCGGTGATGACGTGGTAGAGCCGACCGCCGACCAGGCCGAACGGCACCGCCCAGACCGCGATGTCGCCGACGGTGTGGCGGCCGCCGCCGCGGGCGACCCACCGCCTGCTGCCGAGCCACACGGCCACGACGACACCGATGATGATGCAGAAGGCGTAGGCGCGCAGCGGGACGGGCCCCAGGTTGAGGACGCCCCGCGACGGGCTCGGAATGTATGCGAGATCCATGGCACTCTCGACGCTACCGTGTCCCACCGGCACCACCGGCACCGGAGCGGGTCACGGTAGCGTCACGCGGCCCGGTCTGGGCCGGGCGCGGGGAGGGATCAGGGATCGGGGCGGGGGCGGTCAGGGCGAGGGCGGGTTGTTCGACTCGCCGGCGGTCGTGCTGGGGGCCGGGCTCTGCCCGTGCGAGCCGGGGGTACCGAGGGTCTTGCCCTGGTTGGCCGCGTCCACCCACTTCACCAGGTTCTCCGGGCTGATCTGCTCGTCGCCCTTCTTCGGGTAGATCGCCTCGCCGTTCAGCAGCACCGTCGGGGTCGACTTGTAGCTGGACTTGTCGAAGTCCTGCTGCACCGCCGAGACCCAGCCGCCGAACGTGTTGTCGTTGACGCAGGACCGGAACGCGGGGGTGTCCAGCCCGGGGACCTGCCCGGCCAGGTCGATCAGGGTCTGCTTGTCGCCGAAGGAGTCCGCGGTCTCGTCCGGCTGGTTGCGGTAGAGCACGTCGTGGTAGTCGCGGAAGTGCCCGGCGTCCTGCGCGCAGGCCAGCGCGTTGGCGCCGTACTTGGAGCCGTTGCCGCCCAGCGAGCGGTCGATGAACGAGACGAGGTGGTAGTCGACCCGGACCTTGCCGGCGTCCTCCAGCTGGTCGACGGTCGGTGAGAAGCTCCGCTCGAAGCTGCCGCAGGCCGGGCAGCGCGGGTCCTCGTAGACCGTCAGCGTGGACGGGGCGTCGGCGCCGCCGACCGGGACGACGAGGTTCTTGTCGCCGCTCGCGCCCGCCGGGGCGGCGGTCGGGGTCTCCGGCTTGGAGCGCTGGTTCTGCACCACCACGCCGACCACCACGGCCGCCGCGATGACCACGGCCACCACGCCGCCGACCGCCAGCTTCTTGTTGCGCCGCGCCTTGGCCTCCTCGGCGGCCCGGGACTCCCGCATCTTGTCCCGGGCGTCGCGCTTGCCTTCTCGGTTCTTCTCGCTCATGGGGTGCTCTTGCCAGTCCAGGGGTCGGTTTCGTCTGATCGGTGGCGGTGGACGCGCGGCGTCAGGCGGCCAGCCAGGCGTCCGCCGAGAGCTTCGTCCGGGGCCGGTAGACCAGCCACGCCGACAGCAGCAGGAACCCGGAGTCGCGCAGGATCTCCTGGAGGTACTTGGTCTGCGACTCGTCCACCGCGCCGCCGCCGCCGAAGCAGCCGCAGTCGATCGAGATGCCGCGCGCCCAGGCGGAGGAGATCCCGGCGATGAAGACCAGCAGCAGCAGGCCGGAGACGACCGCGACGATCCTGGTCCCGAGACCGAGCACCAGCAGCAGCGCCAGCGCCAGCTCCAGGAACGGCAGCCCCCAGCCGACCGGCTTCACCAGCGACTCGGGGAGGATCTCGTACGCCCGCACGGCCTGCGCCGCCTCGGCCGGGTCGGAGACCTTCGCCAGGCCCGCCCAGCCCCACACCACCGCCAGGCCCAGCCGCACCGCCAGGCCGAACCACTCGGCCGCCGCGCCGTCCACCGCCCGGCGCAGCCCGCCCACCCGGCCGTGCTCGACCTGCTGACTGGCCATCAGTTCGGTTCCCCCTCGGGCGCGTTCCACCGTTTCCTGCCTGATGAACCGTAGGGGATGGCGGGGGGTTCCTCCACATTGGCGAGTTACGCCGTATGAGCGACCTTAAACGGTCATACGTCCGATTTTCCGGATCATCGTCCCGGCGGTGCGCAGACCGCGTCCGCCGACCGGCACGACACCGCCCGCTCGGCCCCCCGCCGGGCCAACTCCCGCTCCACGCCCCCGCTTCCGACCAGCGCGACGGCCAGCGCCAGCCCCGCGGCCAGCGCCCGCAGCAGCACCTGCCGGTGCACCCGCGCCATCCGGACACCCTTTCGTCGACGAACCACCGGAGGCTCCAACGGCGCCGACGGGCCGGGCCGCACCGGCGCCGCCCGGTTTTTCACCCTCGCGGAGTAGGTCCTCCCCTCCGGGTCCCGCCGGGCGCGCGGCACCGGGAGGCCGACGCCGCGCGCCGACCCGGCCGGAAACGCGGAGAACCGCCCGGGGAGCGGCGGTCGCTCCCCGGGCGGTTCCCGGTCGTGGTGCGGTTACCTGCGGCGGACGCCCCGCGCCAGCTCGCCCGCGAGCGCGCGGACCGCGGCGACGCCGTCGGCCGGCTCCGCGGCGTCCAGCAGGCGCTGGACGAACGCCGAGCCGACGATCACGCCGTCCGCGAAGGCGGCGACCTCGGCGGCCTGGTCGGCGTCGGAGACGCCCAGGCCGACGCAGACCGGCAGCGCGGTGGTGGCGCGGGTGCGGGCCACCAGGTCCTCGGCCAGGTTGCCGACCGCGGCCCGGGTGCCGGTCACGCCCATCACGGCGGCCGCGTACACGAAGCCGGAGCCGGCCGCGGTGACTTCGGCCAGCCGGTGGTCGGTGGAGGACGGGGCGACCACGAACACGGTGTCCAGACCGTGCTCGGCGGCGGCCTTGCGCCACTCCTCGGACTCCTCCACCGGCAGGTCCGGCAGGATGCAGCCCGCTCCCCCGGCGGCGGCCAGGTCGGCGGCGAACCGGGCGGTGCCGTAGCGGTCCACCGGGTTCCAGTACGTCATCACCAGGACCGGCACGGCCGGGTGGGCGGCGGCGACCTCGGCGACGGTGCGCAGCACGTCCTTGATCTTGACGCCGCCGCGCAGCGCGATGTCGTCGGCGGTCTGGATGACCGCGCCGTCCAGCACCGGGTCCGAGTGCGGCAGGCCGACCTCGACGACGTCGCAGCCGCCCTCGATCAGGGCGTTGATCGCGGCGATGCCGCCGTCCACGGTCGGGAAGCCGGCCGGCAGGTAGCCGATCAGGGCCGCGCGGCCCTCCGCCTTCGCGGCGGCCAGGGCGGTGGTGAGCTTGGTGTCGGCCATGGTCAGTTGGTTCCCTCGGCGTCGTAGAGGCCGAAGAACTCGGCGGCGGTGTGCATGTCCTTGTCGCCGCGGCCGGAGAGCGAGACCAGGATCGTCCCCTCCGGGCCGAGCTCGCGGCCGAGTTCGAGCGCGCCGGCCAGGGCGTGCGCGGACTCGATCGCCGGGATGATCCCCTCGGTGCGGGACAGCAGCCGCAGCGCCTCCATCGCCGCCCGGTCGGTCACCGGGCGGTACTCGGCCCGTCCGGTGTCCTTCAGCCAGGCGTGCTCCGGGCCGACGCCCGGGTAGTCCAGGCCGGCCGAGATCGAGTGCGACTCGATGGTCTGGCCGTCCTCGTCCTGCAGCACGTAGGTGCGCGAGCCGTGCAGCACGCCCGGGTCGCCCTTGGTCAGGGTGGCGGCGTGCTTCGGGGTCTCGGCGCCCTCGCCGGCCGCCTCGCAGCCGATCAGGCGGACGCCCGCGTCCGGGATGAACTCGTGGAAGATGCCCATCGCGTTGGAGCCGCCGCCGACGCAGGCGACCACCGCGTCCGGGAGCCTCCCGGTGCGGTCCAGCACCTGCTGCCGGGCCTCGACTCCGATTACCCGGTGGAAGTCGCGGACCATCATCGGGAACGGGTGCGGGCCGGCCACCGTGCCGAACAGGTAGTGGGTGGAGTCGACGTTGGCGACCCAGTCCCGGAACGCCTCGTTGATGGCGTCCTTCAGGGTGCGGCTGCCGGAGGTCACCGGGATCACCTCGGCGCCCAGCATCCGCATCCGGGCGACGTTCAGCGCCTGCCGCCGGGTGTCGACCTCGCCCATGTAGATGGTGCAGTCGAAGCCGAACAGCGCGCAGGCGGTGGCGGTGGCCACGCCGTGCTGGCCGGCCCCGGTCTCGGCGATGATCCGGGTCTTGCCCATCCGGCGGGTCAGCAGCGCCTGGCCCAGCACGTTGTTGATCTTGTGCGAGCCGGTGTGGTTGAGGTCCTCGCGCTTGAGCAGGACCCGCGCCCCGCCGGCCTCCGCGGAGAACCGGTGGACGTCGGTCAGCGGGCTCGGCCGGCCGGTGTAGTCCTTGAGCAGGGCGTCCAGCTCGGCGGCGAACGCCGGGTCGTTCTTGGCCTTCTCGTACTCCTCGGCGACCTGCTCCACGGCGGCGACCAGCGCCTCCGGGATGAAACGGCCGCCGTAGGCGCCGAAGTAACCGCGGGCGTCGGGCACCTGGGCGCCCGGAAGGTAGTGCTCGGACATGATCCGTCCTCGGATGAAGGATTGACGGCGTGGACGTGGGGGCCGCGGCGGGTGCCGGCCCCCTCGCGAAGGGCCGGGTCCTCCGGCGAGGAGCTAGAGGAGCCGGCCGCGGGGCCCGCGCCATCGGCGCCCGGGGACCTGTCCGGGCTCGCAGCCGATCACGTACCGCACCCGTCGCCCCAGCACCCGGCGCGCGGGCGCGCGGCAGCCGCGCGGGCGGCAGCCGGGGGCGAGACGGGTGGCGATCGACACGGCGGAGGTCAGCCCCGCCCGTTGTTGCGCAGCGCCGGGTGCGCCCCGGCGGCGACCAGGTCGGCGACCGCGGTCCGCGGGTCCCGGCCGGTGACCAGGGACTCGCCGACCAGCACCGCGTCGGCGCCCTGGTTGGCGTAGGTGATCAGGTCGTGCGGCCCGCGCACCCCGGACTCGGCGACCTTCACGATGTGCGCCGGGATGGCGTCCACCACGTTGCCGAAGGTGTTCCGGTCGACCTCGAGGGTCTTGAGGTTGCGGGCGTTGACGCCGATGATCCGCGCGCCGGCGTCCACCGCGCGGGCGATCTCCTCCTCGTCGTGCACCTCGACCAGCGGGGTCAGGCCGATCGACTCGGCCCGCTCGATCAGCGAGACCAGGGCCGGCTGCTCCAGCGCGGCGACGATCAGCAGCGCCAGGTCCGCGCCGTGCGCGCGGGCCTCCCACAGCTGGTAGGCGGTGACGATGAAGTCCTTGCGCAGGACCGGGGTCTCCACGGCGGCGCGCACCGCGTCCAGGTCGGCCAGCGAACCGCCGAAGCGGCGCTGCTCGGTGAGCACGCTGATCGCGGCGGCCCCGCCGGCCGCGTAGTCGGCCGCCAGCGCGGCCGGGTCGGCGATCGCCGCGAGCGCGCCCTTGGACGGGCTGGAGCGCTTGACCTCGCAGATCACCCGGACGCCGTCGCCGCGCAGCGCGGCCACGCCGTCCTTCGCCTCGGGCGCCTTGGCGGCGAGCTCCTTGAGCTCGTCCAGGGAGACCCGGGCCTGTCGCTCGGCGAGGTCCTGCCGGACCCCGTCGATGATCTCGTCGAGCACAGTCACGCGTGCGCCCCCATCGTGTTTCGCTGGTGCGGCCGGGGCGTCGAGCGCGGTCCCGGCCTTTCGATTCGATGGTATCGGGCGCGGGGGGCGCACTCCGCATCCGCACGGCGCGCGTCTCGATCGGCGGACCGCCCGGCGGGCGCTCCGGCCCCGCCGTACGCCCGGTGCACGCCGCTCATTCGAGGGGCGGTGCCAGGCCCGCGCCGACCGGCAGGTTCCGCACCACCGCGAACAGCAGCACCGCCAGCACCAGCACCCCCGCCTGCCGGCCGGTGAGCCGCCGCCCCCCGCCACCCGGCCGTCCGCGCACCGCCCGCACCGTCCAGGCCGCCCAGAGCGCCGGCAGCCCGAACGCCAGCACCGCCACCAGCAGGTTGTCGTGCACCGACGTCGGCACGTCCCCCCGGACCAGCGCGTGCACGCAGCGCAGCCCGCCGCAGCCGGGACACCACCAGCCGGTGGCCCGCAGGAACGGGCAGACCGGGTAGTGGCCGGGCGTGTTCGGGTCCACCAGGGCGACGAACCCGGCCGGCAGCGCGACGGCCGCCAGCGCGGCCAGCGGACGGACCAGCCGGCGCGCCGCGGAGCCCTCGGGCCGGGACGGGGCGGCGGGAGCGTTCACGGGGACGATTGTGCCCCCGGGCGGACCGGGCCCGGCCCCGAAACGCCGGACGGCGGGCCCGAGGGCCCGCCGTCCGGTGCGCCGCTGCGCGGCTCCGCCGCGATCAGCCCGCGGTGACCGCGGTGCGCTCCTCGGCGGTGACCGGCGCGAAGTTCTTGCTGGGCTGCCGGCCCATGCCCGCCATCGACATGGCCTTGCCGACCACGCCGCCGATCAGGACCACGGCGAGGCCCGCGATGACCAGCACGACGTTCGGCATGATCATCGCGACACCCGCGATGCAGAAGCCGACGAAGGAAATGACCACGCCGGTCCACGCGGCGGGGGTGTGGCCGTGCGCTGCTGCAGCCATCTTGTTGGTGCTCCTTGTTTCTCCGGGGCCCGGTCGGGCGGGCCTGGGGCGGCGCTCGACGGGTTGACGCTCCCCATTGTGCCGGGCCGAACACGGCGCCCCCAAGCCGGGTCGGGGTGGTGCCGCGCACATCCGGCCGCGGCCGGACCGGGCGGTGGACGGGCCGGTGGATCGGCCGACCCGGGCGGGCAGCCGGGCCGGGCGGGCAGGCACCCCCGGTCGAGCCGGCCGTTCGGCCCGGTCGATCGGCTCAGGCGGCACAGCCAGGCCAGTGGGCCGGGACGGTGGGCGGGCCCGGCCCGCCGAGTCGGCCGGTCGGGTCCTCGCCGCGGTCCAGGGCCTTCCAGAGGGCGGCCGGGCCGGCCGGTCGAGTCAGCCGGTCAGGTGCGGTGGGCTCAGCCGGGTCGGCTCAGGCGGCACAGCCGGGCCAGCGGGCCGGATCAGCCCGTCGGGTCCTCGCCGCGGTCCAACGCCTTCCACAGGTCGGCCGGGCCGGCCGCCCGCCCCGTGGCTGCCGTCTTGCGGGTCGGTGCCTCGTAGCGGGAGCCCATGGCCGGCCAGCCGCTGCCGAACCGGGCGGTCAGTGCGCCCGCCGCCACCAGGAGCAGCCCGCCGACCAGGGCCACCCAGGGCCATGCCGTCCGGGTGATCTCCTCGGCCCGGCCGCTGCTCAGGGCGAGCTGGCCCGCCGCGACGGCGTGCAGCCCCGCGGTGTCGGTGTACCCGATCACGGCGCCGACGACCGCGCCCGCGCCCGCCAGCACCGTCAGGGCGCCCACCAGCACCCGGGTCCGGCCGCGCACCGCGAAGACCGCGACCGCCGCCGCCATCGCCACCAGCGCCATGCCGGTCGGCAGCGCCGTCAGCCTGCTCCCGCTCGCGCTCACCGCGATCCGGCTGCCGCCCATCCCGGGCGCCACCCCCTGCGCCCAGGTCCGGCCCACCGACGTCAGGACCAGTACGGCACCCAGCGCGGTCAGCAACAGCATCAGCCCCAACGTGCCGCGGGACTTCGGGGAAGCAGGCGTCTCACTCACTCCCCCAGTGTCCCCGACCTCACCCCGCGCCCGGCCCCCGCCCCCGGTCCGCACGTCCTGTCCCCGCGGGTACCAGGGTCGGCGGGGCCTGGTGGCGGCGGCGCCCCCGGGTGAGGGTGGGGGGCATGGCACACGTACTCGTCACCGGCGGAACCGGCTTCCTCGGCGCGCACACCATCGCCCGGCTGCTCGCGGAGGGCCACTCGGTAACCACCACCGTCCGGTCGCTGACCCGGCGCGGCGACGTCGCGTCCATGCTGGGGGCGGCCGGGGTCGCCGACCCGGCGGCGGTGGCGTACGTCGAGGCGGACCTGACCCGGGACGCGGGCTGGGCCGGGGCCGTGGCCGGCGCCGACCACGTGCTGCACCTGGCCTCGCCGTTCCCCGCCGGCGCTCCCCGGCACGAGGACGAACTGGTCGTCCCCGCCCGGGACGGCGCGCTGCGGGTGCTGCGCGCCGCCCGGGACGCCGGGGTGCGGCGGACGGTGCTCACCTCCTCGTTCGGCGCCGTCGGCTACGGCCACCGGGCCGGCGGGCACGTCTTCACCGAGGCCGACTGGACGGACCTCGACGGGCCGGGCGTCTCCCCCTACGTGAAGTCCAAGACCGTCGCCGAGCGGGCGGCGTGGGACTTCGCCGCCACCGAGGGCGGCGGCATGGAGCTGACGGTCGTCAACCCGGTCGGGATCTTCGGGCCGGTCCTGGGGCCGGACTACTCCAGCTCGGTGCGGATCGTCCACGCGATGCTCAGCGGCGGCATGCGGGTCGCGCCCCCGGTCTGGACCAACACGGTGGACGTCCGCGACGTCGCCGACCTGCACGTCCGGGCGATGACCGCCCCCGCGGCCGCGGGCCGGCGCTACCTGGCGACGGCCGGCGAGCCCGTCTCGTTCCACCGGATCGCGGCCGTGCTGCGCGAACGGCTCGGCGACGCCGCCTCCGCCGCCCCCACCCGCACCGCGCCGGCCGGACTGCTGCGCGCGCTGGCCGTCGTCAGCCCCCGGATGCGGGAGCTGGCCCCGCAGCTGGGCGTGGTGCGCCGGGCCGACGGCACCCGGGCCCGCACCGAGCTGGGCTGGACCCCGCGCGGCGACGAGGAGGCCGTGGTCGCCACCGCCGAGAGCCTGCTGCGGCTCGGCCTGGTGGCCCGCTAGCGTCGGGGCATGGACCCGATGCCGGACACCCTCGGCGACTTCCTGCGCTCCCGGCGCGCACAGCTCACCCCGGAGCGCGCCGGACTGCCGCCGGGAGAGCGGCGCCGGGTCACCGGACTGCGCCGCGAGGAGGTCGCCCAGCTCGCGGGCATCAGCCCGGAGTACTACCTGCGCCTGGAGCAGGGCCGCAACCGGCGCCCCTCCGACCAGATCCTGCGCGGCCTGGCCGCCGCGCTACGGCTGGACGAGGCGGCGGCGGCCTACCTGCACCGCCTCGCCCACCCGGCCCCGCCCACCGGCCCCCGGCCCGGAGCCGGGGCGGCCCGGCCGGACGCGGACCTGCAACTGCTCCTGGACGCCTGGCCGACGACACCCGCCTACGCCCAGGCGGCCTCCGGGCGGGTGGTGGCCGCGAACCGCCTCGCCACGGCGCTGTGCCCGTTCTTCGGCGTCGGCCACGACCCGCTGCGCGCCGTCTTCCTCGAACCGGGGATGCGCCGCCTGTACCCCCGGTGGGACGACGTGACCGCCAAGGCCGTCTCCGGGCTGCGGGCCGCCCTCGCCCTCGACGGCACCGACCCCGGACTCCTGGCCGCCATCGACGAACTCACCACCGCCAGCGAGCGCTTCCGGACCCTGTGGGCCAGGCGGGAGGTGCGCCGCCGCACCGTCGGCCGCACCCGGTTCCAGCACCCCGACGTCGGCGCCCTCGACCTGCACTACGAGAAACTGCTGCGCCCCGAGGCCCGGCAGCTGCTCGTCGTCTACCGGGCCGACCCCGGCAGCCCCAGCGCCGAACGGCTGGAGCTGCTCGGCCGCTAGGGCCCGTCTTCACGCCCCGGCCTCAGCGCAGCGTGTTCGCCGTGGCGACGGCCCGGAGCACCGCCGCCGCCTTGTTGCGGCACTCGGTGTCCTCGGCGTGCGGGTCGGAGTCGGCGACCACGCCCGCGCCCGCCTGGACGTACGCGGTCTCGTCGCGGATCACCGCGGTGCGGATGGCGATCGCCGTGTCGGAGTCCCCGGCGAAGTCCAGGTAGCCGACGCAGCCGCCGTACAGGCCGCGGCGGGTGGGCTCCAGCTCCTCGATGATCTGCATGGCGCGCGGCTTGGGCGCGCCGGAGAGGGTGCCGGCCGGGAAGCAGGCGGTGAGCACGTCGAAGGCGCTGCGGCCCTCGGCGACCTTGCCGGTGACGGTGGAGACGATGTGCATGACGTGGCTGTAGCGCTCGACGGTCATGAACTCGACCACCTCGACCGAGCCCGGCGCGCAGACCCGGCCCAGGTCGTTGCGGCCCAGGTCGACCAGCATCAGGTGCTCGGCCCGCTCCTTGGGGTCGGCGAGCAGCTCGGCGGCCAGCTCGGCGTCCTCGTGCGGGGTGGCGCCGCGGTGCCGGGTGCCGGCGATCGGGTGCAGCATCGCCTCGCCGCCGGCCACCTTGACCAGCGCCTCGGGGCTGGAGCCGACCACGTCGAAGCCGCCCTCCGCGCCGCCGTCCGGCCCGGGGAAGCGGAACAGGTACATGTACGGGCTGGGGTTGGTGGTGCGCAGGACGCGGTAGACGTCGAGCGCGGAGGCCGGGCAGGGCGCCTCGAAGCGCTGCGAGGGGACGACCTGGAACGCCTCGCCGGCCCGGATCCGCTCCTTCACCACCTCGACCGCCTTGCGGTACGGCGCGCCGCCGAACGGCGAGTGCGCCTCGACCGCGGTCGGGGTGTAGGTGGCCAGGCCGGGGTCGACCGGGCGGCGCAGGTCGGCCTCCATCGCGTCGAGGCGGGCGACGGCGTCCGCGTGCGCCTCGTCGACGCCGGTGGCCAGGTCGTTGTGGTTGACCGCGTTGGCGATCAGCAGCACGGTGCCGTCGGCGTGGTCCAGGACGGCCAGGTCGGTGGCGAGCAGCAGGGTCAGCTCGGGCAGCCGCAGGTCGTCCGGGGTGAGGTTCGGCAGCTTCTCCAGGCGGCGCACCACGTCGTAGCCGAGGTAGCCGACCAGGCCGCCGGTGAGCGGCGGCAGGCCGTCGTCCGGGTGCCGGGGGGTGTGCAGGGCGGCCAGGGTGGCGCGCAGCACCTCCAGCGGGTCGCCGCCGGTGGGGATGCCGACCGGGGGCTCGCCCAGCCAGCGGGCGCCGCCGTCCTCGCCGACGGTGAGCACCGCGCCGGAGCGCACCCCGACGAAGGAGTAGCGGGCCCAACTGCGGCCCTGCTCGGCCGACTCCAGCAGGAAGGTGCCGGGCCGCTCCGCGGCGAGGCTGCGGTAGACGCCGATCGGGGTGAGGCCGTCCGCCAGGAGCCGGCGGGTGACGGGAATGACCCGGGTGTCAGCGGCGAGCGTGCGGAAGGCCTCAAGGTCCATGGGGCACCGATCAGATGAGAGGAGCGGACGGGCGGGCGGGACGGTCCGGGGACGGTCGGGGACAGGCTACTGGGCGAGCGGCAGCACGTCGGCGTCGAAGCAGGTCCGGTCGCCGGTGTGGCAGGCCGCACCGACCTGGTCGACCCGGACCAGCAGGGTGTCGCCGTCGCAGTCCAGCGCGACCTGCTTGACGTGCTGGACGTGGCCCGAGGTGTCGCCCTTCACCCAGTACTCGGCCCGGCTGCGGCTCCAGTAGGTGCAGCGGCCGGTGGTCAGCGTGCGGTGCAGCGCCTCGTCGTCCATCCAACCGAGCATCAGCACCTCGCCGGTGTCGTACTGCTGGGCGACGGCGGGCAGCAGCCCGTCCGGGGTGCGCTTGAGCCGGGCGGCGATCGCCGGGTCCAGGGCGGTGCTGCCGGGGGCGGCGGGAGTGGTCGACATGCCCCCATTCTCGCAGGCCGCCACCGGCCGACGGCCGCCGGGCGGTGCTCCCGGCGGCCGTCGGACCCGTGGGGCGGGCGGTGCTGCGGCGGTGCTCCCGGCGGCCGTCGGACCCGTGGAGCGGGCGGCGGTGCCGCGGCGGTCAGCCGAACGCCGTCTGGATCCGCGAGCGGTCCACCCGGTAGGGCGTCGGCTGCTGCTCCAGGCCGAGGTCGCCCAGCAGTTCCCGCTCGACCGCGTTCTTGTCGACGTCGCTCTTCAGGCCCTCCTTGGCGACGCCCAGGGCGGACTGCCCGGCCGCCCTGAGGCCGCCCTTGAGGGTGCCGTCGCCGATCCGGACGCCCTCCCGGTCGTCCTCGTCGATGCCCAGCCCGGCCTTGATCCGGTCCTGGGCCCAGTCGCCGACCTTCTCGGTGGCCTTCTCGTCGAGCTTCCGGGCGATCCTGGCGGCCTTGCCGGTGCCCTCCTCCAGCTTCCGGACCTCGTTGAAGGCCGTCTCGACCTTCTTCATCTTCTCCACCACCTTGGCGACGTCGCCGAGCCTGCGGGTGGCCTTGACCGCCTCGCCCATCTCCTGGAGCGCCTTGAGCAGTTCCTCCAGCGCCTTCGCCAGCTTGGTGGACACCTGCGCCACCCGGGCCACGAAGGTGGCGATCTCCGCCTCGTCGATCAGCGCGCCGACCAGCGCCGCCGCGCCGAAGGTCACCACCGAGAGCACCGCCTCGGCGGCCAGCGAGGCGATCAGCGCCTCGATCGCCTCGGTGATGATCTGGATCACCATGCCCTCGGCCATCGCGCACTCCTGCGCGGCCGAGTTGATGATCTGCGCGGTCTGCAGCATCTCCTCGGCGGTCCGGTCGAGCGCGTCCGCGACGTCGCCCATGTGACCGCCGAACGCGTCGCTCGCCGCCCCCTGCCAGCTCGCCGCCACCGGCACCGCGCCCGAGCGCAGCTCCGCCGCGACCGAGTGCACCGCGGCCGCCTGGGCCTGCCACTGCGCGGTGGCGTCGTTCAGCTCCGCCAGGTTGCCGGTGACCTTCTCCAGCATGTCCAGCAGGCCGGACTCCTCCAGCGCCCACTCGACCGCCTCGTCGAGCGCCCCGCCCAGGCCACCCCGCGACTCGTGCTCGGCCTCCGGCAGCTCCTGGAACGTCCGCTCGATCTGCGCCCGGGCCCACGCGTACGCGTCGGCCGGACCGCCCGGCGCGCCCGGCAGGCCGTACCCGGGCAGCGTGCTCGCTCCGGCGGCCCCGCCGATCCCGCCGATCCCGCCCCCCGCGTACCCGGGCGACGGGGCGGGCAGCGTGCCGACGCCCTCGGGCCCCGCCGACTCCCCCGGTCCGCCCGGCCGGTCCGTCCCTTCGGGTTCCTCCCCGGAGCCGAACAGCTTCTCCCCGACGTAGTCGCCGGCCCTGCCGCCCAGGCTGCCCGCCGCGCCGGTCCCGGCCTCCTTGAGCGCCCCGCTGAACCAGGACTGCCGCGGGTCCACCGGCGCCGCGTCCTCGCCTCCGGTCTCACCGCTCCCGCCGTTCCCGCCGTTCCCGCCGTCCTCGGCGTTCTCGGCGGGTGTGCGCGCGCCGGTGCGGATCTGGCGCGGGTCCCCGACGTGCGGTGCCGGGCCGGTGCCGTGGCCGGGCGCGGGCGCGGCCGGCTGCCGCGGGTGGTCGGCGCCGTGCGTCGTGCCGGAGGTTCCCGAGCCGCCCGAACCGCCCGAGGTGTGATGCCTGGTCCCGTGCGCCATCACCGGCCCCCGCTCATGGTGCCCGCGACGTACTCCTCGTGGTCGGTGTAGTTCCGCGACACCCCGGACAGCCCCTGCGCGCTGCCGTGCACCGCGTCACCGAGCAGCCCGACGTTCTCGCGGCCGGCACCGGCGTGCTCCTGGAACGCCGACGCCAGGTGCTGGGCGTTCGGCAGGTGCCCGAACGCGTCCGAGGAGAGGGTGATCGCCGCGGTGGCCTCCGCGATCCGCCTCAGCTGCTCCGCCTGCTCGGCCAGCAGCGACGAGTACCGGTCGAGCACGCTCGGCTCGACCTGAAACCCGCTGTCCCCCATGGCAGTTGCCTTTCTCGTACATCCCGTCCGACAGGCCGGTCATCCTACTGATCAGCATGCAAAGGATGAGCAAACCGATGCCCGGAAAGGACTGACGTGACAGCTGTCGTGCCCTCAGAATGTCCTTGGATGGAGGGGGTCCGCATGAGCGGTCGACAGAAGGCTTTCCTGGCGGGCCTGGTGGCCGCGCTCGTCGTGGCGGCGGCGGTGGTGGCGCTGCTGTGGCCCGCCCCGAAGAAGCCCGCCGCCGCGCCGCCGCCGAGTCCCTCCCCCAGCCCGAGCCCGAGTCCGAGCCCGTCGAAGACGTACCCGTACGCGTTCTTCGCGCCCGGCACCTGCCTGCTGGCGCCGTGGGTCCGGAACAGCCCGGTCGAGGCGTACACGGCCGTCCCGTGCGACCAGCCGCACGACTCCGAGACGATCGTCAACGTGGTGCTGCCGGAGGGCCTGACCGACGACCGCTCGGTCATCCAGGCCACGCTGGAGCTCTGCAAGCCCGGTTTCACCGACGCGCAGCAGCGGCAGGGCGGCGGCGGTCCCTTCGTCAACAGCCCGCTCGTCCCGCTCTCGACGTTCTACCAGCAGGGCTACCGCGACGTCAGCTGCGCGGTGACCGTCCGGGACGGGCAGGAGCCGCGCAAGATGACCGGACCGCTCAAGTAGGCCGCCCGCGCCGTACGCTGGGCGCATGGTGAGTCTTGCGCAGGGCGAGCGGGCCCGGTTGAGTCGGTTGTTGGCGGCGGCGGGCCCGGAGGGGCCGACGTTGTGCGAGGGGTGGGTGACACGGGACTTGGCGGCGCACCTGGTGGTGCGGGAGGGGCGGCCGGACGCGGCGGCGGGCATCCGGGTCGGGGCGCTGGCCGGGTGGACGGAGCGGGTGCAGGGGAAGGTCGCGGGGCGGGGGTACGAGGGGGTGGTGAAGTCGTTCCGGTCGGGGCCGCCGGCCTGGTCGCCGTTCAACCTGCCGGGGGTGGACGGGGCGGCGAACCTGGTGGAGTTCTTCGTGCACGCGGAGGACGTCCGCCGGGCGGTGCCGTTCGAGCCGGAGCCGGTGGGCGCGGAGCTGGCGGAGGCGCTGTGGAAGCGGGTGCCGGCGGTGGCCCGGTTCAGTGACGCGAAGGCGCCGGTCTCGCTGCGGCTGGTGCACCCGGACGGCCGGGAGGTGACGGTGCGCCGGAAGGGCGCGCCGGTGGTGACGGTGAGCGGGGAGCCGGGCGAGCTGGTGCTGTTCCTGTCCGGGCGGGGCGCGCAGGCCGCGGTGGCGGCGGAGGGCGCGCCGGAGGCGCTGGAGACGCTGGCGCACGTGCTGCCGCTGCCGGAGCCCGGGGCCTGACGCAGGCCGGAGCCGGAGCCGGAACCAGGGCCGGGGCCGCGCCGGTGACGCACCGGCGCGGCCCCGGACGGGCGCCTCATCGCACGGGGGATGTCAGCGGACGGGGTGCCCGGTGGCCCGGAGTTCGTCCTTGACCTGGCCGATCGTCAGGTCGCCGAAGTGGAAGACGCTGGCGGCGAGGACCGCGTCGGCGCCGGCGTCGACCGCGGGGGCGAAGTCGGCCAGTCTGCCGGCGCCGCCGGAGGCGATGACCGGGACGGAGACGGCCTTGCGGGCGGCCCGGATCATCTCCAGGTCGTAGCCGTCTTTGGTGCCGTCGGCGTCCATCGAGTTGAGCAGGATCTCGCCGGCGCCGAGTTCGGCGGCGCGCGCCGCCCACTCGATCGCGTCGAGGCCGGTGCCGCGTCGGCCGCCGTGGGTGGTGACCTCGAAGCCGGAGGCGGTCTCGGTGCCCTCGGGGCAGCGCCGGGCGTCGACCGACAGGACGAGCACCTGGCGGCCGAAGCGCTGCGCGATCTCGCGGACCAGTTCGGGCCGGGCGATCGCGGCGGTGTTGACGCCGACCTTGTCGGCGCCGGCCCGCAGCAGCCGGTCGACGTCCTCGACGGCGCGGACGCCGCCGCCGACGGTGAGCGGGATGAAGACCTGCTCGGCGGTGCGGCGGACCACGTCGTAGGTGGTCTCCCGGGAGCCGGACGAGGCGGTGATGTCGAGGAAGGTCAACTCGTCGGCGCCCTGGGCGTCGTAGAGCTTGGCGAGTTCGACCGGGTCGCCGGCGTCGCGCAGGTTCTGGAAGTTGACGCCCTTGACGACGCGTCCGGCGTCCACGTCCAGGCAGGGGATGACGCGTACTGCGAGTGTCACGGCTGGGTGCCTTCCGAGGTCTGGGGGCCGGCCGGGTCCGGGGCGTCGGCCGGGGCGGCGGAGGTCCGGGTCTCGGCCGGGGCGTCGGCGGAGGTCCGGGTCTCGGCCGGGGCGTCGGCGGAGGTCCGGGTCTCGGCCAGGGTGCGGGCGAGGCCCGGCCGGTGGGCCTCGACCTCGACCTCGACCATCATCCGGGAGTCGGTCAGGCCCTGGACGACCACCATGGTGGTGACCGGGCGGACCTCGCCGAAGAGTTCCTTGTGCGCGCGGCCGACCTCGTCGCAGTCCCGGACGTGGGTGAGGTACAGCCGGGTGCGGACCACGTCGGCGGCGGTGAGTCCGTAGTCGCCGAGCGCGTCGAAGGCCGTCCTGAAGGCGGCCAGCGTCTGCTCGTACGGGTCGCCCTCGACGACGGCGTCGACGTCGTCGTAGGCGGTGCAGCCCGCGACCAGGACGAAGTCCCCAGCCGCCACCGCCCGGGAGAATCCGTACTGGTCCTGGTGGGGAGACTTTCCGGACTGCCGGACGGTGGTGGTGGTGGCCGGGGTTTCGTCGGTCATCGGGACACAGCCTCCAGGGCCTCTTCGAGGGTGAACTTCTGCTCGTAGAGCGCCTTCCCCACGATCGAGCCCTCGACGCCCTCCGGTACCAGGGTGGCGATCGCGCGCAGGTCGTCGAGGGACGACACGCCGCCGGAGGCGACGACGGGCCGGTCGGTGGCGGCGCAGACGTCGCGCAGCAGCTGGAGGTTGGGGCCGGTCAGGGTGCCGTCGCGGTTGACGTCGGTGACGACGTAGCGGGCGCAGCCCTCGGCGTCGAGGCGGGCCAGCACGTCGTAGAGCTGGCCGCCGTCGCGGGTCCAGCCGCGGCCGCGCAGGGTGGTGCCGACCACGTCGAGGCCGACGGCGATCTTCTCGCCGTGCTCGGCGATGACCTTGGCGACCCACTCGGGGCTCTCCAGGGCGGCGGTGCCGAGGTTGACCCGGGTGCAGCCGGTGGCGAGGGCGGCGGCCAGCGACTCGTCGTCGCGGATGCCGCCGGACAGCTCGACCTTGATGTCGAGGCGGCCGGTGACCTCGCGGAGCAGCTCGCGGTTGCTGCCGGTGCCGAAGGCGGCGTCGAGGTCGACCAGGTGCAGCCACTCGGCGCCGGCGTTCTGCCAGGCGAGGGCGGCGGCGAGCGGCTCGCCGAAGGAGGTCTCGGTGCCGGAGGCGCCCTTGACCAGGCGGACCGCCTGGCCGTCGCGGACGTCGACGGCGGGCAGCAGTTCGAGGCGGTTGGTCATGTTCTGGTGGACTCTTCCGTCGTCAGAGGGTGTCGACCCAGTTGGTCAGCAGGGCGGCGCCGGCGTCGCCGGACTTCTCGGGGTGGAACTGGGTGGCCCAGAGCGGGCCGTTCTCCACGGCGGCGACGAACGGCTGCCCGTGGGTGGCCCAGGTGACCCTGGGGGCGCGGATCTTCTCGGAGTGGGTCTCCAGCACCCAGTGCCGCACGCCGTAGGAGTGCACGAAGTAGAACCGGGTGTCGGCGTCCATCCCGGCGAACATCCGGGTGTCGGCGGGCGCGTCGACGGTGTTCCAGCCCATGTGCGGGACGACCGGCGCGTCCAGCGGCTCGACGGTGCCGGGCCACTCGTCGCAGCCGGCGGTCTCCACGCCGTGCTCGACGCCCTTCTCGAACAGGATCTGCATGCCGACGCAGATGCCGAGCACCGGGCGGCCGCCGGCCAGTCGGCGGCCGATGACCTGCTCGCCGCGGACGGCCCTGAGGCCGCGCATGCATGCCTCGAAGGCGCCGACGCCGGGCACCAGCAGGCCGTCGGCGTCCAGCGCCTGCCGGAAGTCCGAGGTGACGGTGACGGTGGCGCCGGTGCGCTCGACGGCGCGCTGGGCGGAGCGCAGGTTGCCGGAGCCGTAGTCCAGCACCACGACGTTCTTGGACATCGGTGGGGTCTCCTAGAGGCGCATGATGCCGGCGGCCAGGCACATGGCCGCGGCGAAGGCGAGGACGAGGACGACGCCCTTGGGCAGCTTCTGCTTCCAGAACGACCAGACGCCGCCCGCGAAGAAGAGCCCGAGGACGATCAGCAGCGTCGCCATCAGAGCGCGCCCTTGGTGGAAGGCAGGATGCCGGCGGCGCGCGGGTCGCGCTCGGAGGCGTAGCGCAGCGCCCGGGCCAGCGCCTTGAACTGGCACTCGACGATGTGGTGCGCGTTGCGGCCGTACGGGACGTGCACGTGCAGGGCGATCTGGGCCTGGGCGACGAAGGACTCCAGGATGTGCCGGGTCATCGTGGTGTCGTACGAGCCGATCATCGGGGCCATCCGCTCGGGCTCGGTGTGCACCAGGTACGGGCGGCCGGAGAGGTCGACGGTGACCTGGGCCAGCGACTCGTCCAGCGGGACGGTGCAGTTGCCGAACCGGTAGATGCCGACCTTGTCGCCGAGCGCCTGCTTGAAGGCGGCGCCGAGCGCGAGGGCGGTGTCCTCGATGGTGTGGTGGGTGTCGATGTGCAGGTCGCCCTCGGTCTTGACGGTGAGGTCGAAGAGGCCGTGGCGGCCGAGCTGGTCGAGCATGTGGTCGTAGAAGCCGACGCCCGTGGAGACGTCCGTCTTGCCGGTTCCGTCGAGGTCGATCTCGACCAGGACGGAGGTCTCCTTGGTGGTGCGTTCGACGCGGCCGATGCGGGACATGCGGGGTTACAGCTCCTTGGTTGCAAGCGAGACGGCGCTCAGGAACGCGTCGTTCTCGGCGGGGGTGCCGGCGGTGACGCGCAGCCAGCCGGGGACGCCGTTGTCGCGGATCAGCACGCCCTGGTCGAGGATCGCCCGCCACACCGCGCGGGTGTCGGCGAAGCGGCCGAACTGGATGAAGTTGGCGTCGGAGTCGGTGACGTCGAGGCCCAGCCCGCGCAGGGCGAGCACCACCCGGTCGCGCTCGGACTTGAGCCGGTCGACGTAGCCGAGCAGGGTGTCGGTGTGCTCCAGGCAGGCCAGCGCGGTGGCCTGGGTGACGGCCGACAGGTGGTAGGGCAGCCGGACCAGCTGCACCGCGTCCACCACGGCCGGGTCGGCGGCGAGGTAGCCGAGCCGCAGGCCGGCCGCGCCGAACGCCTTGGACATGGTGCGGCTGATCACCAGGTTCGGGCGGCCTTCGAGCAGCGGCAGCAGCGAGGCGCGGTGCGAGAACTCGACGTACGCCTCGTCGACCACCACCATGCTGGGCCCGGCGGCCTGCGCGGCCTCGTACAGGGCGAGCACGGTGTCGGCCGCGACGGCGGTGCCGGTCGGGTTGTTCGGCGAGCAGACGAAGACCACGTCCGGGCGCAGCTCGGCGATCGCCGCCCGGGCCGCGTCCAGGTCGATGGTGAAGTCGGCGCGGCGCGGGCCGGAGACCCAGCCGGTGCCGGTGCCGCGGGCGATCAGGGCGTGCATCGAGTACGAGGGCTCGAAGCCGATCGCGGTGCGGCCGGGCCCGCCGAAGGTCTGCAGCAGCTGCTGGAGCACCTCGTTGGAGCCGTTGGCGGCCCACACCTGGTCCTTGGTGACCGCGTGCCCGGTGGTGTCGGTGAGGTACTTCGCCAGGCCGGTGCGCAGCTCGACCGCGTCCCGGTCCGGGTAGCGGTTGAGCTGCCGGGCGGCTTCGGCCACCCGCTCGGCGATCCGGGCCACCAGCGGCTCGGGCAGCGGGTACGGGTTCTCGTTGGTGTTGAGTTGGACGGGCACGTCCAACTGCGGTGCGCCGTACGGGGACTGGCCGCGCAGCTCGTCCCTGATCGGGAGGTCGTCGATCTTCGTCACGCGCGGGGTACCGTCCAGTCGCTGTGCCAATTCTGTTCATCTCCGATGAAACGGGCCTTGACGGCGTCGCCGTGGCCGGGCAGGTCCTCGGCCTCGGACAGGTTGACCACGTGCGCGGCGATCCCGGCCAGCGCCGCGCGGTCGTACTCGACCACCTGGACGCCGCGCAGGAAGGTCTGCACGGACAGGCCGGAGGAGTGGCAGGCGCAGCCGCCGGTGGGCAGCACGTGGTTGGAGCCGGCCGCGTAGTCGCCCAGCGAGACCGGGGTGAAGCGGCCGAGGAAGATCGCGCCCGCGTTGCGGACCCGCTCGGAGACGGCGTGCGGGTCGGCGGTCTGGATCTCCAGGTGCTCGGCGGCGTAGGCGTTGACCACCGCGAGGCCCTGCTCCAGGTCGTCGACCAGGATGATGCCGGACTGCGGGCCGCCGAGCGCCTCGGCCACCCGCTCGGAGTGCCGGGTGCGGGCGACCTGCGCCTTGAGCTCGGCCTCGACGGCGTCGGCCAGCAGCGGGGAGGCGGTGACCAGCACCGAGCCGGAGGTCGGGCCGTGCTCGGCCTGGCTGATCAGGTCGGCGGCGACCTCCGCGGCGTCCGCGGTGTCGTCGGCGAGCACCATGATCTCGGTCGGGCCGGCCTCCGAGTCGATGCCGATCCGGCCCGCGAACAGGCGCTTGGCGGCGGCGACGTAGATGTTGCCGGGGCCGGTGACCAGGTTGACCGGCGCGCACTCCTCGGTGCCGAGCGCGAACATCGCGACCGCCTGGGCGCCGCCGACCGCGTACACCTCGTCCACGCCGAGCAGCGCGCAGGCCGCCAGGATGGTCGGGTGGACCCGGCCGCCGAACGCCTTCTGCGGCGGCGAGGTGACGGCGATGCCGGCCACCCCGGCCTCCTGGGCGGGCACCACGTTCATCACCACGGAGGACGGGTAGACCGCCAGGCCGCCCGGCACGTACAGGCCGACCCGGTCGACCGGCACCCAGCGCTGGGTGACGGTGCCGCCGGGCACCACCTGCGTGGTGTGGCCGACCCGGCGCTGGTCGGCGTGGACGGCGCGGGCCCGGCGGATCGACTCCTCCAGCGCGGCGCGCACCTTCGGGTCCAGCTGCTCCAGCGCCCCGGCGATCTGCTCCGCGGGGACGCGGGTGGACTCCAGCCGGACGCCGTCGAAGCGCTCGGTGATCTCGATCAGCGCCGCGACCCCGCGATGGCGCACGTCCTCGGCGATCGGCCGCACCTTCTCCAGGGCGGCTTCGACGTCGAACTCGGCACGGGGGAGCACGTCGCGCGGGTCCGTGGAGGAGCCGCGGAGGTCGATTCGAGAGATCACAGGCCCAAGTGTAAGGAGTGGCGAAAACCGACAGCCCGGCATTTCAGTCCGTGATACGAAAGGTGAGACGAGACCAAGATCATCGGGGGGCGCGGTGGAGCAGGCACCGGACGACTGGACCGACACCGAGCGCGGCCTGTGGGACGCCTTCCGGCACGGCGAGGTGTACGACCTGCGGGCCGGGAGCGGCCCGGTCGAGCTGCTGCTCCCCGCCCCCGCCGGGCGGGCCGTCCGCCCGGCGGACCAGGACGGCACCGGCCACGGCCCGGACGAGGGCGGCACCGGCCATGGCCACGACCCGGACGGCGTGGACCGCCCGGACCAGGACGGCACCGGCCACGGCCCGGACGGCTCGGACGACCCGTTCACCGGCGCGCCGTGGGGCCCGGAGCGCACCGTCCGCGCCGAGGTGATCGCCCGGCTGCTCCTGCACGGCCCGGAGGCCGCCCCCGGCAAGGTCACCGCGCTCAAGCTCACCGGCGCCCGGATCACCGGCGAGTTCACCCTGGCCGGCGGCCGGATCGGCTGCTACGTCGAGTTCCAGCTCTGCCGCTTCGAACGCAAGCTGCTGCTCTCCGAGGCCACCGCCGGCACCCTGCGGATCGTCTCCTGCGCCCTGCCCCGGCTGGAGGGCTCCCGGCTGGCCACCGAGGGCGACGTGCACCTCGCCCGCTGCGGCATACCCGGCGGCATCCGGCTCACCGACGCCCGGATCGGCACCGACCTGCTGCTCAACCAGTCCGCCGTCGGCCCCGACGCGTACGGGCGGGCGGTCTCCGCCGACGGGCTCACCGTCAACCAGGACTGCGAGGCCGAACGGATCGAGCTGCTCGGCGAGCTGAGCCTGCGCTCGGCCCGGATCGGCGGCCGGCTCTCGCTGCGCGGCAGCTCGCTGCGGGCCGTCGGCCCGGACAACCCGAACGCGCTCAACGCGGCCCGGATCACCGTCGGCCACACCCTGTACCTGTCCGGCTCGGAGGACGCCAACTGGGCCGGCTCGCGCACCGTCTACGGCTCCGGCTACGGCGAGTCCGCGGGCACCGCGCACGACCGGGACACCACCCACACCCCGTTCCGGGCCCGGGGCAGGATCCGGCTCTCCGACGGGCGTTTCGACAACGCCTGCCTGATCACCGGCGCCGAGTTCCACCTCGGCCCGGGCGAGGAGCTCGCGCTCAGCCGGATCCAGACCCCCGAACTCCGCTTCGCCTGCGACACCCCGCCCACCGGCCCGGTCACCCTCAACCGGGCCCGGATCGGCAACCTGGTCGACTCGCCCGACGCCTGGCCCACCGCGCACCACGTCTCGCTCACCGGCTTCACCTACGAGTCACTGCGCCCCGTCGGCCCCTTCCCGCTGGAGCGCCGGATCGCCTGGGTCGACTCCGGCCGGGAGTTCCGCCCCGAGGCGTACGAGCAGCTCGCCGCCGCCCTGCGCCGCGACGGCGCCGACGAGGACGCCCGCGCCGTCCTGCACGCCAAGCAGCGCCGCCGCCGGCGCACCCTGCCGCTGCCCGGCCGGGTCTGGGGCCACCTCCAGGACGCCGCCGTCGGCTACGGCTACCGCCCCGGCCGGGCCGCCGCCTGGCTGGTGCTGGCCTGGGCGCTGGGCACCGCGTACTTCGCCGGGCACCAGCCCGCGCCGGTCAAGGCCGACGAGAAGGTGGTCTGGAACCCGGCCCTGTACGCGGCCGGCAAGGTCCTCCCGCTGATCGACCTCGGCCAGAACGGCTGGAACCCGGACCGCACCGGCCAGTGGGTCGCCACCGCCCTGGTGCTGACCGGCTGGGTGCTCGCCACCACCGCCGTGGCCGGCGTCACCCGGCTGCTCCAGCGCGGCTGACACCCCCGGTCGCGGGGGAACCGCGGCGCGGCGGCGGCCCGCCGCCAACTACGCTGTCCGCCGTGACTGATCGGCTTCCGCTCTTCCCGCTCAACACGGTCCTGTACCCGGGCCTGGTGATGCCCCTGTACGTCTTCGAGGAGCGCTACCGCCACCTGGTCGCCGATCTGCTGGAACAGCCCGAGGACGCACCGCGCCGCTTCGGCGTGGTCGCCGTCAAGGACGGCCGGGGAACCACCCCGGTCCGCGAGAGCGAGGGCCCGGCGGGCCCGCTGGAGGGCATCGGCGCCCCCGGCGGCGATCCGCTGGACGCGCTGTACGCGGTCGGCTGCGTCGCCGACGTCGCCTCCGTCCGCGAGCAGCCCGAGGGCCGGTACGAATTGCTGGTCACCGGCACCACCCGGTTCCGGCTGCGCGCCCTCGACGCGAGCGGCCCCTACCTGGTCGGCGAGGTCTCGGTGCTCCCCGAGGAGCCCGGCGAGGGCTCCGGCGCGCTCGCCGCCGGCGTCGAACGCGCCTTCCGCACCTACCAGAAGCGGCTGGCCGGGGCCCGCGAGGCCACCCTCAGCGGCGAGTCCGAGCTCCCGGACGACCCGCAGGTGCTCTCCTACCTGGTCGCCGCCGCCACCTCGCTCTCCACCAAGGACAAGCAGGAACTCCTCGCCTGCCCCGACACCGCCCAGCGCCTGACCCGCGAACTCGCCCTGCTCCGGCACGAGAGCGCGGTCCTCGCCAGACTCCCCTCGCTGCCCGCCGCCGACCTCACCCGGCAGGCGTTCAGCCCCAACTGAGGACCTCCGTGGCCAAGAAGAAGTCCCCCGGCGGCACCCCCGCCACCGTCGCCCTCGACACCGCCGGCGTCCCGTTCACCGTCCACGAGTACGCCCACGACCCGGCCGCCGCCTCCTACGGCGCGGAGGCCGCCGAGGCGATGGGCGTCTCCCCCGGCCGGGTGTTCAAGACCCTGCTCGCCGAGGCCGACGGCACCCTCGCCGTCGCCGTCGTCCCGGTCTCCGGCCGGCTCGACCTCAAGGCGCTGGCCGCCGCGCTCGGCGCCAAGCGCGCCGCCATGGCCGACCCGGCCGCCGCCGAGCGCTCCACCGGCTACGTGGTCGGCGGCATCTCCCCGCTCGGCCAGCGCCGCAGGCTGCGCACCGTGATCGACTCCGGCGTCCTCGCCCACCCCACCGTCTTCGTCTCCGCCGGCCGCCGCGGCACCGAGGTCGAACTCGCCCCGGCCGACCTGGTCCGCCTCACCGCCGCGCTGACCGCCCCCATCGCGCGGGAGTGAACCCGGGGAGCCCGGGGCCCGGGCTCAGGCCCGGTCGGCCGGGGGCGGCACCGGCCCCGGGGTCTCCCAGTACGGGGGGCGGTCCGGCTCGCGCTTGCCGAACGTCGCGGAGAGGGCGAGCAGCAGGATCATGGCCGTCATCGGCCAGACCATCAGCGCCCCCTTCGCGGTGAGTTCCAGCGGCCCGTCGAAGGTGCCGCCGTTGCCGACGGACAGCGCGTGGGCGCGCAGGTCGGAGGTGGCGCCGAGGCGGGTGCCGAGCTGCCAGGCGATCACCGAGCCGAGCAGGCCGCCGACGGCCAGGCCGACGGCGACGGCGACGCCGCCGCCGCGGGCGCGGGTCCACAGGAAGGCGCCGAGCGAGGTAAGCAGGCCGAGGCCCAGGCCGAGCAGCGAGAAGACGCCGACCGCGCCGATCAGCTCCTCGCCCTCCGGGTCCCGGTAGAGGATGTGGTCGTCCTGGACGGCGTAACCGACCCGGGGGGCGAGCCAGAGCCAGAGCAGGCCGAGCACCACGCCGAGGACCGCTCCGACGAGGGTGATGATCGCTCCGATCCGCAGTTCGGGGCCGATCGGCGGCCGCTTCGCGCGGTCGGACGGCTGCGGCGGGAAGGGCGGGGCGAAGGGGTCCGGCCCGGGCGAGCCACCCGCGGGTGTGTTCGGTACGGTCACGGGCCCATCGTTTCATGTCGGCCCGGGCGGATGTCGATCTCGACCGGACAACGACCACGGCGAACACCGCACCCACCGGCCCGAGGACGCAGCATGTCGGCCCGGGCGGATGTCGATCTCGGCCGGACAACGACCACGGCGGACGCCGCACCCGTCGGCCGGGCGGCGCCCCGCCCCCGGGTCGCGGCCGGGTCAGCTCGCGGCGCGCCGGTACGCCCAGGTGGCGAGGGTGAGCGAGACCAGGCCGACCGCGCCGCAGACGCCGAGGTCGAGGGTGATCCGGGCCCAGTCGGGGTGCGGGGCGAAGGTGAGCGCGAAGGCGTCGACGCCGTAGCTGGAGGGCAGCAGGTCGCGCAGCCACTGGACCGGCTCGGGGAGCCGGGAGGCGGGCAGGACGCCGAGCAGCAGGGCGGCGGACATGCCGAGCTGTCCGGCGAGGGTGGCGAGCTCCTGGCGGGGGGCGAGCAGGCCGAGGGCGGCGCCGAGGCCGGCCAGCGCGGCGCCGGCGAGCGGGACCACCGCGAGCAGGATCCACAGCCGGGCGAGGGGCAGTCCGAACATCCAGCAGCCGGCCCCGGCGGTGACGAAGACCCCGGGCACGGTGAAGGAGGCGTAGGCGGCGGCGGTGCCGAGCACCACGGAGGCGGGCGGCACCGGCAGCGTCGCGTAGTGGTCGAGGCCGCCGGTGGCGCGCAGCCTGCCGAAGTACTGGGCGAGCAGGTTGAGCGCGACGAAGGCGACCACCAGGACGGCGGAGCCGGCCACCACGGCGTGCGCGGAGGGGTTGTCGCCGGGGTCGACGACGCCGCGCATCATCACCAGGATGCCGATCGACTGGAAGGTGGCGACGAACAGCAGCGGAATCCGGGAGACCTTGGCGCGGGCCAGCTGGGCCCGGTAGACGGCGGCCAGCGCGGGCAGCAGCCGGGCGGCGGGGGCGAGCGGCGCGGGCGCGGTGGTGACGGCGGGGGCGTCGAGCAGGGTCATCGGGCGAGTCCTCCGGGCCGGCCGCCGAGCCGGAGGTAGGCGTCCTCCAGGGTGGGGGTGGCGAGGGTGAAGTCGTCGAGGGCGGCGAAGGCGGGGCCGGTGGTGACGGCGGCGACCAGTTCGCGGGCCTCGTCGGGGGTGGTGCGCAGGGTCCAGCGGCGGCCGGTGCGTTCGGCGCGCTCGGCGAGGGCGGCGACGGCGGGGACGGTCAGCGGGGCGTCGGTGCGCCAGACCAGGTCGAGCCGGACGTGGCCGTCGACCAGGGCCTTGAGGCCGCCGGGCGTGTCGCAGGCGATGATCTTGCCGGCGTCGATCACGGCGACCCGGTCGAGGACGGTCTCGGCCTCGATGACGTTGTGGGTGACCAGCAGCACGGTGGTGCCGCGCTCGGCGCGGCGGCGGTCGACGGCGCTCCAGACGGCGCGGCGGGCGAGCGGGTCCATGCCGGTGGTGGGTTCGTCCAGGACCAGCAGCGGGCGTTCGCCGACCAGGACGGCGGCGAAGCAGGCGAGCCGGCGCTGGCCGCCGGAGAGTTTGGCGAGCGGGCGGTGGGCGAGCGGTTCGAGGCCGAGTTCGGTGATCACCTCGGCGGTCTCGGCCCGGGCGGCGGCCCGGGACAGGCCGCGCAGCCGGCCGGTGGTCTCGGCGGCCAGGGCGACGGTGAGCTCGTCGAGGGCGGTGGACTCCTGGCCGAGGTAGCCGAGCAGCCGGGCGGCCCGTTCGGGGTGCCGGACGACGTCGTGGCCGAGCAGGTCGACCGTCCCGGCGTCGGGGCGGAGCAGGCCGGTGAGCTGGCGCACCAGGGTGGACTTGCCGGCGCCGTTGGGTCCGAGCAGGCCGAAGACCTCGCCGCGGCGGACGGCGAGGTCGATGCCGTCGTTGGCCCTGACCTCGGTGCCGCCCGTCCGGTAGGTCTTGACCAGGCCGCTGACCGTGCAGCAGCCCTGAGGTGCCTTGCTCACGACGGAAGACTCTACGCGCCGTAAAGGGCGTTCCGGACACGCGGGGTGGGCAAGTCGGCCCGGGCGTCAGCTGTCCTGCCGGGCCTGCGCGGCGGGCCGGGGGTCGGGGACGCGGGCGGCGAGCTCCTTCCAGAAGCCCTCCCGGATGGCGTACCTGTCCTGTTCGTCGATCTGGTCCTCCTTGTGCGCGAGCAGGCCGAACCGGGCGGCGTAGCGCAGCAGTTCGCCGTCCAGGCGGTGCGGGATGCGCGGGTGGTCGGTCCACAGCAGGGCGGGGCGCTCGGTGGCGGCGAGGCGGTCGAGCCAGCGGCGGGCGAAGACCTGGCCGACCTCCTGCGGGTCGCCGCCGACGCTGGTGATGTCCTCCTCGCGGTCGGCCCAGCGCTGGGCGGAGGTGGTGATCCGGTCCAGGGCGGGCAGCGCGTCGGCGGCGGTGGCGGTGTCGGCGCGGTCGACCCAGCCGCGCTCGGAGGACCAGCGCAGCACCGGGCCGGCGGCGGCCGGGGCGGCGGCGGCCGGGGCGGGGTCGGGGGGCGGGCCGGGGGCGGCGCGTCCGGCCAGGTCCTTGGGGGTGGGGATGACCCGCAGCGGGGCGCTGCGGGCGGCCGTCGCGGCGGCGGGGACGGGGACGGCGGCGGGTGCGGGGACGGCCGCGGCGGCGGGCAGCGGCGGGACGGGGCGGGGCCGGGGTGCGGCGGGCAGCACCGCGACGGGGGCGACCGGCTCGGCGGCGGCCTCCCGGGGGCGGGCCCAGCGCTGGATCCAGGCGCGGTCCAGCACCCGGCGCTCGTCGGCCTCGCCGACCAGTTCCTCGGACTGGTTGAAGTCCCCGTCGGCGGCCTCCAGCGCCCACAGGTGGACGGCGACGCCGTGCTCCTTGGCGGAGGCGACGCCGGGCAGCAGGTCGCCGTCCCCGGTGACCAGCACCACGTCGGCGCAGGCGTGGTTGCGGGCGAGTTCGCTGAGTTCGGCGTGCATCGCGGCGTCCACGCCCTTCTGCACCCACCGGCCCTCGACCCGGGTGAGCGCGCCCAGCCGGACGGTGACCCGGGGCAGCACCCGCAGCCGGCGGTGCTCGGGGGCGGGGCGGCGGTCGACGGCGGCGTCGAACCAGTAGATCCGCAGCAGCGGCAGGCCGGTCTCCGTCTCGGCGCGCTCGCGCAGCGCGGTGATCAGCACCGGGTGGTCGACGGCGATCCGGGCCCGGCCGGGCTCCCCCGCGAGCAGGCTGGCGGCCGCGCCCAGCAGGTAGCCAGCGTCGACCAGGACGACGCAGCGGTCCATCTCCGGCACCTCCTCCTCGGCCCGGGCCCCGGCGGTGGGGCGCCGCCCGGCGGCCCGGCGACCGTTGGGCACACCTTTCCCCTCCGTCCGCCCGCCGAACCGCGCCGCGCCCGCCGCGCGCCGACCCTGGATACTGGGACACCGTGCGGAAGAGTGCGGTGGTGCTGTGCGCGGTGGCGGCGATCGGGGCGGTGGCGATCGTCCTGGTCCCGGCGACCTCGCCGGAGACCTCCCGCGGGGACACCGGGCTGGTGTCGGTGGTGGTCAACCACGGCCGCACGGTCGAGCTGGGCCCGGCCGAGACCCGCACCGTCGCGGTGGAGGTGACGGCGAGCGACCGCTCGGGCATCCGCGCGGTGGACCCGATCGGCCTGTGGGGGCCCAACTACGGGGCGTTGAAGGTCGGCCCGATGTCCTGCGTCCCGCTGGACGCGGCCGGGACCACGGCGCGGTGCAGCGGTGAGGCGGTGATCGCGGCCGGTTCGCGGGCGCTCTTCGACGACCAGGCCGGGACCTGGTTCGTCGACCTGCGGATCCGGGCCGCCGACGGCGACCGGTACGTGTCGAAGAACGCCGCCGGTTTCTCGCTCAAGCGCACCGCCGGGTTCGACCTGGCGTCGGTGGTCCCGGCCCGGGCGGCGGTGGGCGGGGCGGTCACCGTCCGGGGGCGCCTGCGGCGCGCGGACTGGGACCGCGACGCCGAGGTGCCCCAGCAGGGCACCACCGCCTACCTGCAGTTCCGGCCGGCCGGCAGCAGCACCTGGAGCACCCTGGCCAGCACCGGCACGGACGCCGACGGGCTGCTGTCGCTGAACGTGCCGGTGCGCGGCCCGGGCGCGTTCCAGTGGTACGCGCCGGGCGACAAGTGGACGGGGGGCGCCCTGTCGGAGGTGCTGCCGCTGCGGGTCGACGCGCCGGAGTCGCACCCGGGCCGGTGAGCCCGGCCGCGGACCCGGGGGCGGCGGCCCGCGGACGCGACGGGCCCCCGGGCGGGTGCCCGGGGGCCCGTCGGGGCGGGTGGCGCCGGGGTCAGCCGCGCAGCTCGGCGGCGACCAGCTCGGCGATCTGCACGGCGTTGAGCGCCGCGCCCTTGCGCAGGTTGTCGTTGGACAGGAACAGCGACAGGCCGTGCTCCACCGTCTCGTCGGCCCGGATCCGGCCGACGTAGCTCGGGTCCTGGCCGGCGGCCTGGAGCGGGGTGGGGATGTCGGTCAGCGCGACGCCGGGGGCGCCGGCCAGCAGCTCGACGGCGCGCTCGGGGGCGAGCGGGCGGGCGAAGCGGGCGTTGACCTGGAGCGAGTGGCCGGTGAAGACCGGGACGCGCACGCAGGTGCCGGAGACCTTGAGCCCGGGGATGCCGAGGATCTTGCGGCTCTCGTGGCGGAGCTTCTGCTCCTCGTCGGTCTCGTTGCTGCCGTCGTCGACGATCGACCCGGCGAGCGGGACGACGTTGAAGGCGATCGGGCGCCGGTAGACGCCGGGCTCGGGGTACTCGACGGCGGCGCCGTCGTGGACCAGCGCGGTGGCGTCGTCGACCACCTTGCGGGCCTGCTCGTGCAGCTCGGAGACGCCGGCCAGGCCGGAGCCGGAGACCGCCTGGTAGGTGGAGACCACCAGGGCGACCAGCTCGGACTCCTCGTGCAGCGGGCGCAGCACCGGCATCGCGGCCATGGTGGTGCAGTTGGGGTTGGCGATGATGCCCTTGGGCCGCTCGGTGATCGCCTCGGGGTTGACCTCGGCGACGACCAGCGGGACCTCGGGGTCGCGGCGCCAGGCGGAGGAGTTGTCGATGACGACGGCTCCGGCGGCGGCGACCTTCGGGGCCAGCGCCTTGGAGGTGGCGCCGCCCGCCGAGAAGATCACGATGTCCAGGCCGCTGTAGTCGGCCGTGGCGGCGTCCTCGACGGTGATCTCGGTGCCCTTCCAGGGCAGGGGGCGTCCCGCCGAGCGGGCCGAGGCGAACAGCCGCAGCCGCTCGACCGGGCCCAGCGCGCCCGAGTCGGCCCGCTCCGCCAGGATCTCGCGGACCACGCCGCCGACCTGACCGGTGGCACCTACGATGCCGATCCTCATCCGTCTCTCCTCCTGCTACCGGTTGGGCCGGTTGTCCCGGCCCATCATGCCTTGTCAGAGCGGGTTCCGGCGGGGGCGTCCCAAAGCGTGAACGCTTCCCGTCCGAGGCGGAAATCCCTCCTGCGCGGGCGCCCGTCCGCCGGAAATCCTGCGCGTGGTCGCGCGGTTCTCAGGTGTGCGCGAGCAGCGGCAGCCGCACCGCGGGCGTCGGGATGCGTCCGGCGCGGTGCAGCAGCGCCTTGAGCGCGGTCGGGTTCGGCCCGGTGAAGGCCGACCGGGAGACCTCGGCGAGTTCGGCGCCGAGGGTGCGGGCGCGGGCCGCGTCGCCGTCCGCCCAGGCCCGGTGCAGGGCGGCGAACCGGGCGGTCTCCAGGTGCGCGGAGGCCAGGACGCCGCCGTCGGCGCCGAGGGCCAGCAGCGGGGAGAGGAGCAGGTCGTCGCCGGCCAGCACGCCGCGCGGGGCGGCGGCCAGCAGCGCGATCGTCTGCTCGTCGATGCCGCCGGCCGCGTACTTGACCCCGGCCACGCCGGGCAGCGCGAGCAGGTCCAGCAGGGCGGCGGCGCCCAGCGGCTGACCGGTGCGGTACGGGATGTGGTAGACCACCAGCGGCAGCGGGCTGGTCGCGGCGAGGGCCCGGAAGTGGGCCAGGACGCCGGCCTCGCCGGGCCGGACGAAGGCGGGGACGGCGACCAGCGCGGCGTCGGCCCGGCCGTCCAGGGCGGCCAGTGCCTCGGCGGTGCGGGCGGTGCCGCCGTGGCCGGCGCCGACGGTGAGCGGCGCGCCGTGCGCGTCGCAGGCCCGGCGGCAGACCTCGATCACCGCGTCCTGCTCGGCGGTGGTCAGCGAGCCGGGTTCGCCGGTGGTGCCGAGGGCGACCAGGCCGGCGGCGCCGTCCGCGAGCAGGTCGCGGGCGAGCCGTTCCAGGGCGTCGAGGGCGACGGCGCCGTCGGCGGTGAAGGGCGTGACCAGCGGGACGTGGATGCCGTGCAGTTCCATGCGGGGAAGCCTGCCGGGCGGCGACCGTGCGGGTCCAGTTCACATTTCCGATGCCTCTCGTAAGCTGGCCCGATGCTCGAGGTGCGAAGGCTGCGGTTGCTGCGCGAACTGGCCCGGCTGGGGACGATCGCGGCGGTCGCCGAGGCGCTGGCGTTCAGTCCTTCGGCGGTGTCCCAGCAGCTGTCGGTGCTGGAGCGGGAGGCGGGGGTGCCGCTGCTGGAGCGGACCGGGCGGCGGGTGGCGCTGACCCCGGCGGGGCGGAACCTGGTGCGGCACACCGAGGCGGTGCTGGAGCTGCTGGAGCGGGCGGACGCCGAGCTGGCGCACGCCCGCAGCGGGCCGGCCGGGCCGCTGCGGATCGGCGCCTACCCGTCCGCGGTGCGCGCCCTGGTGCCGGCGGCGCTGGCCGAGCTGGCGGCCCGGCACCCGGAGCTGGAGCCGATGGTGAGCGAGGTGGACCCGGCGGCGGTGGCCGGGGCGCTGCGGGCGGGCGAGCTGGACGTGGCGCTGGTGCACGAGTACGACCTGGTGCCGGGCGAGCCGGAGGAGGGGATCGCGCTGACCGGCCCGGTGTTCGCCGAGCCGCTGTACCTGGCGGCCCGCTCCGGCGGCGCCCTGGCCGAGCACCGGGACAGCCCGTGGATCACCGCCCCGGCCGGGACGCTGTGCCACGCGATGGTGCAGCGGGTCTGCCAGGCGGCCGGGTTCGCGCCGCGGGTGCGCCACCTGGTGGACGACTTCGCGGCCCAGCTGGCCCTGGTGGCGGTGGGTCAGGGGGTGGCGCTGGTGCCGCAGTTGGGCGTGGACCGGTGCCCGCCGGGGGTGGCGCTGACCCGGCTGCCGCTGTACCGGCGCACCCGGACCGCGTTCCGGGCCGGCGCCGCCGCGCACCCGGCGGTGGCGGCCTTCGCGGCGGCCCTGCACGCGGCGGTCCCGGCCGGGCTGCGCTCCTCCTGACGTTCCGGGGCGCGGGGGCGGTCGGTAGCCTTCCGCCATGCATCAGTTGAACGAGCAGCAGGAGCAGCCGGGCCGGTTCGGGCCGGACGCCACGGTGGAGGTCCGGGCCGAGGGCGTGGGCCCGGTCCGCACCGAGTACGCGCCGGACCACGACGGCGACCCGGACCCGGGCGAGATCGTCTGGACGTGGGTGCCGTACGAGGAGAACGACGGGCGGGGCAAGGACCGGCCGGTGCTGGTGGTGGCCCGGGAGGCGGGCGGTTCGCTGCTGACGGTGATGCTCTCCAGCAAGGGCCACGACGACGACCGGGACTGGGTGCCGCTGGGCCCCGGCCCGTGGGACCGCAGCGGGCGGGACTCCTGGGTGGCGCTGGACCGGGTGTTCCGGGTGCGCGACGGCGGGATGCGGCGCGAGGCGTGCGCCCTGGACCGGGCCCGGTTCCAGCGGGTGGTGGACTCGCTGCGGCTCCGTTACCGCTGGCACTGAGTAACGATTATCCGATCATTCTTCCCAGCTCTCCCCGGTACCGGTACAACGTCTCCAGGATTCCCACCAGTTGAGCTGGAGTCGTACGCATGAGCAGCAACACCCCTCCCGGCTACGAGCCCTCGAAGGACCCCTACGGCCAGTACGCGCAAGGCGGGCAGTCGGGCTGGCTCGGCCCGACCCCGCCGCCCGGCGTCCAGCCCGCCCCGGGCAGCCGGGTGCTGGCCGCCCCGCTGGACCGCTTCCTGGCCCGCCTGGTCGACGTGGCGGTCCTGATCGTCCCGCTGATCATCGTGAACCTGATCTCGCCCGGCGTGCTCCTCTACTACGTGCTGGCGGCGGCGGTGGTGGTCGGCTACGAGGGCGCCATGCTGACGACCCAGCACGGCCAGACCGTCGGCAAGAAGGTCCTCAAGCTCCGGGTGGTCGACGCGGCCGGCGGCGGCCGCCCGGCCGACGGCCAGTTCTGGACCCGGGCCGCCATCTACGGCGGCCCGAACCTGGTCCCGGTCGTCGGCGGCCTGTTCTCGCTGGTCAACTGCCTGTCCCTGCTGTGGGACAAGCCGCTCCAGCAGTGCTTCCACGACAAGGGCGCCAGGACCGTGGTGGTCAAGGAGCACTGACCGCCCCTCGGCGGACGGGCCCCGGCGGAGTCGCACTCCGCCGGGGCCCGTCCGTGCGCACCGCCGTCAGCTGGCCAGGCAGCTCGGCCCGAGCAGCTGCTTGAGGTCGCCGAACAGCGCCGGGTCGGACTTCACCCGGTGCCGGTCGAGGCGCAGCACCACCGTCCTGCTCCGGCCGCGCAGGTGGACGTGCACCTCGGTGCTGCCCCGGTGGCTGCCCAGCACCTCGCCGAGCCGGGAGACGATCGGCGGGGTCAGCTTGTTCTCCGGCACGGTGATCACGATCGGCAGCTGCGCCCCGACGTTGCTCAGGTCGGGCACCGCCAGCTCCATGCCCATCAGCCGCGGCACGTCCTCCCGCTTGTCGAGCTTGCCGCGGACGAACACCACGGCGTCCTCGACCAGTTGCGAGGAGACCAGCTGGTAGCTGGCCGGGAAGAACATGCAGTCGATCGAGCCGGCCAGGTCCTCGACGGTGGCGATCGCCCAGGCGTTGCCCTGCTTGGTCATCTTGCGCTGGAGGCCCGAGATGATGCCGCCGATGGTGACGATCGTCCCGTCGGGGCGCTCGGCCAGGTCGGCGACCGCGCAGTCGGCCTTGTCGGCCAGCACGTGCTCGATGCCGTTCAGCGGGTGCGAGGAGACGTACAGGCCGAGCATCTCGCGCTCCTGGGTGAGCAGGAACGACTTGTCCCACTCCTCCTCGGAGAACACCACGTCCAGCCCGAAGGACGGCTCGTCCGAGACGCTGTCGCCGCCGAACAGGTCGAACTGGCCCTCGGCCTCCTTGCGCTTGATCCCGACCACGTTGTCGATCATCGGCTCGAACTGGGCGGTCAGGCCCTTGCGGGTGTGCCCGAGCGAGTCGAACGACCCGGCCTTGATCAGCGATTCGACGGTGCGCTTGTTGCACACCACCGACTCGACCTTCTCCAGGAAGTCCGGGAACGAGGCGTACTTCCCCTTGGCCTTGCGGGTGCGGATCATCGACTCCACCACCGGCCCGCCGACGTTGCGGATCGCGGTCAGGCCGAACCGGACGGTCTCGCTGCCGTGCGGGGTGAAGTCGGCGTCGGACTCGTTGACGTCCGGCGGCAGCACCTGGATGCCCATCTTGCGGCACTCGTTGAGGTAGACCGCCGACTTGTCCTTGTCGTCCTTGACCGAGGTCAGCAGCGCCGACATGTACTCGGCCGGGTAGTTGGCCTTCAGGTACGCCGTCCAGTACGAGACCAGCCCGTAGCCGGCGGTGTGCGCCTTGTTGAAGGCGTAGCCGGAGAACGGCACCAGCACGTCCCAGACCGCCTGGATCGCCGCGTCCGAGTAGCCGTGCTCCCGGCAGCCCCTCTGGAACGGGACGAACTCGGCCTCCAGGATCTCCTTCTTCTTCTTGCCCATCGCGCGGCGCAGCAGGTCGGCCTGGCCGAGCGAGTAGCCGGCCAGGATCTGCGCGGCCTTCTGCACCTGCTCCTGGTAGACGATCAGGCCGTAGGTGGGCTCCAGGATCTCCTTGAGCGGCTCCTCCAGCTCCGGGTGGATCGGGGTGATCTCCTGCTGGCCGTTCTTGCGCAGCGCGTAGTTGGTGTGCGAGTTGACGCCCATCGGGCCCGGCCGGTAGAGCGCCAGGACGGCGGAGATGTCCTCGAAGTTGTCGGGCTTCATCAGGCGCAGCAGCGAGCGCATCGGGCCGCCGTCGAGCTGGAAGACGCCGAGCGTGTCGCCGCGGGCGAGCAGTTCGTAGGCGGGCTTGTCGTCCAGCGGGAGCTGGAGCAGCTCGATCGTGACGCCCTTGTTCTTCTCGATCGCCTTGACGGCGTCGTCCATGATCGTCAGGTTGCGCAGTCCGAGGAAGTCCATCTTGAGAAGGCCGAGGCCCTCGCAGGTGGGGTAGTCGAACTGGGTGATGGTGACGCCGTCGGTGTGCCGGGTCCAGACCGGGATGTGGTCGGTCAGCGGCTCGGCGGACATGATCACGCCGGCCGCGTGCACGCCGGGCTGGCGGATCAGGCCCTCGATGCCGCGGGCGGTGTCGATCACCTTGCGGACGTCGGGGTCGTTCTCGTACAGGCTGCGGATCTCGCCCGCCTCGCCGTAGCGGGGGTGCGAGGAGTCGGTGATGCCGGACAGCGGGATGCCCTTGCCCATCACGTCCGGCGGCATCGCCTTGGTGATCCGGTCGCCCATCGCGTACGGGTAGCCCAGGACCCGGGAGGAGTCCTTGATGGCGGCCTTCGCCTTGATGGTGCCGTACGTGACGATCATGGCGACCTTGTCGGCGCCCCACTTCTCGGTCACGTAGCGGATCACGTCGCCGCGCCGGCGCTCGTCGAAGTCGATGTCGACGTCGGGCATCGAGATGCGCTCGGGGTTGAGGAAGCGCTCGAAGATCAGGCCGTGCGGGATCGGGTCGAGGTCGGTGATGCCCATCGCGTAGGCGACCAGCGAGCCGGCCGCGGAGCCTCGGCCGGGGCCGACCGCGATGCCCTGGCTCTTGGCCCACATGATGAAGTCGGCGACCACGAGGAAGTACGCCGGGAACCCCATCTGGATGATGGTGTCCATCTCGTACTCGGCGAGCTTCTTGTGCTCCTCGTCGTAGCCGCCCGGGAAGCGCCAGTCCATGCCCTCCCAGACCTTGGACTTGAAGAAGTCCGCCTCGGACTCGAAGCCCTCCGGGATCGGGAAGCGCGGCATCAGGTTCTTGAACTCGAACATGCCGGCGGTGTCGACCCGCTGGGCGACCAGCAGCTGGCTGTTGCGGCAGCCCTCCTGCCAGGCGTCCGAGGAGTCCAGGGCGTACATCTCGGCGGCCGACTTGATGTAGTAGCCGGTGCCGTCGAACCGGAAGCGGTCCGGGTCGGAGAGGTTCTTGCCGGTCTGCACGCACAGCAGCAGGTCGTGGGCGCCCGCGTCGCCCTCGGTGGTGTAGTGCGAGTCGTTGGTGACCACCGGCGGGATGTTCAGCTTCCGGCTGATCTCGACCAGGCCGTCGCGGACCCGCTTCTCGATGTCCAGGCCGTGGTCCATCAGCTCCAGGAAGTAGTTTTCCCTGCCGAAGATGTCCTGGTACTCGGCCGCCGAGCGGACCGCCTCGTCGAACTGGCCCAGCCGGAGCCGGGTCTGCACCTCGCCGGAGGGGCAGCCGGTGGTGGCCATCAGGCCCGCCGCGTGCTCGGCGATGATCTCCTTGTCCATCCGGGGCCACTTCACCAGCCAGCCCTCCGCGTAGGAGCGCGAGGTCAGCTTGAAGAGGTTGTGCAGGCCCTCCTTGTTCCGGGCCCAGATGGTCTTGTGGGTGTACGCGCCGGACGCCGAGACGTCGTCCTTCTTCTGGTGCGGCTGGCCCCACAGGACGCGCTTGGTGTTGGACCGGGAGTCCGGGGCGACGTACGCCTCGATGCCGATCACCGGGGTGATGCCGGCCGCGGTGGCCTGCTTGTGGAACTCGGCGGCGCCGTACATGTTGCCGTGGTCGGTCATCGCGACGTGGGTCTGCCCGAGCCGTTCGACCTCCTTGAACAACTGCTTCAGCCGGGCGGCGCCGTCCAGCATCGAGTACTCGGTGTGGACGTGCAGGTGCGCGTACGGCTGGTCGCTCAAGGCGGGGCCTCCGGGGTCCTGGGAGAGGGCTGAAACACGTGCGGCCCGAGCCACCACCAGGGCTCGGACCACGGCTTCCGGGATCGCGCCCCCGAGTCTAATCCCCTCCGCTACCCTCCGATCCACCACACGCGCATCGGGAGGGAACCCGTCATGGCCTACGCCCCACCACCCCAGGTCCCGCCCCGGCCGGGCGGGGGCGGGCTGCCCGGGATCGGCGTGCTGATGCTGCTCCAGGTCCTCGTCCAGGGCGCCGTGCTGGGCTCCTGCCTGGTCCGCGGCGGCCTCTCCTACCTGCCCGACGCGCTCGGCCTCTCGTACGCGCACCCGGTGCCCGGGCCGGTGGGCTTCGCCGGGGCGGACATCGCCTCGCTGCTGGCGACGGCGGTGCTGATGTGCGGCGCGTTCGCCGGCGGGCGCTGGGTGCGCGGCGCGGCCGTGCTGCTCGGCGCGGTGAACGGGTACGCGGCGCTGTCCCAGCTGGTGAACCTGTTCGGCGGGGACCGGCTGTCGCGCGAGTTCGCCTACCGGCCGGTCGGGAACCTGCTGCTGACCTGCACCCTGGTGGTGACCGTGCTGGTCGCGGCGGCCACCGCGGTCGTCGTCGCCGCCACCCGCGCCCCCGCCGTCCCGGCCGCCCCGCCCGCGCTGTTCCCGCCGCCCGGCCCGCCCGGCTACCGGCCGCCGCCCTACGGCCCCGGGCCGGTGCCCGGGCCCGCGCCCGTACCCGGCCCGTGGGGCGCCCCGCCGCCCGCGCCCCCGGCCGCCCCGCCGCTCCGGCCGCCCGCCGACGGCCACGGCGCCGCGTACGCCTACCCCCCGCCGCCGCCCGTCCCGCCGGTGTCCTGACCGGGGGCCGGGCCGGGTCGGCCGCCCGGCCTCAGCCCTCGCCGTCCTCGCCGTCCAGCTCGGCCAGGAACGCCAGGGCGGCCGCCCAGGTCCGCTCGGCCGCCTCGGCGTCGTGGTCGGGCAGCCCGGCGTCGGTGTACAGGTGCCCGGCCCCCCGGTAGCGGTGCACCTCGACGTCGGCCCCGGCCCGGGTCATCAGCAGGTACCAGGTGTTCAGCCAGTCCTCGGACTCGAACGCGTCCGGCTCGGCGACGTGCAGCTGCACCGGGATGCTGGTGGCGGCGTCCTCCCGCAGGTCGGAGGTGCCGTGCAGGAGCAGCAGCCCGCGGGCCTGCTCGTCGGCCAGCGCCAGGTTCTGCGCCAGCGACCCGCCGAGCGAGAACCCGGCGTACACCAGCCCGCCCGCCACCGGCAGCAGCGGGGCCACCGCCCCCACCGCCCGCCGCAGCAGCTCGTCGTTGCCCACCTCGTCCCGGTACGCCATGCCCTCCTCCAGCTCCTCGAAGACCCGCCCCTCGTACAGGTCGGGGGTGTGCACGGTGTGCCCGGCGGCGCGCAGCCGCCCGGCGGCCTCGGTGACGGCGGGGCGCAGGCCGTACGCGGAGTGGAACAGGACGATCTCGGCCACGGGTCGGGCTCCTCGGTGCTGCGGGTGGTGCGCTGGTGCGGACCCTCCATGATCGCCCATCCCGGGGCGCGCGGGGGCCCGGCCCACCGGGGGGCGGGCCGGGCCGTTCGGCGCGGGGGCGGTCAGTACGAGGTGCTGACGGAGACCCCGCCGAAGGACTGCTGCCCGTAGAGGCTGACGTAGTGGTAGCCGGCATGCGGGTTGCTGACGGTGAGGGTCTCGGCGTTGCCGCCGCCGGTGGACCTGGCGGTGGAGGAGCCGGTGGTGGCCCAGTCGCTGCCGCTGTAGTAGAGGTCGGCGTTGCCGGTGCCGCCGGCGGCGGTGATGGTCAGGCCGGTGGTGCCGGCCGGGACGTACAGGTAGAAGTAGGCGTAGTTGCCTGCGGTGGCGGCGACGCCGGAGCGGCCGCAGCCCCGGTCGAGCTGCCGGGTGTCGGGGCCGGTGCACTCGGGGGCGGTGGGGGCGCCGCGGCCGGGGGTCGGAGGCCGTCGAGGTGCCCCGACGGCCAGGTGACATGTACAATTGCGCATGTCACCTGTCACCGGAAGACCCCGTCTGCACGTTCAACCGCCCCGGACGGCCCCCCGGTCCGCCAGCCGCCCGGCCAGCTCCGGCAGGTCCCCGACGAACCACAGCTGCCGACCGCGGTTGCTCTCCCGGACGAAGTCGCGCAGCGCGTCCGACTCCGCCACCCGCGCCGCGACGTCCCCCACCACCGCCAGGCCCGTCCGGTACTGCGCGAACTTCTGCACCACCGCCCCCGCGACCCCGCTGCGCAGCCGGAAGAACTCCGCCCCCAGCCGCTCCACCGGCAGCGCCACCCAGGACGCCTCCCGGTGGTACGCGTCACCCAGCAGGTCCAGCGCCGCGCGCTCCCCCGCCACCGCCTCCCCCTCGGCCGCGACCACCAGCACCCGCGCCCCGCCCAGTTCCCGAACGTCCGTCACCGCACCTCTCCCGTCAGGTCGTCGACCAGCGCCAGCACGTCCGCCACCCGCCGCGGCGGCCCCATCACCACGAAGCGCAGCGCGCTCCGCTCCTCCTCCCGCACCGCCTGCACCCACAGCGGCCGCGGCCCGCCGGACCACGCGTTCGCCGCCGCCAGCACCCCCGTCACCAGCCGGTCGGCGTCCCGCGCGCCCACCCCCTCCACCTGCACCACCGCCGAGACGTCCACCCGGGCCGGTTTCAGCGCCACCCCGCCCCCGGTGAACGCCTCCACCTCCGCGCGGGCGATCCGGTACTGCTTCCCGATCCGCACCGCCTTGAGCTTCCCGTCGCGCACGTACCCCCGCACGGTCTTCACGTGCAGCCCGAGCAGCTCGGCCACGTCCTCGACCGAATAGAAATTGTTCATTCCCCATCCTTCCCTATCCCTCCTCACGTTACAGCCAGATAGGGAATTTTCCCGCCCACCGCGCCGAGCGTCCAGGAAACCCCTCTCCCCCGGGGGCGCGGGGAACCGCACGCCCGGCCACGCACTCCGCCGGCGCCCGCCCGCCCCGCCGGAAAACCCCTTGCGTCGCGCCCGGCTCTCGCTAGGGTGGTCACCGTCCCGCCGCGCCGCCGTGCGCTCGCGGGCCCGACGAGAGGGGGTGCAGACCGATGGTTGCCGCCGTGACGCGGCGCGCCTTCGTGTGCGCGCCATCCGCCTCCCCCCGTCTTCGTCCCACCGGCTGACCGCGCGGCACTCCGCGCCCCGGTGGGCCACCCCACCAGGAGCCACCGCAGTGCGCGAGCGCTTTGCCGACAGCGATTCCTTCTCCCGCATCCGCCCCAAGGGCGCTTCCCGTCGCGGCCGCCGGGCCGACCGCTTCGACGACTCCCCGCCCGAGTACGACTACTTCGCCTCCTCCCCGGCCGCCGACGACGAGCACGACACCGCCGACGGGGCGTCCACCGACGCCGGGCGGGAGTCCTCCGCCCCCGTCGCCGACGGCCCGGCCGTCGGCGACCGCTGGTCCACCTGGGACCAGTCCACCCCGACCGAGAAGGGCCCCGAGCCGCGCCCCGACTGGGTCGTCACCGAACTCGCGGCCGTCGACACCGAGTTGGGCATCGTGAAGACCGGCAAGGAGGCCGACGTGTTCCTGCTGGAGCGCGCCGTCCCCGGCACCGGCCGCCGCACCCTGATGGCCGCCAAGCGGTACCGGGACGCCCAGCACCGGATGTTCCACCGCGACTCCGGCTACCTGGAGGGCCGCCAGCACAAGGAGACCCGGGTCAGCCGGGCGATGGCCAAGCGCACCGCCTTCGGCAAGGAGGCGATCGCCGGCCAGTGGGCGGCGGCCGAGTTCGGCGCGCTGTGCCGCCTCTGGTCGGCCGGCGTCGCCGTGCCCTACCCGGTGCAGATCACCGGCACCGAGATCCTGATGGAGTTCGTCGGCGACGAGGACGGCACGGCCGCGCCCCGGCTGGCCCAACTGCGCGCCGAGGAGGCCGACATCGAGGACCTCTGGGGCCAACTGGGCCGCAGCCTCGCGCTGCTGGCCTACGACGGCTACGCCCACGGAGACCTCTCGGCCTACAACATCCTGGTGCACCGCGGCCGCCTGGTGATCATCGACGTCCCGCAGATCGTCGACGTGGTGGCCAACCCGCGCGGCCTCTCCTTCCTGGAGCGGGACGTACGGAACGTCGGCGCCTGGTTCGTCTCCCGCGGCCTCCCGCCCGCGAGCGTCGAGTCCCTGGTCGACTCCCTGGCCGCCGACGCCCGCCTGCGCCGCTGACCGCTCCCCCGCGGCCTGACCCCGCCTCACCTCGCCCCGCCCGACCGGCAGTTGCTCCGCACCCCAGGTGTAGAGTCGCCGCGGTCGGGCGGGACGGGGGGCGGTACCGGCTTCCCAGCGCGCGTCCGAGCGGTCAGAATCGTTACTGACAAGGCATACAACATGCTCGGGGGACTGCGGGACATGTGGGGTCGGGGGACCGTGCTCGGGGGCCGCTACGCCCTCTCCGAACGGCTGGGCAGCGGCGCCATGGGCGAGGTCTGGCGGGCCGAGGACCAGGTGCTGGGCCGACAGGTCGCGGTGAAGATCGTGCTCCCGGCGCTGATGGAGGACGAGGTCTTCGCCGCCCGGTTCCGCCGCGAGGCAACGGTGCTGGCCGCGATGAACCACCGCGGCGTGGTGCACATCCACGACTACGGCGAGGACGACGGCGAGCCCGGCGCGCGGACCGCGTACATCGTGATGGAGCTGCTCACCGGCAGGCCGCTCGACAAGGCCCGCGGCCGCACCGCGTTCCCGCCCGACCGGGCGCTGGACGTCGCCGCCCAGGTGCTGGACGCGCTGCACGCCGCGCACCGGCAGGGCATCGTGCACCGGGACATCAAGCCGTCCAACCTGATGATCGACCGGGACGGGCGGATCACCGTCACCGACTTCGGCATCGCCCGCACCCTCGCCGACACCCGGATCACCACCGCCCACGCGGTGATCGGCACCGCCCTGTACATGGCCCCGGAACGCGCCGAGGGCAAGGACGCCTCGGCCGCCTCCGACCTGTACTCGGTCGGCGTGGTGCTGTACGAACTGCTGTCCGGCGCCGTGCCGTTCACTGGCGGAACGCCGCTCGAAGTGGTGCTCAAGCACGTCCGCGAGCCGCTGCCCGACCTGCCCGCGGAGGTGCCCGCGCCGGTCCGGGCGGTGGTCACCAGGGCGCTCGCCAAGCAGCCGGAGGAGCGCTACCCGGACGCGGCGGCGATGGCGCTCGCCGCCCGGCAGGCGATGTCCACCCCGACCGGGCTCGGCGCGGTGCTCGGCCCGCCCGAACCCGTCGAGACCCCGCCGCTCGTCCCCGCACCCGCACCCGCACCCGTCCCAGTCCCCGCACCCGCCCCCGTCGCGGCCCTCGCGCCCACCGCCCCCGCCGCGGCCGCGGCCGGGGACGGGCGGGCCGCGCGCCGCCGGCTGGCCACCCTGATCCTGCCGGTGGTGCTGGTCACCGGCGGCGGCGTGACGGCCCAGCAGCTCGACCTGCTGCCCTGGCAGCAGAAGCAGGAGCAGCAGGTCGCGTCCGGCTCCGCGCCGGGCCCCGGCGGCCCGGCCACCGGCTCCGCCGACGGCGCCGCCCCGTCCGCCGCCGCCTCCGGCACCGCCCAGGCCGACCCCACCCCGCCCGCCTCCGCCCCGGCCGCCGACCCGGCGGGCAACCCCGTCCCGCCGGGCACCGCCCCCGGCGCCGACACCGGCCGCAACCCGGGCACCGCCAACGGCGGCGGCAGCGGCGGCGGTTCCGGCAACGGCGGCAACTCCGGCGGCACCGCGAACGGCTCGGGCGGCGGCAGCAACCCGGGCACGGGCAGCGGCTCAGGCTCAGGAAATGGCTCAGGAAGCGGCTCCGGCTCCGGTTCCGGCAGCACCCCGAACCAGCCCAAGCCGACCACCCCCGCCGCCACCACCCCGCCCGCCTCCTCCTCGGGCCCGGCCAAGGGCTGCGGCGGCAGCGGCTGGGGCCACCTGGTGAACGTCGGCAGCGGCCGCTCCGTCGGTCTCGGCGCCGACGCCGTCAGCGTGGGCGTCCCGGTGGTGTCCGGCGGCCACACCTCCTACGGCTGGGTCATGAGCACCAGCAACGGCGTGACGGTCTTCACCGCCTGCTCGGCCGGCAGCGGCACCAGCCTCGGCGCCCCCTACGCGGGCAGCCCCAACACCACCGAACTCGCCGGGTCCGGCTCCTACGGCGACATCGCCTACTGGACGCTCGCCGACGCCGGTTCCGGCACCTTCCAGCTGAAGTTCGGCTACGGCGTCCAGAGCTGCCTGACCGACAGCGGCAGCGGCAACGCCCTGAACGTCGGCACCTGCACGCCCGGCGCCAGGACCCAGCTCTTCCGCTTCTCCTGACCCCGCCCCGCGCCCCGGCCGCCAGTCACCCGCCGCCCACCCGCTCCACGCCCGCACCGCACCCACTTCGCGCCCGCACCGCCCGCCCGGCACACCGTCCCCCGACCGGTCTGCCGTCCAACCCCGCTACCCGCCAACGGAGTTGTCGCCCGGCCGGGGCAGAATGCGGGGCATGGCCGAACAGTACTTCTCCGCCTTCGCGGTGGACGCCGCCGTCCTGCACCGCCTCCCCGGCTCGGGCGAGCGCGTACTGCCCGGCGTGCCGCCCTCCGTCGCGCTCACCGAGCTGCTCTCCGGTCGGCTGCGCGCCGACGCGGACTCCCGCTACACCGCCCTGCTGCCCGCCCTGGCGGGCGCGTTCGGCACGCCGCTGGGCGCGGTCTCCGTCCCGGGGCGACACTGGGACGAGCTGACGGAGGTCTTCACCGCGCTCGAACTGCCCGCCCTGGCCGCGCTCTGGTCCCGTCCGTGGCCGTTCCCGGCCGACGCCGCCTACGACTGGCCGTGGCCGTACCCGACCCTCGCGGCCCGCACCGACACCGCCGACCTGCTCGCCGAACTCTCCCTGCTGGCCTCGGAGTCGATCCACGAGCAGGACGTCGAGGCGCTGGACGAGGACGACCTGGAGGAGGCCGCCTGGTTCCTCACCGAGCACCTGCCCGTCTGGGCCTCCCGGGCCCACGCCCTCGGCCTCGACCTGCTCCTGGTCCGCGACGGCGCCCGCTGACCGGCGGCGTCCGGCGCACCCCCGCCCCGCCCCCGCCCCTTCCCGCGGCTCTCAGGACACCACGTCCTTCGCCGCGAACCCGCGGAACGCCAGCGCCAGCAGCACCACCGCGTACGACAGCGACAGCACCACGCCCTGCACCATGCCGCCCCACTCCAACTGCGGTTGCAACGCGTCCGCCCAGGCGTACTGCCAGTGCGCGGGCAGCCACTCGCGCAGCGAGCCGAGCGCGGTGACGGCGTCCAGCACGCCGGTGATGATGGAGGCGAAGACCGCGCCGCCGACCGCGCCGAGCGGGGCGTCCGTCGCCGTGGAGAGCCAGAACGCCAGTGCGCCGACCACGATCTCGGCCAGGAACACGTACAGCACGGCGATCGCCAGCCGGGGCAGCGCCTCGGCGGCGGAGAGCGTCGCCCCGGTGGGGAGCCTGAGGTCGCCCCAGCCGTACGCGGCGGTGCCGACCACCAGGCCGACGGCGGGCAGCAGCAGCACCGCGGCGGCCGAGAACACCATCGCCACGGTGAACTTGCGCACCAGCAGCCGGGCGCGGGGCACCGGCGCGGCCAGCAGGTAGCGCAGCGAGGACCAGCTGGCCTCGGAGGCCACCGTGTCGCCCGCGAACAGCGCGACCGGGATGACCAGCAGGAATCCGGTGCCCATGAACAGCAGCGTGGCGGCGAAGTTCGCCCCGGACGCGGTGGCCAGCTCGATGAACGTGGTGCGGTTCTCCCGCCCGGGCGTGCCGCCGATCTGGAACGCCGCCAGCACGACGAACGGCAGCGCGGCCAGCACCCCACCGACCACCAGGGTCCGGCGGCGGCGCAGTTGGCGCATCGCCTCGACCCGCAGCGGCAGCGTCCGGCCGGGCCGGTAGCCGGGCGCGGCGGTGTTCCGTTCGACGCCGGGACCGAGCACGGTGCCGCTCATGCCACCCCTCCGATCGCGGTCCCGCTCGCGGTCCCACGCGCGGTTCCGTTCGTGGTCCCGCCCGTTCCGCCCGCCCTGCTCGTGGTCCCGCTCATGCCGCTCCTCGGATCAGGGACAGGAAGGCGTCCTCCAGCCGTCGCTGCGGCCCGATGCCGGTCACCGGCACGCCCAGCCGCACCAGTTCGGCGGTCAGCCGGCTCGCGGGCAGGCCGTCCAGCCGGACCAGCAGCCCGCCGTCCACCGCCTCCGCGGCGCCGACGCCGGCCAGCTCGGCCAGCTTCTCGGCGACCGCGGCGGTCCCGTCGAAGCCGTCCTCGACGGAGACCAGCAGCTGTTCGCCCGCGCCGGTGATCTCGGTGGTCGGTCCGGCGACCACCAGCCGTCCGCGCTCCATCACCACCAGGTGGGTGCAGGACTGCTCGACCTCGGCGAGCAGGTGGCTGGAGACGATGACGGTGCGCCCGGCGGCGGCGTACCGGACCATCACCTCGCGCATCTCGCGGATCTGCGGCGGGTCGAGCCCGTTGGTGGGTTCGTCCAGGATCAGCAGGTCGGGCAGGCCGAGCATGGCCTGGGCGATCGCCAGGCGCTGGCGCATGCCCTGCGAGTAGGTGCGCACGGCGCGTTCCAGGGCCTCGCCGAGGCCGGCGATCTCCAGCGCCTCGGCGAAGTGCGCGTCCTCGACGGGGCGTCCGGTGGCCGCCCAGTACGACTCCAGGTTGGCCCGGCCGGAGAGGTGCGGTAGGAAGCCCGCGCCCTCGACGAACGCGCCGACCCGGGAGAGCACCGGCGCGCCCGGCCGGATCGCGTGGCCGAAGACCCGGATCTCGCCCGCGTCGGGGCGGATCAGGCCCATCAGCATCCGCAGCGTGGTGGTCTTGCCCGCGCCGTTGGGGCCGAGCAGGCCGAGCACCTGCCCGGTCTCCACCCGGAAGGAGAGGTCCCGCACCGCGTACCGGTCGGTGGCGCCCCGGTACTTCTTCGTCAGGCCGGTGATCTGCAGCGGCACGCCGGCGAGTTCCGGGTCGGGCGCGGGGGTGGTGTCCCGGCGCCGCCGGGCGAGGACCAGCAGCGCGCCGACCGCCAGCGCGACCAGCGGCAGCACCCAGGTGCGGGCGGGCAGCGGCGCCGACTCGGTGCGCAGCCCGGGCACGGTCGGCACGCTCAGCGGCCCGGCCGCGGCGACGGTGTACGTGGCGGCCGGGGCGGGCGAGGCGTACGCCAGGTCGGTGGCGGCCAGCACCAGCCGCAGCCGGTGCCCGGCCGGGAACTCGTGGTCGACGGCGGGGAGCGCGACCTGGACCGTCCGCCCGCCGTCGGCGTCCGCGCCGGTCACCCGCAGCGGGGCGACGAGCTGCTGCGGCAGGCTCTGCTTGCCGTCGGGGGCGACGTCGTACAGCTTGGCGAACAGCACCGCCTCGGGGGCGTCGGCGCGCACCCGCACCGACACCGACGGGGCGCCGGTCAGGTGCAGGGCGCCGGTCAGCGGGGCCGAGTCGAAGGAGGCGAACTGGCCGGGGAAGTCGATCGACAGGCCCGCGCCGACCGAGGACAGCTGGGCCAGCGCACCGATGCCCGGCAGGGTGGAGATGTTCGGCGGCGCGCCGCCGGGCGGGTTGGCGATCCGCTGCTCCGGGCCGGTCAGTTCGACGCCGCGCCGGGCGGTGCCGCCCAGGCCGGGGTAGGCGTCGGCGTCGGCGCCGCGCAGCACCGCCTGGAAGCCGGTCGAGTCGACGCCGCCGGTGCGGGTGACCCGGAAGGCGGGGCCGGTGTCCGCGCCGTCGCCCTTGAGGTAGTGGTCGAACCAGGCGGTGACCCGGGCGTCCGCGCGGGTGCTGGTCTCCTGGCCGCCGTCGTGGCCCGCGCCGAACCAGTCCACCGCGACGGGCGCGCCGTTCGCGGCCACGGCCCGGGCGATCCGGTCGCCCTGGTCGAGCGGGAAGAGCGAGTCCTGCTGGCCCTGGACCACCAGCGTCGGGACCTTGATCCGGTCCGCCACCGCGGCGGGGCTGGAGTGCTCCAGCAGCGCCACCGCGTCCGCGTCCGGCCGCCCGGCGGCGGCGACCCGGTTGTACATCGCGCACAGCTCGGGCCGGAACCGCCCGCAGCCCACCGGGCCCGACCCCGGAGCGGCCGCCCCCGCCTCAACGCCGGAACCGGAGCCGGAGCCGGAACCCGGGTCCGAACCGGAGCCGGAGCCGAGGCCGGAACCCGGCCCGGACCCCAGCCCGGACGACGAGCCGGTGGTGAAGAAGATCCCGGCCCAGAGCTTCTTGAACACCCCGTCGGCGGCCGAACTCCCCTGCGCGGCCTGCGGGAAGAGCGCGTCGGCCAGGTCGAACCAGGTGATCTGCGGGGCGATCGCGTCGATCCGGCTGTCGTACCCGGCGGCCAGCAGCGACACCGCCCCGCCGTACGAGGCGCCGGTCACGCCGACCTTCGGGTCGCCCGGCCCGTCGAGCTGCACCTCGGGGCGCTGGGCCAACCAGTCCACCAGCCGGGAGACGTCGGCGACCTCGCGCTCCGGCTGGTTCAGCCCGATCTGCCCGGTCGACTTCCCGAACCCGCGCGCCGACCAGGTCAGCACCGCGTACCCGTGCCGGGCCAACTCCTCGGCGCGCCCGCGCAGTTCGTCCTTCGAGCCGCCGAAGCCGTGCGCCAGCAGCACCGCCGGCCGCCGCCCGGAGCCGCCCGCGGTGAAGAAGGAGGTGTCGATCCGGACGCTCTCGGCGCTGCCCGCGACCTCCGGCAGCTCCAGGAACCGGTCCTCCCGGTGCACCCGCTGCGGCTGCCCGGCCACCGCGACCGCCCCGCCGCCGACCAGCAGCGCGGCCGCCACTCCGCCGGCCAGCACCGCCCTGCGCCGGGTCAGCCACCTTCGCCACGCCCCACCGAAGCCCATGGCAGGTGATCCTAACCGGGCGGCAGGTAAGGAAACCGTCAGCCCGCCGACGCGCCCCGACCAAGCCCGACCCGGCACCCACCCGCTCGTCCCGACCCGCCCCGGCCCGGCTGCCGGAACCCCGCCGCGCCCCACGATAAGGTGCGAATCCCCTGATACCGGACTTCCCCGTGCCGGACTCCCCGTACCGGACGCCACCCGAGGTGCCCCGTGCTCTGGCCGCTCGCCAGCCTGCTCACCGCCGTCCTCGCCACCCTGTTCGCCGGCTGGCTGGTCGACCAGGTCCTCCAGCGCCTGGCCGCCCGCCGCCCCGACGCGCCGGTCTGGGGCCTGCTGCGCCGCTGCCGCGTCCCGCTCCAACTGGTGCTGCTCGCCGCCCTGCTGCTCGCCGCCCGGCCGGTCCACCGCGTCCTGCACAGCGACGACGCCGCGGTACGGCACGGTGTCCTGCTGGTGCTGATCGCCTCGCTCGGCTGGCTGTCCGTCCGGGTGCTCGCCGCCGTCCTGGAGGCGTTCCTCAGCCGCTACGAGACGGTCACCGAGGACGCCTCCCGGGTCCGGCGGGTGCGCACCCAGCTCGGCCTGGTCCGCCGGGTCGGCTCCGCCGCGGTCTGGACGGTCACCGTCGGCGCGCTCCTGCTCACCTTCGACACCATGCGCACCGTCGGCACCAGCCTGCTCGCCTCGGCCGGCGTCATCGGCATCATCGCGGGCATCGCCGCCCAGTCCGCCCTGGGCAACTTCTTCGCCGGCCTGCAGATCGCCTTCAGCGACACCGTCCGGATCGGCGACACCGTGGTCGTGGACGGCCAGCAGGGCACCGTCGAGGAGATCACCCTCTCCTACCTGGTGCTGCGCCTGTGGGACTACCGCCGCCTGGTCGTCCCGGTCTCCTACTTCGTCGCCCGGCCGTACGAGAACTGGACCCGCCGCGACCCGGGCCTGCTCGGCTGGGCGCTGTTGCACCTCGACCACCGCACCCCCGTCGACGAGCTGCGCGCCGAACTGGAGCGCCACCTCGCCGGCAGCGAGCTCTGGGACGGCCGGGAGTGGTCGCTCACCGTCACCGACACCACCCCGTCCACCATCGTCGTCCGCGCCGCCATGACCGCCCGCGACCCGGACACCACCGCCGCCCTGCGCCTGGCCGCCCGCGAACACCTGCTGGCGTACCTGCGCGACCACCACCCCGAGGCGCTGCCCCGGGTCCGGACCGAGCAGGACCGGACCGAGCAGGACCGGCCCTAGCGGGACCGGCCCCGGGACGGGCGGCCGACGGGGCCGCTACAGCACGCGCGTCATGGTCCGGTGCGGAATCCCGGCGTCGTCGTACACCGGCCCCTCCGCCACGTACCCCAGCCGCTCGTAGAACCCGAGCGCCTGCACCTGCGCGTGCAGCTCCACCTCGCGCGCCCCGCACTCGCGGCCCAACTCCTCGACGGCGCGCACCAGTCGCGCGCCCAGCCCGGTGCCCCGGGCGGACCCGACCACGGCCAGCCGCCCCAGCAGCACCCGGCCCTCCACCCCGCCGGTGATCCCCAGCGCCTGCGCGCCGGAGATCATCCGGGCGGTGCCGAGCGCCGCCCCGTCCGGGCCGACGGCCAGCAGGTGCGCGGAGGTCGCGTCGTACTCGTCGTACTCCAGCTCCGCGGGCACCTGCTGCTCGACCACGAACACCTCGTGCCGGACGCGGCGCGCCAGCGCCAGGTCCGGCTCCCCGTCGACCACCCGGATCGAGACGTCCATCTCAGCTCTCCGCCGCGATGACGTCCAGCGCGTGCTGGAGGTCATCGGGGTAGGCGGAGCCGAACTCGACCCAGCGCCCGTCCTCGGGGTGCTCGAAGCCGAGCGAGACGGCGTGCAGCCACTGCCGGGTCAGGCCCAGCCGCTTGGCCAGCGTCGGGTCGGCGCCGTAGGTGAGGTCGCCGACGCAGGGGTGGCGCAGCGCCGACATGTGCACCCGGATCTGGTGGGTGCGGCCGGTCTCCAGCTTGATGTCCAGCAGGGACGCGGCCCGGTACGCCTCGATCAGGTCGTAGTGCGTGACGGAGGGCTTGCCGTCCCGGGTGACGGCCCACTTCCAGTCGCTGCTGGGGTGCCGGCCGATCGGCGCGTCCACGGTGCCGGACAGCGGGTCGGGGTGGCCCTGGACCAGCGCGTTGTACTTCTTCTCGGTGACCCGGTCGTGGAACTGCCGCTTCAGGTCGGTGTAGGCCCGCTCGGACTTGGCGACCACCATGATCCCGGAGGTGCCGACGTCGAGGCGGTGCACGACGCCCTGCCGCTCGGCGGCGCCCGAGGTGGAGATCCGGTAGCCGGCCGCGGCCAGGCCGCCGATCACGGTCGGTCCGGTCCAGCCGGGGCTGGGGTGGGCGGCGACGCCGACCGGCTTGTCGACGACCACGACGTGGTCGTCGTCGTGGATGATCCGCATGCCCTCGACGGCCTCGGCGACGATCTGCACCGGCGCCGCGGGGGCCGGGATCTCGACCTCCAGCCAGGACCCGGCGGTGACCCGGTCCGACTTCCCCGCGACCGCGCCGTCCAGCGTCACCTTGCCCTCGGCGGCGAGTTCGGCGGCCTTGGTGCGGGAGAACCCGAACATCCGGGCCAGGGCGGCGTCCAGCCGCTCGCCCTCCAGGCCGTCGGGTACGGGGAGGCTACGGGTCTGCGCTGCGATGCTCACCCACCCGAGTATGCCCGACCCGCACCTCCCCCCGACCCCACCGGGGCCCCCGCACCCCCTGGCCGCCGGCCGCTCCGGGACGCCTCCTAGCATCGCCGTGCACCACCACACGACGGCCCGGTCGACGGCGACGGGGCCGGACCCGAGGGGGGAACGCCCATGAAGGCCCGCACCATCGGCACCGCCGCCGCGGCCGCGGTGGCCGCGCTCGCGGCCCGCGACCTGATGCAGAAGCGCCACGCGCTGCTGCGCAACTTCCCGGTGGCGGGGCACGCCCGCTACCTGCTGGAGCGGATCGGCCCGGAGCTGCGGCAGTACATCGTGACCTCCAACGAGGAGGAGCGCCCGTTCAGCCGCGACCAGCGCAGCTGGATCTACGCCTCCGCCAAGGAGGAGAACAACTACTTCGGGTTCGGCACCGAGGTGGACGTCGCGCACGTCCAGGGCCACGCCTACCTGAAGCAGCGCACCTTCGCCGGCCCGCTGCCCGACGCCCACGACCCGGACGCCCCGCTGCCCTCGGCCAAGGTGCTGGGCGGCCCGCGCGGGCGCGCCCGGGCGTTCCGCCCGACCAGCGTGGTGAACGTCTCCGCGATGAGCTTCGGCTCGCTCTCCGGCGCCGCGATCACCGCCCTGAACGAGGGCGCCGCGCAGGCCGGCGCGCTGCACAACACCGGCGAGGGCGGCCTGTCCCCCTACCACCGCCGGGGCGGCGACCTGGTCCTCCAGCTGGGCACCTCGTACTTCGGGTGCCGCGACGAGTACGGCCGCTTCGACCTCCGCCGGTTCAAGGAGGTGGTGGCCTCCGCGCCGGTCCGGGCGATCGAGATCAAGCTCTCCCAGGGCGCCAAGCCGGGCCTGGGCGGCATGCTGCCGGGCGCCAAGGTGACCCCGGAGATCGCCGGCATCCGCGGCATACCGGTCGGGAAGGACTGCGCCTCGCCGTCCCGGCACAGCGCGTTCGGCGACGCCGACTCGATGCTGGACTTCGTCGAGCTGCTGGCCGCCGAGACCGGCCTGCCGGTCGGGATCAAGAGCGCGGTCGGCGAGCTGGGCTTCTGGCAGGAGCTGGCCTCGATGATGGCGCGCGGCGACCGCGGCGTGGACTTCGTGACCGTCGACGGCGGCGAGGGCGGCACCGGCGCGGCGCCGCGGATCTTCGCCGACTCGGTGGCGCTGCCGTTCCGGATGGGCTTCACCCGGGTCTACGGCACCTTCGCCGAGCTCGGGCTGACCGACCGGCTGACCTTCGTCGGCTCCGGCAAGCTCGGCCTGCCCGAGAACGCCGCGGTGGCCTTCGCGCTGGGCGCCGACCTGGTCAACGTGGCCCGCGAGGCGATGCTGTCCATCGGCTGCATCCAGGCCCAGAAGTGCCACACCGACCGGTGCCCGACCGGCATCGCCACCCAGAACCCGTGGCTGGCCCGCGGCGTCGACCCGGTCTCCAAGGCCGCCCGGGCCGCCGCCTACCTGCGCACCCTGCGCCGGGAGCTGACCAAGGTCTCCGCGGCGCTCGGCGTCGCCCACCCCTCGCTGATCACCCCGGACGACATCGAGGTGCTGAACGGCGACTACGAGGCCCGCACGCTGGGCGCGGTCTACGGCTACAAGGAGGGCTGGGGCCGGCTCGGCCCGGAGCTCGCCGCGGAGATCACCGCCCTGCTCACCGCCTGACCGGCCCCGCACCGCCCGCGTCCCCGGCGCGGCAGCACTGCGTCGGCCTCCGCCCTCACCGCAGCAGCAGCACCGCGCCGGCCCCGGCCGGCGCCGCCGGCAGCACGACGGCGACCACGTGCGCCGCCGTGTCCCACCCCGGGGGCGGCGGTCGGCCGCCGGGTCCAGGGTGGACTCCGCCGGGTCCGCGGGCGTGTGGTGCACCGTCACCTCGCGCCCGCGCGCCCCGGCCGGCGACCCGGCCGCGCCGACCGGCGCCACCGCGCCCCCACCCCGCGCCCCACCCCCGCGCACCACGGCAGCGGGACCCCCCACGCGTCCCTCCCCGGCCGCCGTCCCGTCCCGGAGCGCTCTGCCCGATCGGACGGGCCCGGACGCGGCGGTGCCCGCCGGACCGGGGGTCCGACGGGCACACGGGCTGGGTTCTCGCGGGCTCAGCCCTCGCGGTCCGGCTCGGCGGCCGGTTCCGGCTTCGCCGCCCCGGCGCGCGGGGCGCCGTGCACGCTGCCGTCCGGGTTGGAGCCGCGGAAGGAGAGCAGCACGACCAGGATGCCGCCGCAGACGATCGCCGAGTCGGCCAGGTTGAAGACCGCGAAGTGCTGGACCGAGATGAAGTCCACCACGTGCCCGCGGAACACCCCCGGGGAGCGGAACAGCCGGTCGGTGAGGTTGCCGAGCGCGCCGCCGAGCAGCAGGCCGAGGGCGATCGCCCAGGGCAGGCTGTAGAGGCGGCGGGCGATCCGCCAGATCACCACGATGACGCCGGCGGCGATCGCGGTGAACAGCACCGTCATCGCCTGGCCCATGCCGAACGCGGCGCCGCCGTTGCGGATCACCTGGAAGGTCATCCAGTCGCCGATCACCTTGATCGGCTCGCTGCGGCCCTCCAGCCTGGAGACCACCAGCAGCTTGGAGCCGAGGTCGATCAGGTAGGCCAGCACCGCGACGGCCAGCAGCAGGCTGATCCGGCGGCGGCGGACCACCACCCGGATGCCCTCGGCGGCGGTCGCCCCGGCGGCTGGCGCGGCCGGTTCGGGCTCCGCGGGGGTCACCGGCTCACCCGCCCCGGTGGGCCGGACGAGGGGGACGGCGTCGTCCTGGGTCTGGTGGGAACCTGGCGTGCTGATGATCCGCTCCGCTGCCGTGTGGAATGCCGGGTGGAATGCCGGTCGACGTACTTGGGGACGAGGGTACGGCACCACCCGCCCCGTTGGCCGCCGCGGCCGGGATTGTCCGGTCGCGGGCCGGTCGACCGGCACCGGCGGTCAGCGGCGTTCCTGCTTGGCCTTGCAGCTGACGCAGAGCGTGGCGCGCGGGAAGGCCTGCAGCCGGGCCTTGCCGACCGGCTCGCCGCAGGACTCGCACAGGCCGAAGCCGGTGCCCTCCAGGCGGGCCAGGGCGCGCTCGGTCTGGGCGAGGCTGTCGCGGGCGTTGTTGGCGAGCGAGAGCTCGCTCTCCCGGTTGATGTTCTTGGTGCCGGCGTCGACCTGGTCGTCGCCCGCGCCGTCGTTGGAGTCCCGCATCAGGCCGGCGATGGCGGCCTCGGAGGCCTCGATCTCGGCGCGCAGCCGGACGATGTCGGCGGCCAGCTCGTCGTGCAGCTCGGCGACCTCCTCGGCCGTCCACGGGTCCTCCCCGGGGCGGACCGGCAGCTCGGCCGGGTCGACCGACTCGGCGCCGCCGCGGGCCCCCGCGCCCGCCGGCACGTGGGTGCGGCTGGTCGCCTCGGTGTGTCCGGTGGTGCCGGTCTTTCGCCGCGCAGTAGTCACGGTCCCCTCCCCTGGGTCGCCCGCCACGGCCTCGCGCGACCCCTTGGTCACGGTTCCTGTCGCCTTCTCAGCCATGGCTTTCGACCTCATTCACGAATGATCAGAAGCGTCGGTTCCCGACGATCTTGCCGGTCCCGGAACGATAAACCCCATCGAATCAGCCCACAACGGGACATACCGAAGCGCCTCACCGATCCCACCCGCGCAGCCCTCGTCGGGTCGACGCTGCACAGGTTGTGCCCAGATCGCCCCCGCCTAACCACCCGGCGCCCCGGCTCGCGGGTGCGCAAAGCCGCTTGCGGGGGCCGATACACTGGGCCGTGCAAGGCGCAGATGGGACGAGTACCGACGTACGCAGCCAGGAGCGACCCGGGGGCGGTGTGAGCCCGGGGGTGTGCGCGGCGGGAAGATCACCCCGGAGCCGCCGGAAGAACGGCCCGCCACGGGCCCGGTAGAACCGGCCGCAAACCCAACGAGAGGGCCGCAGCGCGCGCGGTCAAGGAGGGTGGTACCGCGGGGCGGCTCGCCGCCTCGTCCCTCCGTCGGAGCCAGTCCACGCATCCGCCGGAGGTAGACGCCCCCATGTCGCCCACGTACAACGACGTCCCCAAGCAGGTCGACCTGCCCGCCCTGGAGCACCGGATCCTGTCCTTCTGGCAGGAGCGGCAGGTCTTCCAGCGCAGCCTGGAGCAGTCCGAGGGCCGCCCCGAGTGGGTGTTCTACGAGGGCCCGCCGACCGCCAACGGCATGCCGGGCGCGCACCACATCGAGGCCCGGGTCTTCAAGGACGTCTTCCCGCGCTACCGCACCATGAAGGGCTACCACGTCGCCCGCAAGGCCGGCTGGGACTGCCACGGCCTGCCGGTCGAGCTCGCGGTGGAGAAGGAGCTGGGCTTCTCCGGCAAGCCGGACATCGAGAAGTACGGCATCGCCGAGTTCAACGCCAAGTGCCGCGAGTCGGTGACCCGGCACACCGACGCGTTCGCCGAGCTGACCGAGCGGATGGGCTACTGGGTCGACCTCGACCAGGCGTACCGCACCATGGACCCGTCCTACATCGAGTCGGTCTGGTGGTCGCTCCAGCAGATCTTCGACAAGGGCCTGCTGGTCCAGGACCACCGGGTCGCCCCGTGGTGCCCGCGCTGCGGCACCGGCCTGTCCGACCACGAACTGGCCCAGGGCTACGAGACCGTGGTCGACCCCTCGGTGTTCGTCCGCTTCCCGCTCACCTCCGGCCCGCTGGCCGGCACCGCCGCCCTGCTGGTGTGGACCACCACCCCGTGGACGCTGGTCTCCAACACCGCCGCCGCCGTCCACCCCGGGGTGACCTACGTGGTCGCCACCGACGGGAACGAGCGCCTGGTGGTCGCCGAGCCGCTGCTGGCCAAGGCCCTCGGCGAGGGCTGGGAGGCCACCGGCGAGTCCTTCACCGGCGCCGAGATGGAGCGCTGGGCCTACCGGCGCCCGTTCGACCTGATCGAGGTCCCGGACGCCCACTACGTCCTGAACGCCGAGTACGTCACCACCGAGGACGGCACCGGCATCGTCCACCAGTCGCCCGCGTTCGGCGCCGACGACCTCGCCACCTGCCGCCGCTACGGCCTGCCCGTGGTCAACCCGGTGGAGACCGACGGCACCTTCGCCCCCGACGTGCCGCTGGTCGGCGGGGTGTTCTTCAAGAAGGCCGACGAGACCCTGGTCGCCGACCTCGCCGCCCGCGGCCTGCTCTTCCGCCACCTCCCGTACGAGCACAGCTACCCGCACTGCTGGCGCTGCCACACCGCGCTGCTCTACTACGCGCAGCCGTCCTGGTACATCCGGACCACCGCCGTCAAGGACGCGATGATCCGCGAGAACGAGGCCACCAACTGGTACCCGGAGACGGTCAAGCACGGCCGCTTCGGTGACTGGCTGAACAACAACATCGACTGGGCGCTGTCCCGCAACCGCTACTGGGGCACCCCGCTGCCGATCTGGCGCTGCGAGGACGACCACCTGACCTGCGTCGGCTCGCTCGCCCAGCTCTCCGAGCTGACCGGCACCGACCAGTCCGGCCTGGACCCGCACCGCCCGTACATCGACGAGGTCACCTTCCCCTGCCCGCGGTGCTCCGCCACCGCGGTCCGGGTGCCCGAGGTGATCGACGCCTGGTACGACTCGGGCTCGATGCCGTTCGCGCAGTACGGATACCCGTACCGCAACAAGGAGTTGTTCGAGAAGCGCTACCCGGCGCAGTTCATCTCCGAGGCGATCGACCAGACCCGCGGCTGGTTCTACACCCTGATGGCCGTCGGCACCCTGGTGTTCGACCGGAGCAGCTACGAGAACGTCGTCTGCCTGGGCCACATCCTGGCCGAGGACGGCCGCAAGATGTCCAAGCACCTGGGCAACATCCTGCAGCCGATCCCGCTGATGGACCAGCACGGCGCCGACGCGGTGCGCTGGTTCATGGCCGCCGGCGGCTCCCCCTGGTCGGCCCGCCGGGTCGGCCACGGCACCATCCAGGAGGTGGTCCGCAAGACCCTGCTGACCTTCTGGAGCACCGTCGCCTTCCAGGCCCAGTACGCCCGCGCCGCCGGCTGGGCCCCGACCGCGGCCGACCCGGCCCCGGCCGAGCGGCAGCCGCTGGACCGCTGGACGCTGTCCGAACTGCACACCCTGGTGCGCGAGGTGGACGCCGCCTACGAGGCGTACGACACCCAGCGGGCCGGCAAGCTGCTGTCCGGCTTCATCGACGACCTGTCCAACTGGTACGTCCGCCGCAGCCGCCGCCGCTTCTGGCAGGGCGACGCCGCCGCGCTGGCCACCCTGCACGAGGCGCTGGAGACGGTCACCCGGCTGATGGCCCCGCTCACCCCGTTCATCACCGAGCGGGTCTGGCAGGACCTGGTCGTCCCGGTCGTCCCGGACGCCCCGGCCTCGGTCCACCTGAGCAGCTGGCCGGTCGCCGACGAGAGCCTGATCGACCCGGTGCTGGCCGCCCGGATGGTGCTGGTCCGCCGCCTGGTCGAGCTCGGCCGCGCCACCCGGGCCGGCAGCGGCGTCAAGACCCGCCAGCCGCTGCTGCGCGCGCTGATCGCCGTCCAGGGCTGGGAGGACCTCCCGGCCGAGCTGCGCGTCCAGGTCGCCGAGGAGCTCAACGTCGCCGCGCTCGAATCCCTCGCCGAGGTCGGGGGCTCGCTGGTCGACACCTCCGCCAAGGCCAACTTCCGCGCGCTCGGCAAGCGCTTCGGCAAGGGCGTCCAGGAGGTCGCCAAGGCGGTCGCCGCCGCCGACGCGGCCCGGCTCTCCGCCGAGCTGCGCGCCACCGGCGCCACCACGGTCGAACTGGACGGCGAGCCGGTCACCCTCTCCCCCGAGGAGGTGATCATCACCGAGACCCCGCGCGAGGGCTGGGCCGTCGCCAACGAGTCCGGCGCCACCGTCGCCCTCGACCTGACGATCACCCCCGAGCTCAAGCGCCTCGGCGTGGCCCGCGACGCGATCCGTCAGATCCAGGACGCCCGCAAGGTCTCCGGCCTCGACATCGTCGACCACATCCACCTGCAGCTCGCCACCACCGACCAGGACACCCTGGCCGGCCTCACCGAGCACCAGTCCCTGATCGCCGAGGAGGTCCTCGCCGACTCCCTCGGCCTGGCCGTCACCGACCCCGACGCCCCGCGCTTCACCGACGAGGACCTCGCCCTGGAGTTCACCCTCCGCAAGGTCTGACCCCCCGGTCCCCCGGCCGGGCCGCGCGGAGGCGGCGCACCACCGCCCTCCGCGCGGCCCGGCCGGCGCTCCCCGCCGCGCCGCCCGCGGTTCCCCGCACACGGCGAAGGGCGCCCCCGGCCGCGATGGCCAAGGGCGCCCTTTCGGTCGCGCGTTCCGGAACCGCTAGTTGTCGCCGTCCTCGTCGATCAGGAAGCCCCGCATCGGAGCGGGCGCCTGCTGCATCGGCTGCGGGGGCTGCGGCCGCACGGCCGCCATCGGCTGGGTCATGCCCGCCGGCGCCATCGCCCCGTTGCCGCCCGCCGAGGAGCCGCCGCCGAAGGACGGGGCACCGGAGGAGCTGCCGAAGGAGGAGCCGCCGAAGGACTGGTTCCCGCCGAAGGACGGGCTGGAGCCGAAGGACGGCGCCGGGGAGGACATCGCGCTGGCACCGGCGGGGGCCATCGACGACGCGGCCGGCGGCAGCGACGCGGTGGCGGGGATCCGCGGCGGGGCGAGCGAGTCGTCCGCCTGCGACTCCAGCTGGCGCAGCTGGGTCTCCAGGTAGGACTTCAGCCGCGTGCGGTACTCGCGCTCGAAGGCGCGCAGGTCCTCGACCTTGCGCTCCAGGGTGGCGCGGGCGGACTCCAGCGAGCCCATCGCGACGCGGTGCTTCTCCTGGGCGTCCCGCTCCAGGGCGTCGGCCTTGGCGCGGGCGTCCCGCTCCAGGCCCTCGGCGCGGCTGCGGGCCTCGCCGACGATCTTGTTGGCCTCGGAGCGGGCCTCGGAGATGGCCTGGTCCGCGGTCTGCTGGGCGAGCGCCAGCACCCGGGCCGCGCTGTCGCCGCCGGGGCTCTGCTGCTGCTGCATCGGGTTGCCCATCGGGCCGCCCATCGGCTGCAGTTGGCCGCCCATGGGCTGGAGCTGCTGCCCGCCCATGCCCTGGCCCATCTGCTGCTGCATCGGGTTGCCCATCGGCTGCAGCATCTGGCCGCCCATCGGCTGGACCAGCTGCTGCTGGCCGCCCATGGTCTGGCCCATCTGCTGCTGCATCGGGTTGCCCATCGGGCCGCCCATGCCCTGCTGCGGGCCGGCGGGCAGCTGCGGGGCACCGGAGGGCAGGCCGAGCGGCTGGTTGCCCATGCCCTGCTGATTGCCCATACCCTGCTGATTGCCCATACCCTGCTGGTTGCCCATGCCCTGCTGGGGGCCGCCGAGCTGCTGCGGACCGGGGCCCTGCTGGCCGGGCACCGGCGGGCCGGATATGGCGGCGGGGACGGGCGCGCCGGGGCGGCCGCCGTCCTGCGGGGCCTGCTGCTCCTTGCGCATGTTGGCCTGGTTCTGCGCGGCGGCACGCGTGGCGGCGGCCAACTTGGCGCGCAGGTCCTCGTTCTCGCGCAGCAGGCGGGTCAGCTCGGCTTCGACCTCGTCGAGGAAGGCATCGACCTCGTCCTCGTCATAGCCTTCGCGCAGCCGGACGGTCGTGAACTGCTTGTTCCGAACGTCCTCGGGGGTCAATGGCATCTCTTCACCTCAACGTGATCGTCGGACCGGCATCCTGTCGCATCGTTCAGAACGACAGGCGCTGCACGAGCGAGATCAGGACATACACAATGATCATCAGTACGAAGAAGGACAGGTCGAGCGCCACGCCCCCGAGACGCAACGGCGGAATGAAACGCCGAAGAAGCTTGAGTGGCGGATCCGTGACAGTGTACGTGGCCTCCAGCACCACGACCATGGGCTTCCCGGGACGCCATGAACGGGCGAACTGGAACACCCAGTCCATGACGAGTCGGAAGAGCAGGATCAGCAGGAACACGGTCAGCACCCAGTAGAGCACCGAACCGAAGATCCCCATCGCGTCTCCCTCTCCCTGGCCGACGTACCGTCAGTGACGCTCTGTCAACAGACCCACACATGCGGTCGTGGTCGGGTCAGCTCTGGTTGAAGAACCCACCCTCGGCGATCCGAGCCTTGTCCTCCGCCGTTACATCGACGTTAGCAGGCGACAGCAGGAACACCTTCTGTGTCACGCGCTCGATACTGCCGTGCAGACCGAAGACGAGTCCAGCGGCGAAGTCTACGAGCCGCTTGGCGTCCGTGTCGTCCATCTCGGTCAAATTCATGATCACGGGAGTGCCGCCGCGGAACTGTTCCCCGATGGTACGGGCCTCGTTGTAGGTCCTCGGGTGCAGCGTGGTGATGCGGTACGGCTCTCGTTCGTTGACGACCTTGGGCATGATCACCGGGGTGCTCTTCTCCAGGTTGCGGTGACGCTCGGATGTGATGGACGACACGGGTGCCATCCGCGGCTGCTCCTGCCGGATCGGGACCGCGGCGGGCACCGGCTGGGGCGCGATGTGCGCCACGGGCGCCGGCTGCGGGACGGGTGCGGCGGGGGCGGGGGCGGCCCGGAGGTCCTCGGTCCGGCCGGTGCGGATGGGCTCCGGGTCCGCGTCGTAGTCGTCGTCGGGGTCGTACCCCTGGCTGTCGTAGGTCTCGTCCTCGACCAGACCGAGATAGACCGCCATCTTGCGCATCGCGCCGGCCATGCTGCTGTCTCCTCCGCTCATGCGCCCACCGTGTCGCCCTGCGGATGCCGCGGTCCTCCTACGACCGGTCAGGCCGACGGTCCGTCAGACCGCGGAGGTACGCTCGGAATGCGATCCACGGTTTACCAGCAGACTGATCATCTGCTAGGTTCTGTCCTATTTTGTCCTGCAGTCTGATCTACTTACTCGGTGACGTTACCCGAGCGGTGACCGCACTCCGAGCACCGCCGTACCGACGCGTACGTGTGTCGCTCCGGCGGCGATCGCCTGCTCCAAGTCCCCGCTCATCCCTGCCGAGACCATGGTCGCAGCCGGATGGGCCGCGCGTACGTCGCTTGCGATTTCCGCCAGCCGCGCGAAGGCGCGCGCCGGGTCGCCCGCCAGCGGGCCGGCCAGCGGTGCGACCGTCATCACACCGTCCAGTCGCAGGCCGGGCGTGTCGGCGATCCGGTCGGCCAGCGCGCGCACCTCGGCGGGGGCTGCGCCCGCGCGGTGCTCGCCCTCCCCCGCCTCCTTCTCCAGGGCGACCTGCACCAGGCAGCCCAGCGGCGGCCGTTCGGCGGCGCGGACGGCGGCGGCCAGCGAGTCGACCAGGCGGTCGCGGTCCACCGAGTGCACGAGGTCGCTGTAGCGGACCACCGAGCGGGCCTTGTTGGTCTGGAGCTGGCCGACGAAGTGCCAGGTCAGCGGGAGCTGCACGCAGCGCTCGGCCTTGGGGGCGGCGTCCTGGTCGCGGTTCTCGGCGACGTCGGTGACGCCGAGGCCGGCCAGCAGCGCGGTGTCCTCGGCGGGGTGGGTCTTGGTCACCACGATCAGGGTGACCTCCTCGCGGCGGCGGCCCGCCGCCGCGCAGGCGTCGGCGATCCGGCGCTCGACCACGTCGAGGTTGGCGCCGAGCTGCTCGTAGCGGACGCGCTGACCCTCGGTCAGCGCGTCGGCGAACTCGGCGCGGCCCGGGAACGGACCGTAGATGTCGTTCGTCATGAGTGTGTGGGCCCCAGCCAGACGTAGCTCGCGAGTCGGCCGGTGCGCTGCTCCCCGCGGTAGGAGTAGTGGTCCGGCGATTCGAGGGTGCAGACGGATGATCGGACCACATCCTGCACGCCCGCCTCGGCGAGCTGTGCGGCGACCCCCGCCGGGACGTCCAGCGCGGGGGTGCCCCAGGAGGTCTCGGCGTGCGCGGCCGGGACGAGCGCGGCGACCTCGGCGCGCATCGCCGCCGGCACCTCGTAGCAGCGGCCGCAGACCGCGGGGCCGATCGCGGCGAGCATCCGCTCGGGGCGGGCGCCCAGTTCGCGCATCGCGGCGACCGCGGCGGGGACCACCCCGGCGGCCAGGCCCGGGCGCCCGGCGTGCGCCGCGCCGACCACTCCGGCGGCGGGGTCGGCCAGCAGCACCGGGGTGCAGTCGGCGGTCAGCACGGCCAGCGCCAGCGGGCGGTCGGTGACCACCGCGTCCACGGTCGGGGCGGTGCCCTCGGGCTGGCGCTCCGTCACCACCGCGACCTCGGCGCCGTGCACCTGGTTCATCCAGACCACGTCGGCCGGATCGAGGCCCAGTTCCCGGGCCGCGAGGAAACGGTTCTGCTTGACGGATTCAGGCGAATCGCCCACCGCACCGCCGAGGTTGAGCTCCCCGTACGGCACGGTGCTCACCCCGCCCCACCGGGTGGTGGAGGCGAAGTGAGCACCGTGTCGGGAGACCGTATGGATCACTTGAGGAAGTCCGGCACGTCGAGCTCCTCGGCGGGGCTCTCGACGTACGGCTGCCGGACCGGCTGCACCTGCGGCGGCACCGGCGGGGCGGTGGCCGTCGCCGGTGCCGGGGCCTCGGCGGCCCGGGCCGGCTCCTCGGCGCGGGTGACCGAGCCGATCGAGCCGTAGGACGGGCGGGAGGCCGGGCGCTCCGGGGCGGCGGCCGGGGTCGCGGACGAGGCGGAGGACGACGAGGAGGTCGACTTCACCACCGGCTCGCGGACGATGGCGGGCGGCTGGCCGCCGTCGAACCCGGCCGCGATCACGGTGACCCGGACCTCGTCGCCGAGCGCGTCGTCGATCACCGCGCCGAAGATGATGTTGGCCTCCGGGTGGGCGGCCTCGCTGACCAGCTGGGCGGCCTCGTTGATCTCGAACAGGCCGAGGTCGGAGCCGCCGGAGATGGAGAGCAGCACGCCGCGGGCGCCGTCGATGGACGCCTCCAGCAGCGGCGAGGAGATCGCCATCACGGCGGCGGCCTTGGCGCGGTCCTCGCCGCGGGCCGAGCCGATGCCCATCAGCGCCGAACCGGCGTCCGACATGACCGACTTGACGTCGGCGAAGTCCAGGTTGATCAGGCCGGGGGTGGTGATCAGGTCGGTGATGCCCTGCACGCCGGAGAGCAGCACCTGGTCGGCGGAGCGGAACGCGTCCAGCACCGAGACCTGGCGGTCGGAGATCGACAGCAGCCGGTCGTTGGGGATGACGATCAGGGTGTCCACCTGCTCGCGCAGGCTGGCGATGCCGTCCTCGGCCTGGTTGGCGCGGCGGCGGCCCTCGAAGGTGAACGGGCGGGTGACCACGCCGATGGTCAGGGCGCCGAGCGAGCGGGCGATGTTGGCCACCACGGGCGCGCCGCCGGTGCCGGTGCCGCCGCCCTCGCCGGCCGTCACGAAGACCATGTCGGCCCCCTTGAGGACCTCCTCGATCTCCTCGCGGTGGTCCTCGGCGGCCTTCCGGCCGACCTCGGGGTTGGCGCCGGCGCCGAGACCGCGGGTGAGCTCGCGGCCGACGTCGAGCTTCACGTCGGCGTCGCTCATCAGCAGCGCCTGGGCGTCGGTGTTGATCGCGATGAACTCGACGCCCTTGAGCCCGACCTCGATCATCCGGTTGATGGCGTTGACTCCGCCGCCGCCGATGCCGACGACCTTGATGACCGCGAGGTAATTCTGGGGTGCTGCCACGTCGGGGCCTCTCGCCTCGAATTTCCGGGTCGGCTCCCCTGGATTGTGAAGGCCGACGGATGTCGATGGGTGGGAAGCACGTGGTTCCAACCCGAACCCTAAACTTGAGGTTGAGGGTTATGGCTGTGCCGGTGTCACCTCGGTGCCGAGCACAGCTCGCTGACACAGGACAGTAGGTCGCAACCGGCGCGTGTTTCAACGAACACGCCGAGCTTCCCTTTTTCTTTTGAGCCTATGTGATCATCGACCCCGCGGTGAAACCGGGGTGACCACCAAGGGTCGGACCGGAGCCGTGGCCCCGTCAATACCGCCCCCGGGCACAGAACTTACCGGATCAACCCGACACCGCCGGGGCGTCCGGCGCACTCACGTCGTAATTCGACGCCTTCTGACCGAGCAGGGCGGTCAGCACCTTCGCCTTCCGGCCGGTGTCCTCCGCACTGCCCCAGCGCACGGTCGCGCCGGAGGCCAGCTTCAGCCGGATGTCGTCGTAGGAGTAGACCGTGAGCGAACCGGCCTGCTGCGCCACCTCCGGCGGGAGGCCCGCGGCCACCGTGATCGCCGAGCGGACCAGGGCCGGGCGGTCGATCACGCCCACCGCGTCCTGGGCCGGCCGGCTCAGTTCGAGCGCCACCACCGGGACGCCGGCCGGGGGCTGCGGCTCGGTGGCGAACTCCACACCGTCCGCGTCGACCTGGACGAAGCCGCCGCCCTCGTGCTGGATCGCCGCCACCGGGCGGCGCTCGGTGACCTTCACCCGCAGGGTGTGCGGCCAGCCGCGCCAGACCTCGGCGTCGGCCACCCGGGGCACCTTCGCCACCTCGGCCCGGGCCTCGTCCAGGTCGACCCGGGCCAGCGGGCCGCGGGCCGTGCCGCCGAGCGCCCGCTCGACATCCTGCCGGGTCAGCCGGCCCGAGTCCAGGCCCTGGACGGCCACCCCGCGGACGTCCAGCGCGGAGGAGAAGAACACCGTCCAGCCGAGCGCCCCGGCCACCAGCGCGCCCAGCGCGACCAGCACCGCGACGCCCCGGCGGGAGAGTCGGAGCCGGGGCGGGCGGCCCGGGCCGCCCTCCTCCCCCAGCTCCTCCTCGTACTCCTCGTCAGCCACGGCGGCGGCCGCCGCGGGCTGCCTCGATCGCCTCGTACACCATCTGCACCAGCAGGTCGTCGGCGTCCCGGCGGCCGAACTCGGCGGCGGAGCGCGACATCTCCCACAGCTTGGCCGGGTCGGTCAGCACCGGCAGCACGTTCTTCAGCACCCAGTCCGGGGTCAGCTCGGCGTCGTCGACCAGCAGGCCGCCGCCCGCCTTGACCATCGGCTGGGCGTTCAGCCGCTGCTCGCCGTTGCCGATCGGCAGCGGCACGAACGCGGCCGGCAGGCCCACCGCGGCCAGCTCGGCCACCGTCATCGCACCGGCCCGGCAGAGCATCATGTCGGCCGCCGCGTACGCCAGGTCCATCCGGTCCAGGTAGGGCAGCACCCGGTACGGCGGCATGCCCGGGATGTCGTCGATGGTCGGCAGCTCGTTCTTCGGGCCGACCGCGTGCAGGATCTGCACCCCGTACTGCTGGAGCCGGGGCGCGATCGCCTGCACCGTCTCGTTCAGGCGCCGGGCGCCCTGCGAGCCGCCGGAGACCAGCAGGGTGGGCAGCCGCTGGTCGAGGCCGAAGTAGTGCCGGGCCTCCGGGCGGACGGTGCCGCGGTCCAGGGTGGCGATGGTGCGGCGCAGCGGGATGCCGATGTACCGGGAGTCGCGCAGCTTGGAGTCCGGGGTGGAGACCGCGACGAAGTCGCTGTAGCGGGCGCCGATCTTGTTGGCCAGGCCGGGGCGGGCGTTGGCCTCGTGCACCACGATCGGCACGCCGGCCCGCTTGGCCGCCAGGTAGGCGGGCATCGCCACGTAGCCGCCGAAGCCGACCACCGCGTCCGCGTTGACCCGCTCGATCACCTCCTGGGCGGCGCGCACGGTGCCGCGCAGCCGGCCCGGGACGGTGATCAGCTCCGGGGTGGGCTTGCGGGGCAGCGGCACGGCCGGGATCAGCGCCAGCTCGTAGCCGCGCTCCGGGACCAGCCGGGTCTCCAGGCCGCGCTCGGTGCCGAGAGCGGTGATCCCGACGGACGGGTCGTGCCTGCGCAGCGCGTCCGCGAGCGCCATGGCCGGCTCGATGTGACCGGCGGTCCCGCCGCCGGCGAGTACGACATGCACCGAAATTCACCGCTCCCTGCGCGGCGGCCGGGGGGCCTTGCGCGCTGTGGTTTTCCTACCTGGCAGCACCCGGTCCAGGACGGGCCCGAACCGGGAGTTGGCCCCTTTTCGCCATCTGCGGGGCCGGGCAGCCAGCGCTGCCTTCGCCGCCGGGGAGCTGCGTGCGAAGCACAGCAGCAGCCCGACGGCGCACATGGCCGACAGCATCGCGGAGCCGCCGTACGAGAACAGCGGCAGCGGGACGCCCGCGATGGGCAGGAGTCCCAGCGCCGACCCCAGGTTGACCACGGCCTGAGCCATGATCCACGTGGTGGCGGCGCCCGCCGCGTACCGCACGAACGGGTCCGTGGTGCCGAGGGCCACTCGGATACCCGCGTAGCCTAGTGCCGCGAAGAGGCCGAGTACCGACAGCGTCCCCACCAGTCCGAGTTCCTCGCCGGTCGCGGCGAAGATGAAGTCGGTGTGGGCCTCCGGCAGTTGCCCCCACTTCTCCACCCCGGCGCCCAGTCCGGACCCGAACGGCCCGCCCGCGGCCAGGGCGTACAGGCCGTGCAGGGCCTGGAAGCAGTCCATCGAGGGGTCGGGCTTGGTGACGCCGACGCAGGAGAGCCGGCCGAGGCGGTGCGGCACGGTGATGATCAGCGCGGTGCAGGCGACCACCGCGATGCCCAGGGTGGCGGCGAACAGCCGCAGCGGGGCGCCGACCATCCACAGCAGGCCGAACAGTATGGCGATCAGCACCATGGTGGTGCCCATGTCGCCGCCGATCATGATCAGCATCATCAGCACGACGGTGCCGGGCACCAGCGGGATCAGCAGGTGCTTCCACCGGTCCAGCAGGTGGGCGCGCTGCTTGCGGGCCAGCAGGTCGGCCGCCCAGAGCAGCAGGGCGAGCTTGGCGAACTCGGAGGGCTGGATCTGGAAGAAGCCCAGGCTGATCCAGTTCCGGTTGCCGTTGATCCGCACGCCGACCCCGGGGACGGCCACCAGCACCAGCGCGCCCACCACCCCGAACAGCAGCGGGTAGGCGGCGGTGCGCAGCACCCGGACCGGGGCCCGGGTCAGCACCACGGCGATCGCCCCGCCCAGCAGCAGGGCGATCAGCTGCTTGCGGAAGAAGAACGTCATCGGCAGGCCGTACTCGACCACCACGCTCTGCGAGGCGGAGAACACCATCACCAGGCCCAGCACCACCAGCAGCAGCGCCGCGCCCAGGATCAGGTAGTACGGGGTCAGCGGGCGGGCCATCAGGTAGCCGAACCGCTCCCGGGCGGCCCGGAAGCGGGCCAGCGGGCCGGCCGACTTGAAGGTGGTGGTGGTCGCCGAGATCAGCTGGAGGCCCCCGGGCGGTTCCTTCTCCCTGGTCGGCACCACGGGCTCCTCACGGTTCGGGTCACGGACGGGAACGCGCCGGGGGTCCTCCGACGGCGAGGCCGCGCCCGGGCGGCGGACTGCCCGCGGGCGCGACCTCGTGGTGCGTGCTTCAGGGCCGCAGGGCCCGGACGGCGGCGGCGAACGCGTCCCCGCGCTCACCGTAGTTGGTGAACATGTCCATCGAGGCGCAGGCCGGTGCCAGCAGGACGGTGTCGCCCTTCTCGGCGGCGGCGGCCGCGGCCGCGACGACCGCGGTCATCGCCCCGGCGCCAGTCTGGCCCGGGGCCGGTTCGAAGACCGGGACCTGCGGGGCGTGTCGCTCCAGCGCCTCGCGGATCAGCTGCCGGTCCTGGCCGATCAGCACGGCGGCCCGCAGCCGGGGGGCGGCGGCGGCGACCAGCTCGTCGAAGGTGGCGCCCTTGGCCAGGCCGCCGGCGATCCACACCACCGGCCGGTAGGCGGCCAGCGAGGCGGCGGCGGCGTGGGTGTTGGTGGCCTTGGAGTCGTCGACGTAGGTGACGCCGTCGACCTCGGCGACGTGCGCGATCCGGTGCGCGTCGGGCGTGAAGGCGCGCAGCCCGTCCCGGACGGCCTTGGCGTCCACGCCGTAGGCGCGGGCCAGCGCGGCGGCGGCCAGCGCGTTGGCGACGTTGTGCGGGGCGGGCGGGCGCACGTCGGCGACGGCGCCGAGCTCGGCGGCGGAGTTGGCCCGGTCGGCGACGAAGGCCCGGTCGACCAGCAGGCCGTCGACCACGCCGAGGTGGGAGACGGCGGGGGCGCCCAGGCCGAAGCCGATCGCCCGGCAGCCCTCCTCGACGTCGGCCTCGCGGACCAGCGCCTCGGTGGCCGGGTCGGCCAGGTTGTACACGCAGGCGACCTGGTTGCCCCGGTAGATCCGGCCCTTGTCGGCGGCGTACGCCTCCATCGAACCGTGCCAGTCGAGGTGGTCGGGCGCCAGGTTGAGCACCGCGCCGGAGTGCACCCGCAGCGAGGGCGCCCAGTGCAGCTGGTAGCTGGAGAGCTCGACGGCCAGCACGTCGTACGGCTCCGCCGCGAGCACCGCGTCCAGCACCGAGACGCCGACGTTGCCGACGGCGGCGGTGCGCCTGCCCGCGGCGGTGAGGATCGAGGCCAGCATCTGGACGGTGGTGGTCTTGCCGTTGGTGCCGGTGACGGCCAGCCAGGGGGCGGGCTCCCCGGTGGCGGGGTGCGGGGTGCGCAGCCGCCAGGCGAGTTCGACGTCGCCCCAGACCGGGACGCCGGCCGCGGCGGCGGCGGTGAACAGCGGGCTGTCGGGGGCCCAGCCGGGCGAGGTGACGATCAGGGCGGTGCCGTCCGGCAGGCTCGCGCCGTCGCCGAGGCGGACGGCGACGCCCTGCTCGGTGAGGGCGGCGGCCTTGGCGGCGAGGCCCGGGCCGTCGCCGCCGTCCACCACGGTGACGTGCGCGCCGAGCCCGTGCAGGACGCGGGCGGCGCTGACCCCGGAGAGGCCGAGTCCTGCGACGACGACCGGAAGGCCGGCCCACTCCGGGTTGTTCATCCGGTCACCCACCCCGCGTAGAAGAGTCCGAGTCCGACGGCGACGCACAGGCCCTGGATGATCCAGAACCGGACCACGATCAGGACTTCGCTCCAGCCCTTGAGTTCGAAGTGGTGCTGGAGCGGCGCCATCTTGAAAACGCGCTTGCCGGTCATCCGGAACGACCCGACCTGGATGATCACCGAAAGGGTGATGATCACGAACAGGCCGCCGAGGATGGCGAGCAGCAGCTCGGTGCGCGAGACGATGGCCAGGCCGGCCAGCGCGCCGCCGAGGGCCAGCGAGCCGGTGTCGCCCATGAAGATCTTCGCGGGCGAGGTGTTCCACCACAGGAAGCCGAAGCAGGAGCCCATCAGGGCGGCGGCGACCACGGCGAGGTCCAGCGGGTCGCGGACGTCGTAGCAGGAGGCGGTGGCCTTGAGCGCGTAGGCGCAGTTCTGGCCGTGCTCCCACAGGCCGATGAAGGTGTAGGCGCCGAACACCATCACCGAGGCGCCGGTGGCGAGGCCGTCCAGGCCGTCGGTGAGGTTCACGCCGTTCGACATCGCGGCGATCATGAAGTAGGCCCAGATGACGAACAGCACCGGGCCGATCGCCCACTTGAAGTCCTGCACGAAGGACAGGTGGTCGGAGGCCGGGGTCAGGCCCCGGCTGTCGCTGAACTGCAGGGCCAGGATCGCGAAGGCCAGGGCGACGAAGGACTGGCCGAGCAGCTTCGCCTTGGCCCGCAGGCCCAGCGAGCGGCGCTTGACCACCTTGATGTAGTCGTCCAGGAAGCCGACCAGGCCCAGGCCCGTGGTCAGGAACAGCACCAGCAGGCCGGAGGCGGTGGGCATTTCGCCCGTTATCGCCTTGGTCCCGAAGTAGGCGATCAGTGTCGCCAGGATGAAGGCGATGCCGCCCATGGTGGGCGTGCCGCGCTTGCTGTGGTGCGCCTTGGGGCCGTCGTCGCGGATGTACTGGCCGTAGCCGTGCTTGGCGAGCAGCTTGATCAGGGCGGGGGTGCCGAGCAGGGTCAGCACCAGGCCGATCATGCCGGAGAAGAGGATCTGCTTCACTTCGCGGCACCGTCCGCGAGCAGCGCCTCGGCGACCTTCTCCAGACCCACCGAACGGGAGGCCTTCACCAGGACCACGTCCCCCGGCCGCACCTGACTGCGCAGCAGCTCGATCGCCGCGTCCGCGTCGGACACCAGCACCGACTCCTCACCCCACGAACCTTCGTTCCTCGCGCCCAGTTCCATCCGGGCCGCCTCGCGTCCGCCGACCGCCACCAGCTTGGTGATGTCGAGCCGTACCACGAGCCTTCCGATGGTGTCGTGCTCGTCGAGGCTGTCCTCGCCGAGCTCCCGCATCTCGCCGAGCACCGCCCAGGTGCGGCGGCGCTCCGGGCCGGTGCCCGCCATCGTCGCGAGGGTCCGCAGCGCGGCCCGCACGGACTCCGGGTTCGCGTTGTAGGCGTCGTTGACGACGGTGAGGCCATCGGCCCGGTCGACCACCTCCATGCGCCAGCGGGACAGCGCACCCGCCTCGCTGAGTGCTTCGGCGACGCGGTCGACGGGCATCCCGAGCTCCACCGCCACCGCTGCGGCGGCGAGGGCGTTCGAGACGTGGTGCTCACCGTACAGGCGCAGCCGCACGGGTGCGGAACCGGCCGGGGTGCTGAGCGTGAACTGCGGCCTGCCGGTGGCGTCCAGGCGAACTCCGGTGGCCCGGACGTGGGCGTCCGGGGACTCGCCGAACAGCACCACCCGGGCCTTGGTGCGGCTGCTCATCGCGCGCACCAGCGGGTCGTCGGCGTTGAGGACGGCGACGCCCTCGGGCGAAAGGGCCTCCACCATCTCGCCCTTGGCCTCGGCGATCGCCTCGCGGGAGCCGAACTCGCCGAGGTGGGCGGTGCCGATGTTGAGGACGAGTCCGACGGTGGGCGGGGTGATGCCGGTCAGGTACTCGATGTCGCCCTTGTGCCGGGCGCCCATCTCCATCACCAGGTGACGGGTGGTCGGGGCGATCCGCAGCGCGGTCAGCGGGTGGCCGATCTCGTTGTTGTGCGAACCGGCCGGGAAGACCGTCTCGCCGTGCCGGGAGAGCAGTTGGCCGATCAGGTCCTTGGTGGAGGTCTTGCCGGCCGAGCCGGTCAGGCCGACGATCCGCACCCCGTCGGCGCGGGCCACCACGGCGCGGGCGAGCCGGCCGAGCGCGACCACCACGTCGTCCACCAGGATCGCGGGCACGCCGACGGGCCGGGTGGCGAGCACCGCGACCGCGCCGTCGGCGACGGCCTTCGCGGCGAAGTCGTGGCCGTCGACGCGCTCGCCGGCCACGCACACGAACAGCCCGCCGGGCTCGATCTGCCGGTTGTCGGTGACCACCGCGCCGGTGATCGGCGCCTGCGGGTCCGCGCCGTCGAGCGTCCCGCCGACGGCCCGCGCGGCCTCGGCCAGGGTGAGAGAGATCATCGCTCCGCCTCCATCAGCTGCTCAATCGCGACCCGCAACACCTGGCGGTCGTCGAACGGGCGGACCTCGCCCTTCACGTACTGGCCCAGTTCGTGGCCCTTGCCGGCCACCAGCACGGTGTCCCCGGTGTGGGCCCGGGCGACGGCCAGGGCGATCGCCTCGCCCCGGTCGGGGACGGCGAGCACCTCGCCGCGCTCCTCCTCGGGCACCTCGGCGGCACCGGCCAGCATGGTGGCCAGGATCGCCAGCGCGTCCTCGGAGCGCGGGTTGTCGCTGGTGAGGACGGCGGTGTCGGCGAGCCGGGCGGCGATCGCGCCCATCGGCCCGCGCTTGTACGGGTCGCGGTCGCCGCCGCAGCCGACCACCACGTGCAGCCGGCCCTTGGTGACCTCGCGCAGCGAGGCGAGCACGGCGCTGAGCGCGTCCGGCTTGTGGGCGTAGTCGACCACGGCGACGTAGTCCTGCCCGGCCTCGACCTTCTCCAGCCGGCCGGGCACCCCGGCCACCGCGGCGACGCCCGCCACCGCGGCGTCCAGGTCGATCCCGGCGGTGACGAGCGCGGTGATCGCGCCCAGCGCGTTGGCGACGTTGAACGGGCCGGGCAGCGGCACCGCGGCGTCGGCCTGCTCGCCGTTCGGGCCGAGCACCCGGAACGTCGAGCCGGACGGGCCGAGTTGGACGTCGACGGCGCGCCAGTCGGCGGCCGGGTCGCCGGCCGCGGAGAAGGTGGTCATCGGGATGCGGGCCTCGCCGGCCAGCCGGCGGCCGTAGGAGTCGTCCCGGTTGGCGACGCCCCGGCGGGACTTGCCCTCCTGGAAGAGCCGGGCCTTGGCCCGGTAGTAGTCCTCCATGTCGGGGTGGAAGTCGAGGTGCTCGGGCGTCAGGTTGTTGAACAGCGCCACGTCGTAGACCACGCCGTCGGTGCGGCCGTACACCAGCGCGTGGCTGGAGACCTCCATCACCACCGCCTCGGCCCCGGCCTCGCGCATCACGCCGAGCACGGCGTGCAGTTCGGTGGCCTCGGGGGTGGTGCGCTCGGACTTGATCCGCTCCTCGCCGACCCGCATCTCGACGGTGCCGATCACGCCGGGCAGCCGGCCGGCCCCGCGCAGGCCGCCCTCCACCAGGTAGGAGGTGGTGGTCTTGCCGTTGGTGCCGGTCAGACCGATCATCAGCATGCTCTCGCTGGGCGCCCCGTAGACCGCGGCGGCCAGCGGGCCCATCGCCTCGCGCGGGCTGTCCACCACCAGCAGCGGGATGCCGGCGCCGGCGGCCAGTTCGGCCCCGGCCGGGTCGGTGAGCACCGCGACCGCGCCGGACGCCGCCGCGCCGGCGGCGAACGCCGCGCCGTGGTGGTTGGCCCCGGGGAAGGCCACGTAGACGTCGCCGGGGCGCACCGCCCGGGAGTCGTGGGTGACGCCGGTGACCTCGGGGCCCTCCTGGGGGGCCAGGCCGAGCAGCCGGGCCGCCTCGGCGAGGGGCAGCGCCGCGGTGCGGCGGGGGCGGGGCGGGCTCGCGGGGGTTTGATCGGGTTTCGGCACGGCCGGAAGGCTATCGGCCCCGCGCCCCCCGGGGCCAAACCGGGCCTGCTCCGTGACGCTGCTCACAGGGCGCTGCGCGCGCCGGGGGGTGTCGCTCATCTCAGGGCTTCCAGTCGACGGGCAGGTTCGGCGCCTCGCTGCCGCTCGGCGGGACCTGGAGGGTCTTGAGGGTGAACTCCATCACCTGCTTGAAGACGGGTCCGCACAGCTGCCCGCCGAAGTGCCCGTTGACCGGGTCCTGGATGACGCAGGAGACCGTCACCCGGGGCTGGTCGGCGGGCGCGAAGCCGATGAAGGAGGCGGTGTACCCGGAGTACTTGCCGGTCTTCGGGTCCACCCGGTTGGCGGTGCCGGTCTTGCCCGCCACCCGGTAGCCGGGGATCTTCGCGGTGGTGCCGGTGCCCTGCTCGTCGGTGACGACGGACTCCAGCATCTCGGTCAGGGTCTTGGCGGTGCGCTCCGAGACCACCCGGTTCTGCGCCCCGGCCGCCGCGGGCGTGAAGGCGCCGTCCGGGCCGGTGGTCCCGGCCAGCAGGCCGGGGGCGACCCGGACGCCGCCGTTGGCGATGGTGGAGAACACCGAGGTGGCCTGCAGGGCGTTGACCGACAGGCCCTGGCCGAACGGGATGGTGTACTGCTGCGAGCCGCTCCAGTCCTCGGGCTTGGCCAGGATGCCGCGGGTCTCGCCGGGGAACCCCAGGCCGCTGGGCTTGCCGATGCCGAACCGGTCCAGGTAGTCGGCCAGCACCTTGTTGGACTCGGCCTGGGTGGCGCCCAGGTGCTCGGCCGCCTCGATGGTGCCGATGTTGGAGGACTTGGCGAGCACGCCCGCCAGGGTCAGGTACCAGGTCTCGTGGTCCACGTCGTCGTGGAACACCCGGTCCGAGCGCTGGAGCGTGTTGGGCACCTCGACGTGGGTGTCCCAGTCGGCCTTGCCGGTGTCCAGCACCGCCGCCATGGTCATCAGCTTCGCGGTCGAGCCGGGCTCGTACGCGTCCTGGAGGGCCGGGTTGCCGAGCTGGTCGGCGCGGGCCGAGGAGAGGTCGTTCGGGTCGAAGCCGGGCGAGGAGGCCATCGCCAGCACCTGCCCGGACTTCACGTCCTGGACGATCACGTAGCCCTTCTCCGCCCCGGCGTTGGCGACCTGGTCGGTGATGGCCCGCTGGGCGGCCCACTGGACGTCGGGGTTCACGGTCAGCCGCAGGTCGGTGCCGGGCACCGGGTCCTGCCGGGCGCCGCCCGCGGTGGCGACCCGGTTGCCGCCCGCCGAGGCGTACGTGGAGTGGCCGTCCTGCCCGGCCAGCAGCTGCTGGTACTGGAGCTCCAGGCCGCCGGTGCCGACGCCCTCCGCGTTGACGAAGCCGACCAGGTTGGCGCCCAGGCCGCCCGCCGGGTAGCTGCGCCGGGTCGACTGCTCCCAGAACATCCCGGCCAGCGGGTTGACGCAGGCCGCGTCCAGGAACTGCCGGCCGCCCTTGTCGGCGGGCTTCTTGAGCAGCTGCGCCTGGGCGCGGCAGGCCGCGGTGTCCACCTGCTTGGTGAGCGAGGACTTCAGGTCGGCGATCCGGTTCTTCGCCTCCGGGGTCTGCCGGGCCATCACCAGCGCGTACTGGCTCTTCGGGTTCTTGCTGTTCAGGTGCAGCTTCTCGGCCAGCTCCTCCTTCGGCTGCCCGAGGACCGGCGCGAGCAGCGCCGCGGCCTGCTCCGGCGCGTCCGGCAGGTGGGTGGCCTCCGGGGTGAACATGGTCGGGTCGGCGGTGATGTCGTACGCGTCGACCGAGGTGGCCAGCACGGTGCCGTCCGCGGCGGTGATCGAGCCGCGCTCGGCGGGCAGCGCCACCCGCACGTACTTGTTGGCGCCCGCGGCGGCGGCCAGCGCGTCGGAGTCCAGCAGCTGCAGCTGCACCAGCCGGCCCGCGAAGATCGCGAACACCAGCAGTAGGGAGACCGTCACCAGCCGCAGCCGGCGGCGCGGATCGGCCAGCTTGATGGTCCGCGACCCGGGCGGGGCGGGGCGGCGCGGCGCGGCCGGGCGGCGGGCCGGGCGGGTGCCCGGGCGCGGCGGGGCGGCCTCGCGGTGCCCGGCGGCGGCGCGCGGCCGGGCCGGGCGGGCGGGGGCGCCGTCGGCGGCGCGGCGCGGTTCGGCGACCCGGCGGCGCGGCGGCGGCTGCTCGGTGGGGCGGCGGCGCGGCGGCTGTTCGGCGGGGCGGCCCGCGCCGGCCCGCCCGGCGGCGGAGCGGCCCGAGCCCGAGCCGGAGCCGGACGGGGTGCGGCGCGGGCGGGGCGCGTCCCCGGGCGGGCGGCTCACCGCTGCGCCCCGGCGGACGGGCTGCCCGAGGGGCTGCCGGACGGGCTGCCGGACGGGCTGCCGGACGCGGCAGCGGCCGGCGGGGCGGGCGCGAGGTCGATGCCCGGGTCGCCGGGGCCGGGGCTCGCGCCGGGCGAGGCGGCCGGGTCGGACGGCGCGGCGCTGCTGGGGCGCGGCACCGGCGGCTTGTCCTCGGCGGCCCTGGCCTTGCCGGTGACCGAGCCGTCCGGGTTGAGGAAGACCGGGTCGCCGCCGGCCACCATGCCGAGCTCGCGGGCCCGCCGCTCCAGCGCGTCGGGCGCGGACTGCTCGGCGATCTGCTGCTGCAGGGTCTGCTGCTGGTCGGTGGCCTCGGTGGTCTGCCGCTTGAGCCGGGAGAGGGTGAACGATCCTTCGTTCAGGGCGGTGTTGAGCATCAGCAGGCCGAGCAGCCCGGCCGACAGCAGGGTGACCACCAGCACCGCGAACGGGGTGCGCCCCCGCATCGAGCGCGCCCCGGGCCGGACGGTGATCCGCGCCCTGCCCCCCTGCCCGGGGACGCTCCCCCGGGTCCGCTCGCCGGCCACCGGCACCGCTCCACTCCCCTTCGCTCCGCTGCTCCCGGCGGCTGGCTACCTCCGGGTCCGTCTGATCCTCTCCGCCACGCGCAGCCGTACGGGCGCGGCGCGCCGGTTCTCCTCGATCTCCTCCTCGGTGGCCAGTTCGGCACCGCGGGTGAGCAGTTTCAGCCAGGGCTGGAGCTCCTCGGGGATCACCGGCAGGCCCGGCGGGGCGGTGGAGGTCGCGCCCGCCTGGAGGTACTGCTTGACCAGGCGGTCCTCCAGCGACTGGTAGGACATCACCACGATCCGGCCGCCCACCGCCAGGGCGTCCAGCGCGCCGGGAACGGCCCGGTCCAGCACCTCCAGCTCGCCGTTGACCTCGATCCGCAGCGCCTGGAAGGTCCGCTTGGCCGGGTTGCCGCCGGTGCGCCGGGTGGCCGCCGGGATGGCGTTGCGGACCAACTCCACAAGACGAGCGCTCGTGGTGAACGGTTCCCGCTCGCGTTCCCGCAGAACGGCGGAGGCAATCTTCCCGGCGAACCGCTCCTCGCCGTACACCTTGAGGATGCGGGCCAGGTCGCCGTGACCGTAGGTGTTGAGCACCTCGGCCGCGGAGATGCCGCGGGTCTGGTCCATCCGCATGTCCAGCGGGGCGTCCTGGGCGTAGGCGAAGCCGCGGTCGGCCTCGTCCAGCTGCATCGAGGAGACGCCGAGGTCGAACAGCACGCCCTGCACCTCGGGGACGTCCAGCTCGTCCAGGACGCGCGGGATCTCGTCGTACACGGCGTGCACCAGGGTGGCGCGGTCGCCGAACGGGGCCAGCCGGGCGGCGGAGAGCTCCAGGGCGCGCGGGTCGCGGTCGACGGCGATCAGGCGGACGTCCGGGAAGCGGGTCAGCAGGGCCTCGCTGTGGCCGCCCAGGCCCAGGGTGGCGTCCACCACGACGGAGCCGGGCGCCGAGATCGCCGGGGCCAGGGCGTCCAGGCAGCGCTCCAGCATCACCGGGATGTGCCGGGGGGCGGGGCTGTCGGTACTCATACGGGGGCGGGGCCCTTCCTCAGGTGCGGTGTGGCCGGGCCATTCTCGCGCACCGGGCCGGCCGCGCCGCACACCGCCCGTGGTCCCCGCCCGCTCGCTCGGGGGAAGGAGCGACCGCCCGGCACCGGGGAAGGTGCGCCAGGTGGGCACGGAGCGGGAGGAGGCCGCGGGCTGCGTGCGGGACGGCCGGCCCGGCGCGGAGAGCGGCCCGCCAGCCCGTCCGCCGGGCGCCGTCCGCCGTGCTCCACTGCGCTTGAAGCCTATCGCCCGCGCCCCGCCAGTCAACGTTCCGCTCCGGCGCACCACCCGGCCGGCGGTATCGGTTCGCGCAGGTCGGACGGGTGGCCGGGCCGCCCGGGGGCGGGGGCGCGGGCCCGGGCGAAACCGCCCGGGCCGGCCGCTCGTCCCAAACCGGGACAGCCTTCGCGTCTCGCCCGGCCGGGTGACTTCTGGCCGTGGGACAGGGAAGAATGCGCCAGGTATTCGGGGTGGGCCGGGCTCGAACCAGCCGCCCGGCGACTGTGCAACATGGGAGCGTACGGGTGACGACGATCAGCGGGCAGGGCACGGACCAGCCGGAGCCGGACCGGTACGACCGGCGGGAACCGACCGGTCTGGCGGAGCTGGCGGCGGTGGTCGACCGGGTCCGGAAGTCCGTGGAGAGCGTGATCGAGGGCAAGCCGGAGGCGATCCGGATCGCCCTGACGGTGCTGCTCGCCGAGGGCCACCTGCTGCTGGAGGACGTACCCGGCGTCGGCAAGACCATGCTCGCCAAGACGCTGGCCCGCTCGGTGGACTGCACGGTGCGCCGGATCCAGTTCACCCCGGACCTGCTGCCCTCCGACGTCACCGGCACCAACGTGTTCGACCAGCACCAGCGGGACTTCGAGTTCCGGCCCGGCGCGATCTTCGCCCAGATCGTGGTCGGCGACGAGATCAACCGGGCCTCGCCGAAGACCCAGTCCGCGCTGCTGGAGTCGATGGAGGAGCGCCAGGTCACCATCGACGGCACCACCCACGCGCTGCCCTCGCCGTTCATGGTGATCGCCACCCAGAACCCGGTCGAGATGGAGGGCACCTACGCCCTGCCCGAGGCCCAGCGGGACCGCTTCATGGCCCGGATCTCGATCGGCTACCCCAGCGCCGACGCCGAGTTCGCGATGCTCGACCTGCACTCCGCGGCCAACCCGCTGGACGACCTCCAGCCGGTCGCGCACGCCGCCGACCTGCTCAAGCTGATCGACCTGGTGAAGACCGTCTACGTGGCCGACCCGGTCCGCCGCTACGCCGTCGACCTGGTCGCCGCCACCCGCACCGCCCCCGAACTGCGGCTCGGCGCCTCCCCCCGGGCCACCCTGCACCTGGTCCGGGCGGCCCGCGCGCACGCCGCCCTGGACGGCCGCGACTACGTGCTCCCGGACGACATCCAGGCGCTCGCCGTCCCGGTGCTGGCCCACCGCCTGCTCCCCACCTCGGAGACCCAGCTGAGCCGCCGCACGGTCGAGCAGGTGGTGCTCGACCTGGTGGCCCGACTGCCCATCCCGCGTCCGCAGGGCCGCTGAGGTGGCGCGCCCCGCCCGCGCCTCCGGGGTGCGCGCCGCGCTGCGCGGACTGACCACCCGGGGGCGCTCCTTCCTCGCGGCCGGCGCGACCGCCGCGGTCTGCGCGTTCGTGTTCGGCCAGACCGCGCTGCTCCAGGTCGGCGTGCTGCTGGCGGCGCTCCCGCTGGCCGCCGCCGCGCTGCTGGTGCGCACCCGCTACCGGGTGGCCTCCGGCCGTCGGCTCAGCCCGCAGCGGGCCGCGGCCGGGCAGGAGGCCCGGGTGCACCTGCGGCTGGACAACGTCTCCCGGGTGCCCACCGGCCTGCTGCTGCTGGAGGACAAGGTCCCGTACGTGCTGGGCCCGCGCCCGCGCTTCGTGCTGGACCGGGTCGAGCCGCGCGGCTTCCGCGAGGTGTCCTACCGGGTCCGCTCCGACCTGCGCGGGCGCTACCCGCTGGGCCCGCTCCAGCTGCGGCTGTCCGACCCGTTCGGGATGTGCGAGCTGACCCGCGCGTTCAGCGCCGCCGACGTGCTGACCGTCGTCCCGCAGGTCCAGGACCTGCCGCCGGTCCGGCTGCCCGGCGAGTCCGGCGGGCAGGGCGACTCCACCACCCACACCCTGGCGCTGGCCGGCGACGACGACGTCATCCCGCGCGAGTACCGGCACGGCGACGACCTGCGCCGGGTGCACTGGAAGTCCACCGCCCGGTACGGCGAGCTGATGGTCCGGCGCGAGGAGCAGCCGCTGCAGGCCCGCGCCACCGTGCTGCTGGACACCCGGGAGGCCGCGCACCGCGGCTCCGGCCCGGCCTCCTCGTTCGAGTGGGCGGTGTCCTGCGCCGCCTCGGTCGCCGTCGACCTGGTGCAGCGCGGCTACCGCACCCGGCTGCTCACCGACACCGGCTTCTCGGTGCCCGGCCAGGGCGCCGGCGGCGGGGCGGGCGCCGCCGAGTCCGTCGGCCTGCTGCTGGACGCGCTGGCCGTGGTCGAGCACTCCGACGGCGGCACCCTGGCCCGCGCCGAGGAGGTGCTCCGGCTGGGCGGCGAGGGCCTGCTGGTGGCGGTGGTCGGCGAGCTCGACGAGGAGCAGGTCGAGCGGCTGGCCCGGCTGCGCCGCCGCACCGGCGGCGCGGTCGTCCTGCTGCTGGACACCGGCACCTGGTCGGGCCTGCGGCACCTCTTCCCGGAGAGCGCGGACGAGCCGGCCGACGCCCGGGCCGCCCGGCTGCGCGAGTCCGGCTGGACGGTGCTCCCGGTCCGGGCCGGGGACTCGCTGCCCGCGCTGTGGCGGGCCGCGGACCGCACCCAGAACACCACCGTTCCCTACCGAGACGAGGTCGGCGCGTGACCACCCGGGCCAAGTTGACGCTCTGCGCGGCCCTGGCCACCGCCCTGGCGGCGCTGTGCCTGTCCCCGCTGTTCCAGGACCCGTTCGCGCTCGCCCCGCACGGCCTGCTGCTGATCGCCGTCACGGCCGGCGCCGGGGCCGGGCTGCGCGCCCTGCCGCTGCCCCGGGCCTTGGTGCCGCCGCTGCAGCTGCTGGTCGTGCTGTACGTGCTGATGCTCACCACCGTGCGGTCCTCGATGAACTTCGGCGTGCTGCCCGGCCCGGGCGCCCTGGACGCGGTCTCCACCCTGCTGAGCAGCGGCGGCGACGACATCCGGGCGTACGCGATCCCGGCCCCGGCCAGCGACGGCCTGCGGCTGATCGTGGTCGGCTCGGTCGCCCTGGTGGCCGTCCTGGTCGACACCCTGGCGGTCACCTACCGCCGGGCCGCCGCCGCGGGCCTGCCGCTGCTGGCCCTGTACTCGGTCTCCGGCGGCCTGGCCGACTCGCCCGGCGGCATGTGGCTGTGGTTCCTGTTCGGCGCGGCGGGCTTCCTGGCCCTGCTCTACACCGAGGGCCAGGACCGGCTCACCCGCTGGGGCCGGGTCTTCCACGGCACCGGCCGCTCCGCCACCGCGCTGTCCAACGGCGGCCGCCGGATCGGCGTGATCGCGCTGGCCGCCGCCGTGCTGGTGCCGGTGTTCGCCCCCGCGGTCGGCCCCGGCCTGTTCGGCGGCCTGGGCGGCCACGCCGGCGAGGGCGGCGGCGGGAGCGGCAAGGGCGACGAGCGCTCGCTCAACCTGGTCGTCGCGCTCACCGCCAACCTGCGCTCCAACGACGACACCCCGCTGCTGAGCTTCTCCACCGACGCGCCCGACGCCGACCAGCTCTACCTGCGGATCGCCGCGCTCAGCGAGTTCAACGGCCAGGAGTGGCTGCCCGGCCAGCAGAGCCCCCAGGCGCTGCCCACCACCGTGCCCGCCCCCGAGGGCCTGGCCCCGAACCTGCCCACCACCCCGGTCCGCACCAAGGTCACCGTCTCCGAGCAGCTGAGCACCGCCTGGCTGCCGATGCCGTACCCGATGTCCTGGCTGGAGCTGCCGAACACTGCGGACTGGCGCTTCGACCCGCAGGGGCGCACCGTCAGCGGCGTCAACGGCCAGAAGAGCAAGGGCCTGACGTACTCGGTCGGCTCGGTCGACGTCAACGCCACCGCCGCCCAGCTGCGCTCCGCCGGCCCGGCCCCCGACGACATCGCCAAGCGCTACCTGGACCTGCCCGCCAACCTGCCGTCCGTGGTGGCCGACACCGCCCGGGACGTCACCAGGGGCAAGGACACCCCGTACGACCGGGCCGTCGCCCTCCAGCAGTACTTCACCAGCGGCGGCTTCACCTACAACACCAAGATCGACGCCCGCACCGGGCCGGACGCCATCGCCAAGTTCCTCCAGGACAAGGAGGGCTTCTGCGTGCACTTCGCCGCCACCATGGCCGCGATGTCCCGCTCGCTGGGCATCCCCGCCCGGGTCGCGATCGGCTTCACCCCGGGCACCGGCAACGGCACCGACCGGGTGGTCCGCAGCTCCAACTACCACGCCTGGCCCGAGCTGTACTTCAGCGGCTACGGCTGGATGCGCTTCGAGCCCACCCCGAACCGGGGCAGCACCCCGCTGTACTCCGTCCAGCAGGCCGTCCCCACCGGCACCCCCAGCGCCGCCCCCAGCAGCGCCGCGCCGACCGGGCAGCCCTCCGCCCAGCCGTCCTCCTCCAGCAGCTGCCCCCCGCAGCAGCACCGGGTCGGCGACTGCGCCGACGAGGCCGCGCTGACCGTGCACCGGGACACCGCGGCGCCCTGGTGGCGGAGCTGGCCGGCCCTGCTCACCGCCGCCGCCGTCCTGCTGCTGCTGGCCGCGCTGGCCTTCCCGATGCTCTGGCGGACCAGGCTGCGGCGACGCCGCCTCGGCGCCGGCCGCCACCTGGCCGGCGCGGACGGGCCGCGGCTCACCGACGAACAGGTGCTCGCCGCCTGGGCCGAACTCGTCGACTCCGCCTGGGACCTGGGCATCCCCCCGGACGAGGCCCGCACCCCGCGCAGCGCCGCCCGCCGGCTCGCCGAGGACGCCCGCCTCGACCCCGAGGCCGCGGCCGCCGCGGGCCGGGTCGCCCTCGCCACCGAGCGCGTCATGTACGCCCGCGAGTCCGACGCGCCCGCCCACCTCGGCGGTGACGTCCGCACCGCCCGCGAGGCCCTGCTGGTCCGGGCCACCCGCGGCCGCAGGCTGCGCGCCCTGCTGCTGCCCGCCTCCGCGGTGCGCCTGTGGTGGCGCGCCCAGGACCGCGCGGCGGCCCGCCGGGAGCGCACCGCCGAACGGGTGGCCGCGCTCCGGGCGGCCGTGACCGGGCCGTTCCGGCGCCTGGGCCGGAAGGGCGGGAGCGGGAGGAACAGCGGGGACGGCAAGGACGGCGGGGACGGCAGGCGCGGCGGGAGTGCGAACGGCTGAGCTGAGCGCCGGAGGGCGCCCGCGCAAGGGTCCGCCCCGGGAGAGGAGCTCTCCCGGGGCGGACCCCTTCACGTTGCGTTTCCGGTCGCTGCTACAGGCCGCTCTGTTCGTCGCGGCGCCGCTGCCAGCGCTGTTCCATTCGGTCCATGACGCCGGCCTTCCGGCGTGGCGGTGGCGCCTGCCGTGGGCCGTGCCCGGCCGGGCCGCGCCGCCACGCGGTGACCGCGAGGACCGCACAACCAAGCATGACCAGGAACCCGACGACACTGACCCAGATGACCTGCGTGACCAGGCCGCCCATGAGTAGCGCGATGCCCGCCACGAACCCCGCCACGGCCAGGTAGACCCGCCGACGGGTGTAGGTGCGCAGGCCGGTTCCCTCGAGCGCTGACGCGAACTTGGGATCTTCGGCGTACAGCGCTCGCTCCATCTGCTCGAGCAGTCGCTGCTCGTGCTCCGAGAGCGGCACGGAGTCCTCCTACTCGTCGGTCGCGGGGCGACCGGTCCGCCACCCCTGGCTCGGGCCTGTGTGGTCCATATGCCCCACCGGTCTGGCCGTCATGCTTACCGGCTTTACCCAGATCATACGGTCCACGGCCCTGGTTCGGCGTGGTCAATCAGGCGTGGCTGGGGCCACCGCGGCGGCGGTCCCACCACTGCAACGAGCGGACCCCCTCCTTGGTGCCCCCCGACCCGGATCAGATCGCCTCGGCGAGCAGGTGCAGCTGGGTGGCGACGGCGTGGAAGGCGGGCTGTTCGGCGGCCGCGAGTTCGAGCTTGAGCAGGGCGTCGAGCGCGCCGGGCTCGGTGTCGACCAGGACGCCGGGCACCAGGTCGGCGAAGACCCGGATGCCGTGCACGGAGGTGACCCGCAGCCCGGCCGCGGCGGCCAGCTCGTCCAGCTGCCCGCCGGTGAAGCGGCGGGGCATCGGGTCGCCCGCGCCCCAGCGGCCGTCGGCGGCGTCCAGCGCGGTGCGGGCCTCGGTGAACTGTCCGGCCACCGCGCGGGCCAGCACCGCGCCGTTGCGGTTGGCGGCGAGCAGGCTGACCAGGCCGCCCTTGCCGAGGGTGCCGACCAGGTTGCCGAGCGCCTCGGCCGGGTCGTCGACGACCTCCAGGACGCCGTGGCAGAGCACCGCGTCGACCGAACCGGCCGGGACCAGCTCGGGCAGCGTCTGGGTGTCGCCCTGGACGGCCCGGACCAGGTCGGTGACCCCGGCCTCGGCGGCCCTGCGCTCCAGCGCGAACAGCGCGTCCGGGCTCGGGTCGACCACCGTGACCCGGTGGCCCAGCCTGGCCACGGGCACGGCGAAGTTGCCCGTGCCGCCGCCGGTGTCGACGACCTCCAGCACCGGCCGCCCGAGCTCGGCGGAGCGCCGCTCCAGCGCCTCCCGCACCACCTCCCACACCACGGCGGTACGCAGCGCACTGCGGGGACGAGTCGGATACAAGGCGGCACCCCTCTAAGCAGGTTCTTCCACGGCGGGAACGCCTCCACCTTATCCGCCGGGGCCGGGCGGACCGGGGGCGGCGCGGACGCCGGGGCGCCGGGTGCCGGGTCAGGGGTGCAGGGCCAGGATGCGCTCCACGATGCGCAGGTACAGGGCGGTGTTGCGGATCAGGTCGTCCGCGTCCCGCGGCCCGGCGGCGCCGGTGATCCCGGCCTCGGCGGCGGCCCGGCGGCGGGCCCCGGCCGCGAAGTAGGCCGCCCACTCCGCGAGTTCGGGGGCGACCTCGGGCAGCAGCTCCCAGGCCGGGCGGATCGCCTGGCGGCGGCGCGGGTGCCGCACCGGGCGGCCGCGGACGGCGAGCACGGCGGCGGTGGCCCGCAGCGCGGCGAGGTGGGCGGTGGCGTAGCGCTCCAACGGGTCCTGCCGGCCCCGGGCGTGCACCAGGGTGCGGTGCGCGTGCCGGAGCAGCTCCAGCGCGGCGGGCGAGGCCGTGCTCCGGCGCAGCACCGGGTGGACGTCCCCGGCGCGGCCGGCGGGCAGGGTGGGCTGCTCGACGGTGGGCCGCTCGGGTCGCTCGGGCCGTCCCGTCCGCTCCGCCCGTTCGGCGGCGGGGCGGCGGGCGGCGGGGCGCTCGGCGGGGAATTGGTCGGCGGCGGATTGATCGACGGCAGGGCGGGCGACAGGCTCAGGACGACTGATGGTCATGGGTCTCCCCCGTTCACTCCGGACCTTTGCCCGAACCGGTCGGTCCGCGCATGCATCCATCGTGAACGGGGGGTGTGACAACGCGGAACCCCCCGGTTCCGCGGGGCCCCGACCCCGTCCCGCCGTCCCCGCCCGGCCGACCCGCCCGGAACCCCCCTCGGGAGGGGCCCGGAGGGGGAGGGGGCCGGGCTCCGCCGCCCCGTGTCGGCGGTGCCCGGCCCCCTCGCTCCGGCCGTCGATCGCGCCCAGGGCCTGTGGTGCGGACCGCCGTTCCCCCTGGTCGGCGGCCTGCCCCGGGCGCTCCCGGGCGGCGCCGCCCGGCGGCGGCCTTCCCGGTGCGCACCACTCTGCCGCCGGCCGGGGCCGGCGGGTATCCGCGCGGGTACTCAACCGGCGGTCTGAGTACGGATACTCAGTCCCCGCCGTCGGCGGCCCCTGCCGCCCGGTCGGAGCGGCCGGGTACGGTGGCCGGGTCCCGTCCGAGGTCCGGGCGGGCACGGGAAGGGGGGCCGCCGTGGAGGCCGTTCCGCTGATCTTCACCAGCGGCTGGGCGAGCGGGATCAACGCCTACGCCGTGGTGCTGCTGCTGGGCCTGTTCGGCCGCTTCGGCGGGGCCGACTCGGTGCCGCCCGCCCTGGAGCGCACCGACGTGCTGGTCGCCGCAGGCGTGCTGTTCCTCTGCGAGGCGGTCCTGGACAAGATCCCCTACGTGGACAGCCTCTGGGACGTGGCCCACACCTTCATCCGCCCGGTCGCGGGCGCGACGGTGGGCGCCCTGCTCGCCTCGCACGACCCGGGCTCGCTCGGCGAGGTCGCCGCCGGAGCCCTCGGCGGCACCACCGCCCTGCTCAGCCACGGCGTCAAGGCGGGCCTGCGGATGGCCGTCAACACCTCCCCCGAACCCGCCTCGAACATCCTGCTGAGCCTCAGCGAGGACCTCTCCGTCGCCGGCCTGGTCACCCTCGCCGTCTTCCACCCCTGGCTCGCCGCCTCCACCGCCGCGGTCCTGCTCGCCCTCGGCCTCCTGATCGTCTGGTTCGCCGTCTCCCGCATCCGCCGCTTCTGGCTCCGCCGCCGCGAACGCCGCCGGGCCCGGGCGGCCGCCGCCTGACCGGCCCGACCGGCCGGAGCCGGCCGGCCCGGCACCGGCCGGGGAAGGCCTGCGGCGGGCGGCCGAACAGGGCCGAAAACCGCCCCCGGCGGCGAGGCTCCGGGCGGGCCCGGGCCGCGGCCGCCCGGCCGGGGCGGGCGTGGGCGGGCGCTGGGCGGGGGTGCGGGGGCGCATAGGATCTGCTGCCATGGCTCGGATCATCGTCGTCGGTGCAGGGATGGGCGGTCTGGCCGCCGCTTCGCGGTTGGGTGCGTCGGGGCACCGGGTGGTGGTGCTGGAGGCGGCGGGGACGCACGGGGGGCAGGTGGGGGCGTACCGGCGGGAGGGGTTCGGGTTCGACACCGGGCCGGGGCTGCTCGCACTGCCCGCCGTGTACCGGGACCTGGCGTTGAAGACCGGGCGGGAGCCGCTGGAGGAGCTGGTCGGGTTGCGGCCGGTGGACCCGGAGAGCCGGCACCTGTTCCCGGACGGGACGGAGCTGGTGCTGCCGAACGCCTCCCGGGGCGGGGTGGGGCAGGCGCTGGACGCCGCGTTCGGGGCGGGGGCGGGCGCGCGCTGGGGCGAGTTGGTGAACCGGGGGCGGACGGTGTGGGAGGCGACCCGGCGGCCGCTGCTGGAGGAGCCGCGCCCGGCGGTGGACCCGGCCGACCCGTACCCGGTGCCGCCGCGCCGCGGGCTGTCCCGGCTGCTGCCGCGCGGGCGGCCCACCCTGGCCGACGCGGCCCGTGAGCTGGGCGGCGGCCCGGGCCCGGCCGCGCTGCTGGGCGAGTACGCGCTGCGGTACGGCCTGGACCCGCGGTCCGCGCCCGCCTCGGCGACCGTGCTGCCGTACATGGAGCAGTCGTTCGGCGTCTGGTACGTGGACGGCGGGCTGCGGGCGCTGGCCGACGCGGTGTTCGCCCGGTGCGGCGCGCGCGGGGTGGAGTTCCGCTTCGGCACCCCCGTGCGGGCCCTGGAGTCCGACGGCGGCCGGGTGGTGGGCGTGCGGACGGACGAGGGGGTGCTGGCGGCGGACGCGGTGCTCTCCGCCGTCCCGGGCCTGGGGGTCGCCGAGCCCACCGCGCCCGCGCCGGGGCGGTTCACGGTGCTGCTGGCGCTGGACGGCGCCCGCCCGGCCGGCACCGCGCACCGCACCGTGGTGCACGCCGCGGACGGCGCGGCCGAGGCCCGGGCGGTGTTCACCGAGCGGGCGCTGCCGTCCCGCCCCACCGTGCAGGTGCTGCGTCCGGACGACCCGTCGCTGGTCCCGGGCCCGGACGCGGAGGCCGTCGTGCTGACCGTCACGGTGCCCGCCGGCCTCGCCCGCACCGAGGCCGAACGGGACGCCTACGCCGGGGAGTTGCTGGACCACCTGGCCGCCGCGGGCCTCGACCTGCGGCCCCGGCTGCGCTGGCGGGAGACCCGGCTGACCGGCTCGGTGCCGGTGCCCTCGCTGGCGGGCGGGCACCTCGCGCAGGCCAATCGGCCGGGCCCGCCGGGCCTGTACCTGATCGGCGCGCACGCCCACCCGGGCGGCGGGCTGGCCCGGGTCGGGATGTCCGCCTCGATCACCGCCGGGCTGGTCGGCCCGGCCTGACGGTGCGTCAGTACTGCTGCTGGTAGTACCAGTTCTGGTCCTGCGGCTGCTGCTGGGACTGCGCCTGCTGCGGGATGTGGACTTGCTGCGGGACGTGGGGCTGCTGGTACTGCTGCTGGGTGTACGGGTCCTGGTAGACCGGCTGGCCGTACTGGTCGTAGCCGATCAGCTGCCACTGCGGCTGCTGGTACTGCTGCTCCTGCGGTTGCGGCTGGTACTGCTGCTGGTGCTGCTGGGGGGCGGCCCACTGCTCCTGGTAGCCGTAGCCGGGGCCGGAGTCCTGCTGCTGGTAGCCGTACCCCGGCTGCGCCTGCCCGTACTGGGGCTGCGCCGGGACCTGGTAGGCGCCCGGGCCGTCGGCGTAGACGCCCGCGTCGAGCTGCTGGAACTCCTCGTAGTCGGCGGACCGACCGTCGCGGGGGTCGAACGGCTCGAACGGCTCGTCCTCGACCGGGCCGACCTCGCCGACCGGCACGACCGGTTCCGGTGTTGCCGCGGCGGCGGCCGGCGCGCCGGTGGCCGCGGCCAGCAGCGGGACCTTCGCCAGCGGGCCGGGCAGGGCGCCGTCGGGGCGGCGCAGCGACCAGCCGACCGGACGGCCGCGCTTGACCGAGCCGGTCACCCTCGCCTGGCCGAGCGCGAACGCGGCGGCACCCGCCGCTATCACCGGCAGCGAGGAGGTGCGCATCCCGGCGACCACGCCGAGGAAGCCGAGCAGGGCGAGCGCCCGCCAGTGCAGCGGGGCCCGGTGCTGGAGCAGGAGTTCGGCGGTCAGCCAGAGCGCGACCAGGGCCAGCGCACCGTAGAGGAGCAGGTATCCGATGCCCATGCCGCAACCTCCAGACGCCACCCTCACCGCGCGGTTGCGGGCGACTGTACAGCCTCCGGGCGAACACCACCTCATCCCGGACCGCACGGTTCGCGCACCGGATTCGCGCACCGGACCGGCGGCCCGGCGCCGGACTCGCGGCGGCCGGGCGCTCAGCGGGTGTGCAGGCCCAGGTTCTGGTAGATCTCCAGCGTCGAGGTGGAGTGGTTGAGGGTGATGAAGTGCAGGCCCGGGGCACCCTCCGCGAGCAGGCGCTCGGCCATCGCGGTGGCGTGTTCGAGGCCGACCGCGCGGACCGCGGCCGGGTCGTCGGCGGCGGCCTCCAGCTTGCGCCGGAAGTCGGCCGGGAAGTCGGAGCCGGACAGCTGCGGGAAGCGCACCAGTTGGCGGATGTTGGTGACCGGCATGATCTCCGGGATGATCGGCGTCTCGCAGCCGGCCGCGGCGACCCGGTCGCGCAGCCGCAGGTAGTCCTCGACCTCGAAGAACATCTGGGTGATCGCGTAGTCCGCGCCGGCCCGGCACTTGGCGACGAAGTGCCGGATGTCCTCGTCCCAGTCGGCCGAGCGCGGGTGCATCTGCGGGAACGCCGCGACGCCCACGCAGAAGTCGCCGATGTCCCTGATCAGTTCGACCAGTTCGGCGGCGTAGCTGACGCCCTCGGGGTGGCGCACCCACTCGCCCATCGGGTCGCCGGGCGGGTCGCCGCGGACCGCGAGCACGTTGCGCACGTTCTGGTCGGCGTACTGGCCGATGATGTTGCGCAGTTCGGCGACCGAGTGGTCGACGGCGGTGAGGTGGGCGACCGGGGTCAGGGTGGTCTCGGTGGCGATCCGGCCGACCAGGTCGACGGTGCGGCCGCGCGAGGAGCCGCCCGCGCCGTACGTCATGCAGACGAAGTTCGGCTCCAGGCACTCGACCCGGCGGATCGCGTCCCAGAGCCTGCGCTCGCCCTCCTCGTTGCGGGGCGGCATGAACTCGAAGGAGAAGGAGCGGTCGCCTGCCGCCAGCAGGTCGCGCACGGTCTGCGCGCGGTCGCTTCTGGTGGAGGGAATCCCGAGTGCCATGCAGGCAGGTTAGCCGTCGGCGGCGCGGCCCGGACAAACGACGTCCAGAGACTGAGACGGGACTTGAGATTTCCGGCCAGCCGGCTCCGGCGGCGCGGAGCAGCGCCCGGAGCGCGGGTCGCGACGCGGGTCGCGGCGGGGTGGCGGCAGGAGTGAGGGCGCGGGTGGCGGCGCGGGTCGCGGCGCGGGTGGAACGGGGCACCCGGGCGCGCGCGTTAATCTGACTGTCAGCCTCTTGATCCGGAGTCCCAGGTGCCCTCCTCCATCCGTCTCCCCCGCAACCCCGTCGACGCGGAGGACGTGCGCGACCGCGTGAACGACGCGCTCGGCGTGTTCATGGCCGAGCGGACGGCCCTGCTCTCCGGCATCTCCGACCAGCTCGGACCGGTCGCCGACGCGCTGCGCGACTTCCTGCTCGACGGCGGCAAGCGGCTGCGCCCCGCGTTCTGCTACTGGGGCTGGCGCGCGGCCGGCGGCGCCGCCGACGAGCCCGGCATCGAACGGGCGGCGGCCGCGCTGGAGCTGCTCCAGGCCAGCGCCCTGGTCCACGACGACCTGATGGACCGCAGCGACACCCGGCGCGGCCTGCCCGCCGTCCACCGCCGCTTCGAGAACCTGCACCGGGCCGGCGGCTGGCGGGGCGACCGCGAACAGTACGGGGCGTCCGCCGCGGTGCTGCTCGGCGACCTGCTGCTGATCTGGTGCGACGAGCTGTTCCAGCGCTCCGGGCTGCCCGCCGCCGCCGTGTCGGCCGCCAAGCCCGCCTTCGACCTGATGCGCACCGAGGTGATGCTCGGCCAGTACCTGGACGTGCTGGAGCCGGTCGCGGGCGACTCCACCGACGCCGGGGCGCTGGAGCGGGCCCGCACCGTCCTCCACTACAAGTCGGCGAAGTACACCATCGAACGCCCGCTCCAGGTCGGCGCGCTGCTGGCTGGCGCCGGGCCGGACCTGGTGGACGCCCTCGGCGGCTTCGGGCTGCCGCTCGGCGAGGCGTTCCAGCTCCGCGACGACCTGCTGGGCGTCTTCGGCGACCCCGCCGTCACCGGCAAGCCGGCCGGCGACGACCTGCGCGAGGGCAAGCGCACCCTGCTGATCGCCCACGCCATGCGCGGCCTGGGCCCGGCCGACGCCGCCCGCCTCGACACCCGGCTCGGCGCGCCCGGCCTGGACGCCGAGGAGATCACCGCCCTGCGCGACCTGATCACCCGCAGCGGCGCCCCCGCGCTCGTCGAGGCCCGGATCGACACGCTGCTCACCGAGGCCCTGACCGCCCTCGACGCGGCCCCGATCGCCGACGGGCCGACCCGCGAGGTGCTCCGGGCACTGGCCGACGCGGCGACGGTCCGCACGTACTGACGGGGCCGTCATCCCGCCTCACGCCCCCGCCACCAGCGACGCGAGGCCAGCGAGGCCAGCGCGGGGCCGCCCGCGTTCAGCAGCACGTCGCCGACCGCCGAAGTGACCTCCGACCCGCGTCCCTGCCGGGGCGAGGGCAGGCAAGGAGGTGCGGTAGCGCTTCTCCGGCTGTCCCCTGTCGCGCGCAGCCCGCACGGAGTGCGAACGGCTCCGGCACGGCTCCCGACCGGGGGCGGGGCC
>NZ_QLLT01000006.1:0-132835 GCF_003259315.1 Kitasatospora sp. SolWspMP-SS2h | reverse complement strand
AGCCCGCACGGAGTGCGAACGGCTCCGGCACGGCTCCCGACCGGGGGCGGGGCCGGCTCGTGACGACCGGATCGTGCCGAAGTGCCCTCCGAACCGCGCAGTTCCCCGCGCCCCTGTCGGGGCGGCGGTGCTTGCCCGGCCGGGAGGGCGTCAGTGGAGGCGGGTGGCGAGGGTGGCGGCGGCGGTGGCCGGGTCTTCGGCGGCGGTGAGGGCGCGGACGACGACGATCCGGGTGGCACCCGCGGCCAGGACCTGGTCGAGGTTGGCGGTGTCGATGCCGCCGATCGCGAACCAGGGGCGTTCGGGGTGCCGGGCGGCGGCGTGGCGGACCAGGTCGAGGCCGGGGGCGGGGCGGCCGGGCTTGGTGGGGGTGGGCCAGACCGGGCCGGTGCAGAAGTAGTCGACGCCGGGTTCGGTGATCGCGGTGTCGACCTCGTCCGCGCTGTGGCAGGAGCGGCCGATCAGCACGTCCTCGCCGAGGATGCGGCGGGCGACGCGGACCGGCAGGTCGTCCTGGCCGAGGTGCAGCACGTCGGGCCGGGCGCCGTACGCGACGTCGGCGCGGTCGTTGACGGCGAGCAGCTTGCCGTGGCGGCGGGCCGCGTCGGCGAAGACCTCCAGGTACTCCAGTTCCTGCCGGGCCTCCAGGCCCTTGTCGCGGAGCTGGACGATGTCGACGCCGTTGGCGAGCACCGCGTCCAGGAACGCGGGCAGGTCGCCCTGTTCGCGGCGGGCGTCGGTGCAGAGGTAGAGCCGGGCGTCGGCCAGCCGCTCCCGGGCGGTGGGCACGGCCGTCACAGGGCCATGGCCTGGGCGCGGCGCTTGACCTCGGTGGCGCGGTTCTCGCGCAGGGCCTGGATCGGGCTGCCGGGCAGGGAGTCGTCCTCGGTGAACATCCACTCCAGGATCTCCTGGTCGGAGAAGCCGGAGTCGCGCAGCACGGTGAGGGTGCCGACCAGGTGCTTGACCGGGCCGTCGTCCTCGATGAAGTCGGCGGGGACCTGGAGGGAGTTGTTGGGGCCGCGGCGGACGGCCAGCAGGGTGCGGTTCTTCACCATGGCGCGGACTTCGGTGATCACCACGCCCCACCGCTCGGAGATGTCGGGCAGGTACAGCCACGCGGGGACCAGGGCGTCAGTCTTGGGATCGATCTCGCTCACGGCCCCAGCCTACCCACCGGCTACCGCGCCGCGGCCTTCAGCTGGACGGCCGGGTCGGCGGCGCGCACCGGGTCGAGCGGCGCGGCGCGCTCGATCAGGCGGCGGCCCTGGGCCAGGTCGCGCGGCCGGTCGACGGCGAGCAGGGCGACCAGGGCGCCGTCGCGCAGCCACAGCACCGTCCAGTCGCCCTCGGACGGGGAGCCGCGCCAGAGCAGGTGGTCGGCCCCGGCGTGGCGGCCGGCGTACTGGACCACGCGGCCGAACTGCTCGGACCAGAAGTACGGGACGGGGTCGTAGGGGGCGTCGAGGGTGCCGAGCAGGGCGGCCGCGGCGGCGGCGCCGGAGTGCAGGGCGTGGTCCCAGTGCTGGACGGCGAGCCGGGTACCGGAGCGGGCGGAGGGGTAGGAGGCGCAGTCGCCGGCCGCGAGGACGCCGGGCAGGGCGGTGCGCAGCCGGTCGTCGACCGGGACGGTGCCGTCGGGGGCGAGGGCGAGCGGGCCGCCGGCCAGCCAGTCGGTGGCGGGGCGGGCGCCGACGCCGACCACGACCTCGTCGGCGGGCAGGTGGGTGCCGTCGGCGAGCAGCACCCCGCCGTCGGCGGTGCCGGTGACGGCCGCGCCGCAGCGCAGGTCGACGCCGGCGGCGGCGTACCAGTCGGCCATCAGGGCGCCGAGTTCGGCGGGCAGCGCGCCGGCCAGCGGGGTGGCGGCGGCCTCGACCACGGTGACCTCGCAGCCGAGTCCGCGGGCGACGGTGGCGGTCTCGGCGCCGATCCAGCCGGCGCCGACCAGCACGATCCGGCGGCCGGGGGTGAGGGCGGCGCGCAGCGCGCGGGCGTCGTCGACGGTGCGCAGGGTGCGGGCGCCGGGCAGGTGGGGCAGGGTGCGGGGGGCGGCGCCGGTGGCGATCACCAGGGCGTCGTAGGGCAGGTCGCCGCGGTCGGTGCGCAGGATGCCCGGGGCGAGGCCGGTGGCGCGGCGGCCGGTGAGCAGGTCGACGCCGAGGCCGGGCCAGTCGATCTCGAAGGCGGTGGCGTCGGCCTTGCCGAGCAGCACGTCCTTGGAGAGCGGGGGGCGGTCGTAGGGGAGGTGGGGTTCCTCCCCGACCAGGGCGAGCGGGCCCGGCCAGCCGCCCTGCCGCAGGTTGAGGGCGGTCTGGGCGCCCGCCATGCCCGCGCCGACCACGACGACCCGGTCCGTTGCCTTCAGCTCAGCCACGGCGCCCACCCTACCCAGGGCCGCCCGGGGGCGGCGGGGGGTCACCCGCGCCCGCGCCTTCGGGTGCCGGTCGGCCCGGCGTTAAGGTGGAGGTACTACGTCACACGGGAGCCCGGCGCACCGGGCTGAGAGGCGGGCTGTGGCGGCCCGCGACCGTCCGAACCTGATCCGGGTCATGCCGGCGAAGGGAGAATCAGCCGCTGTGGCACCTTCCCGCGCGTTGGACGTGCTGGTGGTCGGCGGGGGCATCATCGGCCTCGGGGTCGCCTGGCGCGCCGCGCAGCGCGGCCTGTCGGTCGCGGTGGTCGACCCGCACCCGGGCGGCGGCGCGGCGCAGGTCGCCGCGGGCATGCTCGCCCCCGTCACCGAACTGCAGTACGGCGAGGAGCCGTTGCTGCGCCTGGGCCTGGCGTCGAACGAGCGGTACGCCGCGTTCGCCGCCGAGCTGACCGAGCTGACCGGGCTGGACACCGGCTACCGGCCCACCGGCACGCTGGCCGTCGCGCTGGACGCCGACGACCGGGCGGAGCTGCGCGAACTGCACGCCTTCCACGGCCGGTTGGGCCTGGCCTCGGAGTGGCTGACCGGCCGGGAGTGCCGCCGGCTGGAGCCGATGCTGGCCCCGGGCGTGCGCGGCGGCCTGCACGTCGCCGCGGACCACCAGGTGGACGGCCGCCGGCTGGCCGCCGCGCTGGTCGCCGCCGGGGAGCGGCTGGGCGTGGTGTTCCACCGGGCCGAGGCCGCCGAGCTGCTGGTCGAGGGCGGGCGGGCGGCGGGCGTCCGGCTGTCGGACGGGGAGCGGCTGACGGCGGGGCGCACTGTGCTGGCCGGCGGTTCGCGCAGCCACCTGCTGCCGGGCCTGCCGCCGGGGGTGCTGCCGGCGATCCGCCCGGTCAAGGGCCAGGTGCTGCGGCTGCGGATCCCCGGGCGGTACGCGCCGTTCCTGTCCCGCAACGTGCGGGCCGTGGTGCGCGGGCAGCACCTGTACCTGGTGCCGCGGGCCGACGGCGAGCTGGTGGTCGGCGCGACCACCGAGGAGCAGGGCCACGACACCACCGTCACCGCGGGCGGCGTCTACGAGCTGCTCCGGGACGCGCACGAACTCGTCCCGGGGATCACCGAGTTGCCGCTGGTGGAGACCTGCGCGGGCCTGCGCCCCGGCTCCCCGGACAACGCGCCGCTGCTCGGCCCCACCGCGCTGAACGGCCTGGTCGCCGCGACCGGGCACTACCGCAACGGCGTGCTGCTCACGCCGGTCACCGCCGACCTGCTCGCCGACTATCTGGCCACCGGCGAACTCCCCGCCCTGGCCGCCGACTTCACCCCCCGCCGCTTCACCCCGAAGGTCCCCGCATGAACACCATCGCCCTGACCGTCAACGGCGCGCCGCGCACCCTGCCCGCCGCCACCACGCTGGACGTGGTGGTGGCCGAGGTGTCGGCCGCCAACACCGGCGTCGCCGCCGCCGTCAACGAGGCGGTGGTGCCCCGCAGTTCGTGGCCCGCCACGGCGCTCGGCGAGGGCGACCGGGTCGAGATCCTCACCGCCGTCCAGGGAGGCTGAACCATGGCGGACGACGCGCTGGTCATCGCCGGCACCCCCTTCTCCTCCCGCCTGATCATGGGCACCGGCGGCGCCCCCAGCCTGGAGGTGCTGGAGCAGGCGCTGAAGGTCTCCGGCACCGAGCTGACCACGGTGGCGATGCGCCGGGTCGACACCGCCACCCAGGGCTCCGTCCTGGAAGTGCTCTCCCGCAACGGCATCCGGGTGCTGCCCAACACCGCGGGCTGCTACACCGCGGGCGAGGCCGTGCTGACCGCCCGGCTGGCCCGCGAGGCGCTCGGCACCGACTGGGTGAAGCTGGAGGTGATCGCCGACGAGCGGACCCTGCTGCCCGACCCGATCGAGCTGCTGGACGCCGCCGAGACGCTGGTCGACGACGGCTTCACCGTGCTGCCGTACACCAACGACGACCCGGTGCTGGCCCGCAAGCTGGAGGACGTGGGCTGCGCGGCGATCATGCCGCTGGGCTCGCCGATCGGCTCCGGCCTGGGCATCCGCAACCCGCACAACTTCCAGCTGATCGTGGAGGCGGCGGGCGTCCCGGTGGTGCTGGACGCGGGCGCGGGCACCGCCAGCGACGTCGCGCTGGCGATGGAACTGGGCTGCTCCGCCGTCATGCTGGCCTCCGCGGTGACCCGCGCGCAGGACCCGGTGCTGATGGCGGAGGCGATGCGCAAGGCGGCCGAGGCGGGCCGGCTGGCCCACCGGGCGGGCCGGATTCCGCGCCGCTACTACGCCGAGGCGTCCTCCCCCGGCGCGGGCCTGGCCGACACCCGGGAGCGCCCGGCGTTCTGACACGCCCGTCCGGGGGCGAACCGGCCACCGCCGGGGGGCGTCCCCGTGGTCGGGGGCGGTTCGCCGATCCGCCCCGACATCCGGCCCCTCCCGGTGGGCGACCGGTCCGGCCCCTAGACTCCTCGGGTGGACATGACCCTCGACGACCCCCTGCACGGCGTGCTGCTCGACGGCCGCTACCGGATTGAGCAGCGGATCGCGGTGGGCGGCATGGCGACCGTCTACCGGGGCACCGACACCCGGCTGGACCGGGCGGTGGCGCTGAAGCTGATGCACCCCTCGCTGATCGGGGACGCCGACTTCACCGCGCGCTTCATCCGGGAGGCCAAGGCGGTGGCCCGGCTCGCGCACCCGAACGTGGTGAACGTGTTGGACCAGGGCGCCGACCCCCGGGCCGTGTTCATGGCCATGGAGTACGTGCCCGGCCGGAACCTGCGCGACGTGCTGCGCGACCGCGGGGCGCTGTCGGTGCGGGCCGCGCTGGACGTGCTGGAGCCGGTGCTGGCGGCGCTCGGCGCGGCGCACCGGGCCGGTCTGGTGCACCGGGACGTCAAGCCGGAGAACGTGCTGATCACCGACACCGGCCTGGTGAAGGTCGCCGACTTCGGCCTGGTCCGGGTGCTGGCGGGCGCCGACTCGGCCGTCACCTCCGGCACCGAGGCCGGGCAGCTGCTGGGCACCGTCTCGTACCTGGCGCCGGAGCAGATCCGCCAGGAGCCCACCGACCAGCGGGTGGACGTCTACGCGGCGGGCATCCTGCTGTTCGAGATGCTGACCGGCGGCAAGCCGCACACCGGGGAGAACGCCGCCCAGGTGATGTACCTCCACCTGCACGAGGACGTCCCGCCGCCGTCCCGGACCGCCCCCGCGGTGGGCCCGGAGCTGGACGCGATAGTGGCCGCCGCGACCGCCCGCGACCCGCTGGCCCGGCCGTGGGACGCGGTGGAGCTGCTGGCCGCGGTGCAGCGGGCCCGCCGCTCGCTGCCGGACGCCGAGCTGGACGCCGAGCCGCCCGCCTCGAACCGGCCCACCCCGCGCTACGGTCCGGGCGAGGCCACCGCGGTGCTCCCGCCGGCCCCGCCGCTGGAGCGCACCAGCGTGCTGGAGGTCCCGCCGGAACTGCTGCCGCCGGTGCGCCCGGCGGCGGAGGACGACGCCCCGGCGCGGTCCCGCCGCCCGCGCCGGGCCCGCCGTCCGGGCTTCGGCCGGCACCCGGCGGTCTGGACGGCGGTGCTGGTGGTGGTGCTGCTGGTGGTCGGCGCGGTGACGTACACGCTGTCCAACGCGGTGTACGCGACGGTGCCGAGCGTGCTGGGGCAGAACCGGGAGCAGGCGTCGGCGACGCTGGACGGGCAGGGCCTGCACGGGGCGTTCAGCGAGCAGTTCAGCGAGTCGGTGGCGGCCGGGCAGGTGATCTCCACCGATCCGGGGGTGGGCATCCGGGTCCGCAAGAGCGACCCGGTCAAGGTACTGCTCTCGCGCGGCCCCGAGCGGGTCGGGGTGCCGGACGTGGCGGGCCGCCCGCTGGCGGACGCCGTCAAGGCGCTGGAAGGGGCCCGGCTGGTGGCGGGCGCGACCGGCGAGCAGTTCAGCGACAGCGTGCCGAAGGGCTCGGTGATCTCCACCGACCCGGCGGCGGGCGGCGGCCTGTCGCCCGGCACGGCGGTGGCGCTGACCGTCTCCAAGGGCATGCACCTGGTGCCGGACGTCACCGGGATGGGCCGGGATGACGCCTCGAAGGCCCTCCAGGACGCGGGGTTCGTGCCGCAGGTCTCCGGGCTGATCCCGATCGGCAAGGTCACCGGCCAGTCACCGGCGGCGAACACGCCGGGCAAGCAGGGCAGCACCGTGACGATCACCGTCAGCCTGTTCTGACCGCACCGTCCGCGCCGGCCGCGCCGGCCGTCCCGGGTGCGGGGCCCGCTCAGCGCAGCGGGCCCTCCCCGGGCCGCTCCTGGTAGGAGTAGCGCTGCTCGCGCCACGGGTCGGCCAGGTTGTGGTAGCCGCGCTCCTCCCAGAAGCCGCGCCGGTCGGCCCGCATGTACTCGACGGCGCGCACCCACTTGGGGCCCTTCCAGGCGTACAGGTGGGGCACCACCAGGCGGACCGGGAAGCCGTGTTCGAGGGTGAGCGGGCGGCCGTCGTGGTGGGTGGCGAAGACGGTGGCCGGGTCGGCGAAGTCGGCGAGCCGCAGGTTGGCGCTGTAGCCGTACTCGGCCCAGACCATCACGTGGGTGACGGTCGGGTCGGGCGGGACGAGGTCGAGCACGGTCTTCGCGGCGACGCCGGTCCAGGTGTTGCCGAGCATCGAGAACTTGGTGACGCAGTGCAGGTCGCCGCGGACGGTGGTCTTGGGCAGGGCGTGGAAGGCCGCGAAGTCCCACCCGGCCTTCTCCGCGTCGGCGGTGGCGCCGAACACCTGGAAGTCCCAGCTCAGCGGCTTGAACCGGGGCACCGGCCCGTAGTGCAGGACGGGCCAGCCGCGCTGCGGGCGCTGGCCCGGGGGGAGCCTCGGGTCAGTCGGCGGCTGCGGTTCCGGCTGGTGCTGGCCCATGCCCCCATGGTGACAGACGGCGGGCGGCGAATCGCGCGCGCCCCCGTCGCGCGCCCCCGGGAAATGCGCCCCGCCGGAGGGGGGCGCGAAACCCGGAATCCGCGCACGCGTTCGGGCCGGATACCGCCGAACGGCCCAATCCGTCCGGCGTCGCCGCAGCTCAGCGCGGTGCGGGGCGGGCGGGAAAACCCGTCGGCGCGGCGGCTGTAAGCGTGAACTTACTGGAAGTGCACCCGTTCAACTGCCACGATGCGGGGCATCCGGACACCGACCGGAATGCGGACAGGAAGGCAGGCCATGCAGGGCGACCCCGAGGTCATCGAGTTCCTCAACGAGCAGTTGACGGCCGAACTCACCGCCATCAACCAGTACTTCCTGCACGCGAAGATGCAGGAGAACTTCGGCTGGACCAAGCTCGCCAAGTACACCCGGCACGAGTCCTTCGACGAGATGAAGCACGCCGAGATCCTGACCGACCGGATCCTCTTCCTGGACGGCCTGCCGAACTACCAGCGGCTGTTCCACGTCCGGATCGGGCAGACCGTCAAGGAGATGTTCGAGGCCGACCGGCAGGTCGAGGTCGAGGCGATCGACCGGCTGCGCCGCGGGATCGTGGTGATGCGCGCCAAGAACGACGTCACCTCGGCGAACATCTTCGAGGACATCCTCGCCGACGAGGAGCACCACATCGACTACCTGGACACCCAGCTGGAGCTGCTGGACAAGCTCGGCGAGGCGCTCTACATCGCGCAGCTGATCGAGCAGCCCGAGAGCAGCTGAACCGGGACGGCCCGGCCGCTAGGCGGCCTTCGGCGCCCGGCTCGGGGCGGCGCCGGGGGCCGCGGCGGCCGGGTCGGCCAGGCCGAGGCGCTCGGCCAGCCGGGCGGTGGGGCAGGGGCGGGCGCCGTGCTCGCCGAGCAGCGCCTGGATGCGCCGCACGCAGGAACCGCAGTCGGTGCCGGCCTTGCAGCCCTGGGCTATCTGGCGCGGGGTGCTGGCCCCCTCGTCGATCTTCTGCCGGACCTGGGCCTCGGTGACCGCGTGGCACATGCACACGTACATGTGCGGCCCCTTCCACGATTGGTGCGGTTTGCTGAGGCTTACCTTACCTGGCACTCCGGGTACGAAGAAGGCCCCTCCGCCTCGGATCACCCGAAAGCGGAGGGGCCTTCGTCACACCGGCCCCGGGGGGCCCGGTGCCCGCCGGTCCTACTGGCCGCGGTACATCTCGGCGACCAGGAACGCCAGGTCCAGCGACTGGCTGCGGTTCAGCCGCGGGTCGCAGGCCGTCTCGTAGCGCTGGTGCAGGTCGTCGACCAGCACCTCGTCGCCGCCGCCGACGCACTCGGTGACGTCGTCGCCGGTCAGCTCCACGTGGATGCCGCCCGGGTGGGTGCCCAGCGCGCGGTGCACCTCGAAGAAGCCCCGGACCTCGTCCAGCACGTCGTCGAACTTGCGGGTCTTGTGGCCGCTGGAGGCCTCGAAGGTGTTGCCGTGCATCGGGTCGGTGATCCACACCACCTGGGCGCCGGACGCGGTGACCTTCTCCACCAGGGCGGGCAGGTGGTCGCGGATCTTGCCCGCGCCCATCCGGGTGATGAAGGTGAGCCGGCCGGGCTCGCGCTCCGGGTCGAGCCGGTCGATCAGGGTCAGCGCCTCGTCCACCGTGGTGGTCGGGCCGAGCTTGACGCCGATCGGGTTGCGGATCTTCGACGCGAACTCGATGTGCGCGTGGTCGAGCTGCCGGGTGCGCTCGCCGATCCACACCATGTGGCCGGAGACGTCGTACAGCTCGCCGGTGCGCGAGTCGGTGCGGGTCAGCGCCGTCTCGTAGTCCAGGATCAGCGCCTCGTGCGAGGAGAAGAACTCGACCGTCTTGAACTCCTCCGGGGCCACCCCGCAGGCGTTCATGAAGGCCAGCGCCTGGTCGATCTCCCGGGCCAGCTGCTCGTAGCGCTGCCCCGCCGGGGAGTTGCGCACGAAGTCCTGGTTCCAGGCGTGCACCTGGCGCAGGTCGGCGTAGCCGCCGGTGGTGAAGGCGCGCACCAGGTTGAGCGTCGCCGCGGAGGCGTTGTACATCCGCTTGAGGCGCTCCGGGTCCGGGACGCGGGCCTCGGCGGTGAACTCGAAGCCGTTCACCGAGTCGCCGCGGTAGGTCGGCAGGGTCACGCCGTCGCGGGTCTCGGTGCTCTTCGAGCGGGGCTTGGAGTACTGGCCGGCGATCCGGCCGACCTTCACCACCGGCACGGACGCCGCGTAGGTGAGCACCGCCGCCATCTGCAGCAGGGTCTTCAGCTTGTTCCGGATCTGGTCGGCCGACACGGCGTCGAACGCCTCGGCGCAGTCGCCGCCCTGGAGCAGGAACGCCTCACCACGCGCGACGGCCGCGAGCCGGGCGCGCAGCTGGTCGCACTCGCCGGCGAAGACGAGGGGCGGATAGGAGGCGAGCTCCGCAAGGGTCTTGCGCAGAGCCTCTTGGTCCGGCCATTCAGGCTGCTGCGCCGCGGGCAGGGACTGCCAGGTGTGGTTAGTCACGGTCACAGGGCAAGGCTACGGGGTGGCGCGAGCGGATCGGTGCCGCCGCCCGCTGGGTGAGACGGGTCGTGGACGACTCCGCGGCCTCCTCCCGCGCCGCCCTCCGGTGGGCTAGGGTCTGCTCCGTGACCGCGACGCACACCTTCTCCTGGTGGTGGGCCAGCCCGTTGGGCGGCCCACTGATCGCGCGTCCCTAGCGACGAACGACGGCCGCCCTCCGGGGCGGCCGTCGGCGCGTGTGTGCAGCGTCACGGCCTCCCGGAGGCGGCGGAACCCCGCAGCCACCTCCCGGAAGGAAACCCGCAGCCGTGACCCCCACCGCCGCCGACCTGCTCGCCCGGCTCACCGCCCCCGGCGCCCCGGCCTTCGCCCTGCTGCACCGCCGCGCCCCCCGGCTCGCCCCGGACACCGTCGAGCTGCTGATCGGCGAGGTCTCCGACCACCCGGCGCTGGCCGACCTGCCGGTCCCCGCCGGCGTCCCCGCGGACGGCCCGCGGCACGACCTGCTCGCCCTCGTCCCCTACGCGCAGATCCGCGAACGCGGCTTCGCCGCCCGCCAGGACGGCACCCCGCTGCGGGCGCTGTCCGTCGCCGAGCAGTACGCGCTGCCGCTGGCCGAGGTGCTGGCCGCGCTGCCCGACGCCCCGGTCGAGCTGCGCGGCGGGGAGTTCGACGTCGACGACGAGGAGTACGCGGAGATCGTCCGCCGGGTGGTCCGGGACGAGATCGGGCGCGGCGAGGGCGCCAACTTCGTGATCCGGCGCGACTTCCGGGCCGAACTGGCCGGGTACTCCACCGCCACCGCGCTCACCCTGCTGCGGCGGCTGCTGGAGCACGAGCGCGGCGCCTACTGGACCTTCCTGGTGCACACCGGCGACCGGGTGCTGGTCGGCGCCTCCCCCGAGGTCCACGTCCGGCAGTCCGGCGGCACCGTGGTGATGAACCCGATCTCCGGCACCTACCGCTACCCGGCCGGCGGCCCGACCGCCGGGTCGCTGCTGGAGTTCCTGCACGACCCCAAGGAGCTGGAGGAGCTCACCATGGTGGTCGACGAGGAGCTGAAGATGATGTGCGCGGTCGGCGACCTCGGCGGGCAGGTGCTCGGCCCGCGCCTGAAGGAGATGGCGCACCTCGCGCACACCGAGTACGAGCTGCGCGGCCGCACCTCGCTGGACGTCCGCGAGGTGCTGCGGGAGACCATGTTCGCCGCCACCGTTACCGGCAGCCCGGTGCAGAACGCCACCCGGGTGATCGACCGCTACGAGCGCGGCGGACGCGGCTACTACTCCGGCGCGCTCGCCCTGATCGGCCGCTCCGCCAGCGGCGGCCAGCAATTGGACTCGCCGATCTGCATCCGGACCGCCGACATCGACCCCGCCGACGGCTCGCTGGTGGTCCGGGTCGGCGCCACCCTGGTCCGGCACTCCGACCCGCACTCCGAGGTCGCCGAGACCCACGCCAAGGCGGCCGGCGTGCTCTCCGCGCTCGGCGCCCGCCCGGCCCGCTCCGCCCGGCAGTCCGCCGCCCGGCCCCGGCTCGGCGAGGACCACCGGGTGCAGGCCGCCCTGGACGCCCGCCGGGCCGGCCTGGCCCCGTTCTGGCTGCGGATGCAGCGGCCCGCCACACCGCTGCCCGGCGCCGACACCCTGATCGTCGACGGCGAGGACACCTTCACCGCGATGCTCGCCCACCTGCTGCGCTCGCTCGGCCACACCGTCACCGTGCTCCGCTACGACGCCCCCGGCCTGCGCGAACGGGCCGCCGCCCACCCCGGCCCGCTGCTGCTCGGCCCCGGCCCCGGCGACCCGGCCGACCCCGCCGACCCGAAGATGGCGCTGCTGCGCCCGGTCGTCGCCGATGCGCTGACCGCCGCCCGCACCGGGACCCGCACCGCGCCGCTGCTCGCGGTCTGCCTCGGCCACCAGCTGCTCTCCGCCCGGCTCGGGCTGCCGCTGGTCCGCAAGGACGTCCCGTACCAGGGCGCCCAGGAGCGGATCGACCTGTTCGGCACCCGCCGCACCGTCGGCTTCTACAACACCTTCACCGCCCGCTGCGACGACGCGACGGCCGCCCGGCTGGCCGCCGAGGGGATCGAACTCTCCCGGGACGCCCGCACCGGCGACGTGCACGCGCTGCGCGGGCCGGGCTTCGCCGGGCTCCAGTTCCACCCCGAGTCGGTGCTCACCCGGGAGGGCGTGCGGATCGTCGCCGACCTGCTGCCCGCCACCGCGGCCGTCGTCCGCTGAACCCGCCGGGCGCGGACGGACCGGCCGGGCCGACCCGGGCGGTCCGTCCGCGCCCGGCCGCCCGCGCCGTCCGTTCCGCTTCCGTCTCGCTTCCGGAAAGGCCTGGATCTCGCCGAACCCGACTGGTATTCATGACCTGCCGCACAGTCATGAATTGGGGGATGCATGACGTACTCGTCCGGGCCCGGCACCGTCGAGATCACCATGGACGACGGCACCGTCGTGCACGCCGCCGTCCGGGCGGGCTCCGCGCCCGCCGCGGGGGACGCGGGCGCGGTCGCCAGCGCGGTCACCCACAGCCTCGGCGAGGTGCGGCGCACGGTGCGCGCGGTCGGGCGGTGGGCCCGCGAGACGGCCCGCGAGGCGGGCGACCCGGACGGGTTCGAGGTGGAGTTCGGCCTGAACCTGGGGGTGAAGTCCGGCCGCCTGATCGGCGTCCTGGCGGAGGCCAGCGGCGAGGCGAGCCTGGTGGTCCGGCTGAGCTGGCAGCGGCCGGACGACCGCCCCGCCGAGTGAGCCCGCGCACCGCACCCGCCGCCGCGGTACGGCTCACCGACCCGGCCGGGGCCTTCCTCGGCAGCGGCTTCCACCTCGGCGCGGGCCTGCTGGTCAGCTGCGCGCACGTGGTGCACGGCCGCCCGGAGCTCACCGCCCGGCACGGCACCGGCGCCCACCCGGTGCGCGCCGCCCGGCTGTTCCCGCCCGAGCCCGCGCCCGGCGCCGCCGCCTACCCGCCCCCGGACCTCGCGCTGCTCACCGCGCCCGGCCTGGCCGGCGCCCCGGCGGTGCCGCTGGGCTCCGCCGACCCGGCGGGCGACACCTCCGTCCTGGTGCACGGCTTCGCGGTCAACCCGGTGACCGGCGAGGTCGGCCCGGAGTCGGCGCTGCTGGCCGTCGCCGGGCCGTCCGGCCTCGGGCTGCGGGTCCAACAGGGCTGGATCCCGCGCGGGTTGAGCGGCAGCATGGCGGTCGACGGGCAGGGCCGGGTGGTCGGCGTGGTCAAGGCCACCGCGGACGGCGGCGGCCCGGCGGGCGGCTGGATCACCCCGCTGTCCGCGCTGCTGCCGCTGCTGCCCCCGGCGCTGGCCCCGGCCCCCGCGCCCGCGGCCCGCCCGGCGGTGACGGCCGGCGAGATCGCCCGGCTGCTCGGCACCCCGGCGCTGTTCCAGGACCCGGCGGCCCGGCTGGAGCTGGTCCAGGCGGTCGGCGAACGGCTGGGCCCCGGCGAGGAGATCAGAGTCCCGTACCACCCGCTGGCCGCCCTGCACCTGCGCGCCGTGGCCGGCGCCTGCCTGCACCACCGCAGCCCCGACCGGGCGCTGCGCGCCCTGCTCGCCGGGGCCCGCGAACTGTGCGGCCCGCACCGGGCCCTGGACGAGCTCGGCGCCCTGCTCGACCCCGGCCCGGAGGAGTGAGGATGGACCGCTGCACCTGGGAGACCCGGCAGATGCTGCAGCGCATCCTGTCGGGCTGGCACGAACTCGCCCCCGTCCTGCCGGACCTGGAGCGGCACCTGGCCGAGACCGTCGGGTACCCCGTCCAGGTGCAGCACCACGAGCTGTCGGTGTCGGCCGCCCGGATCGCCCGGTTCCTGGCCGAGGAGCACGGGCAGCCGGCCGCCGCGATCGGGCACCTGCACGACTGGCTGGTCGGCGTCACCGGGGCGCAGCTGCGCGGCGACTGGGTGGCGTTCCTGGCCCGGGTCCAGGGCGCCCCCGGGCTGACCGTCCACGAGCGGGCCGACCTGGTGGTGATCGCGGGCGTGCTGTGCTTCCCGCCGGTGACGCCGGTGCGGGCGGACGGTCGGCGGCTGGTCGAACTGGCCACCCACGCCCTGGTGATCGGCAGCCCCACCCTGCTGCTGGAGGACCTCGCCGCCCAACAGGAGCAGCTGCTGGCGCAGTTCGCCCGGCAGGCGGTGGAGAAGTCCCGCACCGGCCCGCCGCCGCTGCCCGAACCGGAGCCGCCTGCGCCGAAACCGGACCGGCCGCGGCTGCCGCGGGTGCTGGCCGCCGGCGTGGCCCTGCTGGCGGCGGCCGCCCTGGGCACCGCGCTGCTCCGGCCGGACGGGCCGCCCCCGCTGGAGGGCCGGGACACCATCTGGGTCAAGCCCCGGATCGCTCCGAACGAGCAGGTCGCCACGGTGATCGACGTCCCGGAGGGGGCCGCCCGGCTGAAGACCCGCCTGCTGCTGAGCGACCCGAACCCGGACACCGGCACCTGCGTCGGCCTGGAAGCCCGGCTCAGCACCGACCAGGGCGGCCGGAGCGACTGGGGCGCCCCGGGCAGCGAGGTCTCCCTCCCCGTGCCCTCCGGCCGCGCCAACCTGCACCTGATCCTGGAGCTACAGGGCGGCAGCGGCTGCGACCGGCAGATCGACATCCAGCGCGTCGAATTCACCCGCTAGGAGGCACCCCGTGCACAGCCCGCACTCCGTCCGCCTGGCGGCCGGCCTGCTCCTGCTCGCCACCGCCGCGTCCGGCTGCTCGGACGACACCCCGAAGCCGTTCGACGACCTGCCGGTCAAGGTCGGCTTCAAGACCGACCGGCCCGGCATGTCCGAGTTCACCGACAAGGGCGTCTACGACGGCTTCGAGCCGCACCTGACCATGCGGGTGCTCGGCTCCCGCGCGATCGACTACACCTCGCTGACGGTGACCACCGCCAACTGGGAGGACGCCCTCACCGACGGCTCCGCCAACCACAACAAGGTCGACCTGGTGGTCGCCGACATCTCCGAGCGCGACAGCCTCAAGCAGGACTACGACCTGGCCGGGCCCTACCTGCAGACCCCGCTCGGCGTCCTGCTCAAGGCCGACGACACCCGGACGGTCGCCAAGTCCGACGACCTCAAGCCGCTGCGGGTCTGCGTGTCGGGCGGCACCACCGCCGAGGCCCAGCTCAAGGACATCGGCCCCCGGGTCACCGTCACCGGCGCCGACCTCAAGGAGTGCCTGGCCCGGGTCGACGACGACACCGCCGACGCCGTGCTCTCCGACTACCTGGTCCTGCAGGGCGTCGCCGCCAACTCCGGCACCGGCGGCCGGCGCGCCTACCGGGTCGCCCGGGATGCGCACATCGGCAAGACCCAGTTCCTGATGATGGTGCTGCCCAAGGGCCACCGGAAGGCGTGCGAGCTGCTCCGCGAGGCCATCAACGACTACCTCCAGGACCCGGACTGGATGAACGCCCTGCGCAGCTCCTTCGCCTTCGGCCCGGACTTCACCGACAAGGAGCTGCGCGACACCTTCAAGCCGGTCACCACCTCGGCCGGCGACCGCTGCTCGGCCTGAGCGCCCCGGCCGCCCAGCTGCCCGGCTGCCCGGTCCGAGCGCCCCGGCGGCCCGGTCCGAGCGCCCCGGCGGCCCGGCCCGCTCGCCCCGGCGGCGGCGCGCACCGGCCCGCCGCTCAGCCCAGTTCCTCGTCCAGGCCCTGCTCGATGGCGTACCGGACCAGCTCGACCCGGTTGTGCAGCTGGAGCTTGCCCAGGGTGTTCTGGACGTGGTTCTGCACGGTGCGGTGCGAGAGCACCAGGCGGTCGGCGATCTGGCGGTAGGACAGGCCCTTGGCGACCAGCCGCAGCACCTCGGTCTCGCGCGGGGTGAGCTGCGGGGCGGCGGGCCGGGCGGGGGTGCCCGGCTCGGTGGCCAGGCGGCGGAACTCGCCGAGCACCAGGCCGGCCAGGCCCGGGGTGAACACCGGGTCGCCGACGGCGGTGCGGCGGACCGCGTCGAGCAGCTCCTCGCGGCCGGCCGACTTCACCAAGTAGCCGGTGGCGCCGGACTTCACCGCCTCCAGCACGTCCCCGTGCTCGCCGCTCGCGGAGAGCACCAGCACCCGCACCGCCGGGTCGGCGGCCACCACCCGGCGGCACACCTCCGCGCCGGACAGCGACGGCAGGTTGAGGTCCAGCACCACCACCTGCGGGGCGCTGGCCCGGGCCCGGCGGACCGCCTCCTCGCCGTCCCCGGCGGTGGCGACCACCGCGAACCCGGCCTCCGCCAGGTCCCGGGCGACCCCGTCGCGCCACATCGGGTGGTCGTCCACCACCATCACCCGCACCGGCTGATCAGCCGTCATGTCCCCTCCTCGGCCACCGCAGTTCCACCTCGACGCCCTGGCCGGGCACCGCGTACAGCTCGGCGCTGCCGCCGAGGTCCAGCATCCGGCCGCGGATCGACTGCGCGACGCCCAGCCGCCCGTCGCGCTGCGCCTCGGCCAGCCGGCCGGCCGGGAAGCCCGGCCCGTCGTCGCGCACCGAGACGGTGACCGCGTCCGGCTCGTCCTCGACCAGGATCCACGCCCGGGCCGCCTCCCCGGCGTGCCGCCGGACGTTGTCGAGCGCGGCGGCCACCGCGGCGGCCAGTTCGGCGGCGACGGCCGCGGGCAGCGGCACGGGGGTGGCGGGCGCGGCGAGGGTGATCCGCTCGTCGGCGTGCCGGGCCAGCAGCGGGCGCAGGTCCTGCTCGCCGTCCGGTTCGGGCTGGCCGGGCAGCCGCCCGCCGGCCATCAGGGCCCGCAGCGCGCGCTCCTGCTCGCCGGCCAGCCGGCCGAGCTCGGCGGCGTCGCCCTGCTGGCGGTGGACCAGGGCGAGCACCTGGAGCACCCCGTCGTGGATGTCGCGGGAGAGGCGTTCGCGCTCCCGGGTGGCGGCCTCCACCTGGAGCGCCCGGGTGAGCACCGCCTCGCTGGCCCGGGCCAGTTCGATCACGTAGCCGATGGCGCAGCCCGCGAGCAGCAGCAGCACGATGTTGTGCAGGTTGTCGGGGCTGATCCCGCCGTGGCCGAGGATGTTGGCCGCGCCGATCACCGCCCCGGCGAACGCGGCGGCCCGCCAGCCGCCCTTGCCGGCGAAGCCCAGCACGGTGCCGGCCGCCCAGATGGTCGGCAGGGTCGGCGCGCCCGCGTGGATCCGGGCCGGGGTGTCGACGAACCCGCTCATCACGATGCCGGTGACGGCCGCGGTCAGGTCGGTGCCGAGCACGAGCCAGGTGCAGCGCTGCGGCCCGGCGAAGGCCCGGATCGAGGCCAGCGTCCAGAGGCTCAGCGCGCCCAGGAAGATCCAGCCGGACACCGGGTGCAGGAACTCCCGGTACGCGGTGAGGTACCGCAGCACCGCGTACGCCAGCGCGAGCACCCGGAAGTACCCCATGGCGCGCCAGAGCGGCAGCTCCACCGACATCCCGCCGGCCGCCACCGCCGCCGCCACCCCGGCCGGCGCGGCCGGCACCGGCACCGGCACCGGGGCCGGGTCGCGGCGCGGTCCGGCGACGGGTCCGACGGGTCTGTGGTCCTCGCTCACCCCGAACCCCCCTCGTGACGGGCCGTCAGGCCCCGTCGTCCTTCGCGTCGCCCGGCTCCGGGTCGTCCGGCTTCGCGTCGTCCGGCTTCGCGTCGTCCGGCTTCGCGTCCGGGCCCGCCTCGCCGTCGGCCCCCGCCTCCGTCCCCGCCTCCGCGTCGGCCTTCGACTTCGCCCTGGCCCCGGCCTCCGCGTCCGCCTTCTGCTGGGCCTTGCGGTCGGCGTCCGCGGCCTTCTTCTCCTCGGCGAGCTGCCGCTTGGCGGCGGTCGCGTAGATGTCCACGTACTCCTGGCCGGAGAGCCGCATGATCTCGTACATCACCTCGTCGGTGACCGAGCGCAGGATGAACCGGTCGTTCTCCATGCCCCGGTAGCGCGAGAAGTCCAGCGGGCGGCCGATCCGGATGCCGGGCCGGACGCCGAAGTTGGGGACCACCTGGCCGGGCGGCTGCACCTTCTCGGTGTCGATCATCGCGACCGGGATCACCGGCGCGCCGGTGGCCAGCGCGACCCGGGCCAGGCCGCCGACCTTGCCGCGGTACAGCTTGCCGTCGGGCGAGCGGGTGCCCTCCGGGTAGACGCCGAAGACCTCGCCCCGCTCGATCACCGCGATGCCGCTGCGGATCGCCGCCTCGCCCGCGCCGCGGGCGCCCGAGCGGTCCACCGGCAGCTGGCCGACGCCCTTGAAGAACGCGGCGGTCAGCCGGCCCTTGAGGCCGGGCGTGGTGAAGTACTCGGCCTTCGCGATGAAGGTCACCCGGCGCTTGAGCAGCGCCGGCAGGAAGAACGAGTCGGAGAACGACAGGTGGTTGCTGGCGAGGATGGCCGGGCCCTCGTCCGGAATGTTCTCCTCGCCCTCCATCCACGGCCGGAAGAAGATCCGCAGCAGCGGCGCGACGATCATCTTCATCAGTCGGTAGAACAACCGGGGCCTCCTGTGGTGCGGACCGGACGATCCTAATGCCCCCGTCTCCCGCCCGGTGCACCGGCGGACCGCCGGTCCCCGCACCGGGCCCCTGTACGGCGCATCCCGCCCGTGGGACGATCGAGCCACCCTCACCCTGCCCGCACCTCCAGGAGTCCTGCATGCCGCTGCTACCGGGAGCCGAGCCGTACCGCCGAGCGGGCGGTCCGGTCGGTGTGCTGCTGGTCCACGGTTTCACCGGTTCCCCGCAGTCCATGCGCCCCTGGGCCGAACACCTGGCCGAGGCGGGCCTGGCCGTCTCCGTCCCGCTGCTGCCGGGCCACGGCACCCGCTGGCAGGACCTCCAGCCGACCCGCTGGGAGGACTGGTACGCCACCGTCGAGACGGCCTTCGAGGAACTGGCGGCCGACTGCGAGCAGGTCTTCGTCTGCGCGCTGTCGATGGGCGGTTCGCTGGCCCTGAAGCTCGCCGCGAAGCACGGCGGGCGGATCTCCGGACTGGTGCTCGTCAACCCCTCGGTGCGTTCCGACAACCCCGCGACGGTACTTCTCCCGGTCCTGCGCCACCTGGTCCCCTCGCGGCCCGGCGTGGCCGGCGACATCGCCCTGCCGGGCGCCGCCGAGGTCGGCTACGACCGCGTCCCGCTGCACGCCGCCTGGTCGCTGGCCCGGCTGTGGGAGAGCGCCCGGGCGGGAATGCCGGCGGTGACCCAGCCGGTTCTGCTGATGCACAGTCCGCAGGACCACGTGGTCTCGCCGCGCAACTCGGCCATGGTGCTCGCCCGGATATCCTCGACCGATGTGACGGAGCTGCTGCTCGACCGCAGCTTCCACGTGGCCACGCTGGACCACGACGCCGGTCTGATCTTCGGGGCGAGCCTCGACTTCGTCCGGCGGCTGGCCCCGGCAGCGGCGGTCGATGCCGGGAACCACTCGGGCTGAAAGGCCGAATGTGAACGAGACCAGCAAGGCGAACGACGACGAGGACCTGCCCCGCGAGGACTCCCAGGCGGCCGGGCCGGAGACCGCCGGGTCGGAGGCCGCCGGGGCCGTCGGGGCCGGGCCCGAACCGGCTCCGCGCCGCCCCGCCGCGGGCAGCCAGGCCGAGCAGGACGCGATCTTCGCCGCGCTGGTCGCCCAGTTCGACGATCCGGTCGACCTCACCGATCCGGCCTGGCCCGAGGTGGAGAACCTGCGGGCGCAGGACGAGCGGGAGCGGGGGCGGCGGGGCCCGACCGCCCCCACCACCAGCAACGGCGGCCTGGGCGACTTCACGCCGCGCCCGGTCCCCCGGCCGGGGGACGGACCGCGCGACTACACGCCGGCCGAGGACGAGGACGAGGGCCACTTCGTGCCGCCGGAGCCCCCGCCGCTGCCCGCCGCCGACACCACCGCCAAGTTCGCCTGGCTGGCGGTGCTGGGCGGGCCGGCGCTGCTGCTGTTCGACGCGGTGGTCTGGCGCGAGGTCTCCGGCTGGCCCGCCTGGGTCGGCATCCTGTCCTTCCTGGGCGGCTTCGGCACCCTGGTGGCCCGGATGAAGGACCGCGACGAGGACGAGCCGGAGGACCCGAACGGCGGCGCCGTGGTCTGAGCGGGCCGCGCCGCCCGGGGCCGGACGACCGCCCGGCCCCGCCCACCGCGCCCCGCCCGGCCGGCTCGCTCGCTCGCTCGCTACGGCGCGGTCTGCTCCGGCGCGGGGATGCGCAGCGTCGCGAGCACCGGCAGGTGGTCGGTGGCCGCCCGCAGGTCCGCCTCCGTGACGCCCGGCAGCGGGTAGGGCACGCCGCAGCCCAGCACCTCGACGTCCGGGGTGGCGAACACCCCGTCGATCCGCTGGTAGGGCTGCTTGGGCACCGAGGTGTACGTCCCGCCCCAGGGGGCCTTGGCGTGCGCGTCGGTGAGTTCCGCCGCGAGGGCGCGCCAACCCGGCCCTTCCGGGGGCTCGTTGAAGTCTCCGGCGATCACGCCCGGTTCGCCGGGGCGGAGTTGGGCCCGCAGCAGGGCGAACTGCCGCAGCCGCTCGGCCGGTTCGAGGCTCAGGTGGCAGCTGGTCACCGAGAACGGGCGGCTGCCGCCGATCCGCAGCAGCGCACTGGCGAAGCCGCGGGCGTGCAGCCCGCGGGTCTTCGGCAGCAGCGCGTCCCGCAGCTCCAGCAGGTCGACCCGCAGGTTCCCCAGCAGCAGCGGTCCGGCCGCCACCCGTCCGCCGCCGGCCAGGATCACCGTCCCGGTCCGGTGGGCGAGCCAGGCCGCCGCCTTCTCGGTCTTCCAGTAGCGGGGCGACTCCTGCACGCACACCACGTCCGGCTCGCAGGCCCGGATCACCCGGGCCACCGCGGCCCGGTCGTCCCGCAGCGACCGCACGTTGTAGCTCAGCACCCGCACCCGCCGCGCCCCGTCCGGCTCCACCCCGGAGGACGCCAACCCAGCCTCAGTGTCCGTCACCTGACCGACAGTAACAGGCGCCGGGCGCGCGCAGCGCGAAAAACCGGGCGCGCGGGGAGGGGCCCGGGGACGGGCGGGCGGCGGTGCGCGAGCAGGGGCGCGGGGCCGGGTGCGCGGCGTTCACCCGCCGCCGCGTGCCCGGCCCCGCGCCCCTGTTCTCCGCTTCTCCGCGCGGTGCGCCCGCGCGTCAGATCCGGGCCAGGTCGGCCGCGCCGGCGATGCCCGCGGCCGAACCCATCGACGCCAGCACCACGTTGGCGCGGGGCCGGGCCGGGCCGCCGGTCAGGTACGTCCCGAAGCTCGCCGCGACCGGGTCGAGCAGCAGGTTGCCGGAGTCGGAGACGCCGCCGCCGAGGACGAAGACGCCCGGGTCGAACAGCGCGGCGAGGTCGGCCATGCCGCGGCCGAGCCAGTCGGCGAGCTCGGCGTAGCAGGACAGCGCCAGCGCGTCGCCCTCCTCGGCGGCCTCGGTGATGTGGATGCCGCGGATGGTCTCGGCGACGCCGTCGTTGAGTTCGAGCATCCGCTTGCCGGCGATCGGGTCGGCGGCGGCGCGCTCGCGGCCGTAGCGGCGCAGCGCCCGCCCGGAGCCGTACTGCTCCCAGCAGCCGTGGCCGCCGCAGCCGCACTCCAGGCCGTCGGGGACCATGTTCAGGTGGCCGATCTCGCCGGCCACGCCGAACCGGCCGCGGTGCAGCCGACCGTCGAGGACGATGCCGCCGCCGATGCCGGTGCCGACGGTGATCAGGACCATGTCCTCGTACTCGGCGGCGGCGCCGAACCGGAACTCGGCCCAGGCGGCGCAGTTGGCGTCGTTCTCGACGACGGTCTCCAGGCCGGTGAGTTCCTCGACGCGCTGCTTGAGGGGCTCGTTCTCCCAGGCGATGTTGGGCGCCATCAGGACGGTGGAGCGGTCCCGGTTGACGAAGCCGGGGGCGCCGACGCCGACCGCCGCGACGTCGGGAAACTGGTCCTTCAACTCCCGTACGCCCTGGGCGATGGCGTCGACCGCCCACTGGGGGTCGGCCGGGGTGGGCACCCGGGTCTTGGCCAGAATCTCGCCGGACTCGTCGACCACGCCTGCTGCGATCTTGGTACCGCCGACGTCCACGCCGATGGTCAGAGCCATGTGTCCCTCAGCTATTCACTCGTTCCCGCTCAGCGGAACCGTACCCGCTGAGGGGTACCCACGTATACAGCCTGGCGTACATTATTCGAAGGCAATTCCCGACCCATTGGTCATGGTGCCTTCAGAAGTCATACCAACGGTACCGTTCGGTAATGCATTGCCACCCTAGCGTGACAATGCCATTCGGCCGCCTTAACTACTTGTCGGGGGCTTCGGCGGCCCCGTCCAGGTCCACCCGTTCGGTCCCGGCGTGTTGGGGCGCGGACCAGCTCCGTTCGTGCCCGGCCACGGCGGCCCGGTAGGCGGCCAGCAACTCCCCGCCGGCGGCGGCGAGGTGGCCGTACACCTCGGGGTTCGACTCGCGCAGCCGGCCGCCGAACTCCACGGCCTTGCCGCCCAGTGCGGTGGCGAACTTCCGCACCTCCTCCACCAGCGGCGCGAACTCCCCCGCGCCGCCGGGCCGCTCCTGGCCCTGCTCCCGCTCCCGGCCCTGCTCCTGCTCCTGCTCCTGGCCCGGGTCCTGCTCCTGGCCCGGGTCCTGGCCCTGCTCCTGGTCCTGCTGTTCCGTGCTCACCGCGCCACTCCTCGTCCCTCGGTACCGGCTAGCCCCGCGGCCACAGCGCGGGATCGGGCGTGAACCGCACCGACAGCACCCCGTCCGCCAGCCCGGCCCCGCTGACCGTGCAACGGCGCAGGGCGGACGGGAGTGCCAGGACCCGCCGGTAACCTCCGACGCCGAGCACCAACTCGTCGCCGCGGCGCAGCAGTTCCAGGTCGCCCCGGTCGGCGCCGGGCAGCGGCAGGTGCCAGAGCAGCCGGTTCTCGGCGGCCAGCCGGTCCTCGACCCGCGGGTCGGCGGGGGCGGGCGGCCGGGGGGCGCCGGCGGCGTAGAGCCGTTCGGCCAGCGCCTCCGGGCCGCCGTCGGGCTGCCGGGCGACCAGCACCGGGACTTCGCCCAACTGCTCGGCGACAGCGGCCAGTTGCTCGTCCTGCCGGGCGGCCGTGGCGGCCAGCCAGGGGTCCGCGGAGCCGAGCGCGGCGGCGGGCAGCGCGCCGTGCGCGACGACGGCGTCCAGCGGCAGGCCGTGCAGGGCCAGCCCGGCCCTGATCCGGGCCAGCGCCCGGGGGGCGGGCCGGGCGGCGTCCAGCACCAGGCGGACGGTGGTGCCGGGGGCGGTGATCGCGGCGGCGGCCTCGGCGAGCGCGGCGGAGGCGGCGGCCCGGGCCTCGAACAGCCGGTCGGTGGGCATCGGGACGCCGGCCAGGTTGGCCAGCAGCGGGCGCAGCGCGCGGGCGGCCTGGCGCTGCTCGGGCAGCAGCCGGGCCAGGTAGCGCTCCAGTTGGGCGGGCAGCGCGAGGGTGGCGATCAGTTCGGCGGGCGGCGGGGCGGCGACCACCAGCACCTCGGCCTTGGCCCGGGGCAGGGCGCGCAGCAGGGCGAGGGCCCGGGTGCCGGGCAGCGGGGCGAGTTCGTCGGGGTCGAGCGGCTGGGCGCCGATCAGGTCGAGCGCGGGGGCGAGCCGGTCGCGGTAGCCGTCGAGGGCGGTCCGGAAGGCGGCCTGCTCGTCGAGCCGGGCGGCGGCCAGGTGCGGTTCCAGCTCGACGGGCTCGGGGCCGAGCCGGACGCCGAGCAGGTCGTCGGCGGTGCGGTGCGGGTCGTCGGCGGCCAGCAGCAGGGTGTCGCTGCCCCGCCGGGCGTGGTGCAGGGCGGTGGCGGCGGCGATCCGGGCGGACTCCGGGCCGGTGACCAGTACGGTGCGGGTGGCCACGAGCCGGATCAGCCCTCGACGCGCTTCTTCAGGCCGGCCAGGGCCCGGTCGATGATGACCTTCTCGGCCTTGCGCTTGATCATGCCGAGCATCGGGATCTTGACGTCCACGGCCAGCTGGTAGGTGACCTCGGTGCCCTTGTCGGCGGCGGCGAGCGCGTACGAGCCGTCCAGGGCGCGCAGCATCTGGCTGCTGACCAGCGTCCAGCCGACCTCGCGGTCGCCGTCCCAGGTGTAGGCCAGGGTGTGCTCGTCGCGGATCGCGCCGGCGTCCAGCAGCAGCCGCACCTTGGCGGCGCGGCCGTCGGGGCCGGTCTCCAGGACGTCGATCTCCTTCACCTCGCCGGTCCACTCCGGGTAGGCGGCGAAGTCGGCGATCACCGCCATGACCTCGGCCGGGGTGGCGTCGATGACAATGCTCGACCTGGTGTGCTCCGCCATTGCGGCCTCCGCGATCTCCCTGTGCTGCTGTGCGCCCAGCAGAGGCTATCGCGGGCGGGGCCGCCCGCTTCCCGCGCGGGCACCTACCGGCGGGTCACCTCCGCGCTGCCGTAGGGTTCGGTTCGGTCCACCCGCCCTTCCGACCTGCGGTGTGACGATCGGAACACCCGGGCCGACCCCCCTGGCCGAATCCGCCTACCCGGCAGTAACGTCCAGTCGTCCCGCAGCGTCGCAGACGAGGAGCAGTCTTGCTCGACGAGTTCAGCCTTCCGGCCCGCTACCAGGTACCGAGCGACGGCAACCTCGCCGACCTGGTCCACCAGAACGCGGAGCGGCACCCGGGCGTCGCTGTGCTCAGCCGCAAGTCCGCCGGGCAGTGGCAGGACCTCACCGCCGCCCAGTTCCTCGCCGAGGTGCACGCCGTCGCCAAGGGCCTGGTCGCCACCGGCGTCGCCCCCGGCGACCGGGTCGCCGTGATGTCCCGCACCCGCTACGAGTGGACGCTGCTCGACTTCGCGATCTGGACCGCCGGCGCGATCACCGTCCCGGTGTACGAGACCTCCTCCGCCGAGCAGGTGCAGTGGATCCTCGGCGACTCCGGCGCCCTCGCCGTCGTCACCGAGACCGACCAGCACGCCGCCGTGGTCGACGACGTCCGCGGCGCCCTGCCCGGGCTGGCGCACACCTGGCAGATCGAGCGGGGCGGCATCGCGGCCCTGACCCTGGCCGGCGCCGGCGTGGACGACGCGGTGATCGCCGAACGCCGGGCGCTGGCCGGGCCGGACTCGATCGCCACCATCGTCTACACCTCCGGCACCACCGGCCGCCCCAAGGGCTGCCAGCTCACCCACGGCAACTTCCTCGCCGAACTGGGCAACGTCACCGCCCGGATGCCCGAGCTGTTCCGCACCGGCGAGTCCTCCGTCCTGCTGTTCCTGCCGCTGGCCCACGTGCTCGGCCGGATCGCCGAGATCGCCGCCGCCATCGCCCCGGTCAAGCTCGGCCACGTCTCCGACGTCAAGAACGTCACCGAGGAGCTCGGCTCCTTCAAGCCGACCCTGATCCTCGGCGTCCCCCGGGTCTTCGAGAAGGTCTACAACACCGCCCGCGCCAAGGCCCAGTCCGACGGCAAGGGCGGGATCTTCGACCGCGCCGCCGACACCGCCGTCGCCTACAGCCGCGCCCTCGACACCGGCCGCCCCCCGCTCGGCCTGCGCCTGCGGCACGCGGTCTTCGACCGGCTGGTCTACCGCAAGCTCCGCAGCGCCCTCGGCGGGCGCTGCCGGTACGCCATCTCCGGCGGCGCCCCGCTCGGCGAGCGGCTCGGCCACTTCTACCGCGGCATCGGCTTCGTCGTCCTGGAGGGCTACGGCCTCACCGAGTCCTGCGCCGCGACCGCCTTCAACCCGCACGACAAGCCGAAGATCGGCACCGTCGGCCAGCCGCTGCCCGGCTCCGCGGTCCGGATCGCCGAGGACGGCGAGGTCCTGCTCAAGGGCCCGCAGGTCTTCACCGGCTACTGGAACAACCCCGCCGCCACCGCCGACGCCCTGCGGGACGGCTGGTTCGCCACCGGCGACCTCGGCTCGCTGGACGACGAGGGCTACCTGACCATCACCGGCCGCAAGAAGGAGATCATCGTCACCGCCGGCGGCAAGAACGTCGCCCCCGCGGTGATCGAGGACCGGATCCGCGCCCACGCGATCGTCGGCGAGGTCATGGTGGTCGGCGACCGCAGGCCCTTCATCGCCTGCCTGGTCACCGTGGACGACGAGTTCTTCCCGCGCTGGAAGGCCCTCAACGGCAAGCCCGCCGACGCCACCGTCGAACAGCTCCGCGACGACCCCGACCTGCTCGCCGCCGTCCAGGCCGCGATCGACGACGGCAACCAGGCCGTCTCGCACGCCGAGGCGGTGAAGAAGTTCCGCCTCCTCACCACCACCTTCACCGAGGCCGGCGGCCACCTCACGCCCTCCCTCAAGCTCAAGCGCAACGTCGTCCTCAAGGACTTCGCCGCCGAGGTCGAGGCGCTCTACACCAGGTGAGACGGCCAGGTGAGACGGGCCCGGGGGCGCGGGGAACCGCGCGGCCGGGCCCGCCTCCCGTCCCGCCGGCCTACCGCTCGGGCGACAGCAGCCCCGTGAGCCGCTCCGCGAGCATGTCCCAGCGCCAGGCCGCGTGCACCCACGCGCGCCCGGCCTCGCCCAGCTCGCGGCGCAGCCCCTCGTCGCCCAGCAGCCGCACCAGCCGTTCCGCGAGCAGCGCCTCACCGCCCACGCCCGGCACCACGTACCCGGTCTCGCCCTCGCGGACTGCGTCCGGCGCCCCGCCCGAGTCCCCGGCGACCACCGGCAGTCCGGTCGCGGACGCCTCCAGGTAGACGATGCCCAGGCCCTCGACGTCCAGGCCGCCCCGGCGGGTGCGGCAGGGCATGGCGAAGACGTCGCCGGCCCCGTAGTGCGCGGGCAGTTCCTCCCAGGGCACCGCGCCGGTGAAGACCACCGAGGAGCGGACGCCCACCGTGTCGACGAGCTTCTCCAGCTCGGCCCGGTACGGCCCGCCGCCGACGATCAGCAGCACCGCGTCGGGCTGGGCGGCCAGCACCCGCGGCAGGGCCCGGATCAGCGTGTCCTGGCCCTTGCGCGGCACCAGCCGCGACACGCAGACCACCACCGGCCGGTCGCTGAGCCCGAGCCGGGCCCGCACCGCGTCCCCGCCGGAGTCCGGCCGGAAGGTGGACTCGTCGACGCCGGGCGGCAGTTGGACCATCCGGCGGGCGGCGGCCGGGCCGACCGCCCGGGCGATCCGGGCGCGAGTGTACTCGCCGAGGTAGGTCAGCACGTCCGTCCCGGCCCCGATCCGGCGCAGCAGCTGGGCGGAGACCGGGAGTTGGGCCCAGGCGGCCTCGTGCCCGTGGGTCATGCCGAGCAGCCGTCCGGCACCGGCCCGGCGCAGCGCGGGGGCCATCAGGCCGAGCGGGGCGGCGGCGCCGAACCAGACCGAGGCGCAGCCCTCCGCCCGGAGGATCTCGGCGGCGCGGCGGGCCACCCGCGGTGTCGGGACCATCATCCTCGTCCGGTCCCGGATCACCGGGAAGGGCTGCCGGGCGTCGAACTCGGCGGCCTCCCGGCCGTCCCGCCAGGTGGAGGCGTACACCACGACCGACCCGGCGGGCTGCCGGACGGCCATGTTGTGCACGAACGCCTGGATTCCGCCGGGCCTGGGCGGGAAGTCGTTGGTGACGATGAGGGTCTTGTGCATGCCGCGGCTCGCTCGGTCGGGGGGTGCTCGGACTACCTGTGAGTGGTCCGTACGATAGGTCACCGTGCCCGTCCACCGGGAACGCGGGCCGCGCCGCCGGCCGCCCCGGCCACCGCACCGCCGACCGCACCGCCGGTCCGGCGGACGGGGGCCGGAACGGCACCGGACCGGAGCCGCCCGCCGCCCGGGCGGTCCGGACACGGTTCGGTGACGTCGGGAGCGCCGCCGCAACCGTTCGGGCCGGTCGGCGGTCCTTCCGGTGGGGCCCCGTCCGCCCGGTGTTCCGGCGTGCACGCGACGACCTGAAGGAGCGCAGTGGAGTCAGCCCAGGCCGAGAGGCCCGGTGGCGCGGAGCCGTCGGCGCCGGCATCCCCGGCCGTTGCCGCGCCGAGCCGCCGTCCGCTGTGGGCGCTGGCCGGCGGCTGGGTGGCGACCAGGGTGCTGGTCGTCCTGATGGCTGTCAACGTGCTGAAGATCGGCGACGTGAGCTCCGACATCTCGGTGATCTACCACAGCTGGTACGAGGTGCTGCGCACCGGCACCTTCCCGCTGGACGACGTGACCTGGCAGTACCCGCCGGGTGCGGCGCTGGTGATCCTGCTGCCGGGGCTGCTGCCCTGGTCGTACCTGGTGTCGTTCTTCGTGATCTGCGGGGTGGTGGACGCGGCCGCGATGGCGCTGCTGATGCGGGCGGGCGTCCGCCGGGGCGGCAGCTACCTGGGCGGCTGGTACTGGGTGGTGGGCGTGCCGCTGCTGGGGCCGACGGCGTACTGCCGGTACGACATCATCGTGACGGCGCTGGCGGTGGCCGGCCTGCTGGTGATGCTGCGGCGCCCGGCGCTGAGCGGGGTGCTGCTGGGCCTGGGCGGCCTGTTGAAGGTGTGGCCGCTGCTGGCGCTGATCGGCTCGCCGCGCGGGCGGCGGACCCGGCGGGCGTGGACCTCGGCGGTGGCGTTCGCGGCGGCGCTGGGGTTCCTGCTGACGGCGGGCATGAACGGGGCGTTCGAGTTCCTGAAGTTCCAGTCGGAGCGCGGCATCGAGATCGAGTCGGTGGGCGCGCTGCCGCTGCACTTCGCCCGGCTGGCGGGGTCGTGGCACGGCACCGTCACGATGAACTACGGCTCGACGGAGTTCCTCGGGCCGTGGGTGCCGGTGATCTCCAAGGTGATGGTCGGGCTGTCGGTGCTGGGCTTCGGCTGGCTGCTGGTGTGGCGGCTGCGGGCGGCCCGCTGGACGGCGGCGACCACCTTCGACGCGGCGCTGTGCGCGCTGCTGATCTTCGTCACGACCAGCCGGGTGATCAGCCCGCAGTACCTGATCTGGGTGGTCGGCCTGGTCGCGGTCTGCCTGACGGTGCGCGGCAGCAGCCAGCGCCCGGTGGCGGTGCCGGTGCTGGTGGCGGCGGCGCTGACCACCCTGGAGTTCCCGGTGATGTTCGGCTCGGTGAACCACAGCGAGCTGGACGGCGTGCTGGTGCTGGCCGCCCGCAACCTGCTGCTGGTGGCGTGCACGGTGCTGTCGGCGTACCGGCTGTGGCGCTCGACCCGGCAGCGGGAGGCGCCGACCACGGTGGTGCTGCCGGCCGGGCAGGTCGGCCCGCAGTACCCGGTGCGCCCGGGCATCGCCTACGAGCAGGACCTGCTGGACGACCTCACCCCGGCCGACCGCCCCTGACCCGGCCCTCCCCGGTACTGCCCCGGCCCTCCCCCGGTCCTGTCCCGGCCCCCCGGTCTTGTCCCGGCCCGCCCCGGACCACCCCCTGCAAGTTTCTGAAATTCCTTGCAGTGCGGGTCCCGGGCTGCCACCATCGCCGGATGATCGACTACGACATCCTGATCGTCGGTGGCGTCGGCGTGGACACCATCGTGCGGGTGGACCGGCTGGAGGTCCCGCCGGGCCGCGACTCGCTGGCCGTCCCCCCGGTGCTGGACTACCCGGCGCACACCGGCAACGGCGTGGCCCTGGCCTGCCTGGCGCTCGGCCTGCGCACCAAGTTCGCCGACTTCCTCGGCGACGACCCGCAGGGCGCCCTGGTGCTGGCCGAGTACGCCCGCCGCGGCCTGGACTTCAGCCACCTGCCCGCCCCGGCCGGCACCCCGCGCAGCGTCAACCTGGTCGACCGGGACGGCCTGCGGTTCTCCTTCTACGACGGCCGGCACCCGGCGGACGCCCGGCTGCCGCGCGCGTTCTGGCTGCCGCTGCTGGAGCGCTCGGCGCACGTCCACCTGTCGATCACCGGCGTCAACCGGGACATGTACCCGGACATCGAGCGGCTGGGCCGCAGCAGCTCCACCGACCTGCACGCCTGGGACGGCGCCGACGAGCACCACCTGCACTACGCCCTCCGCTCGGACCTGGTGTTCCTCTCCGCGGCCCGCCTCGGGGGCCGTCCGGAGGCGGTGATGCGCGCGGTGCTGGCCCGGGGCCGGGCCGAGCTGGTGGTGGCCACCGCGGGCGCGGACGGCGCCTTCCTGCTGACCCAGGAGGACGCCGCGCCCCGGCACTTCCCGGCGGTCGACCCGGGCGCCCCGGTCGTGGACAGCAACGGCGCGGGCGACGCCTTCGTCGCCGGCTTCCTGCACCGGCGGCTGGCGGGCCGCCCGGTGGAGGAGTGCATGCGGGCCGGCGCGGTGGCCGGGGCGTACACCTGCACCGTCGCGGGCACCCACACCGCGTTCCTGGACGCGCCCGGCCTGGAGCGGGCGCTCGACGCCTGAGCGCGGCACCCGGCCCGGTCCAGCCCAGCCCGGACCGACCGGACCGACCCGACCCGACCGGACCCGCCCGCCCGCTCGCCCGGATCAGCTCCGGAGCCGGGCCACCTCGGCCGTCCACTCCTTGGTGAACTCCGCGACGCCGATCCCGAGTTGGGCCTTCATGGCGCGCTCCAGCCCGCCCTCGCCGAAGGCCCCGACGGTGCGGTAGAGCGCCACCAGCCGGTCCTGCCCGTGCCGGCGGGCGATCAGGTCGCAGGCCAGCCAGGCCAGCTCGTAGGCCTGGGCGATGCCGGCCGCACCGGCCGTGAACGCCTCGTTGGCGGGCAGCGCGGCGGGCAGCCGCCCGGCCTGGACGTCCTTGGCCAGCTCGGGGGCGATCTGCCGGGCGGTGCGCCCGGCGTCCCGGTAGCCGGTGTAGTCGGCGACGCCCTCGGAGAGCCACAGCGGCGTCCAGGACCTGGTGTCGGCCCGGGTCGCGACGTGGGTGGCCTCGTGGGTGACCACCACCCGGCGGCCGAGTTCGCTGAGCTGCCGGTACGCGTCGGGGTTGACCACGATCCGGTCGGCGGGGGTGTGCACGGGGGCGCCGCCGACCGCCAGGGTGACCGCCGCTATGCCCTGGTAGGCGTCCGCGGAGACGTCCATCCGGCGGGCGAACTGCTGCTCGGTGAGCGGCAGTTCGAGCAGCAGCCGGCCCGCGAACGGCCCCCAGACGGCCTCCACCGCGGGCACCGCCCGGTCCGCCAGCTCGGCCAGCGCGGCCAGTTCCGCCGCCTCGCCGAGGCCGAGCACCAGGCCGCGCCTGCCCTCCGCGGTCCGGACGGTGCCCAGGTCCCAGGGCGCGGCCGCGCCGGTCGGCACCTCCCGGGCCACCCGCCAGCCGGCCGCCTCGCGCACCAGCTCGACCTGCCGCTCCAGCAGCACCGGGTAGTCGTCCACCCCGGCCAGCCGGTAGCCCAGTTCGGCGCCGACCCGCACCCGGTCCGCGTCGGCGGGCGGCTCGGCGAAGGAGGTCAGCTTCAGCGTGTAGGCGGCGAAGCGCAGCCCGGCGGTCCGGGTCAGCAGGTCCCGGTCGGCCTCCTCGGCGCCGTCCGCGGAGCCCGCCAGCAGCCCGGCGGTGTCCCGGCCGGCCACCGCGCGGGCCCGCTGCTCCAGCAGCCGCACGGCGGTCTCCCGCAGCCCGGGCGGTGGCGCGGGCGGCGCGGCGGGGGCCGGCCGGGCGGGCCGGACCGGCGGGAGCGAGAGCTGGGCGGCCCCGGCGGCGGCCAGCAGCAGGGCGGCCCGCCGGGACAGCGGAGCGCCGGCCCGGCCCGGCCCGGTGGCCGTCGCCGGGTCGGTGACCGGGGGCTCGTCGACGAGGCTCAGACCCGTACCACCGTGTTGACCGGCATCGCGCCGACGCTCTCGTAGCGGACCCGGGCCCCGGGGTAGGGGGCGTGCACGACGACGCCCCCGCCGGCGTACATGCCGACGTGGTGCCTGTCGCTGTAGAAGATCACCAGGTCTCCGGGCCGGGCTTCGGCGAGGCTCACCCGCCGGCCGGCCGTGGCCTGTCCCTGCGAGGTCCGCGGCAGGGTCACTCCGGCCTGCCGCCACGACCAGTACATCAGACCGGAGCAGTCGAAGGTGCCGGGGCCGGTCGATCCGTAGACGTAGGGGGAGCCGATCTTGGAGAGGGCGGCGGCCAGCGCGGCGGCGGCCCGGTCGGAGGAGGGCGGCTGGTCGCCGAGGTCGATCCGGTCGGTGCCGCGGGTGGCGCGCTGCCGGGCCGCCCGGGCGTCGTCGGCCGTCAGGCGGGCCCGCTCGGCCGGGGCGAGGCCGTTCAGCAGCCGCTGGGCCCCGGCCAGCCGCTCGCGGACCTCGTCCTTGGCGGCGGACAGCCGCTGCCTGGCCCGCTCCAGCTCGTCGAGCTTGGCGCCGGCCTCGTGCCGGCGCTCGTCGAGCCGCCGGGCCCGCTCGGCCAGCTCGCGCAGCCGGTCGCCCTGCCGGGCGGTGGCCTGTTCGAGCGAGCGGGCGCCGGTCAGGTAGCCGGCCGGGTCCTGGTCGAGCATCAGCCGGACGGCGGGGTCGATGCCCTGGGACCGGTACTCGGCGGCGGCGACGGCGCCCAGGTCGCCGCGCATCCGGTTGAGCTCCTCCTGCCCGGCGGCGACCTGGTCCTGGAGGGCGCCGGCCTCGGCCTGGAGCCGCCGCTGCTGCTCCAGCGCGGCGTTGCACTGCTCGGAGGCCCGCTCGGCCTCCTCGTAGAGCTGGTCGACCCGGGCCTTGACCTCGCCGCGGTTGGGCGGGTCGGCGGGGCTGAGCGGGGCCGCGGCGGCCCCGCCCACGGTCAGGCCGAGCGCGCCGGTGGCGGCGGCGGTGAGCGCCAGGGCGCGGGCGAGGCGCTGGACGCCGGGCAGTGGGGTGCGGCGGGGCACGGACACGCGCGACGGCTCCGTTCTGCGGCCGGCCTCCGCCGCCGCCCGCGGTCGGACGGCCGTCCTCGCGGGGGCCCGGGGGCAGAGGTTAGCGATTCGGAGCGATCCAGTCCAAACCCTGACAGCACCGAATATTTGACCCCGAATCGGGCATCCGAACGAGAGCGGCCCGGCACCCCGTGCGGGGTACCGGGCCGGGGCCTCGACGGAGCGTCAGATCCGGACGATCCGGTTGATCGGCATCGCGGTCGCCGACTCGTAGCGGACCTGCGCGCCGGTGTGCGGGGCGTGGATGATCTGCCCGTTGCCGACGTACATGCCGACGTGGTGCTGGTCGCCGTAGTAGATGATCAGGTCGCCCGGGCGGGCGTTGGCGATGTTGGTGCCGAGGCTGGTGCCGGCCCCGGCCTGCGCCTGCGAGGTGCGCGGGATGGACACCCCGGCCTGCTTGTAGGCCCACTGCATCAGCCCGGAGCAGTCGAAGGTGCTCGGTCCGGCCGCGCCGTAGGAGTACCAGCTGCCCAGCTTGGAGGCCGCCGCACCGACCGCGTTGCCCGAGAAGCTGGAGGACGCCGGGGCGTTCAGCTCCGCCCGGCCGCTGTCGCGGGAGGCCCGCGGCTGCTGCTGCTGTTGCTGCTGCTGCGCGGAGTCGGCCTTCGCCTTGGCGTCCGCGGCGGCCTTGGCCTCGGCGGCGGCGAGCTGCTCGCGCTCCTGCTGGGTCAGCGTGTTGAGCAGTTCCTGGGCCTTGGCCAGCTTCGCCTGGACGTCCTCCTTGTCGGCCTTGAGGGCCTTGGTGGTGGTGTCCAGTTCGGCGAGCTTGCTCTCGGCCTCCTCGCGCTGCGCGTCGAGCTTGGCCTGCTCGTTCTGGAAGGTCTTGAGCAGGTCGGCCTGGGTGGAGCCGACCGCGTTCAGCGCGCCGGCCTGGCCCAGGAAGGTGTCCGGGCTGCTGGAGAGCATCAGCTGCATGGTCTGCGGCATGGTGCCGGTGCGGTACTGCTCGGCGGCGATGCCGGCCAGCGACTCCCGGGCGGAGGTCACCTGCTCCTGCTGCCGGGCGAGCTGGTCCTGGAGCTGGCCGACCTGCTTCTGCAGGTCCTGCTGCTTCTCGACCGAGGCGTTGAGCGCCTCCGTCTTCACCTCGGCCTGCTCGTTGAGCTCGTCGACCTGGGCCTTGACCTGGTCCTTGGTCGGTGCCGGGTCGGCGTGCGCCCCGCCCTGGGCGGAGAGCGCCACGGCAGCGGCGGCGGTGGCAGTGAGAATCGAGACCCGGGCACGGCCGATGGGCTTGGGACGGCGATGGGACGCCACGAAGGCGGACTCCTTCTTCCTCACACCGCCTACCGGGTGAGCTGACGGGTTCGGGCTGGAAGAGATGCCCTACGGCGCTTCACCGACCGCGCGCGGCGGTCGGCCCGGCGCCGATTCACCCCGGGGGAACGTGGTTCCCCGGCTCCGTTCGACAGCACCCCCGCAGGGGTATCCCCGTCGGCAGACCCAGTGTTGACGGTCTGCCCGCTGCGTCACGGACTCGGCGGCGACCTCCGCCGCCGCCCCCTTGGGCGATCGACACTGCGGTGGTCGAAGCACGACCCTAGTAACCGATCCGTGATCCGTTCAAATCCTTGTCGGAAAAAAATCTGGTTCTGAATCAAATACCGCGACACTTATGACCGAACGTGATCGGTTCACCACCCAGCACGGAGCAATTCTCACCCTGCGGTCGAGAAACACCACACCCGGGCGTGTCACGGATCACAGCAGGATCCCGACCCGCCCGGGCGTGTCACAGTGCGTCAGTTGTCGCCCGGTGGGGCGTTTGTCCGATTCGCCGGGCCGTCGACCAACCCCGGCCGGAGTCGGTCCGCCGGGTCAGACCCGACCCGCCCGGTCAGACCCGGCGGATGGTGGAGATCGGCAGGGTGTCGACCTTCATCGTCTTCACCACGTCACCGGTGCGCGGCGCGTGCACCACCAGGCCGTTGCCGATGTACATGCCGACGTGGTGCCGGTCGCCGTAGTAGATGACCAGGTCGCCGGGCTGCGCGTTGTGCCAGTCGGTGCCCACGTTGGTGCCGTAGCTGCCCTGCGACTGCGAGGTGCGCGGCAGCGAGACGCCGGCCTGCTTGTACGCCCACACCATCAGGCCCGAGCAGTCGAAGGTGCTCGACCCGGTGGCGCCCCAGACGTACGCCGAGCCCTGCTTGCCCAGCGCGGCCGCCACCGCGGTCGCCGCGTATCCGCTGGCCGGCGGCAGGGTGGACGGGTCGACCCGGGAGGCGCTGCGCGAGGCGGTGCCGCCGCCGGAGCCGCGGAGGATGGAGGCGCGGTCCGCGGCGTTCAGCTTGGAGAGCAGCTTCTGCGCCTCGGCGAGCTTGGCGTTCACGTCGTTCTTGGCGTCGTTGAGCGCCTGGGTCTGGCTGTCCAGCTCCTGGAGGACCTGGGAGGCCTCCTGCTTCTGCTGGTCCAGGCGGCGCTGCTGGTCCTTGAGCGACTTGAGCGTCTCGGCCTGGGTGCTGGCCGCCTGCCCGAAGGAGGTGGCCTGGGTGAGGTACTGGTCCGGGTTCGAGGAGAGCATCAGCTGCATCGACGGGTCGACGCCGCCCTGCCGGTACTGGTCGCCGGCCACCGCCGCCAGCCCGGAGGCCAGCTCGGTCAACTGCTCCTGGCCGCGGGCCACCTGGTCCTGCAGGTCGTCGGCCTGCTTGCGCAGCTGGTCGGCCCGCTCCTTGGCGCCGTTGTACTTCTCGGCGGACTGCTCCTGCTCCTCCAGCAGCTTGTCGACCTGCGCCTTCACCTCGTCCTTGTTCGGCTGGGCCGGGGCGGCGTGCGCGCTGGCCTGGGCCGTCAGGGCGACCGCGGTCGCGGCGGCAGCGGTGAACACGGAGATCCGCGCACGGCTCGGCTGCTTGGGACGGCGGTGGGAGGCCAAGGGGGAGCTCCTTCTTCCTGCTGGACTCACCCCGACGAGTGATGGTCCGGAATATAGGTTTGACGCCAGACCCTAGTGAAGTCCCGGCCCCCGCGTCCACTCCCGGGGGCTTCCGGATGCCCGCCCCCGCCCCCTTTCACGGGACCGTCACACTCCGGCCGCCCGGGGGCCTCCGACCGCCCCTCAGCTGCGCGCCAGCCGGTTCAGCAGCAGCACCGAGGCCACCGGCCGCGCCCCCGCCGTGCGGACCCCGTCGGCGACCTCCCGGTCGGCGGAGACCACCACCACCGGACGGCCCTGCGGCTCGGCCCGCACCAGCCGGCGGATCAGCTCGTCCGCGGTCTCCCCGGTCCGGCTGAAGCGCACCCGCACCCCGCGCGGCGGGGCCATGATCACCGGCACGTCCAGGTCCTGACCGTCGAACACGCAGGTCACCTCGGCCTGGGTGCGCTGGGCCAGCATCGCCAGCCCGCCCAGCAGCCGCATCCGCTGCTGCTCCAGCGGCAGTTGGGGGTAGCCGGTCTTGGTCACGTTGTAGCCGTCCACCACCAGGTGGACCTGCGGGATGGCCAGCAGCTGGTCCAGCAGCGCCGGGTCGTCCTCGGCCAGACCGCGCCGGGCCACGTCGTGCGGCGAGGCCGAGCCGGGCTCGACCGCCTCCACCAGGTCGGCCGGGCGCAGCGCGGTCACCGGCAGCGCCAGCTCGCGCTGGAGGCCCTGGGCCGACTGCAGCACGCTGTCCAGCAGCAGCCGCAGCCGCATGTCCTCGACGCTGCGGCCCTCCCGGGCGGTGCGCCGCCCGCTCTCCACCGCGGCCTCCAGCTCGGTGACCCGGTGCCGCAGCCGCCGGGCCTCGCTCTCGGCGGTGCTGCGCTCGGCGGCGGCGGCGGCCCGGACCTCGGCCAGCTCCCCGGACAGCCGGCGGTTCTCGGCCTGCGCCCGCCGGGTGTCCGCCTCCAGCGAGCGGACCTTCTTGCGCAGCGACTCCGCCTCCCGGCGCACCCCCTCGGCCTCGGCCCGGTGCCGCTCCAGCTCGCCGCGGGCCGCGGCCCGGGCCTCGGCCAGCTCCTCCTGGAGCTTCCCGGCCAGCCGGGCGGCCTCGGCGGCGGCGCCCTCGGCGTCGACCCGCTCGGCCTCCTCGCCGGCCTCCTCCACCAGCCGGGCCCAGCCGGACGGGCGGACCAGGTAGGCGGCGGCGGCCACGTCCATCGGGTCGGCGGCGGCCGGGACGGCGCCCGACTCCAGGGCCTGCACCAGGTCGGGCTGGCCGAGCCGCAGCCGTTCGGCTATCCGGACCCGGAACGCCGGGTCCGACTCCAGCGCGGCGGCCAGCGCGGTCCCCGCGTACTTGGCCCGCCGGGCCGGGGTGAACTTGGCGTACGGGCGCAGCGAGGCGGGCAGCTCGCCCGGGGCGATGCCGCCGAGCGCGTCCGAGGCGATGCCGACCACCCGCCGGCGCACGCCCTCGGGCAGGGGGCGCCCGGCCGTCTCCGCCGCGTCGTCCCGGGCCGGGGCGGGCGCGGTCCCGTCCGGGCCCGCCGGCGCGTTCGCTGCCTCCGCCACTGTCCTCGGCTCCGATCCTGGTCCTGGCGGGCCCTCCCGGCGGGTGCCGGGCGGGCGTTGGTGTCCGCCGCTGCTGCCAATTGTCCCGTCTACCGTGCCGCTCCGACAGCACCCCGCCGACGAGTGCGCCCCGCGCCCCCGTCCGGGCCGGACGGGAACGCGGGGCGGTGGGGACGGCGTCAGCCCTGCTGGGCCCCGCCCTCCGCGGACTCCTCGGCGCCGGGACGGGCCACCAGCTCGACCTGGTCGACGGCGTTGCACCAGCGGCAGCGCACGGACTCGATGGTCTCCGCGAGCACCTGGGTCTCCTCGACCTTGGACTCGCCGGAGAGGTCGAAGTGCAGGAAGTCGGTCACCCGGGACGAACGGGTGACGTCGAAGCGGGTCAGGTTGCCGCACAGGGTGCAGCGCCAGCGGGTCTCGGCGGTCGGCGCGGCAATGCTCATCAGTGGTCCCTCTCGGCTGGTCCCGGTTCCGGGCCTCCAGCCTATTGCCTGCCGCCGGACGGGCGGATCACCGGTCCACAGCCCGGACGCTCACCCGCCCGGAGCAGCGCCCGGTGTCGCGGGTGCGCCCCCGAGGAATGCTGACCGGCATGGTGCTCTCCGCCCCCGCCCGGGCCGGTTCGCCGGCGGCCGAGCGGGCCGCCCGCACCCCGGTCGCCAGCTACCTGCTGATCGCCCTGGCCGCGCTGGCCATGCTGCTCGGCCCGTCCGGCCCGAACCCGCTGTACGGCAGCGGCGACGCCCGGGCCTGCGCCGAGCAGCGCTACGAGCACCGCTGGGGCGCCGTCCCGGCCGAGCTGCTGGGGGGCCGTCCGCTGACGGCGGCCCAGCTGTCGGCGCTCCCCCCGGCGGCGCCCGGCTGCGTGCTGCCGGCCACCCCCGGCAAGATCCCCGAACTGTCGGTGCTGACCGCGCTGTTCGTCCACGCGGGCTGGCTGCACCTGGTGGGGAACCTGCTGTTCCTGTTCGTCTTCGGCCCGGCCGTGGAGGCCCGGCTGGGCCGGGTCCGCTTCCTGGTCGGCTACCTGGCGATCGGCTACCTGGCCACCTACGGCTACGCGCTGGCCGAGGCGGGCACGCCGGACGCGGTACGGGCGCTGGTCGGCGCGTCCGGCGCGATCGCCGGGGTGCTGGGCGCGTTCCTGCGGCTGTACCCGAGGGCCCGGGTGACCGCGCTGGTGCCGGCCCTGCTCTTCCTGCCGCTGCGCTTCCCGGCCTGGCTGGTGCTCGGCCTGTGGTTCGCGCTGCAGTTCTGGTCGGTCACCTCCGGCGGCGACGGGGTGGCCTACCTGGTGCACGTGATCGGCTTCGTGACGGGCTGGCTGTTCGCGTGGGCCGCCCGTCCGGCGGGCGATACCCTGGGCGCACCTTCTCGAACGGGAGTCGCCCAGTGATCACCGCGATCGTCCTCATCAACACCGACGTCGACCGGATTCCCGAGATCGCCGAGGCGATCGCCGCGATCGAGGGCGTCAGCGAGGTCTACTCCGTCACCGGCACCTACGACCTGGTCGCGATGGTCCGGGTCCGGGGCCACGAGGACCTGGCCGAGGTGATCCCCGGCCGCCTCAACAAGGTCCCGGGCGTCTCCAACACCGAGACCCACATCGCCTTCCGCACCTACTCCCAGCACGACCTGGAGGCCGCGTTCTCGCTCGGCCTGGACGGCTGAGCGCTCAGCGCTGCTGCTGGGTGTCGACCACGCAGCGGCCGCCCTCGTTGCGGTAGGTCCACTTCGCGCCGTCGCTGACCAGCTCGCGCACCGCGGTCAGGAACCGGTCCAGGTGCTCGACGGGCGTCCCGGCGCCGAAGCTGACCCGGATCGCGTTCAGGCTGCGCTCGCCGGGCAGCGAGGACTCCGGCGCCCCGCACTCGCTCGGGGCGCTCTCCTCACCGCCGAGCAGGGTGCGCACCAGCGGGTGCGCGCAGAACAGCCCGTCCCGGACGCCGATGCCGTACTCGGCGGAGAGCGCGGCCGAGAAGTGCGAGCTGTTCCAGCCGCGCACCACGAACGACACCACGCCGACCCGGTCGGAGCCCTCGCCGAACAGGCTGAGGACCCGCACCTCGGGGACCGCCGCCAGGCCCTCGGTCAGCTTCGCCACCAGCGCCCGCTCCCGGGCCTCCAGCGCCTCGAAGCCGGCCTCGTCCAGCGCCCGGCAGGCCGAGGCGATCGCGTACGCGCCGATCACGTTCGGCGAACCGGCCTCGTGCCGCGCCGGGCCGGTGTGCCACTCCACCGCCACCGCGCCGTCCAGCTCGCGGGCCACCGTCCGGCTCGCCCCGCCGCCGGCCAGGTACGGCTCGGCGGCGTCCAGCCAGTCCGAGCGGCCCGCCAGCACCCCGGCGCCGAACGGCGCGTACAGCTTGTGCCCGGAGAACGCGACCCAGTCGACGTCCGACTCCCGCACCGAGACCCGGTGGTGGGGTGCCAGCTGGGCCGCGTCCAGCACCACCCGGGCACCGTAGCGGTGCGCGACGGCGGTCAGCTCCCCGACCGGCCACAGCTCGCCGGTCACGTTCGACGCCCCGGTCACGCAGAACAGCTTCGGCCCCTCGGCCGCCCCCAGCAGGGCCTCCTCCAGCGCCGCCACCGCCTCCGCGTGCGACCGCGGCGCCCGCAGGTAGCGCACCGTCAGGCCCTCGCGCCGCCACGGCAGCAACGAGGCGTGGTGCTCGGTCTCGAAGGCGAACACCTCGGTCCCGGCCGGGACCGCCCCCGCCAGCAGGTTGAGCGAGTCGGTGGTCGCCCGGGTGAACACCACCTGGTCCCCGTCCCGCAGGTCCAGGAACTCGGCGACGGTCCGCCGGCTCTGCTCGAACAGGTCGGTCGACAGCTGCGACAGGTACCCGGCCCCCCGGTGCACCGACCCGTAGTACGGCGCGTACGCCGCGACGTCGTCCCAGACCCGCTTCAGCGCCGGAGCGCTCGCCGCGTAGTCCAGCGCCGCGTAGCCGACCTTCTCGCCGGAGGCCAGCGGCACCTCGACGTCCCCGCCCAGCACCGCCAGCGGCTCACAGATCTCGGTGGTCACAGACATGGGTGCACTCCTCCACGGGGCCAGGACCCCGGAGGAGCTGCACCGGAAGTCCGCGCTTGCCGCGCGGGCTCGTCGCCGCACGGCCTGGTCCTCACCCAGGGCACCCCGCCACGGACGGAGGGTTGCCGGACAGCCAGCTGGGGCTTCGCGCTGTCACTCATGACCTGGCGAAAACAGTACACGAGACACGTCCCGTCTCAACACCCGTCCACATGGCGAGAAGGCGCGGGACGGCCGGGGGCCGGGCAGCCGAGGGGCCGGGGACCAGGCAGCCGAAAGGGCCAGGGCGACGGCGGCCCCGGCCCCCGGACGGGCGTCCGCTACGCCTGCGTCGCCTCCGCCCAGCGCTTCAGCAGCGCCCCCGCCGCCCCCGAGTCGATCGCCGCCGCGGTCCGCTCCATCGCCGCCGCGATCTGCGCGGTGAGCGGCGCCTCCCCCAGCTCCAGCGCGACCAGCGCGGCGGCGCTGTTGAGCAGGACGGCGTCCCGCACCGGCCCGCGCTCGCCGTTCAGGACCCGCCGGGCGACGTCCGCGTTGTGCTCGGCGTCGGCGCCGCGCAGGGCCTCGATCCCGACCAGCTCGATCCCCACGTCGCGCGGGTCGAAGCCGGTCTCCGTCACCTCGCCGTCGCGGATCACCCAGACGTGCGAGGTGGTGGTGACGGTCAACTCGTCGAGCCCGTCGTCCCCCCGGAAGACCAGCCCCTGCGCGCCGCGCCGGGCCAGCACGCCGGCGATCAGGCCGGCCAGCCGGGTGTCGAAGCAGCCGACGGCGTGCGAGGTGACCCTGGCCGGGTTGGTGAGCGGGCCGAGGATGTTGAAGACCGTCGGGACGGCCAGTTCGGCGCGCGCCTGGGCGGTGTGCCGCATCGAGGGGTGGAACCTGGCGGCGAAGCAGAAGGTCAGGCCGACCTCCTCGGCCACCGCCGCGACCCGGTCGGCGGGCAGTTCCAGGTTGATGCCGAGGCGGCCGAGCACGTCGGAGGAGCCGGAGGCCGAGGAGGAGGCCCGGTTGCCGTGCTTGACCACCTTCGCCCCGGCGGCGGCGGCGACCACCGCGGACATGGTGGAGATGTTGACCGTCCTGGCCCGGTCGCCGCCGGTGCCGACGATGTCGACCGCCGGGCCGGGGATGTCCAGCGGCACCGCGTGCGCGTACATCGCCTCGACCAGGCCGGCGATCTCCTCGACCGTCTCGCCCTTGCCGCGCATCGCGATCAGGAAGCCGCCCACCTGGACGGGGCTGGCCTCGCCGCTCATGATCCGGTCCATCGCCCAGGCGGTGTCCGCCTGCGAGAGGTCGTCGCCCTGGAGCAGCGAGCTGAGCAGGTCGGGCCAGGTGCGGACCACCTGCGCGGGCTCGCTACCGCCGTTCGCAGAGTGCGCGTTCACCATGGCTGACTCCAGCTCTCGTCATCGTCCCGGAGGAATCCCGAAGAAACGACGTCAGCCTATCGAGCGAGCGGGGACGGCCGCCCCGGGTTGCCGCCCCCTTCTCTCCAGCTGAGACGCGGCGGCCCCGGTCAGCGCCCGGCGGGCGCCCGCCGGGCGAGCCGGGCCCGCAGCAGCGCGGTCGCGGCGTCGGCGAGGCCGACCGGGTCGACCGGGTGGGAGATCGCGGCGTCGGCCCGGCTCCAGGCGGCGAGCCAGGAGTCCTGCGGCCGGCCGATCACCACCAGGACCGGCGGGCAGCCGTAGATCTCGTCCTTCAGCTGCCGGGTCAGGCCGAGACCGCCGACCGGGGCGGCCTCGCCGTCCAGGACGCAGAGGTCGACGCCGCCCTTCTCCAGGGCGCGCAGCACCGCGGGCGCGGTGGCGCACTCCAGGTAGTCGAGGGCGGGGACGTCCGCGGCGGGCCGCCTGCCGAGGGCGAGGGCCACCTGCTCACGGGTGTTGCGGTCGTCGCTGTAGACGAGAACGGTGAGCGTCTCGTCGGAGTGCTGCGCCATGGCCCCTGCTTCCTGGTGCTCGTCCTCTTATATGTGTGCCCGCGCCGGGCGGCCCCGACCGAACGGCCCAGTGTGACCCGGGCCACGTCCTTGGACGGATGCTACTCCCGCGCGCCCGTCCTGCGGAGACCCCGACGCGATCTCGCTCAAGCCGCCGCGCCCGGGGGTCACCCCGGCGGCCCAACGCACTCACCCGCTCGAACAACCGTCAGAAAACGGGCGGTGCGCGAGGCGGGCATACCTCACGCACCGGACACTCCGAGGGAGACCCCCCGGCGTGAAGACGGAATAAGGGACCGACATAATGTCCGTCGTGGCGACAGCAACAGCAACAGAAACCGGACACGCGCACGGAGCGGTCAACAGGCCGAACCTGGTCAGCGTCGGAACCATTGTCTGGCTGAGCTCGGAGCTGATGTTCTTCGCGGCCCTGTTCGCGATGTACTTCACCCTCCGCTCGGTCAAGGGTGCCGAGTTCTGGCACGAGAAGGCCCATGCCCTCAACGTGCCGTTCTCCTCGGTCAACACCACGATCCTGGTGCTCTCCTCGCTCACCTGCCAGCTCGGCGTGTTCGCCGCCGAGCGCGGTGACGTGAAGAAGCTGCGCTCGTGGTTCACGATCACCTTCGTGATGGGCGCCATCTTCATCGGCGGCCAGATCTTCGAGTACACCGAGCTGGTCAAGAAGGACGGCCTGTCGCTGTCCTCGGACCCGTACGGCACGGTGTTCTACCTGACCACCGGCTTCCACGGACTCCACGTGACGGGTGGTCTGATCGCCTTCCTGCTGGTCCTCGGACGGACCTACGCGGCGCGGCGGTTCACCCACGAGCAGGCAACCGCGGCGATCGTGGTGTCGTACTACTGGCACTTCGTCGACGTCGTGTGGATCGGCCTGTTCGCGACCATCTACCTGATCAAGTAACAGCCGCCCCGCCCCTGGCCCGGCGTCACCTTCGACGCCTGGGAGTCGGGGGCAGGCTGCTGCCGACCAGATCCTGACACCGGGGTTATTCCGTGAAAAAGCTCTCCGCACGACGGCGCCACCCACTGGCGGCGGTCGTCGTTCTACTTCTCGCCCTGGCGGCCACCGGGGGGCTGTACGCCGCTTTCGCGCCCGCCGAGAAGGCGCAGGCCGACAGCTCGGCGCAGTCGCTCGCCATCGACGAGGGCAAGAAGCTCTTCGCCGTCGGCTGCTCCTCCTGCCACGGCCTGAACGGCCAGGGCACTTCTGACGGCCCGTCGCTGGTCGGCGTCGGTTCCGCGGCGGTCGACTTCCAGGTCGGCACCGGCCGCATGCCGGCCCAGCAGCCGGGCGCCCAGGTCCCGCGCAAGAAGAACATCTACTCCCAGGCCGAGATCGACCAGCTGGCCGCCTACGTGGCCTCGCTGGGCCCGGGCCCGGTCGCTCCGGACAGCAAGCAGTACCAGCCCTCCGACGACCCGGTGACCAACGCCGAGCAGGTCGCCAAGGGCGGCGAGCTGTTCCGCACCAACTGCGCCCAGTGCCACAACTTCGCCGGCAAGGGCGGTGCGCTGACCAACGGCAAGTACGCCCCGTCGCTGGAGGGCGTGGACGCGAAGCACATCTACGAGGCCATGCAGACCGGCCCGCAGAACATGCCGTCCTTCCCCGACACCACCATGCCGGAGGAGCAGAAGCGCCAGATCGTGGCCTTCGTCCGCCACACGAACGACGAGCCCAACCCCGGTGGTCTCGCGCTGGGCAGCCTCGGTCCGGTGACCGAGGGCCTGTTCGGCTGGATCTTCGGTCTCGGCGCGCTGATCGCGATCGCGATCTGGGTCGCCGCCCACACCACCAAGGCCAAGAAGTCATGAGCCACGACATGTCAGAGAACCTGCCGGAGGCGCACGACGCCTCCCACGGCACGGCCGTCGCCACCCACGGCGACCCGTTCGCCGACCCGGGCCTGCCGGCCCACCAACCGCGTCGGACCGACATCGACGAGCGGGCCGCCAAGCGGGCCGAGCGCCAGGTGTCGCTGCTGTTCGTGGTCTCGATGCTGGCGACCGTCGGCTTCATCGCGTCCTACGCGTCGATCGACGCCGACAAGCTGGTCTACATCTTCCCGCTGGGCCACGTCAGCGCGCTCAACTTCGCCCTGGGCATGACCCTGGGCGTGGCGCTGTTCTGCATCGGCGCGGGCGCGGTCCACTGGGCCCGCACCCTGATGTCGGACCACGAGATGCCGGCCGAGCGCCACGCGATCGAGGCCGACGACGACGTCCGCAACGACGTCATCGAGCAGTTCAGGACGGGTGCCGCGGAGTCCGGCTTCGGCCGCCGCAAGATGATCCGCAACACCCTGATCGGCTCGATGGCCCTGGTGCCGCTGTCCGGCGTGGTGCTGCTGCGCGACCTCGGTCCGCTGCCGGAGAAGAAGCTGCTCCACACCAACTGGGTGGAGGCGACCCCGGCCCAGCCGATCAAGCTCGTCAACATGAACACCGACGAGCCGATGAAGCCCGAGGACATCGTCCAGGGCTCGCTCACCTTCGCGAAGCCCGAGGGCCTCGAGGAGTCGGCCGAGGACTTCCAGCAGCGGATCGCCAAGGACGCCCTGATGCTCATCCGGATCGCCCCGGAGGACATCAAGGACGACAAGTCCCGCGAGAAGGGCTTCGAGGGCATCCTCGCCTACTCGAAGATCTGCACCCACGTCGGCTGCCCGATCTCGCTGTACGAGCAGCAGACCCACCACGCGCTCTGCCCCTGCCACCAGTCGACCTTCGACCTGGCGGACGGCGCTCGCGTCATCTTCGGCCCGGCCGGCCACCCGCTGCCGCAGCTGAAGATCACCACCGATGAGCAGGGCTACCTGGTCGCCACCGGCGACTTCGACGAGCCCGTCGGCCCGAGCTACTGGGAGCGTCCGCGATGAGTTCCGCAAGCGGCACCAACACCGGCGCCTCCAAGCCGGCCAGCACCCGCGCCAAGCCCGCCAACAAGGCCGAGGCCGCTGCCGACTGGGTGGACGGCCGGGTCGGGATCTACTCCCTGGCCAAGGCCAACCTGCGCAAGATCTTCCCGGACCACTGGTCCTTCATGCTCGGTGAGATCTGCCTCTACAGCTTCATCATCATCATCCTCACGGGTGTGTACCTGACGCTGTTCTTCAAGCCGAGCATGGCCGAGACCGTCTACCACGGCTCGTACCTGCCGCTGAACGGCATCCGGATGTCGGAGGCGTACGCCTCCACGATGAACATCAGCTTCGAGATCCGCGGCGGTCTGCTGATCCGGCAGATCCACCACTGGGCCGCCCTGGTCTTCGTGGCCGCGATGCTCGTGCACATGATGCGCGTCTTCTTCACCGGCGCCTTCCGCAAGCCGCGCGAGATCAACTGGGTCTTCGGCTTCCTGCTGCTGGTCCTGGGCATGTTCGACGGCTTCTTCGGCTACTCGCTGCCGGACGACCTGCTGTCCGGCACCGGCATCCGCTTCATGGAGGGCGCGATCCTGGCGGTGCCGATCGTCGGCACCTACATCCAGATGTTCCTGTTCGGCGGCGAGTTCCCGGGCACCGACATCGTCCCGCGCTTCTTCACCATCCACGTGCTGCTCATCCCGGGCATCATGCTGGGCCTGCTGGTCGCGCACCTGATCCTGGTCTTCTACCACAAGCACACCCAGTGGGCGGGCCCGGGCAAGACCGAGAAGAACGTCGTCGGCATGCCGCTGATGCCGATCTACATGGCGAAGGCCGGCGGCTTCTTCTTCCTGGTGTTCGGCATCATCGCGGCGATGTCCGCGATCGCCACGATCAACCCGATCTGGGCGTACGGCCCGTACCGTCCGGACCAGGTGTCGACCGACGCCCAGCCCGACTGGTACATGGGCTTCTCCGAGGGCCTGATCCGCATCATGCCGGGCTGGGAGATCTCGGTCTGGGGCGGCCACACGCTGAACCTCGGCGTGATGGTCCCGCTGGCGATCTTCCCGATGGTGCTGGTCGCGATCGCGATCTGGCCGTTCATCGAGTCCTGGGTCACCGGCGACAAGCGCGAGCACCACCTCCTGGACCGCCCGCGCAACGCCCCGGTCCGCACCGCGTTCGGCGCGGCCTGGATCTCGCTGTACCTGATCCTGCTGGTCGGCGGTGGCAACGACCTGTTCGCCACCCACCTGCACCTGTCGATCAACACGATCACCTACACGGTGCGCATCGGCTTCTTCGTGGTCCCGGTCCTCACCTTCTTCGTCACCAAGCGCTGGTGCCTCGGCCTCCAGCGCCGCGACAAGGAGAAGGTGCTGCACGGCCGCGAGTCCGGCGTCATCAAGCGCCTGCCGCACGGCGAGTTCGTCGAGGTGCACACTCCGCTGGCGCCGAAGGACCTGCACACCCTCACCGCCCACGAGCAGCCCCGGCCGCTGGAGCTGCCCGCCGAGACGGACGAGAACGGCGTGGCCCGCAAGGCCGGCGTGGTCACCAAGACCCGGGTGAAGCTCTCCGAGGGCTTCTACGGCGAGGGCAACCAGATCGCCAAGCCCACCACCGAGGAGTACCACGAGATCACCAGCGGCCACGGCCACCACTGATCCCGGGTAGCTGTCCCGCCACGTCAGAACCCCCCTCCGGCTCCGGCCGGAGGGGGGTTCTGGCATCTCGGGCCGGAACCGGCCCTGACGCCCTGTTATGTTGACCGGGTGCACGTGGCGATCGATCACCAGTCCCCCGTCCCGCCCTACGAGCAGGTCCGCTCGCAGATCGCGGCCCGGGCCCGTACCGGCGAGCTCCCGGTCGGCCTGAAGCTCCCCACCGTCCGCGCGCTGGCCGAACAGCTCGGCCTGGCCGCGAACACGGTGGCCCGCGCCTACCGCGAGCTGGAGGCCGACGGGGTGGTCGAGACCCGCGGCCGGGCCGGCACCACCGTCGCCCCCACCGGGGACACCTCGCACCGCCTGGCCGCCACCGCCGCCGCCGAGTACGCGGCCCGGGCCGTCCGCCTCGGCCTCACCCGCGACGAGGCGCTGGCCGCGGTCGCCACCGCCCTGGACGCGGCCCACCGCTGACCCGCGGCGGACAGCGGCGAGGTCCGCCCGGCGGGAGCCCCGCTCCCCGGGCGGACCTCGCCGCGCCTCACCGGCCCGTCGGGCTCGCGCTCGGACCCGGGTTGACGCTGGGGGCGGGCATCTCGTTCGCCGCGTCCCCGGACGCCGCCGTGCTGACCGGCTTGCCCAGCGCGCTGTGCTTCACGTACTCGTCGAAGCCGATGTTCCAGTCGCCGAACCCGTTGCCGAACGGCTCCATCTCGTGGCCCTTGCTGTTGACCACCTGCACGACGTCACCGACCCGGGTGTTGTCGAAGAACCACTTGGCCTCGTCGGTGCTCATCCCGGTGCAGCCGTGGCTGACGTTCTCCTTGCCCTGCGACGACACGGACCACGGCGCGGCGTGGACGTACTCGCCGCTCCAGGTGACCCGGGTCGCCCACTTCACGTCCAGGTCGTAGGCCTCGCTGCTGCCGGCCGCGATGCCGATGGTCTCGCTGCTCATCCGGACGTCGGACTCCTGCCCGAGCACCACCTTGACGCCGTTGCGGGTGTCGAAGCCGGGCTTGCCGGTGGTGACCGGGATGGTCTTCACCACCTCGCCGTTGCGCTTGTACGTCAGCTGGTCGGTGGCCGCGTCGACCAGCGCCTCGATCCGGTCGCCGGTGCGGAGGTCGAGGGTCTGCTCCTCGCCGCCGTAGACGCCGGCGGAGAGCGGGAGGCCCGGCAGGTCGTAGGAGAGCTTGACGGTGGTGTTGGCGGGCCAGTAGTCCTGCGGCCGGAAGTGCAGGTTCTCGTCGTCGACCCAGTACCAGGCGCCGGTCACGGCGGGCTGCGAGGTGACGGTCAGCCCGCGTTCGATCTGCTGGCGGGCCGCCGGGTCGGTGACCGGCTCGGAGAGCTTGACGGTGAGCGGCTGGCCGACGCCGTAGACGCCGCTGCCGGAGCTGTCGGGGCCGAGTTCGGCGGTGACGACGTGCTGCGCCTCGGCGGTGGTGAAAGTGGAGCCGGTCTCGCCGTGGCCGCCCTTGCCGTCCTCGGCCGCGACCTTGACGGTGTACGCGGCGCCGGCCCGGAGCGGGTCGGTGGTCCGCCAGTGCTGCTGGTCGGCGGCGAGTTCGCCGGCCACCGGCTTCCCGTCCGGGTCGGTGACGGTGACGGCGTCGAGTTTCGCGGTGCCGTCCGTGGTGACGCTGAACGCCTGCGCCGGGTCGGCCTGCTCCTCGGCGGCCGAGGTGTGGACCAGCGGGGTCACGTCGATCTGACGGGGCGACGAGTCCTTCTCCGCCGAGTCGTTGTCGGAGGAACAGGCCGCGGCGGGGGCCAGCACCAGCATGGCGGCCAGCGCGGTCCGGGTACTGCCGGCTATCCGAGAGCCCTTCAACGGAACCTCCCAGGGGTGTGAACCTGCCTCAGAGCGTAGGAAGGCGTCACCCGGTCGGCACTCCGGGTAACCCGGTCGGGGGACGGAGGCCCGGCCCGCCCCGGGAACGACGGGGGCCGGGCACCCCCGAGGGGGTGCCCGGCCCGCCGTGCGGCCGCGCGGTCCGGAACCTACTGGTTCTGGTTCTCGCCGCGGTAGAACTCGAAGACCCAGCCGAACAGGCCGACCAGGAGGATCGGGACCGACCAGAACAGCAGCCACCAGCCGAAGACCACGCCGAGGAAGGCCAGCGCGCCGCCGATCGCCAGCGAGAGCGGCTGCCAGCTGTGCGGGGCGAAGAAGCCCAGCTCGCCGGCGTCGTCCGCGACCTCGGCCTCGGGGTTGTCGCCCGCGCCGGTGTCCACCCGCTTGGCGGTGAACGCCAGGTAGAAGCCGATGAAGGCGGCCAGGCCGAAGGCCAGGAAGAGCGCGGTGGTGCCGGCGGCCTCCAGGCCGTGGTCCGACTTACCGGTCCAGACCATGTAGGTGATGGCGATGGCCAGGATGAAGACGGCCAGACCGGCGAAGATCTTTCCCTGTTCCTTCATCGGGCGTCACCCTCATTCTTGCCCTTGCCCAGCGACGGACGGTCGTACTGCGCGGGGGTCACACCCTCGAAGTGCTTGGCCGGCTCACCGTGGTTCTCCAGGTAGTCCAGCGCGGCGATCTCCGGGTGGTGCAGGTCGAACGCCGGGGACTCGGAGCGGATCCGCGGCAGGGTGGTGAAGTTGTGCCGCGGCGGCGGGCAGGAGGTCGCCCACTCCAGCGAGCGGCCGTAGCCCCACGGGTCGTCGACGTTGACCTTCTCGCCGTACTTGGCGGTCTTCCAGACGTTGTAGAGGAACGGCAGGATCGACAGGCCGAGCAGGAACGAGCCGATGGTCGAGACGGTGTTCAGCGTGGTGAAGCCGTCCGAGGCCAGGTAGTCGGCGTAGCGGCGGGGCATGCCCTCGGCGCCCAGCCAGTGCTGGACCAGGAAGGTGGTGTGGAAGCCGATGAACAGCGTCCAGAAGGTGATCTTGCCCAGGCGCTCGTCCAGCATCTTGCCGGTCATCTTCGGCCACCAGAAGTGGAAGCCGGCGAACATCGCGAAGACGACGGTGCCGAACACCACGTAGTGGAAGTGCGCGACGACGAAGTACGAGTCCGAGACGTGGAAGTCGATCGGCGGGGAGGCCAGCAGCACGCCGGTCAGGCCGCCGAACAGGAAGGTGACCAGGAAGCCGACCGTCCAGAGCATCGGGGTCTCGAAGCTGAGCGAGCCCTTCCACATGGTGCCGACCCAGTTGAAGAACTTCACACCGGTCGGGACCGCGATCAGGAAGGTCATGAACGAGAAGAACGGCAGCAGCACCTGCCCCGTCACGTACATGTGGTGCGCCCACACCGTCACCGAGAGGCCGGCGATGGCGATGGTCGCGGCGATCAGGCCGGAGTAGCCGAACATCGGCTTGCGGCTGAACACCGGGATGATCTCGGAGACGATGCCGAAGAACGGCAGCGCGATGATGTAGACCTCGGGATGGCCGAAGAACCAGAACAGGTGCTGCCAGAGCAGCGCGCCGCCGTTCGTCGGGTCGAAGACGTGCGCCCCGAACTTCCGGTCCGCCTCCAGGGCGAACAGCGCGGCCGCGAGGACCGGGAAGGCCAGCAGGACCAGCACCGAGGTCAGCAGGACGTTCCAGACGAAGATCGACATCCGGAACATCGTCATGCCGGGCGCGCGCATGCAGATGATCGTGGTGATGAAGTTGACCGCACCGAGGATGGTGCCGAAGCCGGAGAAGGCCAGGCCCATGATCCACATGTCGGCGCCGACGCCCGGCGAGCGGACGGCGTCGCTCAGCGGCGAGTAGGCGAACCAGCCGAAGTCGGCCGCGCCCTGCGGGGTCAGGAAGCCCGCCACCGCGATGATCGAGCCGAACAGGTACAGCCAGTAGGCGAACATGTTCAGTCGCGGGAAGGCGACGTCGGGGGCGCCGATCTGGAGCGGCATGATCCAGTTGGTGAAGCCGGAGAACAGCGGGGTGGCGAACATCAGCAGCATGATCGTGCCATGCATGGTGAACGCCTGGTTGAACTGCTCGTTCGACAGGATCTGGGTGCCCGGACGGGCCAGCTCGGCCCGCATGATCAGGGCGAGCACGCCACCGATCAGGAAGAAGGCGAACGAGGTCGCCAGGTAGAGGGTGCCGATCGTCTTGTGGTCGGTGGTGGTGAGCCACTTGATGATCGCGTTGCCCGGCTTGCGCACCCGCGGAGTCCCCGAGGTGACGGCCCCGGCTCCCCCACCGGCCGCGGCGGGCTCGTTGAGGATGGTCACTTCTCTTCACTACTTCCCGTGGTGGGGAGGATGCCTGCGGGAACCGCGCCGGCCTGGCCCTTGTCGCGGAGTTCCTTGAGGTGCTGCTGGTACTCGTCGGCCGTGACGACCTTGACGTTGAACAGCATCCGCGAGTGGTCCTGGCCGCAGAGCTCGGCGCACTTGCCGCGGTAGGTGCCGAGCGCGGTCGGGGTGACCTGGAACTCGTTGACCACACCGGGCACGACGTCCATCTTCATCATGAAGTTGACGGGCCAGAAGTCGTGGATGACGTCGTTGGAGGTCAGCCGGAACTTCACGGACTCGTTGATCGGCAGGTAGAGCGTCGGAGGCTCCTTGGTGCTGCCGACCTCGTACGCGGCGGTGGTGCTCGCCGGGTCCGGGATCTCGGAGTTCTCGTAGTTGAACGCCCAACTCCACTGGAAGCCCACCACGTTGATCGTGTGCTGGGGCTTCGCGTCGACCTTCGTCAGGGTGGCCTCGTCGCGGGCGACGAAGTAGAACAGCACCGAGACGATGACGAGGGGGACCGCGGTGTACAGCGCCTCGATGGGCACGTTGTACCGGGTCTGAGCGGGGACCTCCACCTTGGTGCGGCTGCGCCGGTGGAAGAACACGCTCCAGAGGATCAGACCCCACATCAATGCACCAACAACCAGAGCCGCGATCCACGAGCCCTGCCACATGTGAAGGACCAGCGGGCCTTCCTTCGTGACGGGACTGGGGAGGCCAAGCCTGGGCAGGTCGTTGGCCGAGCAGCCGGTGGCGGTCGCGATGACGAGGCCCAGTGCCAGCGCCTGAGGCAGCTTCCGCCGCATCGTGCGCCGCGGCGAGCGGTCGGAGCCGTTGGGACTCACGTAGCGCCTTCCCGAAGTCTCGCCCGGGAACGCACCACCGTCCGGAGTCCGTTGTCAGGTCTCCTCGGTGATCCGGCCACGGGCACGGTTTGAATGCTTATGCGGGCCAAACGCTACTCCATCCTTATGCGGCGCTCACGGGCAGCCCCCGGTAACGCGCCGCCCGGCTACCCGATCAGCCCCCGTGGGGTGAACCGCCCCCGCGGGGCGGACGGAGTCGCAGGTCATGGCGGACATCCGAGCCTCCCACGGCCGAACGGGCGACCGTCCTGCGACACGCGGGTGACGGAGCGTCGGCTCCCCGGCGGGCCGGGAGGAATCACCCCGTAAGGGGCACCGCGCGCGGTCGTCTACGGTGGCCCGGTGCCCTACTTCGACGCCGCCTCCACCGCCCCGCTGCACCCCGTCGCCCGGCAGGCCCTGCTCGCCGCCCTCTACGAGGGCTGGGCCGACCCGGCCCGGCTGCACCGCTCCGCCCGGCAGGCCCGGATGCTGCTGGACGCCGCCCGGGAGACCGTCGCCGAGGTGCTCGGCGCCCGGGCCGACGAGATCGCCTTCACCGGGTCCGGCACCCAGGCCGTCCAGTTGGGCGTCCTGGGCGCCCTGCGCGGCCACCGCCGCCGCGGCGCCCACCTGGTGCACTCCGCCGTCGAGCACTCCGCCGTCCTGCACACCGCCGAACGCTGGGAGGCCGACGGCGGCAGCGCCACCGCCGTCCCGGTCGACCGCCACGGCCGGGTCGACGCCGGGGAGTTCGCCGCCGCGCTGCGCCCCGACACCGCGCTCGCCGTCCTGCAGTCCGCCAACCACGAGGTCGGCACCCTGCAGCCGGTGGCCGAGGCCGCCGCGCTGCTCGGCGACGTCCCGCTGCTGGTGGACGCCGCGCAGAGCGCCGGGCGGCTGCCGGTGCCGGAGGGCTGGTCGGTGCTCACCGCGAGCGCGCACAAGTGGGGCGGGCCGGCCGGCGTCGGGGTGCTCGCGGTCCGCAAGGGCGTCCGCTACTCCTCGCCGCTGCCCGCCGACGACCGGGAGAACGGGCGGGTGCCCGGCTTCACCAACGTCCCGGCGATCGTCGCCGCCGCGGCCTCGCTGCGCGCCGTCCGGGACGGGGCGGCGGCGGAGGACGCCCGGCTGCGGGCGCTGGTCGAGGTGATCCGCCGCCGGGTCCCGGAGCTGGTGCCCGCCGTCGAGGTGGTCGGCCACCCTGAGCTGCGCCTCCCGCACCTGGTCACCTTCTCCTGCCTGTACGTGGACGGCGAGGTGCTGCTCACCGAACTCGACCGGGCCGGCTTCGCGGTCAGCTCCGGCTCCTCCTGCACCTCCAGCACCCTGACGCCCAGCCACGTGCTGGCCGCGATGGGCGTCCTCACCGAGGGCAACCTGCGGGTCTCGCTCCCGGCCGGCACCACTGCCGCCGAGGTCGACGCCTTCCTCGACGTGCTCCCCCGGGTGGTCGCCGGGGTCCGCGCCCCGCTCGGCCTCGACCTGCCCCCGGCGGGCGGCGCCGACGCGCTGGTCCTGGACGCGCTCGGCAAGCGCTGCCCGATCCCGGTCATCGAGCTGGCCAAGCACATCGGCGAGGTCGCGCCCGGCGGGCGCGTCGCCGTCCTGTCCGACGACGAGGCGGCCCGCCACGACATCCCCGCCTGGTGCGGGATGTGCGGCCACGCCTACGAGGGCGAGGCCCCCGCCGCGGAGTACGGGGGCGCCCGCGGCACCGCCTACCTGGTGCGCCGGGCCCGGCCGGAGCCGTCGGCCGGCGCGTAGCGGCGGGCCCGGCGGGCGGGCCGGGCCCGGTCCGGCCTAGAGCGCGATCCTGGTGCGGATGTCGGCCGCCGCCTCGGCGCCGTAGGCGGTCTCGAAGCGCTCCAGGAAGTGGCCGCCGCGCAGCTCGTACTCCTGGGTGCCGACGGTCTCGATCACCAGGGTGGCGAGCATGCAGCCGACCTGGGCGGCGCGCTCCAGGCCCAGCTCCCAGGAGAGCCCGGCCAGGAAGCCGGCCCGGAAGGCGTCGCCGACGCCGGTGGGGTCGGCCTTGCGCTCCTCGGCGGGGCAGCCGACCACGATGTCGGGCTCGCCCCGGCGCTGGATGCGGACGCCCTTGGGGCCGAGGGTGGTGACCCGGGTGGTGACGCGCTCCAGGATCTCGTCCGCGGACCAGCCGGTCTTGGACTCGATCAGGGCGGCCTCGTACTCGTTGGTGAAGAGGTAGGCCGCGCCGTCGACGATCTCCCGGATGTCGTCGCCCTCCAGGCGGGCGAGCTGCTGGGAGGGGTCGGCGGCGAAGGCGTAGCCGCGGGTGCGGCACTCCTGGGTGTGGCGCACCATGGCGGCCGGGTCGTCCGCGCCGATCAGCACCAGGTCGAGGCCGCCGACCCGGTCGGCGATCGGCTTGAGCTCGATGTTGCGGGCCTCGACCATCGCGCCGGTGTAGAAGGACGCGATCTGGTTGTGGTCCTGGTCGGTGGTGCACATGAACCGGGCGGTGTGCCGGGTCTCCGAGATGTGCACCGAGTCGGTGTCCACGCCGTGCCGGTCGAGCCAGCTGCGGTACTCGGCGAAGTCGCCGCCGGCCGCGCCGACCAGGACGGGGCGCAGGCCGAGGACGCCCATGCCGAAGGCGATGTTGGGGCCCACCCCGCCGCGGCGGATGTCCAGGGTGTCGACCAGGAAGGAGAGCGACACCGTGTGCAGCTGCTCGGGCACCAGCTGGTCGGAGAAGCGTCCGGGGAAGGTCGTCAGGTGGTCGGTGGCGATCGAGCCGGCGACGGCGATGCGCACGGGGTCTCCTCTGGCGGACCGGCGGTGGCCGGAGCTGGGGGCAACAACCCGCCTACGGTACCGGCCCGACCGGGTGCTACCGAGCGGTAGGGCTGTCTTCCGGCCGCAGGTCGGCCTAGGGTCGCCAGTACGGGGGCCGGACGCGGCCCCCGTCCAGGTCCGCGGCAGCGTGGCCGCGGCACGGCGATCGGAGCTGGGTAGCCATGGTGATCGATCACTCCTCCGGGTGGCGGCCGGGCCGCCGCCGCGACGACGCCGACGCCGAGTCGCTGGCCGAACTGCTGGACTCCTCGCGCCGATTGGGCCGGTTCTGGCCGGTCGCCGGACCGCTCCCGGCGGTGTCGGCCCCGGCCGTGACGCGGGTGCGGGTGCCGGTCGAGGCGCGCCGGGTGGTGGCGGGCATGCCGGAGTACGGCGGCTAGGCCCGCTCCTCCGGCTCCGGCCGGAACCGGTTTCCTCCGGGGCACGTCAAACCGGCGCGGTACCGCTCACCGCGGCGCCGCACGACCCTCGGGAGGAACGCAGATCATGGACGAGAGCACCGCAGCCGTCCCCACCAAGGCCCCGCACCCGCGCCGGGCCGCCGCCGCGCTGTTCGGCGCGGCCCTCGCGGCCGGCCTGCTGACCGCGTGCGGCGGCTCGGGTTCGCCCGCCGCCACGGCCCCCGTCAGCGCCACCGCCACTGCCTCGTCGAGTGCGAGCCCGTCCGCGAGCAGCGACCCCGGCTCGGCGTCCGCCTCCGCCCCGGCGAGCCCGTCGGCGAGCGCCAGCCCGCAGCCCTCGGCGGCCCAGCCGACCACGCCGGGGATAGCCGTCGGCGAGCGCCCGCCGACCGCCGTGAAGATCCCCGCGACCGGGTACCGGCAGGACGGCCCGACCCAGCTGACGGTGTTCTTCACCGCCGGGATCTGCGACAGGTACGGGGTCCGGGTCGAGGAGGCCGCCCCGCCGGTGGTGAAGCTGCGGGTGGTGGTCACCCAGACCGCGGAGCCGGGCAAGGCGTGCCCGCAGCTGGTCAAGGAGCAGCAGGCGACCGTCACCCTGCCCGGGCCGATGACCGGCGGCGGCGTGGTGGACACCGCGACGGGCGAGCAGGTGCCCGTGCAGAGCGGCGTCGCGGGCGGCGACCCGCGCTGAGGGACCGCCCGGCCGCTTCCGGAACGCCGCGAGGGCGGCTCCCCCGTGCTGGGGGAGCCGCCCTCGGCGGGTGCGTGCCGGGCCTCGGCGCGGGGCCTAGCTGAACGAGTCGCCGCAGGCGCAGGAGCCGGTGGCGTTCGGGTTGTCGATCGTGAAGCCCTGCTTCTCGATGGTGTCCACGAAGTCGACGGTGGCGCCGCCCAGGTAGGGGGCGCTCATCCGGTCGGTGACGACCTTGACGCCGTTGAAGTCCTTGACGACGTCGCCGTCGAGCGAACGCTCGTCGAAGAACAGCTGGTAGCGCAGGCCCGAGCAGCCGCCGGGCTGCACGGCGACGCGCAGCGCGAGGTCGTCGCGGCCTTCCTGCTCCAGCAGGCCCTTGACCTTGCCCGCGGCGGCGTCGGTGAGGAGGATGCCACTCTCGACGGTGGTCTCGTCCTGGACGGTCATGCTTACTCCCGGTCTGTGACGACTGTGATCCGCCAGTGCCAACCAGCGGCCTCCCGGATTCATTTCCGGAAGGTGGTGCGTTCGGGGGACATTTTTCGTCGCCCACTCCCCCACGCCCCCCATGCTCGCACACCGGGCCCGGCGGGTCACCGCCCGCTTCGGCAAACCGCTACCGCCCGCGCACCGGGCGCAGCAGGATGTGACGGGTGATCATTCGTCAGCTCAGGGACACCGCGCAGGACGCCGAGGCCGTGGACCGGATCGCCCGGGCGGCCTTCCGCGACCTGGACGACCGGCCGCCCGACGATCCGGACACACCGGCGGACGGGCGCCGCCGGGTCCGCGGCCCGGCCCGCACCCGCCACCTGGCGGTCACCGACCCGGAGGGGTGCTGGATCGCCGAGCAGGACGGCGAGGCGGTCGGGGCGGCGCTGTCGCTGCGCCGGGAGGGGGTGTGGGTGCTGGCGCTGTTCGTCGTGCTCCCCACCGCGCAGGGGCGGGGGGTGGGGCGGCTGCTGCTGGAGCGGGCCACCGCGTACGGGCGGGGCTGCCTGCGCGGCATGCTGTGCGCCTCGCCGTCGCCGGCGGCGGCCCGGCGCTACCGGCGGGCCGGGTTCACCCTGCACCCGACGATGCGGCTGACCGGGCGGGTGGACCGGGAGCGGCTGCTGGACCCGGGCGACATCCCGGTGCACGCGGGCAACCCGACGCACCTGCACCTGCTGGACTCGGTCGACCGCCGGGTGCGCGGCGCGGCGCACGGCCCGGACCACCCGTTCATGCTGGCGCACTTTGAGGAGCTGCTGGTCGCGGACACCCTGGCCGGGACGGGCTACTGCTACCGGGACGGCGGCGACGTGCAGCTGGTCGCGGCGACCTCCAAGCGGATCGCGGTCCGGCTGCTGCGCGAGGCGCTGGCCCGCGTCCCGGCGGGGACGGAGGCGAGCGTCTCCTTCCTGACCGCCGAGCAGGAGTGGGCCGTCGACGTGGGCCTGGACCTGGGCCTGTCGCTGTCCACCCGCGGCTACCTCGGCCTGCGCGGGATGCGCCCGCCGATGCCGTACGTCCCCAACGGCGGCTACCTGTAGGCGCCCGCGGGCCCGCTCACTCCATCGTGGCGAGGATCTCCTCGACCATCTCCGTCGTCGTGCCCGGGTGCAGGAAGGCGAAGCGGGCGACCGTCTCGCCGTCCCAGCCGGTGGGGGTGACGAAGCCGACCTGGTCGGCGAGGAGCTGCCGGGACCAGCGGTAGTAGTCGTCGTGGGTCCAGCCCTTGCGGCGGAAGCAGACGGCGGAGAGCTGGGGGTCGTGGAGCAGTTCGAGGTGCTCGCTGTCGCGGATGAGCCGCGCGGTGTCGCGGGCGAGGCGCAGGCCGGCCTCGATGGCGTCGGTGTAGGCCTGGACGCCGTGGACGGCGAGCGAGAACCAGAGCGGGAGGCCGCGGGCGCGGCGGGTGAGGTGGTAGGCGTAGTCGGTGGGGTTCCACTCGTCGCCCTCGGTGTGCAGGACGTCGAGGTAGGAGGCGTCCTGGGTGTGGACGGCGCGGGCCAGGCGCGGTTCGCGGTAGAGCAGGGCGGCGCAGTCGAACGGGGCGAACAGCCACTTGTGCGGGTCGACGACGAAGCTGTCGGCGTGCTCGATGCCGTCGTAGCGCGCGCGGACGGAGGGGGCGAAGAGGCCGGCGCCGCCGTAGGCGCCGTCGACGTGGAACCAGAGGCCGCGCTCGCGGGCGACCTCGGCGATGCCGGCGAGGTCGTCGACGATGCCCTCGTTGGTGGTGCCGGCGGTGCCGACCACGGCGATGACGGTCTCGGGGTGCGGGTCGGCGTCGAGGGCGGCGCGCAGGGCGGGGCCGGTGAGGCGGCGGTCGACGGCGGGGACGGGGAAGGCCTCGACGCCGATGATGTTGAAGGTGTTCTTGACCGAGGAGTGCACCTGGTCGGCGACGGCGATCCGGAGCCGGGCCTCGGGGCCACCGTGCTCGTTCTTCCGGGCCAGCCGGCGGCGGGCGGTGTCGCGGGCGACGACCAGCGCGGAGAGGTTGCCGGCCGAGCCGCCGGAGACGAAGGTGCCGCCGGCGCTCGCGGGGAGGCCGGCCCGGTCCGCTATCAGGCGCAGCACCTGGTTCTCGGCGGCGATCGCGCCGGCCGCCTCCAGCCAGGAGATGCCCTGGAGGGAGGCGCAGGAGACCACCATGTCGAAGAGCAGCGCGGCCTTGGTGGGGGCGCAGGGGATGAAGGAGAGGTAGCGCGGGCTGTCGGCGGAGATGACGGCGCGGGAGAGCTCGTGGTCGTAGAGCTTGAGCACGTCGGCGGGGGCGTTGCCGTGGTCGTTCAGCAGTCCGGCGAGGGCCTGGCGCAGGTGGGTGCCGTCGCCGGGGTGGTCGAGCGGGACGGGGTCGTACTGCAGGCGTTCGCGCATGTAGTCGAAGACGAGGTCGACCAGCTCGTTGTCCGGCTTGTGCATGCGGTCGGGGGCTGCGTACACGGGTGTCCTCTTCGCTGCGGGCGGTGCTGGGGGCGTGATCAGCGTAGGCAGCGGGGGTGGGCGGGCGCGCGTCGGAACGCGGCCGTCCGGGGCCGGTTTCCTGCGTGTTCGGGCGGGGGCGCGCAGGAAAGCTGCGTCAGATGAGCTGGGAGAGGACGACGGAGGAGCGGCTGCGCTGGACGCCGGGCTCCTTGCGGATGCGCTCGATGACGGCTTCCAGGTGGCGGGTGTCGGCGGCGCGCAGGTGGACCAGGGCGTCGGGGTCGCCGGTGACCGTCCAGGCGGCGGCGACCTCGGGGAACTGGCGCAGCGAGGCGAGCAGTTCCTCGGGCGAGGTGCGGGGGCGGCAGTAGACCTCGACGAAGGCCTCGGTGCGCCAGCCGAGCAGGGCGGGGTCGAGGACGACGGTGAAGCCGCGGACCGCGCCGCGCGCCCGCAGCCGGTCGATCCGGCGGCGGACGGCGGTGGCGGAGAGGTTGGTGAGCAGTCCGATCTCGGCGTAGGAGGCGCGGCCGTCGCGGCTGAGGTGTTCGAGCAGCAGGCGGTCGGTGTCGTCGAGGGCCGGCCCGTCCGGCCGGACGGGCCCGAGGTCGGGCGGCCGGTGGGTGCTCATGGCGGGGCTCCACGGTGGTGCGGGTGAGGGTGGTGAGCCGTGGGGGGACGGCTCTGCGGAGCCCATTGTCGCGGACGGCCGGACCGGGTCAGTCCACCAGCAGGACGATCTTGCCGCGGGTGCGGCCCTCGGCGTTGAGGGCCTGGGCGGAGGCGGCCTGGGCGAGCGGGAAGGTGGAGGCCACCGGGACGGTGAGCAGGCCCTCCTCGGCGAGCCGGGCGACGGCGGTGAGGTCGTCGTGGTCGGGGCGGGTGAAGACGTAGCGGCCGCCGCGGGCGGTGACGGTGTAGTCGACCGTGGAGGCGATCCGGGCGGGGTCCTCGACCAGCCCGAGGGAGGTCTCGACGGCGTCGCCGCCGATCAGGTCGAGTGCGGCGTCGACGCCCTCGGGGGCCAGCGCGCGGACCCGGTCGGCGAGGCCGGGGCCGTACTCGACGGGTTCGACGCCCAGGCCGCGCAGGAAGGTGTGGTTGTGCTCCCCGGCGGTGCCGATGACCCGGGCGCCGAGGGCGGTGGCGACCTGGCAGGCGATCGAGCCGACGCCGCCGGCCGCGGCGTGGATCAGCACGGTCTCGCCGCGGCGCAGCCCGAGCGCCCCGACCAGGGCCTGCTGGGCGGTGAGCCCGGCCAGCGGCAGGCCGCCGGCCTCGGCCCAGTCGAGGGCGGCGGGTTTGCGGGCCAGGGTGCGGACGGGGGCGGCGACGAGTTCGGCGTAGGTGCCGCTCTCGACGACGTCCTTGCGGACGTAGCCGATCACCTCGTCGCCGGGGGCGTACTCGGTGACGGCGCCGCCGACGGCCTGGACGGTGCCGGCCAGGTCGAAGCCCATGACCAGTGGGAAGTGGGAGTCGAGGACGCCGTCGAGGTGCCCCTCGCGGATCTTCCAGTCGACGGGGTTGACGCCGACCGCTCGGGTGCGGACGAGTACGGTGTCGGGGCCGACCTTCGGGTCGGGGAGCTCGGTGTACTCGACCACGTCGGGGCCGCCGTAGCGGTTGATCACGATTGCCTTCATGCCTCCCAGCCAACCGCCGGTGCGGCGGGTCCTCGCGCCGGAAGCATCCATCCTGGTGAGCGGTTCTCGTCACATCGACAGAACGGCCATCGTCAGGCTGACGAGAACCGGTTATCATAGATAGCGTCAGATAGACGAGAAGGCTGGTGTCAATCCGGCCGCACCTGGAGGGCAGCCGCCCGTGACCACCACCACCGAAACCTACGGCGTGGACCCCACCCCTTCGCCGCTCGCCCTGCTGCTGCTCGGCCGGGAGGCCGACCCGAACAGCGAGCGCGGCGTGGAGTGCCCCGGCGACCTGCCCGCCGCCTCCGACCCCGACCTGGTGGCGCGCGCCCGCGCCGCGAAGGAGAAGCTCGGCGACCGGGTCTTCATCCTGGGCCACCACTACCAGCGCGACGAGGTCATCGAGTTCGCCGACGTCACCGGCGACTCCTTCAAGCTGGCCCGGGACGCGGCGGCCCGCCCGGAGGCCGAGTACATCGTGTTCTGCGGCGTGCACTTCATGGCCGAGTCCGCGGACATCCTCACCTCCGACCGCCAGCGGGTCGTCCTGCCGGACCTCGCGGCCGGCTGCTCGATGGCCGACATGGCCACCGCCGAGCAGGTCGCAGAGTGCTGGGACGTGCTGACCGAGGCGGGCGTCGCGGACGTCACCGTGCCGGTCTCGTACATGAACTCCTCGGCCGACATCAAGGCGTTCACCGGCAAGCACGGCGGCACCATCTGCACCTCCTCCAACGCGGAGCGGGCCCTGGAGTGGGCCTTCGAGCAGGGGGAGAAGGTGCTCTTCCTGCCGGACCAGCACCTGGGCCGCAACACCGCGGTGCTGCAGATGGGTCTCTCGCTGGACGACTGCGTGCTCTACAACCCGCACAAGCCCAACGGCGGCCTGACCGCCGAGCAGCTGCGGGACGCGAAGATGATCCTGTGGCGCGGCCACTGCTCGGTGCACGGCCGGTTCAGCGTGGAGTCGGTGGACGAGGTCCGGGCGCGGATCCCCGGCGTGACCGTGCTGGTGCACCCGGAGTGCCGGCACGAGGTGGTCACCGCCGCCGACATGGTGGGCTCGACCGAGTACATCATCAAGGCGCTGGACGCCGCCGAGCCCGGCTCGAAGTGGGCGATCGGCACCGAGCTGAACCTGGTCCGCCGGCTGGCCAAGGCGCACCCGGACAAGGAGGTCGTCTTCCTCGACCGCACCGTGTGCTTCTGCTCGACCATGAACCGGATCGACCTGCCGCACCTGGTCTGGGCGCTGGAGTCGCTGGTCGAGGGCCGGGTGCCGAACGTGATCACGGTGGACGCCGAGACCGAGAAGCACGCCAAGGCCGCGCTGGACCGGATGCTGGCCCTGCCGTAACGATTCGCCCTCGTCCCCGGGCTCGGGCTCGTCCCCGGGCTCGTCCCCGGGCTCGGGCTCGGACGGGAGTCGGACGGGAGAGGGCGGGCACCCCTTCCGGGGTGCCCGCCCTCTCGTCACGTGTGGCGCCCGAACTACTCCGGGAGGCCGGGGATCAGGCCGTCGCCCTCGTCCCGCAGCAGCTCGCGGACCTGCTCCAGGGACGCCTCGGCGTCCGGCAGGATCAGGTCCGACGGCTCCAGCGACTCCGGCGCGAGCGGCGTGCCGACCTCCCGGACGGCCGCGAGCAGGCTGCCCAGCGCCGCCCTGAAGGCCGCCTCGTCGCCCGCCTCGACGGCCTGGAGCAGCTCGTCGTCCAGCCGGTTCAGCCGGTTCAGGTCGCCCTCGGCGACCTCGAACTGCCCCTCACCCAAGACCCGCATGATCATGCTGGTGCGTCTCCCCTGCTACCGGCTCACTTGTTGTAGTTGATGGTGGGCGGCGGGGTGTCGTTCTTCCCCTGCTCGATCGCCTGCGGCTGGGCGGCGGGGGTGCCGCCGGTCAGCTCGGCCTTCATCCGGGCCAGCTCCAGCTCGACGTCGCTGCCGCCGGCCACCCGCTCCAGCTCGGCCTCGATGTCGTCCTTGCGGCCGAGGCCGCTGGCGTCGTCGAGCGCGCCGGAGGCCAGCAGCTCGTCGATCGCGCCCGCCCGGGCCTGCATCTGCGCGGTCTTGTCCTCCGCGCGCTGGATCGCCAGGCCGACGTCGCCCATCTCCTCGGAGATGCCGGAGAAGGACTCGGCGATCCGGGTCTGCGCCTGGGCGGCGGTGTAGGTGGCCTTGATGGTCTCCTTCTTGGTGCGGAAGGCGTCCACCTTGGCCTGGAGGCGCTGGGAGGCCAAGGTGAGCTTCTCCTCCTCCCCCTGCAGGGCCTGGTACTGCGTCTCCAGGTCGGTGATCTGGGACTGCAGGTTGGCCTTGCGGCTGAGCGCCTCGCGGGCCAGGTCCTCGCGGCCGAGGGACAGCGCCTTGCGGCCCTGGTCCTCGTACTTGGAGGACTGCTGCTGGAGCTGGGTCAGCTGGAGCTCCAGGCGCTTGCGGGAGGTGGCCACGTCGGCGACGCCCCTGCGCACCTTCTGCAGCAGTTCCAGCTGCTTCTGGTAGGAGTAGTCGAGCGTTTCGCGCGGGTCCTCCGCCCGGTCCAAGGCCTTGTTCGCCTTGGAGCGGAAGATCAGCCCCATACGCTTCATGATTCCGTCGCTCATGGGCCTCGATAGCCCCCTTCTTCGGGCCTGGGTTTGCATCTCGTGACAGGTCGAGTGTATGCGCGGCACGGTCCCCGGCGCAGTGCACCAGCCTGCAACAATGCTGCTACAGCGGCGGCCCGTTCGGCATCGTCCTCAGGATCGATATCGGTTCGCGTCCGGGGGCGCGCCGGAAAGCGGCCGGTCAACCCGTACGCTGGGAGTGTGTTTCGACGCCGCTCTGATGAATCCGCCGCCTCCTCCTCCACCGTCACCCTGACGAAGGAGGACGAGAGGACGTTCCGCGACCCGCAGGCCCCCAAGGGCCGGCCCACGCCCAAGCGCAGTGAGGCCGAGGCCAACCGGAAGACCCGGGTCACCGTTCCCAAGGACCGCAAGGAGGCCGCCAAGCAGGCCCGCGGGCGGATGCGCGCGGAGCGCGAGAAGCAGCGCACCGCGCTGCTGGAGGGCGACGAGCGCGCGCTGCCGCCGCGCGACAAGGGGCCGGTGCGGCGCTACGTCCGCGACTTCATCGACTCCCGCTGGGCCGCGGCCGAGTTCTTCCTGCCGTACGCGGTGGTGGTGCTGGTGCTCAGCATCACCCGGGTCAACTACCTGCAGCTGCTCTCCACGCTGCTGTTCCTGGTCTTCTTCGTGGTGGTCATCCTGGACTTCGTCCGGATCGGCCTCCAGCTGCGCAAGGGCCTGGCCCAGCGCTTCCCGGACGGGGACACCCGCGGCGCCGTGATGTACGGCCTGATGCGCACCCTGCAGATGCGCCGGCTGCGGCTGCCCAAGCCGATGGTCAAGCGGGGCGAGCGGCCCTGACCGCGGAAGCCGTCCCGCCGTACTGGGCCCCGCCCGCGCAGCCGCCGGTCGGGGCCTTCGGTGCACCTGGCATCCCGGCGCAGCACGGGTACGGGGCGCCGCAGGGGCGGCACGGGCGGCTGCCGGCCCGCGGGGGGCCGTACCACAGCGGGGCCGGCGAGTGGCTGGAGCGGCACGGCGGGCTGCACAACCTGGTCCGCCAGGAGCTGGTCACCCGCCAGCTCGCCGAGCAGCTCACCCGGGGCGTCGCGCTGCGGGTGCTGGACGTGGGCTGCGCCGAGGGCACCCAGGCGCTGCGGCTGGCCCGGGCCGGGCACTTCGTCACCGGCATAGACCCCGACCCGGCCACCCTGGGCCTGGCGCACCAGGCGCTGGCGGCCGAGCCGCCGGAGGTCCGCGAGCGCGTCCAGCTGCTCACCGGCGACGGCCACCAGGTCGGGCGCTGGTTCGGGCCGCGCAGCTTCGACCTGGTGCTCTGCCACGGCACCCTGATGTACCTGCCGGACCCGGACCCGATGCTGGCCTCGGTGGCCCGCATCCTGGCCCCCGGCGGCCTGCTCTCGCTGCTGGTCCGCAACGGCGACGCGCTGGCCATGCGGCCCGGGCTGACCGGCGACTGGCGGGCCTGCCAGGAGTCCTTCGACTCCACCCGGTACACCAACCGCCTGGGCCTGCCCGCCCGGGCCGACCGGCTGGCCGAACTCTCCGGCACGCTGTCCGGCTTCGCCGTCCCGGTCCGGCACTGGTACGGGGTGCGGGTGTTCACCGACACCGTGCCGGACGAGGCCGCCCCGGTCGACGGCCGGCAGCTGGGCCAGCTGCTGGACGCCGAGGAGCGGGCCGGCAAGCAGGACCCGTACCGGCGCGTCGCCGCGCTGCTGCACGTCGTCGCCGAGAAGTGACCGGAGAGGTCACCCGGGCGGCGGCCGGGGGCCGCTGACGGGGAGCGACGGCGGGGGGCGCCGGCGGGGGGCGCCGGCGGGGGGCGCCGGCGGGACGGCTGACGGCGCGTCAGCCCTCGTGCAGGCTCATCGGGTAGACGTCCCGCCCGTCCTCGACCAGGACCACCCGGTCCACCCCGTCCTCCAGCAGCGTCTTCCACTCCTCGCCGACCCAGGACTCGGCGTCGCCCTGGCTGGAGAACTCCTCGGCCCCGTTCGCCGGCTCCACCACGGTGCCGTCGTTCTTCTCGTACCGCCAGGTCCACACCATGCCGGGCTCCTCCGCGAGTCGTGCCACTGGGGTTGTGACGGTAGCGTGCCCACCCCGCGAGGGGGCGAAGCTCCGTCCGGCAGGATGATCGCATGGCACTCCCCCGCACCCTGCTCCTCGGCGGCGCCCGCTCCGGCAAGTCCACCCATGCCGAGCGACTGCTCGCCGACCGCCCCGACGTGCTGTACGTGGCCACCTCCGGGCACCGGGACGGCGACGCCGACTGGGCCCGGCGGGTCGACCTGCACCGGGCCCGGCGGCCGGCCTCCTGGCGGACCGCCGAGACCTGCGCGCTGGAGGCGGTGCTCGCGAACCGGGACGACCCGGCGCCGGTGCTGATCGACTGCCTGGCGCTCTGGCTGACCGCCGTCATGGACGAGCACCGGGCCTGGGAGGACGAGGTGTGGCTGGCCGGGGGGCAGCGGGCCGTGGAGGAGCGCTGCGCGGCACTGGCGGCGGCCTGGGCCGGGAGCGGGCGGGAGGTGGTCGCGGTCTCCAACGAGGTGGGGATGGGCGTGGTGCCCGCCACCGCGTCCGGACGGCGCTTCCGGGACACCCTCGGCCGGCTCAACATGGCGGTGGCCGACGCCTCCGAACAGGTGCTGCTGGTGGTCGCCGGACAGGTGCTGACCATCAAAGCGGTGTCCGTGTAGATTGCCGGGCGATGGACACCACCGTGGATCTCGACACTTTCTCCTCGCTCGTCGAGCGGCCCGACGAGGGTGCGCGGCGCGGCGCCGAGGAGCGCTGGCAGCACCTGGCCATGCCGCGCGGCGGCCTGGGCCGGCTCCAGGAGCTGGGGGCCTGGCTGGCGTCCGCCCAGGGCGAGGCCCCGGTCCGCCCGCTGACCGGCGCCCGGGTGCTGCTGTTCGCCGCCGACCACGGCGTCGCCTCGCTCGGCGTCTCCACCCTGGACGCCCGCGGCGGCACCGCCGACCGGGTCCGCGCCGTGCTGGATGGCACCGCGCCGGTCGCCGTGCTGGCCCGCCGCTACGGGGCGGACGTCCGGGTGGTCGACATCGCCGTGGACGCCGACCCCGCCGAGTTCCCCGAGGAGGTCGTCCGCCACCGGGTCCGCCGCGGCTCCGGCCGGGTCGACGTCGAGGACGCGCTGAGCGCGGAGGAGGCCGCCCGGGCCTTCCGGGCCGGCATGGCCGTCGCCGACGAGGAGGCCGACGCCGGCACCGACCTGGTACTGCTCGGCGACCTGGGCGTCGGCTCCACCACGGTGGCCGCGGTGCTGATCGGCGCGCTGTGCGGCACCGACGCCGCCGCCGTCACCGGCCGCGGCTCGGGCGTCGACGACCGGACCTGGATGGTCAAGTGCGCCACCGTCCGCGACGCGCTGCGCCGGGCCCGCCCGGTGCTCGGCGACCAGCTCGCGCTGCTCGCCGCGACCGGCGGCGCCGACTTCGCCGCGATCACCGGCTTCCTGCTCCAGGCCGCCGTCCGCAAGCTCCCCGTCGTGCTGGACGGGGTGGTCTCGGCGGCCTGCGCGCTGGTCGCCCAGCGGATCGCCTTCCGGGCCCCCGAGTGGTGGCGCGCCTCCGCGCTCACCGGCGAGCCCGCCCAGGCCAAGGCGTACGACCGGCTGACGCTGACGCCGCTGCACGAGGCGGGCGTCACCATGGGCGAGGGCGTCTCGGCGGTGCTGGCCCTCCCGCTGCTCCAGGCCGCGGGCGACACCCTCGCCGAACCGGCCGCCGTCCCGAGCGCGAAGCCGCTCCCGCCGCGGGCCCCGGCCAAGCTGCCGACGGCCGCGGACCTGCTGGACCGCTACTGAGACTCCGTCAGGGCACGGGATGAACGGCGAACACGGGCGGCCGGGGGCGGGTCGGCCTGCGGCGGGTCGGCCGGAGGCGGGGCAGTCGGCGGGTCGGCCGGAGACCGGGCAGGCGGAGGCCGGGCGGGCGGCGGAGCCGTCGGCGGAGGGCTGCGCGTCGCGGTCTTCCGGACCCGCGCAGTTCCCCGCGCCCCTGACGGGGCGGGCGGCGGGCGGCGAACGGACTGGGGCGGAGGCCGGGCGGGCGGCCGGGGTCGGGGCCGGGTTGCGGTTCGCGTTCGGGACGTTGACGGTGTTCCGGGTGCGGGTGGACCGGTGGGACCGGTCGGCGGGTGGGGCGGCGATGGTGCTGGCGCCGCTGGTCGGGCTGGTGGTGGGCGCGCTGGCCGGGGGCGTCGGCGCGCTGCTGGCCTGGCGGGGCGGGGCGCTGCTGGGCGGGGTGGCGGCGGTCGCGGTGGGCGCGCTGCTGACCCGGGGGCTGCACCTGGACGGGGTGGCGGACGTCGCGGACGGGCTGGGCAGCGGGAAGCCCGCCGAGGACGCGTTGCGGATCATGAAGCAGTCGGACATCGGGCCGTTCGGCGTGCTGACGCTGCTGCTGCTGATGCTGGCCCAGGTCGCGGCGCTGGCCGGGCAGTTCGGGGTCTCGCCCGGGCGCGGGGCGCTGGCCGCGGCGGTGGCCGCGACGGCGGGGCGGGCGGCGCTGGCCTGGGGGTGCCTGCGTCCGGTCCCGGCGGCCCGGCCGGGCGGGCTGGGGGCGATGGTGGCGGCCACCGTGCGGCCGGCGGCGGCGGTGGCGGTGACGCTGCTGGTGGCCGGGGCGGCGGCGGTGCTGCGCTGGCAGCTGGGGGTCGCGGTGCTGCTGGGCGTGCTGGCGGCGGGGGTCCTGCTGCGGCGGTGCGTGCGCCGGTTCGGCGGGGTGACCGGGGACGTGCTGGGCGCGCTGGTGGAGACCGCGGCGACGGCGGTGCTGGTGGCGGTCGCGCTGCTGTGAGCGGGCCTCGGTCCGGCCTCCGTACGCGAACTCACGCACTGTCACGGATCGCGGCGGTTCGTGCACGGGGCAGGCGGGGCGGCGGGATCCCAATATGCGGACTACCATGCGGTGAGCACCCTGGCCCTGCGCCCCGTTTCGCCGCGGAGTCTGCCCGGGTTTTGCCGGTCGGCAACGGAGCCGCCACCGGCTGTGGACCGCGAAAGAACAGGACGCATTTGTCGTGACTGCACTGTCTGTGAGCACCTCTTCCGCCGTGAGCCTGCGGGCGGACGCCCTGGTGGTCGGTGTGGCGAAGGGGCCCAAGGGCCTGGTCGTCGCCCCGGGCGCCGAGGCGGTCGTCGAGGCGTTCGAGGGCAAGCTGGCCGAGGTCCTCACCACCCTGGGCGCCACCGGTGCCGAGGGTGAGGCGGTCAAGCTGCCCGCTCCGGCCGGGGCCAAGGCGCCGCTGGTGCTGGCCGTGGGCCTGGGCCCGGCCGCCGACGGCGCGTACGGCGCCGAGGAGCTGCGCAGGGCGGCCGGTGTGGCCGCCCGCACGCTGGCCGGTTCGAAGAAGGTCGCGCTGGCCCTGCCGGCGGCGGCGGCCGACGAGTTCGAGGCGGTCGCGCTGGGCGGCCTGCTCGGCGCGTACTCCTTCGGCAGCTACAAGGGCGAGGTGGCCAAGGCCCCGGTCGCCGAGCTGGTGCTGCTGGCGGACCGCAAGGGCTCGAAGGACGCCAAGGCCGCCGCGGAGCGCGCCGCGGCGGTCGGCGAGGAGATGAACCGCGCCCGCGACCTGGTGAACACCGCCCCGAACGACCTGAACCCGAAGTCCTTCGCCACCCTGGCGCAGACGGTGGGCAAGGAGCACGGCCTCAAGGTCGAGGTACTGGACGAGAAGGCGCTGGCCAAGGGCGGCTTCGGCGGCATCCTGGGCGTGGGCGCCGGTTCGGCGAACCCGCCCCGGCTGGTGAAGGTGGCCTACACCCACCCGAAGGCGACGGCCTCGCTGGCGTTCATCGGCAAGGGCATCACCTACGACTCGGGCGGCATCTCGCTGAAGCCGGCCGGCCACAACGAGACCATGAAGTGCGACATGGCGGGCGCCGCCGCGGTGTTCGCCGCCGTGGTCGCCGCCAAGCGCCTGGGCCTGCGGGTCAACGTGACGGCGTGGCTGGCGCTGGCGGAGAACATGCCGTCCGGCTCGGCCACCCGCCCGGGCGACGTGCTGCGGATGTACGGCGGCAAGACCGTCGAGGTGCTGAACACCGACGCCGAGGGCCGGCTGGTGCTGGCCGACGCGATCGTCCGGGCCGGCGAGGAGCAGCCGGACGTGATCGTCGACGTGGCGACCCTGACCGGCGCGATGGTGCTGGCCCTGGGCACCCGCACCTTCGGCGTGATGGCCAACGACGAGGCGCTGCGCACCCGCCTGCACGAGACCGCGGGCGCGGTGGGCGAGGCGTCCTGGCCGATGCCGCTGCCGGCCGACCTGCGCAAGGGCATGGTCGAGTCGACCATCGCGGACCTGGCGAACATGGGCGAGCGGATGGGCGGCGGCCTGGTGGCCGGCCTGTTCCTCCAGGAGTTCGTCGCCGAGGGCGTCGACTGGGCGCACCTGGACATCGCCGGCCCGGCGTTCAACGAGGGCGGCCCGCACGGCTACACCCCGAAGGGCGGCACCGCGAGCGCGGTGCGCACCCTGGTCCGCTTCGCGGAGGACACCGCCGCGGGCGAGTGATCCGACGCGTGGGGCCCGGCACCGGTGGGTGCCGGGCCCCACGCGCATTACCAGCCGGTAGTGGGGCGGGCCAATTCGATGGCGTGTTCGCCTCCGGCGAAAATTGATTCCGCAGGGCGGAACCGGAACCGCGAAGACCCCCGGACGGAGTACCTCCGCTTGCCGATTTCCCGGCTGTGAGCTGCGACGATACCTCCGAGAACGGGTCGTACCGCCGCCACGCGGACCTCCCCGGGTGCGCCCCGGGGCACCCGCCGACGCCACCTGCCGCCAACAAGTGCAAAGATGTATTTCCGGCACGACTGGGCGCTCTTACAAGGGCACTCACCCACCGGACCGCGACCGGCCCGGCGATCCGCACCTTTTGCATGGAGGACGTGACGTGGCGAACGACGCCAGCACCGTTTTCGACGTAGTCATTCTCGGAGGCGGAAGCGGCGGTTACGCCGCGGCGCTCCGTGGCGCTCAGCTCGGCCTGAGCGTCGCGCTGATCGAGAAGGGCGAGCTGGGCGGCACCTGCCTCCACCGCGGCTGCATCCCGACCAAGGCGCTGCTGCACGCCGCCGAGGTCGCCGACGAGACCAAGGAAGCCGCCGAGTTCGGCGTCCTCGCCACCTTCCAGGGCATCGACATCAACGGCGTCCACAAGTACAAGGACGACGTCGTCGCCGGCCTGTACAAGGGCCTCCAGGGCCTGGTCGCCTCCCGCAAGGTCACCTTCATCCAGGGCGAGGGCAAGCTCTCCTCTCAGACCTCCGTGGACGTCGACGGCCGGCGGATCGAGGGCCGCCACATCGTCCTCGCCACCGGCTCCGTGCCGCGCTCGATCCCGGGCCTGGACATCGACGGCAACCGGATCATCTCCTCCGACCACGCGCTGAAGCTGGACTACATCCCGAAGTCGGCGATCATCCTCGGCGGCGGCGTCATCGGCTGCGAGTTCGCCTCGGTCTGGAAGTCCTTCGGCGTCGACGTCACCATCGTCGAGGGCCTGCCCCACCTGGTGCCGCTGGAGGACGAGAACTCCTCCAAGCTGCTGGAGCGCGCCTTCCGCAAGCGCGGCATCAAGTTCGAGCTCAAGTCCCGCTTCTCCGGCGTGGAGTACACCGCCGACGGCGTCCGGGTCTCGACCGAGAACGGCAAGTCCATCGAGGCCGACGTGCTGCTGGTCGCGATCGGCCGCGGCCCGGTCTCGGCCGGCCTGGGCTACGAGGAGCAGGGCGTCGCGATGGACCGCGGCTACGTCCTGGTCGACGAGTACCTGCGCACCAACGTGCCGACCATCTCCGCCGTCGGCGACCTGGTCCCGACCCTGCAGCTGGCCCACGTCGGCTTCGCCGAGGGCATCCTGGTCGCCGAGCGGATCGCCGGCCTCAAGGTCGTCCCGATCGACTACGACGGCATCCCGCGGGTGACCTACTCCAACCCGGAGGTCGCCTCCGTCGGCCTGACCGAGGCCAAGGCCGTCGAGCAGTACGGCAAGGAGAAGGTCGTCACCCTCAAGTACAACCTCGCCGGCAACGGCAAGAGCAAGATCCTCAAGACCGCCGGCGAGATCAAGCTGGTCCAGGTCAAGGACGGCGCCGTCGTGGGTGTCCACATGGTCGGCGCCCGCATGGGCGAGCAGGTCGGCGAGGCCCAGCTGATCTACAACTGGGAGGCCCTGCCCGCCGAGGTCGCGCAGCTCATCCACGCGCACCCGAGCCAGTCCGAGGCCCTCGGCGAGGCCCACCTCGCGCTGGCCGGCAAGCCGCTGCACGCGCACGACTGATCGCGCCCCGTCCCCCTTCATTCCTGTACGCAAGACTTGATAGGAGTCGCTGGAACCATGGCGGTCTCAGTAACACTGCCCGCGCTGGGCGAGAGCGTGACCGAAGGCACCGTCACCCGTTGGCTCAAGGCCGAGGGTGAGCGCGTGGAGATCGACGAGCCGCTGCTCGAGGTCTCCACCGACAAGGTCGACACCGAGATCCCGGCGCCGGCCTCCGGCATCCTGGCCTCGATCAAGGTCGGCGAGGACGAGACCGTCGAGGTGGGCGCCGAGCTGGCGGTCATCGACGACGGCTCCGGCGCCCCGGCCGCCGCCGAGGCGCCCGCCGCCGAGGCCGCTCCGGCTCCGGCGCCCGCCGCCGAGGCTCCGGCCGCTCCGGCCGCCCCCGCCGCGGAGGCCCCCGCGGCCGCCGAGGCTCCGGCCGCCGAGGCTCCGGCCGCCGCCGCGCCGTCCGGCGACGCCACCCCGGTCCTGCTGCCCGCGCTGGGCGAGTCGGTCACCGAGGGCACCGTCACCCGCTGGCTGAAGGCCGAGGGCGACACCGTCGAGGTCGACGAGCCGCTGCTCGAGGTCTCCACCGACAAGGTCGACACCGAGATCCCCTCCCCCGTGGCGGGCACCCTGGTGAAGATCCTGGTCGGCGAGGACGAGACCGCCGAGGTCGGCGCCCAGCTCGCGCTGATCGGCGCCGCGGGCGCGGCCCCCGCCGCCCCGGCCGCTCCGGCTCCGGCTCCGGTTGCCCCCGCGGCTCCGGCCGCCCCGGCTCCGGCCCCGGCCGCCCCGGCTGCTCCGGCTCCCGCTGCCGCCGCCCCGGCTGCTCCGGCTGCCCCCGCCGCTCCGGCTCAGGCCGCCCCCGCTGCCCCGGCCGCTCCGGCCCCGGCGGCTCCGGCCCCGGTGGCCGCTCCGGCCGCCCCCGCCGCTGCTCCGGCCGCGGACGCCGGTGACGCCTACGTCACCCCGCTGGTGCGCAAGCTCGCCGCCGAGCACGGTGTCGCGCTCTCCTCGGTCGCCGGCACCGGCGTCGGCGGGCGCATCCGCAAGCAGGACGTGATCGCCGCCGCCGAGGCCGCCAAGGCCGCGCCGGCTCCGGCCGCCGCCCCCGCCGCTGCCGCCGCCGCCCCGGCGAAGGCCGCCGCCGCGCCGTCCGCGCTGCGCGGCCAGACCGTCAAGCTGACCCGCATGCGCAAGGTCATCGGCGACAACATGCTGAAGGCCCTGCACGAGCAGGCCCAGCTGACCAGCGTGGTCGAGGTGGACGTCACCCGGATCATGTCGCTGCGCGCGAAGGCGAAGGACTCCTTCCTGGCCCGCGAGGGCGTGAAGCTGTCCCCGATGCCGTTCTTCGTGAAGGCCGCCGCCCAGGCGCTGAAGGCCCACGCGGTCATCAACGCCCGGATCAACGAGGCCGAGGGCACCGTCACCTACTTCGACACCGAGAACATCGGCATCGCGGTGGACTCCGAGAAGGGTCTGATGACCCCGGTCATCAAGGGTGCGGGCGACCTCAACATCGCCGGCATCTCGAAGAAGACCGCGGAGCTGGCCTCGAAGGTCCGCGACAGCAAGATCACCCCGGACGAGCTGTCCGGCGCGACCTTCACCATCTCCAACACCGGTTCGCGCGGTGCGCTGTTCGACACCGTCATCGTCCCGCCGAACCAGGTCGCGATCCTGGGCATCGGCGCGACCGTGAAGCGCCCGGTGGTCATCGAGGCCGACGGCGGCACCGCCATCGGCATCCGCGACATGACCTACCTGTCGCTCTCCTACGACCACCGCCTGGTGGACGGCGCGGACGCCGCCCGCTACCTGGTCGCGGTCAAGGAGATCCTGGAGTCCGGCGAGTTCGAGGTCGAGCTCGGTCTGTAGGGCGCCCCGCCCAGGAGCCCTTCCCGGGAGCCCCGCGCCGTCCCCGGACGGCGCGGGGCTCCCGCGCGTTCCGGCCGGGTCGGCGGTCCGATCGGGTGCGCGCGGGGCGGCGATCGTGGAGGCTGGAGCGGTGATGGACGAGACGGGATTCTGGCAACTGGTCGACGAGGCCCGGAAAGCGGCCGCGGGCGACCCGGACGAACAGGCCGAGGTGCTGGTCGAGCGGCTGCTGCGGCTCACCCCGGACGAGGTGCTGGACTTCGCCCGGCAGTTCGAGGCGCGCTTCCAGCGGGCGTACACGGTGGAGCTGTGGGGCGCCGCGTACCTGATGCTCGACGGGGCCTCCGAGGACGGCTTCGACTACTTCCGCTGCTGGCTGATCGGCCAGGGCCGGGACGTCTTCGAGGGCGCCGTGCACGAGCCGGACGCGCTGGCCGAGCTGGTGCCGGACTTCGACGAGGCGGAGGACGGCGACGCGGAGGACCTCGGCTACGCCGCCGACGAGGCGTACGAGCGGCTGACCGGGCTGCCGCTGCCGGACCTGGGGGTGCGCCAGCCGCCGGGCCCCGAGGGGGTGTCCTTCGACTTCGCGGACGGGGCGGTGATGGCCGCCCGCTACACGCGGCTGTGGGAGCTGTACGGGGACTGACCGCCGTACGGGCCGGGCGGGGCGGGCCTTTCGGGTGGCGGCCGTCCGGGTGCCGTGCGGGGCCCGGCGGGGCGGCCCCGGCGGTCGCCGTACCGCTCCGGTCGACCGGCCCGGGGGCGGGGGCGGTTCCGGACCGGCCCCGGCAGGCGTGCTGACGGTCCGTCAGCGACCCGTCCGCGGGCCGGTCGGCGGCCGGCGGTCAGTCCAGGGCGCGGCCCATCCAGACGTCGTCCGCGTAGCCGCCCTCCAGCAGGAAGTGTTCGGGCAGGACGCCGAGGACCCGGAAACCGTTGCGCTCGTAGAGCCGGCGGGCCGGGGCGTTGTGGGCGAGCACCCGCAGTGTCATCCGGCGGGCCCCGTCGGCGCGGGCCGCTTCGCAGGCGGCGGTGAGGAGGGCGTCGCCGACCCGGCGGCCGCGGGCCTCGGGCAGGACGCCCAGGCCTTGGATCTGGCGGACGTGCGCGTTCGACGGGAGCGGGATCTCCCGCACCTGGCGGACGTAGCCGACCACCCGGCCGTCCAGTTCGGCCAGCAGGTACTGGCCGGGGTGGTGGTCGCGGTCGAAGACCGGGGCGTCGGCGGGGCCGCGCGGGGAGACCTCGCTGAGCGGGGACCAGACGGCGTGGTCGACGGCGCGGATCGCGCGCTCGTCCTCGTCCCGCGCCGGACGGATGATCACATCGGTGGAGGGCATGGCGGACATGGTAGACGCCGCTCCGGTCCGGGGTTTCTGACCGGATGGACCCGGGCGGGCTGCGAGGATGGCCGGTATGCGAATCGCGGTGACAGGCTCCACGGGGTTGATCGGGTCCGCGCTGGTGGACTCCCTGCTGACGGACGGGCACGAGGTGCTGCGGCTGGTGCGGCGGCGCTCGCGCACCGGCCCGCAGCCGGACGGGACGGTCGGGGTCGGCTGGAACCCCCAGCTGATGCAGATCGACCGGCCCGCGCTGGAGGGCGTCGAGGCCGTGGTGCACCTGGCCGGGGCGGGCGTCGGCGACCGGCGCTGGACGGACTCCTACCGGCGGGAGATCCGGGACAGCCGGGTGCTGGGCACCGAGACGCTGGCCGCCGCGCTGTCCCGGCTCGAGGAGCCGCCGCGGGTGCTGGTCAGCGCCTCCGCGATCGGCTACTACGGGCAGACCGGCGACCAGGTGATCGACGAGGGCTCGCCGTCCGGCAGCGACTTCCTGGCCGAGGTCTGCCAGGAGTGGGAGCGCGCCGCGCAGCCCGCCGCGGACGCCGGGATCCGGGTGGTGCACCCGCGCACCGGGCTGGTGCTCGACCCCGGGGGCGGTGCCGGGGCGCGGCTGCTGCCGCTGTTCCGGCTGGCGCTGGGCGGACGGCTGGGCAGCGGGGAGCAGTACTGGTCGCTGATCTCGCTGGCCGACGAGGTGGCCGCGCTGCGCTTCCTGATCGACCGCCAGGAGCTGTCCGGGCCGGTCAACCTGGTCGGGCCCGACCCCGTCACCAACGGTGAGCTGACCGCGGAGCTGTCCCGGCAGCTGGGGCGTCCGGCGGTGTTCGCGGTGCCGGAGTGGGCGCTGCGCGCCGTGCTCGGGGAGATGGCCGTCGAGGTGGTGGGCAGTCACCGGGTGGTGCCGAAGGCGCTGCTGGAGGCGGGGTTCGAGTTCCGCGACCCCGACGCGGGGGCGGTCGTCGCGGCGGCGCTCGGGCTGCGGTAGGGGGCAAGGCGGGGGACGGCGCGGGACGTCAGCGGGGGACGGCGCGGGGCGTCAGCGGGGGACGGCGCGGGGCGTCAGCGGGGGGCGCACGGGTGCAGCCGGGCGGCGCGCGAGGTGCGGGCGGTGACGGTGCGCGCCCGCTCCCGCCCGGCGCGCCCGGTTTGGTGCACGCTGGGTGACCGATCGGACTCGCTCCGTGCCCGTGCCGGTGTGATGAGCCGATTGAGTGTCACCCGGCGGTCTGGAGCGGCGGATGACGGGGCATCACCAGTGCGGACCACGTCCGCCCCCCGCTGCCCGCCCCGGCACCGACCCGCGCGCTCACCCGCGGGCACCGCCGCGCGCGGCGGCCACCGGGGGGCTCCGCCAGGGAGGGAGCACCCACTCGTGCCCGCACAGGACTTCACCGGCCGCGCCCGGCGCGGCCAGTCCGGCGAACCCGACGCGATCGTCGTCGGCGCCGGCCTCGCCGGACTGACCGCCGCCGGCGCACTGGCCGCCCGGGGCCTGCACGTCCAGGTCCTGGAGGCCACCGAGCGCGTCGGCGGCCGGATGGCCACCCGCGAACTCGACGGCTTCCGGCTCGACCACGTCGGCCACCTGCTCAACACCGCGCATCCGGAGCTGGCCCGCCGGCTCGACCTCGACCGACTGGACCTGCGCCCGCTCGCCCCCGGCGTCCTGGTGCACAGCGGCGGACGCACCTACCGGTCCGGCGACCCGCAGCTCACCCCGGCCCGGCAGGCCGCCGTCCGCGGGCCGCTCGGCACCCCGCTCGACAAGGCCCGGCTCGCCGCCGCCCTGGCCCGGCTCGCCGCGACGCCCACCGCCCGGATCCACGCCCGCCCGGAGACCACCGCCGCCCGGGCCCTGGCCGACCGCGGCCTGCCCGCCCGCACCGTCGACGGCTTCCTGCGCCCGCTGCTCGGGGCGCTGCTGTCCGACCCGGCGCTGGGCACCTCCAGCCGGGTCGCCGACCTGGTGCTGCGCGCGTACGCCCGGGGCCGGCTCTGCGTTCCGGCGGCGGGCAGCGGGGCCGTCCCCGCGCAGCTCGCCGCCCGGCTCCCGGAGGGCGGCCTCCGGCTCGGCGTCCGGGTCACCTCGGTCGGGACGGACGGCGTCGGGACCGCCGGGCACGGCCGGATCGGGGCCCGGGCCGTGGTCGTCGCCACCGACGCCGCGACGGCGGCCACCCTGCTGCCTGGCCTGCGCCAGCCCGGCTTCCACCCCGTCACCACCTACTACCACGCGGCGGAGCGCTCGCCGCTGGGCGAGGCGGTCCTGCTGCTGGACGCCGAGCGGTCCGGGATCTCGCACTCGCTGGTGCTCAGCGACGCCGACCCCTCGTACGCCGCCGACGGCCGCGCGCTGATCGCCACCACGGTGCTCGGCCGCCGCGCCTTCGACTCCGGCGGGGCGGCGGGCGACGAGCCGGCCGTCCGGCGGCGGCTGGCGGAGCTGTACGGGACCTCCACCGCGGGGTGGGAGTTCCTGACCGTCCGCCACGTCTCCGACGCGGTCGTCTCGATGCCGCCGCCGCACCACTTCCGCCGCTCGGTCCGGCTGCTGGCCGGGCTGTACGTCTGCGGCGACCACCGGGACACCGGGACCGTCCAGGGCGCGCTGGTCTCCGGCCGGCGGGCCGCGGAGGCGGTCCTGCACGACCTGGGCGTCCGCACCGGGACGGAGGCCGCGGAGGCGGCGGCGTAGGGGTGCGTCCGGGGGCCCGGGAGGGCGCGCCCTCCCGGGCCCCCGGACGCCTGCTCAGATCACCCCCGCCTGGCGGGAGGCCTCTTCGAAGGCGCGGGCGGCGGGGGTGGTGCGGTAGGGGGTGAGGCGGCGGTGGAAGTCGCGGAGGTACTCGACGGTGCGGGCGGAGCGCATCTCCCCGGCGGCGCGGAGGGAGTCGGTGGCCATCGAGCAGGCTTCGTCGACGTCGCCCATGCCGAGCCGCGCGGAGGCGAGGACCAGGCGGCACAGGATGCGGCTGCGGGCGTAGGCGGGGGCCCGCAGCCGGAGGGACTTCTCGGCGTGCTGGGCGGCGGGGCGCCACTGCTGGAGGTCCCGGTAGCAGTGGGCGAACTCGTCGGCGAGCTGGGCGTCGTCGAAGTAGCGGGCCCAGGAGGGGACTTCGTCGGCGCCGCGGGCGGTGCCCAGGGCGCGTTCGCAGCGGACCAGGGCGGTGGTGCAGGCCCGGACGTCGCCGGCCAGGGCGTGGCCGCGGGCCTCGGCGGCGTGCATCAGTGCCTGGACGACGGGGGCGGCGGTGGTGCCGACGCCCTGCTGGGCGACCCGGGCGAGCTGGATGGCCTCGCGGGCGTGGCCGAGGTGGACGGCCTGCTGGCTCATGGTGGTGAGGACGAAGCCGCCCAGGACGCGGTCGCCGGCGGCCTGGGAGAGCCGCAGGGCCTGGACGAAGTAGCGCTGGGCGAGGCCGTGCGCGGCGATGTCGAAGGAGGTCCAGCCGGCCAGCCGGGTCAGGTCGGAGACGGCGCCGAACAGGGCGCGGCCGATCTGTTCGCCGTACCGGCCGCGGAGCATGGGTTCGGCCTCGCTCTCCAGGTACCGGACCAGGGCCTGCCGGGCGTGGCCGCCGCCGTAGGCGTGGTCGAGGGCGCGGAACAGGTCGCCGACGGCGCGGATCGCGGCGATGTCGCCGCGGCCGACCCGGACCGGGGGCCTGGACTCCCGGGCCTCGGTGCCCGGTTCGGCGCCGGAGGCGTTCGCCGGGCGGCGCGGTGCCTGCTGGGGGACGCGGGCGCCCTGCGGGGGCGTGCGGAGCTCCTCGGGGGTGAGGGTGGTGCCGTCCCGGGCGACGCGCTCGTCGGTGCGGCCGATCAGCCAGTCGCGGCTGGGGACGACGAGTCCGGCGGGGGTGAAGGCGATCTTGCGGAGTTCGGCGTAGGGGCCGTTGTCCTTGCGCCACATGGAGGCGACGATGTCGACGGCCTCCTGCGGGGTCTCGGCGAACTCCAGCCCGGCGTAGACCGGGGCGCAGGCGTCGAGGCCGACGTCCTGGGCGGTGAGGCGGCGGCCGAGGCGGCGGGTGAAGACCTCGGCGATCAGGGCCGGGGTCGCGCCGCGGGGCTGCTGGCCGCGCAGCCAGCGGGTCACCGAGGTCTTGTCGTAGCGCAGGTCGAGGCCGTGCTCCAGGCCGAGTTGGTCGACCCGGCGGGCGAGGCCGGCGTGCGAGAAGCCGGACTCCTCGATGAGTGCGGCGAGTTGGGGGTTCTGGGCGCGCCCGGCCGCGGGAGCCGGGAGTTCGGTTCGCTCGGGGGCGCGCGGAGGGGTCTCGGCCGCTCCGGTCGGGCGCGGGTCGAGCGGGTCGTCGAGCGGTCGGTACGCGGGGCTGTCGATCACTGGCCGTTGGGGCATAGCAGTCCACACCTCTCAGGCGCCGTTCCGGCCCCTCCTGCCCGGACGGCGCCCCCTGATCGGGAATCGGCGCGAATGTAGCGAGCATTGGGACGCTATGGGCGGATTCGGGCCACCCGTCCTCCGAACGGGTGAACCAGCCCCGCCCGTTGTGAGGAAGCACGGGCGTCGCGTGTTTGAGTTCGGGAGCCGCTGCCCGCGGTGCGGGCGCATGGCTGTGCGCACCACATGTCCGGGTGGTGCTGTGGTGTCCGCCCACATCGTTGCGGGGCCCGCGGATTCCTACCGTTCTCGGCCATGGACACCACTTCTGCCCCGCCCTCCGCGCCGCCGCTGCTCGGCCGCACCGCCCTGGTCACCGGGGCCGCCTCCGGCATCGGCCGGGCCTGCGCGGAGGCGTTCGCCGCGGCGGGCGCGCACGTGTACGTCGTCGACCTGGCGGCCGGCCCCGCCGAGGAGTTGGCGGCCCGGATCGGCGGGACCGCGCACGTCGCGGACCTGTCGGACCCGGAGGCGGTGGAGGCGCTGCCGGCGGACGCGGACATCGTGGTCAACAACGCGGGCCTCCAGCACGTCGCGCCGGTGCACGAGTTCCCGGTGGAGCGGTTCACCCTGATCCAGCGGGTCATGGTGGAGGCCCCGTTCCGGATCCTGCGCCGCACCCTGCCGCACATGTACGAGCGCGAGTGGGGCCGGGTGGTCAACATCTCCTCGGTGCACGGCCTGCGGGCGAGCGCCTTCAAGTCGGCCTACGTGACGGCCAAGCACGCCCTGGAGGGCCTGAGCAAGACGGTGGCCCTGGAGGGCGCCCCGTACGGGGTGACCAGCAACTGCGTGAACCCGGCGTACGTGCGGACCGCGCTGGTGGAGAAGCAGATCGCCGCGCAGGCGCTGGCGCACGGCATCCACGAGGACGAGGTGGTGGAGCGGATCATGCTCGACCGCACCGCCGTCAAGCGGCTGATCGAGCCGGACGAGGTGGCGGAGCTGGCGGTCTGGCTCTGCTCGCCCGGCGCCTCGTACATCACCGGCGCGAGCCTGCCGGTGGACGGCGGCTGGACCGCGCACTGAGCTCCGCCCCCTCCCTCCTCCTCTCCCCCATCTCCCCTCAGCTGCAAGGGAATTCGCCATGTCCAGCTCTCCCGACGACGTGAGACCCGCCTCCCTGCCCCGGGTGGTCGCCGCCTCGCTGATCGGCACGACCATCGAGTGGTACGACTACTTCCTGTACGGATCGGCGGCGGCGCTGGTCTTCGGGCACGTGTTCTTCCCGAAGGCCGACCCGCTGACCGGCACCCTGCTCTCCTTCCTGACCTACGCGATCGGGTTCGCCGCCCGGCCGCTGGGCGCGCTGGTGTTCGGGCACTTCGGCGACCGGATCGGCCGCAAGCGGCTGCTGGTGTTGAGCCTGCTGCTGATGGGCGGCGCGACCACGCTGATCGGCTGCCTGCCCACCTACGACCAGGTCGGCGTCGCGGCGCCGGTGCTGCTGACCGTCCTGCGGCTGGTCCAGGGCTTCGCGCTGGGCGGCGAGTGGGGCGGGGCGGTGCTGCTGGTCTCCGAGCACGGCGACCGGCGGCGGCGCGGCTTCTGGGCGTCCTGGCCGCAGGGCGGCGCGCCGGCCGGCAACCTGCTGGCGGCGGGCGTGCTCTCGCTGATGACGGCCGTCCAGTCGGACGCGGCGTTCCTCGCCTGGGGCTGGCGGGTGCCGTTCCTGCTGTCCGCGCTGCTGGTCATGGTCGGCCTGTGGATCCGGCTCGCGGTGGACGAGTCGCCGCTGTTCAAGGCCGCGCTGGCGGCGGCCGGACAGCGCGGCGGACGGGAGAAGCCGCCGCTGGTGGCGGTGGTGCGCGACCACTGGCGGGACGTGCTGGTGGCGATGGGCGCCCGGATGGCGGAGAACATCTCGTACTACGTGCTGACCACCTTCGTGCTGGCGTACGCCGTCACCCAGACCCACCTGCCCAAGCAGACCGCGCTGAACGCCGTACTGATCGGCTCGGCCGTCCAGTTCGCGCTGATCCCGGCCTTCGGGGCGCTCTCCGACCGGGTCGGCCGCAGGCCGGTCTACCTGGTGGGCGCGCTCGGCGTCGGCGGCTGGGCGTTCGTCTTCTTCCGGATGGCCGACACCGGGAGCTTCGTCCAGCTGACCGCAGCCGTCACCGTCGGCCTGTTCTTCCACAGCATGATGTACGCCCCGCAGGCGGCGTTCTTCTCCGAGCTGTTCGCCACCCGCACCCGCTACTCGGGGGCCTCGATCGGCGCCCAGTTCTCCTCGGTGGCGGCCGGCGCGCCCGCCCCGCTGATCGCCACCGCGCTGCTGAAGGACTACGGCAGCGCCACCCCGATCGCGGTCTACGTGGCCCTCGCCGCGGTGGTCACGGTGGTGGCCGTGCTGTGCGGCCGGGAGACCCGCGGCGCCGACCTGGAGGACGTCGGCGCGGACGCTCGGGTGGACTCCGTGAAGGCGCCCGCTAGCCTCTGAGCACTTCGGCAGGATCAGGGCCGCGTCACCGGGCGACCGGGGGCGCGGCCCCGGCCCGTTCCCGCGGCGGGCCGGGGGGCACGAGGGCCACGGGGGGCACTAGTGACAGGGAAGACCGCATGGACCGCCACACCACCGCCGCGCCGGCGCTGCGCAGACTCCTCGACCTGCTGGCGACCGGCGCCGCCACCGAGGACTTCGGCGAGGTGCTCGCCGACGCCCGCCGCCGGGGCGCGCCCGCCGAGGTGCTGACCGAGATCGACGACGCCACCTGGCAGGCGCTGCGGGTGCACCGGACCATGCGCCAGCACCGCCGCCGCGAGGCCGAGCTGACCGCCCTGTTCGACACCGCGGGCGACCTGGCCGCCTCCCGCGACCTGGACGCGGTGCTCCAGGCCATCGTCCGGCGGGCCCGGATGCTGCTGGGCACCGACACCGCGTACCTGACCCTCCCCGACGAGCGGGCCGGGGACACGTACATGCGGGTCACCGACGGCTCGGTCTCGCCGATCTTCCAGACCTTGCGGCTCAGCCTGGGCGACGGTCTGGGCGGCCTGGTCGCGCAGACCGCCCGGCCCTACGCCAGCCACGACTACCGGGTCGACGAGCGGTTCCGGCACACCGGGCAGATCGACGCGGGCGTGCTGGACGAGGGCCTGGTGGCGATCATCGGGGTGCCGCTGCTGCTCGGCGGCACCGTGATCGGCGTGCTGTTCGCCGCCGACCGCTCGCCGCGGGCCTTCTCCCCCGACGAGGTCGCGCTGCTGTGCACCCTGGCCGCGCACGCCGCGATCGCCCTGGACACCGCCAAGTCGCTGGCCGACACCCGGGCCGCGCTGGCCGAACTGGCCGCCGCCAACGCCGTCATCCGGGCGCACGCCGCCGCCGTCCAGCGCGCCGAGCAGGCCCACGACCGGCTCACCGACCTGGTGCTGCGCGGCGCGGAGGTGGCCGACGTGGCCGCCGAGGTGGCCGCGCTGCTGGACGGCGCGGCCTCGGTGCACGACGCCGAGGGCGCCCCGCTGACCGGCCCCGGCGGCGCCCCCGACGGCCTGGCCGAGGCGGTCACCGCCTCCCGCGCGGGGGGCCACGCGGTCCGGCACGGCACCGAGTGGGTGTGCGCGGTGCTGGCCGGGCAGGAGCTGCTGGGCGCGCTGGTGCTGCACGGGCGGCCCGAGCTGGACGACGCGGACCGGCGGGTGTTCGAGCGGGCCGGCGTCGTCACCGCGCTGCTGCTCCTGCTGCGCCGCTCGGTCGCCGAGACCGAGAACCGGGTCCGCGGCGAGCTGCTGGCCGACCTGCTGACCGCGCCCGGCCGCGACCCGGCCGGGCTGACCGCGCGCGGTCGGCGGCTGGGCGTCGACCTGAACCGGCCGCACCTGGCCCTGGTGGCCGTCGCCGAGGACGCCCTCGCCCAGGGCCGGCTGGCCGGGGCGGCGGCCCGGTACCTGTTCGGCTCGCGCGGCATCAGCGCCGAGTTCGGCGAGGGCGTGGTGCTGCTGGTGCCGCACGAGGGCGGCGGCGACGGCGCGGTGGCCGCGCTCGCGGCCGAGCGGCTGGCCCGGCTGGCGGGCGGCCCGGTCACGGTCGGCACCGGCCGCGCCGCGAACGGCCCGGTCGCGCTGGCCGCGGCGTACGCGGAGGGGGTGCGCTGCGTGCGGGCCCTGCGGGTGCTGGGCCGGGCCGGGGACGGGGCGTGCGCGGCCGACCTGGGCTTCCTGGGCGTGCTGCTGGGCGACGGGCACGACGTGGACGGCTTCGTCCGGGCCACCCTGGGCCCGCTGCTCGACTACGACGCCAAGCGCGGCACCGAGCTGGTGCGCACCCTGCGCGCCTACTTCGACTGCGGCGGCGGCCTGACGAGGGCCAAGGACCTGCTGCACGTCCACGTGAACACGGTGGTGCAGCGGCTGGACCGGGTGGAGGTGCTGCTGGGCCGCGACTGGAACCAGCCGGAGCGGGCGCTGGAGCTCCAGCTGGCGCTGCGGCTCCAGCTGTTGGCGGGGGGCTGAGCGGACCGGCCCGCGGCGGGCCGGGCGTGCCCGGGCCGGGCGTACAGTGGTGAGGTTGGGCTGGTCGGCCGGCAGGGAGTGCTGTGGTGAGCGAGAACGTGCGGTTCGTGCGGATGGGGATAGGCGAGCGGACCGTCCCCTACCAGGAGGCGTGGGCGGAGCAGCAGCGGCTGCACGCGCTGCGGGTCGCGGACGAGATCCCGGACACCGTGCTGCTGCTGGAGCACGACCCGGTGTACACGATGGGCAAGCGCACCAACCCGGCCGACCTGCCGCTGGACGGGACGCCGGTGGTGGAGGTCAACCGCGGCGGGGAGATCACCTGGCACGGCCCCGGGCAGCTGGTCGGCTACCCCATCGTGAAGCTGCCGGACCCGATCGACGTGGTGGCGTACGTGCGGCGGCTGGAGGAGGCGCTGATCCGGGCCTGCGGCGAGTTCGGCGTGGAGACCACCCGGATCGAGGGCCGCAGCGGGGTGTGGAAGCTGGGCGCGGAGATCCCCGGCGCGGTGGTCGACCCCGCGCAGGTGGTGGAGATCGGCAAGCTGACCCTGCGGATGGGCCTGCCGCTGGGCATCGACCCGCGGCTGGCCGGACCCGAGTACGCGCCGTCCAACGCGGGCCAGCGCGGCGACGACCGGAAGCTGGCGGCGATCGGCGTGCGGGTGGCCCGCGGCGTGACCATGCACGGCTTCGCGCTGAACTGCGACCCGGACATGACGTACTTCGACAAGATCGTCCCGTGCGGCATCCGGGACGCCGGGGTGGCCTCGCTGAGCGGGGAGCTGGCCCGGCCGTTCGGGGTGCCGGACGCGGTGGCGGCGGTCGAGCGGAAGCTGGCCGAGGTGCTCGCCGAGCTGCCCGAGCCGGTGGCCGCCGTCCGGTAGCGGGCTGGTGACCGTCCGGTAGCGGGCCGATGGCGGCCGGTCACCGCCCGATGGCGTCCGGTAGCGGAATCGGCGCGGCGCGCCGCGCGTTGCCTTTCGAAGGCAAGCCCCGGGCCGGGCGCCGGCCGTTGAAGCGCAGGCGTACCCTGAGGGGTACCCCGTCTAGTTCTAGGAGTCGCATCGTGTCCGCTGTCGCACCCGACGGCAGGAAGCTCCTCCGGCTGGAGGTCCGCAACAGCGAGACCCCCATCGAGCGGAAGCCCGAGTGGATCAAGACCAGGGCGAAGATGGGGCCGGAGTACAACGCCCTGCAGTCCCTGGTGAAGAAGGAGGGGCTGCACACGGTCTGCCAGGAGGCCGGCTGCCCCAACATCTTCGAGTGCTGGGAGGACCGCGAGGCGACCTTCCTGATCGGCGGCGACCAGTGCACCCGCCGCTGCGACTTCTGCCAGATCGACACCGGCAAGCCCGCCGAGTTCGACCGGGACGAGCCGCGCCGGGTCGCCGAGTCCATCGTCACGATGGACCTGAACTACGCCACCATCACCGGCGTCGCCCGCGACGACCTGGCGGACGGCGGCTCCTGGCTATACGCCGAGACGGTCCGCCAGGTGCACGCGATGACCGCCGCCCGCGAGGCCGGCCGCACCGGCGTCGAACTGCTCATCCCGGACTTCAACGCCGTCCCCGAGCAGCTCGCCGAGGTCTTCTCCGCCCGCCCCGAGGTGCTGGCGCACAACGTCGAGACGGTGCCCCGGATCTTCAAGCGGATCCGCCCGGCGTTCCGCTACGAGCGCTCGCTGGACGTGATCACCCAGGCCCGGGCGGCCGGGCTGGTCACCAAGTCCAACCTGATCCTGGGCATGGGCGAGACCCGCGAGGAGGTCAGCGAGGCGCTGGCCGACCTGGTCGACGCCGGCTGCGAGCTGATCACCATCACCCAGTACCTGCGGCCCTCGCTGCGCCACCACCCGGTGGAGCGCTGGGTGAAGCCGCAGGAGTTCGTCGAGCTCCAGCAGGAGGCCGAGGAGCTGGGCTTCGCCGGGGTGATGTCCGGTCCGCTGGTGCGCTCCTCGTACCGGGCCGGGCGGCTGTACCGGCAGGCGCTGGAGCACCGGGAGCGGGCCGCCGCGGTCTGACCGCGTCGCGTCCGTGCGGGTGCTGCCCGCGGGGCGCTGGGGTGCTCGCCGGGTGCCGGGCCGTACCGGTGAGGGACGGGTCCGTCCGGGCCGGTGAGGGACGGGTCCGTCCGGGCCCGTCCCTCCGGCGCGTCCGGGCTAAGCGCCGACGTTTCACGTGGCATTGACGGACGGGTCACCGTACGGTAACGGGCGTCCGGGACGCTGGAGCGGTACCCGGGTCGAGGAGTTGGTGTGGTCATGCGTACCGGAATCCGGATCGCCCTTCGGCGGGCCGAGCAGATGCTGTTGATCCGCGGCGCGCGCCGCAACGCGTGGGCCGCCGTGTGCGAGAACCGGCGGCTGGCGGGCGAACGCGAGCAGTCCGGGCAGGTGTTCGGACGCGGCGCCTGAACCCCTGGTGGGGGCCGGGGCGGACCCCCGGCGGGAGCCGGGGCCTCCTCGGGGAAAGACCAGGGTCACGAACCGGCACCGCCTTGGATGATCGCGTGTGCCGCCACGTACCATGAGCGGTATGGCGAGGCAAAAATCCGATACTCCTGGGCGGCTCGCACAGATCCGCCAGGCATATGTCATGACCAAGCAGGTCGACACCAAGATCGGCCTGATCATCGCCGGCGTCGGCCTGCTGACCTTCGGCGTGTTCCTCGCCATCGGCTTCGCACTGGACCACCCGGTCTACCTGGGCATCCTCGGTTTCGTGGTGGCGGTGCTGGCGGTCGCGATCGTGTTCGGCCGGCGGGCCGAGCGGGCCGCGTTCGGGCAGATGGAGGGCCAGCCGGGCGCGGTCGCGGCGGTGCTGGGCAACATCCGGCGCGGCTGGAGCGCGAACCAGACCCCGGTGGCGGTCACCCGCAGCCAGGACGCGGTCTACCGAGCGGTCGGCCGGGCCGGCATCGCGCTGATCGGCGAGGGCAATCCGAACCGGGTGCGGCCGCTGCTGGTGTCCGAGAAGAAGAAGATGGCGCGGGTCGTCGGCGACATCCCGGTGCACGACATCATGGTCGGCAACGACGAGGGCCAGATCCCGCTCAAGAAGCTGCAGATCCACCTGATGCGCCTGCCCCGGTCGATCAGCGCCGCCCAGGTCACCGAGACCAACGACCGGCTGCGCGCCCTGGGCGACCTGCTCTCCAAGGCGCCGATCCCCAAGGGCCCGATGCCGAAGGGCGCCCGGATGCCCAAGGGCGGCATGCGCTAGGCGCGACTCCCCCGTTCCGCACCACGGCCCCGCCCGCGAGGTTCCCCTCCGCGAGTGGGGCCGTTCGATGTTCCGGCGCCGCTCGGGGGGCGCTTGGCCGCCTCGGGGGACACTTGGCCGTCTCGGGGGGACGCTCGGCCGTCTACCGGGGCGCTCGGCCGGGAGCGGCTCAGATCCGGACCTCGACGGTGCCGACGGCCTTGTCGTGCAGGCCGCGGGTGTCGCGGTCCCAGACGGCGGCCGGGACGACCAGGCAGAGCAGCAGGGTGCGCAGCAGCACCTGCGGGATGGTGGCGCGGGTGCCGTCCAGCCGGACCACCCGCAGGCCGAACAGGCGCTTGCCGACGGTGGTGCCGGTGGTGGCCAGGAACAGCGCCGTCACCGCGTAGAACAGCGGGGTGGTCCACAGGTTGGCGGTGCTCCGCTCGCCGCCCGCGAGCAGCCCGTACGCGACCAGGCTGACCAGCCAGCCGTCGACGAACAGCGCGCCGATCCGGCGGCCGGGGCCGGCCAGCGAACCGGGCCCGGTGCGCGGGAGGCCGAGGCGCTCGCCGCGGTAGCCGAATTCGGCGCCCATCTTCTCGGCGGCCGCCTTCGGGCCGTCGATCCACGATCCGAGTGCTTCTCTGGTGTCCACGAATCCACCCTAACCGGGCTTACGGCCGGGGCCGGTGGCGGCCCCGGGCGGCGGCGCGCCGCCGGGTTTCCCGTCGGGGTGAACCCGGTGCGCCCGACTGCCACAAGTGGTCTGGACCAGTTGCGGATCTACGGCCCGGCGGGGCCGGGAATTTGCCCGGAACCGTACCGCTTTGCCGCCCGCCCGAATGGCCCGGTTAACATGTGGGAAACAAGCGAGTCACGAGCCGGAAACGGGTCGTTCCTATCGTGAGCCCCTGCACCGGGGCTCCTGTCGCCCCTGACGGAGACTCAGACGTGCACGCCGAGGAGGAGTACGGATGTTCACCAACGCCGACGAGGTGAAGCAGTACATCGCGGACAACGACATCAAGTTCGTCGACGTGCGGTTCTGCGACCTGCCGGGCGTGCTGCAGCACTTCTCGGTCCCGGCCGCCACCTTCGACCCGTCCGAGACCCTGATGTTCGACGGCTCCTCGATCCGCGGCTTCCAGGCCATCCACGAGTCCGACATGGCCCTGGTGCCCGACCTGGCCACCGCCCGGCTGGACCCGTTCCGCGCCGAGAAGCACCTCAACATCAACTTCTTCATCCAGGACCCGATCACCGGCGAGGCCTACAGCCGCGACCCGCGCAACGTCGCCCGCAAGGCCGAGGCGTACCTGGCCTCCTCCGGCATCGCCGACACCGCCTACTTCGGGCCCGAGGCCGAGTTCTACGTCTTCGACTCGGTCCGCTTCGAGACCTCCGCCAACGCCTCCTACTACCACATCGACTCGGTCGCGGGCGCCTGGAACAGCGGCTCCGCCGAGGGCGACGCGCGCGGCTACAAGGTCAAGTACAAGGGCGGCTACTTCCCCGTCCCGCCGGTCGACCACTTCGCCGACCTGCGCGCCGAGATGTCCCTCGAACTCGCCGCGGCCGGGCTGGAGGTGGAGCGCCAGCACCACGAGGTCGGCACCGCCGGACAGGCCGAGATCAACTACAAGTTCAACACCCTGCTGCACGCCGCCGACGACCTGATGCTGTTCAAGTACATCATCAAGAACGTCGCCTGGCGGGCCGGCAAGTCCGCCACCTTCATGCCCAAGCCGATCTTCGGCGACAACGGCTCCGGCATGCACGTCCACCAGTCGCTGTGGACCGGCGGCTCCCCGCTCTTCTACGACGAGCAGGGCTACGCGGGCCTGTCCGACACCGCCCGCTACTACATCGGCGGCATCCTCAAGCACGCCCCCTCGCTGCTCGCCTTCACCAACCCCTCGGTGAACTCCTACCACCGCCTGGTGCCCGGCTTCGAGGCCCCGGTCAACCTGGTCTACTCGCAGCGCAACCGCTCCGCCGCGATCCGCATCCCGATCACCGGCTCCAACGCCAAGGCCAAGCGCATCGAGTTCCGCGCCCCCGACCCGTCCTCCAACCCCTACCTGGCCTTCTCCGCCATGCTGATGGCCGGCCTGGACGGCATCAAGAACAAGATCGAGCCGCTGGAGCCCGTCGACAAGGACCTCTACGAGCTCGCCCCCGACGAGCACGCCGCCGTCCCCCAGGTCCCCGCCTCCCTCGGCGCCGTCCTCGACGCCCTGGAGGCCGACCACGAGTACCTCCTCGCGGGCGGCGTCTTCACCACCGACCTGATCGAGACCTGGATCGACTACAAGCGCACCCACGAGATCGCCCCGATCGCGCTGCGGCCGCACCCGCACGAGTTCGAGCTGTACTACGACCTGTAGGTCCATCTCCGAACCGCGGAAACGCGGTTTGATCTCTCATCGTTTCCGCAGGTCAGGACCTTTCCTGACCTGCGGAAACGCGTGGAGAGGGGTGGGCCGCAGTGCCTCTGGGCCTCGCGATGTGAAATGAGTGTGGAATGAGCAGGGGTGGATCGAACTCACGGTGACGCCTTCCCGCTCTTGCCGGCACCGGACAGTACGCCGTCTCGCTGCCTGACACCCACCACCTGCGGATCGGCCACACCGACGGGAGCGCCCGCGTCGGGAACATCATCGTGAACGGCGGTACCCCGGCCCACCGGTTTTTCCGGCAGCGGGAGGTGGAGCGTCCCGCGGACCGGGGCCGTCGTCCTGCTTGCCGGGAGCGACACCGTCCGGTGCGGCGACTCCGACGGCTGGGCTGCCTGCGTCCCCGTCCTCCGGCGGTCGGGCCGCTCGGAAGAAGTGGCACCGGGCCGCTGGGTGCGCCTCCCCCAGGAGGTGATCCGGCGGCCCGGTGGTGTTGTCGCGGCGGGGGCGAAGTCCGGTCCTAGCGGCCGAGGTTGAAGGTGAGGGCGGGGTTGGCGTTGCGGGCCAGGGTGTGGGCGAAGTCCGGCCACCAGGCGCCGGCGGCGGGGTCCTCGCTGCCGTACTCGGGGTCGGCGGGGCCCGGCGTGCCGCGGTGGCAGGTCCCGTCCGATTCGCCGATGGTCTTGACGTAGAGGTAGGCGTCGGCGAGGGGTTGGCCGGTGTCGGCGGTGGGGCGGACGCCGATGCCGCGGCCGGGGGCGTTGCACCAGGGCTCGGCGTCGGTGTACTTGCCCGCCGGGGGGATCCAGGCGCCCTGGCCGTTGCGGCTGTTGTCCAGGACGTAGTGGGTGAGGTCCTTGACGGGGGGCTTCCCGACGGTCCGGTCGAACCAGGCGTCGACCCACTTCCAGGTGGAGGGGTCGGCGAAGTCGACGGCGTTGCCGGGCTGTCCGTCGTTGGGGGCGGCGGGCGAGTAGTACTGGCTGGCGCAGGTGTCGGTCCGGCCGCGGGCCTCGGCCGGGCCCTCGGTGGCGTACCAGACGCAGGTGGAGACCCAGGTGGCGTACCGGTTGAGCTGGTCGGTGGGCTGGTAGTTGGAGACGTTCAGCGAGAAGCCTTGGGTCTTGGACAGGTTCGCCTTGATCAGCCGTCCGGCCAGCTCGCCGACCGGCTGCCAGTTGCTGCTGCCGCCGTCGAGGTAGACGGAGGTCTTCGGCTGGGCCTCCATGATGTCCACCGCCGCACGGATGTTGGCGTAGCGCTGCTCGGTGCGGGTGCCGTCCGGGTCGCCCTCGGGGCAGTCATTGGGCAGCAGGGCCAGGCCGTCGGGTTCGACGATGACGGCGGCGCGGCCGGTGCCGATGCCGTCGGCGACGCCCTGGACCCAGGCCCGGTACGCCGCCGGGTCGGCCGCGCCGCCGGCCGAGTAGAAGCTGCAGTCGCGGCCGGTGACGTTGTAGAGGACGAAGACCGGGACGGTGCCGGTGGCCTTGGCCGCCAGCATGGTCTTCCGGACGACCTTCCCGATCTCGGCGGGGGTGCCGTAGTCGAGCCAGATCGCCTGCGGCCAGCTGGCCAACTGGGCCATCCGCAGGGCGTCCTGGACCTTGCCCGCCTTGAGGTCGGCGACCGCCTGCCGGGCCGCCCCGGCCTCGGGGTCGACGTAGAAGCGGGTGTTCCCGGGCAGGGTGTGGTCGACCGCCGCGGTGCCGGACGCGGCAGCGGCCACTCCGCCGCCCAGGCCGCCGGAGGCGAGCGCCGCGCAGGCCACGGGGACGAGCAACCGTCGCACTCTGCTCATGGGGAAGGTCTCCTTCGTACGGGGTGGGGCGGGGTGGGTGGGGGTGTGCCCGGCGGCGGGGTGTGCCCGGCGCCGGAGTCCGGCGGATCGGCGGCACGCGGGGCCGGGCGGCGCGCCGCCGGAGGCACGGGCCGGTGGTGCGGGCGGCGGTGCGTACGTGCGCGCGGGCGGGCGGGAGGCACGGGGCGGGCGGGGCGGTCGACAGGGCGTCGGAAGGCTCGCGGGGTGGAAGCGCTTCCAGTTTTGTCGCCGGCCCGGGCTGCCGTGGGCACTCATGGTGGGGGGTGCGCGACGGACGTGTCAAGAGCTGGCCGGGCGGCCGGGCGGCGGGGGCGCCGCCATGGGCGGGCGGTCGGCGGCGCCCCGCGCGACGGCGGTCAGGTGCGGTCCGGAGTGGCCGCCGAGGGGAGCCAGGGGGTGGTGTGGTTCTTCTTTTCACAGCTCGGAGCGGTGGGTGGGGCGGGTTGGGGCGGGCCCGAGGGGGCCGGGTGCCGCACGTCGGGGCGTCGGGGCGGCCCGGCGACGGACGGGGGCGGGTGGCGGCCGGGACGGTCGGTGCGCCCGGGGTGGGGCGGGTGGCGGGTCGGCGGCCGGAAGCGCTACCGGAAAAACCGGGCGTGCGCGGGCGTCGGCTCCGGTGGGTCACGGTCCGGACGGCCGGGGGCGTGGGATCATCGCAGTGTCCGCCGCCACGTGAAGCCGAGGAGCAAGTGTTTCGATGGAGCCGTCGCCCAGGCGCATGCCGACCCTCGACGAAGTAGCGGAACGGGCCGGCGTCTCGCGTACCGCCGCCTCGCGCGTGATCAACAACGTGCCGCACGTCAGTCGGGCGAAGCGGGAGGCGGTGGAGCGGGCGGTCAAGGAGCTGGGCTACGTCCCCAACCCGACCGCGCGGGCGCTGGCCACCCGCAAGGTCGGCGCGGTCGTGCTGGCCGCCTCCAGCGACGAGGCCGGGCTGTTCGCCGATCCCTTCTTCGCCGAGGTCGTGGTGGGGGTGAGCGCCGCGCTGGAACAGTCCGACCTGGAGCTGATCCTGCTGCTGGCCAACACCCCGCGCGGCCGGGAACGCCTGCGGCAGACGGTCCGCTCGCGGCGGGCGGACGGCATCATGCTGATGCCGCTGGACGGCGACGACCCGCTGGGCGGGCTGGGCGAACAACCCGGCGTCCCGGTGGTCTTCGGCGGCCTGCCGCTGACCGGCGAGCCGCGCTGGTACGTGGACGCCGACAACCGCGGCGGCGCCCGGCTGGCGGCCGAGCACTTCGCCCGGACCGGCCGGCGGCGGCCGGTGATGATCACCGGCCAGGCGGACCAGCGGGTCTCGTCGGCCCGCCGACAGGGCTTCACCGAGGGCCTGTTGCTGGCCGGCGTCCCCCTACTGGACGCGGCCTCCGGCGACTTCCAGGAGGAGGGCGGCGTCCGGGCGATGGCCCGACTCCTGGACGCGCACCCGGAGTTGGACGCGGTCTTCGCCGCCTCGGACGGCATGGCGATCGGGGCGCTCCGGGAACTGCGCCGCCGGGGACGCCGGGTGCCCGAGGACGTGGCGGTGATCGGGTTCGACGACCTGGCCAGCGCCCGGCTGACCAACCCGCCGCTGACCACGGTGCACCAGCCGGTGCGGGCCCTGGGCCACGAGATGGCCCGGATGCTGGTCGGCGCGATCGACGGCCAGGACCCGAGCCCGCTGATCCTGCCCACCCGACTGACCGTCCGGGAGTCCGCCCCGTCCCCCGCCCTCCCGGCCCCGGCCGCCACCCCGGCCGCGACCCGCGGGACCCGCTGAGGGGCGGGAGGGAACCCGCCGCCCGCACCGGTGGCGGCGGGCCGGTCGGGTGCGGCAGCAGACGCACGGGCAGGACTCCGGCCGAAGGCCGAAGGCCGACGGCGGACGGCGGACGGCGCCGATGTTCGGCGGCGCGATCGGCGGCCGGCCGGGGCTCGAACCCGCCGCGAGCCGGGCGACACCCGCAGGGGCGGATGGGAAGGGCGCGAGGTCCCGGCTTCACCGGGCGGTTCGGGGACGACGCGAACGCCAGGACGGGGCGCGGCGAACGGCGTTGACGTGTGGCGGAGGCCGGATCGGCGACCCGGCCCCGGCTGCCGCCACCCGCCCCGGCGGCGGCGATTCGTTCGGGTGCGGTGGGGGCGTCGGGGTGGTGCGCGGGCAGGCGGCGGGGCGGGCGGCGTTGAGGTGGGGCGGGGCACGCGGCGACTGGAAGCGCTTCCAAATTGTTTCCGGTTCACCCGGGCAACACCCTTGACACCCTGACCTCACACAGCCGAAACTTCCGGCACGGCCGTGGAAGCGCTTCCAGTATCGCGCTTCCGGCCGAAGGACCACGGAAATCCCCCTCCGCACCAGCAGTCGTCCGGCCCGGCCGGCGACGCAGCGCAGCCTTGCGTCACGCCCACGAATGGGAGCGCTCCCACATGTCTTCTGTCCAGGCCCGACCGGCCCCCGCCGCCGTCTCCGTGGACTCCACGGACTCCACGGAGTCCACGGGCTCCGTGAACCTCCGGGAGGACGCGGAGGACGTCCGCCGCTTCCCCGCCGGCTTCCTGTGGGGCAGCGCCACCTCCGCGTACCAGATCGAGGGCGCGGCGAACGAGGACGGGCGCGGCGCGTCGATCTGGGACACCTTCTGCCGCACGCCCGGCCGGGTGCACCGGGGCGACACCGGTGACGTGGCCGCCGACCACTACCACCGCTGGCGCGAGGACGTCGCGCTGATGAAGGAGCTGGGCCTCAACGCGTACCGGTTCTCGGTGTCCTGGCCGCGGGTGCAGCCGACCGGGCGGGGCCCGGCGGTGGAGCGCGGGCTGGACTTCTACCGGCGGCTGGTGGACGAACTGCTGGAGGCCGGCATCACGCCGGTCGCCACGCTCTACCACTGGGACCTGCCGCAGGAGTTGGAGGACACCGGCGGCTGGCCGCGGCGCGCCACCGCCGAGCGTTTCGCGGAGTACGCCCGGCTGGCGGGCGAGGCGCTGGGCGACCGGGTGCGGCACTGGACCACCCTGAACGAGCCGTGGTGCTCGGCCTTCCTGGGCTACGGCTCCGGGGTGCACGCCCCCGGCCGCACCGACGCCGGTGACGCGCTGCGCGCGGCGCACCACCTCAACCTGGCGCACGGCCTGGGCGCGGCGGCGCTGCGCTCCGTGCTGCCGCGCGGCGCCGAGCTCTCGGTGTCGCTCAACCTGCACCAGGTCCGGCCGCTCACGGAAAGCCCGGCGGACCTGGACGCCGCCCGGCGGATCGACGCGGTGGGCAACCGGGTCTTCCTCGGTCCGATGCTGCGCGGCGCCTACGACGAGGACCTGCTGGCGGACACCGCGCACCTGGTGGACTGGGACGGGCTGGTCCGGCCCGGCGACCTGGCCACCGCCGCCGCCCCGATCGACCAGCTGGGCCTGAACTACTACACCCCGGCGGTGGTCTCGGCGGGCGGCGGCGCCCGCAACGACGCGCACGGCCGCAGCGAGCACAGTCCGTGGTCGGGCGCCGAGGGGGTGGCGTTCCACCAGCCGCCCGGCGAGGTCAGCGCGATGAACTGGAGCATCGACCCGTCCGGTCTGCGCGACCTGCTGGACCGGGTGCACCGGGAGCGTCCGGGCCTGCCGATCGTGATCACCGAGAACGGGATGGCCTGCGAGGACTACGTCTCGCCCGAGGGCGTGGTCAACGACACCGAGCGGATCGCCTACCTGCACCAGCACCTGGGCGCGGTGCACGAGGCGATCGAGGCCGGGGTGCCGGTGGCCGGGTACTTCGCCTGGTCGCTGATGGACAACTTCGAGTGGGCGTACGGCTACGCCAAGCGCTTCGGCCTGGTCTACGTGGACTTCGCCTCGCAGCGGCGCACGCCGAAGAACAGCGCGCTCTGGTACGGCCGGACCAGCCGCCGCGGCGGCCTGACCCGGCGGCCCTGAAGGAGCGCCCGCAGATGCGAACGATCCTGCGCCGTCTCGGCTTCTACCTGCTGGCCGGCTTCGCGGCGGTGACCGCCAACTTCTTCCTGGCCCGGCTGCTGCCCGGCAGCGCGCTGCAGAACGTGCTGTCCAAGCTGCGCTCGGCCAACCTCGACCAGGAGGCGATCAAGGCCCTGGAGGCCCAGTACGGCGGGGGCCACGCGAGCCTGCCCTCGCAGTACCTGACGTACCTGGGCCACCTGCTCCGGGGCGACCTGGGCGTCTCCACCTCGCAGTCCTCGCCGGTGGCGACCATCCTGGGCGAGAGCCTGCCGTGGACGCTCGGACTGGTCGGCACGGCGACCGTACTGGCCTTCCTGGTCGGCACGGTGGGCGGCATCGTGATCGGCTGGAAGCGCAGCGGGCTGCTGGACGGCCTGCTGCCGGCCACCACCTTCTTCCAGGCCGTGCCGTACTTCATCCTGGCCTTCCTGGTGATGATGACGCTGGGCTTCTTCGGCGGCCTCTTCCCCTACCAGAACGGCTATGACATCGGCCGGGACGCCGACCTGACGCACGGCTGGAACGGCCCGTTCGTGCTCAGCGTGGTCGAGCACGGCGCGCTGCCGGTGCTGACCGTGGTGCTGGCCTCGCTGGCCGGCTGGGTGGTCGGGATGCGCAACCTGATGATCACCACGATGGACGAGGACTACGTCCTGGTCGCCGCGGCGAAGGGCCTGCCGCAGTGGCGGGTGGCGGCGGTCGCCGCGCGCAACGCGATCCTGCCGACCATCGCCAACTTCGCGCTGTCGATCAGCCTGGTGGTGACCGGCTCGCTGGTGACCGAGATCGTCTTCACCTACCCGGGCGTCGGCTGGCAGATCTATCAGGCCGTCCTCACCGGCGACTTCCCGCTGCTCCAGGGGATCCTGCTGGTCGTCGTGTTCACCGTGCTGGCCGTGAACCTGGTCGCGGACATCGCCTACGTCGCCCTCGACCCCCGCGCCCGCAAGGAGGCCTGAGCGATGCCCCGGATGCTCCGCTCCCGCAAGGTGGCCACCGGCCTGGTGCTGCTGCTGGTCCTGCTGCTGCTGGCCCTGGTCGGTCCGCTGCTCGCCCCGCATACACCGGACTTCCAGGCCAACCGCAGCAGCGGGCTGCCGCTGCCGCCGTCCGCCGAGTACTGGCTCGGCACCGACCAGCAGCAGCACGACCTGTTCTCCCGGCTGCTGTCCGGCGGCCGCGACACCCTGCTGATCTCCTTCCTGGCCGGCGCGCTGGCCAACGTGCTGTCCGTCCTGGTCGGCGTCACCGCCGGGTACCTGGGCGGGCTGGCCGACGAGGTGCTCTCCGCGCTGACCAACATCTTCCTCGCGCTGCCCGGCCTGCTGATCCTGATGGTGATCATGAAGCCGCTGCCGCCGTCGGAGACCTCGAACCCGTTCCTGATCGGCTCGGTGATCGCGGTCACCGCGTGGGCCTGGGGCGCCCGGGTGCTGCGGGCCCAGACGATGGCGCTGCGCGGTCAGGACTACGTCGAGGCGTCCAAGGTCATCGGCGAGCGCACCTGGCGGATCATCCTCTTCGAGGTGGTGCCGAACCTGCTGCCGATCCTGGCCTCGGCGTTCATCTTCACGGTGATCTACGGCATCGGCACGTACACCGCGCTGGCCTGGCTCGGCGTGATCAGCCCGGCCTCGGTGACCTGGGGCACGGTGCTCAACGAGGCGCAGGCGTCCGGTGCGGCGATCAACGGCTACTGGTGGTGGTACCTGCCGCCGGCGCTGGCGGTGGCCCTGGTCGGCATCGCGCTGGCGCTGATCAACTTCGGCATCGACGAGATCACCAACCCGCGGCTGTCCTCGGTGCGCGGCGGCCGGGGCGTCAAGGTCCGCTTCCGGCTGGGGCTGACCCCGGTGCTGCGGACGGCGGCGCCGACGCGGGAGGAACCGCCTTCCGCGGAGGGCGAGTTCACGCCCACGGCGGTGCGGACCGCCGCGCGGAGCGAAGACCCGAAGACCCTGGAGGCCCAGCCGTGACCGGCGAACCCATCCTCGAAGTGCGCGACCTGTGCGTCGACTACGGCCTGGGCGACCGGGCGGTGCGCGCCATCACCGACGCGAGCCTCACCCTGCGCCGGGGCGAGGTGCTCGGCCTGGCCGGCGAGTCCGGCTCCGGCAAGTCCACCCTGGCGTACGCGCTGACCCGGCTGCTGCGCGCCCCCGGCGTGATCACCGGCGGCGAGGTCCGCTTCCACGGCCGGGACGGCTCGCTGGACCTGCTGGCGGCCGACGCGGCCGAGCTGCGCCGGGTGCGCTGGAACCAGATCTCGGTGGTCTTCCAGAGCGCCATGCACGCCCTGAACCCGGTGGCCCGGATCGACGCCCAGCTGACCGACGCGCTGCGGGCGCACCGCGCCGGGCCGACCGCCGCGCAGCGCACCGAGCGGGCGGCGGAACTGCTGCGGCTGGTGGGCATCAGCGCGGACCGGCTGCACAGCTACCCGCACGAGCTGTCCGGCGGCATGCGGCAGCGGGTGATGATCGCGATGGCCCTGGCGCTGGACCCGGAGATCGTCGTCATGGACGAGCCGACCACCGCGCTGGACGTCGTCACCCAGCGCGAGATCCTCACCGAACTCCTGCGGCTCAAGGACGCGTTGGGCTTCGCGATCGTCTTCATCACGCACGACCTGTCGCTCCTGGTCGAGCTGGCCGACACCATCGCGATCATGTACGCGGGGCGGCTGCTGGAACGCGCCCCGGCCCGGGCGCTGTTCGAGGGCCCCCGGCACCCGTACACGGCCGGCCTGCTCGACTCCTTCCCCGCGCTGCACGGCGAACGGGTGCGGATGGAGGGCATCCCCGGCTCGCCGCCCGCCCTGACCGCACTGCCGACCGGCTGCTCCTTCCACCCGCGCTGCGCGTTCGCGCTGGAGCGCTGCGCCGTCGACTTCCCGCCCACCACCGTGCCCGCGGGCGACTCCGCCGGGCGGCTGGCCGCGTGCTGGCTGCACGGGGGCGGCCGCGAACTGCCGGCACCGCTGGCCCGATCCCTGGGGAGGAACCTGTGACCGGCACCGTCGACCCCACCGCGCCCCGCGTGGTGCACGGCCCCAAGCGGCCGGGCGTCCCGGCCCTGGAGGCCCGGGGCCTGACCAAGCACTTCCCGGTGCACCGGGGGCTGCGCGGCCGCGCGGTGGTGCACGCCGCCGAGGACATCTCGCTGGCGCTGCCCGAGGCGACCGTGACGGCGGTGGTGGGCGAGTCGGGTTCCGGCAAGTCCACGCTGTCGCGGCTGCTGACCCGGCTGATCACGCCGACCTCGGGCGAACTGCTGCTCGACGGCGAGCCGGTGGGCACCTCGGCCCGGGAGCGCCGGGCGTACACCAGCCAGGTCCACCTGGTGCTCCAGGACCCGTTCTCCTCGCTGAACGGCGTGCACGGCGTCCGCTACCACCTGGAGCGGCCGCTGAAACTGCACCGCGGGGCACGCGGCGAGCAACTGGACGCGCTGGCCAAGGAGTTGCTGGAGCGGGTCAGCCTCACCCCGGCCGACCGCTACCTCGACAAGTTCCCGCACGAGCTGTCCGGCGGACAGCGCCAGCGGGTCGCCATCGCCCGCGGCCTGGCGGTGCGCCCCCGGGTGCTGCTGGCCGACGAGCCGGTGTCGATGCTGGACGTCTCGATCCGGCTGGGCGTGCTCAACCTGCTGGACGAGCTGCGCGAGCGCGAGCGGCTGGCCATCCTCTACGTCACCCACGACATCGCCTCGGCCCGCTACCTGGCGGACACCGTGGTGGTGATGTACGCGGGACAGGTGGTGGAGTCCGGCCCCGCGCAGCAGATCACCGACTCCCCGGCCCACCCGTACACCCGGCTGCTGCTGAGCGCCGCGCCGGACCCGCACCGCAGCGGGCCGGTGGTGCTGCGCGGCCGGGGCGCGCCGCCCAGCCTGATCGACCCGCCGGGCGGCTGCCGCTTCCACCCGCGCTGCCCGTTCGCGATGCCGGTCTGCGCCGAGGCCGCGCCGCCCACCCTGCCGGCCGGGCCCGACCAGGTCGCGGCCTGCTGGCTGCTGAGCCCGGACCGGACGGCGGAGGCCGCGGAGGCCGCCGCCGTGGCCGGGGCCGACGGCGCCACCTCCCACCCCGGCGCGTAGCGGGCCCGTCCCGCGCCCCTGATCCCCGTACGTCCGCGTACGGCGCTTCCCACCGAAACCCCGCCCGGCGGCGTGCGACCGCCGGGACTCGACGCCGCCGCCGAGTCGGCGCCGAACCACAGAAGGAGCACGTCACCATGAGCCGTTCCACCGCTTGGAGAGCCGCCGCCCTGGTCGCGGCGATCGGCCTCGGTATCACCGCCTGTTCCGGCTCCGGCGCGGGCTCGGGCAAGGCCGCGAAGGACCGCACCCTGGTGGTGGAGTCCAACCCGGTGCCCTCCTTCACCGAGAACTACAACCCGTTCGACGGCAACTCCTTCCTGACCCTCGCCAACGCCCGCTCGCTGGTGTGGGAGCCGCTGTTCCAGTTCAACACCCTCACCGAGCAGGACCCGATCCCGTGGCTGGCCAAGGGCTACGCGTGGTCGAACGGGAACAGGACCCTCAAGCTGACGCTGGCCCCGGGCGTCAAGTGGAGCGACGGCCAGGCGTTCTCCTCGGCCGACGTCAAGTTCACCTTCGAGCTGTTGAAGGCCAACCCGGCGGCCAACGGCGGCGGCGCCCCGCTGCCCGGCACCATCGAGACTCCCGACGCCGACACCGTGGTGATGAGCTTCGACGTCCCGCAGAAGGCCAACTTCGCCGGCATCGCTAACCAGCTGATCGTGCCCCAGCACGTCTGGTCGGGCATCAAGGACCCGGCCACCGCGGTCGTCAAGGCCGACCAGCTGATCGGCACCGGCCCGTACCTGCTGGACAAGTTCACCAGCCAGAACGTCACCTTCAAGGTGAACCCGCAGTTCCGCGAGACCCCGAAGGTCAAGCGGATCTCCTTCCCCGCCTACGCCACCAACGACGCGGCCACCCTGGCGCTCAGCTCCGGCGAGATCGACCTCGCGGGCAACAACATCAACAACGTGCTGAACACCTTCGTCGGGAAGAACCCGCAGCACCACCACCTGTTCCAGCAGGACGCGCCGTACTTCCCGGCGTCCAACACCGTCTCGCTCTTCCTCAACACCAAGAGCGAGAGCGCCCCGGCGCTGGCCGACCCGGCGGTGCGGCAGGCGATCAGCGCGGGCATGAACCGCAAGGCGTACACCAGCCAGTGCGAGACCGACTACGCGCTGCCCGCCACCTCCTCCAGCGGCCTGCTGCTGCCCAACGACGCCAAGGCGCTGGACCCGGCGCTGAAGGACGACCTCAAGCCGGAGGCCGACGCCGCCAAGGTCGACGCGCTGCTGGGCGCGGCCGGCTGGAGCAGGACCGACGGCAAGTGGACCAAGGACGGCCGGACGATCAAGTTCACGATCATCGACCCGAACTCGTTCACCGACTACTGGTGCGCGGCCCAGGCGATGGCCAAGGACCTCAACGCGCTCGGCTTCGACGTCGACGCGAACGGCGCGTTCGACTTCAACAGCTGGAACACCGCGATCACCACCGGGAAGTACGACGCGGCGATCCACTGGGGCCAGGGGGGCACCGCCTACCAGCGCCTGCAGTACGTGCTGGACCCGCGGATGGGCGCCGAGACCGGCAAGGTCGCGGCGGGCGACTTCAGCAAGTACGACCCGGCGAAGTCGCTGGACGCGGTGAAGGCCTTCGAATCGGCGGCCGACCCGGCGGCCGAGCAGGCCGCGCTGCACGACCTGCAGCGGATCATGTCGCAGGACGTGCCCGCCGTGCCGGTCTTCTACGGCCCCGCCTGGTACGAGTACAACGACACCCAGTTCACCGGCTGGCCGAACGAGAGCGACCCGTACATGAACCCGTCGCCCAACAGCCAGGCGTACGAGTACATCATCCTCAAGCTGGCCCCGCGCGACTGACCCGCGCACCGGGCGGCAGAGCCGTACGCCCGCGGGTGGAAGCGCTTCCGGACCCGCCGGACGGGAGCGCTTCCCCCACCACCCCAGAGTTCCGCGCGCGACCCGACGGACCCCCACCGGCGTCCGCACGCGGCGCACCACAGGCACCACAGGCACCATCCCCCACCCACCCGTGCCCCAAGGAGGCCGACCATGCGATCCTCTGCGCCGTCCCGTCAACCCCGCGGCCGTCGCTGGCTGCTCGCCCCGCTCGCCGCGCTCGCGCTGACCGTCAGCCCGATCGCCAGCCCCGCCGCCAACGCCGCCATCGGCGGCAGCTTCACCGACAACTTCGACTCCTTCGACACCGGCCGCTGGCACAAGGCCGACGGCTGGACCAACGGCGGCATGTTCAACGCCGGCTGGCGCGCCGACCACGTCTGGTTCAACGGCGGCGTGATGGGCGAGAACCTCGACACCGCCACCTGCCCCAGCGGCTGCTCCGGCCGGCCCTACGCCTCCGGCGAGTTCCGCTCCAACGACCTGTTCTCGTACGGGCGCTTCGAGGCCCGGCTCCAGGCCGTGAAGAACCCGGGCACGGTCACCGGGTTCTTCACCTACACCGGGCCGAGCGACAACCAGCCCTGGGACGAGATCGACGTCGAGATCCTCGGCAAGAACCCGACCCAGCTCCAGACCAACTACTTCACCAACGGCGTCGGCGGCCACGAGACCGTCATCAACCTCGGCTTCGACGCCTCCGCCGGGTACCACAACTACGCCATCGAGTGGTGGAACCAGGGCACCATCAACTGGTTCGTCGACGGCAAGCTCGTCCACCAGGAGAACGGCTCGCGCGGCGCCCTGCCCACCCACCCGATGCGGCTCATCGCCAACCTGTGGCCCGGCACCGGGGTCGACAGCTGGCTCAGCCCCTTCACCTACCCGGGCACGCCGCTCACCGCCCGCTACGACTGGATGAAGTACACCAAGTACTGAGCGCCGGCCGGTGCGGCGGTGAAGCGGTGAAGCGGTAAGCGGTAAGCGGTAGGACGGTGAGCCGTCCGGCGCGGGGTCCCCCATCCCGCGCCGGGCGGCTTTCGCGCGTCCGCGCGTTCGCGGCCGGGCGGCCGGGGTCAGGCGGTGGCGGCGGCGGGCTCCGGGGCGGTGGCGGGCTCCGGGGCGCCGGTGCGGCGGCGGGTCGGGAGGAGGGCGTCGAGGGCGAGGGCGCCGGGGCCGGTGGCGGCGAGGAGCAGGAAGGCCCAGGCGAAGAGGGCGGCGGCCTCGCCGCCGTTCTGGATCGGGAGCAGGCCGTTCTCCTGGTGGACGGAGAAGTAGGCGTAGGCCATCGAGCCGGAGCAGACCACGGCGGCCGTCCGGGTACCGAGGCCGAGCAGGACCAGGGTGCCGCCGACGAGTTGGATGACGGCCGCGTACCAGCCGGGCCAGGACAGCGCCTCCACCGTGCCGCCGCCCTTGGCGCCGCCCAGGACGCCGAACAGCGAGGCCGCGCCGTGGCAGGCGAAGAGCAGGCCGGTCGCGGCGCGGGTCAGGCCGACGAGGTAGGGGCGGGCCGCTTCGACCGTGCGGTGAGGAGCGGACGGGGACATGGGGGCCTCCATGGGCGGGCGACGCGTTCGGCGCGTTCACAACAGAAACTTAGGTTAGCCTCACCTATTTTTGATTGAAGGGGCAACCACTTTCGCACATTCTCCACAACCGGACGGCCACGGACCGCTCATAGACCGCTCACGCACCGGAGCGGCCGGGTGGGGCGAGGGGCGGGCCGGGGCCGGGGCCCGGCAGGGGGCCGTGTGCTCGATCTGCCTGACGGTGCACGCGGCGTCCGGGGTGGCGCTGCTGACGGCGCGGAAGGCGGGGCGGCCGTCCGGGGAGGAGTACGCGTCGGCGGGCGAGTACGTCTGCGGCGACCTGGCGCGCTCGCTGTACGTGCGGGGGCACCGGCGGGCGGGGTGCGGATGCGGGAGAGCCTGAGCATCGAGGAGCGGATCGCCCGGGTCCGGGTGAACCTGGGCGCGTTCCTGGCCCGGGTGGTGCGGCCGTGAGCGGCGGGGCGGAGGCGGGAGCGCAGGCGCGGGCGGGCGCTCCGGCGGCGCGGGCGTCCGTCGACGGCAGGTGGTGCGGCCTGCGCTGGTGCGGGCGGCGCTGGTGTTCGGGGTGGGGGCGCTCGCCCCGCTGACCGGCACCGCGGCGGACGGTCCGGCGGCGAGCGTCCCGGTATCGAACGTCCAGGCTTCGAAAGGGAGTTGCGGCGGCGACGCTCCGGGGGTCAGCGGGCCGGGGGCCAGTTCTCCAGGAGGTGGTGCAGGCCGGTGGTGATGCGCCGCCAGGAGTCGGCGGCGGCGCGCGGGTGGTTGAAGCCACCGGCGCTCTCGATGCCGATGAAGCCGTGGAAGGTGCTGCGCAGGAGGCGGGCGGCGTCGGTCAGGTCGGGTTCGTCGAGGCGGTAGTGGCGCATCACCGCGTAGGTCAGTTCGATGCTCCGGGCGAACACCGTGGTGTCGGTGAACCGGTCCGGGTCCAGCGGCAGTTGGGTGGCGGCGTAGCGGCCGGGGTGGGCCAGCGCATAGTGCCGGTAGGCGTCCGCGAAGGCGGTCAGCGCCTCGCCGCCGGAGCGGCCGGCGATGGCGGCGGCCAAGGCCTGGTTCAGCTCGTCGGAGGCCAGCAGGGCGACCCGGACCCGAATCTCCTGGAGGTTCTTGACGTGCGAGTAGAAGCTGGCGTCCTTCACCCCGAACCGGCGGGCCAGCGCGGAGACGGTGACCTTCTCGATGCCGACCTGGTCGGCGAGTTCGGCGGCGGCGCGGGTGATGCGTTCGACCGTCAGCCCAGCGTGCGCAGCCATGTTCCCCGTCCTGTGCGTGGCCCTTCGAGCGGGTGGCCAGTTTATCGGGATTCGGGTGCGACCTTTTCCGGCGCCGACGCGTCGGTAGGGGGTGGGGACGTCGGCGCGGGCCGTACGGCCGGGGTTCCGCAGGGCCGGGGGAAGATCATCCGATACCCCGACAAATGGTAATGTTCATGCCAAAACGGGGGTGCGGGTGACGTGCGCCCCCGGCCGATCCGCACCCTGGAGCACCCTTGCCCGGACGCCCGTCCCGCCACCACCGGTACCGCCGCGGCCTGCCGCTGGCCGCCGCGGTCCTCGCCGCCTCCCTGCTCGCCGGCTCGGCCCAGGCCGACGACCCGGCCCCGGCCGACGCCACCCTGGCCGCCGACCTCGACGCCCTGCTGTCCGACTCCCGGCTGGCCAACGCCCAGACCGGCGTCGAGGTGCTGGACGCCGCCACCGGGCAGGTGCTGTACGCCCGGCAGCCGCAGGCGCTGCTCACCCCGGCGTCCACCCTGAAGACGGTGACCTCCACCGCCGCGCTCGACCTGCTCGGCGCGGACTACCGGTTCACCACCGAGGTGCGCACCACCGGCAGCCGGTACGGCTCCAAGGTGGTCGGCGACCTGGTGCTGCGCGGCGGCGGCGACCCCACCCTGCTGGTGCAGGACCTCGACGACCTGGCCGCGCAGGTCGCGGCGTCCGGGATCACCACCGTCACCGGCCGGGTGCTGGCCGACGGCACCCGCTACGACAGCACGCCGCTCGGCCCCGGCTGGGCCTGGGACGACGAGCCGTACTCGTACAGCCCGCAGATATCCGGGCTGACGGTCGCCAACGACCCCGAGTACCTGATGGACACCGTGCAGGTGACGGTCGCGCCGGGCGCGGCCGCCGGGCAGGCGGCGCAGGTCACCCTGAACCCGGCCGAGGCGCCGATGGCGTTCGCCGGGTCGGTGGCCACCGGCGCGGCGGGCAGCGGCTCGTCCGTCGGGGTGGACCGCGGGCGCGGCAGCAACGGGCTGGCGCTGTCCGGCAGCATCGCGGCCGGGGCCGCGCCGGTCACCTCCTGGGTGACGGTCGAGGACCCGTCGACGTACGCGGGCCGGGTGTTCGCGGGCGCGCTGGCCCGGCACGGCGTGCGGGTGGCGCACGGCGGCGCGCAGGCGGCGACCGGGCAGGAGGGCTCGCAGCCGCTGGTCTCGCACCGCTCGCAGACCCTCGCCGAGCTGGTCGTCCCGATGCTGAAGGTCAGCAACAACGGCATGGCCGAGCACCTGACCAAGGAGATCGGCAAGGTCAAGGGCGGCCGCGGCGACTGGGCGACCGGCATCGCCCAGGTCCAGGCGTTCCTGAGGGCCAACGGGCTGGACACCCCCGCCGGGCGGCAGGTCGACGGCTCCGGCCTGTCCCGCTACGACCTGATCACCCCGGCCAAGATGGCCGACCTGCTCCGGCTGGTCCAGGACCGGCCCTGGTTCGGCGCCTGGTACGACGCCCTGCCGGTGGCCGGCAACCCGCAGCGGATGGTCGGCGGCACGCTGGCCGCCCGGATGACCGGCACCAAGGCCGCGAACAACGTGCACGCCAAGAGCGGCTCGATGGGCGGCGTCGACAACCTGGTCGGCTACGCCACCGCCCCCGACGGCCGCCGCCTGGTCTTCGCCGTGCTGATCAACGACTTCGCCGGCACCAGCCCCCGCCCGGTCCTGGACGCGATCGCCGTCCGCCTGGCCACCGGCCCCGCCACGGCGCCCGCGGCCGGCGCGCCCCAGCGGAAGGCCCGGTCGCTGAACGCCCCGGCCGCGGACGACGGCTACTCCGGCACCCGCTGGGAGGACTGCGAGGCCGTCGCCCACTGCTGAGCCCCGCCGCGCCTTCCCGCCCCGGACCCCGCCGCACCGCGCGGCGGGGTCCGGGGCGGTTTCCGGCGGCTGCGGATTTCACACGGCCGTCATCCATCAAACGGTTGATTGAGGCGGGTGGCGCGCGTACGCTCCCCGCCATGACCGAGCCACCGGCGCCGAGCGCGCCGCAGAGCCAGGCCGACCTGAGTCGGGAGCGGATCGTCGCGGCGGCGACCGCGCTGTTCGCGGAGCACGGGTACGACGGGACGACCACCCGGACGATCGCCGCCGCCGCGGGGTTGAACGTCGCCACCGTCGCGTACCACGTGGGCGGGAAGGGCGACTTGTACCGCGAGGTGATGCGGCGGGCGCACGAGGCCGAGCGGGCGGCGGTGGCGGGGGCGCTGCGGGAGTTCGGGGCGCGGGCGGGGGCGGACCCGGCGGGGGCGGCGGTCGCCTTCGCGGACCGGTACCTGGACTTCTGCCTGGAGCGGCCGGACGTGCCCGCGCTGTGGATGCGGCGCTGGCTGGCGGACGCCGCCGAGTTCGCCGGCCTGGAGGAGGAGTACACCCGGCCGCTGCTGGAGTCGGTGCGCGACGCGCTGGCCGCCGCGCTGCCGGGAGTCCCGCCGGAGCGCGCCGAGTTGGCGGTATGGACGGTGCTGTGGACGGTGCACGGCTTCTGCCGGTCGATGATCCGCGGGCAGGTCCCCAGGTTCCGGGCCCACCTGCACGCGCTGGTGCTGCGCGAGCTGGGGATCGGGGGGACGCCGTGAGCGCCGGGGGCATAGGCCGGCGGGAGCTGGCCGGGTACGCGCTCGGCTCGGTCGGGACGGGCATCCACGCGACCGTTCCCGGCCTGCTGCTGCTGTACTTCATGACCGACGCGCTGGGCGTGCCCGCCGGGGTCGCGGGCCTGGTCGTGGCGCTGCCGAAGGCCTGGGACGCGCTGTTCAACCCGACCGTCGGCGCCGCCAGCGACCGGGAGGCGCTGCGCACCGGCCGCCGCGGCCGGATCCTGCTGGCCGGCGCGCTCGCGCTGCCCGTCGCCTTCGCCGCGATGTTCCTCTCCCCGCTGACCGGCGCCGGCGCCGCCGCCTGGGTGGCCGTCACCTTCGTGCTGGCCTCCAGCGCGTTCGCCCTGTTCCAGGTCCCGTACGTGGCGCTGCCCGCCGAGATGTCGGACCGCCCCGAGGTGCGCACCCGGATCACGGTGTGGCGGATCGTCTGCTTGACCGTCGGCATCCTGGTCGCGGGCGGCCTGGCCCCCGCCCTGGTGTCGCTGGCCGGGGGCGGGCGGCGCGGGTACGCGGTGATGGGCGCGGTGGTCGCCGTCCTGCTGCTGGCGACGCTGCTGGTGCCCGCGCTGGGCGCCCGCCGGGTGGCCGCCCGGCCCGGCCCGGAGCCGCTCGGGCTGCGGGCCGCGCTGCGCACCGCGCGCGGCAACCGGGCGTTCTTCGCGCTGCTGGGCGCGTTCGTGCTGCAGGCCGCCGCGGTGGCGATCATGCTGGCCGCCGCCCCGTACACCGCCGCCTACTGGCTGGGCGGCTACGGCCTGACCTCGGTGCTGTTCGTCTGCCTGGTCGCGCCGAGCGCCGTCGCCGTACCGCTGTGGGGCCGGGCCGCGGCCCGCTGGGGCCGGCTGCGCTGCCTGGGCGCGGCGACCGCGCTGTTCGCGCTGGCCGCCGCCGCGCTCTGGCCCACCGCCGGGACGGGGGCGGCGCGGGTCACCGCCACGCTCGCGCTGTGCGCGGTGCTCGGCGTGGCGTACGCGGCGCTCCAGGTGCTGCCGCTGTCGCTGCTGCCGGACACCGTGCACGCGGACGCGGCGCGCACCGGGCGCCTGCAGTCCGGGGCGTTCACCGGCCTGTGGACGGCGGGCGAGACGGCCGGGCTGGCCGCCGGGCCCGGGCTGTTCTCGCTGGCGCTGGCCGCCGCCGGTTTCGCCTCCTCCACCACCGACCACCCCGTCGCGCAGACCGCCACCGCCCGGGCCGGCGTCCTGCTCGGCTTCAGCCTGGTCCCGGCCGTGCTGATGCTGGCCTCGCTGCCCGCCCTGCGGGCGTACGGGCGGCGACGAGCCGCCGTTCCCGCCGTTGTCGTCGATTCGCTTGCTGGAGAACTCTCGTGACGGACCGTCAGAACGGGCTGCCGGCCGCCGGCCGCCCCGCCGAGGAGCTGCTCGCCGAGCTGCGCGCGCTCACCGCCGCCGACCTGCCCACCCGCGGCGGGCGCACCACCGCCTACACCTACGACGCCGGGCGGCCCGGGGTGCGGGCCGCCGCGGAGGGCGCGTACCTGGCCATGCTGGAGGTCAACGGCCTCGACCCGACCGCGTTCCCGAGCACCGTCGCCCTGGAGCGGCAGGTGGTCGGCGCGGTCGCCGCCCGGCTCGGCGGGGACGGGAGCACGCCCGGCATCTTCACCAGCGGCGGCACCGAGTCGATCCTGCTCGCCGTCAAGGCCGCCCGGGACGCCCGGCCCGAGGTCGCCGAGCCGGAGATCGTGGTGCCCGCGACGGCGCACGCCGCGTTCTTCAAGGCCGGGGCGTACCTGCGGGTCAAGGTCGTCACGGTGCCGGTCGACCCGGCGACCTTCCGGGCGGTGCCGGAGGCGGTGGCGGCGGCCTGCACCGACCGGACGGTGCTGGTGGTCGCCTCCGCGCCCTCGTACGCGCACGGGGTGGTCGACCCGGTCGCCGCGATCGCCGCGGCGGCGGCCGAACGCGGCCTGCCCTGCCACGTGGACGCCTGCGTGGGCGGCTGGCTGCTGCCCTGGCTGGCCGAGGCCGGGGCCGAGGTCCCGCCGTTCGACCTGTCGGTGCCCGGCGTCACCTCGCTCTCCTGCGACCTGCACAAGTTCGGGTACGCGCCCAAGGGCGCCTCCGTGCTGCTCTTCCGCGACCGGGCGATGCGGCTGGCCGCGTACTTCGCCTGCGCGCAGTGGCCCGGCTACCCGGTGGTCAACTCCACCGTCCAGAGCAGCAAGGGCGCCGGACCCCTGGCCGGGGCCTGGGCCACCCTCCAGGCCCTCGGGGCGGACGGCTACCGGGAGTTGGGGCGTTCGGCACTCGCCGCGACCCGACGGCTGATCGCGGGCGTCGGGGAGATCGACGGGCTGCGGGTGCTCGGCTCGCCGGACGCCACGCTGGTCGCGATCGGCACCGAGGGCGAAAACCCCCCGGACCTCTGGGAGTTGGCGGACGAGTCGCGCGAGCGCGGCTTCTTCCTGCAACCCCAGCTGAGCGTCGACGGCCTGCCCGCCAGCCTGCACCTCACCCTCACCGGCGTCAGCGGGGAGGGCGTCGAGGACCTGCTCGCGGCCCTGCGCGCGAGCGTCGCCGCCGTCCGGGCGCGCGGGCCGGTGGCACCGCCCACCGAGATCCTCGCCCTGCTCGACCAGCTCGACTTCACCACCCTGGACGACGCGACCTTCGCCGCCCTCCTCCCGGCCACCGGCCTCGACCTCTCCCCCGGCTCCACCACCCGGATGGCCGGCGTCAACCGCCTCCTCGACGGCCTCCCCCCGCACCTGCGCGACCGGCTCGCCACCCGGTTCCTCTCCGCGCTGTACAGCCCCTACCTGGACGCGTAGCGGCCGGGGCCCGGGGCGGGGGGCGGGGCGCCTGGGCGGGTGGCGGGGCACCGGGGGGGGTGGCCGCGGCGGGGCGGTCGCGATCCGTCCGGTCCGGCACCCCGGCCCGGCACCCCGGTCCGGTAAAGGAAATCCCAAGGGGTGCCCAAGCGACGGAGGGGCGAGCGGGGTGCGAATGTGGTGAACGCGCGCGGTTGCGGCGGGTCGGTTCGCTAGCATGGCGCGCTCAAGTGGTCGGACTGACACCGGTGGTGGGGGATGGCGTGCTGAGCGTGGGGCCGGACGGCAGTGGCGGCGGTGGCGGCGACGGGTTCCAGGTGGAGCCGGGCGAGTTGGACGGGGCGGGACAGACCGCGGGCAGCGTCGCCGAGCAGGTGCCCGGCGGGACCTCGCGGGTGCTGGGGGCGTCGGACGACGCCGAGGCCGGGCTGCGCGGGTGGACGACCGGCGGGGAGCTGAACGCCTGCACCGACGAGTGGAAGCGGCTGCTGGACAGCCTCTCCGCCGAGATGGACCGGCAGGGCGGCAACCTGCGGCGGACCGCGGCCAACTACCGCCGGGCCGAGCAGGACGCGGCCGGCGGACTGACGGGGCGGTGAGCATGGACGTCCCCACGCTGCGCGACGCGGACCCGGACCGGCTGTTCACGGCCGCCGACGCGTACGCCTCGCTGGCCGCCGCGTTCGCCGGCCACACCGACACCTGGCGGGACGGGGTGGACGGCCGGGTGCGCGACTCCGGCTGGCGCGGCCGGGCCGCGGACGGCGCCCGGCAGTCGCTGGCCCGGACCACCGGCAAGCTGACCGCCGCGCACCTGGAACTGGCTCGGATCGCGCCCGTGCTGCGGGAGGGCGCGGAGGCGTTCCTGCTGGCCCGCTCCAAGCTCCGGGCGGCGCTCGCCGAGGCGGACGCGGGCGGCTTCGCGGTCGGGGACGACGGCGGGGTCTCCTGGCCGCCGCCGAGCGCCGCCGAACGGCACGACCCCGACGCCCCCGACCGCTCCCGGCGGGGCACCGAGCTGCGCGACCGGATCGCCGACGCGCTGTCCGAGGCCGCGCACGCCGACCAGGTCACCGCCCAGCGCCTGCGCCAGTACACCGACGACGCCCGGACCGGCGCCGGCCTGGACCCGGGCACCGCCGCGATGCGCCTGAACAGCGCGGTGCTGGGCGCGCTCAACCCGTTCGGCGGCCCCGAGGACCTGGTCCGCGCGGGCATGCCGGGCCAGGACGCCCCGCCGTCCGAAGTCAACGCCTGGTGGAAGTCGCTCCCCCCGGACGAGCAGCAGCGCCTGATCCGGGCGTACCCGGCCGAGCTCGGCAACCGCGACGGCCTGCCGACCCCGGCCCGCGACCAGGCCAACCGGATCACCCTGGACCGGATGGTCCAGGACCTGTCCTCCCGCACCGACCTGTCCGACGGGGACCGGAAGAAGCTGGAGGGCTTCCGGGCGATCCAGGACCGGCTCCGCGACGACACCGGCAAGCAGCCCCCCGCGTACCTGATGGTGATCGGCGACCAGGGCCAGGGCCGGGCGGCGATCGCGTACGGCAACCCGGACACCGCGGACGACGTGGTGGCGTACGTGCCGGGCCTGAACACCGAGGTCAAGAACATGGGCGGCGGCGACGCCAACCGGGCCCGCGACCTGTGGCAGACCGCGCACGACCTCGACCCGAGCCGCTCCACCGCCTCGATCGCCTGGCTAGGGTACGACACCCCGCAGGTCAAGGGCCTCAGCCCGGACATGTTCGCGGTGGCCGGCAAGGAGCGCGCCGAACAGGGCGGCGCGGCCTACCAGGAGTTCCTGCAGGGCCTGCGCGCCTCGCACGAGGGGCAGCCCGCGCACCTGACCGCGCTCGGGCACAGCTACGGCTCGCTCACGGTCGGCCAGGCCGCGCAGCGCCCCGGCGGCATCCCCGCGGACGACATCATCCTGGTCGGCTCGCCCGGCACCGGCGCGCAGCAGGCCGGCCAGCTGGGCGTCGGCGCCGACCACGTCTGGGTGGGCGCGGCCGAGCACGACCCGGTCTCCCACCTGCCCAGCCACGACGACGCGAAGGGCATCGGCATCGGCGCGGGCATCGGCGGGGTGCTGGCCGGACCGCTGGGCGCGGTGGCCGGCGGATTCCTCGGCGACAAGATCGCCGGGCACGGCGACCCGCACGAGCTGTGGTTCGGCCAGGACCCGGCGAGCGGCGAGTTCGGGGCGCACCGCTTCGACGTCGCGGACGGTCCGCTGGGCTTCGAGTCGCACTCGGACTACTGGAACCAGGGCGACGGCCGGGACGGCCACTCGCTGCGCAACATGGGCTTGATCGTCTCCGGCCACGGCGACCGGGTGTCCGGACAGGAGTACCGATGAACGACGACCTGGCGCGCGACCTGCTCGCCGCCCGGGCCGCGGTGGACGAACTGCTGGACTCCGCGCCCGCCGCGCTCACCCCGCCGGTGGTCTGGGCGGACGGCCCGTACGTCGCGGTCTCCCACGAGCACGCGTTCACCCGCGAGCCGGACGGCACCGCGCACCTGGAGAAGCGCCGCTACCTGCTGACCCGGGTGGCCGAACACCGCTACCCGGAGCTGCTTGCCCAGTTGGGCCGGGCCTGGCGGGAGCGCGGCTGGGCGGTGGACGGCGAGGACGACCCGGTGGTGCCGGTGCTGCGGGCGAAGTCCCCGTTCGGGACGGCCGAGTTCCGGATCGGCTTCGCGGGCAACGGGACGCTGCTGGCCCGGGTCGACGGGCTGGCCGCGCCGGACACCTCGTACCCGTTCGGCGGGGACAGCACGGTGCCGATCGGGCCGGACGGGTCGATGGACACCATGCCCCGGCGGCAGGACCCGTTCTGGTCGGTCTAGGGTCGGAGGCGACGGCCGGCCGGCCGGGGCGGGCAGGCAGGCGGACGGGCGGTGCGGACGGGACCGCCGGGCGGACCGGGAATCGGCGGGGAGCGGGAGGTCGGATGAGGCTGCGGGTGGCGGGCGCCGTCGCGGTGCTGGCGCTGGTGCTGGGCGCGGCGGGCTGCGGCGCGTCCGGGGACGGCGGGACGGCGCGGCGCCCGGCGGTGGCGCCGGACGTCGCCCGGAGCCGGTTGCAGAACGTGGTGGACGGCACCACCGGGGCGCTCACCCCGGCGGTGCGGTACGCCGACGACGCGTTCCGGGCCGTCCCGCACGAGAACGCGGCCCGCGACCCCGACGGCACCGCGCAGTTGACGCTCCGCCGGTACGTGCTGACCAGGATCGCCGCCGCCAACCAGCCTCGGCTGCTGGAGCAGCTCAGGACGTACTGGAAGGGCCTCGGCTACACCCTGCACGACACGGACTCCCCCTACGAGGCGAGCGCCGCCGCCCCCGACGGCACCGGCGTGACGGTCACCATCGGCGTCCCCGGCAACGTGACCGTGGTGGCCGACACCTGGATCGCCGACCCCGGCACCACCGCCCCGTTCGGCCCCGCCCCCAGCCCGCTGCCCACCGGCGCGGACGGCGGCCCCGACACCATGCCGACCTTCGACGACCCGGGCTGGTCCTGAACCGCCACCCGTCCGCGCCCGTCCGTACTGTCCATGCCTGTCCGTACCGTCCGCGCCCGTTCGTGCCCACACCGGGCGGGCCGGGGGCGGGCCGGGGCGGCGGGGTCGGCGGCGGGACGAAACGGGCCGATGGGGGCTGATCGGGCGTCAACGCGAGTCTGACGGAGGGTAGTTGGCGGATGGCATTGGGCTGTCGTGACCATGCTGGCTATCATCGGAACGATCTAGCCGGAACGGCGGCCGGCCGAGGGGTCTTCCTCGGTATCGCCATGCCGCGTTCCGCCGTCATGCCGCCGTGCCGTCCGTCGTCCCTGGGCTTGTCGCGTTCCGCGTCGACCACGGGGAGAGACGACATGGCTCAGTTGGACGGGCGGGGGCGCGCCGCGCTCGCCGCCGTGATGGGCGGGGTGCTGCTGTTGAGCGGCTGCGGCGTCGTCGGCATCGGCGGTGACTCGCACCGGCCGACGGACCTGCGCGCGCTGCTGCCGGAACGGGTGCGCAAGTCCGGGGTGCTGACCGTCGGCGCCTCGTTCACCGCCGCGCCGGTGGTGTACCGCAACGACCGCAACGAACCGGACGGGCTGGACCCGCACCTGGCGCAGAAGCTGGGCTCGCTGCTCGGCATCCGGCTGGAGTTCCAGGACGCCGGGCCGTTCGCCAACGTGCTGCCCGGGCTGCTGGGGCGCAAGTACGACATCGCGATGTCCGGCATCACCGACACCCGGGAGCGCGAGCAGGGCGTCGACAAGGACGGCAAGCAGGTCAACGAGGGCGTGGACTTCGTCGACTACTTCATGGCGGGCATCGGCATCGCCGTCGACAAGGGCAACCCGCAGAACATCCACGAGATCGACGACCTGTGCGGGCACACCGTCACGGTCAAGAAGGGCACCACCCACGCCGACCTGGTGAGCCGGCAGAAGACGGTCTGCGACCACAACGGGAAGCCGCTGACCGTCATGGAGACCGACAGCGACAACGCCGCCATCGAGAACCTCAAGGGCCGCGCGGACGCCTACATGACCGACTACCCCAAGGCGACGTACGCCGTGCAGACCGTCGACAACGGCGGCACCCTGCAGATCGGCGGCCCGCAGCTCCAGCCCCGCCCGTTCGGCATCGCGCTGCGCAAGGACGACGAGCAGCTGCGCGACGTCCTGATGCGGGCGATGAACCGGCTGATCACCGACGGCACCTACGACCAGGTGCTGGCCGACCACCAGTTGCAGGTCGGCGCGATCCAGAACGCGGTCACCAACGGACCGTGAGCCCGGCGCCCGCGACGCGCGGGCTCGGGACGCGGACGCGGGGTCGGGCTCGGGACGCGGACTCGGGACGCGGGCTCAGGCGGGGGTGAAGGCGAGCACCGCCACGTCGTCGGTCAGGGAGCCGGCGTGGCGGCGGACGTCCCGGTCGAGGAAGGCGACCACGGCGTCCGGGTCGGTGGCGGGCAGGGCGGCCAGGCGGGCGGCCAGCGGGTAGAACGCGCCGGCCCGGTCGCGGGCCTCGGTGACGCCGTCGGTGTGTAGCAGCAGGGTCCGGCCGGGCGGCAGCGGGACGGTGGCGGGCGGCTCGGGCGGACCGGCGGCGAGGTGGCCCAGGCCCAGCGGGAGGTCCTCCGCGCAGCGGACGGTGCCGACGCTGCCCGGGGCCACCAGCAGCGGGGCGAGGTGGCCCCGGTTGACCAGGTCGATCTCGGCGGAGCCGGGACGGTGCTGGAGCAGCACCGCGGTGACGAACAGCTCGCGGTCGCCGCCCTGTTCGGCATCGCGGCACACCTGCCGGTCCAACTGGTCGGCCAGCTCGCCGAGTTCGGCGGTCTCGTGGGCGGCCACCCGGAACGCGCCGATCACGTCGGCGGCGGTGCGCACCGCGTCCAGCCCCTTGCCGCGGACGTCCCCGAGCAGGATCCGGGTGCCGTACCGGGTCTCGCACACCTCGTACAGGTCGCCGCCGATGCCGACGTCCGCCTGCGCGGGGTGGTAGAGCCCGGCGGTGCGCAGGCCCCCGGCGCGGGCCGGGACCGGGCGCAGCACGGCGTGCTGGAGGGTGTCGGTGACGGCCTGCATCCGGACCAGGTCGCGGGCCTGGCGGCGGCGCTGCGCGGCGAGCCCGGCACCGATCGCGCCGGCCAGCACGGTGGCCAGGTAGGTCCACAGGTGGTGCTGCTCGGTCAGGTGCCCGGCCCGCAGGGCGAGCAGCGCCTGGAGGGCGACGGTGACCACGGCGGAACCGGCGACCAGCGCGGACCCGCCGCTGGACGCGACCACCACCGGGATCACCGTGAGCAGGAAGCCCGCCGCGACGGAGCTGGGGATCGACCACTCCAGGACCAGGTCCGCCACCAGCAGCAGGACCGGCAGCAGCCGCACCCAGACGGGCACCCGCAGCGCCCGGGCCATCGCGGCCTCCCAGCGCGCCCCGGCCTGCCGGGGGTCGCGGCCACCGCCGCTCCCGCCACCGTTCCCGCCGCTGTCCCGGCTGCCGCTCCCGCCACTGTTCCCGCCGCTGTCCTCGACGCCGCTCCCGAGACCGTGCCCGGCGGCGCTCTCCGGCGGCGGGGCGGCGGCCGGGCGCGGGATGGGGCCGGCGCTGCGGACTGCGGTGGCGGGCGACGCTGCCATGCTGACCTCCTGGACGACCGGTACGGGGGCGGACTTCCTTCCATCGTGGAGTGCGGCGGGTCCCGGACACTGCTCGCCAAGGTCCCGACGGTTCGGGACCTTGGACCTGTTCCGGCCGGGCGGGGGGACATGCTGTGAGCCGGATCACCGGGAAAGCCGGTGGGCACGGGAATGCGGGCCTGCCTCCGCGACAGTCCGGCGCGCTCCGGTCCAGAGCCGCCACGCGGCGGGGCCGACGCCCGCCCTGCTGGCGCACCGCCCGTGAGTGACGGTGGCGGCGGACGGCGGTGGCGGACGGCCGGGCTCGGTAGGCTGGGCGGCCATGGAAATCTGGATCAACCCGCGGTGCGGCAAATGCCGCACCGCCCTGGGCGAACTCGATGCGGCCGGGGTGGAGTACACCGTGCGCCGCTACCTGGACGAGCCGCCGACGGCCGCCGAACTCACCGAGGTGCTGGGCCGGTTGGGCCTGGAGCCGTGGGACGTGGCCCGGCTGGACGAGGCCGTGGCCAAGGAGCTGGGCCTGCGCTCCTGGGGCCGCGAGGAGGCCGACCGGGCCCGCTGGACGGCGGCGATGGCCGCGCACCCGGCGCTGATCCAGCGCCCGATCATCACCGCGGACGACGGCTACACCGTGATCGGGCGCACCCCGGACGCGCTGAAGGACGTCCTCGCGCACTGACATCCCCCGTGAGCCGCCCGTGCGCTGCCGCCCGCACGCTGCCGTCCCGCGCGCCGGAGTTCCGCGCGCCGGAGTTCCGCGCGGGGCCCGCGGCCGGTGGTCCCGTCCCGGGCGGTGACAGCGGGCTGACAGCGGTCTGTGAGCGGGCCCCGGCAGGCTGGGGCGGTCCATCCCCCGAGCCTGCCGGGAGCGCACCGTGTCCGACCTGCCGATCCGCCGCCTGACCGTCACCGGGGTGCACCGGCCCACGCCGCGGACCGCCCGGGTCACCTTCGCGCTGCCGCCCGGCGGGTTCGCCCTGGCCGGGCCCGACCAGCAGGTCAAGCTGTACTTCCCCCGCCCCGGCCAGGACGCCCCCGAATTCCCCGTCCCGGCCCCCGGCCAGGACCTGATGAGCTGGTACCACGCCTGCCACGCCGTCCCCGAGGACCGCCGTCCGTGGATGCGCTCCTTCACCCTGCGCGCCCACGACGCCGAACTCCACACCGTGGACGTCGACTTCGTCCTGCACGGCACGGCCGGAGCGGGCGGAGCGCCCGGAGCGGGCGGACCGGCCGCCGCGTGGGCCGCGCAGGCCCGGCCCGGGCAGGTGCTGGCGATGTTCGGGCCCTCCCCCGAGTTCGCCCGCCCGTTCCCGCTGGACGGCGGACTGCCGCTGCTGTTCGCCTGCGACGAGTCCGCGCTGCCCGCCCTCGGCACCCTGGTCGAGGCCCTGCCGGCCGGTGCCCGGGCCCACGCCTGGATCGAGGTGGCCGGCCCCGAGGAGGAGCAACCCCTGCTCGGCTTCGGCGAGTTGACCGCCCACTGGGTCCACCGCGGGGACGCCCCCCACGGCGCCCGCCTGCTCGCCGCCCTGCGCGCCGCCGAACTCCCGCCCGCCCCCGGCCCCGCCTGGCTGGCCGGCGAGGCCACCACCGTCCGCGCCCTGCGCCGCCACCTGATCGAGGACCGCCGCCTCCCCCGCCCCACCGTCCACTCCACCGGCTACTGGCGCACCCGCCTCACCCAGGACGACGCCCCCACCCCCGAGGACCTCGCCGACGCCCAGGAGACCCTCCGCCAACTCCAGGGCAACTGAGCGCCACCGCCCGGCGCCCGGAGGCCCGGCCGAAGCGGCGGACCGGCCCGCCGGCGGGGCGGAGACAGCCCTGCCGCCGGTGCGGCTGCGCACCCCCCAGCAGCCGCAATTTTTCTGACGCTGCGTCAGACTCTTTGCCTGGCACGGGCCTCCGCCGTCACCGGCGTGAAGAAGTTGACCAGCGTGCCGTCCGGGTCGCGGAGCAGCAGTGAGCGGTTGCCCCACGGCAGGGTGGTCGGTCCGCTGACGAACTCCGTTCCGCCGTCGGCCAGTCGGCGGTGCAGCAGGTCGACGTCCTCGACCAGGAACTCGACGATGGCGCTGCGGTTCGCGCCCGGCTCGGCCGAGCCGGGCGCGAACAGCGGCACGGTGCGGGTGCTGCCGATCGCCAGCGTCCCGGCAGGCGTGCGGAGTTCGGCGAAGTCGGGGGTGGACCGGACGGCGGTCAGGCCGGTGGCCCGCTCGTAGAACGCGACCAGGCGGTCGACGTCGGCGGTGATCAGTCGGACGGAGACGAGGTGCATGCGGGGGCTCCCGTGCGGTCGGTGCGGTGGTCCGGGCCGGTGTTCCGGTGCGGTCGGTACCGACGCTAACGGCGGTACCGGACAGAATCCGCCCGGTATCGGGAAGGGATCGGGAGGAGAATCGTCGGCATGACCCGACCCGTGGCCCGCGTGCTCACCCTGCTGGAGCTGCTGCAGTCCGGCGGTGTCCGCACCGTCGCCGAGCTGGCCGAACGCCTGGAGGTGGACGAGCGCACCGTCCGCCGGTACGTCGCGCACCTGGTCGACCTCGACCTGCCGGTGGAGTCGGTCCGCGGCCGGTACGGCGGCTACCGGCTCGCGCCCGGACACCGGATGCCGCCGCTGATGCTGACCGACGAGGAGGCGCTGGCCGCCCTGTTCGGCCTGGTCGCCGCCGAGCGGGCGGGGCTGTCCGCCGCGTCCGCGACCGCGGGCGAGACGGCCGCCGCGAAGATCCGCCGGGTGCTGCCCCGCCGGCTCGCCCACCGGCTGGACGCCCTGCTGGAGGCGCTGGCCTTCACCCCCGCGCCCGCTCCCCCGGCCCCCGCAGCCACCGACACCACCGCCACCACGGCCGCCCCCGGCGCGCCCGATCCGGCGGCGCTGCTGACCGTCGCCGACGCAGTGCGCCACCGCCGTCCGCTGGCCTTCCACTACACCGGCGCGGACGGTCGCACCGGCGAACGGGCCGTCGAGCCGCACGGGCTGGTGCTGCACGCGGGCCGCTGGTACCTGACCGGGCGGGACACCGGCGCCGACGCGGAGCGCCTCTTCCGCCTCGACCGGCTGGCCGCGCCCCGCCCGCTGCCGGGCACCTTCGACCCGCCCGCCGGGCCGGACCCGGCCGCGCGCGTCCTGCGCGCGCTGGCCACCGCCCCGCACCGGCACCGCGTCCGGCTGCGCATCCGCGCGGACGCCGACCGGATCCACCGGCACCTGCCGCCCGGCCTGGCCCTGATCGACGGACCGGACCTCGACGGGCCGGACGTCGAAGGCCAGCCGGACGTCGAAGGCCAGCCGGACGCCGAGGGCCAGCCGAATGTCGAAGGCTGGTCGAACGTCGAACTGCGGGTCGCCGAACTCGACTGGCTCCCGGCCGCGTTGGCGGCCATCGACCGCCCGTTCACGATCGAGGAACCGGCCGAACTCCGCCGCCTGGTCGCCGCGTTGGCCGATCGGCTCGCCGCCGCGGCCCGGCCCCCCGGCGGCTGAACCGAACCGGCCCCGGGCACTCAGCCCTTGCGGGCCGCGGCGGCGATCTTCGCGGTGGTGTGGAAGAACCGCGAAGTCGCCTGCCCGGTGTAGGACTTGGGGAAGGCGGTGGCCGGGTTGCCGTTCAGCCGGCCGTTGCGCAGGTACATCACCACGAACGCCGCGTCCGCCGTGGCGCCGATCAGCTCCCAGTCGCCCTTCGGCGAGGCGACCGGCAGCGCGGTCGCGACCTCGGGCGGCAGCGGCTCGGACAGGAACAGCACGCACAGCCGCCTGTCCTCGCCGGGCTCCACCCCGGCGAACGGGTCGAGCGCGAGCAGTGCCTCGACCTCCTCGACCGTCCGCAGCATCACCGGCACCGGGTACCCGAGCCCGGCCGCCAGGCCCGCCTCGATCCGGGCCGTCAGCGCCGCCCGGTCGGTCTCCGCGCTGCGGAAGAACACGTTCCCGCTCTGGATGTACGTCCGCACGCCCTCCAGGCCGAGCCCCGCGAACAGCTCCCGCAGCCGGTCCATCTTCACGGTGCGTCCGCCGACGTTGACCGCCCGCAGGAAGGCGATGTAGGTCTCCATGCGACCGAGTGTAGGCCGGGCCGCCGGCACGTCCCGGGAACTGTCGGTCCCCCCGCCTACACTGCGCGCCATGACGACCTGGCAGGAGTTCGAGCAGCAGGCCCCCGACCTCGCCCCGCGGATCCGGGCCCGTTTCGAGGCGCACAAGCACCACGTCCTCGCCACCCTCACCCGGGACGGCTCGCCCCGGGTGAGCGGCACCGAGGTCGACTTCCAGGGGCCCGAGCTGTTCCTCGGTTCGATGGCCGGCGCGGTCAAGGCGGCCGACCTGCGCCGGGACGGCCGCTGCGCGCTGCACTCCAACCCCGGGCCCGGCACCGACATGGTCGGCGGCGACGCCAAACTCTCTTCGCGCGCCGTCGAGTTGACCGACCCGGCGGAGATCGCGGCGTACGAGGCGGCACTGCCCGGGCCACCGCCCGGCCCGTACCACGCGTTCCGGCTGGAGCTCACCGGGGCGGTGCTGACCGAGGTCGCGGACGACCACCTGGTGATCAGCAGCTGGCGCCCGGGCGAGGCCGTCCGGGTCGTCGAACGCCGGTAGCGCACGGCACGGCGGTGGCTCCCCGTCCAGGACGGGGAGCCACCGCCGCAGGGCCGCGGGGCCCCACCGCCGCAGGGCCGCGGGGCCGCGGGAGCACCCGGCCGTCAGCCGTTGGGGAGGATCACCGCCCGGCCGTTGATCTTGCCCGCGTGCAGCCGCTCGTAGGCGAGCGGCGCCTCGTCGATGCCGTACGTCTCGACGTGCACGTCGACCGCGCCGGCCCGGGCCAGGTCGAGGACCTCGATCAGCTCGGCCCGGCTACCCCAGTACGGGGAGGTGACGGAGACCTCGTACGGCAGCACGCCGAAGCCGACCGCCAGGCTGCCGCCGCCGATGCCCACCAGGGTGACGTCGCCCTCGACGGCGGCCAGCTGCCCGGCCAGGGCCGTGGTGGGCGGGGCACCGACGAAGTCGAAGACGGCCTGCGCGCCCAGCCCGGCGGTGAGTTCGCGCACCTTGCCGGCCGCCGCGTCGTCCGAGAGCACCGCCTCGTGCGCGCCCACGGTGCGGGCCAGCGCGAGCTTCTCCTCGGTGACGTCGAGCGCGATCACCCGGGCCGCGGTCATCGCCCGCAGCAGCTGGATCGCCACGTGCCCGAGGCCGCCGGTGCCGATCACCACCGCCGTGGAGCCGGGCACCAGCTTCGGCAGCGAGCGCTTGATCGCGTGGTACGGCGTCAGTCCGGCGTCGGTGAGCGGAACGGTGCGGACCGGGTCGAGGTCGCCGAGCGGGACGAGGTGGCGCGGGTCGTCGACCACCAGGTACTCGGCCATCGCGCCGGGCGCGCCCAGCCCGGGCGGCCGGATGCCCAGCTCGGTGGCGCGCAGGCAGTAGTTCTCCTTGCCCTCCGCGCACTTGGCGCAGCTGCCGCAGCCCCACGGGCCGTACACGGCGACCGCCTCGCCCTCGGTGAAGCCGGTGACGCCCGCGCCGAGCGCGGCGATCGTGCCGACGCCCTCGTGGCCGAGGGTCAGCGGCAGCGGGAACGGCAGCTGCTCGGCCGACCAGCTCATCACGGCGATGTCGGAGTGGCAGACCCCGGCGGCGGTGACCTTGAGCAGGACCTGCCCGGGGCCGGGCTCGGGGTCGGGGACGGTGACCACCTCGGGGTGGCCGCCGACGGTGCGGTACTGGACTGCCTTCATGTTCGACGCTCCTCTGCGCGCGGACCCCCGGAACGGACCCCCCGGAACGGACCCCCCGGAACGGAACCCCCGGAACGGAACCCGGGAACGGACCCCCCACGGACGATCCACGTGGACGCCCCCCGTGGACGGTCCCCCGGCGGTGGCTCAGCGGGCGGCGTAGCCGCCGTCGACCAGGTGGTAGCTGCCGGTGACGAAGGACGCCCGGTCGGACAGCAGGAAGGCGGTCAGCTCGGCGACCTCCTCGGCCCGGCCGAGGCGCCCGGCGGGGTGCAGCGAGATCAGCAGCTCGCGGCCCTCGGGGTCGGTGTCCTTGAGCAGCGGGGTGTCGATGAAGCCGGGGCCGACCGCGTTGACCCGCACGCCCTGCGGGGCGTACTCGATCGCGGCGGTCTTGGTGAGGCCGACCACGCCGTGCTTGGCGGCGACGTACGCGGGCGAGCCGGCGAAGCCGTTGGTGCCGAGGATGGAGGCCATGTTGACGACCGAGCCGCCGCCGGCCGCCAGGATCTCCGGCAGTTCGTAGCGCAGCGAGTAGAAGACGCCGTCCAGGTTGGTGGCGAGCACCCGGCGCCACGCCTCGGGGTCATACTCGCCGGTGGGGGCGACCGGGCCGCCGATGCCCGCGTTGTTGACGGCGAGGCTGAGCGGGCCGAGGCCGTCCACGGTGGCGCGGACGGCGGCCTCGACCGAGGCCGCGTCGGTGACGTCGAGCTGCACGGCCAGCGCCTTCGCGCCGGTGGCCTCCAGCCCGGCGACGGCCGCGCGGGCGCCGTCCAGGTTGTAGTCGGCGACGGCGACGGCGGCGCCGCGCTCGGCGAGCAGGGTGGCGGTGGCCAGGCCGATGCCGGAGGCGCCTCCGGTGACGAGGGCGGTGCGGCCGGCGAACTCCTGGGTGGTCATGGGTGGTTCCTCTCGTACGCCGCGCGCGGGTGGGCGCGGGTGGTGCTGTTCCCGTCCGGCGGGTGGTCGGCGGGTGGTCTGCGGGGGTCGGGCGGCCCGGGGGCGGCCCGGGTCGGCCGGTCCGGGGCGGTCAGCCCGCGGGTTCGGCCGCGGCCAGGTCGAAGGCGCGGTCGAGCAGGGTGGGCAGGCCGCCCGCGGGGTCGCGCACCCAGGTGCGGGTGGCGGCGTGCAGGGCGGCCACGCCGAGGCCGACGGCGATGGCGGGCCGCAGGTCGGTCTCCGGGTGCAGGCCGAGCCGGGCGGCGACCAGCCGGATCGAGCGCTCCTCCTCGGCGACCGCGATCCGCCGGAACGCGGCGGTCAGCGCGGGCTCCTCGTCGATCAGGACGAACAGGTCGCGCATGCCGGGACGGCGGTGCCAGGCGGGGTGCTCGGGGTCGGGGTCGTGCAGCCAGGCGGCGACGGCGGCCCGGTAGGCGGCGACCGGCGGTTCGGCGGCGGGCCGGGCGGCGAGCGCCTCGTTGATCCGGGCGAAGTCGGCGCGCAGGCAGTCCAGGACGGCGTCCTCGCGGGAGCCGAAGTGGCGGCTGAAGGTGCGGCGGGAGACGTCGGCAGCGTCGGTGACGTCCTCCACGGCGAGGGCGGCGAAGCCGTGCGCCAGGGTGAGGCGCAGCGCGGCGGCGGCCATCGCCTCGCGGGTGCGGCGGGCCTTGCGGTCGCGCCGCCCGTGCTCCTCCCGGGACGGCCCCGTCTCGGACGGCCCGGACCCGGGCAGCCCCGCCCCGGACAGTCCCGCCCCGGGCGGCGCGGTGTCGTGCGCAGCGGGGGCGCCGGTGCCGCGCGGCCCGGGGACGCCCGAGGTGTCGGCGGGCGCGGTCTCGGCGGGCGGTGCGGACCGGTCGGTGCTCATGGCCCCACCGTACTCCTGAAAATGTCCCGGCGGGACATCAGTCCCGCCGGGACATCACGACCCGATCGGCCGGCCCGCGACCCGGGGGCCGGAAAACCCGGGGCCCGGCCCCCGGAGCCCGGCTACTGCCCGGCCGGCCCCCACAGCCGGTCGGTGCAGCGGGCGTACGTGTCGCGCCAGTGCGGCCAGTGGCGGACCGTCTCGTCGTCGCAGTCGGCGAGCAGCCGGTCGACCTGCTCCGGGTGGACGCCCTCCAGCAGCCACACCAGGGCGTCGGACGCGGACGGGCCGTCGGCGATCCGCAGCAGGTCGAGCAGTTCGGGCAGGGTGCCGATCCGGGAGCCGGGCTGGAAGACGCCCGCCATCCGGGGCAGCAGCTGGCGCTCCTCGATCCGCAGGTGGGTCTCCACCCGGGCGGCCAGTTCCTCGACCGCGTAGGAGACCGGCCAGGCGCTGGCCGGGTCGCGGGTGGCGATGCCGACCAGGGTGGTGGTGCGGGTGAAGCACTGGTCGAGGTTGTGGTGGTCGGACTCCAGCCAGTTGAGCAGCAGCCGCAGCTCGGGCGCGAAGCGGCGCAGCACCGGCCAGAGCCGGGTGTCCTGCTGCTCGTGGTGGCAGGTGACCATGGCGGTGACGAAGTCCCAGTGCCGCTTGAGCGCGTCGGCCGACTCGCGGTCCTCGGGCTGGAGCAGGCGCAGCGCCTGCGGGATGCGGGCCAGGTCGCGGCGGACGGCGGCGTGCACCAGGCGCAGGCCGGCGAACGGGAGGGGCTCGACCACCCGGGCGGGTTCGTCCGCCGCGGCGGACGCCTGGTCCTGCCGGGCGGGGGCGGTCGCGGGGCCGACGGGCAGCAGGTGACGGGACATGGCGCTCTCTTCACGACGGTCTGGGGCTGGCCGGAGCGGGGGCCGCGGTGCGGCCGCCCCGGTCCAGTTCTCCGGTCCACGGCTCCAGGGTGACCACAGTCCATCAGGGTCGAATGAACGACCGATTGATGGGCAGGTCAGAGCGTTTTGCGGGCCCCGGTGGACGGTTCTGACGGAGTTGCACCCCGTTCCTTCGTTCCTTCGTTCCTCCGTTCCGGCAGGCCGTCAGTCGGACTCCGGTCCGGCGGTGTTGGCGGTCAGCCACTCCAGCGCGGTGGGGATCATCTTCTTGAAGTCCGAGGTGAGGTGCTTGCCGCCGGGCTGCTCGTAGTACTCCACGGTGGTGGGGGCCTTGGCCTTGGCGACCCAGTTCTTCACCAGCTTGGTCTCGTACGGGTTGGCGCCGCCCGCGGTGGCCAGCATCCGCACGTCGGCGGCGCCGGCGGCGATCAGCTGGTCGGGGCTGTTGGCCAGGCGCTCCTGCTCGTGGCCCTTCCAGAGCGGCGAGTCGGGGTTCCAGTAGCCGTCGATCGGCACCGCGGCCTTGAACACGTCGGGGTGCTGGAGGGCGAGCTTCGCGCTGCAGAACGCGCCGGTGGAGGCGCCCATCACGGCCCAGCCGTCCCGGCCCTTGAGGGTACGGAAGTTGGCGCGGACGAAGTCCGGGACGTCCTGGGACATCCAGGTGCCGATCTTCGGCTGGCCGGGGATGTCGGCGCACTCCAGCGCCTTGGCCTCGTCGGAGTCCAGGTTCTGCACCGGCATGATCATGATGAACGGGTGGGCCCTGCCCTGGGCGGCCAGCTGCTGGTCGGCCTCCTGGATCGGCAGCTGGTCGTCGGTCCAGGTGTTGTACCCGGCGCTCTGCCCGCCCGCGTACAGGGTGAGCACCGGGAAGCCGGTCCTCGCGTACGCGGGGTCGTCGTACTGCGGCGGCAGCCAGACCCAGACCTTGCCACTGACCCCGGACTTGGCGCCGGCCAGGGTGGTCATCAGGATCGGACCGGCCTTGGTGTCGCGGGCCGTGGAGAAGTGGGCGGCCGGGCCGGTCGGCATCAGCACCTTGGTCGGCTTCGGCGGCGCGCTGCTGGGCGGCGCGGCGGCGGACGCGGGGGCGGAGTTCCGGCCGGTGGAGATCGCGGCCCGGGCGGAGTCGGCGCCGCTGCCGGAGCCGCCGCAGGCGGCGAGCGGGACAGCGAGGGCGAGCAGAATGGCGGCCGCCAGCGGGCGGCGGACGGCGGGGCGGGGCTGCGGCAGCACGGTGCTCTCTCCGGGCGGGGTCGGCCCGGCGGCCGGGTCCGGGCCCTGGTCAGTGAGGGTCGGGGACGGGCCGCGACGGTCACCGGCACACCCCGGGTACGGCCCCGGCCGCGCGTGCGGCGGCGGTCCGGGCCTCCCGTGATCCTATGACGTGCCGCTCCCGGGGCCGGTTGCGTCCGGGCCCACAACCCGCCGGTCGGCGGGGGCGGTTCCGGCCGGTCGGCGGGGGTGCGCGGGCCCGCCGGTCGGCGTGTCGCGGCGTCCGGCCGGGGCGCGCCGGGGCGGGCCGGGCTTGGACGGTCCTCCAGCTGACGCGGCGCCCCGGCCCGGCGATCATGGGGGTTCCGCGTTCCGGAACCGTCCCGAGGAGTGTGCGCGTGTCCCAGCAGGTTGCCGTGATCACCGGTGCGGGCAGCGGCGTCGGCCGCGCCGTGGCCCGCGAGCTCGCCTCGGCCGGCTGGCGGGTGGTGCTGGCCGGCCGCCGGGCCGAACCGCTGGCGGAGACCGCCGCCGGGCTCGGGCCGGACCGCGCGCTGGCGGTGCCCGCCGACGTCACCGACGAGCGGCAGGTGGAGGCGCTGTTCGACGCGGCGGCCGGGCACTTCGGCCGGATCGACCTGCTGTTCAACAACGCCGGGATGTTCGGCCCGTCCGCCCCGGTCGAGGAGGTGGCGGCGGCCGACTGGCGGGCCGTGGTCGACGTCAACCTGACCGGCGCGTTCCTCTGCGCGCAGGCCGCGTTCCGCCGGATGCGGGACCAGGACCCGCGGGGCGGACGGATCGTCAACAACGGCTCGATCTCCGCCCACGTCCCCCGCCCGTACGCGATCGCCTACACCGCGACCAAGCACGCCGTCACCGGCCTGACCCGCGCCCTGTCGCTGGAGGGCCGCCCGTACCGGATCGCCTGCGGGCAGATCGACATCGGCAACGCGGCCACCGACATGACGGCGGCGATGGGCGCGGGGGTGCGGCAGGCGGACGGGCGGACCGCGCCGGAGCCGACCATGGACGTCGCGGACGTGGCCCGGACGGTGCGCCACATGGCGGAGCTGCCGCTGGAGGCGAACGTCCAGTTCGCCACGGTGATGGCCACCGCGATGCCGTACATCGGCCGCGGCTGAGCGGCGGGGGCGGCGCGCACCCGCCCGGTGCTCGCGGCGGGTCGGGCGCCCGAGGCTCGCGGCGGGTCGGGCGCCCGGGCCGGGTCAGCCGCGCCAGGTGTCGTTCAGCGTGATCCGGCCGGTGGCCGGGACGGTGGCGGTGCGGTTGGCGCCGCTCTCCCAGGTGACGTTCCCGGCGGCGTCCTTGCGGATGTACTTGTACTGGATCGCGGTGCCCGCGCCGAGCGCCACGTCCAGCTTCCACACCGGGTAGGCGGCGGCGGAGAGCGGCAGCGCCTTCGCGGTGTCCCAGCCGCCCAGTCCGGCCGCGTCGCCGACCAGGTAGACGTTCTGGCCGACCGCGGTGGTGGCGTTGACCGCGAAGGAGGCGCCGGAGCCGGTCGGCGGGGAGGCGGACGCCGAGGTCGACGGGGAGGCGGTGGCGGCGGCGCACGGGTCGCCGCTGCCGACCGCGCCGTCCTTGACGGTGATGCTGCCGGTGCCCAGGGCGTAGTTGTTGCCGCCGTTGTTGTCCCAGGTGCCGTTGCCGTTGTTGAAGGTGGCGGCGAGGCCGGTGGCGCCGCCCAGGCTGACGGTCTTCTTCACCCAGCCGGTGCAGGCCGCGTCCATGGCCACGCCGGGGACGGTGGTCCAACTGCCGCCGTTGGGCGCGTAGTGCAGGTCGTAGGCCGACCAGTTCCGGTCCGTCGAGTAGAAGACGGTGGCGCTGTTGCCGCCGGTCGGCGGGACGGACGGCGAGGCGGAGGCGGACGGGGTGGGCGTGGCGCCGTTGCCACCGGCGCCGACGTACAGGGCGACCGCGTCGCCCGCGCCGACGGTGGCGGTGAACCTGCCGTCCGCGCCGACGGTGTAGGTCGGGCCGGTGCAGCCGCCGCCGTTCACCGGGTCGCCGTGCTGGACGTCGCAGTAGGCGCCGGCCGGCAGCGAGGTCTGGAAGGTCCGGGTGATCGCGCCGGACTCGCGGTTGATCGCCACGTAGCCCTTGGTGCCGCGGCCGAAGGCGATCGCGTTGTTGCCGTTGGACCACCAGTCGGTCATGCCGGTGCCGGAGACCGCGTTGCGGAAGCCGACCATGTTGGCGACCTGGCGCCAGGCGTGGGTGCAGTTCCAGCCGTCCTGGTAGCAGGCGTTGACGGTGCCGCCGTTGGGCGGGCCGTCGTCGTTGCCGCCGAAGGCGTAGCCGGAGTAGACGTTCGGCGAGCCGTAGGGGTCGGCCAGCAGGAAGACGTTGGCCAGCGTGTAGGCGGAGCCGTACGTGTAGGTCAGGGTCGAGCCGTTGCGCTCGGTGTCCCAGTTGTCGACGAAGGTGCGGGCCTGGGCGGAGCCGAGCAGGCCGCTGCCCCAGCTCTGCAGGTCGGAGATCCGCCCGCCGTTGAAGGCGCTCTTGAGCCAGGTCGCGGAGCGGAACTCGTCCACGTCGCCGTTGCCGGTGTACTCGCCGGGCTGGACGGCCTCGCCCGCGCCGTAGATGACCTCCTGCACCCAGTAGGCGTTCGGGTTGCTCAGCTTGGACTTGATCGCGGCCAGGTCGCTCGCGGCGATGTGCTTGGCGGCGTCGATCCGGAAGCCGTCGACGCCCAGGGACAGCAGGTCGTTCAGGTAGTCGGCGATGGTCTGCTGGACGTGGCCGGAGCCGGTGTCGAGGTCGGCCAGGCCGACCAGCTCGCAGTTCTGCACGTTGGAGCGGTCGCCGTAGTTGCTGATCGGGGTCCGGCAGGAGTGGAAGTCCTGGTCCTGGTAGGAGCCGGGGTAGGTGTACTTGCCGTAGGCGGTGCCGCCGGTGCCGGTGCCGCTGCCCGCGCTCATGTGGTTGACCACCGCGTCGGCGATCACCTTGACGCCCGCGGCGTGGCAGGTGCCGACCATGCGCTGGAACGAGGCGCGGTCGCCGAGCCGGCCGGCGATCCGGTAGCTGACGGGCTGGTAGGAGGTCCACCACTGGGCGCCCTGGATGTGCTCCTGGGCCGGGGAGACCTCGACGGAGCCGTAGCCCTTGGGGCCGAGCGTGTCGGTGCACGCCTTGGCCACCGAGTCGAACTTCCACTCGAACAGGGTGGCGGTGACGTCCTTGCCACCGGGTGGGGTGGCGGTGGCGGCGGGCGCGAGCGAGAGCCCGGCGCCGACTGAGAGGCCGAGCGCCGCGAGCGCGGTGGCGGCGGCGGCGAGGCGCCGGCCGCCGAGGGGGGTGGAGAGGGGCAAGGGAGCACTCCTGGGGGAAGCCCGGGCCGCGGACGCGGGTCGCGGAACGGGGGGCGGCGGGGTGGGGGGCCGCGACGGCGGGGGTGGTGCCGTCAGTGCGACGGGTGGGGGTCGCTCCTGCAAGGACCTGCAAAATCGTTGAAACTTGCTGGAAACTTGCAGTGGCATGACCATAGGGTCCGCCCGGACGGCCGTCAAGGGAGGCTGCGGGCCCCTGCGGACGAGAGAACCGACGGGAGAACGGACGGGGAAAACGGACGCGCCGGCCTGCCGCTGACGGTTCGTCAGCGACAGGCCGGCGCGGGCCCGGGCCCCGGAAGTCAGCCCAGCTGCCGCTCGATCAGGTCGCAGGCGCGGGCGGTGCCGCCCTCGGACTTCGCCCGCGCGCTCAGCTCGCGCGAGCGGGCCGCGACCGCCGGGTCCGCGACCAGCTCGGCCAGCGCCGAGCGGAGCGCCCGCGGCGTCGCGTCCGCGGTGTCGATCCGACGGGCCACGCCGAGCTCGACCAGCCGGTCGGCGTTCATGAACTGCTCGGCGGCCTGCGGCACCGCGATCATCGGCACCCCGGCCAGCAGGCCCTCCCCGCAGCCGCCCATCCCGGCGTGCGTGACGAAGGCGTCGGCCTGCTCCAGCACCGCCCGCTGCGGCACCCAGGGGTGCACCTCGACCCCGGCCGGGACCTCCCCCAGCTCCGCCGGGTCGGTGTGCCGGCCGATCTGCAGCACCAGGTGCCAGCCGGGCAGGTCGCCGAAGGCGGCCAGGCAGGCGCGGTAGAACTCCGGCTGCCGGGTGAACGCCGAGCCCAGCGACACCAGCAGCACCTTCTCGGCCCCGGCCGGGCGCTGCCAGCCGCCCTGCTCGGCCCCCAGGTCGAAGCACGGGCCGACGAAGTCCACCGCCTCCCGGTCGACCCGGTCGGCGTGCGGCTGCATCGCCTCGGTGATCATGGCGACGGCCCGGGCCGGGCGGCCGGAGAAGTCGTCCACGTCGGTCGTGGTGGCGCCGCTGCCGGCCAGCCACTCGGCGAAGCGGGCGAAGTAGGCGTCCGCCCTCGGGAGGCCGCGCAGGTGGGCGCCGACCTCCTCCCGGTACCCCTCCCAGCCGACCAGCGTCGGCGAGAGCTGGACGACCGGCCGGCCCTGCGCCTCGGCGAGCGCCCGGGCCGCGTAGGCGCCGATGTCGTACAGGTAGAGGTCGGCCGGGTCGGCGTCGTAGTGGGCGCGCAGCCGGGGCAGCACGGCGATCGCGTCCTCCAGGAAGACGCGCATGGCGCCGATCGCGTCCGCCGGCCAGTCGTGGTCGGCGACCGGGAGGGTGGAGGGGTAGGGGACGAGCTCGGCGCCGGTGGGGGCGATCAGCTCGGCGACGGCGGGGTCGTTGGCGTACGTCACCCGGTGGCCGCGGGCGACGAGTTCGCGGATCACCTCCAGGCCGGGGCGGACGTGGCTGACGGCCGGGATGCCGACCATGGCGATGTGGGCGCGGCGGGGCATGCGGAGAGCACCTGCTTCCGGTTCTACGGGGCGTGGACAGGACACCGCACCTGCCCGGGCGCCGCGGAGGGGCGCGCACGGGCGGGCGGGACGCGTGGGCTCGGGGCGCCGCCCCGGCCGCGTCAGCCGTAGATCTGGTGGAAGGAGGACATGCCGGGACACTAACCCGGAACCGGTCGGGCCGCACGCGAATTACCGCGCGCGGCCCGACCCGGGGTGCCACAACACCCCGTGAAAAAAGGCGGATTGACCGATCGTCAGACCGCGTCCGGTCCGCGCTCGCCGGTGCGGACCCGGACGATGCCGTCCACCGGCACCACCCAGACCTTGCCATCGCCGATCTTCCCGGTCCGGGCGGCGGCCACGATCGCGTCGGTGACCCGCTCGGCGTCGTCGTCCTCCACCACCACCTCGATCCGGACCTTCGGCACCAGGTCGATCCGGTACTCCGCGCCCCGGTACACCTCGGTGTGCCCGTGCTGCCGCCCGTAGCCGCTGGCCTCGGTGACGGTCAGCCCGTGCACGCCGAGCTCCTGCAACGCGGTCTTGACCTCGTCCAGCTTGAACGGCTTGACGACGGCGGTGATCAGCTTCATGCGGGGCGGGTCCTGTCGGAGGCGGGCGCACCGTGCGGGTGCATGCTGGCGTGGGCGGTGGCGGAGCCGTGGCCCAGGACGCCGTGATCGTACGCGGTCTCGGCGTGCACGGCGAGGTCCAGGCCGGTGAGTTCGTGCTCGGGCGCGGCCCGGAAGCCCATCAGCCGGTCGATCGCCCGGCCGATGCCGTACGTCGCGCCGAAGGCGTACCCGGCGACCACCAGGACGGCGGTCAGCTGCTTGCCGAGCTGGCCGATCCCGCCGCCGTGCAGCAGTCCGGCGGGGCCGCCGGTCATGGTGGCGGTGGCGAACAGGCCGATCAGCAGGGTGCCGATGACGCCGGCCACGAAGTGCACGCCGACCACGTCCAGCGAGTCGTCGTAGTCGAGGCGGAACTTCCAGCTGACGGCGTAGCAGCAGACCAGTCCGGCGGCCAGGCCGACGACCAGCGCGCCGAGCAGGTCGACGCTGCCGCAGGAGGGGGTGATGGCGACCAGTCCGGCGACCGCGCCGGAGGCGGCGCCGAGGGTGGTAGCGTGGCCGTCGCGCCGCTTCTCCACCACCAGCCAGCCGAGCAGGCCCGCGCAGCCGGCCGCCTGGGTGTTGAGGACCGCGGCGGCGGCCAGGCCGTTGGCGCCCATCGCGGAGCCGCCGTTGAAGCCGAACCAGCCGAACCAGAGCAGGCCCGCGCCGAGCAGCACCAGCGGCAGGTTGTGCGGGCGCATGGCCTCCTTCTTGAAGCCCAGGCGCGGGCCGAGCACCAGGGCCAGGGCCAGGCCGCTGGCGCCGCAGTTGACCTCGACGACGGTGCCGCCGGCGAAGTCGAGGGCGCCGAGGTTGCGCAGGATCCAGCCGTCGGGGGCGAACACCCAGTGCGCGACGGGCACGTAGACCAGTAGCGTCCACACCGCGGTGAAGGCCACCCAGGAGCCGAACTTGGCCCGGTCGGCGATGGCGCCGGAGATCAGCGCGGCGGTGATGATCGCGAAGGTCAGCTGGAAGGTGGCGAACAGCAGGGTGGGGACGTGCCCGGTGAGGCTGTCCGGGGTGATGCCGGCCATGCCGAGGTGGTCGGGGGAGCCGATCAGCCCCCAGCCGGCGTCCTTGCCGAAGGCCAGCGAGTAGCCGGCCAGCAGCCAGACCACGGTGACCACGGCGATCGACACGAAGCTCATCATGATCATGTTGAGCACGCTCTTGGTGCGCACCATGCCGCCGTAGAACAGCGCCAGGGCCGGGGTCATCAGCAGCACGAGCGCGGTGCAGGCCAGCAGCCAGGCGGTGTCGCCGCTGTCCAGGGTGGGTGGGGAGTCAGCGAGGAGCATGCGGGGAGTGTCGCCGGGCCGGATTTCGGGCCGCCGTCACGGGTGTTTCGACGGTGTTTCGTGTTGCCCGGGGGTTTCCGGAATCTCACCGCCCGGACACCCGGCCGGGCCGCGCCGGGAGCGGGCGCGCCGGTGCCCGGCGGCCGCTGGTGCGGCCGCCGGGCAGCGGTGGGTGCGGGTGCGTCAGCTGGTCTGGATCGCGGTGTCGTCGATCACGAAGGAGGTCTGCAGCGAGGAGTCCTCGACCGCGTTGAACTTCACCGTGACGGTCTGGCCCGCGTAGGCCGACAGGTTGATGCTCTTCTGGGTGTAGCCGGTGGCGGCGTTGGCGTTCGAGTACGTGGCGACCGAGGTGCCGTTGACGGTGACGGTCAGCTTGTCGTACGCGGTGGTGCCGGTCTCGGCGGTGTCGATGTGCAGCCAGTAGCTCAGCGTGGCCGAGCAGCCGGCCGGGATGGTGACGGTCTGGGCGATGCTGTCGGTGTGGGCGGAGCCGTAGCCGTCCAGCCAGGCCTTCCAGGAACCGCTGTGGGCGGCCTGCGAGCTGGAGTTGTCGACCACGCCGGAGGTGCCGGTCCACGGCGCGGCGCTACCGGTCTCGAAGCCGGGGTTGCCGAGCAGCTGGGCCGGGGTGCAGCCGGTGCCGCCGCCGGAGGTGACGGTCCAGGTGAAGGAGGCGGTGCCGGTCTTGTTGGCGGCGTCCTTGGCGGTGACGGTCACGTTGTAGGTGCCGGCCGCGGTGGCGGTGCCGGTGATCTTGCCGGTGGAGGCGTTGATCGACAGGCCGGTGGGCAGGCCGGTGGCCGAGTAGCTGAGCGGCGCGGTGCCGCCGCTGGCCGCGATCTGCAGGTTGACCGAGCCGTTCAGCGCGGTCGACTGGTTGCCGGGGCTGGTGACGGTCGGCCCGCCGGTGCTGGGCAGCGAGCCGACGTTGACGGCGGCCCAGGCGGTAGCGGTGGCGTTGTACTCGGCGGAGCCGGCGCCGTACAGGTCGGTGGCGGCGGAGAGCATGCCGGCCCGGGCGTTGGCGTAGTTGGTGGTGGAGGTCCAGTACGTGGTCAGTGCCCGGTACCAGATCGCCGCGGCCTTGTCCCGGCCGATGCCGGTGACGGTGATGCTGTTGACGGTGGGCGAGTTGTAGCTGACGCCGTTGATGGTCTTGGCGCCGCTGCCCTCCGCCAGCAGGTAGAAGGCGTGGTTGCCGACGCCGGACGAGTAGTGGACGTCCTTGTTGCCGACGGTGGAGGACCAGCTGTCGGCGGACGCGCCGTCCTTGGAGGGCTTGTCCATGTAGCGCAGCGGCGTGCCGTCGCCGTTGATGTTGATCAGCTCGCCGATCAGGTAGTCCGGGTTGTCGGTGGACAGGTTCGCGTAGAACTCGACCATCGTGCCGAACACGTCCGAGGTGGACTCGTTCAGGCCGCCGGACTCGCCCGAGTAGTTCAGGCCCGCGGTGTTGGAGGTGACGCCGTGCGTCATCTCGTGGCCCGCGACGTCGAGTTCGGTCAGCGGGTGGGTGTTGCCCGAGCCGTCGCCGTAGGTCATGCAGAAGCAGCTGTCGTCCCAGAACGCGTTGACGTAGTTGCTGCCGTAGTGGACCCGGCTGTACGCGCCGACGCCGTCGTTGCGGATGCC
>NZ_QLLT01000005.1 GCF_003259315.1 Kitasatospora sp. SolWspMP-SS2h | reverse complement strand
AGGCTCCCAGTAGACGACTGGGTTGATAGGCCGGATATGGAAGCCCTGTGAGGGGTGGAGTTGACCGGTACTAATAGGCCGAGGGCTTGTCCTCAGTTGCTCGCGTCCACTGTGTTGTTCTGAAACAACGACCCCTACCCCGCCACGGGTGGGTGGCGACACGTTTCACCGTGTTTCGGTGGTCATAGCGTGAGGGAAACGCCCGGTTACATTCCGAACCCGGAAGCTAAGCCTCACAGCGCCGATGGTACTGCAGGGGGGACCCTGTGGGAGAGTAGGACGCCGCCGAACAATCTTTGTGGGAAAGCCCCCTGACGGGATGTCAGGGGGCTTTCTCGCGTTCCCGAGTCTGTCCGCTGCGTCGTTGGAGCGGTTCGGGCTGAAGGGGCCGGGGGGTGGGTGGTGACGTCCGGATCGGCCGGGTCGATCGGAGCGGTGGTGGTCGGGGAGTTGGAGCCGCTGGACGGGTCGGACGATGAAGCGCTGGTGGTGTCGGTGTCGGCGTGCGGCGGGGTGGTCTCGGACCGGTTCCCCTGCCCGGCCGGGACCAGGAGGATGGGGGTGCCGAAGCTGACCCAGCGGTTGTCGGCGCTGGTGGACACCTCTGCGGTGTGGCGGGCCCGGAGGGTGGTGCTGTAGTCGTTCGCGCCGACGGTTCTGCTGGCGGTCGGGTGTCCACGGTGGTGGTCGCAGCCCGGCTGGAGGCGCGGCGCAGGGAGGCGGCGCTGGCGCTCCAGCGGGCCCGGGGCGCGGGTGAGCCCGCGCTGACCGCCGTTCGGCTGCTGGAGGGGGCTCCGGTGGCCTTGGCGGGCCTGCTGGTGGGGTTGGGCGGTGTCCGTCCGGTGGACGGATGGGTGGCGCGCCGGGCGGGTCGGAAGCTGGTGCGTCGGCGGGGCCCGAGGCGGGCGTCGGGGTTGTCCGCGCGGCTGGTCGTGGAAGGGGCGGACGTGCCCCGGCTGCGGCTGTGTGGCCCCCGGCGGGAGCCGAGGCGGACCCTCAACTGGTGCTGGTGCCCGTGCTGGCCTGCGTGGTGCCCGACGTCCTTCACCGTCGCACCCTCCGGGAGGGGCGGGCGGTGACGTGGTGGTCTTGGGCCTGGCGCAGCGTCCGCTGCCGGTGGGGGTGTTGGGCCGGGTGCCGGGGGTGGTCGGGGTGCTCCAGGTGCGCGGCGGGCTGGCGGCGCTGACCTCGGACGAGACGGTGCGACCGTGAAGGGCGTCGGCTTGGACGGGGGTCGATCCGGCGGTGTTCGCCGTGGTGCCGAAGCTGGCTGAGCCGCTCGGCGTGAGGGTGGAACTCCCTTAGCTGGCAGAGCCGGTGACGGCAAATCGGTTTCCGGGCGGCTCGTTCTATGCGGACGCGGGAGCGAGCTGGTTCCGGGTGCGGGGCGCGGCTGCGGGGGCGGTCGCGCGGGCGACGGAGACCGCGCCGGCGGGTGGGGGCGTTGGGCTGCGGCGTACCGGTCGAAGTTCGTTTCCTGGATGGGAAGTTGATGTGGCGTCGGGGGAAGGTCTGGTGGCCGTGCTGGAGACGGTGTTCCGGGTATCGGCGGCGGCGGCACGCTGCTCGGGCCGGCGCTGCCGTGGCCGCTCGGTCCGGCCCTCGGCCTGCGGGCCTTCACGGCCGGTCCGGGTGCGCCGGCGCTCGCCTCGGACCGGGTGGCGGTCGGGCGGCGGGCCTTCACGGCCGGTCCGGGTGCGCCGGCGCTCGCCCCGGACCGGGCGGCGGTCGGGCGGCGGGCGCGGTGGTGCCGGAGGGGGTGGCGGGACGGCGGGTCGTTCCGCGGGTGCTCCGCTGGGGGAGGGCGCGCGGGGGCGGGGTGGTGCGCCGCGGGTGTGCGGTGCCGTCGGGTGCGACCGGCCTGTCGGTCGGGCGGAGTACCTTTCCCGGTGGCGTGTTCCTGATCGCGGGTGAGGTGTCCGGTGCAGCTGGCTCAGGTGGAGGGGGTCCTGGAGCGGATCACGTACGCCAACGAGGAGACGGGGTACACGGTCGCCCGGGTGGACACCGGGCGCGGGGCGAACGACCTGCTGACGGTGGTGGGGGCGCTGCTGGGGGCGCAGGTGGGGGAGAGCCTGCGGCTGTTCGGGCGGTGGGGCTCGCACCCGCAGTACGGGCGGCAGTTCACGGTGGAGAACTACACGACGGTGCTGCCGGCCACCGTCCAGGGCATCCGGCGGTACCTGGGCTCGGGGCTGATCAAGGGGATCGGGCCGCGGTTCGCGGAGCGGATCGTGGAGCGCTTCGGGGTGGAGACCCTGGAGGTGATCGAGAACGAGCCGCAGCGGCTGATCGAGGTGCCGGGCCTGGGCCCGAAGCGCACGAAGATGATCGCCAAGGCGTGGGAGGAGCAGAAGTCCATCAAGGAGGTGATGGTCTTCCTGCAGGGCGTCCAGGTGTCGACCTCGCTGGCGGTGCGGATCTACAAGCAGTACGGCGACGCCTCGATCGGGGTGGTGAAGAACCAGCCGTACCGCCTGGCGTCGGACGTGTGGGGCATCGGCTTCCTGACGGCGGACCGGATCGCGCAGGCGGTGGGCATCCCGCACGACTCGCCGGAGCGGGTGAAGGCGGGCCTGCAGTACGCGCTGTCGCAGTCCACCGATCAGGGGCACTGCTACCTGCCGGAGGAGCGGCTGATCGCGGACGGCGTGAAATTGCTCCAGGTGGACGTCGGGCTGGTGATCGACTGCCTGGCGGAGCTGGTCGCGGCGGAGGGGGTGGTCTGCGAGCGGCTGCCGGGGGCGGACGGGCAGCAGGTCACGGCGGTGTACCTGGTGCCGTTCCACCGGGCGGAGCTGTCGATGGCGGGCCAGCTGCTGCGGCTGCTGCGGGCGGACGGGGACCGGATGCCGTGGTTCCGGGACGTGGACTGGCCGGCCGCGCTGGGCTGGCTGGCGAAGCGGACGGGGGCGGAGCTGGCCCCGGAGCAGGAGCAGTCGGTGCGGCTGGCGCTGACCGAGAAGGTCGCGGTGCTGACCGGCGGCCCGGGCTGCGGCAAGTCCTTCACGGTGCGCTCGATCGTCCAGCTGGCGCTGGCGAAGCGGGCGAAGGTGGTGCTGGCGGCGCCGACCGGGCGGGCGGCGAAGCGGCTGGCGGAGCTGACCGGCGCGGAGGCGTCGACGGTGCACCGGCTGCTGGAGCTGAAGCCGGGCGGTGACGCGGCCTACGACCGGGACCGGCCGCTGGACGCGGACCTGGTGGTGGTCGACGAGGCCTCGATGCTGGACCTCATCCTGGCGAACAAGCTGGTCAAGGCGGTGGCGCCGGGCGCGCACCTGCTGTTCGTGGGGGACGTCGACCAGCTGCCCTCGGTGGGCGCGGGCGAGGTGCTGCGGGACATGCTCTCGCCCGGCAGCCCGATCCCGTCGGTCCGGCTGACCAGGATCTTCCGGCAGGCCCAGCAGTCCGGCGTGGTGGTGAACGCGCACCGGATCAACGAGGGCCTGCCGCCGCTGACCGAGGGCCTGCCGGACTTCTTCCTGTTCGTGGAGGACGACGCGGAGCGCGCGGCGGGCCTGACGGTGGACGTGGTGGCCCGCCGCATCCCGCAGCGCTTCGGCCTGGACCCGCGGCGCGACGTGCAGGTGCTGGCGCCGATGCACCGCGGCCCGGCCGGGGCCGGCGCGCTGAACACGCTGCTCCAGTCGGCCGTCACCCCGGCCCGCGAGGGCCTGCCCGAACGCCGCTTCGGCGGGCGGACGTTCCGGGTCGGCGACAAGGTCACCCAGATCCGGAACAACTACGACAAGGGGCGCAGCGGCGTCTTCAACGGCACAGTGGGCGTCGTGACGGCACTGAGCGTGGACGACCAGCGGCTGACGGTGATGACCGACGAGGACGAGGAGATCCCGTACGACTTCGACGAGCTGGACGAGCTGGCGCACGCGTACGCGGTGACGATCCACCGTTCGCAGGGCAGCGAGTACCCGGCGGTGGTGATTCCCGTCACCACCTCGGCGTGGACGATGCTCCAGCGCAACCTGTTGTACACGGCGGTGACGCGGGCCCGGAAGCTGGTGGTGCTGGTCGGGTCGCGCAAGGCCATCGGGCAGGCGGTGCGGGCGGTCAGCGCCGGTCGGCGGCACTCCGCGCTGGACCACAGATTGGCGGCGGGCTGAGTTCCAGGGGGTACGGTACGTTCAGAGGTTGTCTTGACGTGAAGAGATTTAGGGCGGAACCTGGTCCGGTGCCGCTGCCGATCTTGTCCGGTTCGCACCGGTGGCGGCAGCGGAGTTTGTAGGCCCCGGTCCTTCCCGGGGTCACCCCCGGGTGCGCGGCCGTCCTTCGGTGGGGGATCGTTGAGACAGTCAGGGCAGTCGGATGAGGATCAATTTCGTCGGTGAGGAAGACGTGAGCGACAAATCGGTAGTACTGCGGTACCAGGACGGCGAGTACGAGTACCCCGTCGTCGAGAGCACTGCGGGCAACTCCGGCTTCGACATCTCGAAGCTGCTTCCGCAGACCGGCCTGGTCACCCTGGACAACGGTTTTGGCAACACCGCCGCCAACAAGTCCGCGATCACCTTCATTGACGGTGACGCCGGAATCCTGCGCTACCGCGGCTACCCGATCGAGCAGCTGGCCTCGGAGGCCAACTTCATCGAGACCGCTTACCTGCTGATCAACGGCGAGCTGCCGAAGGCCGGCGAGCTGGAGGCGTTCAGCAACGAGATCACCCAGCACACCCTGCTGCACGAGGACGTCAAGCGCTTCTACCAGGGCTTCCCCCGGGACGCGCACCCGATGGCGATGCTCTCCTCGGTGGTCGGCGCGCTCTCCACGTTCTACCCGGAGAGCCACAACCCGTTCGACGAGGCGCAGCGCAACCTGTCGACGGTCCGCCTGCTGGCGAAGCTGCCGACCATCGCGGCCTACGCGTACAAGAAGGCGATGGGCCAGCCCTTCGTCTACCCGCGCAACGACCTCGGCTACGTCGAGAACTTCCTGCGGATGACCTTCGCCGTCCCGGCCGAGGACTACGAGCTGAACCCGGTCGTGGTCAACGCCCTGGACAAGCTGTTCATCCTGCACGCGGACCACGAGCAGAACTGCTCCACCTCGACGGTGCGCCTGGTGGGCTCCTCGCACGCCAACCTGTTCGCCTCGATCTCGGCGGGCATCTCGGCGCTCTGGGGCCCGCTGCACGGCGGTGCCAACCAGGCCGTGCTGGAGATGCTGGAGCAGATCCAGAAGGACGGCGGCGACGTCGACGGGTTCATCCGCAAGGTGAAGAACCGCGAGGACGGCGTCAAGCTGATGGGCTTCGGCCACCGCGTCTACAAGGCGTTCGACCCGCGCGCCGCGCAGGTCAAGGTGCTCGCCCACGAGGTGCTGGCCCAGCTCGGCCAGTCCGACGAGCTGCTGGAGATCGCGCTCAAGCTGGAGGAGCACGCGCTCAAGGACGACTTCTTCGTCTCGCGCAAGCTCTACCCGAACGTGGACTTCTACACCGGCCTGATCTACCGCGCGATGGGCTTCCCGACCAGCATGTTCACCGTGCTGTTCGCGATCGGCCGGCTCCCCGGCTGGATCGCCCACTGGCACGAGATGATCAAGGACCCGACCAGCCGGATCGGCCGCCCGCGGCAGATCTACACCGGCGTGGAGATCCGCGACTACGTGCCGCTCGACGCGCGCTGAGCCGTCGGCCGCAGGGCCGAAGGGGCCCGGTCCCGCCCTCCCGTACAGGGGGCGGGGCCGGGCCCCTTCGCGTGTCGCCGTGCTGGGGCGCACGGCGCCCGGGACGGGCCCGGTCGGGAACGGCCGCTCAAAGCGTCCCCGGGTCCGGGTCCGGCCCGGTGCCGTGCGCGAGGGCGGTCGACGAATCGACAGCCCGTCCGGGGCCCGCCGGAGCCCCGCTCTACAAAAGGTAAGACGTACCAGGGGGCGCAGAGTTACGCCGGGGGGGTGTGAGTTGGCTCTCTCCACTCTCCGTGTGCGTCCGCGCACCCGGGCGTCCGCGCGCATACCACACCGTACGGCCGGCGTACGGCGTCACCCACCCCACCGGCCTCGCAACCCAGCGTGATAGGAATCGTGGCAATCCGGTACGGACCGCCCGCGGCGCGCGGCGCGGCGAACGGTCAGGGAGGGAGTGCGCAATGGCCAGGAACGTCGTCGTCACCGGTGGTGGCACCGGCATCGGGCTGGATCTGGCCCGGCGCTTCGCCGAGGCCGGGGAGCGGGTGGTGATCGTCGGCCGCCGCCCCGGCGTCCTCGACCGCGCCGTCCGGGAGCTCGGCCCGAACGTCACCCCGCTGGTGTGCGACCTGGCCGACCCGGACGCGGTGGAGGCCGCCCTGGACGTGCTGCCCGCCCGGATCGACGTGCTGGTCAACAACGCCGGCAGCCGGGAGACCGTGCCCGGCGCCGGACCGCACGCGGTGCTGGCCCGCTGGCGCGGCGACTTCGAACGCAACGTGCTGACCGCGGTGCTGCTCACCGAGTCCGTCCGCGACCGGCTCACCCCCGGCTCCGGCCGGGTGGTCACCGTCTCCTCGATCGCCGCGCTGCGCGGCGCGGGCTCCTACGGGGCCGCGAAGGCCTCCCTGCACGCCTGGAACCACTTCCTGGCCGCCCAGCTCGGCCCGTCCGGGATCACCGCCAACATCGTCGCCCCGGGCACCGTCGCGGGCACCGAGTTCTTCGGCCCGCGACTGGACGAGGCCGAGGTGGCCCGGCGCTCGGCGCGCACGCTGCTCGGCCGGATCGGCGAGCCCGGGGAGGTCGCCGCCGCCGTCTACTTCCTCGCCTCCGCCGAGGCCGGGTTCATCACCGGCGAGATCCTGCACTGCAACGGCGGCGAACTGCTGGGCCATTGACGCTCCGTCAGGTTGTGCGGAACCTGCGGAGGCGGAGGCTGTTGGCGATGACGAAGAGGGAGGAGGTGGCCATGGCGGCTCCGGCGATCACGGGGTTGAGGAGGCCGGTGGCGGCGAGGGGGATGGCGGCGGTGTTGTAGGCGAAGGCCCAGAAGAGGTTGCCTTTGATGGTGGTGAGGGTGTGGCGGGCGAGGCGGATGGCGTCGGCTGCGGTGCGCAGGTCGTCGTGCAGGAGGGTGAGGTCGGCGGCGTGGATGGCGGCGTCGGTGCCGGTGGCGAGGGCGAGTCCGAGGTCGGCTTGGGCGAGGGCGGCGGCGTCGTTGACGCCGTCGCCGACCATGGCGACGGTGTGGCCTTGGTGTTGGAGGTCTCGGATGGTGGCGGCTTTGTCGTGGGGGAGGACGTCGGCGTGGACGTCGTGGGCGGGGATGCCGACTTCGGCGGCGATCGTCTCGGCGGTGGCCCGGTTGTCGCCGGTGAGCAGGATGGGGCGCAGGCCCAGGGCGCGTAGTCGGGTGACGGCTTCGGCGCTGGTGGGTTTGAGGGTGTCGGCGACTTCCAGGACGGCGTGGGGTGTGCCGTCCCAGCCGAGGGTGATGGCGGTCCGTCCGGCTTGTTCGGCGGTGGTCTTGGCGGCGGCGAGGGCGGATGGCAGGGGGGTGTCGAGGAGGGTGGGGCGTCCGGCGGTGACGGTGTGTCCGTCGATGGTGCCTCGCACGCCCAGGCCGGGGAGGTTCTCGAAGTCCTCGACGGGGGGCAGGTCACCCAGCCGCTCCCGGGCGGCGGTGGCGATGGCGCGGGCGATGGGGTGTTCGGAGGCGTGTTCGAGGGCTCCGGCGAGTCGTAGTGCGTGGTTCTCGTCGGTGTCCTGGGTGGTGTGGAGGGCGTGGAGGGTCATCTGTCCGGTGGTGAGGGTGCCGGTCTTGTCGAGGACGACGGTGTCGGCTCTGCGGGTGTTCTCCAGGACTTCGGGGCCCTTGATGAGGATGCCGAGTTGGGCGCCGCGTCCGGTGCCGACGAGGAGGGCGGTGGGGGTGGCCAGGCCCAGGGCGCAGGGGCAGGCGATGATCAGGACGGCGACGGCGGCGGTGAAGGCCTGGGCGGGGTGGTGGTCGGTCAGGAGCCAGCCGGTCAGGGTGGCGAGGGCGATCAGGATCACGGCGGGGACGAAGACGGCGGAGATCCGGTCGGCCAGGCGTTGGGCGGCGGCTTTGCCGTTCTGGGCGTCCTCGACGAGTCGGGCCGTGCGGGCCAGTTGGGTGTCGGCGCCGACGCGGGTGGCTTGCACGAGCAGTCGGCCGCCGGCGTTGACGGTGGCGCCGGTGACGGTGTCCCCGGTGGTGACCTCGACGGGTACGGATTCGCCGGTGAGCATGGAGGCGTCCACGGCGGAGGTGCCTTCGACCACGGTGCCGTCGGTGGCGATCTTCTCGCCGGGGCGCACCACGAACCGGTCGCCGACGGCGAGTTGCCCGATCGGGACGCGGACCTCCCGGCCGTCGCGCAGCACCGCCACGTCCTTCGCGCCGAGGTCGAGCAGGGCGTGCAGGGCGGCGCCGGCCCGGCGCTTGGAGCGGGCTTCCAGCCAGCGGCCGAGCAGGATCAAGGTGGTGACGGCGGACGCGGTCTCCAGGTAGAGCGCGGAGGAGGCGTCGGTGGCGCCGGCGGTGAGCGAGAAGGTGTGCCGCATGCCGGGCATCCCGGCGTCGCCCCAGAACAGCGCCCACAGCGACCAGCCGAACGCGGCCAGGGTGCCGAGCGAGACCAGGGTGTCCATGGTCGCCGCGCCGTGCCGGGCGTTGGTCCAGGCGGCCCGGTGGAACGGCAGGCCGCCGTACACGACGACCGGGCCGGTGAGCGCGAAGGCCAGCCACTGCCAGTTGTCGAACTGCAGGGCGGGGACCATCGAGAGCAGCACGACGGGGACGCTGAGCACGGCGCTGACCAGCAGCCGGTCGCGCAGGGGGTCGGGCTCGGCGGACCCGGCGGGGTCGGCGGGCCCGGGGGCGGGCGCGGCGGGCGGGGGCGGGAGTTCGGCGGTGTAGCCGGTCCGCTCCACGGTGGCGATCAGGTCGGCGACGCTGGTGCCGGGGCCGAAGTCCACCCGGGCCTTCTCGGTCGCGTAGTTGACGCTGGCCCGTACGCCGTCGATCCGGTTGAGCCTCTTCTCGATCCGGGCGGCGCAGGAGGCGCAGGTCATGCCGCCGATGGACAGCTCGACGCGGTCGCGGGCGGCGGGGTCGGTGGTGGTGCTCATCAGCTCGTCCGGTTCGCTCGGGTTCGCTCGGGTGTGGGTGTGGTGCGCTGCGGTGCGCAGACGGGCGGGCGGGGCGGCGCGGGGCCGCCCCGTGGCGGGTCAGGCGGCCCGGCCGACCAGTTCGTAGCCGGCCTCGTCCACCGCGGCGGCGATCTGCTCGTCGCTGGGGGCGGGCTCGGCGGTGACGGTGACGGTGCCGGCCTGGGCGTCGGCGGTGACCGCGGTGACGCCGGGCAGCGCGGAGACCTCGCCGTCGATCGCCTTCTCGCAGTGGCCGCAGCTCATCCCGCTGACGGTGTAGGTGACGGTGCTGGACATGGGAACCTCCCGGAACGTGCTGGGGCGGGGCCGGATGCCGGGCCCGAGGCGGGCTGCGCCTCGGACAACCACAGTACCCCCTGGGGGTATTCCGCCGAGGGCGGGGCGCGTTCCGGCCCGCACGTCCGCGGCCCGCCCCCGAGGGTAGTGCGCGCCGGATCGGGAGCGGCGGCGCCGGGCGGCTCCACGCCGGGCCGCCCGTCGGCGGTCATCCGAACGGCCAGGCCCGGCGGGGCGCCGCCGCCCGGGGCGCGGGCCCGGGCCGGGCGTCCGGGTGCCCTGCGTCCGGTGCCGCCGGTGTTTCGCCCGGACGGAGCAGGGTGGCCCGCTGTCCGATATGTTCGGTAGGTGCACTTTCGACGCGGGAACGGCACGCCGTCCGGCCGCACCGGCGGAGTGCCGCCCAGCCGGCAGCGCAACGCCCTGCTGGCGGCCGACCTCCAGGACCTGTCGCTGCTGCGGCGGGCCGGGCCCGCGCTGCTCGCCATCGCGATCGTCTCCCTCGCCGACTACCTCTCCGGGCAGGACCGCTACCTGGCCCCGCTGATGGTCGTCGTCCCGTCGGTCGCCGCGCTCACCCTGCGCCCGCGCGAACTGCTCGCGGTCTGCTTCCTCGGCCTGATGGCACTGCTCGTCCTCAGCGGCTACGACGAGGTCGACAACCTCAACGACAGCCGCTTCCTGTACGGCGCGATGGTCAGCTACGTCGCGGTCACCGCGCTCAGCGCCGGGATCGCCGAACTGCGGATGCGAAGAGCCGCGGCCTTCGCCGCCGTCAGCTCGGTCGCGGAGGCCGCCCAGCGGGCGCTGCTGCGCCAGCCCGAACCGGTGGTCGGGCCGCTGCGGCTGGCCGTGCGGTACGTGTCCGCCGCGGACGCCGCCCGGATCGGCGGCGACCTCTACTCCGTCCTGGACACCCCGTACGGCACCCGGGTGCTGGTCGGCGACGTCCGCGGCAAGGGGCTCGGGGCGGTGCAGACCGCCGCGGTGGTGCTCGGCGCGTTCCGGGAGGCCGCGTACGACGAGGAGCGGCTGCCCGCGGTGGCCGGGCGGATCGAGGCCAGCATGCGCCGGCACGTGCCCGACGGGGAGTTCACCACCGCGGTGTTCGCCGCCTTCCGCGAGCCCGGCAGCGTCGACCTGCTGCACCTGGGCCACGTCCCGCCGCTGCGGGTGCGCGCCGACGGGCGGGCCGAGGTGCTCGAACCCGCGGACCCCTGGCTGCCGCTCGGCCTCGGCCACCTGGTCAGCGGCCGGCCCAGCCCGACCGCCGTGCCGTTCGGCCCGCGCGACGTGCTGGTGCTGTGCACCGACGGCGTGATCGAGGCGAAGGGCGCGCCCGGCGGCGAGTTCTACCCGCTGGCCGAACGCGCCGGGCCGCTGGTCCGCGACGGCTGGCGCTCGCTGGCCGACCTCGACGCCGCCGTCGCCCGCCTGTACGCCGACCTGCTGGCGCACACCGGCGGCGAACTCGGCGACGACGCGCTGCTGCTGCTGGTCACCCGGCCCGCGCCGGACGCGGTGCCCTGAGCCGGGCGGGGACGCTCACTTCGCGTCCCCGTAGCAGTCGACCACGGCAGTGCTCAGCGGGAAGCGCACCGGGGTGTCACCGAAGACCAGGGCGGTGGCCTCCTCGGCGGCCTCGGCGACGGCGGCGGCGACGGCGTCGGCCAGGTCGGCGGGGGTGTGCACCACCACCTCGTCGTGCTGGAAGAACACCAGGTGCGGGCGGTCGTCGCCGGAGCGCAGCGCGGCCAGCCGGCGGCGCAGCGCCGCCAGCAGGGCCAGCGCCCAGTCCGCGCCGCTGCCCTGGATCACGAAGTTGCGGGTGAACCGGCCGCGGGCGCGGGCCGAGCGGCCGCCCGCCTCGCCGGACTCCGGGGCCTCCGTCAGGTCCAGCCAGTCCGCCGAGGGCGGCGGGCAGGCCCGGCCCAGCCGGGAGGACACCACCCCGCCGTCCTCCCCGGTGCGGGCCGCCGCCTCCACGTACCCCATCGCCGCCGGGTAGCGGCGGCGCAGCGTGTTCAGCAGCGGGCCGATGCCGCCGCCGGTCTGGCCGTACATCGCGCCCAGCAGGCCCAGCTTCGCCTTGTCCCGGTCGCCCTGGAACGCGCTCGCGGCCAGCGCCGCGTACAGGTCGCCGCCGGCGGCCGTCCGGGCCAGCCCGGCGTCCCCCGACAGGGCGGCCAGCACCCGGGGCTCCAGCTGCGCCGCGTCCGCGACCACCAGCAGCCAGCCCGGATCGGCCACCACCGCGCCGCGCAGGGTGCGCGGGATCTGCAGCGCGCCGCCGCCGCGCGAGGCCCAGCGGCCCGTCACCACGCCGCCCACCACGTACTCCGGGCGGAACCGGCCGCCGCGCGCCCAGGCCGCCTGCCAGGCCCAGCCGTGCGCGGCGTGCAGCCGGGACAGCTCCTTGTAGCGCACCATCAGGGCCGCCGCCGGGTGGTCCACCGCCTTCAGCTCCCAGGAGCGGGTCGAGGACAGCTGGACGCCCCGGTCGGCGAACGCCTTGATCACCTGGGTGTGCGAGTCCAGGTTGAACGGGCGGGCGCCCAGCGCGTGCTGCACCTCCAGGGCCAGCTCGGCGAGCTTCGGCGGCAGCGCGCCCGGGATCGCCGGGCGCGGCCCGAGCAGCTCGGTCAGCAGCCCGTCGTGCACGTCGGAGCGCCAGGGCAGCCCGTCGTGCGCCATCTCGCAGGCCAGCAGCGCCCCCGCCGACTCGGCCGCCACCAGCAGCCGGAACCGGGCGCGGGCCGCCGGGTCGGCGATCGCCGCGAGCCGCCGCAGCTGCTCCGCGTGGACCGCCACGGTGGCCTCCAACTGGTCCGTTCCCGGCGGCAGTTGCAGCCGGTCCGGGGCGAACAGGCCGTCCTCGTCGGGCAGCGCGCCCTCCGGCAGGTCGGCCGGCACCGGCAGGCCGCGCAGCCGGGCCCAGGCCGCGCCCAGCGAACGCGGCGCCCCGAACCGGCCCTCCCGGCCCAGCAGCAGCGCCTCGGTCAGCCGCAGGTCGTGGCAGCGCGCCAGCCGCTCCGGCAGGGCGGCCAACAGCGGGCCGTACCCGGTGTCCGCCGTCGGCCACACCCAGCGCGGGGCGTGCGCGGCCTCCACCGCGGCCACCGCCTCGGCGAGTCGCGGCGCGCGCTCGGGCGGGCCCAGCGGCGCGCCGTCCTCGCCGAGCGGCCGCAGTCGGCCGCCCGGGCCGTGCGGGTCGGGCACCAGGGCGTAGCGCACGGGCGGCGGCTCCTCTCGGCCGGCTGTTTCGGTGCTTCTCGGTGCTGCTCAGTGCTTCTCGGGGGCGTCCGGGGCCCGGGGACGGGACCTGACGACGGTAGCCGGTGGGGGTGACAGCCGGCGTCGCGGCGCGAGCGGGAGACGCGCGGGTGAAGGGGCGCGCGGGCCGGGGGTACGCGGCCGGAAGGGGTGCGCGGGCCGGGGGAGGGGGTGCGGGCCGGGGCGGGTGGGGCGCGCGGGGCGGGGCCGGGCGGCGGCTTGCCGTGCCAGTGTTCCGCCGGCGCCCGGGGGCCCGTAATCTCGCCGACATGAGCGACAATCCCTTCCTCTCGCCCAGCGCCCTGGTGTACGAGCTCCCGCCCTTCGCCGAGATCCGGGAAGAGCACTACCGCCCGGCCTTCGAGCGGGGCATGGCCGACCAGCTCGCCGAGGTCGCCGCGATCGCCGCGGACCCCGAGCCGCCGACCTTCGACAACACCGTGGTGGCGCTGGAGCGTTCGGGAGCGGTGCTGCGCCGGGTGACGGCGGTCTTCTTCAACCAGGACTCCTCCGACACCACCCCCGGCGTCCAGGCGCTCGACGCCGAGATCAGCCCCCTGCTGGCCGCGCACGCCGACGCGATCCACCTCGACCCGGCGCTGTTCGCCCGGCTCGACGCCCTGCACCGGGCCCGGCACGGCCTCGGCCTGGACGCCGAGTCGCTGCGCCTGCTGGAGCGCCGGCACACCGCCTTCGTCCGGGCCGGCGCCCGCCTGGACGCCGACGGCCAGCGCCGGCTGCGCGAGATCAACGCCGAACTCGCCGCCGACGGCGCCGCGTTCCGCAGGAACACGCACGCGGCCTCGCTGGCCGGCGCGGTCGCGGTGGACAGCGCCGCCGCCCTCGACGGCCTGCCCGAGGCCGAGATCGCCGCCGCCGCGGAGAACGCCCGGGCGCTCGGCCGGGACGGCCGCTGGGTGCTCAGCCTGAAGAACTTCTCCCAGCAGACCGAACTCGCCCGCCTCACCGACCGCGACCTGCGCCGCCGCCTGCTCACCGCCTCGCTCAGCCGCGGCCTGGACACCAACGGCCCGCTCGCCGCCGAGATGGCCGCGCTGCGCGCCGAACGCGCCGCCCTGCTCGGCCACCCCACCCACGCCTCGTACGTGGTCGCCGACGAGACGGCCGGCACCGTCGAGGCGGTCGGCGCGATGCTCGGCCGGCTGGTCGCCCCCGCCGTCGCCAACGCCGAGCGCGAGGCCGCCGACCTGGCCGCCGCCGCGGCCGCCGACGGGATCGACGACCTGGCCGCCCACGACTGGGCGTTCTACGCCGAGAAGGTGCGCGCCGAGCGCTACGACGTGGACACCGCGGCGCTGCGCCCCTACTTCGAGCTGGAGCGGGTGCTGCGCGACGGCGTCTTCTTCGCGGCCGGGCTCGCCTACGGGCTGACCTTCACCGAGCGGCCCGACCTGACCGCGTACCACCCCGACGCGCGGGTCTTCGAGGTGTTCGACGCGGACGGCTCGGCGCTGGGCCTGTTCATCGGGGACTTCCACGCCCGCGAGTCCAAGCGCGGCGGCGCCTGGATGAACGAACTCGTCGCCCAGTCGCGGCTGCTGGGCACCCGCCCGGTGGTCGTCAACAACCTCAACATCGCCCGCCCGGCGCCCGGCGAGCCCGCCCTGCTCAGCTGGGACGAGGTGCGCACCCTGTTCCACGAGTTCGGGCACGCGCTGCACGGGCTGTTCTCGGACGTCGAGTACCCGTCGTTCGCGGGCACCGAGGTGCCGCGCGACTTCGTCGAGTTCCCGTCCCAGGTCAACGAGATGTGGATGACCCGGCCCGAGGTGCTGGCCAACTACGCCCGCCACCACGAGAGCGGCGAGCCGCTGGACGCCGCCGTGGTCGGGCGGATGCTCGCCGCCGAGAACTACGGGCAGGGCTTCCGGACCGTCGAGTACCTGTCGGCGGCGCTGCTCGACTGGGCCTGGCACACCCGCGGCGCGGACGACCCGGTCGTCGCGGACGCGGAGGAGTTCGAGGCGCGGGCGCTGGCCGAGGCGGGCATCGCGGTCGCGGCGGTGCCGCCGCGCTACCGCACCGGGTACTTCAACCACGTGTTCTCGAACGGGTACAGCGCCGGGTACTACGCGTACATCTGGTCGGAGGTGCTGGACGCGGAGACGGTGGAGTGGTTCGGCTCCGGCGGGCGCGACGCGCGGGAGAGCGGGCAGCTGTTCCGGGAGCGGCTGCTGTCGCGGGGCGGGAGCCGGGACGCGCTGGAGTGCGTGCGGGACGTGCTGGGGCGGGAGCCGGAGATCGGGCCGCTGCTGGTCCGCCGGGGGCTCGACTAGGGGCGCGCGGTCGCCCGGGTCGGGGGCTACGAGGCGAAGACCGGCCCGTAGCCGGGGGCCGGGCGGCCGTCGGGGGTGAGGGCGCAGTAGCCGCCGTCGCCGCGGCACCAGTACCACATGGTCCAGCCGGCGGCGAAGGCGCGCATGGCGGTGAGCTGGCGGCGGATCAGTTCGGCGTTGCCGGGGGTGGCGGCGGAGGGCGGGCCCCACTCGCCGACCAGGACGGGCAGCCGGTGGGCGCGGGGGTAGGCGGTGACGGCGGCGGTGTACGCCTCGACGAAGCCGCCGGACGGGTCCCAGTCCAGGCCGGCCTCGACGGCGGTGTCGTAGAAGTGCGGGGCGTAGCCGATCCGGTCGGCGCCGGGGCGGGGGTCGGTGAAGCCGGGCAGGCGGGTGGGGACGCCCTGGCCGACCAGGACGGTGGGTTCGACGAACAGCCAGGCATCGCGGTCGGCCCGGCGGACGGCGGTGATCAGGCGGCGGTACATCGCGGCGAGCCGGCCCCGTTCCAGGGCGGCGGAGGCGGCGGCGAGGACGGCCGGGTCGGCGGGGTCGCCGGCGACCGGGCCGAAGGGCTCGTTGAACAGGTCGTAGCCGAGCAGGGCGGGCGCGCCGCGCAGTTCGCGGGCGACGGTGGTGTACAGGTCGGCCTGGGCGCGGCGCAGGTCCGGGTCGTCGTAGAGGTGGCGGAAGGCGGCCTGGACGGCGGGCTGGAAGTAGCCGGCGAACCAGTCGTCCGGGTCGGGGGTGAAGGGCAGGCCGTCGTCGCGGGTGGCCCAGGCGGGGGCGCCGCCGTCGCCGCCGAGGAAGTACTGGCCGTAGACGTCCTGGTGGAAGTCGACCACCGCGTACAGGCGGTACTCCGCGGCCCAGTCCAGGAGCCGGTGCAGCCGGGCGAGTCGGGCCCGGTCGTAGTGGCTGCGGGCGGGTTCGAGCCGGGACCAGGAGACCGCGATCCGGACCAGCCGGAAGCCGGCGGCGGAGAGCGCGCGCAGGTCGGCCTCGGTGGTCTCGTCGTACTTGTCGAGGTTGAAGCCGCGCAGGTCCAGGACCCGGCCGCGGCGGTCGGTGAGGACGGTGCGGCCGTCGGCGAGGGTGGTGGCGGAGACCTCGCGGGCGGCGGCCGGGCCGCGGGCGGCGGACCGGCCGGGGCCGGCGGGCGGCCCGGCCGAGACGGTGCCGAGGACGGCGGCGGCGGTGAGCAGTAGGGCGGCGGCGGAGCGGAGGACGCGCACGGGGGCACCTCACGGCGGGCGGGGGCGGGGTGCGCCGATCCTGCCGGAGCCGCCCCCGCCGCACAAGAGGTGAGACATGCTCATGTTCGGTGCGACGTAAGGGGGTTCAGGACTCCGGGGCGGCCAGCATCGGCGGCAGGTCGGCGGCGGCGGAGAGCCGCCCCCACAGCAGGTCGGCGAGGGCCTGCACCATCCGGGCGCGCGGGCAGGGGCGGGTCTCCAGCCACCAGTCGCCGGCGGCCAGCACCATGCCGGTGATCGAACGCCCCCAGGTCTCGGAGAGCAGCGGGCCGTCCTGGCCGAGGTCGACCTGCTGCTGGATGGCGCGGGTGATCTCCTCGGCGATCTGCCGCAGCGCGGGCGCCAGCGCGTTGCCCGCCCCGGTGGGGTCGCCCGGCTCGGGGTGGGTGAGCAGCCGGTACACCTGCGGGCGGGACTCGATCGCGGCCAGGTAGACGTCCAGCACGTGCTCGACCCGGTCGCGGCGCTCCAGCGGCTCGTTCAGCGCCGCGCGGACGGCGGCCAGCAGCCCGGCGGTGTGGCGCTGGGTCAGCGCGCCGATCAGGCCGTTCCGGTCGCCGAAGTGCCGGTAGAGGATGGGCTTGGTGATGCCGGCCTCGGCGGCGATCGCGTTCATGCTGGCGCCCGGGCCCTCGCGCTGGACGACCCGGTCGGCGGCGTTGAGCAGTTGCTCGCGGCGGGGCTCGGTGCGGTCGGCGGCGCGGGGGCCGGCGGGCGGGCCGGTGCGGGGGTCGGTGGTCATGCGCTGCTCCTCGTGCGGGCGGGTAGGCGGATCGGCGGGCGTTGACACCGGTTACCTATCGGTAGCAGACTCGCCGCCATGTTACCGGAGGTAACAGCGCAGTGGCGTGCACCCTCCGGCCCGTACGACCGTCTCCTGGAGGCCGACATGACCACCTTCTCGCTCGACCCCGGGCCGGACCAGATAGCCGTCCGCGACTGGCTGCACGGCTTCGCCGCCGACGTCATCCGCCCCGCCGCCGCGGAGTGGGACGAACGCGAGGAGACCCCCTGGCCGATCATCCAGGAGGCCGCCAAGCTGGGCATCTACTCGCTGGACTTCTACGCCCAGCAGTTCTTCGACCCGTCCGGCGTCGGCATCCCGATCGCCATGGAGGAACTGTTCTGGGGCGACGCCGGCATCGCGCTGGCCATCACCGGCACCACGCTGGCCGCCGTCGCCGTGCTCGCCAACGGCACCGAGGAGCAGATCGGCACCTGGGCCCCGCAGATGTTCGGCACCCCCGACGACGTCAAGGTCGCCGCGTTCTGCTCCTCCGAACCCGACGCCGGCTCCGACGTCTCCGCGCTGCGCACCCGCGCCGTCTACGACGAGGCCAAGGACGAGTGGGTGATCAACGGCACCAAGACCTGGGCCACCAACGGCGGCATCGCCCACGTCCACGTGGTGGTCGCCACCGTCGACCCCGAACTCGGCTCGCGCGGCCAGGCCTCGTTCGTGATCCCGCCCGGCACCAAGGGCCTCAGCCAGGGCCAGAAGTTCAAGAAGCACGGCATCCGCGCCTCGCACACCGCCGAGGTCGTCCTCGACGGCGTCCGCGTCCCCGGCCACTGCCTGCTCGGCGGCAAGGAGAAGCTCGACGCCCGCCTCGCCCGGGCCCGCGAGGGCACCAGGGGCGGCGGCAAGAACGCGGCGATGGCCACCTTCGAAGCCTCCCGCCCCGCCGTCGGCGCGCAGGCCATCGGCATCGCCCGGGCCGCGTACGAGGTCGCCCTCGACTACGCCGGGACCCGCGTGCAGTTCGGCAGGCCGATCATCGAGAACCAGGGCGTCGCCTTCCAGCTCGCCGACATGAAGACCCGGATCGACGCCGCCCGGCTGCTGGTCTGGCGGGCCTCCTGGATGGCCGTCAACAACCGGCCGTTCACCAGCGCCGAGGGCTCGATGTCCAAGCTGTACGCCGGCGAGACCGCCAGGTTCGTCACCGCGCAGGCCATGCAGATCCTCGGCGGCAACGGCTTCACCCGCGAGTACCCGGTCGAGCGGATGCACCGCGACAGCGCGATCTACACCGTGTTCGAGGGCACCAGCGAGATCCAGCGGCTGGTCATCGCGCGGGCGATCTCGGGGGCGCCGATCCGCTGAGCGGCCCGTCCTCCGGGACACGAACGGCCCGGCGGTGGCGGCACCCACCAGTACCGCCGCCACCGCCGGGCGCTCCGCCGCGCCGCCGCGCCGGGCGGCGCCGGAAGCCTCCGGCACCGGGCTCCGGGCGGCCACCGGGCGCTCCCCGGCTCCGCGGGCGGGTCAGAACTCGGGTTCGCGGCGCTCCAGGAAAGCCGCCAGACCCTCCCGGACGTCCGGGGACGTCCGGGACGCGCGCTCCCAGGGGGCCAGGGCGTCCGCCGCGTCCGCCGGGCCGGCCGCCAGTACGGCCTTCACCGCGCCGATCGTCTGCGGCGAGCGGCGGGCCAGCAGCCGGGCGAACTCCCGCGCACGGTGGTCGAGTTCGGCGGACGGGACGACCTCGTCCAGCAGGCCGAACAGTTCCGCGCGGGCGGCCGGCAGCAACGCGCCGGAGAACAGCAGGTACTTGGCCCGGGCCGGGCCGACCAGCGCGGCCAGCCGCAGCGTCGGGACCGCCGGGTAGACCACGCCCAGCTTCGCCGGAGTGATGCCCAGCCGGGCGTCCTCGGCGGCCAGCCGCAGGTCGCAGGCCAGCGCCAACTGGCAGCCGCCGCCCACGCAGGCGCCGCGCACCACCGCCAGGGTCGGGCGCGGGAACGCCGCCAGCGCCTCCTCCGCGGCCACGTTCCCGGCGTGGTAGGCGTCGGCGGACGCCGGGTCGGCGTACACCTCGGCCAGCTCGGCGATGTCCGCGCCCGCCGAGAACGCGCCGCCCGCGCCGGTCAGCACCAGCACCCGGACGTCCGGGCGGGCGGCCAGCACCGCCAGCACCCGCGGCAGCGCCCGCCACATCGCGCCGGTCACCGCGTTGCGCCGCTCCGGGCGCTCCAGCAGCAGCGTGGCCACCCGGTCCTGACCGACCCAGCAGCGCAAGCCCGCCGCGCCGGTGGGCAGTTCGACGTCCCCGGGGCCCGGGCGGTCGAGCGGGTGGGCGGTGCGCGCGGGCACGGTGGGCATGGCGGGCCTCTCGGAGGACGGGGCCGGACGGGCCGTCAGCCTTTCACGCGGGCGCGGGGCGGGCCATGTGATCCGCGTCAACCGGGCGGCGGGGCGGGGGCGATGCTCGCGGGGCGGCGGATCGGCGGGCGGAAGGTCAGTGGGCGGAGGACGGCGGGGGGCGAGGGCGACGGGTCAGCGGACGGAGGGCGGCGAGGGCGGCGAGGGCGGAGGGCGACGGGTGACGGGTCAGCGGGCGGTGGTGCGGGCGGCCCGCCACTCCGGGGCCAGCATCGACCAGACCTCCAGGTCCAGCCGGACGCCCAGGTGCTCGGTGTGCCCCCGCAGGGTGCCGTCCAGCGTCATGCCCAGGCGCCGGGCGACGGCCCGGCTGCGCAGGTTGACCGTGCTGTTCCACCACTCGGCGCGGTACAGGCCGCGTTCGAGCAGCGCGTAGTCCAGCAGGTGGCGGACGGCGGCGGAGACCAGGCCGCGGCCCTGCCCGGCCGGCTCGGTCCAGACGCCGATCTCGCAGACCCCGCCCACCGCGTCGAACTGGACGAACATCACGCCGCCGACCAGCGTTCCGCGCCGCCATATTCCGTGGATCCGGCCGGTGTCGGCGGCCTGCTTCTCGGCGAACTTCCGCAGCGTCGCCCGGGCGGAATCCGGATCGGTGCTGCGGGTCGCCCACGGAATCCACGGATCGATCCCGGCCCGGGCCCGGTCCATGTGTTCCAGGAACTCCGCGGCCTGCCACGGTTCCAGCGGGCGCAGTTCGGCGTCCTCGGCGAGCGCTACGGCGTACATCGGCATCCCCTCGGGTACATAACAAACGTTTGGTAGGTACCCTAGCGCGCATGACTCCACCCGCACGGGGCGATCACGAAGCCCGCCGGCGCGACGTCTCGGAGGCGGTGCGGCGGGTGCTCGCCGACCGCGGCTTCGGCGGACTGACCCTGCGCGCGGTGGCCGCCGAACTCGGCGCCTCCACCGGCCTGCTCACCCACTACTTCCCCCACAAGCGGGCGCTGGTCGCCCACGCGCTGGAGGTCCTCGACCGGCAGGCCGCCGAGCGCCACCGGCCCGCCACCGAGGCCGCCGCCGGCGCCCGCGGCCTGCCGGTGCTGCGCGCCGTGCTGCTCGACGTCCTGCCGCTGGACGCGCAGGGGGCCGCCGACAACCGGGTCTGGGTCGGCTCCTGGGACGCCGCCCTCGGCGACGGCGCGCTCACCGCCGAGCACGCCGAGCGCTACCGCCGGGCCCGCCGGCGGATGGCCGAACTCTGCGCGGAGGCCCAGGAACTCGGTGAACTCCCCGCCGGCCGCCCGGCCGAGGACCTCGCCGCGCGGGCCCAGTCCTTCGTCCTCGGGCTGGTGGTGCAGGCGCTGTTCGCCCCCGCGGAGTTCCCGCCGGCGCGCCAACGCGCACTGCTGGACGGGTTCCTGGCGGACCTGGCGGCGGGGGAGGAGTGACCGCGCCGGGAACGGGCAGGCGGGGTGGGGAAGCGGGCCGGGTGCGGCGCGGGAGGACTCGTCCGGTGGTGTCGCGGCCGGTCGGAGTGTGTGGGCGCCCCCAGCAGGATTCGAACCTGCGACCTACCGCTTAGAAGGCGGGTGCTCTATCCGCTGAGCTATGGGGGCCGGGGTGCTGACGTCGGCCCGCTTGCCGGGCCTGGGCCGGGACGGGATGTTCCGGGACAGGATACGGGTGTTCAGTTCCGCCCCCTCGACTTCGAAGACCGGACCGGGGTGTGTCGGCCTCCGCGGGGCGGTCCGATAATCGCAGGTAGTCCCGTGGAGTGCAGCGGTCTACCGGCTCTCGGAGCGGGACGTTGTGCAGTCGTTACGGGGCTGCGACCCCACCCGTTATGGATTCGGCGGGGGCAATCGTCCCGAGCGGGCCGCGGGTGGGGGCGCGTTTAGGGGTTCCACCGGTCGGATGACATGGACGGGGCGAGATGCGGGCCACCCGTTCGTGGTTTCGCCGCTGGACCCCGGGTGTCCGGAGGGTGTGCGGGCGGTCACCGGAAGGGGTGGTCGGCGCAGGTGTCCGAACGGTCCCTGCGGTGGACGGGGCGCGGGGCCGGGGTCCGGCCGGGGTCGGATCGGAACCGGATCGGGGCCGGATCGTGGGTGGAAGAACGCGGGGCGGGTCCGGTTGCGGACGCGGGGCGGCATTTGTCCGGGGTGCTCGGATTGTTGTCGTGGGCACGGCATTCAAATGGTCAATTTCCGACCGGAAAGCGCGTGAATTCACTCGCGGGAGTTACTCCGGTTTTCCACAGGGCCGGGTTGTCCACAGGGGCACGGAAGGACCTGGCGGGGATTTCCCGGAAGGCGGAGGATCTTTCCCGGCGGGGATTCCGCCGGGAAAGACCGTCGGCCGCCACGGCCGGGAGCGGAGGAGTCGGAATGGACGAGGCACTGGTGACGATGGTCGGCAACGCCGCGTCGGGCGTGACGTACCGGGAGACGTCCGGCGGGGTGCCGGTGGCGAACTTCCGGCTCGCCGCGCGGGAGCGGCGCTACGACCGTGAGCGCGGCGACTGGACGGACGGCGAGACGACCTGGGTGACGGTGGTGGCCTGGCGGCGCCTCGCGGTCAACCTGGTCAGTTCGGTGAACAAGGGGGATCCGCTGCTGGTGAGCGGGCGGTTGCGGGTCCGCGAGTGGGGTGAGGAGGGGAGTCGGCGGACGGAGGTGGAGATCGAGGCCCGTTCGGTCGGCCACGACCTGGTGCGGGGCACCTCGGTGTTCCGGCGCGCGCTGGAGGGCACGTCGGAGCCGGTGCGCGGCGGTTCGGCGGCCGTGTCGTCCGCGCCTGCGTCCGGGCCCGCCCCTGCGTCCGGGCCCGCGCGTGTGCCCGCGTCGGCGGAGGGCGGGCAGCGGGCGGTGCGGCTGGTGGAGGAGGCGGTTCCGGACTGGATCGTGGCGGCGGTCGCGGCCCGGCGCCGGGCGGAGGAGGCCGCCGAGGGCGGGGGCGGGACTGGTGGGGTGTCTGGGGAAGGGGATGCGGATGTGACGGAGGGGGTTCTGAACTGACCCGATCGGGGCACTTCTTGAGTCGGGGAGTGCAATCCTGATTGCCGCGGAGGCGCCTCTTGGCTTTATGTCGACTCATCAACTCGCTCCGGCAACCAGCTCCTTGATAACAGAACAGCCACGATATTGTCCTGATTCGCTACGGGCCTGGAGCGGTCGGGTCGTGTCAATAGGATGCGTCTGGTCCACACACGTGCAGCGGTGCCGCAGGGGGTGCCGCTTTGCAGGGGGCGGGTTGCCAGAAGGCACGTCGCCGCCCGGAGGGATCCCACATGTTCCACAAGCAGGGGCGGGCCGTCTCCCGCATCGTCGCTGTCATGCTCACGTCCGGCCTCGCGGTCGGTTCGGGCCTGCTCGCGGCCGGTACGGCGGCTGCGGACGACCCCGCCACGGGGGTCAAGGCGAAGCTGGACGGCGGCATCCGTTACGGGGAGCAGATCGAGCACGAGGTCCGCCCCGGTCGCTGGCTCCCGGTCACCGCCGGGCAGTTCAGCCTCAAGGTGATCGGCACCGACACCGTCCTCCAGGTGTACTGCATCGACCTGCTCAACGACACGCTCAAGGACGCGACCTACCACGAGACCGACTGGGCCTCGACCTCGCTGTCCCAGCCGGAGAAGGCCAAGGCCAAGGCCGGACCGAAGATCCAGTGGCTGCTGGAGCACTCCTTCCCGAACGTCGACGAGGGCGCGCTCAGCAAGGCCTCCGGCATCGCCGGGCTCACCAAGGACGACGCCGCCGCGGCCACCCAGGTCGCGATCTGGCACTACTCCGACCCGAACGTGCCGACCAAGCAGAGCGACGACCACGAGAAGACCAAGAAGTTCACCGACTGGCTGATCGCCCAGGCCGACGCCAAGGGCGGCGCCGAGGAGCCGAAGCCCTCGCTGGCCCTCAACCCCGGCTCGGGGGCGGGCAAGAGCGGTGACCTGCTCGGCCCGATCACCGTCACCACCGGCGGCACCACCGACAACGTCACCGTCGCGCTGGACAAGAAGGGCGCCGACGCGGGCATCGCCCTGGTCGACAAGAACGGCGCCGCGGTGAAGACCGCCAAGAGCGGCGACCAGCTGTTCGCCAAGGTCCCGGCCGGCGCGGACGCGGGCACCGCGACCGTCACCGCCGACGCCACCGCGACCATCAAGATCGGCCGGGCCTTCGTCGGCGACGACAACGGCAAGCACAGCCAGACCCTGATCCTGGCCGGTGCCGACAAGGTCAAGGTCAACGCCCTCGCCACGCTCTCCTGGGCGCCGCAGGGCGCGGTGCCGACCGCGGACGCCGCGATCGACTGCACCAAGGGCGCCCTGGTGGTCACCCTCGGGAACAAGGGCGACCAGCCCGCGACCTTCAAGGTCGGCGGCAAGGAGTACACGGTCAAGCCGAACGGCACCGAGGCCGTGACCCTGCCGGTCGAGGAGGACACCAAGTACGACTTCACCGTCACCGGCCCGGGCGGCTTCTCCAAGCAGTTCGGCGGCCTGCTGAACTGCAAGACCGACAGCGCCACCCAGACCCCGACGCCGTCCGCCTCGGCCCCGGCCTCCCCGGTGCCGTCGCCCAGCCCGACCGGCCCCGAGCTGGCCTCCACCGGTGGCGGCATGGGCACCGGCCTGACCGCCACCCTGGCCGGCGTGCTGGTCGTCGCCGGCGGTGCCGCGGTCTACGGCATGCGCCGCCGCGGCCGCCACAGCCGCACCTCCTGAACGACGAGCTGAAACCCGCCCGGCCTCCGCGCCGGGCGGGGGACGGCCCCGCCGCCCGCCCGGGCGGCGGGGCCGTTCGCGTACCGGGCCCCCGCAGCCGGCGGCCCGGCGGGCCCGCGGGCGCCCGGCCGGGCGTTCGGGGCGGTCCCGGCCTTACGGCACAATGGAAGGCTGCAAGCCGATTACTCACGACGACGCCGGAGCGATCTCAACGTGGCGGAATACATCTACACCATGCGCAAGGTGCGCAAGGCACACGGCGACAAGGTCATCCTTGACGACGTGACGCTCAGCTTCCTCCCCGGGGCGAAGATCGGCGTCGTCGGCCCCAACGGCGCCGGTAAGTCGACCGTGCTGCGGATGATGGCGGGCCTCGACCAGCCCTCCAACGGCGACGCCTTCCTCTCGCCGGGCTTCACCGTCGGCATGCTCCAGCAGGAGCCCCCGCTGGACGAGTCCAAGACGGTCCTGGAGAACGTCCAGGACGGCGTCAAGGAGATCAAGGCCAAGCTCGACCGGTTCAACGAGATCGCCGAACTGATGGCGACCGACTACTCGGACGAACTGCTCGCCGAGATGGGCACCCTCCAGGAGGACCTGGACCACGCCAACGCCTGGGACCTCGACGTCCAGCTGGAGCAGGCCATGGACGCGCTGGGCTGCCCGCCCGGCGACTGGGCGGTCACCAAGCTCTCCGGCGGCGAGCGCCGCCGCGTCGCGCTCTGCAAGCTGCTGCTGGAGCAGCCCGACCTGCTGCTGCTCGACGAGCCCACCAACCACCTGGACGCCGAGTCGGTGAACTGGCTGGAGCAGCACCTGGAGAAGTACCCCGGCACCGTCGTCGCCGTCACCCACGACCGGTACTTCCTGGACAACGTCGCCGAGTGGATCCTCGAACTCGACCGCGGCCGCGCCTACCCGTACGAGGGCAACTACTCCACCTACCTGGAGACCAAGCAGACCCGCCTCAAGGTCGAGGGCCAGAAGGACGCCAAGCGCGCCAAGCGGCTCAAGGAAGAGCTGGAGTGGGTCCGCTCCAACGCCAAGGGCCGCCAGGCCAAGTCCAAGGCCCGCCTGGCCCGCTACGAGGAGATGGCGGCCGAGGCGGACAAGATGCGGAAGCTGGACTTCGAGGAGATCCAGATCCCGCCGGGCCCGCGCCTGGGCAGCGTCGTCATCGAGGTCGACGACCTGCACAAGTCGTTCGGCGACAAGATCCTGATCGACGGCCTGAGCTTCACCCTGCCGCGCAACGGCATCGTCGGCGTGATCGGCCCCAACGGCGCCGGCAAGACCACCCTGTTCAAGATGCTCCAGGACCTGGAGACGCCGGACAGCGGCACCGTCAAGGTCGGCGAGACCGTCAAGATCAGCTACGTCGACCAGACCCGCTCCAACATCGACCCGAAGAAGACCCTGTGGGAGGTCGTCTCCGACGGCCTCGACTGGATCAACGTCGGCCAGGTCGAGATGCCGTCCCGGGCGTACGTGTCCGCGTTCGGCTTCAAGGGCCCGGACCAGCAGAAGCCGGCCGGCGTGCTCTCCGGCGGTGAGCGCAACCGCCTCAACCTGGCGCTGACCCTCAAGCAGGGCGGCAACCTGCTGCTCCTCGACGAGCCGACCAACGACCTCGACGTCGAGACCCTGTCCTCGCTGGAGAACGCGCTGCTGGAGTTCCCCGGCTGCGCCGTGGTCATCTCCCACGACCGCTGGTTCCTGGACCGGGTGGCCACCCACATCCTCGCCTACGAGGGCGAGAGCAAGTGGTTCTGGTTCGAGGGCAACTTCGAGTCCTACGAGAAGAACAAGGTCGAGCGCCTCGGCGCCGACGCGGCCCGCCCGCACCGCGCCAGCTACAAGAAGCTGACCCGCGACTGACACCCGGGCGCAACCCCGGCCCGGCAGACTGCCCCCGCGGGCGGGCTGCCGGGCCGCCCGCCCGTAGGCCGCCCGCACGGATACCCACGGGTACGGAGAAATTCGAGGAGAACGCCGTGGCTCGCCACATCTACGCCTGCCCCCTGAGGTGGTCCGACATGGACGCCTTCGGCCACGTGAACAACGTGGTCTTCCTGCGCTACCTGGAGGAGGCCCGGATCGACTTCATGTTCACCCAGGCCGCCGAGGCCGGCGCCGGTGAGTTCGCGGGCGGCTCGGTGGTGGCGCGCCACGAGATCGACTACAAGCGGCCGCTGGTGCACCGGCCCGAGCCGGTCACCATCGAGACCCGGGTGACGAAGATCGGCGGCGCCTCGCTGACCGTCTCCTACGAGATCAAGGACGTCGCCGCCGACGGCACCGAGACGGTGTACGTCACCGCCTCCACCGTGGTCGTCCCCTACAACCTGGCCGAGGGCCGGCCGCGCCGGATCAGCCCCGTCGAGCGGGAGTTCCTGAGCCGCTTCATGGACGAGCAGCCCGCCGGCTGCGCCGCCTGACGGGACGAGCCGACACCCGCCGCTGACGAAACGAGCTGACCCCGGTGACCGTGCAGACCCGACTCGACCTCGCCGACCGGCGGGAGGGCGCCGACCTGAGTGCCTTCCTCGGACGGCTGCTGCGCTTCGACCGGGCCGCGGCGGTCCGGCTCCAGGCGGTGCCGGGCGCGGACGGCGGCGGGGTGCTGGCGGTCTTCGGCCGGCTGCCGCTCGGCGGGGCCGCGGTGCTCGCGGTGCGCACCGTGCGGCTGGCCGGGCTCGACACGGCCGCCGACCTGACCGTCTCCGCCGGGCAGCTGCTGGAGTCGGTGGACGAGGCGGGCGCCGCCCTCGGGCTGCCCGCGCCGGTCACCGGCCCGTCCTGGACCGGGCTGCTCCCGCCGCGCTCCGGCTGGCAGCCGCTCGGGCAGCCGCCGGTCGACCGGGTGGTGGGCGAAGTGCTCGCCGCCGTCGAGGAGTTCAAGCGGCGCACCGCCGAGGTGCCGGACCACCACCGGACCAGGCAGGCGGTCGACGCGATCGCCGACGAGATCTGGTCCCGGCCGCTGGGCGCCGCCGAGGGCCTGCCGCTGCGGGCCGCGCACGCCGCGCACGCGATCGGGTTCCTGCGCCCCGGCACCCCGCTCTCCGCCCACCGGGCCGGGGCCTGGCTGCGGCTGGACGCGCCCGCCGGGTCCGTCGTGCTGCGCACGGCGGCCGCGCCCGGCGCGGGCCTGGGGCTCAGCCCGCTGCGCTGAACCGTGCCGCGGCGGTCCGGCTCCGGGCGGTGCCGGGCGCGGACGGCGGCGGGGTGTTCAGCCCGCAGTGTTCAGCCCGCGGTATTGATCATCGAGGCGGCGGCGTACGTCATGTAGTTCCACAGCTCGCGGTCGGCCTCGGCGGGCAGCGCCAGCTCGTCCAGGGCGGCGCGCATGTGGCCCAGCCAGGCGTCGTGCGCGGCCCGGTCGACCCGGAACGGGGCGTGCCGCATCCGCAGCCGGGGGTGGCCGCGGCGGTCGCTGTAGGTGCGCGGGCCGCCCCAGTACTGGATCAGGAACAGGGCGAAGCGCTCCTCGGCCGGGCCGAGGTCCTCCTCCGGGTACATCGGGCGCAGCAGCTCGTCCTGGGCGACACCGCGGTAGAAGAGGTGCACCAGCCTGCGGAAGGTCGCCTCGCCGCCGACCCGCTGGTAGAAGGTCTCCTCTTGTGCGGTGGTGGTCTCGCGCCCGGTGTCAGTCACCCGTCCATGGTCGCAGACGCCGACGGGGGCCGTACACCGGGACTTCCGGCGTACGACCCCCGTCCCGGGGCGGCGGGCGGCTACGCGTCGTCCCAGTTGAAGAAGCGCCAGGCGACGGCGCACAGCACCGCCGTGAAGGCGAGCAGGATGCCCATCGCGGGCAGCGCCTCGGCCAGGCCGCCGCCCTGGCTGAGCACCGACTTGGCGGGCACGATCAGGTAGCGCAGCGGCAGTGCCCGGGAGATGTCCTGGAGCCAGCCCGGGGCGAAGTCCAGCGGGATGAACGCGCCGCCGAGGAAGGACATCGGCAGGATGATCAGCTGGTTCATGCCGTTCGCCGACTCCTCGGTCTTCGCCAGCGAGCCGGTGACCAGGCCGATCGACATGAACGCCAGGGTGGCGCAGACCACCAGCGGGAACACCAGCCACCAGTTGCCGGTGAGCTTGAGCCCGAAGTAGTCGATCTGCGCGACCAGCAGGAACAGCGCGGTCTGGGCGAGCGCGACCAGCACGCTGACCAGCACCCGGGCGCCGACGATGGTGCCCGCCGAGATCGGCGCCAGCCGCAGCCGGCGCAGCACCCGCTTCTTGCGCCAGGTGACCAGGGTGAACGACGCGCCGTAGACCGCGCCCATGGCGACGGCGTAGGCGAGCAGGCCCGGGGTCAGGTACTGGATCGGCTTGGTCGAGTCGTCCTCCACCTTGGAGGCGTCCAGGGTGTACTTCGGCGCGACGTTCGAGGCCGCCTGGTTGGCGCCCTGCACCAGGGCGTTGACGATGCCCTGCACGGTGGCGGACTTCACCTGGTCGGCCTGGCTGAAGCGGAGCACCAGGGTGCCGTCCGGCTGCTCCGTGACCAGCCCGTCCAGGTCGCCCTTCCTGACCTTGGCGAGGGCGTCCGCCTCGTTCAGGTCGGTGGTGATCTCCAGCGCCTCCAGCGCGCCCTCGGCGTGGGCCCGGGCGTCGTCCAGCACCTCGACCCGGCCGATCTCGGCGACCTTCACGTGGGTGCTGCCGCCGCCCTTGTAGAGGACGCCGAACAGCAGCAGGAACATCAGTGGCAGCGCGAGGGTGAAGAACAGCGTGCCCTTGTCGCGGACGAAGCCCAGCAGCATCACCCGGGAGAGGCCGACGAAGGCGTTGGCCCGCTCGCGCTCGCCCCCGCCGGCGGGCGCGGGGGCCGGAGTACGGGCCTGTTCGGTGGCGGTCATGCCCGGTACTCCCGTCCGGTCAGCTGGAGGAAGACGTCCTCCAGGGTGGCGCCGCGGACTTCGAGGCCGCGCAGCGCGTTCTGCTCGGCCAGGACGGACAGCACCGGCCCGGGCTCGGCGGTGGACAGCGCCAGCGTGACGCCGTCGTCCTCCAGGTTGGTGTGCACCGCGCCCGCGGCGGTGAGCAGTTCGCGGGCCCGCTCGGCGCTCACCTGCCCGGACTCGATCCGGACCCGGACGGTGTCGTCGATCTCGCGGACCAGCGCGGCGGGGGCGCCGGTCTTCAGCACCCTGCCGTGGTCCATCACCGCGACGCGGTCGCAGAGGATCTCCGCCTCGTCCAGGTAGTGGGTGGTCAGGAGCACGGTGCGGCCCTCGGCGTTGATGTCGCGCAGCAGGTCCCACAGGTTGCGGCGGGCCTGCGGGTCGAGGCCGGTGGTCGGCTCGTCCAGGAACACCAGCTCCGGGTCGTGCACCAGCGCGCAGGCGATGGACAGGCGCTGGGCCTGGCCGCCGGACATCTTGTCGGTCAGCACGTTCGCGGACTCGGTCAGGCCGACCCGCTCCAGCATCGCGTCGGCCGCCTTCGGACCGATGCCGTAGAACGAGGCGAAGGTGCGGATGGTCTCGCGCGCGGACAGCTTGGTGAAGAACGCGGACGCCTGGAACTGCACGCCGATCCGCGGCAGCAGCTTCGGGTTGCGCGGCCACGGCGACAGGCCGAGCAGCTCGACCCGCCCCTCGTCGGCCTCCCGGATGCCCTCCAGGATCTCCAGGGTGGTCGTCTTGCCGGCGCCGTTCGGTCCGAGCAGGCCGTAGAACTCGCCGGTCCTGACGGAGAGTGAGACCCCGTCCACGGCCTGGACATCCCCGTACCGCTTCCGGATCCCGTCCGCGGTTATCGCATCACTCATGGGGCGAAGCGTAGGCGGTCGGCACCGCCCCACGAGCATTTTTGTGCGAATCCTGAGCTTCCGGGACGGCCGGGCGGACGCCGCGGCCCGTGCCGGGGGCGAACTCCCCCGGCACGGGCCGGTCGTGACGCCGCGTCAGCGCGCGGTCCGGCGGCCCGGCTGTCGGGCGGGCCGCCGGTGCGGGGTCAGGCCAGGTGCACCGTGATGGTGGTCCAGGCGCCGACGTGGATCCGGTCGCCGTCGTTCAGCGGGATCGCGGTGTGCGGCGGCAGGGTGTCCGGACTGCCGTTCATGGTGGTGCCGTTGGTGGAGTCCTGGTCGACCACCACCCAGCTGCCGTCCGGCTGCTCGGCCAGCAGGGCGTGGTGGTGCGAGGCGCCCGGGTCCTCCGGGGCGACCGACAGGTCGATCTCCGGCACGGTGCCGCGCTGCTGGCTGCGCCGCCCGATCCGCAGCTGGCCGCGGCCGGTCAGCGGGATCCGCCGCTCCGAGGTGTACTGCGGGAAGTACAGGCCGGCCGCCTCCGGGCCGCTGCGGGTCATCATGTCGGTGAAGTAGTCGTGGTCGTGCGCCACCACGGCGAACCAGGTGGACCGCTGCTGCGGCGCGCCGCCCGGCTGCCCGGGCGGGGTGAGCCGGAACGACGTCCCGGAGTCCGGTCCGGGCTGCGAGCGGTGGCCCGCCGGGGGAGCGGACGGCTCGGCGTACACCGGGCCGGTGCGCTCGTAGTCGACGTCCGGGAACCCGGCGGCCGAGGGCTTGTCGAACGACGGCGCGGACGGCGCGGAGGCTGCGGCCTGGGCGGCCTGCGCACCCGGGTAGCCGGGCCGCTCGTACGGCGACGGCGACTGGTGCTGCTGCGGGGCGTGCTGCTGCGGCTGCTGGTGCTGCTGCTGGGGACGCTCGTACGGCGACTGCGGTGGCTGCGGCGACTGCTGCTGGGCGTGCGGCTGCTCGTACGGGGCCCGCTGCTGCTGCTCGTACGGCTGCTGGTGCCGCTGCGGCTGCTGCTGCGGACGCTCGTACGGCGACTGCGGCGGGGCCGGCGGGTCGAACCCGGCCGGCGGGGCCGGGGGCGCGGCGGCGGGCGGCGGGAAACCGTAGCCCTGCTGCTGCTGCTGGTGGTGCTGCTGCGGCTGCGGGGCGGGTGCGGTGCCCGGCGGGCGGGCGGAGGTGGCCAGGTTGTAGTCGTAGCCGCACTCCTCGCAGTACCGGCCGGTCTGCGGGCTGCGGCAGATCGGGCAGGTGACCAGGCCGGTGGTGGCCGGGGGCGGCGGCGGAGCACCGTACGGGCCGGGGGCACCGGGGGCGCCGGGGGCTCCCGCGGCCGGCCCGGTGGGCGTGCCGGCGGGCGGCGTCTGGGTGCGGCGCGGCTCGAAGTAGCCGCCGCCACCGGCCGGGGTGCCGGACGGCGGGGTGCTGCCCGGGCCGACCGGCGGGTAGCCGGAGGAGGTGTACGCGGGCGGGGCCGACGGCGGCGCGGCGGGGCCGCCGGGGCGGTGCTGGCCGCCCGCGGGCTGTCCCTGGCCGCCGCCGGGCTGGCCCTGGGCGCCGGGCTGGGCCGGACCGTTCGGAAAACCGGGGATCGCCAGGCCGGGCGGCGGCGTCATCGGGAAACCGCAGTAGTCGCACCAGTCCTCGGCCTGTGACTCGTGTCCCCTAGGGCAGATCGGCATCAGGTCCCCACTCCAGCAGGTTCGGGTCCGGCGGGTGTCCGGCTCACTTCTTCACGCGCACGGTCTTGGTCGACCGGGTCTCGAGTGTCATCGAGTCGGCCTCGCTCACGTTCTTACGGAACCGAACGGTACCCTCCCGTTCGTCGACCACGTCCACCACCTTCCGCAGCAGCTTGAGGGTGCCCTCGTTGCCGCTGGCGTATGCGAGCCGGACGGCGGCTCCCAGCTCGGCGGTGGCGCGGTCCAAGTCGCCCGCCCGGTGGGCCTCCAGGCCGCCGCGGATGGCGTCGGCCAGCTCGGCCTGCCCGGTGCAGTGCGCGACCTGCGGGTTGATCCGGGTCGAGGCGGCCGGGTCGTCCGTCCACACGGCGCGCACCAGCCCCTGGCCGAGCACCTCGGCGGTGCCGTCCGGGTGCGGCAGGACCAGGCTGATCCGGGCGGCCAGCATCTCGCTGCCGACGGCGGCGGCCGGGACCTCCACGCACACGTGGTAGTCGCGGGACTCGTCGCCCCAGGAACCGGTCGGGTAGTCCCCGGCCCGGGTGCCCGCGTCGGCGCGGCGGCCGGTGAGGTCCTCGACGGCGGGGGCGGCCTGCTTGACGAACTTCACCCGGGCGTTCGCCGGCGTCCACACCCGCAGGGCGACGTCGGCGACCTGCTTGCCCATGGCGGCGGACATCATCGCGCGGAAGTCCTCGGCCAGGCCGGAGGACTCGGCGACGATGTCGACGGTGCCGAGCAGCGCGGAGGATATCCTCCGCAGCTCGGCGACCTCCCAGTCGGTGCCGACGCCGCGGCAGTCGGCGGTGAAGTACCCGGAGGCGGCGTCCAGGGCGCGTTGCAGGTCGGCGGGCCGCTCGTGCTCGTTGCGGCCGTCGGTGAGCAGGACGGCGTGCCGGATGGACGCCTCCGGGCGGGAGGCGAACAGCTGCCGCGCCTTGGTGATCCAGCTGCCGATCGCCGTGCCGCCGGACGGCCTGAGCCGGCGCAGCGCGTCCTTGGCCTGCTCGCGGGTGGACCGGTCGGCGACGGCGAGACGGCCGTCGCCCGGGTAGACGTCGCCCGCCTCGTGGGTGCCGGCGACCACCGCGAAGGCGACGCCGTCGCGCAGCTCGTCGATGGCGGCGGCGGTGGCCTCGCGGGCGTGCCGCATCTTGCCGTCCGGGTGCTCCATGGAGCCGGAGCAGTCGATCACCAGGACCACGGCGGCGTCCGGCCCGGAGTCGCCGATCGGGCGGCCGCCGGAGGTGCCGCCGCCGGTCGCGGTCACCGTGACGATGGCGTTGACCTCCCGGGCGCCCTGGGCGAGGTACTCGTTCTGGAAGACGTCGACGTCGAACCGGGGCGCGTCGGGCTTGGACAACGAGGCCATGCGGAGAGCTCCTGTCGAGGGCGCGGAGGGTCGGAGGGTCAGTTCCCGGCCGGTCCGGCACCCGGCGCCCCGGCCGGCGCGGCGGTGTCGGGCACGGTGGCGGTCGGCGCGGCGGCGGGCAGCGGCGGGACGGCGGGTGCGGGCGGTGCGGCCGGCGGGGCGACGGGCGCGGGCGGGACGGCGGGCACGGGCGGTGCGGCCGGCGGCGCGGCGGGGGCCGCCGGAACCGCGGCGGGGGCCGGGCGCAGCGGGACGGTGGCGTCCGGGTCGGCGGCGCGCGGCAGCGGCAGGTCGAGCAGGGTGGCCTCGTGGACGGCCGGCGCAGTCGGCGGGTCGATCGGCAGCACCGCGACGGTGATGTTGTCGTGCCCGCCGCGCTCGACCGCGAACCGCACCAGCTCCCGGGCGGTGGCCAGCGGTTCGGTGCGGGCGTCGGTCCGGACGAAGAACGCCAGGTCGGTGGCGGCCTCGGCGTAGTTCCACAGGCCGTCGGTGCAGATCAGCAGCACCCCGGGGACGTGCGGGGTGAAGCTGACGGTGTGCGGGTCGAGGTCCTCGGCGTCGGCGCCGAGCCAGCCGGTGATGGCGTGGGCGCGCGGGTCGGCGTACGCCTCGGCCTCGGCCATCAGGTTGGCGGCGACCATCCGGGCCGCCCAGGAGTCGTCCTCGGTGAGCCGGTACGGCTCGGCGGACTCGCGGTCGTCCGGGATCCAGTAGGCCCGGGTGTCGCCGACCCAGCCGATGGTGACCAGGCCGCCGGAGCTGACCGCGCTGACGTAGGTGCAGGCCGGCGCGTTGCTGTGCCGGCCGTCGGGGGCGGTGCCGTCGTGGGCGAGCGCGGTGACGGCCCGGTTGGCGGCGCCGATCGCCTCGCGCATCGCCTGCCCGGGCTCGCGGCCGACCGCCAGCGCGGCGACCAGCGAGTCGGCGGCGGCGGTGACGGCGGCGGCGGACGCCTCGTCCGGGCGGGACGAGGAGGACACCCCGTCGCAGACCACGGCGAGCACGGCGGGCGCCCCGTCCGGGCCCTCGGCGGTGGCGACGGTGAACGCGTCCTCGTTGCGGTGGTGCCGCAGGCCGCGGTCGGAGACCGCCGCGACGCCGGTCGACTCCAGCTCCTGGTGGTCGCGTTCGCGCGGCTGGGCCTGCCCGCAGCGCTGGCACCGCCCTTCCGCGAGCTCGGCGGAGCCGCAGTGCGGGCAGCTGGGCACGACGGGCAGGTCGCGCAGGGTCGGCGGTCCGGTCAGGGCGGTGCCGCAGGCCCCGCAGAAGGCGTCCTGGGGGGCCAACGGTTCGGCACAGTTCGGGCACTCGGTCTGCTGCGGCATGCTCACACCCATGTCCTGGGGCGGGCCCGGTTGGCCCGTTCCACCCACTCGATCCTCGTCTCGGCCCGGTCGGACAACCGCGCCAACATTCGGTAGGAGTGTTCCAGGGCGAGCCTCAGTTCCCGTTCCGCGGCGGGATGTCCCAGCACGGTCAGCGTGGCGGGCTTCCCGGCGGCCCCCGCCAGCACCCAGTTCAGCGCCGAGTCCAGTACCTCGACGGCGAGTTCCTCGCGCCGCCGGGCGTCCAGGGTCAGCGCCGCCAGCCGGTCGGAGCTTTCGGCGAGCTCGGCGGCCAGCGGCTCGGTGGCGGCCCGGCCGCGCAGCCGGGCCCGGACCGCGCCGATCCGGGCGGCGGTCCAGTGCGCGGAGCTCTCCGGCACGGCCTCCAGCGCGGCGACCGCGCCCGCCCGGTCGCCGTCCGCGAGCCGGACCCGGGCCAGCCCGAACGCGGCGCTCACGAAGGACCGGTCCACGGTGCCGACCAGGGCGTAGTACCCGGCGGCGGCCGCGGTGTCGCCGAGCAGCTCGGCGCAGACCGCGAGCGCCAGCTTGGGCGCGCTCTCGCCGGGGAACGCGTCGTACAGCGCCTCGAAGGAGTCGCGGGCCTCGGCGGCCCGGTCGGCGGCGAGCGCGGTCAGCCCCCGGTGCCACACCACCCGCCACTCGCCGGGGTGCTCGGCCTCCAGGGCGGCCAGCACCCCGGCGGCGGCTTCGGCGTCGCCGAGCTCCAGGTGGGTGCGCAGCTCCCGCAGCCGCAGCTCGGCCGAGCCGGTGCCGGTCGCCCGGAGCACGGCCAGCGCCTCGGCGGGCGCGGCGGGCAGCGCGGCCGGCAGGCCCGCGTTCGGGTCGGCCGGGTCGGCCAGCGGCGCGGGCAGCGCCAGGGCGGCGGCCCGGGCCTGCGGCGGGCGCTCGGCCAACTCGGTGTCGACCACCCGCAGTTCCGGCCCGAACAGGGTGGAGGGCGCGGGCCTGGCCTGCCCGTCCTGCAGGCTCAGCACCTCGCGCAGCACGCCGGTCAGCTGCCCCGCCATCTCCTCGGCGGAGCCGAACCGGCGGGCCGGGTCCGGATCGGTGGCGCGCACCAGCAGGCGGTGGAAGGACTCGTAGCGGGCGAACACCTCCACCTCGTCCGGGCCCGGCAGTTCGTGCCGCCAGTGGTCGGTGTAGCCGCGGAAGTCGAAGGTCAGCACGGCCAGCGTGCGGGCCACCGTGTACAGGTCGGAGGAGGGCGAGGGGCCGGCGGTGGCGATCTCCGGCGCCTGGTAGCCGACGGTGCCGTAGACCGGGCCGTCGTCGTCGTGCCGACGGACCGCGCCCAGGTCGATGATCTTGAGCATGTCGTCCGACTGGATCACGTTGTCCAGCTTGAAGTCGCAGTACACCAGCCGGCGCGCGTGCAGGTACCCGAGCGCGGGCAGCGCCGCCAGCGCGTACGCCAGCGCCTGCTCGACCGGCAGCGGATCGCGCCGCCCGTCCGGGGTCAGCCGCTCGTTGGCGATGTCCTTCAGCGACTTGCCGCCGACGTACTCCATCACGATGTAGCCGTCGGCGGAGCCGGTCCGGGCGTCCGGGTGCTCGACGAAGTTGATGATCCGGACGATGTTCGGGTGGTCGACCTCGGCCAGGAACCGCCGCTCGGCGATCGCCACCGCCAGCGCGTCCTCGTCCCCGGTGTCCAGCAGGCCCTTCAGCACCACCCAGCGGTCGTTCACCCGGCGGTCCACCGCCAGGTAGATCCAGCCCAGGCCGCCGTGCGCCAGGCAGCCCATCACCTCGTACTGGCCGCCCACCAGGTCGCCGCGCCCCAGCTTCGGGCTGAACGAGTACGGGGTGCCGCACTTGGTGCAGAAGCCCTCCGGGCGGCCCGGCCGGCCGTCCTTCTCCCGGCCCACCGGCTGGTCGCAGCGCGAGCAGAAGCGCTTGCGCTCCGGCACCTCCGGGTTCGCCAGCACCGCCCGCGCCGGGTCCGCGGCCGGCACCGGGGCGATCGCCACCAGGCCCGCGCCCAGGTTGCCGCGCCGGGCGGTGCCCGTGCCGCCCCGCGAACTGCGCACCGACACCGGACCGCCGCGCGCCGAACGGCCCGACCGGGACCGGCCGGACGAACCGCGCGAGGCACCCGGCCCGGACGGGGCGGAACCGCTGCGCGGCCCGGGGAGCGGGGCGGGTGCTGCCACGGAACGTGCGGCGGCGAGGCCGCACTCGTCGCAGTAGCCGTCCGGGTCGACGCTGCCCGGGCAGTCGCCGCGTCCGCACGGACCACCGGGAACGGGGGCGGCGGGGGAGACGGGGGACGCCGAGGGGGCGGTGCCCCGTTCGGGGGCGAGGCCGCACTCGGTGCAGTACCCGTCGGCGTCGATCTCCCCGGCGCAGCCCGTGCGGGCGCACGCGTCAGCCATCGGTCTCCTCCCCCTGCTCGGTGTCCCGGACCTGCGGCGACGGCGTCTCCGGTTCCTGACGCGCCTGCGGTGGCGGCGACTGCCGTTCGGACGCGCGCAGCGCCCGCTGGAAGCGGCCGACCGCCTCGGCCGCCGCCCGCAGGTCGCACGGGGCGCTCCAGAGCAGCCAGCGCGCCTTCTCGAAGCGCTCGACCACCTCGGGGTCCTCGGCCAGGCCGAGCCGCGCGGCCATCGCCTTGTACGCCTCCAGCCGTCCGCGCAGCTCGGCCCGGACGGCGAGCGGCTGGGCGACCTCGGTGAGCGACTGCCGGGCCCGGCCGAGTTCCTTGGCGGCGGCGTCCTCCAGCGCGTCCAGCAGCGGGCCGAGCCGGTACCACTGGCCGGTCTGCTGGAACTCGACGGCCTGCCCGATCGCCTCGCGCAGCCCGGAGTGCGGGCCGGGCACGGCGGGCACCTCGGTCGAGGCGATCTTCGCCAGCACCTCGCCGCGGGCCCGGCGGGCCTCGGCCAGCGTCAGGTCGGCGCGCTGGAGCAGGTCGGCGACCTGCTGGAGCCGCTCGTGGGACTCGTCGCGCAGCCGCAGCAGACCCTCCAACTCGACGCGTATGTCGTCCAGTCGGCGCCCCATCCGGTCGAACCCGGCGGTGTCGACGGCGCCGGTGGGGGCGGCCCAGGCGGTGCCCTCGGCGGCCCGGCCGCGCTGCGCGGGCACCCGGCTGGGGCGCCACAGCGCGAGCGGGTCGGCCACCACCTGGGCGCGCAGCGCGCCCAGGTGGTGGGCCAGGTCGGCGAGGTCGTCGGCCAGCGGGTGCCCGCCGGGGCGCACCCCGACCGAGACCGCGAGCATCTGGACCCGGCCGAGTTCGGCCAGCAGCAGGTCGATCCGGGCGGGCAGCGCCGACCAGACCGCGTCGACGGCGCTCACCACCTCGACCACCACCGCGTACCAGCCGTTCATCCGCTCCAGCAGTTCGGTGAGCGTGACCTGCTCCACCAGCCGGGCCGAGGAGCCGAGTTGACCCGACGGGTGGGGCAGCCGCCCGCCGGAGACGGTCACCGAGCGGCCGGAGAGCAGCTCGGCGAGCTCGGCGAGTTCGGCGGCGGTCGGCCGGGTGCGCCGGGAGCGCACCGCGCGGGCGGAGGCCAGCGCCTCCGCGTAGCGGTCGAACAGTGCCCACAGCAGGGCGACGCCGCCCTCGGCGACCTCCCAGCGCTCCCGGGTGCGCCCGGACAGCTCGGCACCGGTCAACAGCCGCAGCCCCGGGTGGTCCTGGAGCGCCAGCAGCGCCGCTTCGACCGCGTCGCGCTCGGCACCCAGCCGGGCCAGCGCGCGATCGACCTCCTCACGGTTCATCACCGGGCGGGTCGTTCCAGCCAACGCGGTTCCTCCTCTCGGCCACGGTCGTGGTGACGGGGCGTCGGTCCTGGGGCGGTCGGAGCGACGGCCCGTGGGCCGCCAGTCTCCCCGACGCCCGGCACCGTACGGACGCCGGTCCCCCGGATTCCCGGTCCGGGAAGGGGAACCGGCCCGGTTCCGTCCCGCCGCCACCGCCCCGGTCACCGCCACCACCACCGCCGTCACCCGAGCCGCCCGCGCCCCGGCCCGCGCCCCGGCCGGAGCACCGGCCCGCGCCCCGGCCCGAGCCTCGGTGGTCACCACGGCCGGTACGGGTCGGGCACCCCCATGCTGGGCCGCAGCCAGGTGTCGTAACTGGCCTGCCAGCCGCCGCCGCGCCACTCGACCAGCACCTGGTTGACCCAGGAGACCAGGTCGGTGTCGTCCTGGTTCATGCCCACGCCCATGTACGTGGGGAGGAAGGACTCCCCGGCCAGCTCCATGGTCCGGTCCTGGGCGACCATCGCCGCCGCCAGTGAACTGTCCGACAGGGTGGCGTCCGCCTCGCCGAGTTCCATCAGCACCAGGCAGTCCAACTGGTTGTCGGGCGTGACGACCGAGGCGGCGCCGTGCGGGTCCGCCTTCAGCTCGGTGTGCGAGGAGGAGTTCAGCGCCGCGCACACCCGCTTGCCGCCGAGCGCCTGCGCCACGCTGGTGGCGTGCGCGGCCTTCGGCGCCACCACCCGCTGGGAGACCTTGAAGTACGGGGCGGAGAAGGCGATCTGCTTCTTCCGCTCGCAGGTGACGGTCATCGCCCGGGCGATCAGGTCGACCTGGTGGTCCTTGAGCACGTTGATCCGGTCGGCGGTGGAGACGGTCTTCAGCACCACCTTGTCCGGGTCGCCGAGCACCGACTCGGCGACGGCGCGGGCCAGGTCGATGTCGAAGCCCTCGATCCTGCCGGTCTGCGAGTCGCGGTAGCCCCAGTTGTAGGCACTCTGGTCGACGCCGACCACCAGCCGACCGCGCCTGCGGATCTCCTGGATCTTCGCCCCGACCCGCTGCCCGGGCGGCAGCGACGCCCCGGTGTCGCAGTCGTCCGCCGCGACGCCCGCGACGCCCGCGATGCCGGCGGCGCTCGCGACGCCCGCGACGTCAGCGGCGACCTTCACCGCGACGCCCGCCGAGACGCCCGCCGCCCGGGCCGGTGCGCCGCCGTCCGCGCTACCGCCCGCGCCTGCGGTCGGACCGCCGGCGCCCAGCAGGCCCGCCACCAGTGCCGCGACCGCGACCAGTGTTCCGGTCCTCGCCCTGCGCATCCTTCGCTCCCCGTCCCCTTCCCCGTTACCGGTACTCGGCCAGTCGGCGCCCGATGCCGCGCACCGTGCCGCCGGCCGCCAGTGCGGCCAGCAGCGCCGCCGCCACCGCCTGGACGGCCAGCCCCCCGTCGACGCCGCCCGCGGCGGAGTCGAACGCGGCCTGCTCGGCCCGTCCGGCCTGCTCCCACTGCTGCTCGGCGGCGTTGAACGCGGCCTCCGCGGTGTCGTCCCGGCCCGGGGCCAGGGTCGTGCGCAGCGTCCCCTCGTAGTCGCCGCTCGCGTCCAGCTCGGCGGCGGCCGCGTGCCGCTGCTGCCACTCGTCGAACCGGTGCTGGGCGTCGGTCAGTTGCCGCCGGGCCCGGTCCGGCGGCGCGACGAGCAGCCCGACCGCCGAACCGGCGCTGTCGGCCGGGCCGGCGAGGGTCCGCGCCAGCTCCTCCCAGCGGTCGTCGTACGCCTCGGTGGCGCCGCGCGAGACCAGGTTGAGGTTCTCCGCGGTGTGCGCCTGCAACGCCACCACCCGGACCTGGTTCAACCGGCGCAGCGGGTCGATGCCCTGGGTGCGGGCCTCGTGCAGGCGGCCGCCGGCCGCCGCGGTGCCGCCGACCGTCCACACCAGCGCGACCAGCACCGCCGCCGAGGCGGCCAGCAGCCCGGGGTTGAACACCCGGTTGGTGCGCCGGAACAGCACCATCTGGTAGCGGCCCAGCGCGCCCAGCAGCAGCACCCCCAGCACCAGTGCCGCCCAGGGCACGGCGGCGGCCGCGTCGTGGTCGCCGTCCAGCGCGGCGGCCTCGGTGTCGGCCAGCTGCTGCGCGTTCGGCAGCACGGTCTTCTGCAGGTAGTCGGAGGCGTAGCGCAGGTACGCGCCGCCGAGCGGCAGGCCCTCCCGGTTGATCGCCCGGGCGGTCTCCACCAGGCCCGCGTAGCGCGGCAGTTGCCGGCTCAGCTCGGCCAGCCGGCGCTGCGCGTCGGACGAGGTGCCGCTGCGCGCGGCGGCCTGCGGGATCAGCCGGGACGCGGTCGCCAGGTCGTCCTGGTACCGCTTGCGCACCTCGGGCGGCTCGGCGGCGGCCATCAGGAAGCCCGCGGCGGCGGTGGCGTCGGCGTCGGCCAGCGAACGGTACAGCTCCGCCGCGTCCTGACTGAGCGGCTCACTGCGGGACGCCAACTTCCGCGCTGCGGACGCCCGTTCGGCGGACTGCCAGGCCGCCGTGACCCCGAACAGCAGCGCCAGCGCCACCAGCACCGCGCCCGCCGTGCGCAGCCGCCCCGGCGGAGTCCGGGCGGCCAGCCGCAGCCGCGCCAACGACCCGGACAGCGCCTCGGGCAGTGACCCGAACGACCACCCCGGCCCCCCGCCCGGCCCTCGGCTCGGCACCCGGCTCGGCACCGCTCCCGGCGGACGGCCGGGCGGCGGCGCGAGGACGCTCCCCTGTGTCTGTGCGGCCACCGTTCCCCCTCGGCTCCACCGGCCCTGTCTCCGGGCAGTATCACCACGCCCGGCTGCCCCCGGGCCGCAGTTGGTCTGGAGTTCGCCGGGCGGTGACCGATCTGTGCCCCCACCGGCCCCGACCGGTCCCGACCTCGCCCGATCCTGCCGTTCGGGCCTGGCCGCGTCCTCGCCCCGATCCGACCGATTCGGCCCCGTAGCCTCGTCCCGGCCGTCCCGGCCTGGCCGTTTCCGTCCCCCGATTTCGCCGCCCCGGCCCTGGCTTCGCCCGATCCCGCAGCTCCGACCGGGCCGTCCCCGGCCGGGGCCCCACCACCCTCGGCCCGGCCGTTCCCGTCCAGCCGTCCCCGGCCCGGCCGCCTTGGCCTTGTTCCGCCCCGGCCTCCCTTCGCCCCGGCCTCGGCCGGTCCCGCCGCCGTTTCGGTCGGGTCGCCCCCACCCCGTAGCCCCGGTCCGGCCGTCCCGGGCCCCTCGTAAGCTGGGCGTCATGCGTCTGACCGGAACCGTCACCCCCGACCGCCCGCTGCTCGTCGTCGCCCTGCCCGAGGAGGCCGCGCACTTCGACGGCGGCCTGCCGGTGCTGCTCACCGGCATGGGCAAGCTCAACGCGGCGGCCGCGCTGGCCGGCCTGCTGGGCGGCGGTGAGCGGCCCGCCGCCGTCGTCAACCTGGGCACCGCGGGCGCCCTGCGGTCCGGCCTGGCCGGGACGCACGAGATCGGCCGGGTGGTCCAGCACGACCTCGACACCCCGCTGCTGGAACAGCTCACCGGCCACCGGATGGACGGCCCGATCGACCTCGCCCCGGCCGGTCCGGTGCTCGCCACCGGCGACCGCTTCGTCTCCGCCGACGCCGACCGCGACCTGCTGGCCCGCAGCGCCGACCTGGTCGACATGGAGGGCTACGCGGTCGCCACCGTCGCCCGCCGCGCCCGGCTCCCCGTCCGGCTGATCAAGCACGTCAGCGACGAGGCCGGGGACGGCGCGGTCCGCAGCTGGCAGGAGTCCGTCGACGACTGCGCCCGCCTGCTCGCCGACTGGGCCCGCACCCACCTCGGCTGACGCCCCGACACCCCTCGTTCGCCCGGCGAACCCGCGAAAACGCCGGGGCGCCCGTCCGGACCGTTCGACGGTCGGACGGGCGCCCCGGCGGCGCGAGCGGTTACCGGCTCACCGGCGCGGATCAGTTCTTGTACGGGTTGGCACCCGGCGCCGGCGCCGGCGCCGGGGCCTGAGCCGGGGCCTGCGGGTACGGGGCCTGGCCGGGGACCGGCTGGTACTGGCCGGGGGCCTGGGCCGGCGGGTACTGGCCGGGGACGCCGGGGCCGCCGCCGAGCAGGCCGCCGGTGAAGGCGTCCATCTCGGTCCGCCAGTAACGGTGGATGTTCAGGCGGGTCGGCTGCGGCTCGCCCGGGATCAGGAAGCGCAGCGAGCTCCAGAGCGCGTTCCGGCGCACGTCGCTGATCGAGGCGCGGGCCTGGTCGAGCGGGATGACGTGCAGCAGCTCCAGCGGACGGTTGCTGACCCGGGAGGCGCGGTGGATGACGACGACCCGCTGGGTCAGCGTCACGAAGTAGTACTTCACGAACAGCTGGCCGATCAGACCGAACTGCTGGGTCAGCCACGGGCTCGGGCCGGTGACCGTGTGAAAGGTCGTCACCGGACGGTCGTTGGGCTCGATCGCGGCGATCGCCGCGGCGACCTGCTCCTGCATCGTGGACTTGCGGATCGCCATCTGGCGCTGCTCCCGGTACTCCAGGCGCACGCCCCCGTCGGACGCGCTGTGAGCGCGCGACACTAACAACCCCACCGGGCGGGTTCAACGGACAGAACGGGCATCCCCGGCACCGCGGCCGGATGTTCACTCAACCGATACCGGACCAGGGAACTTGTCGGCGCGGTGACGTACCGTCACCTGCGTGGAAGCCGCTGCGGAGAGCCCAGGCCTGGGCCCGGGCCCGTCCCCGGTGCGCGCGGGCCCCGGTCAGTCGCGCGCCGACAGGTGCCGGGCCAGGACGGTCGGCGCCGCGGTGACCTCGGCGAGCCGCTCGGGTCCGGCGTCGGGGCCGAGCGCGGCGGCCAGCGCCTCCTCGACGCCGGCGGCGCGGACGGCGGCGACCCGGGCGGAGGGGCGTTCGGCGGCGCGGACCAGGGTGCGCCGCCGGTCGGCCGGGTCCGGCCCGCTGCTGCTGATCGCCCGGAGCGGCGAGGGCGACGCCGACCGCACCGCCGACCTCGTCCCACACCTGGCCGACACCTGCACCGTCCTCACCTACGACCGGCGCGGCCCGTCCCGCAGCCGCCTCGACCACCCCGAGCGCGGCGCGAGCCCGGCCGAGCACGCCGACGCCGTCCGGGCCGCCACCACCCGGATCGTGCCCGCCGTCGGCCGCACCACCCCGTCCGCCGTCTTCGACCGCCGCTGCGCCCAGGCCCTCGGCGCCCTGCTCGACACCCCGGTCGAGCTGCTGCCCGGCGGCCACAACGGCAACACCAGCCACCCCCGGGCCCAGGCCGCCCGCATCAAGCAGCCCCTCCCGCAAGCGAGTTGACCCGCCGCCCCAACCCGCCGCCCCAGCCCACCGAATCAGTCCGCCGGGTCCGCCACCACGTCGGCGATCGCGCAGGCGGTGTCGTCCCCGGCCCGGTGCGGCCCGGCGCGCCCACTGATGGCGCACTGGGCGGGCGGGGGCGGGCGGGGTGCCTAGGCTCGTGCGGCCCCGACCGGGGCGGACGGGCGCGAGGTGCGGTGGGAGAGCGGATGGCGGGACGGGTGCGCGGGGTGGCACGGGGGATGCTGGCGCTGCTGCTGGCGGCGGGGCCGTTGGTGGCCGGGCCGCGGGCGGCGGCGGATCCGCCGACCGGCGGGACGGTGATCGTCGACGAGACCTTCGCGGGCGCCTCGATCGCCGACCCGTCCTGGGAGCCGCTGGGCGACACCTGCCTGACCGGCGCGCCCCCCGGGAGCACGCCCGCGCCGGGCACCGCGCCCGTCCCGTCCTGCCCGGCCGGCGGCACCCCGGCCGCGCCGGTGCCCGGGGTGACGCCCGGCTACCTCCAGCTCAACGACGCGGCCGGGTTCGTCGGCGGCTCGATGCTGTACCGCCGCCCGGTGCCCGCCTCGGCGGGCCTGTCGGTGACCTTCGAGCAGTACCAGTACGGCGGCAACGCGCAGCCCGGCGACGGCATCGGGTTCTACCTGGTGGACGGCGCGACCCCGCTGGACTCCAAGGGCGCGGACGGCGGCAGCCTCGGCTACGCGCAGCGCAACCTCAGCCCCGGCGTGGTCGGCGGCTACCTGGGTGTGGGCCTGGACATGTACGGCAACTTCTACAACGACGGCGAGAACCGGGGCGCGGACTGCCCGACCGGCCAGCAGTCGCCGGTGAGGCAGGACGGCCCGGTCGCGCCGAACGCGGTCACCCTGCGCGGCCCGGGCGCCGGCACCTCCGGCTACTGCTACCTGGCGTCCACCACCGAGGCGCCGGCCGGTGACCCGCCGCGGGCCGCGACCACGCTGCCCGGCAGCCTGGGCGCGCCGTTCGGCACCACCGACCCGGCGGTCGCCAAGCGCACCGTCAACGTGCAGATCACGCCCGCGCCCGACCCCCGGGTGATCGTCCAGATCGACTTCCAGGACGGCACCGGCTGGCACCAGGTGCTGGACCGGCCGGCCCCGGCCGGGCTGCCGTCCACCTACAAGTTCGGGTTCAGCGCCTCCACCGGCGGCTCCACCGACGTCCACCTGATCCGCAACGTCACGGCCTCCTCGATCCTGCCGCTGGGCGCGCTCGACCTGGTCAAGCAGGTCGACCGGAGCGGTCCGCCGCTGCCCGCGGTGATCACCGCCGGGACGGTGATCCCGTACCAGTACGTGGTCACCAACGCCGGTGCGGTGGAGGTGGGTTCGCTGACCGTCAGCGACGACAAGCTGGCCCCCGTGAGCTGCCCGGCCACCACCCTGCCGCCGGCGCCCGCGCCCGGTTCGACCGTGGTGTGCACCGGCAGCTACACCGTCACCGCGCAGGACGTCGCCGCCGGACGGGTCGTCAACACCGCGACCGCCACCGCGACCCCGGCCATCGGCCCCCAGCTCGGCACCGGACCGTCCACCGTGACGGTGCCGATCGCCTCGGCGCTGACCCTCGACAAGCGGGCCGTCACGCCCGCCCCGCACACCGTGGGCCAGGTGGTCGACTACACCTTCACCGCCACCAACACCGGAGGCTCCACCCTCTCCACCCTGGTGGTCCAGGACCCGGGGATCACCGACCTGGCCTGCCCGGCCTCGGTGGTGGAGCCCGGCGGCTCGGTGGTCTGCACCGGCAGCCACACCGTCACCGAACAGGACCTGGCGGCCGGCTCGTTCAGCAACACCGCCACCGCCGCCGCGGTCTCCCCGATCGGGCAGTCCGTCGAGGCAGCCCCGTCCACCGCGGTCATCCCGGTGGTCGCGGTCGCCGACCTCGCCGTCACCGTGGACGCCGACCCGCAGGTGCTGCCGGTCGGCTCCACCACCACCTTCACCGTCACCCTGCGCAACAACGGCCCGGCCGACGCGACCAACGCCGTCGTCGACAACCCCGTCCCCGCCGGCACCACGCTGCTCACCCCGACCGCCGCCGCCGGCACCGCCTACGACCCGGCCACCGGACGCTGGACGGTGCCCGCGCTGCCCGTCGGCGGCACCGTGCGGCTCACCCTGCTGGTCCGGCTGGACGCCGCCGCGCCCGCCACCGACACCGCCACCGTCACGGCCGCCGACCAGTACGACCCGGTGACGGCGAACAACACCGCGAGCGCCACCGTCCGGCCGCTCACCGACACCGACATCGTGGTCGGCAAGAGCGTCGACGACCCGCGCCCCGGGCTCGGCGGGCAGGTGGTGTTCACCGTCACCGCCGCCAACGACGGCCCCGCGCCCGCCACCGGGCTGGTCCTCACCGACCTGCTCCCGCCCGGCCTGGAACTGGTCCGCGCCGAGCCCGGCACCGGCGGGTACGCGGCGGCCACCGGCGTCTGGACGATCGGCGACCTGGCCGTCGGCGCGCAGGCCCGGCTCACCCTCACCGCCCGCGCCACCGCGCCCGGCACCCACACCAACACCGCGACGCTGACCGGCCTCGACCAGACCGACACCGACCCGTCCGACAACACGGCGAGCGCCACCGTCACCGTCGACGCGCCCAGCCCCAGCCCCAGCCCGAGCCCTAGCCCGACCCCGAGCCCGGCGCCGAAGCCCCCGCACCACGACCACCACGGCCCCGAGCTGCCCGGCACCGGCGCGCCGGCCGCCGCCGCGGGCGTGGTCGCGGTGCTGCTGCTGATCGGCGGCGCGGTGCTGCTGGCCGTCCGACGGGGGCACGTCCGACGGGGCCGCACCCGCCGGAGCTGACCCGCGGCAGGGCGCGAGAACGGAACCGCCGGCGGGGGCGGTCGGGGCAGGTGCGGTGCCCCGACCGCTCCCGCCGGCGGCGGTCGCGGGGGCGGCGCCCGGGCCGCCGCTGACCGGCCTGACTGGCCTGACCGGTCGGTCAGGCCGTCCTCGGACCGGTCCGGCCGGTCAGGCCGCTATCGCGTGGGCGGTCGGGTACCCGTCCCGCAGCCGGCGGTGCGCGGCGGGATCGGCGCCCAGGTGGTCCAGGCCCAGCAGGGCCGCGCCGAGCACCGGCGGGGCGACCACCACGCGCGGTTCGGCGAGCGGCGCGTCCGCGGCCAGCCGGGCGGTCAGGTTGTCGAGCAGCAGCGGCTGCCGGGAGGCCAGCACCCCGCCGCCGAGCACCACCGGCACCGGCCGGTCGAGCAGGTCCAGCCTGGTCAGCGCGATCACCGCGAGCCGGGCCACCTCGTCGGCCTGGCGGTCGATCAGGTCGAGCGCGACCGGGTCGCCCGCGGTGCCGGCCGCGAACAGCACCCGGGCGACCTCGTGCAGCCGGGCCCGGTCGATCCGGCCCAGGTGCATGGCCTCGGCGAAGGCGTTGGCCCCGGCCAGTCTGAAGTGCGCGCCGATCATGGGGGAGAGCAGGGTGGCCGGGCCGCGGCCGTCCTCGGCCCGGGCCGCGTGCCACATCGCCTCGGCGGCGAGCCCGCCGCCGCCGCCCCAGTCGCCGGTGAGCTGGCCGAGCGCGGGCCAGCGGGCGGTGCGCCCGTCGGGCCGCAGGCCGACGCAGTTGATGCCCGCGCCGCAGACCACCGCGACGCCCAGCGGCCCGTCGGTGCCGGCCCGCAGCAGGCCGAAGGTGTCGTTGGCGACGTGCGCGGAGGCGCCCCAGCCGTGGCCGGATATCGCCTCGTGCAGCTGCTGCTCCTCGATCGGCAGGTCCGCGTTGGCCAGGCAGGCGCTGACGTGGTCGGTCAGCGGCCGCCCGTCGGGGCGCGGTCCGACGCCGGCCTGCCGGGCCAGGTCGTCGACCAGCGGGGCGAGCGCGGCGACGGCCGCCTCCGGGCCGGTGTGCTGCGGCTGGAAGCCGCCGCCGCGGGCGGTGGCCAGCACCGTGCCGTCGGCGCCGACCAGGGCCAGGTCGGTCTTGCTGTTGCCGGCGTCGATGGCGAGGACGCCGGGCAGGTGTGCGGAGTGGCTCATCGGGCGGTCCCCCCGTGGTGGTGCTCGGTGGTGGTGCGGTGGTGCTCCGCCATGGTGCCGGTCACGCCCAGCTCAGGTGGTCGCGGTTGTGGGCCAGCAGCCGGTCGGTGAGCTGGTCGGCGAGTTCGATCTGCCCGACCAGCGGGTGGGCGAGCAGCGCGTCGAAGACCCGGTCCCGGCCGCCGTGCAGCGCGGCGTCCAGCGCCAGGTGCTCGTACGCGGTGACGTTGGCGATCAGGCCCGCGTAGAGCGGTTCGACCGGGCGCTGGGGCAGCGGGCGGACCCCGGCGGCGTCGACCTCGGCCGGGACCTCGATCACCGCGTCGTCGGGCAGGAACGGCAGCACGCCGTCGTTGCGGGTGTTGACCACCTGGACGGTGGTGCGGCCGTCGGTGCCCAGCAGCGAGGCGATCAGCTGCACCGCGGCCTCGGAGTAGAACGCGCCGCCGCGCTGGCCGAGCAGCTCGGGCTTGGTGTCCAGGGCCGGGTCGGCGTACAGCTCCAGCAGCTGCTTCTCGATCGCGGCGACCTCGGCGGCCCGGGATCCCTTGGCCTTCAGCTCCTCGACCACCACGTCGTGCTGGTAGAAGTACCGCAGGTAGTAGGAGGGGACGACGCCGAGCCGGCGGACCACCGGCAGCGGCAGGTGCAGGTCGGCGGCGATCTCCGGGCCGTGCTCGGCGAGCAGCTGCGGCAGCACCTCGCGGCCGGTGGCGGCGCCGGGGGCGTCGAGCAGGGTGACGCCGCGCTCCCAGGTCAGGTGGTTCAGGCCGACGTGGTCCAGGCGGACCAGCTCCGGGTCGACGCCCAGGTGGGCGGCGAACTTGCGCTGGAAGCCGATCGCCACGTTGCACAGGCCGACGGCCTTGTGCCCGGCGGTCTGCAGGGCGCGGGTGACGATGCCGACCGGGTTGGTGAAGTCGACGATCCAGGCGTCCGGGTTGGTGCGGCGGACCTGCTCGGCGATGTCCAGCACCACCGGGACGGTGCGCAGCGCCTTGGCGAGGCCGCCCGCGCCGGTGGTCTCCTGGCCGACGCAGCCGCACTCCAGCGGCCAGGTCTCGTCCCTGTCGCGGGCCGCCTGCCCGCCGACCCGCAGCTGGAGCAGCACCGCGTCGGCGTCCCGGACGCCCGCGGTGACGTCGGTGGCGGTGGTGACGGTGGCGCCGTGGCCCTGCTTGGCGAAGATCCGGCGGGCCAGGCCGGCGATCAGCTCCAGCCGGTCGGCCGCCGGGTCGATCAGCACCAGCTCGCGGATCGGCAGGGTGTCGCGCAGCCGCGCGAACCCGTCGATCAGCTCCGGTGTGTAGGTGGAACCGCCGCCGACGATTGCCAACTTCAGTGCGGACATCAGCCCTTGACCCCTGTCAGTGTGACGCCTTCGACGAAGGCGCGCTGTGCGAAGAAGAACAGTACGATCACCGGCGCCAGCACCAGCAGGGTGGCCGCCATGGTGAGGTTCCAGTTGGTGTGGTGGGCGCCCTTGAAGGACTCCAGGCCGTAACTGAGCGTCCAGGCGCCCGGGTTCTCGGAGGCGTAGATCTGCGGGCCGAAGTAGTCGTTCCAGCAGCAGAAGAACTGGAACAGCGCGACGGCGGCGATCGCGGGCTTCGCCATCGGCAGCACCACCCGCAGCAGGGTGCGCAGTTCGCCGCAGCCGTCGATCCGGGCGGCCTCCACGTACTCCTTGGGGATGGTCAGCAGGAACTGGCGCAGCAGGAAGATGGTGAAGGCGTCGCCGAAGGCCATCGGGATGATCAGCGGCCACAGCGAGCCGGTCAGGTGCAGCTGCTTGGCCCAGAACAGGTACATCGGGATCACCGTGACCTGCGGCGGCAGCATCATCATCGCCACCACCGCCATCAGGGCGAGGTTGCGGCCGCGGAAGCGGAACCGGGCCAGCGCGTACGCCACCGGGAGGCTGGAGACCACGGTCAGCAGGGTGCCGAGGCCCGCGTACAGCAGGGTGTTGCGCCACCAGGTGAGGAAGCCGGGGGTGTTCCACACGGTGGCGAAGTTCGACCACTGCCACTGGTGCGGCCACAGGTCGGAGGTGAGTGCCTGGCGGTCGGTCATCACCGAGGTCAGGAAGACGAACACGAACGGCAGCAGGAAGAACAGCGCGGCGGCGACCGCGGTGGAGTGCACGGCGACCCAGTGCAGGGCGGCGCGGCGGCGGGCGGCGCGGGCGGCCGCCGAGGCGGGGGCGGTGCGCTTGCGGGGGAGAGCGGAGACGAGGGTCACGGGGTCTCAGTCCTCATTCATGAAGCCGGACTTGCGCCGCAGCAGGATCGAGGTGAACGCCATCGAGAGGGCGAACAGGATGACGGCGACGACGCAGGCCGAGCCGGTGTCGAAGCGCTGGAAGCCGAGGTTGTAGACCATCTGCGGCAGCGTCCAGGTGGAGCCGTGCGGGTAGCCCGGCTCGAACTGCTGCCCGGAGCCGCCGATCACGCCGGAGGCGACCTTCCCGGCGACGATCGCCTGGGTGTAGTACTGCATGGTCTGGATCACGCCGGTGACCACGGCGAACACCACGATCGGCGAGATGTTCGGCAGGGTGACGTACCGGAAGCGCTGGAAGCTCCCGGCGCCGTCGAGCTCGGCGGCCTCGTACTGCTCGGCCGGCACGTCCAGCAGGGCCGCCATGAAGATCACCATCAGGTCGCCGATGCCCCAGAGCGCCAGCATGGTCAGGGCGGGCTTCGACCAGGACGGGTCGGTGAACCAGCCCGGCTGCGGCAGGCCCAGCTCGCCCAGCAGGTGGTTGACCGGTCCGGTGCCCGGGTTCAGCAGGAACGCGAAGGCCATCGTGGCGGCCACCGGCGGCGCCAGGTAGGGCAGGTAGAAGGCGGTGCGGAAGAACCCGGCGCCGGACTTCACCCTGGTGATCAGCATGCCGATGCCGAGGCCGAACACCACCCGCAGGCTGACCATCACCACGACCAGCCAGAGCGTGTTGCCCAGGCCCTTCCAGAAGGAGGGGTAGTCGGTGAAGACGTAGTCCCAGTTCCGCAGGCCCGCGAAGGTCGGCGCGCTGAACCCGTCGTAGTGCATGAACGAGAAGTAGACCGTCGAGACCAGCGGGTACAGGAAGAAGAACCCGAACCCGACCAGCCACGGGGAGAGGAAGGCCAGGGTCCTGGCCCGCTCCCGCCGGCGCTTGCGGCGCAGCGCCGGCGGGACGGTGGAGGTCACGAGCGCCATGTCACTTCGCCTGGCTGACGGCGGCGTCGATCTCCTTGGCGGTGGCCGTCAGGCCCGCCCCGAGGTCGTTCTGCCGACCGGACTCCACCTCGTAGCTGAGGTTCTGCAGCGACACCTGGTAGGCGCCGCCGTTGATGCTCGCGGGCGTGGTGGAGGAGTTCGGGTTCTTCGCGATGTCGATGAAGGTGCGGAAGTTCGCGTCCGCGTCCAGCTTCGGCGAGTCCAGCGCGGCCAGGGTGCTGGGCACGTTGTGGATCGCGTTGGCGAAGGAGACCACCGCGTCGGTGTCCGTGGTCAGGTACTTGACGAAGGTCCAGGCCGCGGTCTGCTTCTTCGAGCCGTTGGCGATGCCGACGATGGTGCCGGTCTGGTAGCCGCGCCCGTACGTCGCCGCCTGGTCGTCCGGCACCGGGAACGGCGCGGTCGCCCACTCGAAGGCCGGCTGGTCCTCGGCCAGCGAGGCGGTCCGCCACTCGCCGTCCAGGCTCATCGCCACCTGCCCGGTGGTGAACGGGTTCTTGGCGCTGAACTCGTCGCCGAAGGTGGTCCGGTACTTCTCCAGCTTCTCGAACCCGCCGAGCCGGTCGACCAGCTGCTTCTGCCAGGTCAGCGCGGCGGTCACGGTCGGGTCGGTGGCCACGTTCGACGTGCCGTCCGGGCCGAAGTACGTGCTGCCGTACTGGCCGAGGTAGTGCGCGATCGCGGTCTCGTAGCCGTGGTAGTTCGGCATGAAGCCCAGCTGCTTGTACGAGTCGCCGTCGGCGACCGTCAGCTTGGCGGCGTCCTCGGCGAACTCGCCGAAGGTCTTCGGCGGCGCGGTGATCCCGGCCGCCGCGAACGCGGTCTTGTTGTAGTACAGGCCGTACGCGTCGCCGAGCAGCGGCAGCGCGCACTGGTCGCCCTGGTACCGGCTGTACTGGAGCATCGCGCCCGGGAAGGTCTTCGCCGGGTCGACGCCGTCCTTCTTCAGCATCGGCCCGAGGTCGGCCCACACGTGCGAGGCGCAGAACTTGCCCACGTTGTCGGTGGAGAACGAGGACACCACGTCCGGGGCGTCCGGGCCGCCCGCGCGCAGCGCCTGCTCGACCTTGTCGTCGGCGATGTTGCCGACCACCTTGACGTGGATGTTCGGGTGCAGCTTCTCGAAGGCGGCGACGTTGTCGTTGATCGCCTTCACCTCGTTGTCCTGGCTCCAGCCGTGCCAGAAGGTGATCGTCACGTCCTGGCCGGAGGCCGAACCGTCCTGCCCGCCACCGGAGTCGGTGCCGGTGCAGGCGGCGGCCAGCAGGGTGGTGCAGACGGCGGCGGTGAGCGCGGCCAGCGGGCGGCGGGCGAGCGGGGATCTGCGGGTGGTGTCCACGGAAGTTGCACTCCTGGGAAGGGGACGGGGGCAGGGCGGCATGGCCCCGCGGCCCTCGGGGGGCGGTGGGGCGCGTGCGAACGTCGGTCAAGGTGTCAGTGGGTGCTGAACAGGACGTCCCGGGTGCTCGCCAGCGCGCGCTGCAGCGCGCCGGTCAGGACGGGCGGCCCCGGCACGGCCGACAGCCGCACCTCCGGCCGCGGGATGGACATCCGGCCCAGGGCCTCCTGGACCAGCTCCCGCAGGCGTTCACCGCCCGCGGTCGGCGTCCCCCCGGAGAGCACCACCAGCTCCGGGTCCACCACCGAGGCGATCACCGCCAGTCCGACCGCCAGCCGTTCGGCCAGCTCGGCCAGGAAGGCCTCGCCCTCGGCACTGCCCAGGGCCCCGGCCACCGCCTGCGCCGCGTCGGCGCCGCGCAGCCCGTGCCGGCGGGCCAGCGCCAGCACCGCGGGCTCACCGGCCAGGTCCTGGAACCCGCCGGTCACCTTCCGGCGGGAACCCAACGACACCGGGGCGTCCGGCACCGGCATGTAGCCGACCTCGCCCGCGCCCCCGGTGAAACCCCGGTGCAGCCGGCCCGCGATCACGATCGCCGCGCCGATGCCCTCCTCGGCCCACAGCAGCACGAAGTCCTCGCACCCCGCCGCCGCCCCGCCGGCCTGCTCCGCGACCGCGGCCAGGTTCACGTCGTTCTCGATCGACACCGGCGCGCCCAGGGCCTGCTCCAGCTCCTCCACCAGCCGCGGCGAGTGCCAGCCCGGCAGGTGCGAGGCGTACCGCAGCTTCCCGGTCACCGGGTCCGGCGCGCCGCCGATCCCGACCACCACCTCGCGCAGGCTCCCCGGCGCGAGCTGCGCCCGGCGCACCGTCTCGGCGACCGCCTCGGCGACCCGCGGCACCGTCTCCGCCGCGGGCCAGCCCTTGGTCGGGACCCGGTGCTCGGCCAGCGTCGTCCCGGTGACGTCCGCGACCGCGACCCGCACCGTCGTGCTGGTCACGTCCACGCCCGCGACGTAGCCCGCGGCCGGATTCACCTGGTACAGCTGGGCGTTCGGCCCCGGCCCGCCGGCGGTCGTGCCCACCGGCACCACCAGCCCCACCGCCTCCAGTCGGGCCAGCAGTTGCGAGGCGGTGGGCTTCGAGAGCCCGGTCAAGGTCCCGATCTGGGTGCGGGACAGCGGGCCGTTGGCGAGCAGCAGCTCCAGCGCGGCACGATCGTTGATGGCCCGCAGCAGGCTCGGCGTACCGGCCAGCGGGGAACGGGGTGTCTTTCGGGTGGTCACGGCCCGATCCTCCTCTGCGTACGCGGTTGCGGCCAACTGTTAGGAAAGTTTCCAATCGCGAGCCGTGGATGTCAACGCCCGGACGCCGGTTCGTCACACGAAAAATCACACGGCAAAAGGGGCGGGAGCGGACCGTGGTCCGCTCCCGCCCCTTTTCCCGGCGCCGCCGTCACCAGGGGAGCGGACCGTCCTCGTTGAAGAACCCGCCGCTGGGGCCGCCGTCCGGCAGCGCCGCCAGCCGGACGGCGATCGCCGCGCCCTGCGCGGGGGTGCGCACGCCGCGGTGGCCGTTCAGGTCGGTGGCGCAGTAGCCGGGGCAGGCCAGGTTGATCAGGATGCCGGTGTCGCGCAGCTCCTTCGCGTACTGCACGGTCACCGCGTTCAGGAAGGTCTTCGACGGGGAGTAGGCCGCCGAGATCGGGCCGGTCTCCGCCCCCGGCCGGGACTGCAGGGTCAGCGACCCCACCCCGCTGGACATGTTGACGATCCGCGGCGAGGCCGAGCGGCGCAGCAGCGGCAGCAGCGCGTTGGTCACCCGGATCACGCCGAGCACGTTGGTCTCCACCGCCAGCCGGACCTCCGCCAGGTCCACCACGGTCGGCTCCTGCGGCGAACCGCCGGTCACCGCCGCGTTGTTGACCAGGACGTCGAGCCGCCCGAAGCGCTCCGCCAGCAGCTCCGCCGCCGCGGCCACCGAGGCGTCGTCGGTGACGTCCAGCGGCACCCCGAAGGCGTCCGCCCCGCCCGCCCGCAGCGCCTCGACGGCCGCCTCCCGCCGCCCCCCGTCCCGGGCGCCCACGCCCACCCGCCAGCCCAGCGCGCCGAGGCCCGCCGCGATCTCGTACCCGATGCCCTTGTTCGCGCCGGTCACCAGCGCCACCGTCGGCGCGCCCTGCCCGTGCTGCCCGTGCTGCTCGCTCTTCTCGCTCTGCTCGCTCTTCTCGTTCATACCGCCATGCTCGGCCCGCCGCCCCGGCCGTGGCCAGGACCGATCCGGCACCCCGGCGATACCCGGCGGGTATCGCCGTAGGCTGGACGGATGGAGACCCGGGAACTGCGGTACTTCGTCGCCGTCGCCGAGGAGTTGCACTTCGGGCGGGCGGCCCAGCGGCTCGGCATGGCCCAGCCCCCGCTGTCACGGGCCGTCGCCCGGCTGGAGCGCAGGCTCGGCACCGTCCTGCTGACCCGCGACAGCCACGGCGTGGCGCTGACCGACGCGGGCCGGGTGCTGCTGCGCGAGGGCCGCACCGTGCTGGACGCGGTCGCCGCGGCCGAGGCCCGCACCCGCCGGGCCGGGCAGCCGGGCCTGGTGCTGGTGGCCAAGGCGGGCGCGTCCACCGAACTGCTGGCCAAGCTGCTGGCCGCCTACGCCGCCGAGCCCGACGCGGTGCCGGTGGACGTCCGGCTGTGCCAGTACGGCGAGCAGGGGCCGCTGCTGCGGCGCGGCGAGGCGGACGTGGCGCTGCTGCACCTGCCGTTCGACTCCGCCGCCGGCCTGGACACCGAGGAGCTGCGCACCGAGGGCCAGGTCGCCCTGCTGCCCGCCGGGCACCCGCTGACCGCCCGCCGCGAACTGCGCCTCGCCGACCTGGCCGAGCTGACGGACCTGCCCGCCCCGCGCTACCCGCGCTCCGACGGCACCCACCGCGACGGCCCCGGCCCGGCGATCCGCGACCACGCCCAGCTCTACCAGCTGATCGCCCTCGGCCGGACCTACGCCGTCCTGCCCGACTCCGCCCGCAGCCAGCTCCGCGACGACGTCGCCGTCCGCCCCGTCCCGGACGCCCCGCAGGTCACCACCCTCCTCGCCTGGCCCCCCGACAGCCGCTCCCGCGCCCTGGCCGCCCTGCTCCGGACGGCGACCGGGAGCTCGACCGGGGGCCCGGCCGGGGGCCCGGTCTCCTGACGGCCCGCCGGGGGCGGCCGCCGGGTCAGTTCTGCGTCGGTATCGGCTTGGCCGCCAGCGAGCGGGCCGAGTTGGGGTCGGCGAGCGCGGACGGCGGCAGGATCTCGGGGGCGGCGACGGCCTGGGCCGGAACGGTGGCGGCGGCCTCCTCCCGGAGCTTGACGCCCGCCAGGTCGAAGGCGGCCTTGAGCCGCAGCCGCAGCGCCCGGGCGACCTGCGCGGACTTGCCGGGGGTGCAGCGGGCCTCGACCCGCAGCTGCACCGAGTCCACGGCTACCGACTCCACGCCCAGCACCTTGACCCGGCCCCAGACCAGCTCGTCGTACGGGCTCTCCTTGGCGAACTGCTCGGCGGTCTCGGTGATCAGCGCCTCGACCTGCTCCAGGTCCTCCTTGTAGCCGACCTGCACGTCGACGGTGGCGGTGCCCCAGCCCTGGCTCATGTTGGCGATCCGCTTGACCTCGCCGTTGCGGATGTACCAGATCTCACCCGCCGAGCCGCGCAGCTTGGTGACCCGCAGGCCGACCTCCAGGACGGTGCCGGTGGCGATGCCGGTGTCGATCTCGTCGCCGACGCCGTACTGGTCCTCCATGATCATGAAGACGCCGGAGAGGAAGTCGGTGACCAGGTTGCGGGCGCCGAAGCCGATCGCCACGCCCGCCACGCCCGCGGAGGCCAGCAGCGGGGCCAGGTCGACGCCCAGCACCGACAGCGCCATCAGCGAGGCGGTGCCGAGGATGCCGAACGAGGCCACCGAGCGCAGCACCGAGCCGATCGCCTCGGAGCGCTGCTGGCGCCGCTCGGTGTTGACCACGCCGGTGTTGGCCAGCAGCCCGCCGAGCATCCCGTGGTCGCCGTCGGCCTCCGCGGGGCGGCCCATCCGGGTGACCAGTTTCTCGATCACCTTGCGGACCACCGCCCGCAGCACCAGGGCCAGCCCGAGGATCAGCACGATCCGCAGCCCGGAGACGACCCAGCCCTGCCAGTTGTCGTCCAGCCAGCCGGCCGCCTGCCGGGTGGTGTCGGTCACACCGGCCGTGCTGGTGGGCAGCGTGAACGCGGGCGTGCTGGTGCGGTCGGCAGCGGAATCGGCGAGCATCGCCCCACTGTAGCGAGCCCGTTCCGGGCCCCGTTCACCCGCTCGGACGGCCTGCGAACGGTTCCGGACACGCACCGCAGCACCACCCGCACGGTACGTGCAGGAGGGCCGCGAGCTGGGCATACCGGCTATGGCGGAACGCGCGGGGGCTCACCGCACGCGCGCGGCCCGTTCACGGAGAAATGGTGGCGTCGTACGACGACGTAAGGCGACACTGAGGGAGATCACGTCCCGCGAGGGCCGCGGTCACCCGCTCGACTCGGCGCGAGCCACGCGCCGCAGGCGTCCAAGGAGGCCCCGTGCCGCATGTCCTTGTCCTCAACGCGTCGTACGAGCCACTCGGTGTCGTCTCGATGCGACGCGCTCTCATCCTCGTCCTCAACCACAAGGCGATCGCCCTGGAGGATGCGGGCACCACTCTGCACAGCGCCACCGGTGCCGTCCAGGCGCCGTCCGTCGTCAAACTGACCCGTTTCGTGCGGGTCCCCTACCGCGGCCCCGTACCGCTGACCAGGCGGGCGCTGTTCGCCCGCGACCACGGTCGGTGCGTGTACTGCGGGGCCGCCGCCACCAGTGTCGACCACGTCATCCCGCGCAGCCGGGGCGGCCAGCACCGGTGGGACAACGTGGTGGCGGCCTGCCGCCGCTGCAACCACACCAAGGCCGACCGGCACCTCGCCGACCTCGGCTGGCGGATGAAGCGCCCCCCGGCCGCGCCCAGCGGCCTGGCCTGGCGGGTCATCGGCACCGGGATCAGGGACCCGCGCTGGCGGCCCTACCTGGAGCCGTACGGCGGCCTCGACCAGTTCCGGGACTTCGAGCACCACGACCATCCGGAGACGGTCCTGCCCGCCCCCGTCCGCACCCGTCCGATCCGCCGCGGCGAGCAGCACGCTCCGCTCTCCGCCTGAACAGACAAGGGCCTGCCCGACACGACAACCGGTACGCCTCATGGGCCGCCGGCGCCCCCGCGACGGGAGCGTCGGCGGCCCGCCGCGTGCCACGGCGCCCGCCCGCCGCACCGCTCCACGGCACTCGTCCGTTCGCCGTGCCGCTCTACGGCGCCTGGACGCCGTACAGCTCCACCCCGGACAGCGCGTACCCGTAGCGGGTGGCCCGGCCCGCGCCCTGCACCCGCAGGTAGCGCGCGCCCGGCGCGTCGAAGCGGACCGTCTCGGTGCCGCCCTGCCCGTTGCCCACCTCCGCGACGGTGGTCCACACCACGCCGTCGGCCGAGGTCTCCAGCCGGTACGCGGAGGCGTACGCCGCGCCCCAGTGCAGCACCGCCGAACCCAGCCGGACCGGCTGCGGCAGCCGCAGCTGCACCCAGGCGCCGTCCTCGGCGGGGGAGCTCCAGGAGGTCCCCGGGTCGCCGTCGGCGACCGCCGCCGCCGGGGTCTTCGCGCTGTCGTCGCCCGAGGAGGAGGCCGTCGCCGACCGCGCCAGGTCCGGCCCGCCGGTCGGCGGGACGACGTGCACCAGCAGCTCCTGGCGGACGGCCAGCGGGCCCGCGGTGAACACCACCGGCACCCGGTAGCTGCCCGACGGGGTGTCCGCGGCGGCGGTGACCAGCAGCGGCGCGCCCACCTGGCCGCCGCGCGGCACCGTCACCGCCGGGGCCGGGGCCACCGTGAGGCCCTTGGCCACGGCCGGGACCTCGGCGGTCAGGGTGCCGGTCAGCGGGTCCGGCCGGCCGGACTCCACGGTGGCCCGGGCCCGGGCCGGGGCGGCGGCGCCCGCCACCACGTCCAGGGCCGGCTCGGCCAGCGTCAGCCGGGCCGCCGGCGCGTCCGCCCACCACGGGATCACCTGGTTGACCACCGGGGCCTCGCCGCCCGGCCGCCACACCAGCCGCAGCGCCTCCACCGGCCCGCCGTCGGCCTTCAGCTCGTTGTAGCCGGGCCGGACCGGGCCCAGGTCCGCCCAGCTGCCGTCCGGGCGGCGCACCTGCGCGGTCGCCTCGGCCCGCACCGTCGGGTCGGTCAGCACGGTCAGCCGGTCCAGCGGCCGGGCCGAGCCCAGCTCCACCGTCAGCGGGGCGTCGCCCGCGGCGGGCGGCGCGGCCGCCCGGAACGCCGAGTCCGGGTCGCCGGAGAGCACCGCCTGCGGCGAGGAGCCCGGCGCGGCCGGCGGGCCGGACACCGAGGCGTCCACCGCGTCCGGCGCGGCGGTGGTGAACTCCCGCACCGCGACGGCGGTCTGCTGCCCGGCGGTGGCCCGCAGCCGGACCGCCTTGGCGACCGCGCCCGGCGGGGCGGTCGCGCTGACCGTCCGCTGCCCGTGCACGGTGGCCAGCCGCTGCCAGCCGCCCGAGCCGCTCCAGTACTCCAGCACCCCGTCGCGCAGGTAGTCGTCCGCCGCCGGGGCCGCGTCCGGGTCGTCGCCCCAGGAGCCCATCAGCACCGTCACCGAGCCGAGCGGCTTCGGGGTGCCCAGGTCCAGGCCGAAGCTGTCGCCGACCTGCGGCGGCGCGGACGACCAGTAGAAGGTCTGCCCGGAGCCGTCCGCCATCAGCGCCGGGCCGTGGTCGTGCGCGGTGCCCAGGGTGGTGGTCGGCGACGCCCCCGCGGTGATGCCCGACCAGGTGTCCGCGGACTTCGCCGCCCGGTCCAGGAACGCGTCCAGCACGCCCTTGCCGACCGTCACCGGGTTCTGCTCCAGCACCCCGCGCTGCCGGCCCAGCTCCAGCCGGGCCTGCCAGGCCGCCGCGCCGTCGCCGCCGTGCTGCGCCAGCAGCATGTCCACCGCCGCCCGGCCCGCCGCGCCGTACGCGGACAGCCGGGCCAGCCACGGCGCCGCGTCCGCCGCCAGCGGGTCGCCCGCCAGGGTCCGCGGCGCGTCCGCCATCACGGTGAACGCCTCGCGCAGCGGCTGCGCCGCCTGCTGGAGCTGCGCCGGGTCGGCCGGCGCGCCCGAGGCGGGCTCGGCCGCCGCCCAGAACCGCTCCGCCAGCGGCGCCAGGTACGCCGACTCCTGGCCGCCCAGCGGCGAGGAGGCGCTGTTGCCGGCCAGCGCCGCCGCCGCGGCCCGCTGCGCCGGGCCGGCCGTCAGCAGCCGCAGCGCCCCGGCCAGCGAGCGGTCCGGGCGGTAGCCGTCCGGCTGCCAGCCGAAGTCGGCGGCGGTCGCCAGCGGGATGCGGGAGGCCACCGGCTGGCTCATCGCCGAGGTCAGCAGCACCGCCGAGCGCCGCGCCACCTCGGGGTCGCGCCCGTCGTAGCCGCCCAGGAACAGCCGGTCCGGCGCCGAGTCGTTCACCGGGTAGTTGTCCATCGTCACCAACTGGCGCCCGAACAGCCCGGCCGTGGACTCGATCTGCTCCTCCGTCACCTGCTTCGGGATCGCCGACCCGCCGCTCCAGACCACCTGCACCGCGCCGGGCAGCCCGGCCGCCAGCGCCGCCCGGTACGGGGTCGACCCCTGCTTCAGGTACTCGGTCGGCACCACCGACAGCGGCGCCAGCTCCCGGTGCCCGGCCACCAGCCGCTCCTGCACCGCCGCGATCAGGCCGCTCTGCGCCCGGGCGGCGGCCACCGGCCCGGTGCCGAACTTCCGCCGGTCCGCGCCGCAGTGCCACTCGTCGTAGGAGACGTCCAGGAAGTCCAGCTGGAAGGCCCGCACGCCCAGCCGCCGCAGCCCGTCGAGCTTGGCGACCAGCGCGTCGACGTCCTTGCCGGAGGAGAAGCAGAACGACTGCCCCGGGGCGACCGAGTACGCCACCGTCACGTGCGCGGCCCGCGCCCGGGCGGTCAACTCGGCCAGCTCGGCGGCCTGTTCGGCCGGGTACGGCTCCCGCCAGCGCTGCGTCCGGTACGGGTCGCCGCCCGGCGCGTACAGGAAGTAGTTCTGCTTGGTGCGGCCCAGGAAGTCCACCACCGCCAGCCGCTGCGCGGCGCTCCACGGCGCCCCGTAGAACGACTCCGCGGTGCCGCGCGCCGCCGCGCCGGTCGGCCAGTCCCGCACCAGCACGCCCGGGAAGCCCCGGTCGCCCTCGCCGCCCTGCCCCTGGCCCGGGGCGACCGGGGAGAGCAGCTGGGCCAGGCTCTGCGCCGCGTAGTAGGTGCCCGCGCCGTCGATGCCCGCCAGCACCACCGCGCCGTACGAGCCGCCCGGGGTCGCCAGCCGGCCGGACGCCAGCAGGTAGCCGCCCGAGGGCAGGCCGGTCAGCTGCGGCACCTCGGTGTCCTTGAGCCCGTTCGCCACCGCGAGCTGCCGCAGCACCCGGTCGGTCGTCCCGCCCGCGCCCTCGTACGGGCCGCCCACGTACACCACCAGCGTGCCGGGGGCGGGCTGCGCCGGGGCCTGCGGCACGCTCAGCACCTCGGTCGCGCCGGCCCGGGCCAGCAGCGCGCGCACCGCGTCCACCGCCGGGCCGTCCGCGGCGTCGGCCAGCACCAGCAGCACCTGCCGGGGCACCGCCACCGGGCCGCCGCCGGCGTGCAGCTCCTGCGGGCGCGGGAACACCTGGGGGTCGGTCAGCGAGCCCAGCGGCAGCGGGGCCTCCGCGACCGGCGCGGCCGGCTCGGCGACGTCCGGCGCGGCGGTGCCCGGTCCGGTCCGCAGGCCCGCCTCGGCGGCGAAGCCCGGAGCCGGGAGCAGCAGTCCGCCGACCACCGCGGCCGCCGAGAGCGTCGCCGCGATCCGCAGCGTGCTGCCGCGCCGGCCGGTGCGGCGCTCGGCCCGCACCGAGGCCAGCAGCGGCGCGGTGCCCTTGACGTCCGCGATGAACCGGTCCGCGGCCCGCGGCGCCAGCTGGCGGGCGGTCCGCGCCGCCGTCCGGCGGGCCGCCAGCGCCGCCGGGTGGTACAGCACCTCGCGCAGCGCCGCGCTCTGTTCCAACCGCTGCCGCAGCCGCCGCCCGGCCGCCACCGAAACCCGCGCCTGCACCGGAGCCTCCTCGCCCGAAACGCCCAGCTCACCGGCCCCCGCCGCCCCGGCCCCAGCCCCCCGCTGCCGTCCGGCCCGCCCACCCCACCAGCTCCCCGCGTCCCTGTCAACGCTCCTGGCGGCTATGTCCGTTATCGGACGTTATCGGCGGGGTGTCCGACGCCGGACGGGCCCGGGTCGGCACCGGACGGGCCCGGGCCGGCACCGGACGGGCCCGGGCCGGCGGCGGGCCGGCGGCGGGCCGGAGACGGGGCCGGCGGCGGACCGGCAACCGCGCGCGGGGACGTTCACCCGACCGGTGCGGCGCGCGGGCCGTGTCGGTCGGGGTCGCCGGGCGGCGGCGCGGGTAGGACTGTGGCTGTCGACGATTCGGGAGCCCCGAGGACGGAGTGCGCTGGGTGGCCGCATACCTTGACCGCGAGCAGGCGGGATCCGAGCAGGTACCGGCGGCGGACAACCCGCCCGCCCCACCGGAGTTGACGGCGCTCGCGCACGCCCACGGGGTGGACACCGGCTACGACACCGGCTCCGGCCCGGTGCAGGTCGGCGCGCGGACGTTGACCGCCGTGCTGGCCGCGCTCGGGGTCGACGCCGGGACGCCGGAGCTGGCCGCCGCGGCCCTGGAGCGGCACCGCGCGCAGCGCGCCGCCCGGCTGCTGCCGCCCACCGTGGTCGCCTGGCAGGGCCGCCGCACCGTGCTCGACCTGCCGGCCGGGGCGGAGGTCCGGATCGAGCTCGAACGGGGCGGCGAGATCCGGGAGTCGACCGGCGGCCAGCCGCACCCGCTGCCCGCCGACCTGCCGCCCGGCCGCCACCTGCTGACCGTCCGGGCGGACGGGCGCACCGCCCGGGCCGCCCTGCTGGCCGCCCCGCCGCGGATCCCCGAGCCCACCGGGCGCAGCTGGGGCTTCCTGGCCCAGCTCTACTCGGTGCTGAGCGAACAGTCCTGGGGCATGGGCGACCTGGCCGACCTGGCCGAACTCGCCCGGTGGGCGGGCGCCGAACTCGGCGCGGGCTTCCTCCAGATCAACCCGCTGCACGCGGGCATGCCCGGCACCCCCTCCGACCCGTCCCCCTACCGCCCCTCCTCGCGCCGCTTCGCCGACCCGGTGCACCTGCGGATCGAGGCGCTCCCCGAGTACACCCGGCACGAGGAGGCCCCCGACCTGGCCCGCCGGGCCCGGCTGCTGCGCGAGGAGGTGCTGGAGCACGACGCCCTGATCGACCGCGACGCGGTGTGGTCGCTCAAGCGCCGGGCCCTGGAGCTGCTGCACACCGTGCCGCGCGGCGTCGGCCGGGAGGCCGCGTACCGGGCGTTCGTCCGGCGCGAGGGCGAGTGGCTGGAGCGCCACGCGCTCTGGAACGCGCTGGCCGAGGTGCACGGCGCCGGCTGGCACGCCTGGCCCAAGGGCCTGCGCCACCCCGCCAACCCGCAGGTGGCCGCCGCCCGGGCCGAGTTGAAGGACCGGGTGGAGTTCCACCGCTGGCTGGCCTGGCTGGTCGACGAGCAGCTGCACGCCGCCCAGCGCGCCGCGACCGACGCGGGCATGCCGCTCGGCCTGATCCACGACCTCGCGGTCGGCGTCCACCCCGACGGCGCCGACGCCTGGGTGCTCCAGGACGTGCTGGCCGCCGGGATCTCCACCGGCGCCCCGCCGGACGCCTTCAACGCCCACGGCCAGGACTGGGGCCTGCCGCCCTGGCGGCCCGACGCGCTGGCCGAGGCCGGGTACGCCCCGTTCGCCGAACTCATCCGGGCCTCCGCCCGGCACGCCGGGGCGATCCGGATCGACCACGTGATGGGCCTGTTCCGGCTCTGGTGGGTCCCCGAGGGGGCCCGCCCCACCGAGGGCACCTACGTCCGCTACGACGCGGAGGCGATGCTCGCCGTCCTCGCCCTGGAGGCGCACCGGGCCGGGACGGCCGTCATCGGCGAGGACCTCGGCACCGTCGAGCCCGGCGTGCGCGAACGCCTCGCCGAGCACGGCGTGCTGGGCACCTCGGTGCTCTGGTTCGAACGCGACTGGCGGGCCGGCGGCGCGGTGCTGCCCCCCGAGCGCTGGCGCCCCGGCTGCCTGGCCACCCTCACCACCCACGACCTGCCCTCCACTGCCGCCCGGCTCAGCGGCGAGCACGTCGGCCTCCGCCACCACCTGGGCCTGCTGGCCCGGCCGCTGGCCGAGGAGCAGGAGGCGGCCGCCGCCGAACTCGCCGACTGGCAGCGCGAACTGGTCCGGATCGGGCTGCTCGCCGAGGGCGAGCCGCCCACCCCCGAGGCGCTCTACGCCTACCTGCTGGCCACCCCCGCCAAGCTGGTCGGCGTCTGGCTCCCCGACACCGTCGGCGACCCCCGCCCGCAGAACCTCCCCGGCACCTGGGACCAGTACCCCAACTGGCGCCTGCCGGTCGCCGACGCCACCGGCACCCCCCGCACCCTGGACGACCTGGCCGCCGCCCCCGGCACCGCCGGCATCGCCGCCACCCTCGCCCCGCTGGCCCCGGTGCCGGCGGGACACGCCGACAGGCGCACCCCGCCGGGCGGAGCGGTGTAGGAGGCCGGTACCTTGGGAAACGTGGACAAGAGGAACGCAATGCGCGCCGGTGCGGTCACCGCGGCGGCCACGCTGATGATGCTGATGTCGTCGCCCGCCATGGCCTACGTGCGGGACGACGGCGACAACCCGGGCGGCGGCCTGAGCGTGGGTCAGACCCTGGGCCTGTTCGTCGCCCTCCCGATCGTCGCCTTCGCGGTGATCGCGGGCCTCTGCCTGATCCCGGGCAGCAAGCGGAAGTAACCCGGGCCCGCACCCGGACGGCGGCGACCGCCGGATCCCCGACCAGCCTCGGCGATCCGGCGGTCGCCGTCGCACGTCCGCGCGGGGGCGGCGGCAGCGGGCCGGTACGTGGTCGGATCCATCCCACCGCAGGCGGCCCCGGACGGCAGAATGACCGCATGCAGTACGCGGACACCCCCTGGCGGGTCCTGGTGGTCGACGACGAGCCCGACCTGGTCGAGGTCCTCTGCGGCGCCCTGCGCTACGAGGGCTGGCAGGCCCGCGGCGTCACCGGCGGCCTGGACGCCGTCGCCGCCGCCCACGACTGGCACCCGCACGCCATCGTGCTCGACGTGACGCTCCCCGACTTCGACGGGCTCGAAGTGCTGCGCCGGGTCCACACCGCCGACCCCGAGGTGCGCGTCCTGTTCCTCACCGCCCGCGACGCCGTCGAGGACCGGATCGCCGGGATCAGCGCGGGCGGCGACGACTACGTCACCAAACCGTTCAGCCTGGAGGAGGTCGTGGTCCGCCTGCGCGGCCTGCTCCGCCGCACCGCGCCCCCGGGCCCGGCCGCCCCCGGCACCCTCGCCGTCGGCGACCTGCGGCTCGACCCCGCCACCCGGGAGGTCAGCCGCGGCGGCGAACCCGTCGACCTCAGCCCCACCGAGTTCGCCCTGCTGCGCCACCTGATGGAGCACCCCCGCCAGGTGCTCAGCAAGGCCCGCCTCCTGGACGCCGTCTGGGCCTACGACTTCGGCGGCCAGGCCCACGTGGTCGAGCTGTACATCAGCTACCTGCGCCGCAAGATCGACGCCGGCCGCCCGCCGATGATCCACACCGTCCGCGGTGCCGGGTACGTGCTGCGCGCGGCCACCGGATGAGGCGCCCCGCCCCGCGCCCGCGCACCCTGCGGGCCCGCCTGGTGGCCGCCCTGATCGCGCTGCTCGCCCTGATCTGCGCGGGCATCGGCGTCGTCACCTGCGAGGCGATCCGGCACTTCCTGGTCGACCGCCTCGACCGGCAGCTCTCCGCGGCCGGCGGCCGGTACGCCGCCAGCCTCGACGACCCCGGCCACGACATCTGCGCCCAGTCGCCCGGCACCTTCGGCGCCCGGCTGGTCGACGGCGGCGTCACCCGCGCCGCGGTGGTCGGCGGCGTCCCGCCCGGCGGCGACGACCCCGTCCCGTTCGCCGCGGACCGCGCCGACGCCGCCGTCCCGCTCGACGCCGCCGACCTGGCCGACCTGCGCGACCTGCCCGCCGACGGCCGCCCCCGCGACCTCACCCTCTCCGCGCTCGGCCGCTACCGGGTGGCGGCCGTCCCCGGCGACGACCGCGACACCCTGGTCACCGGCCTGCCGCTGCACCCCGTCGACGAGACGGTGCAGCGCCTGCTGCTGATCGAACTGGTCGTCTTCACCGCCGCGCTGACCGCCGCCGCCACCGGCGGCACCCTCGCCGTCCGGCTCGCCCTGCGCCCCCTCGACCGGGTCGTCGCCACCGCCGAACGGGTCTCCGCCCTCCCGCTCGCCAACGGCGCCGTCGACCTCGGCGAACGCGTCCCCGACGACGACCCCCGCACCGAGGTCGGCCGGGTCGGCACCGCGCTCAACCGGATGCTCGGCCACGTCGCCGACGCGCTGACCCGCCGCCAGAACGTCGAGGAGCGCCTGCGCGCCTTCGCCGCCGACGCCAGCCACGAGCTGCGCAACCCCGTCGCCACCGTCCGCGGCCACGCCGAACTCGCCCTCCGGCACCCCGGCCCCGTCCCCGAACCCGTCCGGCACTCCCTGGAGCGGATCAGCGCCGAATCCCGCCGGATGGGCACCATCGTCGAGGACCTCCTGCTGCTCGCCCGCCTGGACGCCGGCCGCCCACTGGCCGTCCGGGACACCGACCTCACCCGGATCGCCCTCGACTGCACCGCCGACGCCCGGGCCGCCGCCCCCGGCCACCGCTGGCTGCTCGAACTCCCCGCCGAACCCGTCACCGTCCCCGGCGACCCGCACCGCCTCGCCCAGGTCGTCACCAACCTGCTGGCCAACGCCCGCACCCACACCCCCGACGGCACCACCGTCACCCTGCGCCTCGACCCGGCCGGCCGCCTCACCGTCACCGACGACGGCCCCGGCATCCCCGCCGACCTCGCCCCGCACGTCTTCGACCGCTTCACCCGCGGCGACCGCGCCCGCTCCCGCCGCACCGGCTCCACCGGCCTCGGGCTCGCCATCGTCCGGGCCGTCGTCCAGGCCCACCACGGCACCGTCACCCTAGCCAGCACCCCGGGCCGGACCACCGTCACCGTGACGCTCGGGGAGCACTGAACGGCCGGGGGCCGGGAGCACTGAACGCCCCCGGCCCCCGGCCGTCCCGTCCGTGCGGACCCCGCGTCGGCGGTCAGCGGTCAGCGGTCAGCGGTCGGCGGCCTGCGCCTTCAGCGCCCGCTCCACGCCCGCCCGGGCCTCGACGACCTGGCGGCGCAGGGCCGGGGACGGGTCCGCGGCGGCGAGCCAGGCGTCGGTGGCGTCGAGGGTGGCCTGCGAGACCGCGTAGGAGGGGTAGAGCCCGCCGATGATCTGCTGCGAGATCTCGTGGCTGCGGGTCTCCCAGACCTGCTTGACCGAGGCGAAGTACTTCTCGGCGTAGGCGGCCAGCAGCTCGCGCTGGTCGGCCTGCTGGAAGCCGGCGATGACGGCCTCCTGGACGTAGTTGGTCAGGGTGTCGGAGTCGACCACCGACGTCCACGCCTCGGCCTTGGCCTCGGCGGTGGGCCGGGCCGCCCGGCAGGTCGCGGCGTGCTCCTGCCCGGAGGAGGTGTTGTCGCGGGCGAGTTCGGCGTCGATCGCCGCCTCGTCCGCGCGCCCGGTGGCGACCAGCCGCACCAGCAGGCTCCAGCGCAGCTCGGTGTCGACGGCCAGGCCCTCGATCTCGACCGAGCCGTCCAGCAGCCCGGCCAGCAGCGCCAGCTGCCCGTCGGTGCGGGCGGCGCCGGCCAGCGCGCGGGCCCAGGCGAGCTGGTGGTCGCTGCCGGCGGGGGCCGCGCGCAGGGCGCTCTCCGCGGCGGCGGCCCAGCGCTCCAGGCCGCTCTCGCGCCAGGCGGGGTCGGCGTACAGCTCCAGGGCGAGCTTGACCTGGCGCTGGACGGACTGCACCACGCCGATGTCGCTCTCGCGGGGCAGGCCGGAGAGGGCCAGCGAGAGGTAGTCGCGGGTGGCGAGTTCGCCGTCGCGGGTCATGTCCCAGGCGGAGGCCCAGCACAGCGCGCGCGGCAGCGAGTCGGCGAAGTCGCCGAGGTGCTCGGTGACGACGGCCAGCGAGTCGGCGTCGAGCCGGACCTTCGCGTAGGAGAGGTCGTCGTCGTTGAGCAGCAGCACGGCGGGCCGGGCCCGGCCCGCCAGCTGCGGGACCTCGGTGCGCTCGCCGTCGACGTCGAGCTCGATCCGGTCGGTGCGCACCAGCTTGCCGTCGGCGAGCTCGTACAGGCCGACGGCGATCCGGTGCGGGCGCAGCACGGCCTCGCCGCGGGCGCCGGCGGGGAGGGCGGGGGCCTCCTGGAGGACGGCGAAGGACTCGACGGTGCCGTCCGCGCCGACGGTCAGCTCGGGGCGCAGCACATTGATGCCGGCGGTTTCCAGCCAGGCCTTGGACCAGGTCCGCAGGTCGCGGCCGCTGGCCTCCTCCAGGGCGCCGAGCAGGTCGGCGAGCCGGGTGTTGCCCCAGGCGTGGCGCTTGAAGTAGGCGCGCACGCCCTGGAAGAAGGCGTCCTGGCCGACGTAGGCGACCAGCTGCTTGAGCACCGAGGCGCCCTTGGCGTAGGTGATGCCGTCGAAGTTGACCTGGACGTCCTCCAGGTCGTTGATCTCCGCCATGATCGGGTGGGTGGAGGGCAGTTGGTCCTGCCGGTAGGCCCAGGTCTTCATCTGGTTGGCGAAGGTGGTCCAGGAGTGCGGCCACTTCGAGCCGGGGGCCTCGGCCTGGCAGACGACCTCGGCGAAGGTGGCGAAGGACTCGTTCAGCCACAGGTCGTTCCACCACTCCATGGTGACGAGGTCGCCGAACCACATGTGGGCGAGCTCGTGCAGGATGGTCGCGGCGCGGGCCTCGTAGGAGGCGTCGGTGACCTTGGAGCGGAAGACGTACTGGTCGCGGAAGGTGACGGCGCCCGCGTTCTCCATCGCGCCGGCGTTGAACTCCGGGACGAACAGCTGGTCGTACTTGGCGAACGGGTAGGGGAAGTCGAACTTCTCCTGGAAGTAGTCGAAGCCCTGCCGGGTGACGGCGAAGATCGCGTCGGCGTCCAGGTGCTCGCGCAGCGACGGGCGGCAGTACACGCCGAACGGCACGTGCTGGGCGCCGTTGTCGTAGCTGTCGAAGACGCCGACGTAGGGGCCGGCGATCAGCGCGGTGATGTAGGTGGACATCCGGGGGGTGGGCTCGAAGGTCCACACCCGGGTGTCGCCGTCGCCGGCGGGCTCGGGGGTGGGGGAGTTGGAGACCACGACCCAGCCGGCCGGGGCGGTGACGGTGAAGGCGAAGGTGGCCTTCAGGTCGGGCTGCTCGAAGCTGGCGAAGACGCGGCGGGCGTCCGGGACCTCGAACTGGGTGTAGAGGTAGGTCTCGCCGTCGGCGGGGTCGACGAAGCGGTGCAGGCCCTCACCGGTGTTGGTGTAGGCGCAGTCGGCGACCACCCGCAGCTCGTTCTCGGCGGCCAGGCCGGGCAGCGCGATGCGGCTGTCGGCGAAGCTCTCCAGCGGCAGGGCGCGGCCGTTGAGGACGATCTCCGTCACGGCGGGGGCGACCAGGTCGATGAAGGTGGAGGCGCCGGGTTCGGCGGCCTTGAACCGGACCACGGTGGTGGACCGGAAGGTGCCGCCCTCGCGCGCGGAGCTCAGGTCGAGCTCGATCTCGTACGCGTCCACGGCCAGGAGTGCGGCCCGGGTGCGGGCCTCCTCACGGGTCAAGTTGGTGCCAGGCACTCGCAGGACTCCTTCGTCAGGGCTCGGGTTACCGGGAATCCTCCCATGCGCGTAACGATCCGTGTTCGTGCTTGACTCCCCCTCCGAGCAGTACCGGAGCATAGAGTTCAGAAGTTGAAGCTGAACTTCTCAGGAACAGCAAGTGCGCCCTGGAGGGTGGAACATGTCGACGGACACACCGGGATCGCAGTCCTCGCTGCACCGGGCCAATCTCGAACGGGTGCTGCGGGCTGTGCGGATGGCCGGATCGCTGACCCAGGCGGAGATCGCCCGGGGCACGGGGCTGTCGGCCGCGACGGTGTCCAACATCGTCCGCGAGCTGAAGGAGTCCGGCACCGTGGTGGTGGCCGACACCTCCTCCGGCGGGCGGCGGGCGCGCAGCGTTTCGCTGAGCGGGGACGCGGGGATCGTGGTGGGCGTGGACTTCGGGCACACCCACCTGCGGGTGGCGGTCGGCAACCTGGCGCACCGGGTGCTCGCCGAGGAGAGCGAGCCGCTGGACGTGGACGTCTCCGCGCAGCAGGGCTTCGACCGCGCCGAGCGGATGGTGGAGCGGCTGCTGAGCCAGGCCGGCTTCCCGGCGGACAAGGTGATCGGGGTGGGCCTGGGCGTGCCGGGCCCAATCGACGTGGAGACCGGGGCGCTCGGCTCGACCGCGATCCTGCCGGGCTGGACGGGCGTGATGCCGGGCCAGGAGCTGTCCGGACGCCTGGGCATGCCGGTGCACGTGGACAACGACGCCAACCTGGGCGCGCTGGGCGAGCTGGTGTGGGGCGCCGGGCGGGGCCTGGGCGACCTGGCGTACATCAAGGTGGCCAGCGGCGTGGGCTCCGGCCTGGTGATCAACAGCCAGATCTACCGCGGTCCGGGGGGCACCGCGGGCGAGATCGGGCACATCACGCTGGACGAGGCGGGGCCGGTGTGCCGCTGCGGCAACCGGGGCTGCCTGGAGACCTTCGTGGGCTCCCGCTACCTGCTCAACCTCTTGAACGCCAACCACCCCGGCGAGCTGACCCTGGGCAAGGTGGTGCAGCTGGCCCAGCAGGGCGACCTGGGCTGCCGCCGGGTGATCGCCGACGCCGGCCGGCAGATCGGGATGGGCGTGGCGACCCTGTGCAACCTGCTCAATCCGCGCCGGGTGATCCTCGGCGGCGATCTCGCCGAGGCCGGTGAACTGGTGCTTTCCCCGATCCGGGACTCGGTGGCACGGTACGCGATCCCCAGTGCCGCCCGGCAGCTGTCGGTGGTCCCGGGGACGCTCGGCGGCCGGGCCGAGGTGCTCGGCGCGCTCGCCCTGGTGATGAGCGAGATGGGCGAGAGCGGGGTGCTCTGACCGGGACCGGCCGTCGGCCGCAGGGGGGTCCGGGGGCTCGCTCGGTATCGGGTGAGCCTTCAGGAAGATAACGAAAAGGTTTGGATCCGGGGCCTTGCGGCTTTACTTATTGACGATAAGCTTCGTCACGGGGTTGACTCCTGCCCACCTCGCCGCAACATTCGCGGCTCTGTCAGGGAGGCTCCCCCCACCATGAACGCAATGATGCGTCGCGTCGCCGTCGGCACTGTCGCTGTCTCGATGGCTCTGACCATGGCCGCCTGTGGCAAGGCCGGTGACGACAAGAAGGACAGCGCCGCCTCGGGCAACAACAAGTCGATCGGCCTGCTGCTCCCGGAGAACGCGTCCTCCACCCGGTACGAGTCCTTCGACAAGCCGTTCATCGAGGCCAAGGTCAAGGAACTCTGCGCCGACTGCAAGGTCGAGTACAACAACGCCGAGGGCTCCGCGGCCAAGCAGAAGCAGCAGTTCGACACCCTGATCGCCCAGGGCGTCAAGGTCATCATCCTGGACGCGTTCGACGCCAAGTCCACCCAGGCGTGGGTCACCGAGGCGGCCGGCAAGGGCGTCAAGGTCATCGCGTACGACCGCCTGGCCACCGGCCCGGTCTCCGCCTACGCCTCCTTCGACAACGAGAAGGTCGGCGAGCTCCAGGGCCAGGCCCTGGTCGACGCGCTGGGCGACAAGGCCGCCGACGCCAACATCGTGATGATCAACGGTGACGACGCCGACCCGAACGCCGGCAAGTTCAAGTCCGGCGCCCACAAGGTGCTCGACGGCAAGGTCAAGAAGGTCGTCTACGAGCAGAGCGGTGAGTGGAAGCCCACCGTCGCGGGCCAGAAGGTCGGCGCTGCCATCACCCAGCTCGGCAAGGACGGCTTCCAGGCCGTCTACTCCGCCAACGACGGCATGGCCGCCGCGATCATCACCCAGCTGCAGTCCCAGGGCATCAACGTCCCGGTCGGCGGCCAGGACGCGGGCCTCGACGCGATCCAGCGGATCGTCGCGGGCACCCAGTCCTACACCATCTACAAGGCGTACAAGCCGCTGGCCGACTCGGCCGCCGAGCTCGCCGTCGACCTGCTCCAGGGCAAGGACATCAAGTCCGTCGCCAGCTCGACCATCGACAGCGACACCGACAAGGGCATCCCGGCCAAGCTGCTGGACGCCAAGGTCGTCACCAAGGCGAACATCAAGGACACCGTGATCGCCGACGGTCTGTACAAGGTCGCGGACATCTGCACCGCCGACTTCGCCGCCGCCTGCACCGCGGCCGGCCTGCAGTAACACCCGCCGGGCGGGGGCTCCCTGACCATCCGGGAGCCCCCGCCCGCGTCGCTCCACCCCTCAGCACCACAGCACAGCACTACCCCGCCTGCCCGGCCCGGCACGCGGGACGGCCGTGCCGGAAACGTCAGGTCCGGCACGGGACTCAAGGAGTTGGTTCACGTGACAGGCGCACCCGTACTGGCGTTGCGCGGGGTCTCCAAGCGCTTCGGTGCCGTCCAGGCACTCACCGACGTGCATCTGGAGGTCCACGCGGGCGAGGTCGTCGCCCTGGTCGGCGACAACGGTGCCGGTAAGTCCACCCTGGTCAAGACCATCGCGGGCGTCCACCCGATCGACGAGGGCGTCATCGAGTGGGAGGGCAAGGCGGTCGCCATCAACCGCCCGCAGGACGCCCAGCAGCTCGGCGTCGCCACCGTCTACCAGGACCTCGCGCTCTGCGACAACCTCGACGTGGTCGGCAACCTCTTCCTCGGCCGCGAGATCAAGCGCTTCGGCACCCTGGACGAGGTCGCGATGGAGAAGCGCGCGCGCGAGCTCCTCGACACCCTGTCGATCCGCATCCCCAGCGTCCGCATCCCGATCGCCTCGCTCTCCGGCGGTCAGCGCCAGGTGGTCGCGATCGCCCGCGCCCTGGTCGGCGACCCCAAGATCGTCATCCTGGACGAGCCCACCGCGGCCCTCGGCGTCGAGCAGACCGCCCAGGTCCTGGACCTGGTCGAGCGGCTCCGCCAGCGCGGCCTCGGCGTGATCCTGATCAGCCACAACATGGCCGACGTGAAGGCCGTCGCGGACACCGTCGCGGTGCTCCGCCTGGGCCGCAACAACGGCAGCTTCGAGGTGGCCACCACCTCGCACGAGGAGATCATCTCCGCCATCACCGGCGCCACCGACAACGCGGTGACACGTCGTCAGGCCCGAATCGCGGAGGAATCCAAGTGAGCACCGAGACCCCCACCACGCCCCCCGTCTCCCCCGCGGTGGACCCGCGCCTGCTGGTCCGCAAGGAGGGACTGGCCGGCTACTTCGACGAGTTCGTCCGCAAGATCCGCAGCGGCGAGCTCGGCTCGCTGCCGGTGGTCATCGGCCTGATCGTGATCGCCGCGATCTTCCAGGTCAAGACCGGCACCTTCCTCAACGCCGACAACCTCACCAACATCACCAAGTGGATCGCGGGCCCCGGCCTGATCGCGGTCGGCGTGGTGTTCGTGCTGCTGCTCGGCGAGATCGACCTCTCGCTCGGCTCGGTGGCCGGCGCCACCGCCGCCATCACCTCGGTGCTCTCGGTGCGCCAGGGCCTCGACGAGTGGCTCGCCATCGTGCTGGCGATCGCCGCCGCGATCGCCATCGGCGCCCTGCACGGCTACTTCTTCGCCAAGATCGGCGTCCCCGCGTTCGTCGTCACCCTGGCCGGCATGCTGGCCTGGAACGGCCTGCAGATGCTCGTGCTGGGCAACCTCGGCACCGTCAACAACCCGATCGACGGCGTGGTCGCCAACCTGGACACCTACTTCCTGGGCGACGGCGACGTCATCTGGGCCTGGCTGTTCGCGATCGTCACCATCGTGCTGTTCGCCGCCGGCCAGCTGCTCGACTCCCGCCGCCGCAGCGCCGCCAACCTGCCGGCCCGCCCGATCAGCGAGATCGCGCTGCGCACCGGTGTGATCGGCGTCGTGGTGCTGGTCGCCGCCTACATGCTCAACCAGGACCGCGGCCTGCCGCTGCCGCTGGTGATCTTCGTCGGCATCGTCGCGCTCGGCGACTTCGTGCTGCGCCGCACCGCCTACGGTCGCCAGATCTTCGCGGTCGGCGGCGGCATCGAGGCGGCCCGCCGCGCGGGCATCAACGTCGCCTGGGTCCGGATCTCGGTCTTCATGATCTCGGCCGGCCTGGCCGGCCTCGGCGGCCTGTTCATCGCCTCCCAGCAGGGCTCCGCGGACAAGGCGCTGGGCAGCGGCAACGTGCTGATGAGCGCCATCGCCGCCGCCGTCATCGGCGGCACCAGCCTCTTCGGCGGCCGCGGCAAGACCTGGTCGGCGCTGCTCGGCATCCTGGTCATCCAGTCCATCACCACCGGTCTGGACATGATCCACGCCCAGCAGGCCATCCAGTACATGATCACCGGCGCGGTGCTGCTCGCCGCGGTGGTCCTGGACTCGGTCTCCCGCCGCACCCAGAAGTCCCACGGCCGCGGCTGACCCCCGGCCCCACCACCCGGACCGCGCGACCGGCGCCCCATACCAGGGGCCGGTCGCGCGGTCCGGCGCGTTCGGCCCGGGGCCACCCGAAGAGCTGGTCGGGTCGCCCGCCGCACTACGCGCCGGTAATGGACATTAGACTCGAGCGGGGCGTACGCCCTCCGGGCCCATGCGGGCGCGAGAACTTGGACGAGGAGGAACGGGTGGCCCTGCTGACCCGCATTCGGGGACCGCGCGATCTCGATCGACTCACGCCCGCGCAGCTGACGGCGCTCGCCGAGGAGATCCGCGCCTTCCTGGTGGAGGAGGTCTCCAAGACCGGCGGCCACCTCGGCCCCAACCTCGGCGTGGTCGAGCTGACGCTCGCGATGCACCGGGTCTTCGACTCCCCGCGCGACCGCATCCTCTTCGACACCGGCCACCAGAGCTACGTCCACAAGCTGCTGACCGGCCGCCAGGACTTCTCCCGGCTCAAGATGAAGGGCGGCCTGTCCGGCTACCCCTCGCGGGCCGAGTCCGAGCACGACGTGATCGAGAACTCGCACGCCTCCACCGTCCTCGGCTACGCCGACGGCCTGGCCAAGGCCAACAAGATCCAGGGCCGCAAGGACCGCCCCGTGGTCGCCGTGATCGGCGACGGCGCGCTCACCGGCGGCATGGCCTGGGAGGCGCTCAACAACATCGCCGACAGCCGGGACCTGCCGGTCGTCATCGTCGTCAACGACAACGAGCGGTCCTACTCGCCGACCATCGGCGGCCTCGCCAACCACCTCTCCACGCTGCGCACCACCCAGGGCTACGAGCGCTTCCTGTCCTGGGGCAAGGACGCGCTGCAGCGCACCCCCGTGGTCGGCCAGGCGATGTTCGAGACCCTGCACGGCGCCAAGAAGGGCCTCAAGGACTTCATCGCCCCGCAGGGCATGTTCGAGGACCTCGGCCTCAAGTACATCGGCCCGATCGACGGCCACGACCTCCAGGCCCTGGAGTCCGCCTTCACCAAGGCGCGCGGCTTCGGCGGCCCGGTCATCGTGCACTGCATCACCGAGAAGGGCCGCGGCTACCACGCCGCCGAGAACAACGACGAGGACCGCTTCCACGCGGTCGGCGTGATCCACCCCGACACCGGCCTGCCGGTGAAGACCGCCGGCAAGGACTGGACGTCCGTGTTCGGCGAGGAGATGGTCGCGCTCGGCCGCGAGCGCCGCGACATCGTGGCGATCACCGCCGCGATGCTGCACCCCGTCGGCCTGGCCCCGTTCGCCAAGGCGTACCCCGACCGGACCTTCGACGTCGGCATCGCCGAGCAGCACGCCGCGGTCTGCGCCGCCGGCCTGGCCACCAACGGCCTGCACCCGGTCGTCGCGGTCTACGCGACCTTCCTGAACCGGGCCTTCGACCAGGTCCTGATGGACGTCGCCCTGCACCGGCTCGGCGTCACCTTCGTGCTCGACCGGGCCGGCGTCACCGGCACCGACGGCGCCTCGCACAACGGCATGTGGGACATGTCGATCCTCCAGGTCGTCCCCGGCCTGCGGCTGGCCGCCCCGCGCGACGCCGAGCAGGTCCGGCTCCAGCTGCGCGAGGCCGTCGAGGTCACCGACGCCCCCACCGTGGTCCGCTACTCCAAGGGCAGCGTCGGCCCGTCGGTGCCCGCCGTCGGCCGGGTCGGCGGCATGGACGTGCTCCGGCGGCACGAGGGCGGCTCCGCGGACGAGGCGGCCGACGTGCTGATCGTCTCGGTCGGCGCGATGGCCCCGGTCTGCCTGGAGGCCGCCGAGCTGCTCGCCGCCCGCGGCGTCACCAGCACCGTGGTCGACCCGCGCTGGGTCAAGCCGGTGGACGCCGCGCTGCCCGGCCTGGCCGCCCAGCACCGCCTGGTGGTCACCGTCGAGGACAACGGCCGGGCCGGCGGCGTCGGCTCGGCGGTCGCCCAGGCGCTGCGCGACGCCGACGTGGACGTCCCGCTGCGCGACTTCGGCATCCCGCAGCAGTTCCTCGACCACGCCTCGCGCGCCGAGATCATGGCGGAGATCGGGCTGACCGCCCCGGCGATCGCCGAGAAGATCGCGGCCCAGGTCGACGCCCGCTCCTTCGCCCGGAGCTGACCGCCCGTCCGGGGCCGGCCGCCCCGCCGGGGCGGCCCGTTCCGTCCGGAGCCGACCGCCCGCCCGGAGCCGCCCGCAACCTCCGTGGACGCACCGCCCGGGAGCCGCACCGCCGGCCCCCGGCGGTGCGGCTATTGTCGGACCGTCACACTCATTCCCGGACTGGCACTCCTCCGCCCGTTCGCGCCCGGTAGGTTGTCATCCGTGCCCAACACCGCCACGAGCCGCCCCCGCGCCCTCGCCGACCGCCTCCACGGGCACGTCCGGGCCGGGTACTGGACCAGACTGGTCCCGCTGCTCGCGGTCCTGGCCACCGCCACCCACCTGCCCTCCTTCCTCCGCCCCGTGTGGAGCCCCGACGAGGGCTACCTCGCCACCCAGGCCCGGATGCTCGCCGACGGCGGCGTCCTCTACGACACCGTCGTCGACCGCAAGCCCCCGCTGCTGCCCTGGCTGTACGAAGCCTGCTTCGCGCTCTTCGGCTCCGTCTCGCTCTGGCCGCTGCGCCTGCTGGCGATCGGCGCCCACCTCGCCACCGCCGTCCTGCTCGCCTCCACCGCCCGCGGCCGCTGGGGCGACCGGGCCGGCCGCTACGCCGGGCTCCTCTACCTGCTGGTCTCCATCGGGCTCTCCCCGGAGGACACCCAGGCCGCCACCTTCGAAGTCTTCATGCTGCCCGCCATGGTGCTCGCCTTCCGCTACGCGGAGCGCCGCCGCTGGCTGGCCGCCGGCATCGCCGTCGCGCTCTGCTCGCTCACCAAGCAGACCGGCGGCGCCGTCATGCTCCCCGTGCTCTGGATGCTGCTCCAGGACACCCGCCGCCGCGGCGTCCCCTGGCCGCCCGCCCTCGCCAAGATCGGCTTCGGCTTCGCCCTGCCGATAGCGCTGGTCGCCGCCATCCTCACCAAGCCCAAGGGCTTCCTGTTCTGGGTCGTCACCGGCTCCGGCGACTACGCCGTGCTCGGCTCCAACTGGCCCCAGATGATCGGCCGCGCCCTGGGCAACTCCGCGATCCTGCTGAGCGCCGGACTCGCCTTCCTGCTGCCCTACGCCCACCGCCTGTGGCTGCGCCGCCGGCGCCGCCCGGTCCCCGCCCGCGGCCCCGAGCGCGGCTCCACCGCCGACCTCTGGGTCTGGCTGCTCTCCTCCGCCGTCGCGGTCTCGGTCGGCTTCCACTTCTTCGGCCACTACTACCTCCAGCTGATGCCCCCGCTGGTCCTGCTCGGCGTCGGCGCGGTCGCCACCTCCGCCGTCCCCTGGCGCCCCGTGGTCGCCTACTGCACCCTGGCCAGCACCGTCTTCTGGGGCCTCGCCGTCTTCTGGCCCGGCCAGCGCCTCACCCAGACCACCGAGGTCGCCACCGCCGTCGCCGCCCAGACCACCCCCAAGGACACCGTCCTGGTCTGGGGCATGCACCCCGAGCTCTACTGGCTCGCCGACCGCCGCCCCGCCAGCCGCTACCTCACCGCCGGCTTCCTCACCAACTTCAGCGGCGGCAAGGGCGGCGAGAAGGTCGGCGAGGAGTACTCCGTCTCCGACGCCTGGCAGACCTTCGACCACGAGATCTCCGCCAACGGCCTCCCCGAGGTCTTCGTCGACGACTCCGGCACCGCCCCCTACCAGCCCGACAAGGTCCCCCGGATCGCCAGCCTGCTCGACACCTACTACGAGGTCGTCGGCGTCACCGGCGACACGGTGATCTACCGCCTCAAGAAGAGGTAGGCCGGTGGGCTACTACCTCGAAGCGGTCGTCGCCGCCGAACCCCTGCTGCGCGCCGCCGCCGCCGACCTGCCCGACGCCCGCGTCGTCCCGCTCCGCCAGGGCCTGGCGCTGATCCCGATGACGGACGCGCTGCACGACGCGCTGACCGACCCGCTCGCCGAGCGCCTGCGCCCGTTCCAGCGGCTTCCCCGGGGCTTCCAGCGCACCCTGGCCGCCTGGTCCGCGGACGGGCCGGTGGCCTACGTCGAGGCCGACATCTGGGGCGGCACCGGCGACCAGTACGCCCTGGCCTGGACCGGCGGCGCCCTGACCCTCGGTCCGCTCACCGACCGGACCCCCGACGGCCCGTCCGCGATCTCCCGGGCCCTGCGGCACCTCGGCGCGGACGGCGCGGGCCACCGGGACGAGTTCGACGCGGTCGGCCTCGGCCGCCACCGCCGCACCGAGTCCTGGCCCACCGGGGACGACTGACACCCCGCCGCGCACCGGCACGAGCACGCCCGCACCCCTCGTCGCGCGAAAGAGCGGCAGCACGGAAACGCCGCCGGGCGGCACCCCGTCCCGAAGGAGGGGTGCCGCCCGGCGGCGTGGTGTCGGGGCGGCGTCAGGCGGGGACCGAAGCCAGGCCCGGGGCCAGGAACTTCTTGCCGTTGACGCGCTCGGAGACGCCCTCGCGGTCGAGGTACGGGGTGATGCCGCCGAGGTGGAACGGCCAGCCGGCGCCGGTGATCATGCAGAGGTCGATGTCCTGGGCCTCGCCGACCACGCCCTCGTCCAGCATCAGGCCGATCTCCTGGGCGACGGCCTCCAGCGCGCGGGCGCGCACCTGCTCCTCGGTGAGGACGGTGTCGCCGAAGGAGAGCAGCGCCAGCACCTCGGGGTCGAGGACCTGCGCGCCGTCCTGCCAGACGTAGAAGCCGCGCTTGCCGGCCTCGACCACCTTGCCGAGGTTCGCGGAGACGGAGAACCGGTCCGGGAACGCGCCGTGCAGGGTCTCGGAGACGTGCAGGGCGATCGCGGGGCCGACCAGTTCGAGCAGGGCGATCGGGGACATCGGCAGGCCGAGCGGCTTCACCGCGGCCTCGACGGTCTCGAACGGGGTGCCCTCGTCGATGATGCTCTGGATCTCGCCCATGAAGCGGGTCAGGATGCGGTTGACCACGAACGCCGGGGCGTCCTTGGTGAGCACCGCGGTCTTCTTCAGCTTCCTGGCGACGCCGAACGCGGTGGCCAGCGAGGCGTCGTCGGTCCGCTCGGCCCGGACGATCTCCAGCAGCGGGAGGATCGCGACCGGGTTGAAGAAGTGGAAGCCGACCACGCGCTCCGGGTGCTGGAGCTTGGAGGCCATCTCGGTGACCGAGAGCGAGGAGGTGTTGGTGGCCAGCACGGTGGTCGGCGAGACCACCGCCTCCAGCTCCGCGAACACCTGCTGCTTGACGCCCATCTCCTCGAACACGGCCTCGATCACGAAGTCCGCGTCGCCGAACGCGACGGCCTTGTCGAGGTGGCCGGAGACCAGGCCCTTGAGCTTGTTGGCCTTGTCCTTGCCGATCCGGCCCTTCTCCAGCAGCTTGTCGACCTCGGCGTGGACGTAGCCCACGCCCTTGTCGATCCGCGCCTGGTCGATGTCGGTGAGCACCACCGGCACCTCCAGCCGGCGCGCGAACAGCAGCGCCAGCTGGGAGGCCATCAGGCCGGCGCCGACCACGCCGACCTTGGTGACCGGGCGGGCCAGCGACTTGTCCGGCGCGCCGAACGGCCGCTTGGCGCGGCGCTGCACCAGGTTGAAGGCGTACAGCCCGGCGCGCAGCTCGCCACTCATGATCAGGTCGGCGAGCGCGGCGTCCTCCGCGTCGAAACCGGCCTGCAGGTCGCCGTCCTTGACCTGCTGGATGATGTCCAGCGCCCTGTACGCGGCCGGGGCGGCCCCGTGCACCTTGGCGTCGGCGACCCAGCGGCCCCACAGCACGGCGTCGTCCCACGCCTTGCCGCGGTCGAACTCCTCGCGCTCGACGACCACGTCGCCCTTGAGCACCCGGGCGGTCCACAGCAGCGACTGCTCCAGGAAGTCGGCCGGCTCGAAGATCGCGTCCGCGATGCCGAGCTCGAACACCTCCTTGCCCTTGAGCTGCTTGTTCTGCGCCATCGAGTTCTCGACGATGACCTTGACCGCCTTGGCGGGGCCGATCAGGTTCGGCAGCAGGGTGCAGCCGCCCCAGCCGGGCACCAGGCCGAGGAAGACCTCGGGCAGCGAGAACGCCGGGACGCCCGCGCTGACGGTGCGGTAGCCGCAGTGCAGGCCGACCTCGACGCCGCCGCCCATCGCCGCGCCGTTGTAGTACGCGAAGGACGGGACGGGCAGCGCGGCGATCCGCTTGAAGACGTCGTGGCCGCCCTTGCCGATGGCCAGCGCGTCGGAGTGCTCGGTGAGGATCTCGACGCCCTTGAGGTCGGCGCCGACCGCGAAGATGAACGGCTTGCCGGTGATCGCGACCGCGACCACCCCGCCCGCGGCGGCCTCCGCCTCGACCTGGTCCAGCGCCGCGGAGAGCTTGGCCAGCGAGCCCGGGCCGAAGGTGGTCGGCTTGGTGTGGTCGAAGCCGTTGTCCAGGGTGATCAGGGCCAGCCTGCCGGCCTGCAGCGGCAGGTCCAGGTGGCGCACGTGCGCGGTGGTGACGACCTCGCCGGGGAACAGCTCGGCGGCGCGCTGCAGCAGTTCAGTGGTGCTCATGGTCACTTACCACCCTCGAAGTGGGGGTTCTCCCAGATGACGGTGCCGCCCATGCCGAAGCCGATGCACATGGTGGTGAGGCCGTAGCGGACGTCCGGACGCTGCTCGAAGCGGCGGGCCAGCTGGGTCATCAGGCGCACGCCCGAGGAGGCCAGCGGGTGGCCGAACGCGATCGCGCCGCCGTACGGGTTGACCCGCTCGTCGTCGTCCGCGATGCCGTAGTGGTCCAGGAAGGCCAGCACCTGCACGGCGAACGCCTCGTTGACCTCGAACGCGCCGATGTCCTCGATGGTCAGGCCGGCCTTGGCCAGCGCCTTCTCGGTCGCCGGGACGGGGCCGATGCCCATCACCTCGGGCTCGACGCCCGCGAAGGCGTAGCTCACCAGGCGCATCTTGACCGGCAGGCCCAGCTCGCGGGCGACGTCCTCGGCGGCCAGCAGCGAGGCGGTGGCGCCGTCGTTCAGGCCGGCCGCGTTGCCCGCGGTGATGTTGCCGTGCGGGCGGAACGGGGTCTTCAGGCCGGCCAGCGACTCCATCGTGGTGCCCGGGCGCATCGGCTCGTCGGTCGTCGCCAGGCCCCAACCGGTCTCGCCGATCTCGGGGTTGGTGTTGCGGATCGCGATCGGCACCAGGTCCGGCTGGATGTCGCCGTTGGCGTACGCCTTCGCGGCCTTCTCCTGCGAGCGCACCGCGTACGCGTCGCAGCGCTCCTTGGTGAGGTGCGGGAAGCGGTCATGCAGGTTCTCCGCCGTCATGCCCATGAACAGGGCGGACTCGTCGACCAGCTTCTCCGAGACGAACCGCGGGTTCGGGTCCACGCCCTCGCCCATCGGGTGCCGCCCCATGTGCTCGACACCGCCCGCCACCACGACGTCGTAGGCGCCGAAGGCGATGCCGCCCGCGGTGGTGGTGACGGCCGTCATCGCGCCGGCGCACATCCGGTCGATCGCGTAGCCCGGCACGGACTTCGGCAGGCCGGAGAGGAGCGCGGCGGTGCGGCCGATGGTCAGGCCCTGGTCACCGATCTGGGTGGTCGCGGCGACGGCGACCTCGTCGATCCGCTCGACGGGCAGGCTCGGGTTGCGGCGCACCAGTTCACGGATGCACTTGACGACCAGGTCGTCGGCGCGGGTCTCGTGGTAGATGCCCTTCGGGCCGGCCTTGCCGAACGGGGTGCGGACGCCGTCGACGAAGACGACGTCCCTCGCGGTACGAGGCACGGGGGCTCTCCTCCCAGGGGGACATGACGATGAGCGCGCCCAGGATCGGCGCTGCTGCGCCCACCAATCTACCCACGAGTAACAACGCCGGGCAAGGACCGTGAGGGCGGTCACGCCGCCCCGCCCCTCCCCGCCGCCGGTCCCCCCGCCCCGACCGGGGTCCGGGGACCGGCCTCAGCCCTCCGCCGCGGTCCGGAACGCCTCCGCCAGGGCCGGGGCGACCAGCTCGGTCTGCCAGGCGCGGGCGCCCAGGGCGCGCAGCGCGTCGGCGACCGCGTCGGCGTCCGGGCGGGCCGGCGGCTCCCAGGAGACCCGGCGGACCAGGTCGGGGGTGATCAGGTTCTCCGCGGGCAGGTGGTGCCGCTCGGCCAGGGCGGCGACGGCGGCCCGGGCGCCGCTGAGCCGGGCCGCGGCGACCGGGTCCTTCTCGGCCCAGGCGCGCGGCGGCGGCGGCCCGTCGTGCGGGGCGGTCGCGGGCGGCAGTGCGGACTCCGGGATCGCGCGGGCCCGCTCGATCGCGGCCAGCCACTGCTCCAGCTGGCGGCGGTTGATCCGCGGCCCGAAGCCCTGGACGGCGATCAGCGCGGGCGCGTTGGCCGGCATGGCCAGCGCGGCGTTCACGATCGCGGCGTCGGCCAGCACCCGGCCGGGGGAGACGTCCCGCTCGCGGGCGATCCGGTCCCGGGTGAGCCACATCTCGCGGACGGCGGCCAGCTGCCGGCGGCGGCGGACCTTGTGCAGCTGGGAGGTGCGGCGCCACGGGTCGACCCGGGGGGCCGGCGGGGGCGCGGCGGCCAGCGCGGCGAACTCCTGGTGGGCCCAGTCGAGTTTGCCCTGCTGCTCCAGCTCGGCCTCCAGCGCGTCCCGCAGGTCGACCAGCACCTCGACGTCCAGCGCCGCGTAGCGCAGCCAGGGTTCGGGCAGCGGGCGGGTGGACCAGTCGACCGCCGAGTGCTCCTTGGCCAGCGAGAGGCCCAGCACGTTCTCGGTCATCGGGCCCAGGCCGACCCGGGGGAACCCGGCGAGGCGGCCGGCCAGCTCGGTGTCGAACAGCAGGCCCGGGTGCATGCCCACCTCGAACAGGCAGGGCAGGTCCTGGGTGGCCGCGTGCACGACCCACTCGGTGTCGGCGAGCGCGGCGTTCAGGCCGGTCAGGTCGGGGCAGGCGATCGGGTCGATCAGCGCGGTGCCCGCGCCCGCGCGGCGCAGCTGGATCAGGTAGGCGCGCTGGCCGTAGCGGTAGCCGGAGGCGCGCTCGGCGTCGACGGCCACCGGGCCGGTGCCGCGGCGGAAGCCCTCGACGACGGCGGCCAGGGCCGCTTCGTCCGCCACCACCGGTGGGAGTCCGTCCCTGGGCTCGAGGAGCGGTACCGGGGCGGTCTCTTCGGGGATGGAGGCTACGGCGTCGGTCACCCCCCAAGGGTACGTCGTGTGTCGCCGCCGGGAGTGTTGTCTGACTGGTCGGACCATGTTCTGACATATGCCGCTCGGGGACGGCGGACCGCCGCCGGGCCGCCCGGCCCCGGTGCGCCGGGGTGCCCGCCGGGTGTCCGCCGGATGTCCGCGGCGCGGCGCGGAGGCCGCTGACGGGCTGTCACGCCGGGGTGCGCGGGGGAGCGGCGGGGGGAAGGAGCGGGGGAACGGCGGGGAGGCGGCAGGCAGACGGCAGGGCGAACGGCGGCGGCCCGGAGGAAACGTTCCTCCGGGCCGCCACCAGGGACGATGTGGGTCAGTGGATGATGCCGGTGCGCAGAGCCACGGCCACCATGCCGGCCCGGTCGCCGGTGCCCAGCTTGCGGGCGATGCGCGCCAGGTGGCTCTTCACCGTCAGTGCGGACAGGCCCATCGCCACGCCGATCGCCTTGTTCGACTGGCCCTCGGCGACCAGCCGCAGCACCTCCACCTCGCGGCCGGACAGCTCGCGGTACGCGGACGGCTGGGCGCCGGGCGCACCCGGGGCGCCGGGAGCGGCACCGGGCTGGCCGGGGGCGCCGTGCTGGCCGGGCGCACCGGGGTGGTGGTGGCCGGGGAGGCCGGGGCGGCGCATCCGGCCGGCCAGACCGGCGCCGATCGGCAGGCCGGGACGGCCGGGCATCGGCATGTTGGTCCGGGTGCCGGTCACCACGTAGCCCTTGACTCCGCCGGCCAGTGCCGAGCGGACCGCGCCGATGTCGTCGGCGGCGGACAGCGCCAGGCCGTTGGGCCAGCCCGCGGCGCGGGTCTCGGCGAGGACGGTCAGGCCGGAGCCGTCCGGCAGGTGCACGTCGGCGATGCAGATGTCGCGCGGGGTGGAGACCCGGGGCCGGGCCTCGGCGATCGAGGACACCTCGATGACGTCGCGGACACCGAGTGCCCATAGGTGCCGGGTCACCGTGTTACGGACCCGGGGATCTGCGATGACCACCATGGCGGTGGGCTTGGTCGGGCGGTAGGCGACCACGCTTGCGGGGTGCTCGAGAAGGACCGACACCTGAGGCCTCCGGGGGGAGTGGCGGACGAACCCCGAGGGGGCGGTCGGAGCGTTCCGCGTCTGGAAAGGGTCACTGACACCTTCGGCATCAACCGTGCCCGGCTTTAGCGGGTGATCACGATCTGGTGAGTAACAATACGGACAAATCGCGCAGGTGACCGGTACGACATGCTTGGAAATCGCACACATTCGATCGGGAACAGCGACGCGACGATCGCAAACGTGCAGGTAATTGACCCGGAGTGAATGCGAAGTCACACTCCGTCAGCCCTGCGGGTGGCACCGCGCCCGGGACGCGGGCTTGTCCCCCTGAGGTGTCTGCCGGGACGTCTGCCGGGGTGCCGGCCCGGGTGTCTTCCGGCGTACCTGCCGAGGCGTCCGCGCGACGCCGCCGGGGCGCCGCGCGGGGAACCCGGACGCCTGACGGCCGGTCAGTGCGAGTTGCGCGGCCGGCGGCGGGCCGGCATCGGCACCACGCCGCCGAGCCCGCCCGGCCCGTCGGCCGCCAGCGGCGCGGGCGCGGACGGCGGCAGCCCCGCGCAGACGCACAGCAGGTCCGCCCAGGCGGCCAGGTGCCGCTCGAAGCGGCGGTCGGCCGGCGTCCAGGACGCCCGCAGCTCGATCTCGGTGGACGCGCCGCGCTCGGCCAGCGCGCCGAAGTACTGGGAGTGGCACCTGGTCACCGTGCCGGACGGCTCGGCGTACCCGGCGGCCTGCGCCTGCAGCGCGTCCAGCAGCCAGCTCCAGCCGACCTCGGACAGCAGCGGGTCGCCCGCCATCTCCGGCTCCAGGTCGGCCCGGGTCATGGTCACCACCCGGAAGTCGCCGTTCCACGCCTCCGGCGCGGCCGGGTCGTGCAGCAGCACCAGGGTGCCGTCCGCCAGCTCCTCGCCGTCCACCTCCACCGAGGCGGAGAGCGCGAAGGCGTGCGGGGCCAGCCGGCGGGGGGCGGGCTGCGGGGACAGCCGCACCTCGGGGCGCAGCCGCGCCCCGGTCAGCGCCTCGACCGCGTCGCGGAACTCGATCGGCGCCGACTCCCTGCCCGTTCCTCCACCCTGCGCGGATTGCCCGCCGACCGCTGCCATGACCGGAAGCCTAGGCGGCGCGGACCCGCAAGCCGAGCACTTTCGTGCCTCCGGCGTGCCGAAAACCCGGAAACCGGGCGGGCCGTGCGCACCGCCCCGGCGGCCACCGCCCGAGGTGTCCGTTTTGCCGGCCCGGGCGGTCCGCCCGGGCCGGGGCCCACCGGCCGCGTGCGAGGATGTGACCCGTGAGTGAGACCTCCGCAGCCCAGTCCGGTCAGCGGCCCCGCGGCGCCGCGTACGACTCCGTCTTCCTGCGCGCCGCCCGCAACGAGCCGGTGCCGCACACCCCCGTCTGGTTCATGCGGCAGGCCGGCCGCTCGCTGCCCGAGTACCTGAAGGTCCGCGAGGGCGTCCCGATGCTCGACGCCTGCATGCGGCCCGACCTGGTCAAGGAGATCACCCTCCAGCCGGTGCGCCGGCACAAGGTGGACGCGGCCATCTTCTTCTCCGACATCGTCGTCCCGCTCAAGGCGGTCGGCATCGACGTCGAGATCAAGGGCGGCGTCGGCCCGGTCATCGCCGACCCGATCCGCACCGCGGCCGACCTCCGGCGGCTGCGCCCGCTCGAACCGGACGACATGCCCTACATCACCGAGGCGGTCGGCCTGCTGGTCGCCGAACTCGGCGCCACCCCGCTGATCGGCTTCGCCGGCGCCCCCTTCACGCTGGCCAGCTACCTGGTCGAGGGCGGGCCCTCGAAGTCGTACGAGAACACCAAGGCGATGATGTACGGCGCCCCCGAGGTGTGGGCCGAACTGGTCGACCGGCTGGCCCAGATCACCTCCGCCTTCCTGAAGATCCAGATCGAGGCCGGGGCCTCGGCGGTCCAGCTCTTCGACTCCTGGGCCGGCGCGCTCGCCCCCGACGAGTACCGCCGCTCGGTGCTGCCCGCCAGCACCAAGGTCTTCGACGCGGTCGCGCCCTACGGCGTCCCGCGGATCCACTTCGGCGTCAACACCGGCGAACTCCTCGGCCTGATGGGCCAGGCCGGCGCGGACATCGTCGGCGTCGACTGGCGCGTCCCGCTCGACGAGGCCGCCGACCGGGTCGGCCCCGGCAAGGGACTGCAGGGCAACCTCGACCCCGCCGTCCTCTACGCCCCCACCCACGTGGTCGAGACCAAGGCCCGCGAGGTCCTGCACGCCGCCCAGGCCCTCGGCGGCAGCCACCACATCTTCAACCTCGGCCACGGCGTCATGCCCACCATGGACCCGGACGCCCTCACCCGGCTGGTCGCCTTCGTCCACGAGGCCAGCGCCCGCTGACGCCCCCGGCCGGCTCCCCGCCGCCCGGGCGGCCAGGACGGCCGGGATGCGGCGGCCGGGCGTCCTCGGCCGGGGACGGGTCGGGCTTGAGCAGGACGCCGCCGACGGGCCGGGAGGCCGCCGCCGCGGAGACCGCCGGGCGGCGGCGGACCTCCGCGTTCGGGCAGCCCCGGGCCGTCCCGCCCTCGCCACCGCGAGGGCGCCCCGGCCCCGCTCGCCCTTCCCGACCTCCGGGGCGGTCCGGTGCTCCTCGGCTACTCCTCGCCGTCCGGGGCGTGCGTCGGGCGCGGCGGGGCGGGCGGCACCGGGCCGTGCGGGGTGTGCGGGGCGGGCCGGACCGGGCCTCGGGAGGTGTGGGGGGTGCGGGGGCGCTTGCGGAGCTGCCTGCGCAGCAGCCAGGCGAACGGGGCCAGGACCAGCAGGAAGGGGGCCAGCGCCGCCAGCACCATGAGCAGGCCGCGGAGCAGGGCCACCAGGGCGTGCCAGCCGTTGGCGAGGGCGTGGCCGACGGAGGCCCAGAAGCCGGTCGGCTTCTTCTCCGGTTCGACCCGCCCGGCCTGGCGGGCCGTCACCAGGTCCAGGGTCACGGTGGAGAGCGAGGTCCGGGCGGCGAGCTGCTGCTGCTGGTGCTGGAGCGATTCGAGGTCGGACTCGCGGCGGGTCAGCTCGCTCTCCAGCGACACCACCTCGGCCAGGCTCTTCGCGTCCGCCATCAGCGCCCGCACCCGGTCCACGCTGGCCTGCATCGACTTGACCCGGCTGTCGGTGTCGGCGATCTGCGCGGTGAGGTCCTCGGCCTGGCTGCTGAGGCCGAGCCGGGTGCCGAGCCCGCCGAGCCCGTCCAGGGTGGCCTGGTAGGCCGCGGACGGGACCTTGAGCGTCAGCGTGGACTGCGTGCTGTCGCCCGTCCCGCCGCGCAGGTCCTCCCCGGCGACGTACCCGCCGGCCCGGGTGACCAGGTCGACGGCCTTGGCGCCGGCGTCGCCGACGTCCTCCACCCGGAGCGTCAGCTTCGCCTGGTAGGCGATCTGACGCTCCGTCGCCGCTGCCGCCGCGGTCCCGGCCGCGCCCCCGGCGCCGGCCCCGGCGGAGGCGTCGCCCTTGCCGGGGGTGGCCGCCGCCGCGCCCGGCGCCCGGGCGCCCCCCTTCGCGTCGGCGACGGCCGCCGAGCTCGACGCGTGGTCGTCGCTCGCGCTGCACCCGGCCAGCAGCAGCACCGCGGCCAGCGCCCCGGCCGCGCCCGCTCTGCGCATCCGCAGGTCCATTCGGTTCCCTCCCCGTGTTCCGGGGCGGGCCGTCCGCCCGCCCCCACGAGACTGTGACGCGGCGGCCCCGGGAGCGGACCCGCACCGGCGGTACCGGAACGATCACGCTGTGGACTCACCCCGGTCTCGGGGCGCTCCGGGGCCGGTCCCGGCGATCCGGATAAGGGCTGGGAGACTGGTCGGCATGGCGAAACCTCACGTCGTGGTGATCGGTGGCGGGATCGCGGGCCTGGCCGCGGCGGCGTTCCTCGGGGACGCGGCGGTGCGGGTGACCGTGCTGGAGGCGTCCGGGCGCTTCGGCGGGAAACTGCGCGGCGGCGAGGTCGGCGGCGTCCGGGTCGACCTCGGCGCCGAGTCGGTGCTCGCCCGCCGCCCCGAGGCCGTCGAGCTGGCCCGCCGGGTCGGCCTCGGCGACCGGCTGGAGCCGCCCACCACCGCCAAGGCCGCGATCTGGACCAGGGAGGGCCTGCGCCCGTTGCCCGGCGGCCAACTCATGGGCGTCCCCGGCGACCTGGACGCGCTGGAGGCGTCCGGCGTGCTCACCCCCCAGGGCCTGGAGCGGGCCCGCCGGGAGCGGCCCGCCGCGCTCGGCGAGGACGCCCCGATCGGCCGCTACATCGCCGACCGGCTCGGCCGCGAGGTGGTCGACCGGCTGGTCGAGCCGCTGCTCGGCGGCGTGTACGCCGGGCACGCCGACGAGATCTCGATCCGCGCCGCCGTCCCGCAGCTGCTGCAACTCGCCCACCAGCCGGGGTCGTTGACCGCCGCGATCCGCGAACTCGGCAGCCGCGCCACCGCCACCGGACCGGTCTTCCAGGGCCTGGACGGCGGGCTCGGCACCCTCCCCGAGGCGGTCGCCGCCCACGACCGGGCCCACGGCGCCGACCTGCGCACCGACCACCCCGTCGAGGCCCTGCGCCGCACCCCCGACGGCTGGCGGATCACCGCCGGCGGACGCGAACTCGCCGCCGACGCCGTGGTGCTGGCCGTCCCCGCCCCGCAGGCCGCCGCGCTGCTCGCCGCCGACGCCCCCGGCGCCGCCGCCGAACTCCGGCAGGTCGAGTACGCCTCGATGGCCCTGGTCACCCTGGCCTTCCGCCGCGCCGACCTGGCCGACAGCCCGCTCACCGGCAGCGGCTTCCTCGTCCCGCCGGTCGACCGGCGCAGCATCAAGGCGTCCACCTTCTCCAGCAACAAGTGGGGCTGGCTGGCCCGCTCCGCCCCCGACGCCTTCCTGCTGCGCACCTCGCTCGGCCGCCACCGCGAGGACGCCGCCCTGGACCTGGACGACGCCGAACTCGTCGCCCGCTCGCTCGCCGACCTGCGCACCGCCGTCGGCCTGCGCGCCACCCCCTACGACCACGCCGTCACCCGCTGGCGGGCCGGGCTCCCGCAGTACCCGGTCGGCCACCTCGACCGGGTCGCCCGGATCCGCGCCCGCCTCGACGCCCTGGGCGCGGTCGCGGTCTGCGGCGCCGCGTACGACGGCGTCGGCGTCCCCGCCGTCATCGCCGGCGCCCGGCGCGCCGCCGAGCACCTCACCCCCGGCACCGGCACCGCCCGCACGGAAGGGACAATGGGCCCATGACCGAAAGCACTGAGCAGCCCGTGAAGAAGAAGGCCCGCGACCTCAACCAGGTCATCCGCTACACCATGTGGTCGGTGTTCAAGCTCAAGGACGCCCTCCCCGAGGACCGCACCGGCCTCGCCGCGGAGGTCGACGCCCTCTTCGAGCAGCTCGCCGCCAAGGACGTCGTGGTCCGCGGCACCTACGACGTCTCCGCCCTGCGCGCCGACGCCGACCTCCTGGTCTGGTGGCACGCCGAGGACTCCGACGACCTCCAGGAGGCGTACAACCGCTTCCGCCGCACCGGGCTCGGCCGCCACCTGGAGCCGGTCTGGTCCAACATGGCGCTGCACCGCCCCGCCGAGTTCAACAAGTCCCACATCCCGGCGTTCCTCGCCGACGAGCGGCCCCGCGAGTACGTCTGCGTCTACCCCTTCGTCCGCTCCTACGAGTGGTACCTGCTCCCGGACGAGGAGCGCCGCGCGATGCTCGCCGAGCACGGCATGATGGCCCGCGGCTACCCCGACGTGCGCGCCAACACCGTCGCCTCCTTCGCCCTGGGCGACTACGAGTGGCTGCTGGCCTTCGAGGCCGACGAACTGCACCGCATCGTCGACCTGATGCGCGACCTGCGCCCCTCCCGGGCCCGCCTGCACGTCCGCGAGGAGGTCCCCTTCTTCACCGGCCGCCGCAAGCCGGTCGCCGACCTGCTGGCCGGCCTCTACTAGACGAGTAGTTCCGAAGTCGGTCAGTGGTCGTAGGCGATCAGGGAGCGGGTAACGGGTCGACCGGTGGTTCGGTTGTGCCAGATCGCACACGTCATCGCGAGCAGTCGTTGGCCGACCCGGGCGCCGAGGCCCTCGATGGTGCAGCCGCCGTGCTGCTCGAGGCCAAGTTGACCCTTGAGGGTGTCGTTGACGGACTCGATCAGCTGCCGGACCGACTTCAGCAGCCCCTCACCGGGGCGTGGGGTCCGGTTGCGGTAGGAGGGCCGCAGCAGCGTGATGCCGTGCTGATCGAGGAAACGGTCGAGTTCGGCGGAGACGTAACCCTTGTCGGCGAGGATCAGCAGACCTGGCCGCTCGCGGGCCAGTTCCGGTTCGGTCTCGACGAGGGCGGCCAGGACCTCGCGCTCGTCGACCTTGGGACTGGCCAGGGCCCAGGTGACGGGCAGCCCGGCCGGGGTGCAGACCAGGTGCAGCTTCAGGCCCCGGAACCAGCGCGAGTGCGAGCGGCTGTAGCCGTAGCCGGCCCACCCGGCCAGGGCCGAGCGTCGGACGGTGTCGTGGGAGCGACCGCACTCCACCGGTGTGGAGTCGGTGATCCACACCGGGTCGGACCACAGGTCGGTCGCCTGGGCCAGGTCTCGAATCGCCTGCTGGAGTAGGGGCCTGGCGGCGCGCAGACGCTTGTTGTAGCCGGGTCGTTCGGGCAGGTGGGGAAACATGCCACGCAGGTGGGCACGGGCGAAGCGGATCCAGCGCGCTTCGGAGTGGAAGCCCAGCAGCACTTGGGCCACAGCCAGGCACACCAGTTCCGAGTCCGTCAGCCGCGGCGGGCGGCCCAGCCAACGCGTTCGGGGTAGATGATCATCGATCTGCACGTAAAGTGCGGTCAGAAGGGTGTCCAGTTCTTCGGTCGTCACAACCCGAATGCTGGACACCCTTCCTGCATGTCCGAAGCAGAACCAGCAAAGCCAGCTGACTTCGGAACTACTCGTCTAGGCCCCGGCCGCCACCCCGCCGCGCGCGGCCGGGCCGGCCCCCGTCCCCCGGGGGTCAGGAGCCGAGGGCCGCGCGCAGCCGCGGGTCCCGGACGGCGGCGGGGCCGGAGATGGCGACGGCGGTGAGCAGGTCGTCGCCGGTGGCGACGGCGTGGTGGCAGGGGAGGGCCCGCAGCAGGGTCTGGCCGGCGGGGGCGGCCCACGCGGTGTAGGCGTGGACGTCGACCCGGGCCATCAGCAGGGTCCCGCCGGTCAGGACCAGCGGGAGCGCGTACCAGGCCACCGCGGTGCGGGCGGCGGTGCCGTCGGGCGCGGTGAGCAGGACGGTCAGCAGCAGCATCGAGGCCGCCCCGAGCAGCGCGCAGCGGACCTGCCGGATCGCCCGCAGGGCGCGGTCGCGGACCACCGCCGGCGTCGCCAGCCCCGCCAGCGCCAGCCGGTCGCCGATGTCGCGGACGGTGGGGTGGTCGGCCAGCGCCGCCTTCAACTGGGCGGTGCGGCACTGGCCTTCGGGTCCGATCGCGCCGATCAGGGCCCGTTCGAGGCGGCCCCGGCCCTGCGGGTCGACGACGGTGGTCCAGCCGGTGTGCGCGAGGTGCAGCCGGCCCAGCGCGGCCATCCGGACCAGGGCCAGGTCGACCACCCGGGCGGGGCCCCCGGCCAGGTACGCGGTCTCGTAGAGGCCGACCCCGGAGGGCCGGTGGGCGGGGTGCGGGGCCCGGCCGGTGAGGGCGTCCGCGACCGCGGCGACCCGCACCAGGCGCAGGCACGAGAGCACCGCGGCGGCACAGGACGGGATCAGCAGCAACACCCACATGCCCTTCGTTCTAGTCCTGTGCGGGCCGGAAGCGGAACGGGTACCCGCGCCGCGATACCGAACTGTGACTCGGCGGCGCCTCAGGAACTGCCGCACCCGCCCCCGCCGCAGCTGGACCCGCAGGAGCTGGACGACCCGCAGGAGTGCGAGGAACCGCCGCAGGAGTGCGAGGACGAACTCCCGCAGGAGTGGTGCGAACCGCCCGAATGACCGCCCGAATGACCGCCCGAATGGCCGGACGACCCGCAGGACGAGCCGCCGGACGTCCCGCACCACACCCCCGCACCGGCCCCGGCCGCGTACTCCGTGCCGCCGCCGCCCGTCCGGCCGCGCCGCGGGCCCCGGGCCGGTCGGGCGGGGGCGGCGGCGGTGCCGTCGAGCGCCTCGCGCAGCGCCCGGTGCGCGGAGCCGCTCAGCGCGGCGGCGCCGTCGAGGGCGAACGCGCCGACCAGCCGGGCGTGCTCCCGCTCCACCTCCCGGGGCCGCCAGGCGCTGCCGCCGCGCATCAGCTGCAACTGGCGCAGGCCGGCCGGGGTGATCCGGCTCCGCGGCGGGCGGGTGGCGACCAGGACGAGCACCGTGAACAGGACGAGCGGGACGTACGGGACGAACGCCGGGGCGGCGGACTCGTCGGGCCCGTCCAGCCACCGCACGGTGGAGACCGCGCCCAGCACCACCGCGACCAGCAGCGCCGGCAGCACCAGCCGGCGGGCCCGCCGGGCGGCCCGCAGCGCGGTCGGGTCGCGCAGCAGGCCGCGGGCGGCGAGCCCGTCGCCGATCCGCTGCACCTCGGGGCTGCCCATCACGGAGGTGCGCAGCACGGACAGGTCGCGCCCGGCCCGGCCGCCCACGGCGGTGACCAGCACCCGCTCGACCGGGTCGGACGTCCGGTCGGAGGTGACGGTGACCCGGTGGGCCCGGGAGACCACCACCCGGCCCTCGCGCTCCATCCGGACCAGCGCGGTGTCGACCACCCGGGCGGGCCCGCCGGCCAGGAAGGCGGCGTCCAGGAGCGGCAGGCCGCGCCCGGGCAGCCCCCGTACGTCGGTGACCCGGCGGCTGCGCCGGTTGAAGACGGCGGAGACGGTGACGGCGCACGCGACGAGGGCGAACGCCAGGAAGAACCGGAAGTCCAACATCCCCCGTGGTTCCTTTCTGTGCGGTGCGGAGCGGTCAGGGGTGCGCCTTGGCGGCGCGGTCGCGGCGCGGCAGCAGGCGGCTCCACCGGGAGGCGGCGGGGCGCAGCAGGCGGCGCAGCGCGGGCTGCCAGTCGGCGGCGGGGCCGCCGTCCAGGGCCCACTCGGCGAAGGCCCGGGCGTCGGCCCGGTAGCCGCCGGTGAGCGGGCGGGCGGCGGCGTAGCGGTCGAACAGCGGGGCGAAGTCCGGGCCGAGCAGGTCGGGCAGCTCCGGCATCAGGTGGCCGACGGTCTCCCGGCGCTTGGCGAGCAGGCCGGCGGCCTGGACCCGCAGCTGCTCCGGGTCGAAACCGGCCGGGGCCGGACCGCCGGCCGTCAGGGCGGCCAGCAGCTCCTCCTGGCGGTGCGCCAGTTCGACCCGGGCGAGGGCGAGTTCGGCGTCAGCGCGGTCGCGGATCAGGTATTCGTGGTGCTCAGACACGGGCGGCTTCCCTCCGGTGCAGGCGCTGGACGCGGCGGACGGCGTCGAGTTCGGCGGACAGTTCGGCGGGCGGCGGGTACGCGCCGTCCCGCTCCAGCAGCACCCCGGGCGGGTCGGCCCGCTCGCAGAGCGCGGCCAGCACCTCCAGCACGGGCGCGGTGACGGGGTGGGTGTGGGTGTCGTGCCAGACGCCGTCGCGCTCGACGCCGCCGGCCACGTGCACGTAGGCGAGGGCCTCCAGCGGCAGCCGGTCCAGTTCGGCGGCCGGGTCGACGCCCAGGTTGACCCGGTTGGTGTGCAGGTTGGCGACGTCCACCAGCAGGCGGACGCCGGTGCGCTCGACCAGTTCGGCGAGGAACTGGGCCTCCGTCAACTCGTCGCCCGGCCAGGCCAGGTGGGCGGCGATGTTCTCCAGCGCCAGCGGCACCGGCAGCTCCCGCTGGGCGATCCGCACGTTGGCGGCCACCACCCGCAGCGCCGCCCGGGTGCGCGGCACCGGCAGTAGGTGCCCGGCCTCCAGGCCGCCCGCCCGGACGAACGCCAGGTGCTCGCTGACCAGCGGCGACCCGAGCGCCTCGGCGACGCCCGCCAGCCGGGCCAGCCGGGCCGGGTCCGGCTCGGCGGCGTCCCCCAGGCCGAGCGAGACGCCGTGCGGGACGACCGTGACGCCGCGGGAGCGCAACTCGGCCAGCGAGGGCGGCAGGTGCTCGGCGCAGACGTTCTCCGCGACCACCTCGACCCAGTCGAGGCCGTCCAGCCGCTCCACCGCGGTGTCGATCTCCGGGCGCCAGCCGATGCCGGTGCCCAATCGTGGAATACCGGACGAAGACATATTCCACCCCCTTTTCCGGCGGGCCTTCCGAAAGGCCCGCCTCCCCGTTGCCGAGGATGTATCCGCCGGCCGCCGATGCCAAGCGGGACAACGGAAACTCAGAGCTGAACTTGAGGTTCGGGCGCACCGGCCGAACTTCCGCGCGGGTGGGGGGAAATTCGGCGGCGCACGGACGGACGACTGACTAACGTGACATGCCTATGACTTCCTCGCCGTACCGCATCCGCCCGTTCGCCTCCACCGACGCCGTCGGGGCCGCCGAAGCCTACCGGGCCGGCCGCCCGCACCTGGTCACCACTCCCGAAGTCACCGCCTGGCTGGCCGCCCTGCCGCACTACCACCTGCTGGTCGCCGAGCGGGGCGGCCGGGTCGCCGGCACCGCCCGGTTCGGCCCGGTGGCCGAGAGCACCACCCCCCACCAGGGCTTCCTCAACGTCAGCGTGCTCCCCGAGCACCGCGGCGCGGGCATCGGCACCGCGCTGCTCGCCGCCGCCGAACGGGAACTCGCCGCCCTCGGCACCCGGGACGCCCACGGCTGGGCCGACGACACCCCCGAGGCGCTCGGCTTCGCCGCCGCCCGCGGCTACCGGCGCGGCCGGGCCGGCCGCTTCTCCGGCCTCGACCTCACCGCCCCGCTGCCCCCGCTGCCGCCCACCCCGCCCGGCGTCGAACTGCGCACCGCCGCCGACTTCCTGGCCGACCCGTACCCGATCTACCTGGTCGACATCGACGGCACCCGCGCCGAGCCGGGCGACCTCGTCCTCGACGACCAGCCCTACGAGAGCTGGCTCGCCGAGATCTGGCAGCGCCCCGACCAGGAGCACGCCCTCACCGCGGTCGTCCTCGCCGACGGCGAGCCGGTCGCGTTCTCCGCCGCCCAGACCGACGGCCACCGCACCTACTGGTCCTCCTTCACCGCTACCCGCTCCACCCACCGCGGCCGCGGCCTGGCCAAGCTCGCCAAGGCGCACTCCCTGCACCGCGCCAAGGCCCGCGGCCTCACCGCCGCGTACACCCAGAACGACGCGGACAACGCCCCGATGCTCGCCATCAACGACTGGTTCGGCTACCGCGCCTGCGCGACGGAGTGGAAGCACACCAAGGCGCTCGGGCGGTGACCGCGGCGCCGGGCGCGCCTAGGCGACGTCCACGCCGTGGTCGCGGGCCAGGCCGGCCTGGCCGGCCGCCAGCACCCCGCGCAACTCGGCGACCCACCCGCCCAGTTCGGCGCTGCGCCGGGCGGCGTCCGACTCCCGCGCCTGCTGGTACGCCTTCACCGCCTCGCGCTCGCCCCGGGCGGCCGCCCGCTGCGCCTCCCGCTGCGCCCGTTCGCTCTCGCGCTGCCGGGCGGCGGCCTCCTTGCGCTGGGCCTCCGTGCGGCGGTGCTGCTCGCGCTGCGCCTCGGCCAGTACCGACCACACCCCGGAAGACCGCCGCCGTGCCACGTCCGCCCCACCCACGTCCAAGACCGTTCGGAAGAAGATCCAGTCTTCCACGCGGGCGGGCGGGCGCGGGGCCTACTCGGCGGGCTCGAACCGCAGCGAGATCGAGTTGATGCAGTACCGCTGGTCGGTCGGGGTGTCGTACCCCTCGCCCTCGAAGACGTGCCCCAGGTGGCTGCCGCACTTCTTGCAGCGCACCTCGACCCGGCGCATGCCGAGGCTGCTGTCCTCCAGGTACTCCACCGAGTCACCGGCCAGCGGCGAGTAGTACGACGGCCACCCGCAGTGGCTGTCGAACTTGGTCTCGCTGCTGAACAGCTCCGCGCCGCACGCCCGGCAGCTGTACACGCCGACCGTCTTGGTGTCGGTGTACTCGCCGACGAACGGCCGCTCGGTGCCGGCCTCGCGGAGCACGTGGTACTCCTCCGGAGTCAGCTCGGCGCGCCACTCGGCGTCGGACTTCTGGACCTCGTAGCTCACGGCACTCTCCAGCTCGGACGGGGACGTCGGACGGTGGCGTCAGACAGCAGGTGCAACGTCGGCCAGGGCGGCCAGAATTTCCGGGCCCAGGTGGGTGACGTCGCCCGCGCCCATGGTCAGCACCAGGTCGCCGGGGGCGGCCAGCGCGGCCAGCAGCGCGGGGGCGGCGGCGAAGTCGTGCTCGGCCCGGACGTCGGCGCCGGCCCGGCGGGCCGCGTCGATGATCAGCTCGGCGGTGACGCCGGGGATCGGGTCCTCGCGGGCCGGGTAGATGTCCAGCACCACCGAGGCGTCGGCCAGCGCCAGCGCCCCGCCCATCTCCTCGGCGAGCTGCTGGGTGCGGGAGAACAGGTGCGGCTGGAAGACCACCAGCACCCGGCCCGTGCCCGCCGCCTCCCGGATCGCCTCCAGGTCGGCGGCCATCTCGGTGGGGTGGTGCGCGTAGGAGTCGATCACCTGCACGCCGCGCGCCTCGCCCTTGAGCTGGAGCCGCCGCCGCACCCCGGTGTACGCGCCCAGCGCCTTCGCCAGCCCGTCGGCCGGGACGCCCAGCGCGATGCCCGCGGCCAGCGCCGCGACCGCGTTGTGCGCGTAGTGCCGGCCGGGCACCGAGACGGTGAAGGTCAGCGGCTCGCCGTCCAGCTCGACCGTCACCTCGCTGGTCATGCCGCGCGCCTCGACCTTCCGCACCCGCAGGTCGGCGTCCTCGGCGGCGCCGACCGTCACCACGTTCAGCCCGTCCCGCCCGGCCACCCGGCGGGTCAGCTCGCGGGCGCCCGCGTGGTCGGCGGAGACCACCAGGGTGCCGCCGGGCTGGATCCGGCCGACGAAGGTCTCGAAGGACTCGTAGATCTCCTCGATCGACGCGTAGTTGGCGTGGTGGTCCAGCTCCACGTTCAGCACGATCGCCACCTCGGGCGCGTACTTGTGGAAGCTGCGGTCGCTCTCGTCCGCCTCCGCGACGAAGATCTCGCCCGCCCCGTGGTGCGCGTTCGACCCCGGCGCGTCCAGGTCGCCGCCGATCGCGTACGAGGGCTCCAGGCCCAGCTCGGCCAGGCTGACCGCGAGCATCGAGGTGGTGGTGGTCTTGCCGTGGGTGCCCGCCACCGCGAGCGCCCGGCGGCCGCCCATCAGCGCCGCCAGCGCGTCCGAGCGGTGCACCACCGGGACGCCGCGCTCCCGCGCGGCCACCAGCTCCGGGTTGTCGGCGCGGATCGCGCTGGAGACCACCACGCTGCTGGTCCCGGCCGGGAGGTGCTCCGCGGCGTGCCCGACGAACACCGTCGCGCCCAGCTCGCGCAGCGCCCGCACGGTCTCCGACTCCTTCGCGTCGGACCCCGAGACGGTCGCGCCGCGCACCGCGAGGATCTTCGCCAGGCCGGACATGCCGGCGCCGCCGATGCCGATGAAGTGCGGGGCGTGCAGGTCGTGGGCGGCGTCGTTCAAGGCTGGCTCCGTACGGGCGTGAGGAGGGGGGATCGTCCCGTGCGCCGGGTGGCTACGAGGACGCACGGGACGATTCTGCCCTAACCGGGAGGGCGGTCAGGCTTCGCTGGCGAACAGTTTGAGCACCGGGACGCCCACCTCGTGCCGGGCGCGGGAGGCCCAGTCCCGGTGGAAGAACTCCTCGACGAAGTGCGGCGAGGTCAGCACCAGCACCTCGTCGGCCCGGTTCTCCTCCACCACCTCGCGCAGCCGCACCAGCGGGTGCGCCTCGACCACCTCGCCGACCGCCTCCGCCCCGGCGCGCCGCAGGTGGCGCAGGCTGTGTTCGAGGGATTCGCTCGCGAGGGTCGGTGTCTCCTCCTCGCCCTCGTCGCGTTCGTGCACCGCCTTGTCCAGATGGCCGAGGGCCACGTCGTCCAGGGCACGCAGCAACTCGTCCTGCTTGCCGCGGGGTTGCATCAAGACGACGAAGGAGACCTTCTCCTCGCCGTGGAGCGTGGTGACCAGCTCCACGTCGGCGTCGGAGAGCGCCTTTTCGATCATCAGTACGGTCTTGAACACGTGAGTCCCTTCGCTGGTGCGGGCCCCCGGGTCCGGCTCCCTGCTCCCCTCCTTCATAGTGCCCGGAGGAAGGATTCCTCACGCTGCACACGCGCCACACGGATCACATGATCCACATCGGTCAGGATGTGTCTCGGGTGCGGGCTGGGACGCTCGGGGAGCGGTCCGGATCGGTCGGCCGCGGATGCAGATAGCGGGTGAAGAGGAAACCTTTCTCCTCGATCAATGACACCAGCCGCATCGCTCGGATGTCCGGGATTCCCGGCCCGTTCACGATCCTCGGTGAATCACCCGCCGTCACCAGGGGCGCCACCGACAGGCACAACTCGTCCAGCAGGCCGTCCGCCGCGAGCCGACCGAGCAGGCGGGGCCCGCCCTCCGTGAGCTGGCGGCGCCAACCACGCTCCGTGAGCGCGGCCATCGCCCGGGGGAGGTCCACCGAGCCCGTTCCTGCGGTGATCACATCGGCTGCGGCGGCGACCTCGGCCAGCCGGTCGGCCGGCGCGTCGACGGTGGTGACCACCACCGTGGGCACCAGCGGCTCGGTGAACAGCGGCGCCGACAGGTCCAGCTCCAGGCTCCGCGACACCACCGCGATCACCGGCGCCGGCAGCTGGCCCGCGGCGGCCCGCCGCGCCGCGAAGCCGGCCCGGGCCCGGGCCGGCCGGTAGCCCTCCGCCCGCACCGTCTCGGCCCCCACCAGCACCACGTCGCACAGCGCCCGCAGCACCCCGAAGATCCGCTTGTCCGCCTCGCCGGACAGCCCCTCCGAGAGCCCGTCCAGCCGGGCCGCCCCGTCCAGCGAGGTGACCATGTTCGCCCGCAGCCACGCCCCCTCCGCCGGGTACGCGTACGCCTGCGCCAGCCACTCGGGGCTGCCGGGAGTGCCGGGGGTGTCGCCGATCAGTTGCCTCATGCCCCGAGTCTCTCAGCCGGGGGCGCTCGGCCGGAGGGCGCGAAAAGGGGCGCGGGGAACGGCGCGCTGCGGGAGGAGCACGTCAGCGAGGTCGCGGCACAGTGCGGGCTCCCGTCCCGCGTCGCGATCCTGCGGTGCGTGCTCGCCCGGCCGCGCAGCGGTTCTCGTGGCGCGAGTACCCTGTTGTTCCGTGTCTGCTGCCTCGGAGTCCGATATTCACACCGCGATAGCCCTGACCGACCGGCGCCCGGTGGTGCCGGCCGAGCGGCTGGTCGCCGAGATGGTGCCGCCGCCGCGCTTCGCCGGGGTGAGCTTCGGCAGCTACCTGCCGGACTCCTCGCAGCCGAGCCAGTACGAGGCCGTCCAGATCCTGGAGTCCTTCGCCGCCGGGCTGAACGGCGCCGCCGAGCCGCCGAAGCGCGGCTGGTTCCGCCGTGCCGCCCCCGCGCCCACCGGGCCGGCCGGGATCTACCTGGACGGCGGGTACGGCGTGGGCAAGACGCACCTGCTGGCCTCGCTCTGGCACGCGGTGCCCGGCCCGAAGGCGTTCGGGACGTTCGTGGAGCTGACCAACCTGGTGGGCGCGCTGACCTTCCAGGGCGCGGTGCGGACGCTAAGCTCGCACCGGCTGCTCTGCATCGACGAGTTCGAGCTGGACGACCCGGGCGACACCGTGCTGGTCTCGACCCTGCTGGGCCGGCTGGTGGAGAACGGCGTCAAGCTGTGCGCGACCTCGAACACGCTGCCGGAGAAGCTCGGCGAGGGCCGGTTCGCCGCCGCCGACTTCATGCGGGAGATCCAGGGCCTGTCCGCGCACTTCCGCCCGGTGCGGATCGACGGCCAGGACTACCGGCACCGCGGGCTGCCCGACGCCCCGCCGCCGTACACCGACGCCGAGGTGACCGCCCGCGCGGCCCGCACCCCGGGCGCGTCGCTGGACGACTTCGACGCGCTGCTGGAGCACCTGAAGGAGGTGCACCCCAGCCGGTACGGCGCGCTGCTGGACGAGGTGGGCGCGGTGTTCCTGCGCGGGGTGCGGCAGGTGGACGACCAGGCGACCGCGCTGCGGCTGGTGGTGCTGGCCGACCGGATGTACGACCGGGAGCTGTCGGTCACCGCCTCGGGCGTGCCGTTCGACCGGGTGTTCACCGAGGAGATGCTGCGCGGCGGCTACCGCAAGAAGTACCTGCGGGCGGTCTCCCGGCTGGTCGCGCTGGCCCGGGACTCCGCGAAGTAACCACCGCGTTGTCGGTGGCCGGTCGTACCGTGGAGGGCGTGCGTCCCATCACGAGTATCGAGCGGTCCGTGGCGCCCTTCGAGGTCGTCAGTCCCTACCAGCCCAACGGTGACCAGCCGGCGGCCATCGCCGAGCTGGAGCGCCGCGTCCGCGCCGGCGAGAAGGACGTCGTCCTGCTCGGCGCGACCGGCACCGGCAAGTCGGCCACCACGGCCTGGATGATCGAGAAGCTGCAGCGCCCCACCCTGGTGATGGCGCCGAACAAGACGCTGGCCGCCCAGCTGGCGAACGAGTTCCGCGAGCTGCTGCCGAACAACGCGGTCGAGTACTTCGTCTCGTACTACGACTACTACCAGCCCGAGGCGTACGTCCCGCAGACGGACACCTACATCGAGAAGGACTCCTCGATCAACGAGGAGGTCGAGCGGCTGCGCCACTCCGCCACCAACAGCCTGCTCACCCGGCGGGACGTGATCGTGGTGGCGTCCGTCTCCTGCATCTACGGCCTCGGCACCCCGCAGGAGTACGTCGACCGGATGGTCCGCCTGAAGGTCGGCGAGGAGATCGACCGGGACGCCCTGCTGCGCCGCTTCGTCGACATCCAGTACACCCGCAACGACCTGGCGTTCACCCGCGGCACCTTCCGGGTCCGCGGCGACACGGTCGAGATCTTCCCGGTCTACGAGGAGCTCGCCGTCCGGATCGAGATGTTCGGTGACGAGATCGAGGCGCTGTACACGCTGCACCCGCTGACCGGCGAGGTGATCAGCCAGGACGACTCGGTCTACGTCTTCCCCGCCTCGCACTACGTGGCCGGCCCGGAGCGGATGGAGCGGGCGATCGGCGGCATCGAGGCCGAGCTGGAGCAGACGCTGGCCCGGATGGAGAAGCAGGGCAAGCTGCTGGAGGCCCAGCGGCTGCGGATGCGCACCACCTACGACATCGAGATGCTCCGCCAGATCGGCACCTGCTCGGGCGTGGAGAACTACTCGATGCACTTCGACGGCCGCGAGCCCGGCTCCCCGCCGAACACCCTGCTCGACTACTTCCCGGAGGACTTCCTCCTGGTCATCGACGAGTCGCACGTCACCGTCCCGCAGATCGGCGCGATGTACGAGGGCGACGCCTCGCGCAAGCGCACCCTGGTCGAGCACGGCTTCCGGCTGCCCTCGGCGATGGACAACCGGCCGCTGAAGTGGGAGGAGTTCCAGCAGCGGATCGGCCAGACCGTCTACCTGTCGGCCACCCCGGGCAAGTACGAGCTGGCCCGCGGCGACGGCCAGGTCGAGCAGATCATCCGCCCGACCGGCCTGATCGACCCCGAGGTGATCGTCAAGCCGACCGAGGGCCAGATCGACGACCTGGTGCACGAGATCCGGCAGCGGGTGGAGAAGGACGAGCGCGTCCTGGTCACCACGCTCACCAAGAAGATGGCCGAGGACCTCACCGACTACTTCCTCGGCCTCGACATCCGGGTCCGCTACCTGCACAGCGACGTCGACACGCTGCGCCGGATCGAGCTGCTGCGCGAGCTGCGGGCCGGCGAGTACGACGTGCTGGTCGGCATCAACCTGCTCCGCGAGGGCCTCGACCTGCCCGAGGTCTCGCTGGTCGCGATCCTGGACGCGGACAAGGAGGGCTTCCTGCGCTCCGGCACCTCGCTGATCCAGACCATCGGCCGCGCCGCGCGCAACGTCTCCGGCCAGGTGCACATGTACGCCGACAAGATCACCCCGGCGATGGAGCTGGCGATCGGCGAGACCAACCGCCGGCGCGCCGTCCAGCAGGCGTACAACGAGGAGCACGGGATCGACCCGCAGCCGCTGCGGAAGAAGATCGGCGACCTGCTCTCCACCATGGCCGGGGAGGACGTCGACACCGAGGAGCTGCTCGCCACCGGCTACCGGCAGCAGGGCAAGGGCAAGGCGCCGGTCCCGGCGCTGGGCATCGAGCGCAAGCCCGCCAAGAGCCTGCCCGCGGCCGAACTCGCCGAGCTGATCCAGGGCATGACCGACCGGATGCACACCGCCGCGGCCGAGCTGCAGTTCGAGGTGGCGGCCCGGCTGCGCGACGAGGTCAAGGAGCTCAAGCGCGAGCTGCGGCAGATGCGCGAGGCGGGAATGGCCTGATCCGGCGTCACCCGCGGCCGGACGGGGGCGATTTCCCGTCCGGCGAGTGCCGTCGTGTCGTAGTTTGGCCACAGCCCGGCCCTTCGGCGCCGCACCGGCGGTGCAACGGCGGTGCGTCGGCGTAGGGTGGGGCGCGGTCTGCCCGGGGCCGGGACGTTCCGGGTACGGCCGGAGGTGCGACAGGACGCCGGGCGGGGCCCGGAGAAAGCAGAGGTCGGCAGCGTGTCCGTGAACCTGGCCAAGGGCCAGAGCGTGAGCCTGTTGAAGTCCACCGGCGAGACCCTGTCCGTGGTCCGGATGGGCCTCGGGTGGAAGTCCGCCCCCGGCAAGCGCGGCTTCTTCAGCCGCCGCCCCAAGGAGATCGACCTCGACGCGTCCGCCCTGCTGTACGACGGCAAGGCGATGAGCGACGTGGTGTTCTTCTCCCACCTGGTCAGCAACGAGGGCTCGGTCCGGCACACCGGCGACAACCTGGTCGGCGGGGTCGGGGCGGGCGGCGACGACGAGAGCATCCTGGTCGACCTGACCGAGGTGCCCCGGCGGGTCACCCAGATCGTCTTCACCGTCAGCTCGTACAGCGGCCAGAACTTCATGGAGGTGCAGAACGCGCACTGCCGGCTGGTCGACGAGACCACCGGCAAGGAGCTGGCCCGCTACGAGCTGACCGGCGGCGGCCCGCACACCGGGCAGATCATGGCCAAGGTCGAGCGGGACGGCGAGAGCGGCTGGCGGATGACCGCCATCGGCGCCCCGGCCAGCGGCCGCACCTTCCGGGACATGCTGCCCTTCATCGAGCCGTTCCTCTGACCATTCGACGGCGGGGCTCCTTTACCTTCTTTACCTTTCCTTGGGCTTCCTGTTAACCTTCTGGGAGCGGAGGGGAGTATTCCCCGTTCAGCGACCCCGTCATCACGGGCGCCCCTCGCGGCGCCCCGGGGCGCTGGCCGTGCGGCACCCGTCGGGAGCGGGCCGCGCGGCGGAAGAGACCTCCGGCAGTGACGAGTGTTCGCCTATCTGCCGGAGGAGCAGACATGGACGTATCCGCAGGCCTGTGGGCCGGTACCATCGCGGTGCTGATCGCCCTGATCGTGGCCGACTTCTTCATCGGCGGCCGCAAGCCGCACGAGGTCTCCGTGAAGGAGGCCGGCATCTGGACGGCGGTCTGGGTGGCCCTGGCCGGGCTGTTCGGCGGCTTCCTCTGGTGGCACGGCGGCGGGAAGCCGGCCGGCGAGTTCTTCGCCGGCTACATCACCGAGAAGTCGCTCAGCGTCGACAATCTGTTCGTCTTCATCCTGATCATGGGCAAGTTCGCGGTGCCCAGGATCTACCAGCAGCGGGTGCTGATGTTCGGCGTGATCATCGCCCTGGTGCTGCGGGCGGTCTTCATCGCCGGCGGCGCGGCGGTGGTGTCGAACTTCTCCTGGGTGTTCTACCTCTTCGGCGCCTTCCTGGTCTGGACGGCCTGGAAGCTGATCAAGGAGGCCCGGGCCGACGACGAGGAGGAGGAGTTCGAGGAGAACCGCCTGCTCAAGTCGATCGAGCGGCGCTTCCCGTCCACCGACCGCTACCACGGCACCAAGCTGCTGATCCGGGAGAACGGCCGCCGGCTGATGACCCCGATGCTGATCGTGATGCTGGCGATCGGCACCACCGACGTGCTGTTCGCCCTGGACTCGATCCCGGCCATCTTCGGCCTCACCCAGGACCCGTACATCGTCTTCACGGCCAACGCCTTCGCGCTGATGGGCCTGCGCCAGCTGTACTTCCTGATCGGCGGCCTGCTGAAGAAGCTGGTCCACCTCTCCTACGGCCTGTCGGTGATCCTCGGCTTCATCGGCGTCAAGCTGGTGCTGCACGCGCTGCACGAGAGCGGCGTGCACGTGCCGGAGATCAGCATCCCGGTCTCGCTGGGCTTCATCGTGCTGACCCTGGCGGTCACCACCGTGACCAGCCTGGTCGCCGCGCGGAAGCAGCAGCGGGCCGAGCGGGCCGAGGAGCCCGCGAAGGTCGACGCCTGATCCGGCCCGCCGCCCCGGTCCGGTCGGGAACGCCCGTGGCCCCCGCCGCACGGCTGCGGCGGGGGCCCCGGGCCGTCGTGCTCACCAGCCGCGCTCGCGCCACTCCGGCAGGTGCGGGCGCTCGGCGCCCAGGGTGGTGTCGTCGCCGTGGCCCGGGTAGACCCAGGTCTCGTCCGGGAGCCGGTCGAAGACCTTCTCGGTGACGTCCCGGAAGAGCGAGTCGAAGGCGGCCGGGTCGCCCCAGGTGTTGCCCACGCCGCCCGGGAACAGGCAGTCGCCGGTGAACAGGTGGGGGTGGCCCTGCGGGTCGTCGTAGAGCAGCACGATCGCGCCGGGGGTGTGGCCCACCAGGTGGCGGACGGTCAGCTCGATCTGCCCGAAGCGGACCACCGAGCCGTCCTCCAGCGGGAGGTCGGTGGGCACGTCGATGCCCTCGGCGTCGATCCGCCCGGCCATGGTGCGGGCCCCGGTGACGGCGACCACCTCGGCCAGCGCGCCCCAGTGGTCGCGGTGCCGGTGGGTGGTGACCACCGCGGCCAGCCGGGGGCCGACGGTCTCCAGCAGCACCGGCGCGTCGGCGGCGGCGTCGATCAGCAGCTGCTCGTCGGTGGCCCGGCAGCGCAGCAGGTACGCGTTGTTGTCGTGCGGTCCGACCGCGACCTTGGTGATGATCAGGTGGGCCAGCTCCCGGACGTCCGGTGCCCCGCCGACCTTCACCGCTCCGTGGTACGTCATCACGCCGCTCCTCGCTCGCCGCCGGGCTGTTCCGCCGGTTCCGTCAATTCCGTCCACTCGCGCCCCATCATCCCATCGGGGGGAGCGCGGGCAGCGCGCCGCGGGGGTCGACCAGGCCCTCGTCGCCGCGGTGGACCTGGAGGCCGTCCCCGTCCGAGCGGCCGGACAGCCAGCCGGTGAGCGCCCGCACCGGGCCCTCGGCGACCAGCCCGGGCGCCCCGCCGTCGCCGTCGCCACCGCTGCTGTCACCGCCACCGCCACCGCCGCCGAGCCGGACCCGGAGCCCGGCGTCCTCGGCGACCAGCAGCAGGTCGGGCAGGTCGTCCCGCGCGGCGAGGCGCGCGCCCAGCCGCTGGAACTCGGCGACGGCGAACGGCTCGGGCCAGTGCGCCGGGGTGTAGCCCGCGTTCAGGTCGACGTGGTGGTACTCCAGCTCGATCAGCCGCTTCCCCGGCACCTGCCAGGCCGGGAAGACGGTGCCGTCGCGGTGGGTGATCGGGGCGGCCCAGTGCTCGGGCTCCAGCCCGGCGGCGAAGTCCTGGAAGCGCCGCTGGCTCTCCCGGAGGTCGGCGGCCTGCTCGGCCAGCGGGCGTCCGGCCCCGGCCTCGATGTCGGCGTCCCGCGTCTCGGGGGTGGCGTACTGCGGGACCTGCCGTCCGGTGCGGGCGCCGGTGAGCAGGTTGACCAGGGAGTCCGCGTTGCGGGCGAGGTGGGTCAGCAGGTGCCCGCGGGTCCAGCCGGACAGGGCGGAGGGTTCGAACACCGCCGCGGGCTCCAGCTCGGCGAGGGTGTGCAGCAGCAGGTCGGTGCTCTCCGCGGTGGCCCGCAGCCGCTCGGCTGCGGCGGCCGCGGCGGTGGCGGCCGCGGTGGTGGCGTCGCTCATCGGGCATGGCCTTTCGACGGTCGGGAAAACGGGTCGAGGCGGTGCGGTGCGGGCCCGGGGCGTTGCCCGGGCCGGTTGTCAGTCGTTGACGCTACCGTCGAGCGCGGGTGCCGTTCACCCGTCCGGGTGGCCCCGGCGGACCGGCTCGGATTCGAACGAATGAGTCAGTACGCTGGCGGGCGCATCCTGGAAGAAGCACGAAGAAGCACATCCCCCTCCTCCCTTCGACCCGGAGAAAGGCGCCAGTAGCAGTGGCAGACCGCCTCGTCGTCCGTGGTGCACGTGAGCACAACCTCAAGAACGTCTCGCTCGACCTGCCCAGGGACTCCCTCATCGTCTTCACGGGCCTCTCCGGGTCCGGCAAGTCCTCCCTCGCCTTCGACACGATCTTCGCCGAGGGCCAGCGGCGCTACGTCGAGTCGCTGTCCTCGTACGCCCGGCAGTTCCTCGGGCAGATGGACAAGCCGGACGTGGACTTCATCGAGGGCCTCTCCCCGGCCGTCTCGATCGACCAGAAGTCCACCAGCCGCAACCCCCGCTCCACCGTCGGCACCATCACCGAGGTGTACGACTACCTGCGCCTGCTGTTCGCCCGGATCGGCAAGCCGCACTGCCCGCACTGCGGGCGCCCGATCGCCCGGCAGTCGCCGCAGGCCATCGTCGACAAGGTGCTGGAGCTGCCCGAGGGCACCCGGTTCCAGGTGCTCAGCCCGGTGGTCCGGGAGCGCAAGGGCGAGTTCGTCGACCTCTTCGCCGACCTGCAGTCCAAGGGCTACGCCCGCGCCCGGGTGGACGGGCAGACCGTCCAGCTGACCGAGCCGCCGGTGCTCAAGAAGCAGGAGAAGCACACCATCGAGGTGGTCATCGACCGCCTCACCGTCAAGGCGGGCGCCAAGCGCCGGCTCACCGACTCGGTGGAGACCGCGCTCAAGCTGGCCGGCGGCATGGTGGTGCTCGACTTCGTCGACCTGGCGGAGGACGACCCCGAGCGCGAGAAGATGTTCTCGGAGCACCTCTACTGCCCGTACGACGACGTCTCCTTCGAGGAGCTGGAGCCGCGCTCCTTCTCCTTCAACTCCCCGTTCGGTGCCTGCCCGGACTGCTCCGGCCTGGGCAACCGGATGGAGGTCGACCCGGAGCTGCTCGTCCCCGACGAGGAGAAGTCGCTGGACGAGGGCGCCATCCACCCCTGGTCGCAGGGCGCCACCAAGGAGTACTTCCAGCGGCTGGTCAACGCGCTGGCCGGCGAACTGGGCTTCCGCACCGACATCCCGTGGGCCGGGCTGCCGGTGCGGGCCCGCAAGGCGCTGCTGTACGGCCACAAGACCCAGGTCGAGGTCCGCTACCGCAACCGCTACGGCCGCGAGCGCTCCTACACCACCGCCTTCGAGGGCGTCGTCCCGTTCGTGACCCGCCGGCACTCCGAGTCGGAGAGCGACGCCGGGCGCGAGCGCTTCGAGGGCTACATGCGCGAGGTGCCCTGCCCGACCTGCAAGGGCACCCGGCTCAAGCCGGTGGTGCTGGCCGTGACGGTGATGGAGAAGTCCATCGCCGAGGTCTCCGCGATGTCGATCAGCGACTGCGCGGACTTCCTGGGCGCGCTGCGGCTGGACCGCCGGGACAAGCAGATCGCCGAGCGGGTGCTCAAGGAGGTGCTGGAGCGGCTGCGCTTCCTGGTGGACGTCGGCCTCGACTACCTCTCGCTCAACCGCGCCGCCGGCACCCTCTCCGGCGGCGAGGCCCAGCGCATCCGGCTGGCCACCCAGATCGGCTCCGGCCTGGTCGGCGTGCTGTACGTGCTGGACGAGCCGTCCATCGGCCTGCACCAGCGCGACAACCACCGGCTGATCGAGACCCTGGTCCGGCTGCGCGACATCGGCAACACGCTGATCGTCGTCGAGCACGACGAGGACACCATCAAGACCGCCGACTGGATCGTCGACATCGGCCCCGGCGCCGGCGAGCACGGCGGCAAGGTGGTGCACTCCGGCTCGCTGAAGGAGCTGCTGGCCAACGAGGAGTCGCTGACCGGCCAGTACCTGTCGGGCAGGCGCGCCATCCCGATCCCGGAGACCCGCCGCCCGCGCGACAGGAAGCGCCAGCTGGTGGTGCACGGCGCCCGCGAGCACAACCTCAAGGACGTCACGGTCGCCTTCCCGCTCGGCACCTTCACCGCCGTCACCGGCGTCTCCGGCTCCGGCAAGTCCACGCTGGTCAACGACATCCTGTACGCGCACCTGGCCCGCGAGCTGAACGGCGCCCGCAGCGTCCCCGGCCGGCACACCCGGATCACCGGCACCGACCTGGTCGACAAGGTGGTGCACGTCGACCAGTCCCCGATCGGCCGCACCCCGCGCTCCAACCCGGCCACCTACACCGGCGTCTTCGACCACGTGCGCAAGCTGTTCGCGGAGACCCAGGAGGCCAAGGTCCGCGGCTACCTGCCCGGCCGGTTCTCGTTCAACGTCAAGGGCGGCCGCTGCGAGAACTGCTCCGGCGACGGCACCATCAAGATCGAGATGAACTTCCTGCCGGACGTCTACGTCCCCTGCGAGGTCTGCCACGGCGACCGCTACAACCGGGAGACGCTGGAGGTCCACTACAAGGGCAAGTCCATCGCCGAGGTGCTGAACATGCCGATCGAGGAGGGGCTCGACTTCTTCGAGGCCGTCCCCGCGATCGCCCGCCACCTCAGGACGCTCAAGGAGGTCGGCCTCGGCTACGTCCGGCTCGGCCAGCCCGCCACCACCCTCTCCGGCGGCGAGGCCCAGCGGGTCAAGCTCTCCGCCGAGCTCCAGAAGCGCTCCACCGGGCGGACGGTCTACGTCCTGGACGAGCCCACCACCGGCCTGCACTTCGAGGACATCAGCAAGCTGATCAAGGTCCTGGAGGGGCTGGTCGAGAAGGGCAACACCGTCATCGTCATCGAGCACAACCTCGACGTCATCAAGACCGCCGACTGGCTGGTCGACATGGGCCCCGAGGGCGGCTCCGGCGGCGGCGGCGTGGTCGTCGAGGGCACCCCGGAGGAGGTCGCGGCCTCCACCGCCAGCCACACCGGCAAGTTCCTGCGCGACATCCTGCCGGGCGTCTCGGACGCGGCGCCCGCGAAGAAGCGCGGGAAGAAGTAGCCGCCGGGCCCGCCCGGGGAGCACCCGTCGCTCCCCGGGCGGGCCGCGGCGCGCGTGCTACGTTGCTCGGCGCCGATTCCCGCACCGAGGAGCCCCGATGACCGAGCCCACCGCCTCCCGCCGTACCGTCCTGTGCTGCGCGGCCGTCGCGCTGGCGGGCACCGCGGCCGCCGGTTGCTCCTCCGCCAAGGACGACACCGGGAGCGCGTCCGCCGGCCCGGTCGACCTCGGCCCCGCGGCGGACGTCCCGGTCGGCGGCGGCAAGGTGTACAAGGAGCAGGCCGTCGTGGTGACCCAGCCGGCCGCCGGCGAGTACAGGGCGTTCAGCGCCAAGTGCACCCACGCCGGCTGCCTGGTCAACGGCGTGGTCAAGGAGCAGATCCAGTGCCTGTGCCACGGCAGCCGGTTCGGGATCTCCGACGGCGCGGTGCAGGACGGCCCGGCCCCCGCGCCGCTGCCCGCCTACCGGGTCGCGGTGCAGAACGGGAACCTCCAGGTCACCAAGAGCTGACGAACCCCGCCGGACGCCGCGGAGTGTCCGCGCCAGTCGGTACGGTAGGGGCATGGCAGACCCGTCCACCTACCGACCGGCGCCGGGGGCGATCCCGCTCTCGCCCGGGGTGTACAAGTTCCGTGACGCGCACGGCCGGGTCATCTACGTGGGGAAGGCGAAGAGCCTGCGCCAGCGGCTCTCCTCGTACTTCCAGGACGTGGCGAACCTGCACCCGCGCACCGCGACGATGGTGACCACCGCGGCGTCCGTGGAGTGGACGGTGGTGTCCACCGAGGTCGAGGCGCTCCAGCTGGAGTACTCCTGGATCAAGGAGTTCGACCCGCGGTTCAACGTCAAGTACCGCGACGACAAGAGCTACCCGGAGCTCGCGGTCACCCTGAACGAGGAGTTCCCCCGGGTCCAGGTGACCCGCGGGGCGCACAAGAAGGGCGTGCGCTACTTCGGCCCGTACGGCCACGCCTGGGCGATCCGCGAGACGGTCGACCTGCTGCTGCGGGTCTTCCCGGTGCGGACGTGCTCCAACGGCGTCTTCAAGCGCGCCCAGCAGGTCGGCCGCCCCTGCCTGCTCGGCTACATCGGCAAGTGCGCGGCGCCCTGCGTGGGCCGGGTGAGCGCCGCCGAGCACCGCGAACTCGCCGAGGAGTTCTGCGACTTCATGGCCGGCCGGACGGGCGGCCACCTGCGCCGGCTGGAACAGCAGATGCAGCGGGCCGCCGCCGAGATGGAGTACGAGAAGGCCGCCCGGCTGCGCGACGACCTGGCCGCGCTGCAGCGCGCCATGGAGAAGAACGCGGTGGTGCTCGGCGACGGCACCGACGCCGACCTGCTGGCCCTGGCCGAGGACGAACTCGAGGCCGCCGTGCAGATCTTCCACGTCCGCGGCGGCCGGGTGCGCGGCCAGCGCGGCTGGGTCACCGACAAGGTCGAGGACGTCGACACCGCGGGCCTGGTCGAGCACGCCCTCCAGCAGCTGTACGGCGAGGGCAGCGAGCAGGTCCCGCGCGAGGTGCTCGTCCCCGCACTGCCCGAGGAGGCCGTGCACGAGTGGCTCGCCGGCCTGCGCGGCGCCCAGGTCGACCTGCGGATCCCGCAGCGCGGCGACAAGAAGGACCTGATGGAGACCGTGCAGCGCAACGCCCAGCAGGCGCTGGCGCTGCACAAGACCAAGCGCGCCTCCGACCTCACCACCCGCAGCCGCGCCCTCCAGGAGATCGCCGAGGCGCTGGAGCTGGACTCGGTGCCGCTGCGCATCGAGTGCTTCGACGTCTCGCACCTCCAGGGCGAGGACGTGGTGGCGTCCATGGTGGTGTTCGAGGACGGCCTGGCCCGCAAGAGCGAGTACCGCCGGTTCCAGATCAAGGGCTTCGAGGGCCAGGACGACGTCCGCTCGATGCACGAGGTGATCACCCGCCGCTTCCGCCGCTACCTCCAGGAGCGCGAGCGCACCGGCGAGTGGGCGGTGCCCGAGGAGGCCCCGGAGGAGGACGGCTCGCCGCTCGACGAGAACGGCCGCCCCAAGCGCTTCGCCTACCCGCCGCAGCTGCTGGTGGTCGACGGCGGACAGCCCCAGGTCGCCGCCGCCGTCCGGGCGTTGGACGAGCTGGGCATCGACGACGTCGCGGTGTGCGGGCTGGCCAAGCGGCTGGAGGAGGTGTGGCTGCCCGGCCAGGACGACCCGGTGGTGCTGCCGCGCTCCAGCGAGGGCCTGTACCTGCTCCAGCGGGTCCGCGACGAGGCGCACCGCTTCGCCATCACCTACCAGCGGGCCAAGCGCGCCAAGCGGCTCACGGCGGGGGAACTGGACTCGGTCCCCGGGCTGGGCGAGACTCGCCGCCGGGCCCTGCTCAAGCACTTCGGTTCGCTGAAGAGGCTGCGGGCGGCGACCGTCGACGAACTGTGCGAGGTCCCCGGGGTCGGGCGCCGCACCGCCGAGACTGTTGCCGCAGCCTTGGCTTCCCGTACACCCGCCGCATTCGCGGTCAACACCGCGACCGGCGAGATCATCGAAGACAGCACGGCCACAGCGGTACCGAGAAGCGGGGAAGAGACGTGACAGTGTCCAACGCGGGGGAGACCACCCCCGAGCTGGTGATCATCTCGGGCATGTCGGGGGCGGGTCGTTCCACCGCCGCGAAGTGCCTGGAGGACCTCGGCTGGTTCGTGGTCGACAACCTGCCGCCCGCGCTGATCCCCACCATGGTCGACCTCGGGGCCCGCTCGCAGGGCGCGGTGCCGCGGATCGGCGTCGTGGTCGACGTCCGCGGCCGGACCTTCTTCGACGACCTGCTGACCTCGCTGGAGGAGCTGGAGAAGCGCGGCGTGCGGCTGCGCGTGGTCTTCCTGGACTCCTCCGACGACGCGCTGGTGCGCCGCTTCGAGTCGGTCCGCCGCCCGCACCCGCTCCAGGCCGACGGCCGGATCGTCGACGGCATCGCCCAGGAGCGCGAGCTGCTGCGCGAGCTGCGCGGCGAGGCCGACCTGGTGGTCGACACCTCCAACCTCAACGTGCACCAGCTGCGCGCCAAGATGGACGCCCAGTTCGCCGGCCAGGACGAGCCGGAGCTGCGCGCCACCGTGATGTCCTTCGGCTTCAAGTACGGCCTGCCGGTCGACGCCGACCTGGTGGTGGACTGCCGCTTCCTGCCCAACCCGCACTGGGTGCCCGAGCTGCGGGCCCGCACCGGGACCGACCCGGAGGTGGCCGAGTACGTCTTCCAGCAGCCCGGGGCCCAGCAGTTCGTGGACGGCTACACCGAGCTGCTGCGGATCGTCACCGAGGGCTACCGCCGGGAGGGGAAGCGCTACATGACGCTTGCCGTAGGCTGCACCGGAGGCAAGCACCGCAGCGTGGCGATGTCCGAGCAGCTGACCAAGCGTCTGATCGCGGACGGGGTCGAGACGGTGCTGGTCCACCGGGACATGGGCCGGGAGTAGGCGGCCGGGGAACCCCCGCACCGCCGCCCCGGCCGAGCACGAGACAGGAACATGGGGTCGGCGTGACGGGATACCTGCCAGCGCGGCTGCAGCTCCGGACTAGACCGGCCGAGCGGGCCGTCCAGCCGCGCCCCGGCGTGCCGAAGATCGCCGCGCTGGGGGGCGGCCAGGGCCTGTCCGCGTCGCTCTCCGCGCTGCGCCGGCTCACCACCGAGCTGACCGCCGTGGTCACCGTCGCCGACGACGGCGGCTCCAGCGGCCGACTGCGCACCGAGCTCGGGGTGCTGCCGCCCGGCGACCTGCGCAAGGCACTGGCCGCGCTCTGCGGCGACGACGAGTGGGGCCGGACCTGGTCCGAGGTGATCCAGCAGCGCTTCGCCGGCACCGGCGAGCTCGGCGGCCACGCGGTGGGCAACCTGCTGATCGTGGCGCTGTGGGAGAAGCTCGGCGACCCGGTGGAGGCGCTGAACTGGGTCGGCCGGCTGCTGAACGTGCAGGGCCGGGTGCTGCCGATGTCGGCCGTCCCGCTCGACATCGAGGCGCAGGTCCGTGGCCACGACCCGCTGCGCCCCGGCGAGGTGTCCGCGGTCCGCGGCCAGGCCGCGGTGGCGGTCACGCCCGGCACCGTGCAGTCGATCCGGCTGCTGCCGGACGGGCCGCCGGCCGTCCCGGAGGCCGTGCAGGCCGTCCTGGAGGCGGACTGGGTGGTGCTCGGCCCCGGCTCCTGGTTCACCAGCGTGCTGCCGCACCTGCTCGTCCCCGACCTGGCCAAGGCGCTCACCGGGACCCGGGCCCGCCGCCTGCTCACCCTCAACCTGGCCCCGCAGCCCGGCGAGACCGAGGGCTTCACCCCGCAGCGCCACCTGGAGGTGATCGCCGACCACGCCCCCGGCCTGGCGGTGGATGCGATCCTGGTGGACGAGCGGGCGGTCAGCGGCGGCGCCTTCGGCGTGGCCGACCTGGCCGGCCTGGAACAGGCCGCCGAGCGGATGGGCGCCGCCCTGGTGCTCGACTCGGTGGCCCGCGACGACGGGACGCCGCGACACGACGCGGAGCTCTTGGCCGCCGCGTACGACCGGATTTTCCGGACTCATGGAAGGATCGGCCCATGGCGATGACGGCAGCGGTGAAAGACGAGATCTCCCGGCTTCCCGTCACCCGTGCCTGCTGCCGCAAGGCGGAGGTCTCGGCGATCCTGCGTTTTGCGGGCGGACTGCACATTGTGAGCGGCCGCATCGTGATCGAGGCGGAGCTGGACACCGGCATTGCGGCCCGGCGACTGCGCAAGGACCTCCTGGAGATCTTCGGACACTCCTCGGATCTGGTGGTGATGGCCCCCGGCGGTCTGCGCCGCGGCAGCCGGTACGTGGTGCGGGTGGTGAAGGACGGCGAGCTGCTGGCCCGGCAGACCGGGCTGGTGGACGGACGAGGGCGGCCGATCCGGGGCCTGCCCCCGGCGGTGGTCTCCGGGGCGACCTGCGACGCGGAGGCCGCCTGGCGCGGCGCGTTCCTCGCGCACGGCTCGCTGACCGAGCCCGGCCGCTCCTCCTCCCTGGAGATCACCTGCCCCGGCTCGGAGGCGGCGCTCGCCCTGGTCGGCGCGGCCCGCCGGCTCGGCATCCCGGCCAAGGCCCGCGAGGTGCGCGGCGTCGACCGGGTGGTGATCCGCGACGGCGACGCGATCGGCGCGCTGCTCACCCGGCTCGGCGCGCACGAGTCGGTGCTGGCCTGGGAGGAGCGCCGGATGCGCCGCGAGGTGCGGGCCACCGCCAACCGGCTGGCCAACTTCGACGACGCCAACCTGCGCCGCTCGGCCCGGGCCGCGGTCGCCGCGGGCGCCCGGGTGCAGCGCGCCCTGGAGATCCTCGGCGAGGAGGTGCCCGAGCACCTGGCCGCGGCCGGCGCGCTGCGCATGCAGCACAAGCAGGCCTCGCTGGAGGAGCTCGGCGCGCTCGCCGACCCGCCGCTGACCAAGGACGCGGTGGCCGGGCGGATCCGCCGCCTGCTGGCGATGGCCGACAAGCGGGCCGCCGAACTCGGCCTGCCGAACACCGAGGCCAACCTGACCGAGGAGATGGCCCTGAACTGACGGCCCGTCAACCGTCCCGAGGCGCACCGCAGGGGGCGTGCGCGGCAGGCAGCGGCACCCGCCGCCGCCCACCGCGCACGCCCCCTGCGCACGTCGGGGCCGCCGCGCCCTACCGGTGAGGCGATGTGCCTTGCGACACTTGGGCGAGGTAGGGTCAGCAGTGGTCGGGGACAACCCAAATTTCACCCCCGTCGGGCTCCGGCCCGGCGTACCTAAGAGGAGATCGGTTCGTGACGATCCGGGTAGGCATCAACGGGTTCGGCCGCATCGGCCGCAACTTCTTCCGTGCGGTCAAGTCCCAGGGCGCTGACATCGAGATCGTCGGTGTCAACGACCTGACCGACACCAAGACGCTGGCTCACCTGCTCAAGTACGACACCACTCTCGGTACCTTCCCCGGCGAGGTCTCGCACACCGAGGACAGCATCACCGCCGACGGTCACACCTTCAAGGTCACCGCCGAGCGCGACCCCGCCAACCTTCCCTGGGCCGAGCTGGGCGCCGACATCGTCGTCGAGTCCACCGGCATCTTCACCAAGGCCGAGGCTGCGAAGAAGCACCTCGCCGCCGGTGCGAAGAAGGTCATCATCTCGGCGCCCGCCACCGACGAGGACATCACCATCGTGCTGGGCGTCAACGACGACAAGTACGACGCGGCCGCGCACGACATCATCTCCAACGCCTCCTGCACCACCAACTGCGTGGCGCCGATGGCGAAGGTCCTGCACGAGAACTTCGGCATCGTCAAGGGCCTGATGACCACCGTGCACGCCTTCACCAACGACCAGGTCACCCTGGACTTCCCGCACAAGGACCTGCGCCGCGCCCGCGCCGCCTCGCAGAACATCATCCCGACCTCGACGGGTGCCGCCAAGGCCACCGCCCTGGTCCTGCCGGAGCTCAAGGGCAAGCTGGACGGCACCTCGCTGCGCGTCCCGGTCCCGACCGGCTCCATCACCGACCTGGTGGTCACCCTGGAGCGCGAGGTCACCAAGGACGAGGTCAACGCCGCCTTCCAGAAGGCCGCGCAGGAGGGCCCGCTCAAGGGCTACCTGGCGTACACCGAGGACCCGATCGTCTCCTCGGACATCGTGAACGACCCGCACTCCTGCATCTTCGACTCGCAGCTGACCATGGCGCAGGGCAACCAGGTCAAGGTGCTCGGCTGGTACGACAACGAGTTCGGCTACTCGAACCGCCTGGTCAACCTGGTCTCCCTGGTCGGCGACCAGCTCTGACCCCGGCGGTAGTCGACGTGACGTGAGGGGCAGGGCCCGGACGGCTGTCACCGCCGACCGGGCCCTGCCGCTGCGCCCACCCTCGTCCGTCCCACTCCCCGATACCGGTGGCCCGCCGTCGTGTCGCCGTCTGCGCACCGTTCCACCCCCTGAGGAGCAAGACCGTGAAGACGATCGAAGACCTGGAGGTCTCCGGCAAGCGGGTGTTCGTCCGCGCCGACCTCAACGTGCCGCTGTCCGGTGACACCATCACCGACGACGGCCGGATCCGCGCCGTCGCGCCGACCATCGCCAAGCTCGTCGAGCGCGGCGCGCGCGTGGTGGTCGCCTCGCACCTGGGCCGTCCCAAGGGCGAGCCGGACCCGAAGTTCTCCCTCGCGCCGGTGGCGGTCCGCCTCGGCGAGATCCTCGGCCGTCCGGTGGCGTTCGCCACCGACACCGTCGGGGAGAGCGCGAAGGCCACCGTCGCCGCCCTCGGCGACGGCGAGGTCACGCTGCTGGAGAACCTGCGCTTCAACGCCGGCGAGACCGCCAAGGACGACGCCGAGCGCGGCGCGTTCGCCGACGAGCTGGCCGCCCTGGCGGACGTGTACGTCGGCGACGGCTTCGGCGCGGTGCACCGCAAGCACGCCTCCGTCTACGACCTCCCGGCCCGGCTGCCGCACGCGGTCGGCGACCTGATCGCCACCGAGGTGGGCGTCCTCAAGCGCCTCACCGAGGACGTCGCCCGCCCGTACGTGGTGGTGCTCGGCGGCTCGAAGGTCTCCGACAAGGTCGGCGTGATCGAGAACCTGCTCGGCAAGGCCGACCGGATCCTGATCGGCGGCGGCATGATGTACACCTTCATCGCGGCCCAGGGCCACGGCGTGGGCGCCTCGCTGCTCCAGGAGGACCAGATCCGGGTCGTCCAGGACTACCTGAAGCGCGGCGCCGAGCAGGGCGTCGAGTTCGTGGTCCCGCTGGACACCGCGGTCTCCGGCAGCTTCCCGGACGTCAAGACCGGCGCCCCGGTCGAGGACTACGCGGTGGTCGACGTGGACGCGATCCCGGACGGCGCGCTCGGCCTGGACATCGGCCCGAAGACCGCCCGGCTGTTCGCGGAGAAGATCGCCGACGCGAAGACCGTGTTCTGGAACGGCCCGATGGGCGTCTTCGAGCACCCGGCGTTCGCCGACGGCACCCGGGCGGTCGCCCAGGCGCTGCTCGACTCCGACGCGTTCACCGTGGTCGGCGGCGGCGACTCGGCGGCGGCGGTGCGCACCCTGGGGTTCGACGAGGCGAAGTTCGGACACATCTCGACCGGCGGTGGCGCGAGCCTCGAGTACCTGGAGGGCAAGACCCTCCCCGGTCTCGCCGCCCTGGAGGACTGAGAAAGACATGACTGAGCGTCTCCCGCTGATGGCGGGCAACTGGAAGATGAACCTCGACCACCTCGAGGCCATCCAGCACACCCAGAAGCTGGCGTTCTCGCTGGCCGACAAGGACTACGAGGCCGTCGAGGTCGCCGTCCTGGTCCCGTTCACCGACCTGCGCTCGGTGCAGACCCTGGTCGACGGCGACAAGCTGAAGCTCAAGTACGGCTCGCAGGACATCTCGCAGCACGACGGCGGGGCCTACACCGGCGAGGTCTCCGGCCCGATGCTGGCCAAGCTCAAGGTCGCCTACGCGGTGATCGGACACTCCGAGCGCCGCCAGTACCACGGCGAGAACGAGGAGATCGTCAACGCCAAGGTGAAGGCCGCCTACCGCAACGGGATCACCCCGATCCTGTGCATCGGCGAGCCGCTGGAGATCCGCAAGGCCGGCACCCACGTCGCGCACACCCTGGCCCAGCTCGACGGCGCCCTCGACGGCGTCCCGGCCTCGGACGCCGAGAGCATCGTCGTCGCGTACGAGCCGGTCTGGGCGATCGGCACCGGCGAGGTGGCCACCCCCGAGGACGCGCAGGAGGTCTGCGGCGCGATCCGGGCCCGGCTCGCCGAGCTGTACGGCGCCGAGCTGGCCGGCAAGGTCCGCGTGCTGTACGGCGGTTCGGTGAAGTCCTCGTCGGCGGCCGGCCTGATGGCCAAGCCCGACGTCGACGGCGGCCTGATCGGCGGCGCCTCCCTGGACGCCGACGAGTTCGTCAAGATCGTGCGCTACCGTGAGCAGGCAGTAGGCTAACGCCACTGCAGCAACGTAGGCTTTGGGGCCGGACCGCGAGGAGCGGGCCCGGCCCCTTCGCCGAAGATTCGAGAGAGTTGGTCCGTCGTGGTTCTCGGGTTCGAGATTGCTCTGATCGTCCTCAGCGTGCTGCTGATCCTGCTGGTGCTGCTGCACAAGGGCAAGGGCGGCGGCCTGTCCGACATGTTCGGCGGCGGCGCGGCCTCGACCGGTGGCGGCTCCGCGGTGGCCGAGCGCAACCTCGACCGCATCACCGTGATCCTCGGGATCTCGTGGTTCGCGTGCATCGTGGTGCTCGGGCTGCTGCTCAAGAACAACTGACAGGAAGTCGGCGGGCGATGGTGGCGCCGGCTTAACTCGCGCTTACACTAGGACGACTTCGCCACCGTCCGCCCAGCCGCGGCCGGACGGCACCAGCACGCAGGGAGTCAGACCGTGGCAAGTGGCAACGCGATCCGAGGCAGCCGAGTCGGCGCCGGCCCGATGGGCGAGGCGGAGCGCGGTGAATCCGCCCCGCGCAACCGCATCTCCTTCTGGTGCGCCAACAAGCACGAGACCCGCCCCAGCTTCGCCGCCGAGGCGGCGATCCCGGACACCTGGGACTGCCCGCGCTGCGGCTTCCCCGCCGGCCAGGACGAGCACAACCCGCCCGCCCCGGCCCGCAACGAGCCCTACAAGACCCACCTCGCCTACGTCCGCGAGCGCCGCACCGACGCCGACGGCGAGGCGATCCTCGCCGAGGCGCTGGCCAAGCTGCGCGGCGAGATCTGAGCGCACCGGCAGGCCGGTACGAGAAGAGCCGCCCACCCGGGAAGTCCTCCGGGTGGGCGGCTCCTTTCCTGCTCCGCGCCGGTCTCCGCGCCGGTGCGTCAGCCGAGCTCGGCCGCCGCCCGCTCGTCGAGGAGCCACAGGGTCCGCTCGGTGCCGGTGACCGCGCCGGCCGGGGCCGTGGTGGCGCCGGGGGCGGTGCGGGCCAGGGCGACCGCGTCGGCCTTGTCCTCGCCGGCGGCCAGCAGCCACACCTGGCGGGCGTGGTGCAGGGCGGGGAGGGTGAGGGAGAGGCGGGTGGGCGGGGGCTTGGGGGAGTCGTGGACGGCGATGACCGTGCCGTCGCTCCGCCCGGTGCCGGGGTGGCCGGGGAAGAGCGAGGCGACGTGCGCGTCCGGGCCGACGCCCAGCAGCAGGACGTCGAACAGCGGCAGCCGCTCGCCGGGGGCGGCGGCCGCGGCCAGTTCGGCGGCGTACTGCTCGGCGGCCCGCTCGGCGGTGGTGGTGCCGTCGGCCGGGGGCATCTCGTGCACCCGGGCGCCGAGCGGCCGGACGGCGTCCAGGAACGCGGCGGCCTGGACGGCGTTGCGCTCCGGGTCGTCGGCCGGGAGGTAGCGCTCGTCGCCCCACCACAGGTCGACGTGCGCCCAGTCGACCGCGTCGCGCGCCGGGTGGGCGGCGAGCGCGGCCAGCAGGGCGTTGCCGTTGCGGCCGCCGGTGAGCACCAGGTGCGCGGTGCCGCGGGCGGCCTGGGCGTCGGCCGCGGCGGTGAGCAGCCGGGCGGCGGCGGCCTGGGCGAGCAGCGCCGCGTCCCGGTGGACCAGGACCAGGTCGGTGCTCACTGGCCGCTCCGCTTGCGCGGGGCGGTCTTCTTGGCCGTCGCGGCCTTCTTGGCGGGGGCCGCCTCCTTGGCCGGGGCGGCCTTGCCGGGCAGCTTGGCGCTGACCCGGGCCGGGGCGGCGACGGCGGCCTCGACGACCTTGGCGTCCGGTTCCGCGGCCGCGGGGGCCGCGGCCTCCACGGTGCCGCCGGGGCCCGCGTGCTCGACTCCGGCGATCCGCTCGCGCAGCCGGTCGACCGGGGTGCGGACGGCGGTGGCGTAGATGTCGTCGGGGTCGAGGCGGCGCAGCTCCTCGGCGATCAGCTCGGCGGTGTCGCGGCGCTTGAGGGCGACCATCCGGTCGGGCGCGCCGGGCATGCAGAGCGTGCCGAGCAGGCCGTCGGGGCGGTCGAGCGTGATGTCGCCGTCCTCGGTGCGCAGCCGCACCGCGGTGATGCCGGGGCCGCCGGTGACGACCCGCTCGACCGGGACGCGCAGCCGGTTGTTCAGCCACAGGCCGAGCAGTTCGACGCTGGGGTTGTAGGACTCGCCCTCGACCACCGCGCCGGTGATCGTGACGTCGCGCTGGTCCAGGGCGGCGGCCAGCATGGAGCGCCAGCCGGTGATCCTGGTCCAGGCGAGGTCGGTGTCGCCGGGGGTGTAGCCGGCCGCCCGCTGGGCGAGCTGGCCGACCGGGGACTCGGCGGTCACCGCGTCGGTGATCCGCCGCTGGGCGAGCGCGCCGAGCGGGTCCTGGGCCGGGTTGAGCGGCGCGTTGTCCGGCCACCAGACCACCACGGGGGCGTCCGGCAGCAGCAGCGGCAGCACCACGGACTGGGCGTGCGCGGCGAGTTCGCCGTGCATGCGCAGGATGACCGTCTCGCCGCTGCCCGCGTCGGTGCCGACCAGGATCTCCGCGTCGAGCCGGGTCTCGGCCCGGGCGCGGGGCGAGCGCCCGGCCCGCTTGATGACGGCCAGGATGCGCGAGGGGTGCTCGCGGGAGGCGTCGTTGGCGGCCTTGAGCGCGTCGTACGCGCTGCCCTCGTCCGTCACGATCACCAGGGTCAGCACCATGCCGGCGGCGGTCGAGCCGCTCTCCCGCCGGGCGTTCATCAGGGCTGCGTTGATCTTGCTGGACGTGGTGTCCGTCAGGTCGATCTTCATGGCCGGCGCCAGCTCCTGCCGTCTCGTGCGAGCATCTCGTCCGCCTCGACCGGGCCCCAGGTGCCGGCCGGGTACTGCGCGGGCTTGCCGTTGGCTTCCCAGTACTGCTCGATCGGGTCGAGGATCTGCCAGGACAGCTCGACCTCCTGGTGCCGCGGGAAGAGGTTCGCGTCGCCGAGCAGGACGTCCAGGATGAGGCGCTCGTACGCCTCCGGGCTGGACTCGGTGAAGGACTCGCCGTAGGCGAAGTCCATCGTGACGTCGCGGACCTCCAGCGCGGTGCCGGGGACCTTCGAGCCGAACCGCACGGTGACGCCCTCGTCCGGCTGGACCCGGATCACCAGGGCGTTCTGGCCGAGCTCCTCCGTGGCGTAGGAGTCGAACGGCAGGTACGGGGCCCGCTGGAAGACCACCGCGATCTCGGTGACCCGGCGGCCCAGCCGCTTGCCGGTGCGCAGGTAGAACGGGACGCCCGCCCAGCGGCGGTTGTTGATCTCCAGCTTGATGGCGGCGAAGGTGTCGGTCTTGGACTCGGGGTCGATGCCGTCCTCGTCCAGGTAGCCGAGCACCTCCTCGCCGCCCTGCCAGCCGGCCGCGTACTGGCCGCGCACGGTGTGCTCGCCCAGGTCGGCGGGGAGCTTGACGGCGCTGAGCACCTTCAGCTTCTCGGCGACCAGCGCCTTCGGGTGGAAGGACGCCGGCTCCTCGATGGCGGTCAGCGCCATCAGCTGGAGCAGGTGGTTCTGGATGACGTCGCGGGCGGAGCCGATGCCGTCGTAGTAGCCGGCCCGGCCGCCGATGCCGATGTCCTCGGCCATGGTGATCTGCACGTGGTCGACGTACGACCGGTTCCAGATCGGCTCGAACATCTGGTTGGCGAAGCGCAGCGCCAGGATGTTCTGGACGGTCTCCTTGCCCAGGTAGTGGTCGATCCGGAAGACCTCGTCCCGGGGGAAGACCTCGTGGACGATCCGGTTCAACTCCTGGGCGCTGGCCAGGTCGTGGCCGAACGGCTTCTCGATCACCGCCCGGCGCCAGGAGCCCGGCGGCGGGTCGGTCAGGCCGTGCTTCTTGAGCTGCTGGACCACGGTCGGGAAGAACTTCGGCGGCACCGACAGGTAGAACGCGAAGTTGCCGCCGGTGCCCTGCGCCCGGTCGAGGTCCTCGATCGTGCGGCGCAGGGTGTCGAAGGCGTCGTCGTCGCCGAAGTCGCCCTGGACGAAGCGCATGCCCTTGGCGAGCTGCTCCCAGACCTCCTCGCGGAAGGGCGTGCGGGCGTGCTCCTTGACGGCGTCGTGCACCTCGTTGGCGAAGTCCTCGTCCTCCCACTCGCGGCGGGCGAAGCCGACGAGCGAGAAGCCCGGCGGCAGCAGACCGCGGTTGGCGAGGTCGTAGACCGCCGGCATCAGCTTCTTGCGCGAGAGGTCGCCGGTGACCCCGAAGATCACCAGGCCGGACGGGCCGGCGATCCTCGGCAGCCGCCGGTCGGCGGGGTCGCGCAGCGGGTTGACGGGCCGGTCCGGGGTGTCGCCCGCGGCCGGCTCCGTGCCCTCCACGTCCGGGTACGGCTGGGTGTTGCTCACTGTGGTGTGCTCCGCTCTCCGTTGCGTCAGTTCGTGAGCAGGGGTCAGTTCTTCTTGTCGTGCTCGGCGAGCGCCGCGCTGACGGTGTCGAGCAGCTCGGTCCAGGACGCCTCGAACTTCTGCACGCCCTCGTCCTCCAGCACCTGGACCACGTCGTCGTAGTCCACGCCCGCGGCGGCGATCGCGTCGAGCACGGCCTTGGCGTCGGCGTAGTTCGGGGTGATGGTGTCGCCGGTGACCTCGCCGTGGTCGTCGGTGGCGTCCAGGGTGGCCTCGGGCATGGTGTTGACGGTGCCCGGGGCGACCAGCTCGGTCACGTACAGGGTGTCCGGCAGGTTCGGGTCCTTGACGCCGGTGGAGGCCCACAGCGGGCGCTGCGGCTTGGCGCCGGCCGCCTCCAGGGCCGCCCAGCGGGCCGAGGCGGGCTTGCCGCCGTCGACCGAGCCGTAGACCTCCTCGTACGCCTGGTAGGCGAGGCGGGCGTTGGCCAGCGCGGCCTTCGAGCGCAGCTCCTTGGCCTCGGCGGTGCCGACGCCGTCCAGCCGCTTGTCGATCTCGGTGTCGACCCGGGAGACGAAGAACGAGGCGACCGACTCGATCTGCGAGAGGTCCAGGCCGGCGGCCTTGGCCTGCTCCAGGCCGGCCAGGTGGGCGTCGATGACGGCCTTGTAGCGCTCCAGCGAGAAGATCAGCGTGACGTTGACGCTGATGCCCCGGGCGAGCACCTGGCTGATCGCGGGCAGGCCGCCCATGGTGGCGGGGATCTTGATCAGCACGTTCGGGCGGTCGACCAGCCACCAGAGCTGCTTGGCCTCGGCCACCGTGGCGTCGGTGCGGTGCGCCAGGCGCGGGTCGACCTCGATGGAGACCCGGCCGTCGCGGCCGTTGGAGGCGTCGTAGACCGGGCGCAGCACGTCGGCGGCGTCCCGGACGTCCGAGGTGGTGATCATGCGGACGGCCTCTTCGGTGGTGACGCCGCGCACCGCGAGGTCGGTCAACTGGCCGTCGTAGGCGGTGCTGCCGCCGCCGATGGCCTTCTGGAAGATGGTCGGGTTGGTGGTGACGCCGACGACGTGCTTCTCCTGCACCAGCTCGGCCAGGTTGCCGGAGTTCAGGCGCTCGCGGCTCAGGTCGTCGAGCCAGATCGCCACGCCTTCTTCGCTGAGGCGGTTCAATGCGTCGGTCATGGTGCTCAGTCCCTCTTCTTCTTCTCGTACGTCTGGGGGAGTCCGGGGCGCCGGCCCGGGGCAGTGCGGATACCCCGGGCCGGGCGGGTCAGCGCGTCAGCGCGAGACGGCTTCGACCGTGCGCAGCGAGGCGCGGGCGGCGGTGGTGACCGCCTCGGCGGTGAGGCCGAACTCCTCGTACAGCACCTTGTAGTCGGCGGAGGCGCCGAAGTGCTCCAGGCTGACGATCCGGCCGGCGTCGCCGACCAGCTCGCGCCAGCCCTGGGCGATGCCCGCCTCGACCGAGACCCGGGCCTTGACGTCGGGCGGCAGCACGCTGTCCTGGTAGGACTGGTCCTGCTCGCGGAACCACTCCACCGAGGGCAGCGAGACCACCCGGGTCGGGACGCCCTCGGCCTCCAGCACCTCGCGGGCCGCCACGGCGATCTGCACCTCGGAGCCGGTGCCGATCAGGATGACCTTCGGCACGCCGCCGCCGGCCTCGGCCAGCACGTAGCCGCCCTTGGCCGCGCCCTCGGCCGAGCCGAACACCTCGCGGTCGAAGGTCGGCACGCCCTGCCGGGTCAGCGCCAGGCCGACCGGGCCGGGGTGGCTGGTGTACCGCTCCAGCACGGTGCGCCACACCACGGCGGTCTCGTTGGCGTCCGCCGGGCGGACCACGGCCAGGCCGGGGATGGCGCGCAGCGCGGCCAGGTGCTCGATCGGCTGGTGGGTCGGGCCGTCCTCGCCGAGGCCGATCGAGTCGTGCGTCCAGACGTAGGTGACCGGCAGCTTCATCAGGGCGGCGAGCCGGACCGCCGGTCGCATGTAGTCGGAGAACACCAGGAAGGTGCCGCCGTAGATCCGGGTGCGGCCGTGCAGCGCGATGCCGTTCATGATCGAGCCCATGGCGTGCTCGCGGATGCCGAAGTGGATCGTCCGGCCGTACGGGGAGGCGCTCTTGAGCGCGTTGCCCTCCGGGAGGAAGGACGACTCCTCGTCGATGGTGGTCAGGTTCGACTCGGCGAGGTCGGCGGAGCCGCCCCACAGCTCGGGGACGATCTTGCCGAGCGCCTTCAGGGTGTCGCCGGAGGCCTTGCGGGTGGCGACGTCCTTGCCGGCCGGGAAGACCGGGACGGCCTTCTCCCAGCCGTCGGGCAGCTCGCCGGACTGGATCCGGTCGAACGCGGCGGCCTGCTTCGGGTGCGCGGCGCGCCAGTCGGCGAACCGGCCCTCCCACGCGGCGCGGGCGTGCTGGCCGCGCTCGACCACCTCGCGGGTGTGGGCGAGGACCTCGTCGGTGACCTCGAAGGTCTTGTCCGGGTCGAAGCCCAGCACCTTCTTGGTGGCGGCGATCTCGGCGTCGCCGAGGGCCGAGCCGTGCGCCTTGCCGGTGTTCTGGGCGTTCGGCGCGGGCCAGGCGATGATGGTGCGCATCGCGACGATCGACGGCTTGCCGGTCTCGGCCCGGGCGGCCTCCAGGGCCTTGGCCAGGGCGGGCACGTCGATGTCGCCGTCGGCCTTCGGGGCGACCCGCTGGACGTGCCAGCCGTACGCCTCGTAGCGGGCCAGCACGTCCTCGGAGAAGGCGGTCTCGGTGTCGCCCTCGATCGAGATGTGGTTGTCGTCGTAGAGCGCGACCAGGTTGCCCAGCTTCTGGTGGCCGGCCAGCGAGGACGCCTCGGCCGAGACGCCCTCCTCCAGGTCGCCGTCGGAGACGATCGCCCAGACCGTGTGGTCGAACGGCGAGGCGCCGGCCGCGGCCTCCGGGTCGAACAGGCCGCGCTCGTAGCGGGCCGCCATCGCCATGCCGACCGCGTTGCCGATGCCCTGGCCGAGCGGGCCGGTGGTGGTCTCGACGCCGGCGGTGTGGCCGTGCTCCGGGTGGCCGGGGGTGCGGCTGCCGGCGACCCGGAAGGACTTCAGGTCGTCCAGCGACAGCCCGTAGCCGGACAGGAACAGCTGGGTGTACAGCGTGAGGGAGGTGTGCCCGGGGGAGAGCACGAAGCGGTCGCGGCCGACCCAGGCCGGGTCGGTCGGGTCGTGGCGCAGGAGGCGCTGGAAGATCAGATAGGCGGCGGGGGCCAGGGACATGGCGGTGCCGGGGTGTCCGTTCCCCACCTTCTGCACGGCGTCCATGGCCAGGACCCGGGCCGTGTCCACGGCCCGCTGGTCCAACTCGCTCCACTCAAAAACGTTCCGCGTGGTGCTCACCCTGACTCAGGGCTCCTTCCGGATTCGGTGAAGTGTGACCCCGTGAAGGGGACCGGTCGGCCACGCCGCTGTGGCTGGTGCCGATCACGGAGGGTTGATCCCGCTTCTCTGTGCGAGCCTACCGTTAGCGGGGCACCTCACCCTCTGTGCCGGGCAACGTGGGCCCGAGGCGTCGCATTCCCCCTGCCGGGCCGTCAACTCGTCTGTCCTACCTTCACCCCTCCAGGGAGGGTTTGCCCGTCCGAGGGGCGGGACGGGAGCGGACGCGGCTCGCCGGGGGACCCCGGGGCGGATCGGGAGATATGGAACGTCTATGGTTGCGTGGTACGCGCAGAGCGGACGGCGGGCACCCTGCGGGTCTCCGGGTCGCCTGTGGAAGTTCATCGACTGTTGAGGTGTCCGTGACCGCCGTCGAATCCCGCCCCGCTGGGGTGGTGGTAGGGACGAGGACCGCGCCCCGGCCGTTCGGGGCCCGCGTCGGGGCCTTCGTGGCCCTCACCAAGCCCCGGATCATCGAACTGCTGCTGATCTCCACGGTCCCGGTGATGTTCCTGGCCCAGGGCGGGGTGCCCAACCTGTGGCGGGTGCTCGCGGTGGTGGTCGGCGGCTACCTGTCGGCGGGCGGCGCCAACGCGCTCAACATGTACATCGACCGCGACATCGACGCGGTGATGTCGCGCACCGAGCGGCGCCCGATCGTCACCGGCATGGTCTCCCCGCGCGAGGCGCTGGTCTTCGGCGTCGTGCTGGCCGCGGTCTCCACCCTCTGGCTCGGCCTGCTGGTCAACTGGCTCTCCTCGGCGCTCGCCCTGGGCGCCCTGCTGTTCTACGTGTTCGTCTACACCCTGGGCCTCAAGCGGCGCACCTCGCAGAACGTGGTCTGGGGCGGCATCGCCGGCTGCATGCCGGTGCTGGTCGGCTGGTCCTCGGTGACGGACTCGCTGTCCTGGGCGGCCGTGGTGCTGTTCCTGGTGGTGTTCTTCTGGACGCCGCCGCACACCTGGGTGCTGATGATGAAGGTCCGCGACGACTACGCCAAGGCCGGCGTGCCGATGCTGCCGGTGATCCGCGGCAACATCGGCGTCGCCCGGCAGGTCGTCGCCTACTCCTGGGTGATGGTGGCGACTTCGCTGCTGCTGTGGCCCGCCGCGCACACCAGCTGGCTGTACCCGGCCACCGCCGCCGTCCTCGGCGCGCTGTGGATGAAGGAGGCCTACGCCCTCCAGTCGCGCGCGAAGGCCGGCATCGTGGGCGCCAAGCTCAAGGAGATGCGGCTGTTCCACTGGTCGATCACCTACCTGACCCTGCTGTTCCTGGTCGTGGCGATCGACCCCTTCGTGGGCTGACGCCCCTCCCGCACACCCCCTCGGCCTCAGCGCGGCGGAAGCTCGCTGGGGCCGACGTGGTTCTCCAGCCAGGCGTGCAGCGGCGCCGCCGCGTGCAGGAAGCCGGTGATCCGGCCGTACGCCCGCGCGGTGCCCAGCCAGGCCGCGGGCTCCCACTCCTGCCAGGCGACCAGGCCCCTGTGGCGCAGCAGTTCGATCCGCGGGTGGTCCCTGGCGGTGCCGCGCGGCGCGGTCTTCAGGCTGTCCCGCCCGACCACCTGCGGCCCGGCCGCCCGGACGCCGGCCACCACCCGCTCCAGCTCGGCCCCCGGCACGTCCTCGGCCACCGCGGCCCGGTAGCGCGCCAACTGGTCGCTCGCCAGCCGGTAGTAGCCCAGCCCGCAGGCCAGCCCGTCGGCGGACAGCTGCACGTAGCCGCCGGACTCCAGGGACCCGCCGATGTGCGTCTTGTACGGGGACCGGTCGGCCGAGAACCGGACGTCCCGGTGCGGCCGGAAGATCCTCCCCGGCCCGAACTCCGGCTCCAGCCGGGCCAGCAGCGCCTCCATCGGGGGCCGCACGACCTCGTCGTACACCGCGCGGTGCGCGGCCCAGAAGGTCTTCGAGTTGTCGGCCTCCAGGTGCTCGTAGAACTCCAGCGCCTCGGCCGGCCAGCCACGGAAATCGTTCACCCGGACAGTATTCACCCCCGTCCGGGCGCCGCCGCCCGGCGGCGGGCTGACGCCGCGTCAGTGTTAGGTTGCCAGGCGACCGCCGGGCGCACCGGGCGCGCGGGGAGCAGCTGGAGGCCGCCGATGACGCCCCGCACCGCCACCGTCGCGATCGTCGGCGCCGGGCCCGCCGGGCTGGTCCTCGCGCACGCGCTGCGCCGGGCCGGGGTGGACGCGGCGGTGCACGAGCGGCTGTCCCGGGCCGAGCTGGAGGCCACCGCCCGGGCCGGGGTGCTGGAGCACCGGGTGGTCGAGTACCTGCGCGCGCTCGGCCTGGCCGACCGGCTGGCCGCGGAGGGCGAGCGGCACGGCCGGTGCGAGATCAGCTGCCTGGGCGAGCGGGTGGTGGTCGACTACGGCGCGCTCTCCGGCGGGGTGCGGCACTGGGTGTACCCGCAGCAGCTGCTGGTGCGCGACCTGATCGCCGCCTACGAGCGCGACGGCGGCACGATCGCCTTCGGCTCGCCGGTCCTGGCGGTGGCGCCGGACCGCGCCGGGCACCCGGTGCTGCGCACCGCCGGCGGCGAGCTGCGGGCCCGGTACGCGGTCGGCTGCGACGGCGCGCGCGGCGTGGTCGCCGCCGCCTTCCCGGACGGCGCGGCGGGCCCGGAGCGGCGCTACCCGTACGACTGGCTGACGGTGCTGGCCCGGATCGACCGGCCGGTGGCGGCGGTGCGGTACGCGGTGCACGCGGACGGGTACGCCGGGATGATGCCGCGCACCGCCGACGTCGGGCGGTTCTACCTGGAGGTGCCCGCGGGGGAGCGGGTCGAGGGGTGGCCGCCGGACCGGATCCGGGCCGAGCTGGTCCGGCGGCTCGGCCGCGGCGGCGGCGACCCGCGGCCCGGGGAGCTGCTGGAGACCGGGGTGCTGCGGATGCGCGGCCGGGTCGCCCGCCGGATGCGGCACGGGCGGCTGCTGCTGGCCGGGGACGCCGCGCACACCGTCACCCCGTCCGGCGCCAAGGGCCTCAACTCGGCGGTCGCCGACGCCGCCGACCTGGCCGGGGCGCTGCTGGCGGAGCTGCGCGCCCAGGGCGGCGGGGGCGAGGGCGGCGGGGCGGCGCTGGAGGGCTACCAGGAGCGCCGGCTGGCGGCGGCCTGGCGCACCCAGGAGTTCTCCGACCGGCTGCTCGACCTGCTGCACCTGCCCGCCGGGCTGCCGCCCGAACAGCGCGAGTTCGCGCTGCGGCTGCGGCTGGAGCGGATCCGCCGGATCGCCCGGCCCGGCCCGGAGGCGGCCGAGTTCGCCCGGGCCTACGCGGGGGCCGGCGAGCTGCCCGCGGCGGGCGTGTGGCCGCCGGCACAGCGCGCTGCCGTCGCCAGCTGCGCTACCGGTCGGTAGCATGCGGGCATGACCACCGCGGAGACCGCCACCACCACCGCGCCGGACGCCCGCGCCGAGCGCCGCGCCAAGCGCATTGCCAAGCACCTCAGCAGCTTCGCCGCGCAGCACGGCGGCAGCGCCGAGGGCGTCGTCGAGTACGTCGGCTCCATCGCCACCCGGATCGTCCTGGTCGGCGCCGACGGCACCTGGGGCGACCAGGTCGCGCCGAGCCACGCGATCGGCCTGCGGGCCGCCGAGCTCGCCGGGCTCACCCTGCACGACGAGTTCGACAGCGAGCTGGGCCTCAAGGTGCGGACCGGCCCGTACGAGTGGAAGCGGATGGCGGGCATCCAGGTCTGACCGGCCGGGGCCGTCCGCCCGGGACGGGGAAGCCTTCGCAGGAGCGCGGACGGCCGTCCGCGCTCCTGCGCGTTCTCGGCGCGGCCGGAGCGGTCGGTCCGGCGGCTCCGGGCCGGTCCGGCGCGGTCCGTGCGGGCGGGCGCCGGGACGGGTGGTGGCGCGGGTCAGCCGACCAGTTCGGCGGCCGGGGCGCCGGCCTGCGCGGGCACGCCGGCCCGGCTGCGCAGCGCCAGCGGGACGCGCAGCGCGGCGGCCCAGACCAGCGCGGCGCCCAGCATGTGCAGGCCGACCATCAGCTCCGGCGCGTCCGTGAAGTACTGCACGAAGCCGAGCACGCCCTGGAGCAGCAGCAGGACGAACAGCTCCCGCACCCGGGCCCGGGCGGCCGGCGGGGCCTTGACCGCGGCGAACACCAGCAGCGCGGCCAGCGTCAGGCCGACCGAGAGGAACACCAGGTCGGCGTGGGCCTGGACCAGGCGGTCGTAGTCGACCGGGATGCGGTGCACCGGCTCGCCGTCCTTGGAGGAGGCCCCCGGGTGGTGGCCCGCCCCGGTGACCAGCGTGCCGGCCAGCACCAGCAGGCCGATCACCGCCACCAGCACCCGGGCCAGCCGCCGGATCGGTTCGGCGACCAGGGCGCGCGGCCGGCCGTCGCCCTCCCCGGCGCGCTCCCAGGACAGCACCGCGACCCAGACCAGGCCCATCGCGGCCACCATGTGCGCCGCCACGATGTACGGGTTCAGGCCGGTGAGGACGGTGATGCCGCCCAGCACCGAGTTGCTCATCACCATCCAGAACTGCGCCCAGCCGAGCCTGGTCAGCGGGCGCCGCCACGGCTTGGCGCAGCGGGCCGCCAGGATGAACCAGCCGACCGCCGCGCACAGCACGTAGGTGAGCATCCGGTTGGCGAACTCGATGACGCCGTGCAGGCCCATCTCGGGCGTCGGCGTCAGGCTCTCGCCGGTGCAGCGCGGCCAGGTGGTGCAGCCCAGGCCGGAGGCGGTCAGCCGGACGGCGCCGCCGGTCACCACGATCACCACGCTCATCACCAGCGCGGTCAGCGCCGCCCGGCGGACGGTCCGGGTGGTCGGGTGCCAGCGGTCGGCGAGGAGGGAGAGCGGGTTGGTCACCGGACCATCGTAGGCGGGCTTACGCGGCGCCCCGGCCCCGGGAGAACGGTGCCGCGCGTCACTCCCGGCGGCCGGTGGCGGGCGTCACTCCCAGCGGAAGAACCGGGCCGCGGCGGCCAGGCCCAGCACCGACCAGCTGGCCAGCACGCCGAGGTCGGACCAGGGCACGCCGCCGCCGAGCTGGAGGACCGAGCGCAGGCCGTCGGAGAGCGCCGAGATCGGCAGCAGCTCCAGCACCGGCCGCACCGCGTCCGGGAACCGCGACAGCGGGACGACCACGCCGCCGGCCAGCAGCAGCAGGACGAACACCAGGTTGGCCCCGGCCAGCGTGGCCTCGGCCCGCAGGGTGCCCGCCATCAGCAGGCCCAGGCCGGAGAACGCGGCGGTGCCCAGCACCAGCAGGAGCAGCACGGAGAGCGGGTTCCCGTGCGGGGACCAGCCCAGCGCCAGCGCGATCGCGGACAGCAGCAGCACCTGGAGCAGCTCGGTGACCAGCACGCAGCCGGTCTTCGCGGCCAGCAGCGCCCAGCGCGGCAGCGGAGTGGCGCCCAGCCGCTTGAGCACGCCGTAGCGGCGCTCGAAGCCGGTGGCGATGGCCTGCCCGGTGAACGCGGTGGACATCACCGCCAGCGCCAGCAGGCCCGGGGCCAGGAAGTCGACCCGCTTGCCCGGGCCGTCCACGGCGACCACGTCGACCGCGGAGAACAGCACCAGCAGCACGGTCGGGATGACCACGGTGAGCAGCAGCTGCTCGCCGTTGCGCAGCAGCATCCTGGTCTCCAGGGCGGTCTGCGCGAGCAGCATCCGGCCGACCGGGGCGGCGCCCGGGCGGGGGGTGAGGTCGGTGGCGGTCATCGCAGGTCACGTCCGGTCAGGTCGAGGAAGACGTCTTCGAGGCTGCGCCGCTGGACCGCGAGCTTGTCGGGCATCACCCCGGCCGCGGCGCACCAGCCGGTGACGGCGGCGAGCAGGGCGGCGTCGAGCTCGGCCTCGACCCGGTAGGAGCCGGGGGCGGGCTCGGTGACGGCGGCGCGGTCGGGCAGCACCTTGCGCAGCGCGGCCAGGTCGAGGCCGGGCGGGCCGTCGAAGCGCAGCAGGGCGTCGGCGCCGCGCAGCTCGTCGGGGGAGCCCTGGGCGATCACCCGGCCGCGGTCGACGATCGCGACGTCGTCGGCGAGCTGCTCGGCCTCGTCCATCAGGTGGGTGGTGAGGACGACGGTGACGCCGGCCGCGCGCAGCTCGGCGACCAGCTCCCAGGTGGCGCGCCGGGCCTGCGGGTCGAGGCCGGCGGTGGGCTCGTCCAGGAAGACCAGCTCGGGGCGGCCGACCACGGCCATCGCCAGGGCCAGGCGCTGCTGCTGGCCGCCGGAGAGCCGGCGGTAGGGGGTGCGGCCGCAGGAGTCGAGGCCCAGGCGCTCGGCGAGCGGGCCGACCGGCAGCGGGTCCGCGTACAGCGCGGCAGTGTGCCGGAGCATTTCGAGGGCGCGCGCCCCGGCGTACACGCCCCCCGATTGGAGCATCACGCCGATCCGCGGCTTGAGCCGCCCGGCCTGCGCCACCGGGTCCAGCCCCAGCACCCGGACGGTGCCCGCGTCGGGGCGGCGGTAGCCCTCGCAGGTCTCGATCGTGGTGGTCTTGCCGGCCCCGTTGGGGCCCAGCACCGCCGTGACGGTACCGCGGGCGATGGCCAGGCTCAGCCCGTCCACGGCGGTCTTGTCGCCGTACCGCTTGACCAGTCCGGTCACCTCGACGGCGGGGTCTGCATGCATAGCGGCGAGTCTAGGAGCAGCTCACGGCCCCTTTCAGGTAAGGCTTGCCTTTCGTGATGGACGACACCGGTGAGGCGTGGGTCACGGCTTGTCTCCGCCGGACGAATTAAGCAACAATCGTGTTGTGAAAAACATCCGCGAGCACGACGCCCAGGACCGGGAGCCCGAGGCTCCCGGCTGTGCCGTGCCCGCGGCGGCCTCGGAGGCCCTCGCCGAGGGCCACCGGGCGACCCGGGACCGGGTCGCCCGTTCGATCCTGGACCACGGGCCGTCCTCGGCCGCCGACCTGGCCGGCCGCCTCGGCCTGACCTCCGCCGCGGTCCGCCGCCACCTGGACGGCCTGGCCGCCGCCGGGCTGGTGGAGTCCCGCGAGCAGCGGGTCCACGGCAGCCGCGGCCGCGGCCGTCCGGCCAAGGTGTTCGCCCTCACCGACAGCGGCCGCAGCGCCTTCTACCAGGCGTACGACCAGCTCGCCGCCGACGCGCTGCGCTGGATCTCGGACGCGGCCGGCGGCGGCAGCGCGGGCGAGGAGGCGGTCGCCGCCTTCGCCCGGGCCCGGCTCGCCAAGCAGGGCCTCAAGTACCGGGACGCCCTCGACCAGGCCGGCGCCGAACAGCGCGCCGAGGCACTGGCCGAGGCGCTCAGTGCCGACGGGTACGCTGCCACGGTGCGGCGCGTTCCGCCCGCCGCCGCTGCGCCCGCCGCACCGGCGGGCGCCCAGCTCTGCCAGCACCACTGCCCGGTCGCGCACATCGCCGAGCAGTTCCCGCAGCTCTGCGAGGCGGAGACCGAGGTCTTCTCGCAGCTTCTGGGTACCCATGTGCAACGGCTGGCCACCATCGCCCACGGCGACGGGGTCTGCACCACGTATGTGCCGGCATCCGGTGCCGCACCGTCGTCCCCCCGGACGCCCGGTGCCGCGCCGACTGCCGGTACGTCCCCCATCGAGAACGGCTCGTCCGCGCGGAGGAACCTCGCATGACTGACATCGCACACCCCGAGCTCGAAGGCCTGGGCACGTACGAGTACGGCTGGGCCGACTCGGACACCGCCGGCGCCGCCGCCAAGCGCGGCCTGAGCGAGGACGTGGTCCGCGACATCTCGGCGAAGAAGAACGAGACCGAGTGGATGCTCGACCTCCGCCTCAAGGGCCTCAAGCTGTTCGGCAAGAAGCCCATGCCGACCTGGGGCTCCGACCTGTCGGGCATCGACTTCGACAACATCAAGTACTTCGTGCGCTCCACCGAGAAGCAGGCCGAGTCCTGGGAGGACCTGCCCGCCGACATCAAGGCCACCTACGACAAGCTGGGCATCCCGGAGGCGGAGAAGCAGCGCCTGGTCGCCGGCGTGGCCGCCCAGTACGAGTCCGAGGTCGTCTACCACCAGATCCGCGAGGACCTGGAGGAGCAGGGCGTCATCTTCCTGGACACCGACACCGCGCTCAAGCAGCACCCGGAGCTCTTCAAGGAGTACTTCGGCACCGTCATCCCGGCCGGCGACAACAAGTTCGCCGCGCTGAACACCGCGGTGTGGTCCGGCGGCTCGTTCATCTACGTGCCGAAGGGCGTGCACGTGGATATCCCGCTCCAGGCCTACTTCCGGATCAACACCGAGAACATGGGCCAGTTCGAGCGGACGCTGATCATCGTCGACGAGGACGCCTACGTCCACTACGTCGAGGGCTGCACCGCGCCGATCTACTCCTCGGACTCGCTGCACTCCGCGGTGGTCGAGATCATCGTCAAGAAGGGCGGCCGCTGCCGCTACACGACCATCCAGAACTGGTCGAACAACGTCTACAACCTGGTCACCAAGCGCGCCGTGGCGTACGAGGGCGCGACCATGGAGTGGATCGACGGCAACATCGGCTCCAAGGTCACCATGAAGTACCCGGCCGTCTACCTGATGGGCGAGCACGCCAAGGGCGAGACGCTGTCGATCGCCTTCGCGGGCGAGGGCCAGCACCAGGACGCCGGCGCGAAGATGGTCCACATGGCGCCGAACACCTCCTCCAACATCGTCTCCAAGTCGGTGGCGCGCGGCGGCGGCCGGACCTCCTACCGCGGCCTGATCGAGATCGGCGAGGGCTCCAAGGGCGCCAAGTCCAACGTGCTGTGCGACGCGCTGCTGGTGGACACCGTCTCCCGCTCGGACACCTACCCGTACGTGGACGTCCGCGAGGACGACGTGTCGATGGGCCACGAGGCGACCGTCTCCAAGGTCTCCGAGGACCAGCTGTTCTACCTGATGAGCCGGGGCATGACCGAGTTCGAGGCGATGGCGATGATCGTCCGCGGCTTCGTCGAGCCGATCGCCCGCGAGCTGCCGATGGAGTACGCGCTGGAGCTGAACCGGCTGATCGAGCTGCAGATGGAGGGCGCGGTCGGCTGACGCACCGTCAGCCCCCGCCCGTCCGTCGACCATTCCCGAAAGAGAGCAACACGAACAGCCATGGCTGAGCAGAACACCCCCGGCTCCACCACCGCCGGCTCGATCGAGGTCGGAACCGCCGGCGCCGGCGCGCAGCTCGCCGGCCCGGGCACCGGGCGCGACACCGTCCGGCAGCCGATCGACGCCCGGGTCGCGGTCAAGCCGTCCTTCGACGTCGACGACTTCCCGGTGCCCACCGGCCGCGAGGAGGACTGGCGGTTCACCCCGCTGCACCGCCTCGCCGGGCTGCACGACGGCAAGGCCGCCGAGGCGGCCGCCGGCGAGGACAAGATCGAGCTGGGCCTGCCGGAGGGCGTCACCTCCGAGCTGGTCGGCCGGGACGACGCCCGGGTCGGCAAGGCCGGCACCCCGGTGGACCGGGTCGCCGCGCAGGCGTTCAGCGCCTTCGAGCAGGCCCTGGTGGTGACCGTCCCGAAGGAGACCGCGCTCACCGAGCCGGTCCGGATCGACGTGCACGGCGAGGGCGGCGTCCGCTTCGCCCACCTGGTGGTCGAGGTCAAGCCGTTCGCCGAGGCCGTCGTGGTGCTCAACCACACCGGCACCGGCACCCGGGCCGCCAACGTCGACCTGCTGGTCGGCGACGGCGCCAAGCTGACCTTCGTCTCGGTCCAGGACTGGGAGCGCGACGCGGTCCACGTCGCCCAGCAGAACGCGCTGGTCGGCCGGGACGGCTCGTTCAAGTCGGTGGTCGTCACCTTCGGCGGCGACGTGGTGCGCCTGCACCCGCGTGTCAACTACGCCGCCCCCGGCGGCGAGGCCGAGCTGTTCGGCCTGTACTTCGCGGACGCCGGGCAGCACCTGGAGCACCGCCTGGTCGTCGACCACGACACCCCGCACTGCCGCTCCAACGTCGCCTACAAGGGCGCGCTCCAGGGCCAGGACGCGCACGCGGTGTGGATCGGCGACGTGCTGATCCGCGCCGCCGCGCTGGGCACCGACACCTACGAGCTCAACCGCAACCTGGTGCTCACCGACGGCGCCCGGGTCGACTCGGTGCCGAACCTGGAGATCGAGACCGGCGAGATCGTCGGCGCCGGCCACGCCTCCGCGACCGGCCGCTTCGACGACGAGCAGCTGTTCTACCTGCAGTCCCGCGGCATCCCGGCCGACGAGGCCCGCCGCCTGGTGGTGCGCGGCTTCTTCGCCGAGCTGGTCCAGCAGATCGGCGTCGCCGAGATCCAGGACCGGCTGCTGGAGAAGATCGAGGCCGAGCTGGAAGCGACCGTGGCATGAGCTACGTCCGGGCCTGCGCGCTGAGCGTCCTCCAGGAGGACGTGCCCAAGAAGGTCGAGCTGAACGGCGTCCCGGTGGCGGTCGTCCGCACCGACGAGGGCGTGTTCGCGATCAACGACACCTGCTCGCACGCCAACGTCTCGCTGTCCGAGGGCGAGGTCGAGGACTGCATGATCGAGTGCTGGCTGCACGGCTCCAGCTTCGACCTGCGCACCGGCAAGCCGTCCGGGCTGCCCGCGACCAGGCCGGTCGCCGTCTACCCCGTAAAGATCGAAGGGGACGATGTGCTCGTCTCCGTCAACCAGGAGAACTGAGTACCCATGGCAACGCTTGAAATCCGCGACCTGCACGTCACCGTCAACGCTGAGGGCGGCCCGCGGGAGATCCTGCGCGGCGTCGACCTGACGGTCAAGCAGGGCGAGACCCACGCGATCATGGGTCCGAACGGCTCCGGCAAGTCGACCCTGGCCTACTCGCTGGCCGGCCACCCCAAGTACACCGTCACCGGCGGCCAGGTGCTGCTGGACGGCGAGGACGTGCTGGAGATGTCCGTCGACGAGCGCGCCCGGGCCGGCCTGTTCCTGGCCATGCAGTACCCGGTCGAGGTCCCCGGCGTCTCGGTCTCCAACTTCCTGCGCACCGCCGCCACCGCCGTCCGCGGCGAGGCCCCCAAGCTGCGGCTGTGGGTCAAGGAGGTCAAGGAGGCGATGGCCGGCCTGCAGATGGACCCGGCGTTCGCCGAGCGCAACGTCAACGAGGGCTTCTCCGGCGGCGAGAAGAAGCGCCACGAGATCCTCCAGCTGGAACTGCTCAAGCCGAAGATCGCCATCCTCGACGAGACCGACTCCGGCCTGGACGTCGACGCGCTGCGGGTCGTCTCCGAGGGCATCAACCGGGTCCGCTCGACCGGCGAGGTCGGCACCCTGCTGGTCACCCACTACACCCGCATCCTGCGCTACATCAAGCCCGACCACGTGCACGTCTTCGCAGGCGGCAGGATCGTCGAGTCCGGCGGCGCCGAGCTCGCCGACAAGCTGGAGGAAGAGGGCTACGAGAGCTACGTGAAGGGCGGCGCTTCAGAGTGACCCACTCCCATCTGACCGGACTCCTCGACACGGACGCGATCCGCAAGGACTTCCCGATCCTGTCCCGGCAGCTGCACGACGGCCGGCCCCTGGTCTACCTGGACAACGCGGCGACCTCGCAGAAGCCGCGCCAGGTGCTGGAGGCGCTGAACGCCTACTACGAGCAGCACAACGCCAACGTCCACCGCGGCGTCCACGTGCTGGCCGAGGAGGCCACCGCGCTGTACGAGGGCGCCCGGGACAAGGTCGCGGCCTTCGTCAACGCGCCCAGCCGCAACGAGGTGATCTTCACCAAGAACGCCTCCGAGTCGCTCAACCTCGTGGCCAACATGCTGGGTTGGGCCGACGAGCCGTACAAGGTCGACGCCGACTCGGAGATCGTGATCACCGAGATGGAGCACCACTCCAACATCGTGCCGTGGCAGCTGCTCGCGCAGCGCACCGGCGCGAAGCTGAAGTGGTTCTCGCTCACCGACGACGGCCGGCTCGACCTGTCGAACATCGACGAGCTGATCACCGAGAAGACGAAGATCGTCTCCTTCACGCTGGTCTCCAACCTGCTGGGCACCGTCAACCCGGTCGACGCGATCGTCCGCAAGGCGCAGTCGGTCGGCGCGCTGGTCGCCATCGACGCCTCGCAGGCCGCCCCGCACATGGTGCTGGACGTGCAGGCGCTGGAGGCCGACTTCGTCGCCTTCACCGGGCACAAGATGGTCGGCCCCACCGGCATCGGCGTGCTCTGGGGGCGCCAGGAGCTGCTGGAGGACCTGCCGCCGTTCCTCGGCGGCGGCGAGATGATCGAGACCGTGACGATGGGCTCGTCCACCTACGCGCCCGCCCCGCACAAGTTCGAGGCCGGCACCCCGCCGATCGCCCAGGCGGTCGGGCTCGGCGCGGCCATCGACTACCTGTCCGAGATCGGCATGGACCGGATCGCCGCCCACGAGCACGCGATCACCGCGTACGCCATCGAGCGCCTGAACGAGGTGCCCGACCTGCGGATCATCGGCCCCCGCACGGCCGTCGACCGCGGCGCGGCGATCTCCTTCACGCTCGGCGACATCCACCCGCACGACGTCGGCCAGGTGCTGGACGAGCAGGGCATCGCGGTCCGGGTCGGCCACCACTGCGCGCGGCCGGTCTGCCTGCGGTACGGAATTCCGGCGACCACCAGGGCGTCGTTCTACCTGTACTCCACGCCCGGCGAGGTGGACGCGCTGATCGACGGCCTCCACCACGTCCGCAACTTCTTCGGCTGAGGACGGCTGCCATGAAGCTCGACTCGATGTACCAGGAGATCATCCTGGACCACTACCGCAACCCCCACGGCAAGGGGCTGCGGGACGGCGACGCCGAGGTGCACCACGTCAACCCGACCTGCGGCGACGAGATCACCCTGCGGGTGCGGCTCGACGGCGCGGTCGTCGCCGACGTCTCCTACGAGTCGCAGGGCTGCTCGATCAGCCAGGCCTCCGCCTCCGTGCTCAACGACCTGGTGGTCGGCAAGCCGGTCGGCGAGGCGCAGCAGATCCAGGAGGCCTTCCTCGAACTGATGCAGAGCAAGGGCCAGTCCGAGGGCGACGAGGAGGTGCTGGAGGACGCGGTCGCCTTCGCCGGGGTCTCCAAGTACCCGGCCCGGGTCAAGTGCGCCCTGCTCAGCTGGATGGCCTGGAAGGACGCCACCGCCAAGGCGCTCGGCGGCCAGCCTCCCCTCACCGACTGACGCCCGTTAGGACACTGGATTCATGAGCGAGAACGACACCACCACCGAGGCCGAGGCCCCCGCGGCCGACGCCGCGGCCGCGGAGTCCGAGACCCCGGGGGCGTTCACCAGCGCCGGGACGGTCTCCACCGAGGACCTCATGGAGGCCCTGATGGACGTCGTCGACCCCGAGCTGGGCATCGACGTCGTCAACCTGGGCCTGATCTACGGCCTGCACATCGACGCGGACGACACCGCCACCGTCGACATGACGCTGACCTCCGCGGCCTGCCCGCTCACCGACGTGATCGAGGACCAGGCCCGCACCGCCACCGACGGCCTGGTCAAGGACCTGCGGATCAACTGGGTCTGGATGCCGCCGTGGGGCCCCGACAAGATCACCGACGAGGGCCGCGACCAGCTGCGCGCGCTCGGCTTCAACGTCTGAGCGGTCGGCACCGGCACGGCAAAGGGGCGGGAACCTTCGGGTTCCCGCCCCTTGCCGTTCCGGTGCCGGTTCCGGTGTCGATGCCGGTGCCGGTTCGGGGAATTCCGGGGTCCCGGGCCGAACTAGACTGCCGGACCATGGGTTTCGGGTCGGATGACGGGCACGGGCAGCCGGACTGGGCCGCGATGGCCGAGCGGCACGCGCGCGAGCGGCGGCGGCGCGGGCGGCTGCGGATCGCCGGGGCGGCGGCCGGGGCGCTCGCCCTGGTCGGCGGGGGCGGCGCGGCCGTGCTCGGCCTCGCGGACGGCGGGAAGGACGGCGGTCCGGCGGCGGTCGCCGCGACCGGGGCTCCGGCGGCCACCGGCTCCGCCGCGCCGGAGGTGCCGCCCGCTCCGGACGTTCCTGCCGCTGCCTCCTCCCCCGCTCCGGGACCGGCTTCGAGTTCTGCCCCGGGGCCGGTTTCCAGGCCGGCCGCCTCCCCCTCCGCCTCGGCCTCGGCAGGGAAGCGGACCCGTCCCCGTCCGGTTGCGACCGCCACCGCCGCCCGCCCCGTCGGCACGCCTGCCGCCGCCGCGAGCCCGGACCCGCCCGCCGGCCTGCGCGACGGCGTCCTGGACGCGGACGCCGGCACGGCCCTGGAGATCGCCGGCTCCGCGATGGACCTGCTCCTCGCCCCCGGCCGCGCCGTGGGCGACGCGCCGCGGCGCTGACGCCCGGGAGGCCCGTGCCGCCGCGGTCAGCCCCGGCGGCGCAGCACCGCGCCCGCCAGGGCGAGGGCGGCGGTGGCGGCGGTGAGGGCGAAGACGGTGACGGCGGGGAGCAGGCCGTAGGCGCGGGTGAGGGCGCCGACGGCGATGATCGGGGCGGAGGAGCCCAGGTAGACGATCACCCAGAGGGCGGAGAGCTCGCTGCCGCGCCGGGCCGGGTCGAGGGCGGCGACCGCGGCGGTGAACAGGGAGCGGAACGCCACGCCCTGGCAGGCGCCGGCCAGCACGCTGCCGACGAACAGCAGCGCCGGGGTGCCGGTCGCGGCGGCCGTGGTGAGCAGGCCGAGCCCGGCGGCCAGGCCGGTCAGGGCGGCCGCCACGACCACCCGGTCGGAGGTGGGCGGGACGAGCAGCTGCGCGGCGGCCGAGGAGCCGAGCAGCAGCGCGGCGACGGCCGCGCCCGCCAGCGGGGAGCGGGTGTGCAGCAGGGTCGCGGAGAAGGCCGGGGCGAGCGCCAGGTAGACCCCGAAGACCGCGTAGGAGACGAAGCCCGCGGCGGCGGCCAGCAGGAACTCGCGGCGCCCGGCGCGCGGCAGCCGCAGCCGCCGGGGCCGCAGGTGGGCCGGGGTGGTGACGCGCGGCGGGGAGGCCGGGGGCCGGAACGGGCCGGGCATCCGCGGGTGCACCAGGGCGAGCGGCACGCACAGCGCCAGCAGCGCGACCGCGTGCGGCAGGAACGGGCCGAGCAGCGGCTTCGCGTCGTCGGTGAGCGCGGCGCCGACCAGCGGGCCGAGCGCGACGCCGCCCGCCGAGCAGGCCAGGGTGAGCTTGGCGGCCAGGGTGGGCCGGTCCGGCAGCAGGTCGCCGAGGGCGGCGCCCGCCGCGCCCGTGGACAGCCCGACCGCGACGCCCTGGACGGCCCGTCCGGCGGCCAGCTGCCAGAACGAGCCGGCGGTGGCGAACACCGCGTCCCCGGCGGCGGCCAGCGCCACCGCGGGCAGGATCAGGGCGCGCCGCCCCAGGTGGTCCGACCAGTGGCCGACCGCGGCCAGCACCGGGACGAGCGCGAACACGTAGACGGTGAACAGGACCGTGGTGTCCAGCGGGCCCAGGCCCAGGCGCTGCTGGAGCACCGGGTAGAGCGGGGTGGCGAGGTTCGCGCCGATCAGCATCAGCAGCAGGGCGGCGGCCACCAGGCCGACGCGGATGCCGCGCAGCGCGTTCCAGCGGCTGATCGCGGCGAGCTGGAGCTGCTTGCGGGGCGCGAGTTCCAGCGGAAGCAGGGCCTCCGACAGTCGGCGGTCGGCGTACTGAGCGGTGCTCAGGCCGGGGCCGGCGGGGGAGAGGTCCGCCATGGCAGGGGTCTCCTGGAGTGGCCGGGCACCGTCGGGCACGGCCGGGCCGGGGTGCGGCGGCACGGGTCGGACGGTGCGGGTGTGCACGTGGTACGTGGAGTGCGGAGCGCCGTCGCTCCGGGTCCCGGGGCGTGCGCGCGGGGGTGGTGCGCGTCGCCCACCGAAGGATACGTGCCGGCGGGCACTCGTTCGGACGCACCGCCCCACTCGTTCGGGCGGACGCCCGCGCAGCTCAGGCGTTCGGTCGTGGCGGCCGATACGCTGGGTTGACGGGCCGACACGCACGGCCCGCACCGCCGCTCCCCGCGTCCGCCGCCCCCCGGGCGGGCCGCCCACCGGACGGCGGTGCCCTGCGACGCACCCGGGAGAACGCGCGCGATGGCCGGACGTAGCCGTAACACCCCTGACCAGCAGCCGTCCGAGGGCGAAGGGCTGCTGCCCGCCGACTACGACCTCGCCGACCTGTACGGCGCGCAGAGCGGCGACGAGGACCCCGACGACACGGCCGTCCTGATCCCGCCGATCACCCTCCCGTCGGACGCCGAGCTGGCCGCCGCCGCGCTGGCCGTCCCGCTGATCTCCCGGGTCGTCGCGCTGGCCCGCTGGATCGCCCCGCACCGCGAGGTCGACGAGCACGGCGACCTCGGCGAGGCCGACCGGGTCCGGGCCGCCCGGCTGCTCGGCGCCGAGGACCCGGACGAGGACGACGTGGTCGAGGCGATGCGGGCCTGGGCCCTGGCCTGCGACCTCGACCTGGTCGAGACCGGCACCACCGACGAGGGCACCCACGTCGCCATCCCCGGCCCCGACCTGGCGGCCGTCGAGGCCGGCGAGCCCGCCGCCGTCCTCGGCCTCTGGTTCGAGGCCGCCGAACTGGTCCGGGAACTCGCCGCGGAGGCCGAGTCGGTCGACCCCGAGGTGGTCGAGGGCGGCCCGGACGACGACGGCGAGGCGCTGGCGGAGGTCGAGGACGCCCGGGAGCAGGCCGCCGAGATCCTCGACGAGGCGCTGCACGTGCTGTACGAGACCACCGCGTTCGCCGAGCCCGGCGCCGAGACCGTCCCGCTGGGCGTGCTCGCCGCGCTGCTGGTCGTCCCCGACGGGCAGGAGCCCGACGAGGAGATGCTCGGCGAGATCACCGACCTGATGGTCGTCCTCGACCCGATGCTCGGCGACCTCGCCGAACTCGGGCTGGTCGAGCACCGGCCGATCGACCCCGACCTGTTCGAGGAGGGGGAGGGGGAGGCGGGGGCACCGGGGGAGGCCGCCGAGGTGGTCGACACCGACCGGCCGCTGACCGAGGAGGACGCGGCCCGCTTCGGCACCGTCCGGCTCACCCCGCTCGGGCAGTACGCGGTGCGCGAGTGGCTGCTCGCCGACGGCTACGACGCCCCGCTGGTCGGCGACCTCGCCGACCAGGACGGCCCGGCCCTCCTGCGCGCCCTCGCCGAGAACGGGCAGCTCTTCGCCGAGCCCGAGCTCAAGGCCTGGCTGGCCGCCCGCGACCCGCGCGACGCCGCCCGCGAACTGCTGGCCGGGGCGCGCGGACGCGACGTGCAGTCGCCCGTCCGCCGCTACTACTGCGTGCTCGGCCTCGGCGAGCTCGGCGAGGACGCGGCCCCGCTGGTGCGGGAGGCGGTCGACGACCCCGAGCTGGGCGGGCTGGCCCGCGAGTGGCTGCGCGCCCGCGGCGCGGACGTCGCGGCGGCCGACCGCGAGGTCGCGCTCTGGCGGGTGATCGACTCGATGGCCGCCGTCATGCTGCTGACCGCCGGCGAGGGCGGCCGGCTCCAGGCGCTGGTGGCCGACCTGCCCGTCACCGACAACCCCGCCAGCTACTTCGGCGAGGTCTGGCGGGTGCCGCACCCGATGACGGTGGAGGTGCTGGAGGCGGTCGGCGAGCTGCACCTCGACCGCAAGGTCGCCAAGGAGGCCCGGCGGGCGGCGGTCCGGGCGCGGTCGCTGCGCGGGCAGACCGGGTAGCGGGCGGCGGGGCTCCTCTCCGGCCGGGTCCCTCCCCGGCCGGGCCCCGCCGAGTTCTCCGCGAGCCCTCCACGTCCGTCTGATGGCTCGACAGGTTCCCCGGGCCGTAAGGTAAGTCGGCGTTGGAGTGGCGAGCGGCCGGGGGTGCGGCGAGGGATGAAGAGGCAGCACACGAGCGGGCCCGTGGACATCGAGGCGATGTACTCGGACCAGGAGGCGTACGGCCGGCGGGTGTTGGCGGGCGCGGGGTTTCCGGTGTTCGGGTGGGTGCACGGGGCGGCGGCGCCCGGGTGGGACGTGCTGGCCGAGTACGAGGTCCACGACGGGGAACTGGAGGCGGTGGAGATCCGCTCCGGGGACTGGCGCTCCGCGCCGGGGCCGTACGTGACGGTGCGGACGTACCGGCCCGGGGCCGAGCCGAGCGGGCCGCTGCCCGACCTGGAGGACGTGGTCGAGGACGAGCGCGACCGGGTCTACGAGCACCTCGGGGTGGACGAGGGCGACACCGCCGGGCGGGTGCGGGCGCTGCGCGAGTGGATCACGGTGGACGGCGAGCCGCACGCGGTCCAGGTCCACGAGGACTCCCGGACGGGCGCCGGCCACGGCACGGTGTGGGCGGGCCGGCTGCGGGTGCACGGGGCGACGGTGACGGTCACCGGGCGCGGCGTCCCGCCGGGGTCGGTGGAACTGCGCCGGATCGGCGACTTCGAGCGGTACATCGTGGGCCGGACCGAGCTGCTGCGGCAGCTCGCCGCGCTCCGGGCGGACCGGCGCTCCCCCGAACCCGGGCCGGAGACCGCCGAGTTGGGCCTTCAGGCGCACCGGGACCTGGTGGTCCAGGCGATCGCGCGGGCCTCGGCGGTGGTCGCGCAGCTGCGCGCCGGGCGATCGGCCCGGCTGCCGCGCCACCTGCGCGGCGAGGACCGGCAGCTGCGCTGGGAGACGGCGGTCCGGCAGCAGATGCGGCTGGCCTCGGAGACCCGCGAGGAGGCCGACGAGGCGGTCACCTCCATGGTCAACCACCTGAGCCGGCTCGCCCACCACACGGACTGGGTGAGCGGGACGATCGAGGGCGCGGCGGCCGTGGAGGAGGTCGTCCGGTACACGGCGTTCGCCAGCGAGGTGCCGAGCCTGCCCGCGCAGCGCGCCTGGGAGCGGCTGTGGGCGGGCGGGACGCCCGAGCTGCCGTCGGGCACCGAGGAGGCCTGGCTGACGGCGTGGGAGCAGTGGCGGGTCGAGCGGACCCAGCACGGGGCACGGCGCTAGCGCGGGGCCTGCGGGGGCGGGTCAGCGGGAGGAGCGGTCGGGGCCGGATCGGCGGGAGGGGCGTTCGAAACGGCCGGGACGGGCGGGACGGTCGGGCCGGTCGGGGAGAAGGTAAAGGCGGGGCCATCGGTCGGTATGTGGTCGGTAAATCGGCACATCGACGCCGGGTCGGATTCACGCCCGGTTCACGTCCGGCCCGGAGCCTGTCGGTCACCGCACTTCGCCCCCTCCTCCAGGAGTGACCGCCATGCCGCTGTCCCGTCGGGACTTCGTCAACCGTTCGACCGTGCTCGGGGCCGGCGTCCTGATCGCCGGCAGCGCCGAGGTGCTGGCCACCGCGCCCGGGGCGATCGCCGCCCCCGCGGGCGGGGAGGTCGCCCTCGCGAAGGGCGGGCACACCGCGGTCGGCTACGGCGCGCTGGTGTCCGACCCGAAGGGGGTGCTGGCGCTGCCGAAGGGCTTCTCGTACGAGATCGTCACGCGCACCGGCGAGACCACCCTGGTCACCGGCGAGTCCACTCCGAGCAACCACGACGGCACCGCCGCGTTCGAGGGGCGGGGCGGGGCCGTCCTGCTGGTGAACAACCACGAGCTGGCCGGGCCGCGGGCGAACTGGCCGCACCCGGTGCCGCTGCTGGCGGGCCACGTCTACGACCCGGCCGCGGCGGGCGGCTGCACCGTCGTCGAGGTCTCCGGACAGGGGCACGGTGACGGGCATGGTGACGGGCACGGGCACGGTGATGGGCACGGGCACGGCCACGGGCCGGGCGGGCGCCGGGTCCGCGAGTGGGTCGGCATCGCCGGCACCGCCACCAACTGCGCCGGTGGCGCCACCCCGTGGAACACCTGGCTGACCTGCGAGGAGACCGAGGACAAGGCCGGCGCCAACGGCTTCACCAAGGACCACGGCTACGTCTTCGAGGTCGACCCGCACGACCAGGACGCCAACCGGGACCCGCAGCCGATCAAGGCGTTCGGCCGGTTCGCGCACGAGGCCGTCGTCATCGACGAGCGGCGCGGCCACGCCTACCTGACCGAGGACGCGGCCAAGCCCAACGGCCTGTTCTACCGCTGGACCCCGCCGGCCGGCTTCCGGCACGGCAAGGGCCGGCTGCGCACCCTGGCCGCCGACGCGGGCGCGCTGGAGGCGCTGAAGGCGTTCGACGCGCGCGGCAAGCTGGTCGACGACCTGTCCCGTGCCACCAGGCCCGGCACCACGTACGGCGCCGACTGGGTCAGGGTCCAGGACCGCGACGCCCGTACCACCTCGATCCGCAAGCAGTTCGCGGACGGCGAGATCACCCGGGCCCGCAAGCTGGAGGGCATGTGGTGGGGCGACGGCGGCATCTACTTCGTCTCCTCCTTCGCCCGCGAGGAGTCGCCGCTCCAGCACGACGGCCAGGTCTGGTTCTACAGCCCGACCCGGCGGACGCTGACTCTGAAGGTCATCCTCGGCGTCAACGACGAGGTCTGGACCGACCGGGGCAACTTCGACGGCCCCGACAACATCACCGTCTCGCCGCACGGCGGCCTGATCATCGCCGAGGACGGCAGCGGCCTCCAGCACCTGTTCGGCACCACCACCGACGGCCGGACGTACGCGCTGGCGCGCAACGAGCTCAACCTCGGGACGGCCGAGGAGCCGGAGTTCAGCGAGTTCACCGGCGTGACCTTCTCGCCCGACGGGCGGACGCTGTTCGCGAACATCCAGGAGCCGGGCATCATGCTGGCGATCACCGGCCCGTGGCACCGGATGTGACGGCCCGCCGGACCTGAGCCCGCCCGGGGAGCGCCGACTCCCCGGGCGTCGGGCCGGCCGCCGGGCGGACCGCCGGACGGGCGGGTGGACTGCCGGATGGGCGGGTGGACCGCCGGCCGGACGAACCGTCAGTCGGGCAGGCGGAGTTGGAGCATGGCGAGCAGGCGCTGCTGGGGCTGGGCGAGGTCCAGGCCGGTGAGCTGCTCGGCCCTCCGCACCCGGTAGCGCAGGGTGTTGGGGTGGATGTGCAGGGCGTCGGCCGCGGTGCGGACCTCGCCGAGGGCGTCGAGGTAGGCGAGGACGGACTCGGCGAGCCGGGTGTGGTGGCGGGCGTCGTATGCGCTGAGGGCGGTGAGGCGGGGGTCGCGCAGCTCGGGGCGGTCCTGGAGCAGGGCCAGCACCTCGGAGACCAGCACCTCGGCCTGGACGTCCTGGAGCGCGGCCACGTCCGGGACGACCCCGCCGCGGCCCATCGCGTCCAGGATCCGGTCGGCCTGGGCCCGGGAAGCCGGGACGTCGGCGAGGCCGGGGACGGTGGGGCCGATCGCGGCCCGCAGCGGGATGGACAGGTGGTCGCGGGCCGCGTCGACGGTCTCTCGGGTCCAGTCGCGCAGGGTGCCGGGCGGGACGCCGGGCGGGAGTTCGGGCAGCAGGACGTAGACCCGGGAGTCGACCGGGGCTAGCAGGGCGCCGCGGTGGCGGGCGGCGGTGTGCACCGAGATCAGGCCGATCACCTCGTCGCGGGAGAGCTCGGCGTCCCGGCCGTCGGTGGCGGCGGGGGCGTAGGCCAGCACGGTGGCCGCGCGGCGGACGTCCAGGCCCAGGTGGGTGGCCAGCGACTGCGGGCCGGTGGAGCCCTCCAGCAGGCCGGTCAGCAGGGTCTGGGTGAGCCGGGTGTCGGCCGACAACTCCCGGCGGCGGCGCACCAGTTGACCGGCCGCGACCCGGGCGGCGCCGACCAGCGCCTGCTCGGCGGTGTCGGTCAGCGGGCGGGAGCCCTCCTGCACCCAGATGGTGCCCAGCGGCTGCGCGCCGGAGCGGATCGCGATCGCCAGCCGGCGGCGGATGCCCAGCTCGGGGTGGGCGGCGATCTCGATCGCGCCCTCGGAGCCGCGCAGGTGCGAGAAGACGCCCCACTCGCGCAGCTTGGCCAGGTACGGCTCCGGGCCCTGGCGGCCCAGGATCGACAGCCGGCGCAGGTCGTCGACCTCGTCGGTCTCGGAGGTGCGGGAGTAGGCGAGCACCCGGCTGGAGGTGTCCTCGATCGAGACGATGCCGCCGGTCAGCACGGCGACGGTCTGGGCGAGCGAGAACAGGTCGCCGGTGGCGGCCCCGCCGGGCTCCGGGCCGTCCGGGCCGTCGGAGCCGGACAGCAGGGTGCGGGCCAGCGAGTCGAGGTGCTCCCAGCGGGTCTCGCGGCGCACCGAGAGCAGCGCGACGCCCGCCTCGGTGGCGGCCTCGCGCAGCGCGTCCGCCTGGCCCGGCCCGTCCAGCTTGACCGCGACGGCGGCGGCCCGGGCCCGGCCGGCGGCGCGCAGCGCGGGGAGGGCGGCCCGGCCGCGGGCGCCGATGGCCAGCACGAGTTCGCCCGGCGCGGCGGTGGGCGGGTCCTCCGGGTCGAGGATGGCCACGTGCCGGACCGGGACGTCCAGTCCGGCGGGCGCGGCCTGGAGCTCGACCAGGGGTTCGCCGAGCGACATCAGCAGCTGGCGCAGGGGCAGGCCGGTCATCGGCGGGGTCCTCGGTTCGGAGCGGGCGGTGTGCGGCGGGGCGCGTCCGGCGGTGCGTTTGGCAGGGCGTCCGGGGGGCAGCCGTCGGGCGTCAGGCGGGCAGTCGTCTGGCAGTCGTCGGGCTCCCTCGGGCGTTCGTCGGGCGTTCGTCGGGGCGGACAAGGTCCGGGGTCCGAGTTTAGTGAGCCGGACAGGGCGCGGTCGCCGTGACCGGGGTGTGACGGTGTTCGTCCGGGCGGACAACGGCGTGCGGGGGAATTTGGCGGCGCGGCCAACTGTCCCGGGCCGGGACGGGGAATAGCGTTCCTCCATGGCCGGTGTGCGACCCTCGCCGGCTTCCCATGACGAGAAGGAGAGCGTGCGCCATGGATGCTGTGACCCAGGTCCCCGCGCCGGTGAACGAACCGGTCCACAGCTACGCCCCCGGCAGCCCCGAGCGGGTCCGGCTGGAGGCCAAGCTGAAGGAGCTGGGCGGCCAGGGGCCGATCCAGCTGACCATGACGATCAACGGGGAGCAGCGCCTCGGCGGCGGCTCCGAGATCCACGTCGTGCAGCCGCACCGCCACGCGGCCCGGCTCGGCACGCTGCGCAACGCCACCCGGGACGACGCGCGCGAGGCCGTCGACACCGCCCTGGCCGCCGCGCCGGCCTGGCAGGCGCTCTCCTTCGACTCCCGCGCCGCGATCTTCCTGCGCGCCGCGGACCTGCTGGCCGGCCCGTGGCGGGAGACCCTCGCCGCGGCCACCATGCTGGGCCAGTCGAAGACCGCCCAGCAGGCGGAGATCGACACCCCCTGCGAGCTGGTCGACTTCCTGCGCTTCAACGTGCACTTCGCCCGGCAGATCCTGGCCGAGCAGCCGATCTCCTCGGACGGCGTGTGGAACCGCACCGACCACCGCCCGCTGGAGGGCTTCGTCTACGCGATCACCCCGTTCAACTTCACCGCGATCGCCGGCAACCTGCCGACCGCGCCCGCGCTGATGGGCAACGTGGTGATCTGGAAGCCGTCCCCCACCCAGCAGTTCGCCGCGCACTACCTGATGCGGCTGCTGGAGGCCGCCGGCCTGCCCAAGGGCGTCATCAACATGGTCACCGGCGACGGCCTGGACGTCTCCGAGGTCGCCCTCAAGCACCCCGCGCTGGCCGGCATCCACTTCACCGGCTCCACGCCGACCTTCCAGCACCTGTGGCGCACCGTCGGCGAGAACATCTCCGGCTACCGCACCTACCCGCGGATCGTCGGCGAGACCGGCGGCAAGGACTTCCTGGTCGCCCACCCGTCCGCCGACAAGGCCGTGCTGAAGACCGCGATGACCCGCGGCGCCTTCGAGTACCAGGGCCAGAAGTGCTCGGCGCTCTCCCGCGCGTACGTCCCGGCCTCGATCTGGGCCGAGATCAAGGACGACTTCCGCGACGAGGTCGAGTGGCTCACCATGGGCGACGTCGCCGACCTGAGCAACTTCATGGGCGCGGTCATCGACGAGCGCTCCTTCGCCAAGAACAAGGCCGCGATCGACCGCGCCAAGGCCGACCCGCAGGTCGAGGTGCTGGCCGGCGGCACGTACGACGACTCGGTCGGCTGGTTCGTCCGCCCGACCGTGCTGGTCTGCCAGGACCCGGCCGCCGAGTACTTCCGGGACGAGTACTTCGGCCCGATCCTCTCGGTGCACGTCTACCAGGACGAGCAGTACGACGAGATGCTCGCCCAGATGGAGTCGGCGTCCGCGTACGGCCTGACCGGCTCGATCATCGCCCAGGACCGCGAAGCCGTGCAGCACGCGATGCACGTGCTGCGCAACGCCGCCGGCAACTTCTACATCAACGACAAGCCCACCGGCGCCGTCGTCGGCCAGCAGCCCTTCGGCGGCGGCCGGGCCTCCGGCACCAACGACAAGGCCGGCGCCAAGCAGAACCTGATGCGCTGGACCTCCACCCGCTCCATCAAGGAGACGTTCGTCCCGCCGACGGACTACCGCTACCCGCACATGGGCTGACCGGGCCCGCACCCCGCGGGGCGGCCGCACCCCGGCCGCCCCGCACCCCCCTTCTCCACCAGCTGATCCGCTTCGCCGGGAGTCCACGATGCTCCGTTCCGCCCTCCTCGCCGCCTCGCGCTCCCCGCAGGTGCGCACCACGGTCGAGAAGTTCCCGCCCACCCACGCGATCGTCGAGCGCTTCGTCGCCGGCGACCGGCTCGACCAGGGCGTGAGCGCCACCGAGGCGCTGGTCGCCAGCGGCCGCAAGGTCACCCTCGACCACCTCGGCGAGGACACCAAGGACGCCGACCAGGCCGCCGGCACCGCCCTCGCCTACGAGCACCTGCTGACCGCCCTCCGGGACACCGGCCTCGCCGCCGACGCCGAGGTCTCCGTCAAGCTCTCCGCCGTCGGCCAGTTCCTCCCCGTGGACGGCGAGAAGATCGCCCTGGAGAACGCCCGCCGCATCTGCCAGGCCGCCGCCGCCGCGGGCACCACCGTGACGCTCGACATGGAGGACCACACCACCACCGACTCCACCCTGGCCATCGCCCGCGAACTGCGCGCCGACTTCCCCTGGCTGGGCGTCGTCCTCCAGGCCTACCTGCGCCGCACTGAGGCCGACTGCCGCGACCTCGCCCACGCGGGCTCCCGGGTGCGCCTCTGCAAGGGCGCCTACAAGGAGCCCGAGTCGGTCGCCTTCCAGGGCAAGCGGGACGTCGACCTCGCCTACGTCCGCGCGCTCAAGGTCCTGATGGCGGGCGAGGGCTACCCCATGGTGGCCTCGCACGACCCCAACATGATCAAGATCGCCGGCCAGCTCGCCGAGTGGAACAAGCGCGACGCCACCTCCTTCGAATACCAGATGCTCTTCGGCATCCGCCCCGAGGAGCAGCTCCGCCTCGCCGAAGCCGGCAACACCATGCGGGTCTACCTCCCCTACGGCCAGGAGTGGTACGGCTACTTCATGCGCCGCCTGGCCGAGCGCCCCGCGAACCTGACCTTCTTCCTCCGCGCGATGGCCACCCGCGGCTAGGAAAGCTGCCCTGAGCTGCGGCGGAGTCGGTGACGGCTCCGCCGCTACCGCACATCAGAGGTCTGGCCCAATTCGGCCTTCGAGGACGGGATTCCCCGCCATACGGTGTGGATAGAGATCCATTTCAGCTGTCCGAAGGACTCATTCCGAGGCGCGCGTCGACGGCGGGAGAACGTCCACGCCGCGATCCAGATCCGCAGCGGGCCAATCAGGCTGTCAGGCACGTCGACCTGGGCGGTGCAGGTCGCTCGCCCACCCTGACCAGCCGCGGAGGCCCGGCTACGCTGCCCGCATGATGATCCGGGCAGTGGTGTTCGACATCGGCGAGACGCTCACCAGCGACACCCGCTACTGGGCGGGCTGGGCCCGCTGGCTGGGCGTCCCGCAGCACACCATGTCAGCGCTCGTCGGGCACGTCCTCGCCCACGGCCTCGACAACGCCGAAGCGGTCCGCCTCATCCGGCCCGGCATCGACATCGCCGCCGAGTGGCGCGCCCGCCACGCCGCCGGGCAGGGCGACCACATCGAGGAGTCCGACCTGTACCCGGACGTCCGGCCCGCGCTACGGCAACTGCGTGACGCCGGGGTGTGGGTGGGCATCGCCGGCAACCAGAACCGCGAGGTGGCCGAGCTGCTGCGCGGACTCGACCTGCCTGCCGACGCGATCGCCACCAGCGGCGACTGGGGCGTCTCCAAGCCGTCACCCGGATTCTTCGGCCGGATCGCCGCGTGGGCGCCCGGTGCCCCGCAGCAGATCCTCTACGTCGGCGACCACCCGGCCAACGACATCACTCCGGCTCGGGCGGCCGGGCTGCGGGCCGCGCACCTGCGCCGCGGGCCGATCGGCCTGACCACACCCGCGCCGGACGCCGACTGGACGGTCGACTCGCTGACGGACCTCGCAGACCTGATCGACCGTCAACCAAGGTGAAACGCACCGGTCTTGCCGGGGCGGTTCCGTACCCGGGATCGTGACGGTGCGGGTACCGTGCCGAGCATGCCTGGTACCGCCGCCGCCCCTCTCGGGTACCGCGTAGCCGCTGCCCGCGCCGCCGTCGGCCTGTCCCGCCGCGAGGTGTCCGAGTCGTCCGGCGTCTCGGTCAGCAGGGGGGGGCGGCGGCGCGTCGCCGGGGGGCGTGCGCCGACCTGGAGGCGAGTGGGTCACCGTGATGGGCTCACCCGCGGCTGGGCGCCGAGGCGTCAGAGCATCGCGGCGGCGGGCTTGACCATGCTGCGGGCGGTCTTGGCGTCGACGTACTCGCCGAGGGCGGTCATCACCCACTCGCCGGAGAACTGGCGGACCAGCTTGCACATGGCGACGCCGGTGCGGGGTTCGGACTGGGCGAGGTCGAAGCGGACGAGTTCCTCCTCGGTGGCGGCGTCGACCAGGCGGCAGTAGGCGTTCTTGATGTCGGTGAACTTCTGGCCGGAGAAGGAGTTGACCACGAAGACCAGGCCGCAGACCTCGGGGGGCAGGCCGCCGAGGTGGACGGTGATGGCCTCGTCGTCGCCGCCGCCCTTGCCGGTGAGGTTGTCGCCGGAGTGGGCGATCGCGCCGTTGAAGACGGAGAGCTTCATGAACCAGGCGGTGTCGATCTTGGCGCGCTGGGCGTCGAAGGCGATCACCGAGGCGTCGAGGTCGATGTTGCGGCCGCGGCCGGCGGGCTCCCAGCCCAGGCCCATCCGGACCGAGGCGAGGAACGGCTGGCCGGCCTTCTCCAGGGAGACCGAGCCGCCCTTGACCAGGTTGACCCGGCCCTTGTCGAGGGTGATCTTGCCGACGGCGGGCGAGCCGGAGGGCATGGGGGGCGGGGTGGCGGAGCCCTGGGGCGCGGCGCTCGGCCTCGGCGGGGCGGCGGGCGGCGCGGTGGGAGCGGGCGGCGCGGTGGGGACGGGCGGGGCGGCGGGGGAGCCGGTGGCGGCGTCGGCGGTGGCGTCGGCCGGGGCCGCGTCCTCGACCGCGACGCCGAAGTCGGTGGCGATGCCGGCCAGCCCGTTGGCGTAGCCCTGGCCGACCGCGCGGACCTTCCACTCGGCGCCGCGCCGGTAGACCTCGACGACGACCAGGGCGGTCTCGCGGGAGAGCCGCGGCGGGGTGAAGGCGAAGAGTTCGCGGCCGGTGTCGGCGTCCCGGACGGTCGCGGTGGGCTCGGTGCCCGCGAAGGTGGCCCGCCGGTCGTCGAGCGAGGCGGTGACCACGATCCGGGTGATCTCCTCGGGCACCGCCGCGGTGTCGACGGCGATCGCGTCGGGGGTGCCGCCGGCCGCCGGGCGGTGCGTGACGCCCGGGCCCTGCGGGGCGTTGAAGAAGACGAAGTCGGCGTCCGAACGGACCTTTCCGGCCGCGGTGAGCAGCAGCCCCGAGACGTCCAGCCCCTTGGGCGCGGCGACCTCGACCACGACCCGGGCCGACCCCAGGGGTGCGTTGCCGCCCTGCGCCAGAACAGTCGTCACGTGCTCCTCCTCGAATCGCCGCCGTCCCCACCCTAGCCAACCCGCCCGGCCCGCCGGGATACGCCGCGAGCGAATCCGGGCCGAACCGGCTTGCCCGCCCCCGGCGGGCTCGGCGAGCATGCGGGCATGCCAGCACTGCAACGATCCGAAGCCACTGTCCGTGCCCGTCTGCTGGAGGTCCGCGGATACGCCGTCGACCTCGACCTGACCGGCGGGCCGGAGCGGTTCGGCAGCACCACCGTGATCCGGTTCGGGTGCGCCGAGCCGGGCGTCGACAGCTTCGTCGACGTCGACCCGGCCGTCCTGCGGCGCGCCGTCCTGAACGGGCAGCCGCTGGACGTGGCGGCCCTGGACGGCAACCGCCTCGCGCTGCCCGGCCTGCGGGCCGAGAACGAACTGCTGGTCGAGGCCGAGATGCGCTACTCGCGCACCGGCGAGGGCCTGCACCGCTACACCGACCCCGCCGACGGCGCGGTGTACGTGTACGCCACCTGCGGGCCCGACCTGGCGGCGAAGGTGTTCGCCTGCTTCGACCAGCCCGACCTGAAGGCGCCGATCACGCTGAGCGCCACCGCCCCCGCCGGGTGGACCCTGGTCGGCAACGGCGCCAGGACCGGCGCGGAGGACGGGCGGTGGGAGTTCGCCCCGACCAAGCCGATCTCCACCTACCTGTTCACCGTGGTCGGCGGCCCGCTGCACTCGGTGCACGGCGAGCACGACGGCATCCCGCTCGGCCTGCACGCCCGCCGCTCGCTGGCCGCCGAACTCGACCGCGAGGCGGCCGAGTTGTTCGAGGTGACGGCCGCCTCGCTGGACCGGCTGCACGAACTCTTCGACGAGCGCTACCCGTTCGGCGAGTACCACCAGGCGTTCGTCCCCGAGTTCAACTGGGGCGCGATGGAGAACCCCGGCTGCGTGGTGTTCCGCGACGAGATGCTGTTCCGCTCCCCGGCCACCGCGTCCGAGCGCGAGCGCCGCGCCATGGTGGTCTGCCACGAGATGGCCCACATGTGGTTCGGCGACCTGGTCACCATGCGCTGGTGGGACGACCTGTGGCTGAACGAGTCGTTCGCCGAGATGCTCGGCTACCGGATCGCCGCCGAGGCCACCCGCTTCACCGGCACCTGGACCGGTTTCTCGGTGCAGCGCAAGGGCTGGGGCTACGACGCCGACCAGCGCGCCTCCACCCACCCCGTCGCCGGCAACGGCACCCGCTCAGTCGCCGAGGCGATGGTCAACTTCGACGGCATCTCCTACGCCAAGGGCGCCTCCGCGCTGCGCCAGCTCGTCGCCTGGCTCGGCGACGACGCCTTCTTCGCCGGACTCAACGCGTACTTCGCCGACCACCTCTACGGCAACGCCGAACTCCCGGACTTCCTGGCCGCGTTGAGCGCCAGCAGCGGCCGCGACGTGCACGGCTGGGCGGACGCCTGGCTGCGCACCAGCGGCGTCGACACGCTGCGCGCCGAGACCGAGCGCGCCGCCGACGGCACCCTCACCGCGCTGACCGTCGTCAACGAGGGCAGCCGGCCGCACCTGGTCGAGGTCGGCGGCTACCGGGTCGAGGACGGCCGGGTCGTCCCGGTCGGCCGCGTCCCGGTCGAGCTCGGCCCCGGCCGCCGGGTCGCCGTGCCCGCCCTGGTCGAGGCCGGCGCGACCCTGGTCGTCCCCAACGACGGCGACCTGACCTGGGCCAAGATCCGCCTGGAAGCGGACTCCTGGCGGACCGTCCGGGAGTCGCTGTCGGCGATCGAGGACGACGTCACCCGCGCCGTCCTGTGGGAGCACGCCCGCGACCTGGTCCGGGACGCCGAACTCGACCCCGCCGAGTACCTCGACCTGATGGAGCGGCACCTGCCCGCCGAGACCTCCGACAGCATCGTCGAGACCGTCCTCGCCTTCGCCCGCACCCACGTGGCCGGCCGCTACCTGCCGCCGGCCCGCCGCGCCCGGGGCCTGGCCGCCGTCAGCCGCGCCGCCCGGGCCCTGCTGGCCGGCGACGGCAGCCAGGGCATCCGGCTGGCCGCGCTGCGCGCCGCCGTCGAGAGCAGCGGCGGCGACGACCAACTCGCCGAACTGCGCGGCTGGTTGGCCGGCGACGGGGTGCCCGACGGGCTGTCCGTCGGGCCGGAGCTGCGCTGGTCCGGGCTGGCCCGGCTGGCCGCGCTCGGCGCGCTCGACGAGGACGCGATCGCCGCCGAGACGGCCCGCGAACCGGGCAGCGAGGCCGAGTTCGGCGCCGCCCGGGCCCGGGCCGCCCGCCCGGAGGAGGCCGCCAAGGCCCGCGCCTGGGACCTGCTCTTCACCCCCGACGCGGCCTCCAACCGAATCCTGGAGGCCACCGCCCGCGGCTTCTGGGCCTCCGGCGACCCGGACCGGCAGCACGCGTACGCGCTGCGCTTCTTCGAGCGGATCACCGAGGCCGCCGACCGCACCGACACCGTCGCCCGGCTGCTCGGCCAGGCGCTCTTCCCGGTCGCCGAGGCCGCCCCCGACGTGGTCGCCGCCGCCGAGGCGGTGCTCGCCGACCCCGCGCTGACGCCCGCGCTGCGGCGCAACCTCTCCGACGCGACGGACGACCTGCGCCGCACCCGGGCGGTGCGGGCGGCGTTCCGGACGGCGTAGGGGCTCCGTCGGGGCCGGAAGGGGTCGCGGGCGCGTCGTCGCCTGCGACCCCTCCCGGCCCCGGCTGCCCCCGGCCGGCTCCCCGGCCGGCTCCGGCGGGGCGGCCCGCCGGTGGGGTCAGAAGGCGCCGCGGGCGGTGAGGGCCCGGGCGGTGGGGAGGGCGAAGGCGGAGGCGGTCCAGGTCTCCGGGGTGGCGGGAGCGCCGGGAGCGGGCTCGGCCGCGGCGCCGGTGACGGTGAAGGTGTAGCTGCCGGGGCGCAGCGGGAGGTCCGCGGGGGTGGTGAAGCGGTAGACCAGGGTGTCGCGTTCGAGGGCGATGGTGACGACCGCGCCGGGGAGGTCGGTGGCGGGGGTGGTGCCGGGGAGGGCGGCCGGGCGGTTGAGGCGGAACTCGACCTGGAGCGCCGTCATCGCCTCGTCGAGGTCGAGCCGCAGGGTGTGCCGGGTGCCGACCGGGCCCAGCGCGTCGGCCCGGCCGGTGCCGTGCAGGGTGAGGGGCAGCGGGGCGGAGGCGGACGGCGCGGGGGTGCGGGACGGGGCGGCCGACGGGCTCGGGCCCAGCGAGGGCGGCCGGGGGCCCGGGTCGGCCGGGGCGGACGGCGCGGTCGTCGCGCTCGTCACGGGCGGCGCGGGCGGCGCGGAGAGGGAGGCCGCGGGCGAGGGCGACGGACCCGGCGCGGGGGTGCCGGCGGGGGAGGGCCCGGGGGCGGGCGCGTCGGCGGGGCGGACGGGCGGGGCGGAGGCGGTGGCCGCGGCCGGGCGCGGGCTGGTGGCGGGGGTGGCACCGCCGTTCGCGCCGCCGGTGGTGGCGGGGGCGGCCTGCAGGGTGCTGCCCGGCGCGGGGGCGGTGCTCCCGGTGGGCGAGGCGTCCGGGCTGGGGACGGGCGGCCCGCCGACGGTGACGCCGATGCGGCGGCCGACCTGCTGCTGCTCGTTCAGCAGCCAGGTGGTGGCCAGGCTGATCCCGACCACCGTGGACATCGCCACCGCCGCGCCGGAGAACCGGATGGTGGGCAGCCGCAGCCGCCCGCCGAAGGGCCCGGGCCGGCCGTGCCGTCCGGAGCGGCCCGCGCGGACGGGCCCGGGGTGTTCGCGGAGCGCCACCGGGCTCCCCTTCCTTGACAGGTCCGCACACGACGCCGCGGCCCGTGCGCGGCCCGGACGGGCCCGGACGAACGGGGCGGGAGGGACGAGACTACCAGCGGTCTGACGGGCCGCCAGATCCCGGGCCAAACCTGTGGACCGGATCGAGTCCCGTGGCGGACCGGCGAGTTGGCGTACGCCGGTGGCACCGGTCTGGCCTGAACAGGCCATCCGGAACACCCCGTGCAACCCCCTGCAACCGTTGCGAGCGGCGGTGCGCCGGAGCACGCTGGTGCGGTACCCAGCCGCTTCGGAGCGACCGTCATGCCGTGCGACCCCCTGCCCGCCCCTTCCGACCAGCCGGTCGCCGCCACCCCCACGGGCGGCGACCGGGACGGGGCCGCCGCGCCCCCCGCGGTGGTCGAGGAGGTGCTGGTCCTGCGGATCGCCCTGGACCAGGACCTGGTCGGCGAGGTGCGCACCCGGTTCCGGTACGCGGCCGCCGCGCCGCACGAGGTGCGGCTGACCTTCCACCTGGGGCGTCCCGACGAGGCGGACTGGGTCTTCTCCCGGGACCTGCTGCGCGACGGCCTGGAATCGCTCAGCGGACAGGGCGACGTCAAGCTGTGGCCGGCGTCCTGCCCCTGCCACGGCGCGACCCTGCACCTGGCGCTGGAGTCCCCGCACGGCAGCGCCCTGCTGGAGGCGTCCCGGCCGCAGGTGGAATCCTGGCTGGAACGCAGCTACGCCGTGGTGCCGGACGGCGGTGCGCCCGAACTGCTGCCCAGCGACGAGGAGTTGGCCGAGCTGCTGGCCGGCGGCTGAGCCCCGCCGGGCCGGCCCGGCAGTCGCAGTGCGCCGCGTGCCAAGTCCGCGCGCAGCTCCCGGATGGCCGGGGCGACCGAGCCGGGCAGCAGGTCGTACGGGTCGTCCGGGCCGAGCACGGCGGTCTCGGCGCCGGCCCTCAGCCGGTACGGCCGGGCCGCCAGCAGGGCGCCCAGGTGCCTTCGCAGCCGGGAGAGTTCGGCGCGGACGGTGACGGTGCGGGCCGGGTCGGCGAACAGGGCCTCGGCGAGCCGGGCGGCGCTCAGGCCGTCCCGGTGCAGGACCAGCAGCAGGAGCAGTTCGGCGTGCCGGGGGCTCGGCGAGTGCGACCAGGCGCCCGCGCTGCCGCGCACCCGCAGCTCGGGGCTCCCGGGGCGGCGCAGGTCCAGTTCGAGGACGGCGGACTCGGCCTGCGCGGCGAGCTCGGCCGGGCGCGGGACGGCCGGGCGGACCAGCCAGCCGTCGGCCAGCGGCTCCACCGCGCACTCGCCCAGCGTCGGCACCCAGTGCACCCCGCCGACGCCCCAGCTGCCGGGCGGCAGCGCCAGCCGGGGCGGCCCCGGCAGGCCGGTCGCGGCGGCCGTCCAGCCCGCGCCGTCCACCACCAGGGCCGGGCCGCCGAACCGGGCCAGCAGCGGCACCGCGACCGTCCGCAGCCGGTGCAGCGCCTCCAGGTGGCCCGCCCGCAGCTCGGTCTCGGCGAGCCGGGCGGCGGTCAGCGCGAGCTGCCGCAGGTAGGGGTGGTCGCCGGTGGCCGGGCCGCTCAGGTTGACCACCCCGGCCGGCCGGCCGGTGCGCGGGTCGCGGATCGGGACGCCCACGCAGCTCCAGCCGCGGTGGCTGTACAGGTAGTGCTCGGCGGAGTGCACGGTACTGGGGCGGGCCGTCCGGGCGGCCAGCCCGATGCCGTTGGTGCCGACCTCGTCCTCGGACCAGAGCGCGCCCGGCCCGAACCCGATCGCTTCCGCGTCCCGCCGCAGCCGCCGCCCGGTCTCCAGCCACAGGACCCGGGCCTTCGGGTCGGCGACCGCGAGCACTACCGGCGCCTGCTCGCCCGGCGTGAACAGGGCGGAGCGCAGCACCGGCAGCACCTGCTCCAGGCCGGTGGCGTGCCGGACCTCCTCCAGCTCGCCGGGACGCAGCCGCCGGACCTCCCGCCCGCGCTCAGGGTCCAGCCCGAGCCCGCGCAGCCGGGCCCAGGAGTCCCCTATCTCCGGCCGGACCTCCGGCCGCTGCGGGTGCTCGTGCGCCCGCAGCCGGACCGGTCGGCGGGGCGCCCGGGCGGGCGGCGTGCCGCCGCCTCCGATCCGCTGCATGCCGTCCCCCGTCTCCCCGTCCCGCTGCCAGCCTACGGGGGGCCGGAGCGGACACGCCGGAGCGGCGGAAAGAGTCGTGCGGGCTCCGGCGGCTGCGGCAGACTGGCCTGTTCCCCGCCGCCGCGCGCGGGGTGTTCGGGGTGCGCGGGGCGGTGTGGGCGGGGTGCGAGACGGGGGGCGGGCGGTTTCGGCGGTGGCGGCGGCGAGGCGGTCGGCCAGGGTGGGGGCCGCGAGGGTGCGCGCGGGCGCGGCGGGAACGGGTGGGGGTGCGGTCGGTGAGCAGAGCGCGGACGCGGCGGGGGACCGGGCCGAGGGCGGTGGCGGGGCTCGGACGGCGGTCGTCACGGCTGTGTGCCGGGCAGCTCGCGCCGCAGGTGTCCGTCCTTCCCGGAGCGGTGGGTGAACCGCCCGCCGCGTCCGTTCTGGTACATGTTGTCCCTGTGATCCCGAATGTTCCTCTCCCTGCCGACCTGCTCGCCTACGACGGCAGCGGCATCGACGGCGGCCTCTACACCCGGGTCACCGGGTGGGCCGAGTCCGCGCCGCACTGGTTCGAGCAGCTGACCAGGGCCTGGTCGGCGTACGGCATGGCGGTGTTCGCGCTGCTGATGCTCTGGGCCTGGTGGCGGGCCCGGGCCGCCGACTCGGCGGTGATGGCCCGGGTGCTGGCCTCGCCGCTGATCGTGGTGGCCGCCTACCTGGTCAACTCGGTGCTCAAGTCGCTGGTCGAGGAGGTCCGGCCGTGCCGGCAGCTCCCCGGCAGCTTCGTGGTCGAGTCCTGCGCGCCGGTCGGCGACTGGTCCTTCCCCAGCAACCACACGGTGGCCGCGTTCTCCGCCGCCGCCGCGCTCTGGTACGCCGACCGCCGGATCGGCTGGGTCGCCCTGCTGGCCGCCGTGCTGATGGGCGCCTCCCGGGTCTGGGTCGGCGCGCACTACCCGCACGACGTGCTGGCCGCCGCGCTGCTCGGCGTCCTGGTCGCCGTCCCGCTGGCGCTGCTGGCCGGGCGCGCCGCCCCGCTGGTCGACCGGCTGCGGACCGGTCCGCTGGGGCCGGTGCTGGGCGCCGGGGCGGTCTGAGCGGGCCGGGCGGGTCGCCCGGAGCCCCGGGTCGGTCCGGGCGGGTCGCTCGGAGCTCCGGGAACGGGCTGGTCGGAGCCCCTGGAGCGGGGTGCCGGTGACCCGGCCGATCCGGGCCGGTCGGCCTCTTGTGCCGCCGCGCCGCCCGGGGGGAGCATGTGAGCCGGGCAGGGGTGACTCCCCCGCCCGGCTCGGTTTTTCCTGCAGCTCTGCGGAGGGACGTGCCATGCCGTACCGACTCGACGTCATCCAGGGGAACTGGCCCGCGGACGAGCTCGGGAAGGGGGTGGAGGGCCTGCTCGCCGACAGCACGGTGCTCAGCCTCGCCACCGCCGGACACGAGCGCGGCCCGCACGCCAACCTGGCCTTCTACGCCTTCGACTCCGACCTGGTGCTGTACTTCGTCAGCGAGCGCTCCACCCGGCACAGCCTGCACCTGGCCGAGGAGGCCAGGGCCGCCGCCACCGTCCACCTGCCGCCGCCCGCGTACGGCGAGCAGCTGCGCGGCATCCAGCTCACCGGCAGCGCGAGCGAGGCCTGGGGGCGGCAGGCCGAGGCGGCGCTGACGGCCTACCGCAGCCGGTACCCGGCGTTCGCCGCCGACCCGGAGGTGGCCGCCCAGTTCCTGGCGGGGCGGGGGCCCGCCGCGCTGTACCGCTTCCAGGTGGAGGAGCTGACGGCGGTGGACGAGCCGCGGTTCGGGCGGCGCGAGTACCTCCACGCGCGGGTGCTGCGCTGAGCCGCGCTGTGCTGCACTCCGTCGAGCTGAGCCGCGCCGCGCCGCGCTGAGTCGAGCCGCGCCGGACCGGGCCGGGGTGGCCAGGTTGTATGGACAACTCTTGCGGGCGGTTCACCCTCCTGACGGGAGGCCGACGCCCGGCGGCCACCTCGACGCCCCAGCCTGTCCGCATGAGAGTCATCGTCGTAGGAGCGGGCGTGCTGGGCACCATGCACGCCTGGCAGGCCGTCGAGCGCGGCCACGAGGTCGTCCACCTGGAACGCGAGACCGAGGCCCGCGGCGCCTCCGTCCGCAACTTCGGCCTGGTCTGGGTCAGCGGCCGGGCCGCCGGGCCGGAGCTGGAGACCGCACTGCGCGCCCGCGAGCTGTGGGAGCGGATCGGCGAGCGCGTCCCCGGCCTGTGGTTCCGGCCCAACGGCTCGCTCACCCTGGCCCGCACCGAGGCCGAACTCGCGGTCGCCGAAGCCGCGTCGAAGCTCCCCGACGCCGGGGCCCGCGGCTACCGGCTGCTCGACCCGGAGCAGGTCCGCGCCCTCAACCCCGCGCTGCGCGGCGCGTTCCTGGCCGGCCTGCACTGCACCCGGGACGCCGCCGTCGAGCCCCGCGTCGCCCAGCCCGCGCTGCGCGCCGCGCTGGAGGCCACCGGCCGCTACACCTTCCTGCCCGGACGCGAGGTCCGCGACCTGGTCGGCGACCGCGCCGTCCGCGACGACCACGGGCAGCTGCACGAGGGCGACCTGGTGATCCTGTGCACCGGAGCCTGGCTCGGCGGCCTGGTCCGCGAACTCGCCCCCGACCTGCCGGTGCGTCGGGTCCGCCTCCAGATGATGCAGACCGACCCGCTCGGCGAGCCGCTCACCACCTCGGTCGCCGACGGCGACTCCTTCCGCTACTACCCCGCCTTCGCCGGGCCCGAGCTGGACGCCCTGCGGGCCGGTCAGCCGCAGCCCCCCGTCGCCGAACAGCACCGGATGCAGCTGCTGATGGTGCAGCGCCGGGACGGCGGACTCACCGTCGGCGACACCCACGAGTACGACCAGCCGTTCGGCTTCGACGTGGTCGAGGACCCGTACGACCACCTCGCCGAGGTCGCCGGGGAGCTGCTCGGCCGCCCGCTGCCCCGGACCCGCCGCCGCTGGGCCGGGGTCTACGCCCAGTGCACCGACCCCGCCCTGGTGGTCCACCGCCAGCGGCTCGCCGACACCGCCTGGCTGGTCACCGGCCCCGGCGGGCGCGGCATGACCTGCTCCCCGGCGATCGCCGAGACCACCGCGGACGCCGCGGGCCTCTGAGCCCGCGGCCCGCCCACCCGGGGCCCGGAGGGCCCCGGCACCGACGTCAACGTACCTGCGTGACAAGAAGGTTGGACATGAACGCGCACGATGTGACCCTGGTGGTGCTCGACATGGCGGGCACCACCGTCGCCGACGACGGCCTGGTGGAGCTGGCGTTCGCCGCCGCCGCCCGCACCCAGGGGGTCGAGACCGGGAGCCCCGAGCACGCCGCGATGCTGGCGCACGTCCGGGCCACCATGGGGGAGTCGAAGATCTCCGTCTTCCGGCACCTGTTCGGCGACGAGGACCGGGCCCAGGGCGCCAACCTGGCCTTCGAGGCCGCCTACGAGGGCCTGGTCGACCAGGGCCGCTGCGAGGCGCTGCCCGGCGCCGCCGAGGCCATCGCCGAACTGCGGGGACAGGGGCGGAAGGTGGCGCTCACCACCGGCTTCGCCCGCACCACCCAGGACCGCATCCTGGCCGCGCTCGGCTGGCAGGACGTCGCCGACCTGACGCTCTGCCCCGCCGACGCCGGCCGCGGCCGCCCCTACCCCGACCTGGCCCTCACCGCGCTGCTGCGCACCCGCACCGACTCGGTCCGGCAGGTCGCGGTGGCCGGCGATACCGGCTACGACATGCTCACCGGCAGCCGGGCCGGCGCCTCGGTGGTGGCCGGCGTGCTCACCGGCGCGCACGACGCGGACCGGCTGCGCGCCGACGGCGCCACCCACGTGCTCGCCTCGGTCGCCGAACTGCCCGCCCTGCTGGCCGCCCGCTGAGGACCGCTCGCCGAGGGCCGCCCGCTGACGGTCACCCGCTGACGGGGGCTCACCCCGCCGCCGCCGTCCGGCCCCGACGACGCCCCGGGGCCGGGCGGTACTGGTCCGCGCGGCTTTTGCGTGGTTATCTGATGGCATGTTGCGGTCACTGCGTTCGCTCGGAGTGCTCACCCTCGGACTGGCGCTGCTCACCGGCTGCGGCTCCTCGGGCAGCGGCGGCGGCGCCCCGTCCGGCAGCGCCGGGACGGCGACCGGCGGCACCCCGTCCGCCGGGAGCAGCCCGCCCGCCGGCCCGAGCCCCAGCCCGACGCCCTCCCCGACGCCGACCCCCAGCCCCACCCCCACGCCCACCCGGTCCAGCGCCGCGCCGGCCACCGGCCCGAGCGACGCGCAGCTCGCCGGGCAGCGGATCGTCTACTCGTACCCCGGCACCACCGTCCCCGACACGCTGCTCCAGCGGGTGCGCGAGGGCCGGGTCGCCGGGGTGATCTTCTTCGCCGAGAACGTCGGCAGCGGCGGCGACGCGCTGCGCACCGCCGTCAACCGGCTACGGGAGGCCGAGCAGCAGAGCCCGAGCCCGCGCCCGCTGCTGCTGATGACCGACCAGGAGGGCGGCGTGGTCCGGCGGGTGCCCGGCGGGCCCGCGCAGTCCGCCAAGGACGTCGGCCGCTCCGCCGACCCGACGGCCGCCGCCACCCGCACCGGCGACGAGGCCGCCGCCGCGCTCACCGCCTTCGGCCTCAACCTCAACCTCGCGCCGGTGCTGGACGTCTACCGCACCCCCGGCGACTTCGCCGACTCCGCGCAGCGCTCCTACAGCACCGACCCGGCCACCGTCGGCAGGCTCGGCTCCGCCTTCCTCAAGGCCCAGCAGGGCGCCGGGGTGGCCGCCACCGCCAAGCACTTCCCCGGCCTCGGCAGCGCCCCCGCCGGGGCCAACACCGACGAGCGGCCCGTCACCCTGGACACCTCCCTCGACCAGCTGCGCACCGTCGACGAACGCCCCTACCGGGACGCGATCGCCGCCGGCGTCCAGCTGGTGATGTTCTCCTGGGCGGTCTACCCGGCCCTCGACCCCGGCACCCCCGCCGGGATGTCCGGCACGATCGTCCGCGACGAGCTCCGCACCCGCCTGCACTACCAGGGCGTCACCGTCACCGACGCGATCGAGGCCAAGGCCCTCGACCCGGTCGGCGGCACCCAGCAGCGCGCCCTCGCCGTCGCCCGCGCGGGCGTCGACCTGCTGCTCTGCTCCGGCCGGGACGTCGCCCAGGGCGACGCGGCGGCCGCGGCGCTGGCCGCGGCGCTGGCCTCGGGACAGCTCGACCGGAAGGACTTCACCGCCTCCGCCCAGCGGGTCGACGCACTGCGCGGCACGCTCAAGTAGCGGACGGCCGTCAGAGCACCAGCACCAGCACCAGCGGCACCGCCGCCACGGCGACGAGCACCAGGGTGAGGTGGAACGCGGCCACGTGCGCGGGCCGTCGGGGGCGCAGGTCGGCCTCGGCGTGCTGCCGCCGGGCGGGCCGGCGGCCGACCGGCGCGACCCGCGCGGGGGCCGGCGGGCCGACGGTCGCGGGCGCCGGGGCCGCGGCGTCCTCCCGGTGCTCCGGCCAGTCGGGGGCGGTGCCGGTGGCCGCCCGGTACAGGGCGGCCAGGCGGCGGCGGGCGGTCGGGGTCGACGGCGGGCGGCGCGCCGGGTCGGGCCAGCGCAGCACGGCCAGGCGGCGGGCCGGGTCGCGGAAGCGCCGTTCGAAGGCGGCCAGTTCGAGGCCGGACAGCTCCTCGTCCAGGTAGTTCCAGCGTCCGCACTCGTCCAGCTGCCCGGTCCGCCGGTACGCGTCGGCGAGGCGGCGGCGGGCCGCCAGGTCGGTCGGGTCGTTCGACAGCAGGCCGTGCAGTCGGCGGCGGGCCAGCCGCTCGCGGCCTTCCCGCAGGTCGGCCTCGGCCCTGACCAGGGTGGATTCGACGCTCATGGCCCCGGATCCTGCTGGCCCGCCCCGGCTGCGGTCAACCGGATTCGGGCAGGTCAGTGCGTGGTCCGGAGGTTGAGCAGCACCACGCCGGCGATCACCAGGGCGAGGCCGCACCACTGGAGGCGGCCCAGCGCCTCGCCGAAGAAGCACGCGCCGATCGCCGCGACGGCGGCGGTGCCCGCGCCCGACCAGACCGCGTACGCGACCGAGACGGGTATGTGCTTGAGGGCCCGGCCGAGCAGGGCGAAGGAGAGCACGTAGCCGACCGCGACGGCCAGGCTGGGCCACAGCCGGGAGAAGCCGTCGGTGAGCTTGAGCAGGCTGGTGGCGCAGACCTCGCTGGTGATCGCCAGGGCGAGCAGCAGGTACGGCGGCATCAGCGGGCGGGGGAGAGCGCGGCGAGGAGCGGGAGGTCGGCGTCGGCCAGGCTGTCCAGCACGGTGGTGCCCGGCGCGGCGGGGATCGGGACGGCGGACGGCACCGCCAGCACCGGGCAGCCCGCGGCGCGGGCGGAGGCCACGCCGGTCGGGGTGTCCTCGACGGCGACGCAGACGGCCGGGGCCAGGCCCAGCCGGGCGGCGGCGGCCAGGTACGGGTCGGGGGCGGGCTTGGTGCGGGGGGTGTCCTCGGCGGCGAGGGTGGTGCTGAACCAGTGCGGGCCGATGGCGCGCAGCACCAGGTCGACCACCCGGCGCGGGGACGCCGAGACCAGGGCGGTCGGGACGTCCGCGTCGCGCAGCGCGGCGAGCAGCGCGAGGGCGCCGGGGCGGGGGACGACCTCGGCCCCGACCTTGGCGGCGAAGGAGTCGTTCAGGTGCGCCACCAGGTCGGCCTCCGGGCGGGAGGTGCGGCTGCTGCGGTGCAGGTGGGCGGCGGTGTGCTCGACGGCCCGGCCGAGGACGTCCGGGAGGTCGGCGTCGGTGAGGGCCAGGTCCAGCTCGGCGGCGAGTTCGGCCGCGGCCTGCCACCACAGGTGCTCGGTGTCGACCAGGGTGCCGTCCATGTCGAACAGGACGGCGGCGGGGCGGGGTGCAGGCATGGCGGTACCTTACGGGGTGGTTTCGGGCGCGCGGGGCGTGCGGGGCGGGCAGGGCGCGCGAGGTGTACGGGGCAGGCGGGGCGGCGGGGCGGCGGTCCCCGACCGGTGGCCGTCCGCTCCGCGCGGTGCCCCGCGCCCCGGGCGGTGTCGGGGCGCGGGAGCCCGGGGGTCAGGGCCGGGCGGCCGGGGCGCGGTCGACCAGGACGGGGCGGTCGGGGAGGGTGAGGGCGGCGCGGGTGCCGAGCGGCAGGGTGGCGGCCGTCCCGGTGGGGAGGTCGGACTTGATCTCGGTGCCGTCGGCCAGGCGCACGGTGAGGCGGGTGACGGCGCCCAGGAAGGAGGCGGCGACCACCAGGGCGGTGCCGTCCTCGGCGGGGGCGAGGGCGACGTCCTCCGGGCGGACCAGGACGTGCAGTTCGCCGTCGGCGGGCAGGGCGCCGTCCACGGGGTGGCGGCGGCCGAGCACCTCGACCTCGCCGTCGGCGGTGCGCGAGCACGGGACGCGGCTCATGGTGCCGACGAACTCGGCGACGAACGCGGTGGCCGGCCGGGAGTACAACTCCGAAGGGGTGGCGCACTGTTCGAGGCGCCCGGCGCGCAGGACGGCGACCCGGTCGGCCATCGAGAGGGCCTCCTCCTGGTCGTGGGTGACGAACAGGGTGGTGATGCCCAGCTCCTGCTGGAGGCGGCGGATCTCCTCGCGCAGCGTGAGCCGGACCTTGGCGTCGAGCGCGGAGAGCGGCTCGTCCAGCAGCAGGACGCGCGGCTGGAGGGCGAGCGCGCGGGCCAGCGCGATGCGCTGCTGCTGGCCGCCGGACATCTGGTGCGGGTAGTGCGCGGCGCGCTGCGGGAGACCGACGAGTTCCAGCAACTCCTGGGCGCGGCGCTGCCGTTCGGCCTTGCCGACGCCGCGCATCCGCAGCCCGAAGGCGACGTTGTCGGCGGCGGTCAGGTGCGGGAAGAGGCTGTAGGACTGGAACACCATGCCGGCGTCGCGCCGGTGGGCGGGGATGCGGGTGATGTCCTCGCCGTCGACCAGCACCTCGCCGGAGTCGTGGGTCTCGAACCCGGCGAGGACGCGCAGCGCGGTGGTCTTGCCGCAGCCGGACGGGCCGAGCAGGGCGAGCAGTTCGCCCGGGCGGACCGTCAGGTCGAGGCCGTCCAGGGCGGTGGTGGTGCCGAACGTCCGCCGCAGCGAACGGAATTCGACGGTGGCGCCGCCGGTGGCGGCGTCCTGGGCGAGGGGGGCGGTGGCGGTGCTCATGGGTGGCGGTCTCCGGGAGCGGTCAGGAAGTGGCGGCGGTCTGGTGGCGGCGCTCGCGGCCGGCGGCGGCCAGCAGGAGCAGCAGCACCCAGGTGATCAGCAGGCTGAGCACGGACACCGCGACGGACATCTGGCCCCGGCTGTTGCCGACCGAGTAGATCCACACCGCGAAGGGCTGGTAGCCGAGGATCGAGGCGGTGGTGAACTCGCCCAGGACCAGGGCCAGGGTGAGGAAGGCGGCGTTCAGCAGCGCGCCGCGCAGGTTCGGCACGATCACCGAGAGGACGGCCCGCGGCCAGCCCGCGCCGCAGTTGCGGGCGGCCTCGACCAGGGTGCGCACGTCCACGGCGCGCAGCCCGGAGTCCAGGGCGCGGTAGGCGAGCGGCAGCGCCATCAGCACGTACGCGATGACCAGGACGAGCGGGAACTCCGGCCGCTGGACGAACACGAAGGTCTGGAAGAGCGGCGTGTCCATCAGGTGGTCCGGGCCCCAGCGCAGCACGCCGATCAGGCCGGCGGTCAGCGCGACCGGCGGCACCACCAGCGGCAGGGTGCAGACCACTTCGAGCACCGGGCGCAGCCGGGGCGAGCCGAGCCGGACCGCGATCATCGCGGGCACCAGCAGGAGCAGCAGCACCACGACGGTGACGGCGGCCAGCTCCAGGGTGAGCACCAGGCTGTCGGTGAAGCCGGGGGCGGAGAGCAGGCCGGTGTACGCCTCGAAGGAGATCCCGTCGGTGTCGTCGATCGAGAACCAGACCGAGGCGGCCAGCGGGACCGCGAAGTACAGGCCGGCCAGCAGCAGGACCGCGCCGCGCCAGACCCGCAGGCGGGAGATCAGCTGAGCCATCGGGCACTCCGGCGCTGGAGGGGCAGGTAGACGGCCATCACCAGGACGGCCACGACGATCATGTCCAGGCTGAGCGCCAGCGCCAGGTTGCCCTGGCCGACCAGCACGTTGCCGGAGAGCGCGTCGGCGATCTGGCGGCTGATCAGCGGGACGGTCGCGCCGACCATCGCGGCGGCGGTGGCGTACGCGGCGAACGCCGAGCCGAACAGCAGCACGAAGCCGCCGAGCAGCGAGGGGAACAGGATCGGCAGCGCGACGTGCCGCCAGTACTGGAGGGCGGTGGCCCGGTTGTTCTGGGCGGCCTCGCGCCACTGCACCCGCAGGCCCTCCAGCGCGGGGGTGATGGTGAGCACCATCAGCGGCACCAGGAAGTACAGGTAGGTGACGGTCAGGCCGGTGAAGCTGTACAGCGACCAGCCGTGGTCGGTCAGGTGGAACAGCTTGGTCAGTTCGCCCGCGTTGCCCAGGGTGGCGACGAAGGCGAACGCCAGCGGCAGGCCGCCGAAGTTGGCGAGCACGCCGGAGGCGGTCAGCACCGCCTCGCGCAGCAGCCGGAACCGCGAGGTCAGCACGGCCTGGGCGATCGGGACGCCGAGCACGGTGCCGATCAGCGCGGTCAGCGCGGACAGCTTCACGCTGGAGACCAGCGCCGTCCAGTACGCGCCCTGCACCGAGTCGGTCAGGTTGGCGGTGGTGAACGAGCCGGCGCCGCTCTCCGCGTCGCTGGAGAGGGTGAACGCCCCGGTGACGATGGCGACGGCGGGCAGGCCGAAGCCGACCAGGAAGAAGGCCAGCAGCGGCACGGTGGCCAGCCAGGAGCCGCCGCGCAGCGGGCGGCGCCGGACGGGCGGCGGGGTGGGGGGAGCGGTGGCGGCGCCGGGAGCCCCCGGGCCGCCGCTGGGGTCAGCGGCGGCCGGGGTCGGCACCGGGGTGGGAGCCGTGGTCATGTCGGTGATCAGCCCGCGATGGCCTTGGCCCAGTTGTCGGTCACGACCTTCTTGGCCGCGTCGACCTGCTCCGGGGTGGGGAAGGTGGTGAAGGGCTTCTCGACGACCGGCAGCTTGGCCGCGGCGGCGGTGTCCAGGGTGCCGTCCGCCTTCATCGCGTCGAACAGCGCCGGGGTGGCGTAGCCGCCGAGGAAGCCGTTCTGGCCCTCGGCCGAGTACAGGTACTCGATCCACAGGCGGGCCGCCGCCGGGTGCGGGGCGTCCTTGTTGATGGCCTGGCTGTAGTACTGGGCGTAGGAGCCGTCACCGGGCACGGCCACCTGCCAGTCGATGCCCTTGGTCTTGAACTCGTCGGTGTAGCCGGCGTTCAGGTACGACCAGTCGATCGAGATCGGGGTCTCGCCCTTCTCGATGGTGGCCGGGGTGGACTCGACCGGGTTGAAGTTGCCGGACTGCTTCAGCTTGGCGAAGAAGTCGATGCCGGGCTGGACGTTGTCCAGCGAGCCGCCGTTGGCCAGCGCGGCCGCGTACACGCCGCCGAACGCCGAACCGGACTTGGTCGGGTTGCCGTTCAGCGCGACCTGGCCCTTGTACTCCGGCTTGAGCAGGTCGGCGAAGGTCTTCGGGCAGACGGCGACCTTCTTGGCGTCGCAGCCGATCGAGACGTAGCCGCCGTAGTCGTTGACCTGGAGGCCGTTCGGGTCCTTCATGGTGGCGGGGATCTTGTCGAAGCCGGCCACCTTGTAGGGGGCGAGGATGCCCTCCTTGGCGGCGGACAGGGCGAAGGCCGAGCCGAGGTCGACGGTGTCCGGGGCGCGGTCCTGGCCCTTGCGGGACTTGATCGCGTTGATCTCGTCCTGGCTGGAGCCGTCCGGGTTCTCGTCCTCGATCTCGATGCCGTACTTCGCCTTGAAGTCGTCCATCAGCTTGCCGTAGTTGGCCCAGTCGCGCGGGAGGGTGATGACGTGCAGCTTGCCCTCCTTCTTCGCGGCGGCCACCAGGCCGTCCATGCCGCCGAAGTCGGCCAGCGAGGTCGCGGTCTTCGCGTTCACCGTGCCGCCGCCGGCCTTGGCGGCCTCGCCGGACGTGGCGGACGAGCCGGCGGAGCCGCAGGCGGAGAGGGAGAGCGCGGCAGCGGTCAGCACGGCCGCGAGGGCGGCGGCGCGGTGGCGGTGCACGGTCACGGGAGGGTCTCCTGGAGGAAGGGGAGCTGCAGAGATCACGAGGGGTGCGCGGTGCGCGGCGGGTCCGGTTGTCCGGTCAAGTTGGCCAGCCAACTTCCTTCGCCGGAAGCAAGTACGCCCGAAGCCGGTGACGGGAAGGTGAACGGACGGCCCAGGACGGGGGTCGGCTGCGGGAACGGTCGCGCCCGGGTCGGGCCGCTCCGGCCGCACGGGCTACAGTCAGTGGTGTACGCGCGGTCACGCGCAGCACACGGCCCAACCTCCGTACCAGCCAAGGGAACTCGACGCACGTGGCACTCGACCAGGACCGCGCCGCCGGCTCGCTCTACCGCAAGGTGGCCGCCGACCTGCGCGAAGCGATCACCTCCGGCTCGTTCGGCGAAGCCGGACGCCTGCCGGCGGAGGGCGCCCTCGCCGAGCAGTACGGCGTCTCCCGCGGCACCGTCCGCCAGGCCCTCGCCATGCTGCGCGCCGACGGACTGGTCACCTCCCGCCGCGGCACCCGCCGGGTCGTCCTCGGCACCGCCCGGGTCCAGTCCTTCTCCGAACTGCTCTCCTTCACCCACTGGGCCCGCTCAATGGGCGAGGAGCCCGGCGGCCGGCTCGAATCGCTGATCCGCCGCCCCGCCGACGCCGCCGAACGCGAACAGCTCCGCCTCGACCCCGGCGCCGAGGTCTACGTGACGCTCCGGCTGCGCACCCTCTCCGGCGTCCCCGTCATGGTCGAGCGCACCGTCTACCCGCCCCTGGTCGGCGAACTGGTCGCCCAGCTCCCGCCCGACGTCGTCTCGCACACCGAACCCCTGCGCGAGCACGGCATCCTGTTCACCGACGCCGACCACACCATCGACGTGGTCGCCGCCAACGCCGACGACGCCCGCCTCCTCACCTGCCGCCGCGGCAGCCCGCTGCTGCGCGAGAAGCGCCGCACCACCGACCCCACCGGCACCCCCGTCGAGTGGTCCCAGGACCGCTACCTGCCCGGCACCGTCGCCTTCTCCATCCACAACTCGCTGGCCTCCTCCGCCCTCTCCCGGCACGCCCGCGACGACGACTGAGCACCTGCATCGGCGCGTGGGCTCCGGCGCTCGCCCGCAGGGGCGAGGTGGCATACAGTTGTCATACGTCGTGGCCGGGGAGTGCGAGGGGTGATGATCATGGCGACCGCGAAGCGTGCGACACCTGTGGGGACGACCCGTGCGGCGAGGAGTCCCGCTCGGACGGCGGCCGGGCCCAACGCGCGGAGGGCGAGTGCCGGCGCACCCAGGGCCGTGGCTCAGATGCGGCTGCAGCCGGGCGATGAGGAGACCTTGCAGCGGGTGGCGGCGGTTCTCGGACTGGAGACGACTGCGGACGTCCTGCGCGAAGGACTGCGCCGATTGGCCGTCGAAGCCGATGAGATCCAGGCTGCCGAAAGCATTCGAGCCTACTACCGGGGGCGCCCCGCTCCCCTGCCCGAAGGGGTCGAGGAGCTGACACCGGAGGAACTGGCGGAGGCCGACGCCGAGATCGAGCGCGGTATCGCCGAGGGCCGGTGGTGACGGCGCGCCTGGAGGCACTGCGGGGCGAGGTATGGATCTGCGCGAAGCTTCCGGGCCGGATCGGCATTCATCCGGTGGTCGTACTGACGGCCAACCGCATCGCGCAACCACTGTCCGCCGTGACGGTCGCACTGATCACCGGAACCTCGGGGCCACCGGAGACCAGGGTGGCACTGGGGGCTGACAGCGGCCTCATGAAGTACGCCGAGTCCCACGTGGACTGCACGAGCCTGCACACGGTGGCCAAGTCCTCGCTGCGGTCCCGGAGGGGGCGGTTGGACATCGGGGAACTGGCCGCCGTGGAACGGGCCGTCCGCCGGGTGATCGGGCTCGGTTCCTGAGCCGACGGAAATGCGGGTGCGGCCGAGACCGCAGGGGATGACAATCGCCGGATGACTGACATCACGCGCATCGACCCGGCGGAACTCCACCCCACCTCCGGCTACGCGCACATCACCGTGGTGGAGGCCGGGCGCACCGCGCACCTGGCCGGGCAGTGCCCGCTGGACGGCGAGGAGAAGCTGGTCGGCGCGGGGAGCCTGGACGTCCAGATCGACCAGGTGGTGGCCAACTCGATGACGGCGCTGGCCGCGATCGGCGTCGGGCCCGAGCGGGTGGTGCGCTCGGTGATCTACGTGGTCAGCGACCGCAGCGAGGTCCTCGCCGGAGCCTGGGACCGGCTGACCGCCTCCCCGCTCGCCCCGGCCCTCACCACCGCCTCCACCCTGCTCGGCGTCACCGCCCTCGGCTACACCGGCCAACTGGTCGAGATCGACCTGACGGCGGCGCTCCCGGGCTGACGGCCGGGTGCCGCCACGACGACCGGGCGCCGCTCGGCCGGACGGGCGCGGACGGCTCCGGCGCCGAGCGCGGCTTCTCCGGCCGGAAGGTCCGGTCCGAGCGGGCCCTCGTCTGCGGTCAGCGCATCAACTCCATTAGCAGCGGCCGGAATTCGGCGAAGGCGGGGGTCTCGGCGGCCGGGTCCTTAGCGGCCTCGTCCCAGCGGCGGACGGCGACGGCGTCGGCGTGGCGGGGGTGGGCGGCGAAGGCGGCGGCCTCGGCCGGGGGCATCGGGCCGCCCTGGAGGGCCAGGGTGTGGACGGAGGCGGGGGAGAGGCGGGCGGCGTAGCCGGGCTCGGTGGCGCACAGGTAGCGCTTGGCGTCGACGTGCAGGCGGACCGGCTCGGTGACGGCGGGCGGGAAGTACGGGGCGAGCCGGGCGGCGGCGGTCGCGCCGTGGCGGTTGTCGGTGCCGGCCATCAACTCCAGCCCGCTGCCCCGGAAGTGGCCGATGTCGTGCAGCAGGGCGGCGGCCACCAGCGCGGGCGGGGCGCCGGCGGCGCGGGCCAGGGCGGCGGCCTGGAGCATGTGCGTGGCCAGGGTGACGGCCTCGCCGAGGTACTCGGCGGCGCCCTCGCCCTCGAACAGGGCCTCCAGTCCGTCCAGGGCGGCGGTGTTCCGGCGCAGCACGGCGAGGGTGGAGGAGAGCGCGTCGAGGTCGGCGTAGCAGCCCTGGAGGTGGCGGTGGCCGGTACCTTCGCCGGTGCCGTCGCCCTCGCCGGTGGCGAAGGCGGTGCGGGCGTGCAGCAGGCGGGTGTTGTCGAGGAGCAGGCAGTCACCGGGGGCGAGCCGGAAGTCCAGGCGCAGCTCCGGGCGCAGGGTGATCGCGGCGAAGCGGCGGTAGGCGGTGTAGAAGGCGTCCAGTTCGGCGGGGGCCAGGCCGCGCAGCGTCCCGGTGGAGCGGTTGTTGAAGCGGACCTCGCGGATCGCGCCGCGCGGGTCGAGTCCGATCAGCGGCCGCTCGGCGGAGAGTTCGGTGCCCCGGTCGCGGTAGCGGAACGGCACCGGCGTGCGGGTGAGCAGCGCGAACGCGGCCGGGTCCTCGTCCCGCAGCAGCGCGGCGGCGCGGAAGCCGTCGACCAGGCCGGAGTCGCCGCCCTCGGCGTCGTTGCGCAGGCAGTGCAGCAGTTGCAGGGTGGGCACCGGGTCCCGGTAGGGGTTGTCGGTGTGCGGGGCGATGGCGGCGCCGGTGAAGGCCAGGTTCGCCGGGTCGGGCTCGACCCGGACGTCGAACAGCTCGCCGTAGTTGGTCTCCCGGACGTAGCCGAAACTCCGTGCCACGGCCAGTACCCGGCCCTCCTCGACCGGGACGCCGCGCAGCAGCGCGAAGCCGGAGCGGCGGACGGCGGCCAGCACGGCGATCCGCTCCTCCGGGTCGGCCAGGTACCCGGCCCAGTCGGCCTCGGGCAGGCCGCGGGCGAAGTCGGCCGCCTCCCACAGCCGCTTGGCGTGCTCGGTGCGCTCGTCGGGGCCGGCGGGCGCGTCCCACCCGGCCGGGTAGTGCGAGCGGTGGCCGTCGGACCACAGCACCGTCAGACCGGCGGCGTCCTCGACCGCCTCGGCGGCGGCCAGGTCGTCCGGCAGGTCGCCGACCTGGAACAGCTTCTGCCCGCCGCGCGGGTCTCGGCAGGCGGTGCACGGGCAGTTGTCGCGCAGCCAGTACGGGTGGGGCACGGACATCGGGCAGCCTCCAGGTGAACTGAAAGTTGTACAGCCAACTTCGCGGGCTGCCCAGCCAAGTCCCCGCGGGCGTACGCCACCCGCCCGCCCGGTGAACGGCGGACCACCGGCGGCCGAACCCTGTCACCGCCGGGGGCTACCCTGCCGGGCATGACGCTCGACCTCGCCCGCGACCTGCCCGCCGCTCTTGCCGACCGCACCGCCGCCTGGCGGCTGATCGCCGAGATCGCCGCCTTCTGGGGCGCCCCGCTGCGCCCCGGGGCCGGAACCGGGGCCGGGATCGACGCCGGAACCGGGGCCGCGATCGACGCCGAACTCGACGCCGCCGAGACCCGGTTGGGCCTGCGCCTGCCCGCCGCCCTGCGCGAGGCGCACCGGCTGATCGGCGACCGGCCCGACCTCACCGGCAACCACGACACCCTGCTGCCGCCCGCGGAGCTGTACGTCGACCGCGGCTGCCTGGTCCACCGGGTGGAGAACCAGTCCTGCGCCTACTGGGGCATCCCGCTCGCCGCCCTCGGCCAGGACGACCCGCCCACCGTCGGCTGGCCGGACGCCGCCCCGTCTGTGCCGCTGGAGATCACCCCCTGGACCGCCCGGTTCTCCACCGAGTGCCTGGCCGTCGTCCTCACCGAGCCGCTGCTCGACGAGGCCGCGTACGTGGACGCGGGCGAGGTCGACCCGGCCGGCCTCGCCGACTGGACCGAGCTGCCGCGCCTGCACGAGCCCGGCGTCGACACCCGGTTCTTCGCCCGCCCGGAGGGCCTGCTGGTGGTGCAGGGCGGCTCCTGGCTGGCGATGCGGGCGGTCAGCCAGGAGGCGCTCGACGCGCTGTGCGAGAAGCTGCCGGTCTCCTGGCTCGACCACTGACGATGCGTCAGATCGCCTGCTCCCACGCCTCGGTGGCCGCCGCGACCGCCGCCGCGGCCGGGGCGCCGGTGGCCTCGGCGAGTAGCTCCAGGGTGGCGATCACGGTCTCCGGGTTGGCCGCCGGGCCGTAGTGGTTGAGCCGCAGCATGGTGGCGGCCAGCGCACCGCCCGCCTGCACGGGCAACTGCGGGGCGCGGCGCTGGACTTCGGCCGCCAGGTCGGCCGCGCTCGCGCCCAGCGCGGTGCGCAGCGTGGTGGCGACCGGGGCGGCGTGCTCGGCGCGCCGCACGTACGGGGCGACGGTGCCCAGGGCGAGGGCGCCCGCACGGGTGGCGGCCGCCGCGGCGCGGTGCCGGGCGATCACCGCGTCCAGTGTCTCGGCCTCGATCGCGGCCAGGCACTCCTCCAGCGCCAGCATCTCCAACTGGGCCGGAGCGTGCGGAAGTTGGGTACGACCGGCGTCCGTCCAGCGCTCCTTCCAGTCCAGCAGCGAGAGGTAGGAGCGGCGCGGCGCGGCCGGGTTCGCGGCGATCCGCTGCCAGGCCCGCTCGCTCACCGACACCGCCGAGACGCCCGCCGGGCCGCCCATCGCCTTCTGCCCGCCGATCACGCACAGGTCGACGCCCCACTCGTCGGTGAGCAGCGGCTCGGCGGCCACCGAGGCCACCGCGTCCAGCATCAGCAGCGCCCCGTGCCGCCGCACCGCCTCGGCGACCTCCGCGACCGGGTTGGTGTTGCCGGTCGCCGCCTCGGCGTGCACCAGCGACACGAAGTCGATCTCCGGGTGCTCGGCCAGCACCTCCGCGACCCGCTCGGCGCTCACCGCCTCGTCGAACGGCACCACCAGGTCGACCACCTTCGCCCCGGCGGCGCGCAGCCAGCCGCCGAAGGTCTGCCCGTACGGGCCGGTGACGACGTTCAGCGCGGTCGAACCCGGGTGCGCCGCGCCCTTGATCGCCGCCTCCAGCGGCAGCAGCGCCTCGCCCTGGGTGACGATCACGTCGTTGCCGGTGCGCAGCAGCGCCGCCACCCCGTCCTCGATCGCGGCGAACCGGGCGGCGGTCAGCGGGGGAAGGTCGAGCAGCATGCGGGGGAGCCTTTCGGTGCAGCGGAGGGCCGCCGGGGCGGGCCGGGGACGTGGGGTCGCCGCCGACCAGTCTGCCGCAGATCGGCCGCCAGCCCGCGACCGGCGCCGGGCGCGCCGGGTGCCGCCGGGCACGCCGAGTACAGTGCCGGGCATGACGGACCGCACGGTGCTGCACATCAAGGGCCGGGTACTGATCGGCCCGGAGGACGTCCGGGACGAACTCTGGGCCGTGGACGGGCGGGTGACCTTCGAGCGCCCCGCCGCCGAGCCCACCGCCACCCTCACCGGCTGGGCGCTGCCCGGACTGGTCGACGCCCACTGCCACGTCGGCCTGGACGCGCACGGCGCCGTCGACCGCGACACCAGCGAGCGGCAGGCCCGCACCGACCGGGACGCCGGCACCCTGCTGATCCGCGACGCGGGCTCCGCCGCCGACACCCGCTGGATCGACGACCGCGACGACCTCCCGAAGATCATCCGGGCCGGCCGGCACATCGCCCGCACCCGCCGCTACATCCGCAACTACGCCCACGAGATCGAACCCGGCGACCTCGCCGCGTACGTGGCCGCCGAGGCCCGGCGCGGCGACGGCTGGGTCAAGCTCGTCGGCGACTGGATCGACCGCGGCGTCGGCGACCTCGCCGCCTGCTGGCCCGGCGACGCCCTCACCGAGGCGATCGCCGCCGCCCACGCCGAGGGCGCCCGGGTCACCGCGCACTGCTTCGCCACCGACTCGCTGCCCGACCTGCTCGCCGCCGGCATCGACTGCGTCGAACACGCCACCGGCCTCACCGAGGACCTGATCCCGGCCTTCGCCGAACGCGGCGTCGCCATCGTCCCCACCCTGGTCAACATCGCCACCTTCCCGAAGCTCGCCGACGGCGGCGAGGCCAAGTTCCCGGCCTGGTCCGCCCACATGCGCCGCCTGCACGCCCGCCGCTACGACACCGTCGGCGCCGCGCACGACGCCGGCATCCCGATCTACGTCGGCACCGACGCGGGCGGCTCGCTCGCCCACGGCCTGGTCGCCGAGGAGGCGGGGGAACTCACCCGCGCCGGCCTCACCCCCGTCGAGGCGCTCGCCGCCACCACCTGGTCCGCCCGCGCCTGGCTCGGCCGCCCCGGCCTCACCGAGGGCGCCCCCGCCGACCTCGTCCTCTACCCGGCCGACCCGCGCGCCGACCTGCGGGTCCTGGCCGCGCCCGCGCACGTGGTGCTCAACGGGAAACCGGTGTGAGCCCCGCGTCCGTGCCCGGCCCGCCGGCCCGCCGGCCCCGCTCCGGCCCTGGTCGCCCCGGTCCCGGTCCCGGCGGCCGGCGGGCGGGCCCTCGTGAACTCCGGTTGTCGGTCCGGCCGATAGGCTGCCGTCATGGCTGCTCGACCCTTGCACGAAGTCGTTGAACCCGGCTGGGCCCAGGCCCTCGCGCCGGTCGCCGGACAGGTCGCCGCGATGGGGGACTTCCTGCGCGCCGAGATCGCGGCCGGCCGCTCCTACCTGCCGCCCGGTCCGCAGGTCCTGCGGGCCTTCCAGCAGCCGTTCGCGGACGTCCGGGTGCTGATCGTCGGGCAGGACCCGTACCCCACCCCCGGGCACGCCGTCGGCCTCAGCTTCTCCGTCGCGCCCGAGGTCCGGCCGGTGCCGGCCAGCCTGGTCAACATCTACCAGGAGTACAGCCAGGACCTCGGCCTCCCGGCGCCCTCCAACGGCGACCTCACCCCGTGGGCGGACCAGGGCGTCCTGCTGCTCAACCGGGCCCTCACCACCCAGGCCCGCAAGACCAACGGCCACCGGGGCAAGGGCTGGGAGGCCGTCACCGAACAGGCCATCAGGGCGCTCGCCGCCCGCGGCGGCCCGCTGGTCGCGATCCTGTGGGGCCGGGACGCCCGCGAGCTGCGCCCCTGGCTCGGCCAGGTCCCCAGCATCGAATCGCCGCACCCCAGCCCCTACTCGGCGAACAGCGGCTTCTTCGGCTCCCGGCCGTTCAGCCGGGCCAACGACCTGCTGGTCCGCCAGGGCGGGCAGCCCGTCGACTGGCGGCTGCCCTGACCTGAACGCCGGACCCCGGACTCCCCGAGCGGTACGGGGAGTCCGGGGCCGCGGAGGTCAGTGCGCGCCGCGGGTCCGCTCCCGGGCGGCGCGGCGCTTCATGGCGCGGCGCTCCTCCTCGCCGGTGCCGCCCCAGACGCCGTACTCCTGGCCGGACTCCAGCGCCCAGCTCAGGCACTGCTTCAGCACGGGGCAGCCGTGGCACACGGTCTTGGCCCGCTCGGTCTGCCGCAGGGCGGAGCCGCCGGTCCCGACCGGGAAGAACAGCTCCGGGTCCTCCTGCGCGCACGCGGCGCGGTGGCGCCAGTCCTCGGCGCCGGGCTGCTCCTGCTCCGCGGGCCGCTCCGGCGCCGGCTGTTCCGCGGCCCAGTGCCGGAGGCGCGCGGTCGTCCGGCCGGTCGTGCCGCTCCGCCGCCGGGAAGCGGTGGAGGCCCAGGGTCGGGCACTGCTGTGGGCGGTTGCCATGGGTCATCCTCCAGCTGGCCGGTTCGGGCCTCCTCGGTGGCGGCCCGACTCGCTCCTCTTCTGCTCCGCCCCGGCGCACTGATGCACGTTCCGGCCCGCCGATGTGGAATTCCCGGATTCCGGCTGCCATTTGCGCGAACGAACTCGCGCCGGATGCGTCGACAACGGTCAGCTCGGAGCGTCAACCTCACCCGAAGGAGTGAAATGACGTTCTGTGTTGCTGGAGTGACGCACTGTTCGAAGAGACTGACGGCAGCCGAGAGCGCGAGTCCCCTCCCCGTGCGGTGCGCCGGGTGAGGTCGCGGACGCGCTCTTCCGTTCACCACGTGTGGGGGTTCCTGCCATGTCTGTTCTGCGTTCGGTCGCCGCCTCGGCCCTCGCGGCGACCGCGCTCGCGGTCGCGGTCGCGCTGCCGTCCCCGGCGGCCTTCGCCGCCGATGCCGGGCGCACCCCCGCCGAGCCCGGGAAGGCCAGCGCGGTCACGGCCCGACTCGACCTGGACGTCACCCTGGTGAACACGGTGAACGTGCCGGTGGACGTGGCGCTCAACCGGGTGGAGTCGCCGGCCCGGCGGGACGGCGCGGTGCTGACCGCGAAGGTGGACGGGGTGGACGGCGGGCGGCCGGTGACACTGGTGAAGGCGGAGGTGGGCAAGTCGGTCACCAGGGCGGACGACCGGCTGGCCGCGGCGTCCGTGCAGCTGGTCAACGCCGACCTGCACGTGCCGGGCCTGCCGCTGACCACGCTGCTCGGGCTGGAGGCGATGAGCGCCGAGGCGAACTGCCCGGTGGACGGGCAGCCGACCGCGGACGTCGTCGCGCCGGCCCGGCTCACGGTGCTGGGGAAGTCGGTGACGGTGGGCCTCAACTCGCCGACGCACGTGGACGTTCCGGCGATCGGCTCGGTGGACGTCGAGTTCGCCAAGAAGACCGTGACCGGCAGCACGGCGGCGGCCGCCGCGCTGGAGGTGAAGGTCGCGCTGAACCCGCTGAACCTGAACGTGGCCAAGGTGAACGGCACCGTGACGGTCGCCTCGGTGTCCTGCCGGAAGCCGGTGGCGGCGGTCGTCCCGGCCGCGGCGGCCTCCTCGCCCGCGGCCTCGCCGTCGAAGGCGCCCGCGGCCCCGGCGTCCGCGCAGAACCGCGCGGTGCCCGAGGCGGCGAAGGAGGAGCTGGCGTACACCGGCTCCTCGGGCAGCACGGTGCTGGCCGCGGGCGGCGGGACGCTGCTGGTGGCCGGTGCCGCCGCGGTGTGGATGACGCGGCGGCGCCGGGCGGCGCACGCGCGGCACCGCTGACCCGGACGCGTCACCGCTGGTCGGGGGCGGGACGGGCGTCCGGGCGGGCGTCCGTTCCGCCCCTTCCGTCTCACCGGTGTGACCACATCGTGAGACAGGCACTCCCGGTGGGTGAGCGTGCCGCTGCGGACCGTTGGTTCACATGGGCGTTACATCGGAGGAACAACCGGGAAACGGCGACTTGCGACGCTACGCGGGCACCCCACCACCCAAGCAGTGAGGATCACCGCAGTGGCGATCAAGGCCGAGTACATCTGGATCGACGGCACCAAGCCGACCGCCAAGCTCCGCTCCAAGACCCGGGTGCTGCCGAACGCGGACAAGATCCCCACCTGGGGCTTCGACGGCTCGTCGACCAACCAGGCCGAAGGCCACGCCTCCGACCGCGTGCTGGAGCCGGTCAAGGTCGTCAAGGACCCGATCCGCGGCGGTGACAACATCCTCGTGCTGTGCGAGGTGCTGGAGATCGACGGCACCCCGCACGAGACCAACACCCGCGCCGCGCTGCGCGAGGTCGCCGAGCGCTACGCCGCGCAGGAGGCGATCTTCGGCATCGAGCAGGAGTACACCTTCTTCAAGGGCTCCCGCCCGCTCGGCTTCCCCGAGGGCGGCTACCCGGCCCCGCAGGGCGGCTACTACTGCGGCGTGGGCGCCGAGGAGGTCTTCGGCCGCGAGATCGTCGAGCTGCACCTCGACCGCTGCATCGACGCCGGCCTGGCGATCTGCGGCATCAACGCCGAGGTCATGCCCGGCCAGTGGGAGTTCCAGATCGGCCCGGTCGACGCGCTGACCGTCTCGGACGACCTGTGGATCGCCCGCTACCTGCTCTACCGCACCTCCGAGGAGTTCGGCATCGACGCCACCCTCGACGCCAAGCCGGCCCGGGGCGACTGGAACGGCGCGGGCGCGCACACCAACTTCTCCACCAAGGCGATGCGCGAGGGCTACGACGCCATCATCACCGCCTGCGAGTCGCTCGGCGCCTCCCAGGAGAAGGTCCTGGAGCACGTCAACCAGTACGGTGACGACATCCAGTCCCGCCTGACCGGCAAGCACGAGACCGCCCCGTGGAACGTCTACTCCTACGGCGTGTCCAACCGCGGCGCCTCGGTCCGCATCCCGTGGCAGGTCGAGGTGGAGCAGAAGGGCTACATCGAGGACCGCCGCCCGAACGCGAACGTCGACCCGTACGTGGTCACCCGCCTCCTGGTCAACACCTGCTGCGAGGCCCTGGAGAAGGCCGGCCAGGTCTGACCCGCCCCGCACCGCACGACAGCGCCCGCCGGCCCCCGCGAGGGGACGGCGGGCGCCGCCGTGTCCGGGGGGCCGTCGCGTCCGGGGCCGCCGTGCCCGGGGCCGTCGCGTCCGCGTGCCCGCCGGGCGTCACATCCGGACGAAGCCGTGGGTGCGGCCGACCGTGACGAACCCGCGCCGGGCGTACCACCGCTGGGGCCAGTCCTCGGCGTCGGCGACCAGGAAGCGCAGGCCGCCGGGGGAGCGGTCGGCGGCCATCCGCAGCGCGGTGGCCAGCACGGCGTCGGCCAGACCGCGGCGCTGGCGGTCCTCGGCGGTGGCCAGGTCCTCGATCTGGGCGGTGCCCGCAGCGTCCTGGTACAGGTCGGCCCAGGAGCCGAACTCGCCGTCGGCGTCCCGGGCGGCCAGCGTCAGCACCCGCGCGGCGCCCCGGGCGCGGGCGGTACGACGGTTCACCAACTGGGCGATCGACTCGTCCGCGGCCCACGGCAGCCAGCAGCGCCACTGCCGCTCCAGGGCCGGGGCCAACTCCTCCAGCCCCACCGGCCCGGCACCCCCGCCGGACGGCACCGGCCCCCGGTGGACCATCACCACCTCGGTCTCGTGCCGGTACCCGGCCGCCGCCAGCCCGGGCGCGAGCGCCACCCCGGACGCGTCGTCGAACACCGAGATCCGCCGGTGCCCCAGGTGCCCCAGCACCTCCTCGGCCAGCCCCGCCACGTCCACCCCGCTCGGCGGAGCGTCCAGCACCAGCTGGTTGTGCTCGTGCGAGTACCCGAACTCCTCGCTCAACACGCCGAACCCGCCCGGCAGTTCCACCACCTCGGCAGCCTGCCGCCGGGCGAACCCGCGACGGAACTCCAGCGCGACCCGCAAGCTCTCCTCGACCATCCGGCCATCGTAGGCCGCCCCCTCCCCCCGCCCCGAGCGGTCTCCCACCGGCCCGGCGCCCCCGCCGGGAGCGGCGGCACGGCGTACGGGGCGGACGGCGCGGACGGCGCGGACGGCGACGGGTTCGGTGACGGTCGGCGCGCCGGGTCGGCGGTGGGCGAGGTCAGGTCCCGCCGGCCGGGGCCTCCCGCCGGGGCGGCGGCACGGATGACCGTCGGGCCGCGCCCGGGCCCCGGAGCGACGCGAACTCGTCCGTGTGCTGCGTGCGTCGGAACTCCGGCCGGGCGGGGTGCGGTGGGTGCCGGAGTGGGAGGAGGGCCCCGCCGGGGCGGCCGTCCCGCCGGGCTGTCCGGTCCGGGTCGGCTGCGGTCCCCGGCCGGGCCGCGCACCCCCTCCCGAGGGGCGTCGCGGGCCCTAGGCTGGGCCCATGACCGATACCGCGCCCGCTGAGGCCGACTTCACCCCGGGGGAGCTGGCCCGGGGCCGGGCGCTGCGGCGGGCCCGGCTGCCGTGGGCGCTGGGCGGGCAGGCGGCCGGGCTGGCGCTGAGCGCGGTGCTCGGTTTCACCGCGGCCGGGGCGGGACTGGTGAGTGCGGTCGGCGGCTGGTTCGGGGGCGGCTGGGCGGCCGAGGTGCTGGCGGGGAGTGCGGCGCTGGTGCTGCTCGGCCGGGTGGTGGCGTTGCCGTTCTCGGCCCGGGTGCGGGCGGTGTCCGCCCGGTACGGGCTGGTCACGCAGGGGTGGGGCGGCTGGGCGGTGGACGTGGTGCGCGGCACGGCCGTCACGCTCGCCCTGTTCCTGCCGCTGGCCCTGGGGCTGTACGCGCTGATCGGCCGCTGGCCGGGCCGCTGGTGGGTGCCGGGGGCGGTCGGAGCGGCGCTGCTGGCCGTCGTGCTGTCCTTCCTGCACCCGCTGGTGCTGGAGCCGCTGTTCAACCGGTTCACCCCGCTGCCCGAGGGTGAACTGCGCACCGCGCTGCTGGAGTTGGCCCGCCGGGACGGCGTCGCGGTGCGCGAGGTGCTGGTCGCCGACGCCTCCCGCCGCACCACCGCGCTGAACGCGTACGTCTCCGGGTTCGGCCCGACCCGGCGGATCGTGGTGTACGACACCCTGCTGTCCACCGCCGAACCGCGCGAGATCGAACTGGTCGCCGCCCACGAACTCGGCCACGTCAAGCACCGGGACGTCGCCACCGGCACCGCCCTGGGCGCGCTCGGCGCGGCCGTCGCGGTGCCCGTGCTGGCCGCCCTGCTGGCCTGGCGTCCGCTGCTGGACGCCGCCGGGGCCGACCGCGTCCAGGACCCGCGCTCCCTCCCGCTGCTGGCCGCCCTGGCGGCCCTGCTCGGTGCGCTCAGCATCCCCGCGCAGTGCGCCGCCAGCCGCCGGATCGAGGCCCGCGCCGACCGGCACGCCCTCGAACTCACGCGCGACGCCGAGCAGTTCATCGCCATGCAGCGCCGTCTCGCGGTCGCCAACATCGCCGACCCGTACCCGCCCCGGGCGGTCGAGCTGCTGCTCGCCACCCACCCCGCCACCGGCCGCCGGATCGCCGCCGCCCGGGCCTGGCTCGTCCGCGAGGAGGCCCGGTGACCCGTCCGCTGCTGCTGCTCGACGTCGACGGCCCGCTCGCCCCGTACGTCGGCTCCCCCTACCGCCGTCCCGAGGGCTACCTCACCCACCGCCTCCCGGTGCGCAGTTGGCGGGAACGGCAGCGCGCCGCGGGCATCCGCGCGCCCAAGCCGCTGCGGGTCTGGCTGCACCCCGGACACGGCCCGGCGCTGCGCGCCCTGCCCTACGAACTCGTCTGGGCCACCACCTGGAAGGAGGAGGCCAACGAGCACCTCGCCCCGCTCCTCGGCCTGCCCGAACTGCCGTACGTCGACTGGCCGTCCATGCACCACGGCGACCCCGACGGCCTGCACTGGAAGACCCGCCACCTGGTCGCCTGGGCGGCCGGCCGGCCCTTCGCCTGGGTGGACGACGAGATCGGGCCGCAGGACACCGCCTGGATCGCCGCCCACCACCCGGCTCCCGCGCTCACCCTGACCGTCGACCACCGCTGCGGGCTGCGCCCCGCCGACTTCGCCGCGCTCACCGACTGGGCGGAGGGGAACGGGGGTTGAGGGTCGCCGCACTGCACCGCCACCCGGTCAAGTCGCTGCTCGGCGAGGAGGTCGCCCGGGCCCGGATCGACGCGGGCGGCCTGGACGGCGACCGCCGCTACGCGCTGCTCGACCTCACCGACGGCCGGATCGCCAGCGCCAAGGAGCCCCGCACCTGGCGCCGCCTGCTCACGCTGCGGGCCGGGACGGCGGACGGCGGGGTGCGGATCACCGGCCCCGACGGCGCCGCGCTCGACGACGCGGCGATCTCCGCCCTGCTCGGCCGCCCCGTCCGGCTGATCGAGGAGCGCCCGCCCGGGGCGACGCTGCGCCGCTCCGTCCCCGAGCAGGTGCTCGCCGCCGGGATCGACGCCGAAGTCGATTACACCGTCCAGGAGTTCGGCGGAGCGGCGGCGCCCGGCAGCTTCGTCGACTTCGCCCCGCTGCACCTGGTCACCACCGCGAGCCTGGCCGGTGCCCCCGCCGCCCGCTACCGCCCCAACCTGGTGATCGACCACGACGGCGCACCGTACGCCGAGAACGCCTGGATCGGCCGCGAACTCGCCGTCGGCCCCCGCCTGCGCCTGCGGGTCATCGCCGCCACCCCGCGCTGCGCGATCCCCGCCCTGGCCCACGGCGGCCTCCCCGCCGACCCGGAGGGGCTGCGCCGCCCCGCCCGGGAGAACCGGATCCGGCCGCTGCCCGAACTGCCGCCGCTGCCCTGCCTGGGCGCCTACGCCCAGGTCGTCGTCCCGGGGACGGTGGAACCGGGGGACGCGGTCACGCTGCACTGAGGGGGCGGCGGGCGCCCGGGAGCCGACGGCCGCTCGGACGGACGGCATGAACCGCCCGGCCCCGGGCACCCGAACCGGTACCAGCCGCCCGGCACCCCCGCCGACGCCGATCGGAGCGCAGGGCGGGCGCGCCGGGTGCGGCGGCCGGGACGTTCCGCTTCGAAAGGACAGATCGGATGAGCAACCAGGTGATCTCCCCGCGCCGGGCGCTGCTGTGGCCCGTCTTCGTCTTCCTGGTGGTGTACGCCGTCTGGTTCGCCGTCTCGCTGGCCACCGGGCACTCGCTGGCCGCCGCGTTCTCGGCCCCGGTGCTGCTGCTCGGGCCGCTGATCGGCATCCTGGTGGCCCGCTACTACGGGGTGCGCCGGCGGGTGGCTAGCGCGCGCCGAGCGCGGCTCGCAGCGCGCTGAGGAAGGCGTCGGTGGTGGCCGGGTCGCGGACGGCCAGGCGCAGCCAGTCCGGGCCGAGGCCCGGGAAGGTGTCGCCGCGCCGCACGGCGTAGCCCGCTTCGCGCAGGCGGGCCCGGACGGCGTCGGCGCCCGCCAGCCGGACCAGCACGAAGGACGCGGCCGGGGTGCCGTGGACGCGGACGCCGGGGAGCGCGGCCAGCCCGGCCAGCAGGTGCGCGCGGTGGGCGGCGGTGGTGCGCGCGGCGCGGTCCGCCTCGGCCAGCGCGGCCGGGCCGGAGCAGAGTTCGGCGGCGGCCAGGGCGGGCGTGGAGACCGGCCAGAGCGGCTGCGCGGCGGCCAGCGCGGCCACCAGCGGGGCGGGGGCGAGCAGGTAGCCGATCCGCAGGCCGGCCAGGCCCCAGGTCTTGGTGAGGCTGCGCAGCACGACCACGTCGCCGGGCAGGTCGCGGACGGCGGCGAGGCTCTGCGGCTCGCCGGGGTCGGTGTCCATGAAGGCCTCGTCGACCACCAGGGTGCGGCCGGGCCGGGCCAGCGCGGCGAGGGCGGCGGCCGGGTGCAGGACGGAGGTGGGGTTGGTGGGGTTGCCGACCACCACCAGGTCGGCGTCCTCGGGCACCGCGCCGGGCGGCAGCCGGAAGCCCCGCTCGGGCGTCAGCAGGACCCGGTGGACGGGGTGCCCGGCGTCCCGCAGCGCCGCCTCCGGCTCGGTGAACTGGGGGTGCACGACCACCGCGCGGCGCGGCCGCAGGACCCGGGCGAGCAGCACGAAGCCCTCGGCGGCGCCCGCGGTGAGCAGCACCTCCGCGGCGGGGCGGCCGTGCCGGGCGGCGACGGCGGCGCGGGCGGCGGTGCCGTCGGGGTAGGCGGCCAGGTCGTCGAGGGTCGCGGCGAGGCGGGCGCGCAGCCAGGCCGGCGGGGTTCCGGTGCGGACGTTGACGGCGAGGTCGACCAGCCCGGCGGCGCGCACTTCGGCGTCGCCGTGATGGCGCAGATCGGGCTGCTGGTTCACCTGTTGTCCTCCTGGGGCGGTACGGCGAGTGCGGCGAGCGCGGCGGTGGCCGAGGCGGTGGCGGTGCGCGGGGCGAGCAGGCGGGCGCCGGGCCCGGCCGAGGCGAGCGCGGCGGCTTCGGCGACGCTGGGGGTGCCGACCGCGGCCGCGACCCGGGCGGAGCCGCCGGGCACCGGGACGGCGGCCAGCACGGCGGCCGGGTGGCCGGTCAGCGGGACGCCCAACTCCCGTACGGCAGCGCGCAGTCCGGGTTCGTCGAGCTTGCCGTCCAGGGTGGCGGCCCGGGCGAGGGCGGTGCGGTCCAGGCCGAGGGCGGCCAGCGCCGCGTCGACGGTGCGCAGCAGCTCGGCGGCGGGGGTGCCGCGCCGCAGTCCGAGGCCGAGCACCAGCCGGGGGGCGCGCGCCGGGGGGTCGGGTGCGCCGTCCGCCACGCCCGGCCTCCCGTCCGTTCCGCTCCGGGCCGGCCGTCCGCCGGGCCGCCTGGAATCCCACCATGTCGGTCCGAGCAGGGTCAATCGGGACAGGTGTGAGAAGCGTCGCCCGGTCGGCCGAAAAGCGTCGGCGGGGCGAAGCCGCTCAGCCAACCGTTCGCTTGTTCTTCATGTGTCAAAAGTCCCGGCGGCCATGGACTCCGCCCTAGCCTTTCGGGCGCTCCACACCCCTGTCCGGCACCTTCCCGCCCCGGAGGACCCCGAGATGTCCGCTCAGCTCAGCCGCCGCGCCAAGCGCCGCCTGACCGCGATCGGCAGCGCCGCCGCCCTCACCGCCGCCTCGTTCGGCCTGTGGGCCGCCACCGGCACCGCCGCCCAGGCCGCCGCGCTGCCCAGCCCCGACCACGTGATCGTCGTGGTGATGGAGAACCACGCCTACAGCCAGGTCGTCGGCAGCTCCAGCGCCCCGTACCTGAACAACACGATCAAGGCCGGCGGCGCCAGCCTGACCCAGTCCTACGGCCTGACCCACCCGTCGGAGCCCAACTACTACATGCTGTTCTCCGGCTCCAACCAGGGCCGCACGGACGACGGCTGCGTCGGCGTCGGCTCGAAGAGCGCGGCCAACCTGGCCTCCGAGCTGATCGCCGCGGGCAAGACCTGGGGCTCGTACAACGAGACCCTGCCCAGCCAGGGCTCCACGGTCTGCTCCAGCGGCAAGTACGCGCAGAAGCACAACCCGTGGTTCGGCTTCTCCAACGTGCCGACCAGCACCGCGTACACCTTCGCCCAGTTCCCCACCGACTACTCGACGCTGCCGAAGGTCTCCTTCGTGGTGCCGAACCTGTGCAGCGACATGCACGACTGCTCGGTCTCCACCGGCGACACCTGGATCAAGAACAACCTCGGCGGGTACGCCAGCTGGGCCAAGACCCACAACAGCCTGCTGATCGTCACCTTCGACGAGGACAACAGCCTCTCCGGCAACCGCATCCCGACCCTGGTCTACGGCCAGCACGTCATCGCCGGCTCCAGCACCTCCACCACCTACAACCACTACAACGTGCTGCGCACCCTGGAGGACCTGGCGGGCCTGAGCGCCCACGCCGGCAACGCCGCCTCCGCCACCGACATCACCGGCATCTGGAACTGACGCCCGATGTACCTCGCGGACGCCCGCTCCACCAAGAGTGACCGCGCCGCGGCCGTCGTCCCGGGCACCCGCCCGGGGCGGCGCGCCGCCGTCCCCGGCACCGTGCTCGCGCTCGGCGCGGTCAGCCTGGTCACCGACGTCTCCTCGGAGATGGTCAGCGCGGTCCTGCCGCTGTACGTGGTCACCGCGCTGGGCCTGTCCCCGCTCGGCTTCGGCCTGCTCGACGGCATCAACAACGGCGTCGGCGCGCTGGTCCGGCTGCTCGGCGGCCACTTCGCCGACCGCGGCGGACGCGGCCACAAGCTGGTCGCCGGGCTCGGCTACGGCCTGTCCGCGCTCTGCAAACCGCTGCTGCTGCTGGTCCACACCCTGCCGCTGATCGGCGCCGTGCTGGCGGTCGACCGCACCGGCAAGGGCCTGCGCACCGCCCCGCGCGACGCGATGATCTCGCTGGCCACCGCGCCCGAGCACCGCGGCCGGGCGTTCGGCGTGCACCGCGCGATGGACACCACCGGCGCGCTGATCGGCCCGCTGCTGGCCTTCGCGGTCCTGCGGATCGCCGACGACCGGACCGAACGGTCCTCCTACGGCGCGGTGTTCACGGTCTCCGGCTGCGTCGCGGTGCTCGGCGTGCTGCTGCTGGTGCTGTTCGTCCCGGCCCGGATCACCCGGGACGGCCGGCCCGCCTCCGCCCCCGCCGGGCCCCGGCCCACCCTGCGCGACGCGCTCGCCCTGCTGTCCCGGCCCGCGCTGCGCCGGCTCACCCTGGCCGCCGTCCTGCTCGGCCTCACCACCGTCAGCGACTCCTTCCTCTACCTGCTGCTCCAGCGCCAACTCGACCTGCCCGCGCACCTGTTCCCGCTGCTGCCGCTCGGCACCGCCGCGGTCTTCCTGCTGCTCGCCGTCCCGCTCGGCCTGGCCGCCGACCGGATCGGCCGCCGCACCCTGTTCCTGCTCGGCCACGCCGTCCTGCTCGGCGGCTACGCGGTGGTCCTCTCCCCGCTGCGCGGGCTGCCCGCCGCGGCGCTGGTCCTGCTGCTGCACGGCACCTTCTACGCCGCCACCGACGGCGTGCTGGCCGCCGCCACCGCCGCCACCGTCCCCGACGACCGGCAGGGTGCCGGCCAGGCCCTGGTCGGCACCGGCCAGGCGCTGGCCCGCTTCACCTGCTCACTGGCCTTCGGCGCCGCCTGGTCGGTCTGGGGCCCCCGCCCCGCCCTCGCCGTCACCGCGGCGGCCCTCGCCGCGACCGCCCTCGCCGCCACCCGGCTGCTGCGCCCCACCACCGGCCCGGCCGACACCGCCTGACCGGCCGCCACCCGTACCGATCCCCGTACCGCACCGACCCGCCCCGTACGCCCCGCACCCCCGCCCGGAGGGCACTGGCATGACCGCTCCTGCCGCCGTCGACCCCGACCCCGGTTCCGCCCCCGGCCCCGGCCCCGACGCGTCCGCCCCCGACGGCCCCGCGTCCGTCCGGCGCAAGCTGCTGGTGCTGCTGCTCGCCGTGCTGCTGCTGGCCACCGTCGGCACCGTCGCGGTGCGGTACGCCGCGCAGCGCTCCGACCGCCGCGACCAGGAGCAGGCGGGCGGGCCGCCGGTGCACGAGGGGAAGGTCGCGCTGGACGCGTCCGGCGAGCGGCAGCTGCTGATCCGCAACCTGGCCTGGGGCCCGCACCGCGACGAGGTCGCCGCGGTGCCCGCCGACGACCCGGACGGGCCGCGCACCGCGTCCGGGGTCACGTGCCTGCGCTTCCACGCCGCCGGCGGCACCGGCATCTGCCTGCAGGCCGAGCGCGGCGCGCTGGACGACACCTACCACGCCTCGGTGCTGGACTCCGCGCTGCACGAGGTCCGGCGCTTCCCCGCCCCGGGCATCCCGACCCGGGCCCGGGTCTCCCCGTCCGGGCACCTGGTCGGCTGGACGGTGTTCGTCAGCGGCGACTCGTACGCGGGCACCGACTTCTCCACCCGCACCGCGATCGTCGACACCCGCGACTGGACGTTCTACGACAACCTGGAGAACTTCCGGGTGATCCGGGACGGGCACCAGGTGCAGGCCGCCGACGTCAACGTCTGGGGCGTGACCTTCGCCGACGACAGCGGCTTCTACGCGACGGTCGCCACCGGCGGCCGGACCTACCTGGTCAGGGGCGACCTGGCGGCCCGCACGCTCACCACCCTGCACCAGAACGTCGAGTGCCCCTCGCTGTCGCCCGACGGCACCCGGATCGCCTACAAGAAGCGGGTCGCCGACGCGGACCCGGCCGCCCCCTGGCGGCTGTACGTGCTGGACCTGGCCACCATGACCGAGACCGCGACCGCCGAGCAGCGCAACATCGACGACCAGGCGCTCTGGTCCGACGACCGTACCCTGCTCTACTCGATGCCCGGCGACTACGGCTCCGACCTGTGGAGCGTCCCGGCCGACGGCACCGGCGCGCCCGCGCTGCTGGTCCGCTCCGCGGTCGCCCCGGCCTACCTGGGCTGACGGCGCCCACCCGGACCGGGCCTAACCGGCGGCGGGCGTCGGCGGGTCGGGCCAGAAGAACGTCCGGTCGTAGTCGGCGGCGACCAGGCGCCGGACCGCCTCCGCGAAGCCGCGGCCGACCCGCTGGAAGCCGGCGTCGCCGACCAGCAGCACGTCGCCGTCCTCGGCCAGCAGCAGCGCCTCCTCGGTCCCGAAGGCGGTGCCGACCAGGGCCACCTGCTGCCCCAGCCGCCGGGACCAGATCCCCACGCTGCGCGGGAAGGCGTGGGTGGACTCCAGGGTCGGCCCGGTCGCGGTGGTCAGGGCCGTCTCGGCGCCGCGGAACCGCCAGGTCACCGTCAGCCCGCCCCAGGCGGCCAGGAACTCCCGCAGCCGGTCGGTGACCTGGTAGCCCTCCTCGGCGTAGTCCGCGCACGCCCGCTCCGGGTCGAAGGGGTGGACCTCGACCTCCGCCGCGCCGCCCAGCGCCTCCCGCAGGGCCGGGACGCCCGTGCGCCCGTCGGTGCCGCTCATCCGGTCAGTACCTCTCCTCCGAAGTGGGGGACCCAACTTCCGCAGTTCTCGCACATCTTGAACTTCTTGCCCTTGGTGTTGACGGTGACCAGGTCGATGTTCTTCGGGTCCGCGCCGTCCTTGGCCGCGTTGGTGAACATCCGCGGCTCGCCGCACACCCCCGGCGGCCGGCCGTCGGCGCGCTGCGACTCGTCGGGCATCGCCTCGTTGACCTTCTGGTGGTGCCCGGTCTCCGGGCCGCTCTCACCGTAGTAGGTCCTGCCGGTGGTGCGGTCGCGGCCCACCGTGTAGGCGCCCGGCGGCGTCTCGTCCTCGCCGAGCCCGGCGGCGACCTGCTGGGCGCGCTTCTTGCCCAGCTCCATCAGTTCCTTCTTGAGGTCGCCGGACGCCTCCGGCATCAGGCCGAGCGGGTCGGCCCAGGTGTGCGGGTTGTGGACGTAGGCGTGCGGGTTGGGCGCGGGCGAGAGGCCGAGCGGGTCGGGGCTGGTGTAGCGGGCGGTCTCGGGGTCGTAGTAGCGGTTGAGGTTGTAGTGGAGCCGGGTCTCCGGGTCGAAGTACTGGCCGGGGAAGCGCAGCGGGGTGTACGTGGTGCTGTCGCCGGGCCAGGTGGTGTGGCCCCACACGGTGGGGGTGGCCCGCCAGGCGATGGTGTCGGTGGCCGGGTCGACGAGTTCGGTGGGGGTGCCGACCAGGTCGGTGACGATGGCGAAGAAGCGCCGGTCGACCTGCTCCCGGTCGGTGATGGTCTCGGTCTGGGCGAGCGGCTGGAGGCCCCTGTGGTCCCAGCTGAGGGTGTGCGGGCCGGGCAGGTAGGGCGCCGAGGTGGTCTGCTCGACCAGGACGGAGCCGTCCCAGGTGAATTCGGTGCGCTCCTCGACGGTCCCGTCGGCGGCCAGCCGGTGCTTGGCGGTCCGCCGCCCGAACGGGTCGTACAGGTAGCGCCAGCGGGTGCCGTCGGGGGTGGTGACGCCGGTGAGGCGGTCCTCGCCGTCCCAGCTGTAGTGCCAGGTGTCGGGCTTCCGCGACAGCCGGGTGACCTGCCGCAGGACGGTGCGCCCGGCGGCGTCGTGCTCGTAGCGGACCCGGCCGGCGGCGGTGAGCCGGGTGCCGGTGTGGACGCGGGTGCCGCGGGCGGCCTCGGTGGCGCCGGTGGCGGGCCAGTCGGCCTCGGTGAGGTTGCCGACCGGGTCGTAGGCGTAGCTCTCGGTCCAGCCCTCGGCCCGGACGGCGGTGACCCGGTCGGCGGCGTCGTGCTCGAAGGTGCGCAGGCCGTTCAGCCGGTCGTCGACGCCGGTCAGCAGGCCGTCGGCGCGGTAGGCGTAGTCGCGGCGCTGCAGGACGTCCCGCTCGGAGCGCAGGATCTGGCCGGTCAGCCGGTGCTCGGAGTCCCAGCTGCTGGCCAGGGTCAGCCGTTCGCCGAGGGAGCGTTCGAGTTCCCGGCCGACCTCGTCGTAGCGGAACTCCAGGGTGCCGGCGGCGGTGGTCAGCGCGGTCCGGCGGCCCTCCGGGTCGTAGGCCCAGTCGCTGGCGTGGCCGGTCGGGGTGGTGCGGCGCACGCTGCGGCCCAGCGGGTCGCGGGTGTGGGCGAGGGTGCGGCCGTCGACCGTCTCGGTGAGGACGCGGCCCAGCGCGTCGACGGTGCGCAGCACCTCGGCGTCCGGTCCGGTGGCGCGCAGCAGGTGCCCGGCCGGGTCGTAGGCGTAGCTGGTGGCGGCTCCGTCGACGTCCTTGGCGACCACCTGCCCCAGCAGGTCGTAGGCGTAGCGGACCAGGCTGCCGGTCGGGGTGGTGCGGGCGACCACCTGCCCGGCCGCGTCCAGCTGGTAGCCGACCGTCCGGCCGTCGAAGTCGCGCTCGCCGACCAGCCGCCCGGCGGCGTCGTACGCGTAGCTCCACCGGCGGCCCAGCGAGTCGGTGACGGCCACCAGGTTCATGTCGGCGTCGTAGTCGAAGACCAGCCGGGTGCCGTCGGGGCCGGTCCGGGCGGCGACCGTCTCGAACGGGGTGTACTCGTACCGGGTGGCCCGGCCCAGCCCGTCGGTGCGGACCAGCAGGTTGCCCTCGTCGTCGTACGTCCAGGTCTCGGTGGTGCCGTCGGGCGCGGTGCAGGCGCGCAGCCGGCCCTCGGGGGTCCACTCCAGCCGGGTGACGGCGCCCAGCGGGTCGGTGACGGCGGTGATCCGGCCGAAGGCGTCCCGCCGGTAGCGGGTGGTGGCGCCGTCCCGGTCGGTGATCTCGACCGGGAGGCCGGCCGGGTTGCAGCGCACCAGGGTGGAGTGGCCCAGCGGGTCGGTGACGGCGGCCAGGTGGCCGTCCTCGTCGTACCGGTAGCGGGTGGTGGCGCCGGTCGGCTCGGTGACCGAGGTGCGCCGGCCGGCCGCGTCGTAGGTCTGGCGCCAGGTCAGGCCGCCCGGCCGGGTGATCTCGGTGGGCAGGCTGGTGTCGCCGAAGTACGCCGCGGTGGACCGCTCGCCGTCCGGGCGGGTGACGGCGGTCAGGTCGCCGACGCCGTCGTGGGCGAAGTGCGTGGTGCGGCCGAGCGGGTCGGTGCGCGACAGCAGCCGGTCGTGCGCGTCGCGCTCGAAGCGGGTGGTGTTCCCGAGCGGGTCGGTGATCGCGGTGATCTGGTGGAGCTCGTTGACGGTGTAGGCGGTGGTGTGCCCGAGGGCGTTGGTCTCCGTGGTGGTCCGCAGGCCGGTGGCCGGGTCCGGCTCGCCGTACCCGAAGTGGAAGCGCAGGGTGCCGTCGGCGGCGCCCTCGTCGGTGACCCGGTCCCGGGCGTCGTAGCTGTAGCGGTACTCGGTGCCGTTGCGGTCGGTCCAGGCGGTGATCCGGCCGGCGGCGTCGTTGGTGAACCGCAGCGGCTTGCCGGAGGAGTCGTAGACCGAGCTGAGGTGCCCGTCGGTGTAGCCGTACCGGGCCAGCAGCAGGTCGCGGCCCTCCTCGCCCGCGCCGGCCAGCCGCAGCGCGGTGATCCGGCCGCCGTCGACGGTCACCAGCACCCGGTAGCCGCCGGAGTGGGTGAGCGAGAGCGGCACGCCGTCGGCGTCGTGGACCAGGTCCACCCGGTGGCCGGAGCGGTCCCGGACGGCGGTCAGCAGGGCGACGTCCCCGGCCGGGCGGCGGGTGAACTCCTTGACCAGGCCCCCGGCGCGGTCGGTCAGCGTGTAGCCGCCGCCGTCCGGGGCGAGCGCGAGGTCCAGCCGGGCGCCGGCCCCGGCCTGGGCGGGCTCGCCGGGCGCGGGGTGCGGGTACGCCTGGGCGGTGCGGTCGGGGGTGAGGTGGACGACCCCCTCGGCGTCGATCTCCAGCCGCTCGTCGAAGGTGCAGGCCCACGCCGGGCCCATCCACCAGCCGGCCCGGTGGTCGGACTCGTAGGAGCGCTTGAACAGCAGCGGCAGCGCGCCGGGCAGGGCGACGTCCTGCTGCTCGATGAACATCACGCCGGTCGCCACGTCGACCGGCTCGCCGCCCTGGCAGCGTGACTCGGGCGGCCGGCCCGGCCGGTGCGGGTCCGCCACCCGCTCGCGGCCCCGGCCCTCGTTGCGCGGGGCGGACCCGCGCCCGCCGCCGCCCGAACGGGGGTGCGGGACGCCGTCCCCGCCCTCGCCCTTGAGGATCTTCTCCAGGTCCTTGACGTGCTTCTGCTCGATCTCGCGGGTGTTCTTGGCGACGGTCTTCAGGTTGTCGCCGGCCTTGCGGTAGAAGGACTTCAACGCCTTGCCGGCGTCCTCGGCGAGGGTCTTGCCGAGCTTCTGCGCGCCGTGTTCGAGTGCTTTGACGATCTGGTTGCTCATTCGAAGCTCACCCCCGCGATCTTCGACTGGAAGACCTGGGCGTGGCCGGCGACGGTCTCGGCGTGGTCGTGCATGGTGCGGGCGTGTTCGTCCAGGGCGTCGGGGTCGATGCGGAAGCCGGTGCCGCCCGCGCCGCCGGCGGAGACGCCGAGCGCGCCTTCGGCGGCCTGGAAGACCATGCCCTGGACGGCGTGGGCGACGGTGTCCACCAGCGGGTTGATGGCGGCTTCCACCACCTGGCCGATGACGTACTGCTCCAACTGCTGTTCCAGGTAGTTGATCAGGCGTTTGGCGGCCTCCTCGATGAGGATCACCGCGGCTTCGGCCGCGCCGAGGGTGGCGATCGCGGCGGCCTGGTCGGCGACGAACGCGGCGGCCAGCGCGACCAGTTCGGCGATGGTCTCCACCTTCATCGCCACGATCACGTCCGCCGCCACGTCCAGCGCCTGCGCCACCACGTGGCAGGCCTGGACGAGTTCGTTCAGGTGCTGGTCGGAGACGGCCGCCCACTTGGCGAGCAGCGCCTCGTAGGAGGCGCCCTCGTAGGCCTGTCCCAGCTGCTGGATCGTCGCCGTGGACTGCTGGTGCGAGGCGTCCACGTTCTCCGCGAACTCCCGCACGTGGCCCGCGAACTCGCGGACCTTGTCCTCGTTCACCGTCGGCCAGTTGATGCCGATGATCGAGAGGAAGTCCACCACCTCGCCGGGCAGTTCGATCGCCATGGTGCCCCCGTTTTCCTGACCTGCACGTGTGCGTGGGTGTCAAAATACCCGGACGTACCGACCGGCGGAACGGTTGCCCGGCGGCGCGGGCACCGGTGCGGGCGGGCGGACGGTCCGGCCGACCGGTTGCTCGCCCGGTCCGGACAGCCGGTCAGTCGGTCAGTCGGCCGGGCGGACGGTCACCACCGGCTCGTGGCGGACCGGGAAGTTCACCGAGGAGGCGATGAAGCAGTCCCGGGACGCCGGGCCGTGCAGGGCCAGCGCCCGGGCGCGCATCGACTCCTCGGCGACCTCGATCCGCGGGCGGAGCACCACCTCGGTGAACCGGCCGCCGTTGCCCTCGGTGCGCATGGTGCCGGTGGAGTCGTCCGCGTAGGAGCGGACCACGACGCCGTCGACCGCGCAGTGGTGCAGGTAGGAGAGCAGGTGGCACTGGGCGAGCGCGGCCAGCAGCAGCTGCTCCGGGTTCCACCGGGAGCGGTCGCCGCGGAAGGTCGGGTCGGCGCTGCCCAGGACGTCCGGCAGGCCCTCGGCCGAGACCGTGTGGTCCCGGGCGTAGGAGCGGTAGTGGTCGGTGCCGGTGCCGAGGTCGCCGGTCCACTCGACCCGGACCGCGTAGTGGTGGTCGTGGGAGAAGGCCATGCGGGTCACTCCGTGTCGTCGGGCGCGGCCGGCCGGTCGGCCGCGCAGGTGTCCAGGACGTGCCGGCGGGCCGCCGCCGCGGCGGCGGCCCCGTCCCCGGCGGTGATCGCGGTGAGCAGGTCGCGGTGCTGGGCGTCGACCAGGGCGGTGCGTCCGGGCGGGCCGAGGGTGCGCCGGGTGGAGACCTGGATCTGGTCCCACAGCCGGTCCAGGCTGTGCAGCGCCACCGGGTTGGCCGCCAGCTCGGCGACCCGCCGGTGGAAGGCCCGGTTCAGCCGCACCGCCGCGGTCAACTCCCCGTCCACGGTGGCCCGGTGGGTGCGGTCGGCGAGCGCGGCCAGGTCGGCCAGCTCGGCCGGGGCCAGCCGCCCCGCCCGCTGCCGCTCGGCCGCCAGCTCGGCCGTCAGCGCCTCCAGCGCGGCCCGCACCCGGTAGACGTGCACCAGCTCCGCGCCGTCCAGCCGCACCACCCGCAGGCCCCGCCCGGCCGGGGCCAGCAGCCCGTCCGAGGCCAGCGCCCGGAACGCCTCCCGCACCGGCGTGCGGCTCACCCCCAGCGCCCCGGCGACCTCCACCTCGCCCAGCCGGGAGCCCGGCGGGTAGTGGCCGTCCAGGATCAGTTCCCGCAGTCGCACGCGGGTGCTCTCGGTCTGCACCGGTCCAGCGTAGAGCGCTGCATGCATTGCATGCAATGACCGGGTGCCTGGGCACAGCCGCAGGTGGGGAACTCGGTGGGGCGCCGACGGCCCGGTCCGCTATATTCGCGCAGCCTCGACCCGTTTCACTCGCAGGGGGGACCACTCATGCCGCTCGACCAGGAGGGCACCGGGAAGGACGGCCCGGCCGACGCCCGGGCCGACGCCCGGGACGGCACTCCGGCCGCCCCGCCCGCCCGCTCGCTGGAGAAGCCCGCCGCCGAGACCGCCGAGGCCGCCGAGGCCCGACGGACCGTCCCCGCCGTCTCCTTCGCGAAGCGCGACCCCGCCGAGTCCGTCGCCGACGCCGTACCCGCCGACGCCGAGCCCGCTGCGGATGCCGCCGCCGCGCCCGCCGCCCCGCAGCCGGTCAACCCGTGGGCGGCCCCCGCGCCCGGTGCCGCTCCCCAGGCAGCCGCCGCGGCTCCCGCTCCCGCGCCGCCCGCGCCCGTCGCCCCGCAGCCGGTCAACCCGTGGGCGGCCCCCGCGCCCGGCGCCACGCCCCCCGCGCCCCCCGCGGCCGGTACGGCGGAGACCGGGGCGGCCGGGTCCGCCGCCAACCCGTGGGCCCCAACCCCGGACGGCCGGCAGCCGTGGGGGAGCGGCGCCTTCCCGCCCCCGCAGGGCCCGTACCCCGGCCCGGGCCCGTACCCCGGCCCGGGCCCGTACCCCGGCCAGGTGCCCGGCCAGGTGCCGGGTCAGTTCGGGGCGCCCGGCTACCCGGCGTTCCCGCAGCAGCGGTCGCTGTACACCAACGGGCTGGCCATCGCCTCGCTGGTGGTGAGCTTCCTGTGCTTCTTCGGCACCGCCGCCGTCGTCATGGGCCCGATCGCGCTGCGCCAGATCAGGCGAACCGGCGAGCGCGGCCGGGGCCTGGCGGTCTCGGCCATCGTGATCGGCTCGATCTGGGCGGCGCTCCTCGTGGTCGGGCTGGTCGCCAACGTCCTCGACCCGGCCTCCGGGCAGGACGACGGCGACGGCCGCCCGACCTCCGCCCGCAACGGCTCCGCGGCGGTGCCGGCCGCCTCCGCGCTGCGGCTGGAGGTCGGCGAGTGCTTCGACCTGGTGGGGACGCTGGTGACCAGGCGGGTCGACTGCGCGCAGCCGCACAAGGGCGAGGTCTTCTGGACCGGCATCCCGGCCGAGACGGGCGACTACCCGGCCACGAGCGTGCTGGAGGACGAGGCGGAGCAGGGCTGCTCCGACCACGTCGACCAGTACGTGATGGACACCTGGACGCTCGGCGACTCGCTGGACTACCGCTACGTCTACCCGGACCGGAACAGCTGGGACGCGGTCGGCGGACGGCGGCTGGTCTGCTTCTTCACCGACAGCAAGCCGCTCACCGCCCCGCTGCGCAGGGACCAGACCACCCTGACATCCGACCAGCTGCACCTGCTGCTGGCCACCAACCAGTTCGACCGGGCCTGGGCCGAGGCCCCGAACGAGGACCTCGACGTCGCGGACGACCCGGCGGCGTTCCGCACCTGGGCCGACGGGCTGGCCGCCGCCGCCGACAAGCAGGCCGCGCTGCTCGCCGGGACGCAGTGGACCACCGCCGACCGGAAGACCGTCGACCGGCTGGTGGGCGAGTCCCGGGAGGCCGCCCGGCACTTCCGGGCCGCCGGGAAGCTGACCGGCGCCGAGGACGTCGAACGCGAGCTGACGGCCGGCTACCAGCACCTGGGCGACGACCTGATCCTCGACCTGCGTCGCGGGCTGGGCCTGGCCACCCACGACCAGGAGCCCGCCAAGCACCCCTCGAACCAGGCGGTCTGACCCCGCCGCGTCCCGCGCCGACCCACCGCACCGGGCCGGGTGACACCCCGTCACCCGGCCCCGGCCGCGTTCAGCCCCGCCCGTGTCCGGGTTCAGCCCCGCCCGGCCGCCCACGCGGCGGCGTGCCGGACCAGCCGGGCGGGCAGCGCGGGCGCGCCGGTCCAGTGCAGGTGCAGGTAGGAGGCGTGCACCGAGCCGTGCAGGTGGCCCTCGGTGTGCGGGCCGGCGGGGGTGCGCCAGCCCCAGGCGGGGGACGGGCCGGCCGCCGGGTCGGTGGCGGTGCGGTGGAACTCGTGGCCGCGCACCCGGGTGCCGGCCGCCGCCAGCGGCGAGTCGGCGAGCGCCACCGCCTCCCGGTAGCCGAGGGTCAGCCGGGGCGTCATCCGGGCCGTGGAGTCCAGCACCCCGCACATCGGCAGGCCGTCCAACTCCCGCCCCAGGTACAGCAGTCCGGCGCACTCGCCGACCACCGGCGCGCCGCTCGCGGCCAGGTCGGCGACCGCCCCGCGCAGCGCCGCGTTGGCGCTCAGCTCGGAGACGTACACCTCGGGGAAGCCGCCGCCGATCACCAGCGCGGCCGTCCGCTCGGGCAGCCGCTCGTCGTGCAGCGGGTCGAACGGCACCACCTCGGCCCCGGCGGCGGCCAGCAGTTCGGCGTTCTCCGCGTACGAGAAGGAGAACGCCGCGCCGCCCGCCAGCGCGACCCGGGGCCGGGGCCCGGTGAGCGGCTCGACCTCGGCCGCCGGGTCCCAGGGCGCGGCGGACAGCGGCGGGGCGGTGCGGGCCAGCGCCAGCACCGCGTCCAGGTCGACCGACCGGCCGACCAGTTCGCCCATCTCGCGCACCGCCCGCAGCGCCTCCGCCGAGCGCTCCACGGCCGGCACCAGGCCCAGGTGCCGGGACGGCGTGTCGACCGCCCCGGCCCGGCGCACCGCGCCCAGCACCGGCACGCCCGAGCCCTCCTCCAGGGCCTCGCGCAGCAGCGACTCGTGCCGGTCGGAGGCGACCTTGTTGAGGATCACCCCGGCCAGCCGGACCTCCGGGTCCCAGGACGCGAAGCCGTGCACCAGCGCCGCCACCGAGCGGGACTGCGAGGAGGCGTCCACCACCAGCACCACCGGCGCCCGCAGCAGCTTCGCCACCTGCGCGGTGGACGCCAGCTCGCCCCGCCCGGCGGCCCCGTCGTACAGGCCCATCACGCCCTCGACCACGGCGACGTCCGCCCCGGCCGCGCCGTGCGCGAACAGCGGGGCGATCCGCTCCGGGCCGCTCATCCAGGCGTCCAGGTTGCGGCCGGGGCGCCCGGCGGCCAGCGCGTGGTAGCCGGGGTCGATGTAGTCCGGGCCGACCTTGTGCGGGGAGACCGCCAGCCCGCGCGCGGCCAGCGCCGCGATCAGTCCGGTGGCCACCGTGGTCTTGCCCGCCCCCGAGGAGGGCGCGGCGACCACCAGGCGGGGTGTCACGTCGTTCAACTCGCTACCACTCGATACCGCGCTGGCCCTTGCGGCCCGCGTCCATCGGATGCTTCACCTTGGTCATCTCGGTGACCAGGTCGGCCAGTTCGAGCAGCGGCTCGGGCGCGTACCGGCCGGTCACCACCACGTGCTGGCTGCCCGGGCGGTCCCGCAGCACCCCGACCACCTCGGCCACGTCGATCCACCCCCAGTGCAGCGGGTAGGTGAACTCGTCCAGCACGTAGAACCGGTACGTCTCGGTCGCGAGGTCCCGCTTGACCTGCTCCCAGCCCTCCCGGGCCGCCTCCTCGGAGGACTCGATGTCGCGCTGCACCCAGGACCAGCCCGAGCCCATCTTGTGCCAGGCCACCGTGCCGCCCTGCCCGGACTCGCCGAGCACCCGCAGCGCGTTCTCCTCGCCGACCTTCCACTTCGCCGACTTCACGAACTGGAACACCCCGACCGGCCAGCCCTGGTTCCAGGCCCGCAGCGCCATCCCGAACGCCGCCGTGGACTTCCCCTTGCCCGGCCCGGTGTGCACCGCCGTGATCGGCTGGGTCCGGCGCTGACGCGTCGTCAGGCCGTCGTCCGGGACGTTCTCCGCCACTCCCTTGGGCATACCGCTCACGCCGCCTTTCGCGTCGTCGTCATGGTCGTCCGGGCCTCCCGCACCAGCGAGGCCACCCCTTCGGCCCGCAGCTCGTCCAGGCTCACCGCGTCACCGTTCAGGTGCGCCGCCAACTCCCTCGCCAGGCCCAGCCGGACGGGGCCGGACTCGCAGTCCAGCACCACCGCGGCCACGCCCTGCGCGGCCAGCAGCCCGGCCGCCCGGCGGGCCCGGGGCAGCGCGTCCTTCCCGCCGGTGGCCCGGCCGTCGGTGACCACCACCAGCAGCGGACGGCGGTCCGGGTCGCGCAGCCGCTCCACCCGCAGCACCTCGTGCGCCCGCAGCAGGCCCGCCTCCAGCGGTGTCCGGCCGCCGGTCGGCAGCTGCTCCAGCCGGGCCGCGCCCACCTCCACCGAGGAGGTCGGCGGCAGCGCCACCTCCGCGTCCGCGCCCCGGAACGTCACCAGCCCGATCTTGTCGCGCCGCTGGTAGGCGTCCATCAGCAGCGACAGCACCGCGCCCTTGACCGCCGTCATCCGCTGCCGGGCCGCCATCGACCCCGAGGCGTCCACCACGAACAGCACCAGGTTCGACTCCCGCCCCCGGCGCACCTGCTCGCGCAGGTCGTCCCGGCGCAGCACCAGCGCCCGGCCGCTGCGTCCGCGCGCCGCCTGGTGCGGCGCCGCCGCGCGCAGCGTCGCGCTCAGGTGCAGCCGGGACAGCCGACCCCGCGGGCGGCGGGCCCGGACGGTGTGCCCGGCCTCCGTCTCGGCGGGGGAGCGGCGTCCCTGGGCGCCCCGGCCGGTGCCGTCCACCTTGAACAGCCGGGTGCGGTACGGCTGGTCGGCCGCCACCGGCGCCGACTCCCGCCCGCCGCCCGGGCGCTGCCGCGGCGGGGCGGGCGCCTCGGCCGGGCCCTCCTGCGCGGGCCGGTCGTCGGGACCGGACGGCTCCGGCGCGCCGCCGCCGTCCGGACCGCCGTCGCCGCCGTCGCCGCCGTCAGGTCGGCCACCGCCGTCCGGGCCGCCGCCGTCCGGGCCGTCGTCCTCCGGCGGGCCCTGGGGCTCCTCCGGTTCCTCCGGCCGGTGCTCGGCCAGCGTCCGGTCCAACTGCTCCTCGTCCAGCCCGGGCGCGTCGAACGGGTTGCGCCGCCGCCGGTGCGGCAGCGCCAGCCGGGCGGCGGTGCGGACGTCCTCCTCCCGCACCTCGGTGCGGCCCGCCCAGGCGGCCAGCGCCACCGCCGTGCGCGCCATCACGATGTCCGCCCGCAGGCCGTCCACCTCGAACGCCGCGCAGACGGCGGTGATCTGGCGCAGCGCCAGGTCCGAGAGCTCCACCTGCGGCAGCAACTCCCGGGCGGCGGTGATCCGTTCGGCCAGCTCCCGCTCCCGGTCGGCCCAGCGGGCCGCGAAGCCGGTCGGGTCGGCGTCGTAGCCGAGCCGCCGGCGCACCACCTCGGCGCGCTCGTCCGCGTCCCGGGTCGCCGCGATCTCCACCGTCAGGCCGAACCGGTCCAGCAGCTGCGGGCGCAGCTCGCCCTCCTCCGGGTTCATCGTCCCGACCAGCAGGAACCGCGCCGCGTGCCGCACCGACACGCCCTCGCGCTCCACGTACGAGCGGCCCATCGCCGCCGCGTCCAGCAGCAGGTCCACCAGGTGGTCCTGGAGCAGGTTCACCTCGTCGATGTACAGCACCCCGCGGTGCGCCTTCGCCAGCAGCCCGGGCTCGTACGCCTTCACGCCCTCGGCCAGCGCCCGCTCCAGGTCCAGCGAGCCGACCACCCGGTCCTCGGAGACGCCCACCGGCAACTCCACCAGGAACGCCGGCCGTTCGTCCTCGCCCGCCCCCGCGTGCGGCCCGTCCGGGCACTGCGGGTCCACCGCCGCCGGGTCGCAGGCGAACCGGCAGCCCGCCACCACGCCGATCGACGGCAGCAGCCCCGCCAGGGCCCGCACCATCGTCGACTTCGCGGTCCCCTTCTCGCCGCGCACCAGCACCCCGCCCACGGCCGGCGAGACCGCGTTCAGCAGCAGCCCCAGCCGCAGGTCGTCCATGCCCACGATCGCCGTGAACGGATAACGGGCCTCGGTCACTTGGCACTCCCCATCTCCAGTGGGGCCGGAGCCCCGGGCGGCACGAACGGCAGACCCGCCGGTGCCCCGTCCTCGATCAGCTTCCACAGCGCGTCCGTGTCGGCGTGCTCCGCGACCAGGTCGCCCAGCGCGTCCAGCCGTCGCTCGCGGGCGGTGGCGAAGGAGGTGTCCGGCGCCGGGACGAAGGACCGCCCGGCGGCGCGGGCCGCCTCGGCCAGGAACGCCCGCCGGAACGCGTCGTTCTCCAGCACCCCGTGCCAGGTCGTCCCCCACACCGCGCCGGTGCGGCAGCCGTCCAGCGGCCGGCCGGCGGCGTCCGCGACGAACGGCTCGCCGCCCTCCACCGCCACCACGCCGTGGTGGATCTCGTACCCCTCCACCCGCTCGCCCAGCGCCACCCCCGACGGCCGGGCCAGCACCTTCTCGGCGCCGAACACCACCCGGGTCGGCAGTAGCCCCAGGCCGTCCACCGCCCCGGCCCCCGACTCCACCTCGTCGACGATCTCCCGCCCCAGCATCTGGTACCCGCCGCACACCCCCAGCACCGGCAGCCCCGCCGCGACCCGGTCCGCCAGCGGCTCCGCCAGCCCCTGCGCCCGCAGCCAGGCCAGGTCCGCGACGGTGGCCCGGGTGCCCGGCAGCACCACCAGGTCGGCGTCGGCCAGCTCCTCCGGGCGGGTCGCCCAGCGCACCAGCACGCCCGGCTCCTGCGCCAGCGCGTCCACGTCCGTGAAGTTCGACAGCCGCGGGAAGCGCACCACCGCGACCCGCAGCACCTGCGCCCCCACCGGGGCGCCCGCCGCCGGGCGCGCCGCGACCGAGGCCAGGTCCAGCGAGTCCTCCGCGTCCAGCCACAGCCCCTGGAGCATCGGGAACGTCCCCAGCACCGGGCGGCCGGTCAGCTGCCGCAGCATCTCCAGGCCCGGCGCCAGCAGCCGGGCGTCCCCGCGGAACTTGTTGACCAGCCACCCCGCGACCAGCGACTGGTCGTCCGGCGACAGCAGCGCCAGCGTCCCGAACATCGACGCGAACACCCCGCCGCGGTCGATGTCCCCGACCACCACCACCGGCAGCCGGGCCGCCGAGGCCAGCCCCATGTTGGCGATGTCCCGGTCCCGCAGGTTGATCTCCGCCGGGGAGCCCGCGCCCTCGCACACCACCACGTCGAACCGCGACCGCAGGTCCGCCAGGCACTCCAGCGCCCGCTCCAGCAGGACGGGCTTGCGCTCCCGGTAGTCCAGCGCCCCGACCTCCGCGACCGCCCGGCCCAGCAGCACCACCTGGCTGCGCCCGTCGGCCCCCGGCTTCAGCAGCACCGGGTTCATCGCCGCCTCCGGCGCCACCCCCGCCGCCTGCGCCTGCATCGCCTGCGCCCGCCCGATCTCCGCCCCGTCGACCGTCACGAACGAGTTCAGCGACATGTTCTGCGCCTTGAACGGCGCCACCCGCACCCCCTGCCGGGCCAGCCACCGGCAGATCCCCGCCGTCACCACGCTCTTTCCCGCATCCGAGGTCGTACCGGCCACCAGCAGCGCGCCGTTCACGGCAGGACTCCTTCACAACGGAGGGGACGGAGGGGGAGAGGGGCGGGCGCGGCGGCCCGGACGGGACGCGGGAGACCGCGGCCGGAGGCGGGCGGTCGGCCGCCGGAACGGGCCGGGGCCGGGGCCGGTCGGACCGCCCGCGCGCGCCGCGCGCCCGGGTTCACCCGCGCCGCCCGGCCAGGACGGCCCGCGCGGCGAGCGTCGTGGCGAGGGCGAGCGCGCCGACCCGGCGCGAGAGGCGGCAGGCCCGTTCGATGTCGGGGGCGCCGACCGGCGGCAGCTCCGCGCCCAGGACCGGCCGGTGCTCGACCCGCTCGCCGTAGCGCAGCGTCCCGCCCAGCCGGACGCCCAGCGCGCCCGCGAACGCGGCCTCCGCCTGGCCCGCGTTGGGGCTCGGGTGCGCGGAGCCGTCCCGTCGCCAGACCCGCCAGGTCCGCCCGGGCGCGCCGGACGCGGCGACGGTGAGCAGCGCGGTCAGCCGGGCGCCCGGCCAGCCCGCGACGTCGTCCAGCCGGGCCGCGGCCCAGCCGAAGCGCCGGTAGCGCGCCGACCGGTGCCCGACCATCGCGTCCAGCGTGTTGACGGCCCGGAAGGCCAGCAGCCCCGGCACGCCCGCGACGCCGCCCCACACCAGGGCGTTGACCACCGCGTCGGCGGTGTTCTCGGCGACCGACTCGACCACCGCCCGGGCCACCTGCCGCTCGTCCAGGCCGGACGGGTCGCGCCCGCACAGGTGCGGCAGCCGCTCCCGGGCCCCGGCCAGGTCGCCGTCCGCCAGCGAGCGCCCGATCGTCCGGGCCTCCCGGGTCAGCGACGTCCCGCCCAGCACCGTGAAGGCCGCCGCGGCGGCCAGCGCCCCCGCCGCGAGCGGCGAGCGCCGCACCGCCCGGACGGCCAGCCCCGCGCCGCCCGCGACCGCGCCGACCGCGAGCGCGGTGTGCAGCGCCCCGGCCCCGCGGTGGTCGCGCCACAGGCGGCGCTCCAGCCGGGCCGCGGCGGTGCCGAACAGGGCGACGGGGTGGCCGCGCCGGGGATCTCCGAACCGGGCGTCCGCGAGGTATCCCGCGGCCGCGCCCACCAGGTACGGGGCTGCCCCCATGGCGTTGTGTCCTCACTCAGGGTCCGCGCCCCGGATCGACGGAACGGGGGCCAGAGTCTCCTGACTTCCGGCCACCCCGGGCGGGGTGTTCCGGTCACAGTGGCGGGACCGCGCCGGACTCGCACCGGCTTCCTCTGCTTGCCTCCGTTTGGCCCGAAGATCCCACCACGCCCGCTTCGGGGCAGTCAACCGAGCCGGCGGAGGGTTTGGTCACACCCCGGACCGGGCCCCGCCGGACGGGTCCGCGGGGGCAAGCTGCCAGCTCAGGCGGGGTGCGCGGGAGGCGTCCCGCCCGGGCCGTCGCGCGGCGGGCGGACCGTGCTCCGCAGGCTCCGCAGCGCGTCCGACCGGCCGGCGGCCCGGCCTCCGCGTGCGAGCGGCCGGTCCCGGAGGAGCGGGGACGGCCCGCACGCGCCAACTCGCTAGCCTCGACGCATGATTACCTGCGTAGTGGAGTACGTGATCGATCCGGCGCGGATCGAGGCGTTCGAGAGGTTCGGACGCCGCTGGATGGAGCTGGTCGACCGTCACGGCGGCACGCACCACGGCTACTTCCTGCCGGCGGAGGGCGCCAGCGACAAGGCGCTCGCCCTCTTCAGCTTCCCCAGCCTCGCGGCCTACGAGCAGTACCGGACCCTGTTCGGCCAGGACCCCGATTTCATCGAGGCGGACCGCATCAGGGACGACAGCGGCTGCGTCCTGCGCTACGAACGCACCTTCATGCGCCCGCTCCTGCCCGACTGACCTGCCGGCCTGCCGGCCTGCCGACCTGCCGACCTGCCGGTCAGGCCGGCTCGAAGCCCGGCCGCACCGGGCCGATCTCCCCGGCTGCCGCCCCCAACTCGTCAACCGCTCCGGACACCCCGCGGATCGACGGCCGCTGTCCGTGCGACCGCGTCCGTGCGACCGCGTCCGTGCGACCGCCGGGTTCCCCGGCCGCTCGGACCGTCTACGGCGGCGGAGCGCCGGGCCTGAACGCCGTCCGCGCCCGGCCGGCCCCCGGGTGCGACGACCGCGCCGTCCCGTCACCCGCCGCGCCGCCCCGATTCGCCGTCCGTCCTGCGGGCAGGTGGACTGGGAGGACAGGACCGCCAGGACCCGGGAGACCGCCATGCGTTGGGGAACCGCCGCCGTCGTCGCAGCCGCCGCCGCAGGAACCGGAGCGGCGGCCTTCCTGCTGCTCGGCCGGAGAGTGTCGGACCGGGTGGTGCGCCCCGACCCGGCGCACGGGGCGTTCGGTCCCGCGCCGGTGAAGGTGAAGGTGCACGCGCTGGGGCCCGGGCGGGTGGTGCTGACCGCGACCCCGGACACCCTGCGCCCCGGCCGCTACGCGCTGGAGTGGGGCGAGGGCGGCCACGCCGTGGTCGGCGAGGTGCTGGACGCCGCCGGCGACCGGGTCGTCCGGCGGCTGGAGCGCGCCGACGGCGGCACCCTGGCGGTCGGCACCGAGGTCCGGGTCACCCCGCGGGTGCTGCTCGGCGACCCGCGCACCGCCCTCGGCCTGGACTACGCGGAGGTCGCGGTGGCCGGCGAACTCGGCGACCTCCCGGCCTGGCGCACCGCCGGCATCCGCGGCACCTGGGTGGTCCTGGTGCACGGCCCGGGCGCCGACCGGGAGCAGGCGCTGCCGGTGCTGCCGCTGCTGCACGCGCTGCGGCTGCCCACGCTGTCCGTCAGCTACCGCGGCGACGCGGGCACGCCCGCCCCGCCCGACGGCCTGGGCCACTTCGGCGAGACCGAGTGGCAGGACGTCGACGTCGCCGTCCGGTACGCGCTCGCCCAGGGCGCCACCAGGGTGGTGCTGTACGGCTGGTCGGTCGGCGCGACCATCGCCCTGCACACCGCGGCCCGCTCCACCTGGCGCGACCGGATCGCCGGACTGGTGCTGGACTCCCCGGTGCTGGACTGGTCCGAGACCGTCCGCCGGGGCACCGCCCGGAGCTGGTCGTCCCCCGCGCTCGGCGAACTCGGCACCCTCGCCGCCCGGGGCCGCACCGGCGTCGACCTCGCCGGATTCGCCCGGATCGCCTCCGGCGCCGACCTGGCCTCGCCCGCGCTGCTGCTGCACAGCCCCGACGACCCGGTCGCCCCGTGGAGCGCCGCCCGGCGCCTGGCCGAGGGCCGCGACGACCTGGTCAGCCTGCACCCGGTGCCGCACGCCGAGCACGCCGCGCTGTGGAACGCCGACCCGGACGGGTACGCCGAGGCGCTGCGCCGCTTCCTCACTCCGTTGCTGTGAGCCTCACTGCCGCGAGCCCCGCCGCCGCGAGCCCCGCCGCCGCAAGCCCCGGCGCCGTGCCCCGCCCCCGTCGCCCCCGCCCCCGCGCACCCCTCGCGCGGGCGGGAACCGGGGCGCCGCCCGCCGCGTCTCCGTCTCGGAGCGGTCACGATATCCGCCATGTCCACGTCGAAAAGTGGAGTGATTCCTCCCGTTTCGCGGCGACTCGTCCCCCCACCGTTCGAGCCGTTCGGACATCGGGCCGAGACAGCACGGCAGTCGATGTGACAGAAGGCCCGTACAAGGGGAAGACTGCACGGCGTGACGTCTCGGAACCCGCGCGACCGTGATGCCCCGCACCCGCCCCACCGCACCGGTGCGACGGTGACCCGTCTGCCCGGAACGGCGGCCGTCGGTCGTGCGGAGGGCACCCCACCCGCCGCCGCCACCCGCCGCCGGGTCCCCGCGAAGCCGGGGCGCGGCCGGGCTCCCGTGCCGGACGGCTTCCCCGCCCCCTCCGAACTCGCCCCGCTGGCCCGCCGGATGCTGGCCGACGCCGTCCGCGTCGCCCGCTGGGCCGGCGAGCTCTCCGAGGTCGACAAGCGCGGCGAACTGCTCCCCGACGACGCCCGCGCCGCCGGGCGCGCCCTGGCGATGACCGTGGGCGCCGCCGCCAACGCCTGGGGCCAGGCCCTGCTGGTCGGCCTGGTCGAACTCCGCGACGGCGGTGCCGGCCCCGGCTGGCGGCTGCACGCCTGGGAGCACGACGACGAGGCGGTGGTCCGCGGCTGGTCCGCGCTGTTCGACGCCTGGACGCTGCTCGCCCCCGTCCCGCCCGCCGCGCTGCGCGGCGTCTTCGCCCAGCTGGCCGGGCAGGCCGTCGACCAGGCCCCCCAGCTGCTGTCCTTCCTGCACCTGGTGGACGGCCCGGTCGCCGACAGCGAACTGCTCGAACTGCTCCGCCGCGGCCTCGACGAGCGCCGCCTCGGCCCCAGCTCCGGCACCTTCCCGCTGTCGCCCGTCCCGCACGCCGCGTTCGCGGTCTCCGCCGTCCGCGGCACCTGCCGCGAGCCGCAGATCGACACCCCGCACTCGCCCGCCGACGTCGCCGCCGTGCTCGACTGGATGCTCGACGGCCTGGCCGCCGTCGGCGCGCTCGGCCGCCGCGACGAGGCCGCCGAGCTCTCCCCGCTCGGCCACTGGGCGGTCCGGGCCAAGCTGGAGGAGATCTGCACCGTCGCGCAGACCGCCGCCGGCCACATCGAGCAGAGCGCCGCCGAGCTGCTCAGCGCCTGCGCCGACTACAGCCCCGGCCCGGCCCGCGCCGAGTTCCGGGCCTGGGTCGCCGCCCGTCCCGCCGACCGCGCCGTCGCCGAGCTGCTGGAAGCGGCCCGCGGCGAGGACGCGCTGGTCCGCGGCCTCGCCTTCGAGGCGCTGCGGGTGGTGGCCGGCTCCACCGCCGAGCAGGGCGTGCGGGGCGCGGTCGAGGAGGCCGTCCTGCGCCCCTACGCGCTGCTCTGGCTGGCCGAACAGCTGGACGAGGAGGGCGTGTCCCCGGCCGACGTGCTGGGCGCGGAGGACGCCGCCTGGCTGTGGGTGGACACCGCCGCCGCCGTGCTCGACCACGGCGAGACCGCGCTGCTGGTCGGCCACGTCGAGGGCGCGTCGGCCGGCGAGCCGGTCCGGCTGTTCCACCGGGCCCGCCAGTCCGGCCACCCGCGCGCCGCGAGCGTCCTGACGGCCGTCGCCTCGGTCCACCCCGACCCGGCGGTGGCCCGGGCCGCCCGCCGCAGCGCCTTCTCGGTCCACCACGGCGGCGCGTAGCACTCCCGGCCCCGCGGCGCGGGGACGACGAAAGAGCCGCCCTCCCGGAAGTCCTCCGGGAGGGCGGCTCTCTTCGCGCACCGCGGGGTGTCAGCCCCGGTTCTCGGCCCGGCGCGCCCGCACCACGCCGACCTTCTCGCCGACCTTGCGGCGGATGACCAGCAGCGGCGCCATCGCGGCCAGCGCGATCTGGGCGACCGCGCCGATGTGCATCAGGGTGTCGCCGCCGGGCAGGCCCGCCGCCCAGGAGGCGAGGCAGCCGATGGAGACCACGATCCAGGCCAGCGTCGCGGTGGCGAGCAGGCCCTGCGGCTTGGGGTACTCGATCCGGCTGACCATCAGGTAGGCCACGCCGAAGATCATCAGCAGGCCGGGGACGAACGGCGGGTCGAGCAGCACGATGGCCAGCACGGTCATCGCGCCCATCGGGCAGGGCATGCCCTGGAAGATCCCGGGCCGCATCTTGACCGCCGAGAAGCGGGCCAGCCGCAGCACCACGGCCAGCAGCACGGTCAGCGCGATGAACGCGGACAGCTGCTGGTTGGAGCCGGGGGAGACCAGGCCCCACACCGCGACGAAGTAGGCCGGCGCGATGCCGAAGCTGATCAGGTCGGCCAGGTTGTCGAGCTCGGCGCCGAGCGCGGAGGAGCGCAGCTTGCGCGCCACCAGGCCGTCGAAGAGGTCGCACATGGAGCCGATCAGCAGCAGGGTGACCGCGGTGGCGGCGCTGTGCTTGACCGGGGCGGTCGACTCGTCGGTGAGGTGCGGCATCAGGATGCCCGTGGTGATCGAGTAGATCGCCAGGAAGCCGCAGACGGCGTTGCCGAGGGTCAGGAAGTCGGCGGTGGACAGGTGCTGGGGGGAGCGGGGGGCGCGCAGTTCGCGGTCCCGGGCCCAGCGTCGACGGCGGAGTTCGGTCGACTCCTCGTCGTCGAGCTCCATGAGGATTTCCGGATCAGTCACGGTCAAGGCGAGTCACCCCGGCGGTGGTCTTCTGGCCGACCGTGACGCCGACCTCGACGCCCGCCGGCAGGTAGGTGTCGACGCGGGAGCCGAAGCGGATCAGACCGACCCGCTCGCCCTGCTCGACCTTGGTGCCGGCGTCCATGTAGGGGACGATGCGGCGGGCCACGGCACCCGCGATCTGCACCATCTCGATGTCGCCGAGCTCGGTGTCGAAGTGCCACACGACGCGCTCGTTGCGGTCGCTGTCCTTGTTGAACGCCGGGACGAACCCACCGGCGATGTGCTCGACGGACGTCACGGTGCCGGCCAGCGGCGCCCGGTTGACGTGGACGTTGAGCGGGCTCATGAAGATGGCGACGCGGGTGCGCCCGTCCGGCCACTCGTCGACGGACTGGACCACGCCGTCGGCCGGGGAGATGACCCGGCCGGCGCCGGTCTCGCGCTCCGGGTCGCGGAAGAACCACAGCATGCCAGCGCTCAGGGCGCAGGCGGGCACGGCCGCCAGGGCCCACTTGCCGGAACGCCGGGTGAGGGCGGTCGTCACGGCGGCGGTGGCCAGCGTGGGGACGAACCAGGGGGTGGCGCCGCGCGCGATGGTCACGCGGGGACGCCGACCCTCGGGTCCGGGACCCTGGGTGGAGGTGTGAGGGGACGGGCTGATGGGCATCGAGGACCTTTAGTCGCGGCCCGCGCGGGGACAGTGAATCGCCCCTGGACTGGGGGCCACCGCGGGGATCGAGTGGTGTGGACGGCTGCTGTCCGGGTGGATGCTATCGGGACCTGCCCGTATCTGGGCAAGCCGCCTGCTAGTCGAACTGCGCCTGCCTGCTCGGCCGAGCGCCTGCTATGCATACGACCGTAACCGGAGCGGAGCCGGTTCCCCAAGAGGTGGCGGGTCACGGGTGATTCACGTCTCAGTGACGGTGGTGTGACACGCGGTGTACGGGGGCGGTCGACCGGCGCGTACCTGCGCGGACGCGCCGGTCGACCGCCTCCAGCGCCGGTCCCGCCCCCGGGACGGCTGACCAGGCCGGGGCGGGCGCGGCGCGGCACGGACGGCGGGCCGCACGCCCACCGTCCGTACCGGGAGAGGGTCTTCAGTCGGCGAGCCGGTACTCCTCCAGCAGCCGGCGTCCCACGATCATCTTCTGGATCTCCGCCGTACCTTCACCGATCAGCAGCATCGGGGCCTCCCGGTACAGCCGCTCGATCTCGTACTCCTTGGAGAAGCCGTAGCCGCCGTGGATCCGGAAGGAGTCCTCGACGACCTCCTTGCAGTACTCGGAAGCCAGGTACTTCGCCATGCCGGCCTCCAGGTCGTTGCGCTGCCCGCTGTCCTTCTTGCGGGCGGCCATCACCATCATCTGGTGCGCGGCCTCGACCTTGGTGGCCATCTCGGCCAGCTTGAACTGGATCGCCTGGTGCTCGGCGATCCTCTTGCCGAAGGTGACCCGCTGCTGGGCGTAGGAGATGCCCAGCTCGAAGGCGCGGCGGGCCACCCCGCAGCCGCGCGCGGCCACGTTGACCCGGCCGACCTCGACGCCGTCCATCATCTGGTAGAAGCCCTTGCCGGGGACGCCGCCGAGGACCCGGTCGGCCGGGACCCGGACGTCCTGGAGCACCAACTCGGTGGTGTCGACGCCCTTGTAGCCCATCTTCTCGATCTTGCCGGGCACGGTCAGGCCGGGCACGGTCGGGTTGGCCCCGAAGCCGGGGGTCTTCTCGATCAGGAAGGTGGTCATGTTCTTGTAGGGGGTGCTGCCGCCCTCGTCGGTCCTGCAGAGCACCGCGACCAGCGAGGAGGTGCCGCCGTTGGTCAGCCACATCTTCTGGCCGTTCAGGACGTACGCGTCGCCGTCCCGGACGCCCTTGGTGGAGATCGCCGAGACGTCGGAGCCCAGGCCGGGCTCGGACATCGAGAAGGCGCCGCGCAGTTCGCCGGCCGCCATCCTCGGCAGGAAGTGCTCCTTCTGCTCCGGGGTGCCGTGCGCGTTGATCATGTGCGCCACGATGAAGTGGGTGTTGACGATGCCGGAGACCGACATCCAGCCGCGGGCGATCTCCTCCACCACCAGGGCGTAGGTGAGCAGCGACTCGCCCAGGCCGCCGTACTCCTCTGGGATGGTCAGCCCGAACAGGCCGAGCTGCTTCATGCCCTCGACGATGGCGGTCGGGTACTCGTCCCGGTGCTCCAGTTCGGTGGCGACCGGGATGATCTCCTTGTCGACGAACTCCCGCACGGTGGCGAGGATGTCCCGCTGGATCTCGGTGAGGCCGTCGGTCTGTGCGAGGCGTCCCATCGTGCGGCTCCGGAAGGGTGTGAGGGCGGAGGGGTGGGGTTGGGGGGCCCCGCGGCGCGTGGCTGCCGCGGAGCCCCCGGGAACCGGGTGGGGCGAAGGCCGATGACGGCGGCCCGCCCGTCCGGGGCTCTGGAGGGCGCTCAGGCGAGCGGCTCGGGGCGGCCGGGCTGTTCGCCGCCGCGCTCCGCCACGTACGTCGCGGTCGGCACCATCACCTTGCGGCGGAAGGTGCAGACGACGGTGCCGTCCTGGTTGTAGCCCTTGGTCTCGACGTACACGATGCCGCGATCCGGCTTCGATGTCATGCGCTTGTCGAGAACGGTGGTCTCGCCGTACAGCGTGTCGCCGTGGAAGGTCGGCGCGACGTGCCGCAGCGACTCGATCTCCAGGTTGGCGATCGCCTTGCCGGAGACGTCCGGCACCGACATGCCGAGCAGCAGCGAGTAGACGTAGTTGCCGACCACGACGTTCTTCCCCTGCACGGTGGTGGTCGCGTAGTTGGCGTCCAGGTGCAGCGGGTGGTGGTTCATGGTGAGCAGGCAGAACAGGTGGTCGTCGTACTCGGTGACGGTCTTGCCGGGCCAGTGCTTGTAGACCGCGCCGACCTCGAACTCCTCGTAGGTGCGTCCGAACTGCATGGCTCAGGCTCCGGGGATCTCGAACTTGGTGGTGCGCTCCAGGCCCGCGGCCCGGCCCTTGCCCGCGATGACCAGGGCCATCTTGCGGCTGGCCTCGTCGATCATCTCGTCGCCGAGCATCGCCGAGCCCTTGGCGCCGCCGGCCTCGGAGGTGCACCAGTCGTAGGCGTCCAGGATCAGCTCGGCGTGGTCGTAGTCCTCCTGGGAGGGCGAGTAGATCTCGTTCGCGGCGCCGACCTGGTCCGGGTGCAGCACCCACTTGCCGTCGAAGCCCAGCGCGGCCGAGCGGCGGGCCACCTCGCGGTAGCCCTCCTGGTTGCGGATCTGCAGGTAGGGGCCGTCGATCGCCTGGAGGTCGTTGGCGCGGGCGGCCATCAGGATCCGCATCAGGATGTAGTGGTAGGCGTCGGCGCCGTAGCCGGGCGGCTGCTCGCCGACCACCAGGGACTTCATGTTGATGGACGCCATGAAGTCGGCCGGGCCGAAGATGATCGTCTCCAGCCGGGGCGAGGCGGCGGCGATCGCGTCGACGTTGATCAGGCCCTTGGCGTTCTCGATCTGCGCCTCGATGCCGATCCTGCCGGCCTCCAGGCCGACGGTCTTCTCGATCTGGGTCAGCAGCAGGTCGAGCGCGACCACCTGCTGGGCGTCCTGCACCTTGGGCAGCATGATGCAGTCCAGGTTCTGGCCGGCGCCCTCGACCACCGTGATCACGTCGCGGTAGGTCCAGTGCGTGGTCCAGTCGTTGACCCGGACGACCCGGGTCTTGCCGCCCCAGTCGCCGTTGTTGAGGGCGTCCACGATGTGGTGCCGGGCGCTCTCCTTGACCAGCGGGGCGCAGGCGTCCTCCAGGTCCAGGAAGACCTGGTCGGCCGGCAGGCCCTGGGCCTTCTCCAGGAAGCGCGGGTTGCTGCCCGGTACGGCCAGGCAGGAACGGCGCGGACGGAGGCGGTTCACGGTCGTCATGAGGAGGGGTGTTCCTTCCGGGGTCAGCTGGTCGCGGCGGTGGTCGCGGCCCAGGGCTGGAGCCTGTTGGCCAGCCGGATCTCGTCCACGATCCGGCCGATGATGGTGGTGATGCCGAAGTCCTTGGGTGTGAACACGGCGGCCACGCCGGCGGTCCGCAGGACCTCCGCGTCGGCTGCCGGGATGATGCCACCCACGATCACCGGCACATCCTCCACCCCCGCGCGGCGCAGCCGGTGCAGGACGTCCGGCACCAGCTCGGGGTGCGCGCCGGACAGGATGGACAGGCCCACGCAGTGCACGTCCTCGGCGACGGCCGCCGAGACGATCTGCTCGGGCGTCAGCCGGATGCCCTGGTAGACCACCTCGAAGCCGGCGTCGCGGGCCCGGACGGCGATCTGCTCGGCGCCGTTGGAGTGCCCGTCCAGGCCGGGCTTGCCGACCAGCAGGCGCAGCTTGCCGGCGCCCAGCTCGGCGGCGGTGGCGGCCACCGCCTCGCGCACGGCGGCGAGTTCGCCGCCCGGCTCGGCCGCGACCGCGACCGGGGCGCCGCCCACGCCGGTGGGGGCGCGGTACTCGCCGAACACCTCGCGCAGCGCGAACGACCACTCGCCGGTGGTGGCACCGGCCCGGGCGCAGGCCAGGGTGGCCCCCATCAGGTTCTCCGCGGTGGCGGCCACCTCCTTGAGCCGGGCCAGCGCCTCCCGCACGGCGGCCTCGTCGCGCCCGGCCCGCCAGGTGTCCAGGTGGGCCAGCACCGAGCGCTCGGAAGCCGGGTCGACCACCATGATGGCGGTGTCCAGGTCCGCGGTGAGCGGGTTCTCCTCGGTGGTGTCGAAGCAGTTGACGCCGATGATCTTGTCCTGGCCGGCCTCGATCCGGGCCCGCCGCTCGGCGTGCGAGGCGACCAGCGCGGACTTCAGGTAGCCGGACTCGACGGCCGGGATCACCCCGCCCATCTCCAGCACCTTGGCGATCTCCGCCTCGGCGCCGGCCAGCAGTTCGGCGGTCTTCGCCTCCACCACGTGCGAGCCGTCGAACAGGTCGCCGTACTCCAGCAGGTCCGACTCGTACGCCAGCACCTGCTGGATGCGCAGCGACCACTGCTGGTCCCAGGGCCGGGGCAGGCCCAGCGCCTCGTTCCAGGCCGGGAGCTGGACGGCGCGGGCGCGGGCGTCCTTGGAGAGCGTGACGGCCAGCATCTCCAGCACGATCCGCTGGACGTTGTTCTCCGGCTGGGCCTCGGTCAGGCCCAGGGAGTTGACCTGCACGCCGTAGCGGAACCGGCGCTGCTTGGCGTCCTCGATGCCGTAGCGCTCCCGGGTGACCTTCTCCCAGAGCCGGTTGAAGGCCCGCATCTTGCACATCTCCTCGACGAAGCGGACGCCCGCGTTCACGAAGAAGGAGATCCGGCCGACCACCTCGCCCATCCGCTCGGCCGGGACCTGCCCGGAGTCGCGGACGGCGTCGAGGACGGCGATCGCGGTGCACATCGAGTAGGCGATCTCCTGGACGGGCGTCGCCCCGGCCTCCTGCAGGTGGTAGCTGCAGATGTTGATCGGGTTCCACTTGGGGATGTGCGCCACCGTGTAGGCGATCATGTCGGTGATCAGCCGCACCGAGGGGCCGGGCGGGAAGACGTGCGTCCCGCGCGACAGGTACTCCTTGACGATGTCGTTCTGGGTGGTGCCGGTGAGCTTCGCGATGTCCGCGCCCTGCTCCTCGGCGACCACCTGGTAGAGCGCCAGCAGCCACATGGCGGTGGCGTTGATGGTCATCGAGGTGTTGGTGCGCTCCAGCGGGATGCCGTCGAACAGGGTCCGCATGTCGCCCAGGTGCCCGACCGGCACGCCGACCCGGCCGACCTCGCCGCGGGCGAGGACGTGGTCGGAGTCGTAGCCGGTCTGGGTCGGCAGGTCGAACGCCACCGACAGACCGGTCTGCCCCTTCGCGAGGTTGCGCCGGTACAGCGCGTTGGAGTCGCTCGCGGTGGAGTGCCCGGCGTAGGTCCGCATCAGCCAGGGACGGTCGCGCTCCTGGGCGCCCATCAGACGTTCCGGAAGGCGTTGATCTTGCCGAGGTGCTGCTCGCGCAGCTCGGTGTTGCGCACGCCCAGGCCCTCCTGCGGGGCCAGGCAGAGCACGCCGACCTTGCCCTGGTGCTTGTTGTGGTGCACGTCCAGGGCGGCCTGGCCGGTCTCCTCCAGCGCGTAGACCTTGGACAGGGTCGGGTGGATCCTGCCCTTGGCGACCAGCCGGTTGGCCTCGAACGCCTCGCGGTAGTTGGCGAAGTGCGAGCCGACGATGCGCTTGAGCGACATCCACAGGTAGCGGTTGTCGTACTGGTGCATGTAGCCGGAGGTGGAGGCGCAGGTGACGATGGTGCCGCCCTTGCGGGTGACGTAGACCGAGGCGCCGAAGGTCTCCCGGCCCGGGTGCTCGAAGACGATGTCCACGTCCTCGCCGCCGGTGAACTCGCGGATCTTCGCGCCCAGGCGCTTCCACTCGCGCGGGTCCTGGTTGTGCTCGTCCTTCCAGAACTTGTAGCCCTCGGCGGAGCGGTCGATGATCGCCTCGGCGCCCATCGCCCGGCAGATGTCCGCCTTCTGCGGGCTGGAGACCACGCAGATCGGGGTGGCGCCGCCGGCCAGCGCGTACTGGGTGGCGTACGAGCCGAGGCCGCCGCTGGCGCCCCAGATCAGCACGTTGTCGCCCTGCTTCATGCCGGCGCCGTTGCGGGAGACCAGCTGCCGGTAGGCGGTGGAGTTGACCAGGCCCGGGGAGGCGGCCTCCTCCCAGGTCAGGTGCTTGGGCTTGGGCAGCAGCTGGTTGGTCTTGACCAGGGCGATCTCGGCCAGGCCGCCGAAGTTGGTCTCGAAGCCCCAGATCCGCTGCTCCGGGTCCATCATGGTGTCGTTGTGGCCGTCGGGGGACTCCAGCTCGACCGACAGGCAGTGCGCGACGACCTCGTCGCCCGGCTTCCAGGCGTTGACGCCGGCGCCGGTGCGCAGCACCACGCCCGCCAGGTCGGAGCCGAGCACGTGGTACGGCAGGTCGTGGCGCGCGGTCAGCGGCGAGAGGCGGCCGTAGCGCTCCAGGAAGCCGAAGGTGGAGACCGGCTCGAAGATCGAGCTCCACACGGTGTTGTAGTTGACCGAGCTGGCCATCACGGCCACCAGGGCTTCGCCCGGGCCGAGTTCGGGCAACGGGACGTCATCCAGGTGGAGCGACTTGCGCGGGTCCTTGTCCCGGCTGGCCAGCCCGGCGAACATCTGCTCCTCGTCCTTGTGGAGCGTCACCGCCCGGTAGGACTCGGGCAGCGCCAGGGCGGCGTAGTCGGCGGACGTGGCGTCGCCGCTGAGGATCGCGTCGAGAATTTCCTGCATGGCTGCCTCCGAAGGCGTACCTGTGCGAGGGACACAGGGCGTCTGGGGGAGCCGGGAGCGGACACCGGCTTCGCGTTGAGGGGTCTGGGGTGGTGCTTGGCTGGTGCGACGGGTGGGTGGTGTCGCGTGGGTGGTGCTGGTGCTCGTCCCCTCGGTGGGGGACGCCGGAAGACGGCGCGCCGAGGTGGGGAGCCGCGGCGCCGCAGCCGGTGGGAACACGGTAATGGCACCCTGTGCCACTCGTAAAGACACGCGGTGCCAAGTCGTGGCGTGAGCCAGGACACGCCGTGCCCGGCCGGTCGGAGAACGCCGAAGGCCCGTCCCCGAAACCGGGAACGGGCCTTCGAATGTGCCGGTGATCTGCGAAAACCGCCTGGATTACGCGGGAGTTCTCCCGGTCAGGGCGGCTCTGATCGAATCCACCACCACCTCCAGCGGTGCGTCCGTCCGGGCGACTGTGATCAGCACCTCACCACTCGGACTGGCACTCAGTGCGCTCACCGCCCCGGGCTCCTCCGGTGACGCTCCGTCACCAGTGGCACCGGGTGCCAGCGCGGTGCCGCGGCGGCGGGCGCCGCTCGGCGGGGTCGGCCAGAACGTCCCCCGGATCACCCCGAAGGAGTGGTCGAGCTGCGCCTCCACGTCGCCGTGGCCGCCGGCCCGCAGCCAGCGCCGCAGCACGTGGTTGTGCGCCGCGACCACCGCCGCCGCCGACACCTCGGCCAGCATCGAGTCGTCGTCCCCGCCGCGCTGCCAGCCCGGCGGGGTCTGCTCGGCCGCGTCGAACCGGCCCAGCAGGTAGCGGGTGAACAGCCGCTCGTAACGGGAGACCACCGCGATCTCCCGCTCGCGCAGCGCCGGGACCTGCCGGATCAGCTGGTAGCGGGCCACCGACATCTCCGGCGTGGAGGCGTACATCCGCAGCACCTCCTTGATGCCGCGGCACACCACGTCCAGCGGGTGCTCCTCGGCGTCGGCGCTGGCCAGCAGGTCCGCCACCCGCACCAGGGTGTCGTCGTGGTCCGGGAAGATCGCCTCCTCCTTCGACCGGAAGTACCGGAAGAAGGTCCGCCGGGCGACCCCGGCGGCGGCCGCGATCTGATCGACCGTCGTCTCCTCGTACCCCTGGGTGGCGAACAGCTCCATCGCCGCGGCGGTGAGGTCCTGGCGCATCTGCAGCCGCTGGGCGGCGGCCCGGCGGCTGCCCGGCCCGGACTCCGCGCCCGCCCGCGGCTGATCGGGCCCGGCGGCCGGCGGCTGCTGCTGGGGGGGCGAGGTCTGGCGATCCATGTTCGGAACGCTACACGCACCCGCCCCGGCCCCGGCCGGCCTGCCCCGGCGCACCGGGGCCGCGGGCGGCGCCACGGCGGGCCGCGGCCACCGCGAGGAGACCGCGCCGGGGCCCCAAGGAGGCTTCGCCGCAAGCGGGTTGACGCCCCCGCCGGGCACCGGGCGGCCCCCCGGAGCGGGCACCGGACGGCCGGTCATCGCCGTGCGTGGTCACGGAAACCACGCCCCGTCTTGCGCCCCAGGCAGCCCGCCGCCACCAGGTGCTCCAGCAGCGGCGCCGCCGCCAGCCCCGGCTCGCGGAACTCGTGGTGCAGCACCTGCTCGATGGTCAGCGACACGTCCAGGCCCACCACGTCCAGCAGTTCGAACGGACCCATCGGGTAGCCGCAGCCCAGCTTCATCGCGGTGTCGATGTCGTCCACCGTCGCGTAGTGCTCCTGGAGCATCCGCACCGCGTCGTTCAGGTACGGGAACAGCAGCGCGTTCACGATGAACCCGGCCCGGTCGCCGCACTCCACCGGGTGCTTGCGCACCTTCGCGCACAGCTCCAGCACGGTCGCCGTGACGTCCTCCGCGGTCAGCACCGTGGAGACCACCTCGACCAGCTTCATGGCCGGCGCCGGGTTGAAGAAGTGCATCCCGACCACGTCCCGCGGCCGGGAGGTCGCCGTCGCGCAGGAGATCACCGGCAGCGAGGAGGTGGTGGTGGCCAGCACCGCGCCCGGCTTGACGATCCCGTCCAGCACGGTGAACAGCTCGCGCTTGACCGCCAGGTCCTCGGCCACCGCCTCCACCACCAGGTCGGCGTCCGCCAGGTCCCGGTACGAGCCGGTCGGGACGACCAGCGCCAGCGCCGCGTCCCGCTGCTCCCCGGTCAGCCGGCCCTTGGCCACCGAACGCTCCAGCGACCGCGCCAGCTGCGCCTTCGCCAGCTCCGCCTTCTCCCGGCTGCGGGCCGCCAGCAGCACCGGGAAGCCCGCCTTGGCGAACACCTCCACGATGCCGGTCGCCATCGTCCCGCTGCCGCACACCGCGATGCTGCGCACCGCGCGCCCGGCCGGCCGGGCCTCCGCCGCCGCGCCCTCCTCGGCGACCACCCTGGACGAGCCCGGGGCCTCGTAGGTGTAGAAGCCGCGGCCCGACTTGCGGCCCAGCAGACCCGCCGCGACCAGCTGGCCCAGGATCGGCGCCGGGGCGTGCAGCCGGTCCTGGGACTGCGCGTACATCGCCTCCAGCACGGTGCGGGCGGTGTCCACGCCGATCAGGTCCAGCAGCGCCAGCGGGCCCATCGGCAGGCCGCAGCCCAGCCGCATCGCCGCGTCGATGTCCTCCCGGGTCGCGTACCGGGACTCGAACATCGCCGCCGCCTGGTTCAGGTACGCGAACAGCAGGCCGTTGGCGATGAACCCGGCCCGGTCGCCCGCCGCCACCGGCTCCTTGTCCAGGTCGCGGGCCAACTCGGCGACCTGCTCGGCCGCCCGGGGGGAGGTCAGCACGGTGCGGACCACCTCCACCAGGCGCATGCTGTGCACCGGGTTGAAGAAGTGCACGCCCAGCACCCGCTCCGGGCGGCCGGTGGCCGCCGCGATCCGGGTCACGCTCAGCGCGGTGGTGCCGGTCGCCAGCACCGTCTCCGGCGGGCAGATCCGGTCCAGCTCGGCGAAGAGCGCGCGCTTGAGCTCCAGGTCCTCCGGGACCTCCTCGACCACCAGGTCGGCCCCGGCCGCCGCGGCCAGGTCGTCGCCGACCTCGATCAGCTCCAGCAGCGCCGTCCGCTCCGCGGCGGTCAGCCGCTCGCGCTCCACCGCCCGCGCGGTGGACGCCTCGATCCGGTCCAGCGCCCGCAGCGCCTGCGTCGGACCGGCCTCCACGCCGATCACCCGGCGGCCGCTGCGGGCGAGGGCCACGGCCACCCCGGCACCCATGGTGCCCAGGCCGACGACGGCGACAGTGGGGAAAGGACGCTCCATTGTCCATACTCCTTGGTCGGGGCCCCGCGCCGCGGCCCCCGCCACCGCCCGGCCGCGACAGCGCGAACCCGGACGGAGGGTGTGACGGGGGAGGGTGTGCCGACGGCGCGGGAGAAACGGGAACGGAAGAAGAACAGCGGCGCCCCGCGGTACGGACCGGTCCGCTCCGGTTCCGTCGAGGGGTGGTGCCGTGGTGCTCAGGCGCTCCGCCAGATCATGAAGCGACGCCGACACGCACACGGTGCGGTGCGAAGGCGCCCTGCCGGTGCGGCTCCCGAAGCCCGGCGCTGACGCGTGCCGACACTGTAGCCCAGCTACCGGCGGGTAGGAAGAGGGGAAGCGGCACGCCGGCCCCGCGCACCGGCTCCGACCAGGTGCCGGACGACGGCGGCTACGGGAGCGTCACGGCGCCGGCCCACGGTCACGAGGTCGCGCTGCCGGACCCGATCGGCGTCCCCCCGGACACCGGGGAACTCGAGCGCCACGCGGGCCGGGACGCCGGACGGCCCGCCCGGAGGGTTCCGGGCGGGCCGTCGTGGTGGGTGCTGCGGGGAGGGTCAGTGCGCCATGACCGGGACGGCGTCCTCGGCCGGGGCGCCCTCGGTGTGGTGCTCGGGCTTGCCGGCGTTGATCAGGGCGAAGGCGGTGACGCCGGCCAGGACCAGGATGCCGAAGGCCCACCAGATGGCCACCGAGTACGAGTGCACCTGGGCCTGGAGCTGGAACAGCTGCTGGTCGGTGGCGGTGGCCGCGTGGGCCTTGGCCCAGGAGGTGCCGGCGCTGTGGGCGACGGTGCTCAGCAGGGCGGTGCCGATCGCGCCGCCGACCTGCTGGGAGGTGTTGACCATCGCGGAGGCGACACCGGCGTCCCGCGGCTGCACGCCGTAGGTGGCCAGGCTCATCGCGGGCATGAACGCGGTGCCCATGCCGAGGCCCATCAGGATCAGGCCGGGCAGGATCTGCCAGTACGAGGTGCCGACGTCGATCTGGGTGAGGATCAGCAGGCCGAGCGAGGCGACCAGGAAGCCGGGCGCCATCAGGTAGCGGGCCGGGACCCGGGTCATCAGGCGGGCGCCGATCTGGGTGGAGCCGGTGATCATGCCGGCCACCATCGGGAGGAAGGCGAAGCCGTTGACCAGCGGCTTGTAGCCGAGCACGCCCTGCATGTAGAGGGTGAGGAAGAGGAACAGGCCGAACATGCCGATCACGGCCATGCCGAGCGAGAGGTAGACACCGCCGCGGTTGCGGTCGGTGACCACGCGCAGCGGCAGCAGCGGGGCCTTGACCCGGCTCTCGACCACCGCGAACGCGGCGAGCAGCACGGCGGCGGCGACGAACAGGCCGATGGTGCTGCTGTCGCCCCAGCCCTCCTGCTCGGCCCGGGTGAAGCCGTAGACCAGGGAGACCAGGCCGGTGGTGACCAGCAGCACGCCCGGGATGTCGAGGCGGTTGCGGTTGTGGCCGACGGCCGGCTCGCTGATGACCAGCACCGCGCCCGCGATGGCGACCAGGGCGAACGGGATGTTGACGTAGAAGGTCCAGCGCCAGTTCAGGTACTCGGTGAGGGCGCCGCCCAGGATCAGGCCGATCGCGCCGCCACCGCCGGCCACCGCGCCGTAGATGCCGAACGCCTTGGCGCGCTCCTTGCCGTCGGTGAACATCACGGCCAGCAGCGACAGCGCGGCGGGCGCCAGCAGCGCGCCGAACACGCCCTGCAGGGCGCGGGCGCCGAGCAGCATGGTGGTGTTGGCGGCGGCGCCGCCGAGCGCGGAGGCCGCGGCGAAGCCGACCAGGCCGACCATGAAGGTCCGGCGGCGGCCCCACAGGTCGGCGACCCGGCCGCCGAACAGCAGCAGGCTGCCGAAGGCCAGCGCGTAGGCGGTGATCACCCACTGGGTGGTGCTGTCGGCGAAGCCGAGGTCTTCCTTCGCGTGCGGGAGCGCGATGTTCACCACGGTCGCGTCCAGCACGACCATCAGTTGCGCCAGGGCGATGAAGACGAGCGCCTTCCACCGGCGAGGGTCCGGCTGGAGGGTGTCAGACATGGAGGTACCCACTTGTGTGTGCGAGGACGTACGGAGGAGTGCAGGGGCGTCGCGCCGTCGAAGGGCGGTTCCTGCGGGAGGTTTCGGGGCGTGCGGGGCCGGTCGGGCCCGCGGGCGGGACCGAGGGGGTCAGACGCGGGGCGTGAGGTCCTCCAGGGTCGTGGCGCGGCCGGGCAGTACGGACGGCGCGGGAGCCCGCAGGCCGTCCAGCAGCAACTGCAGGTGACGCCGGACGTGGGGGTCCAGGTCGAGGCAGCCGAAGCCGGGGAGCGGTCGGGTGAGCTGGGCCATGGCGACGACGATGTCGCCGGCTCCGACGTCGGTGCGGAGCAGGCCGTCGGCCTGGGCCCGCGCGATGAGGTCCTCGGTGACCTGCTTCATCTCGGCGCGGGCTTCGGCGAGTTCGGGGTCGTTCAGGTCGATCGGGTCGGACAGCAGGGGGCAGAGCGCGCCGATCCGCTCCTCCGCCGCGGCGTGCACGAAGCGGCTGAACGCGGCGAAGGAGTCGGGCTCCTGCGCGGTGGCCGCGTGCGCGTGCGCCACGATCCGCTCCATCACGGCGATCGACACCTGGTGGATCAGGGCGCGGCGGTCGGCGAAGTTCCGGTACAGCGTGGCGTTGCCGACGCCCGCCCGGCGGGCGATCTCGTCCAGCGGGGCCATCGCCCCGTACTCGACGAACGCCTCCCGGGCCGCGGCGACGATCCGGGCCCGGTTGCGGGCCGCGTCCGCGCGGCGGACGGGAGCGGCGGCGACGACGGTCATGGTGCGCTCCCTTCGAGCGGCGGCGGGGCCGGGAACCGCCCCTCGGGCGGACTCCGGCGCGATCTCCGATGCGGGGATCATCTCCCCGTTTCGTTGCGGACAGATGTCTAAACGGGGAATCCGTCCCCGGAAATTTCATCATCCGATGTGGCCTGCGTCACACTGCGGCGGCCACGGACGGGTGACCTCCCGGCGCGTTCCCCCGATCGGCCGGAAAGCCCTGGTCAGGATAGGCCCATGAGGATCACCGCGCCGCCCGCCGACCACGCCGCCGAGGCCCGGACGGCCGCCACCCGGATCGAGGCCGAGGGCGTCGACGGGGTCGTCGTCGGCTGGGTCGACAACGCGGGCGTCACCCGGGTCAAGGCCGTCCCGGTCCGCGGGCTGGAGTCCGCCGCCCGCTGGGGCGTCGGCGCCGCACCCTGCTTCGACGCCTTCCTGGTCGACGACTCGCTCGCCCCCTCCGGCGGCCCCGTCGGCGACCTGCGCCTGGTCCCCGACCTCACCGCGCTGCACCGCCTCGCCGCCCAGCCCGGCTGGGCCTGGGCCCCCGGCGACCGGCGCACCCAGCAGGGCGAACCGCACCCCGGCTGCCAGCGGCAGTTCGCCCGCCGCGCCGCCGGGGCGCTCGCCGCACACGGCCTGACCGTCCGGGCCGGCATCGAGGTCGAGTGGATCGTCGACGGCGGCGAGCCCGGGCCCGCGTACGGCATGCGCCGCCTGATCGGCAACAGCGACTACCTGCGCGACCTGCTGCGCGCCCTGCGCGAACAGCGGATGACCGTCCTCCAGCTGCACCCCGAGTACACCGAGGGCCAGTACGAGCTGTCCGTCGCCCCGGAGGGCCCGGTCGAGGCCGCCGACACCGCCCTGCTGGTCCGGCACACCGTGCAGGCCGTCTCGCTCCGGCACGGCCTGCGCGCCAGCTTCGCCCCCGTCACCGCCCCCGACGGCGTCGGCAACGGCGGCCACCTGCACCTCAGCCTGTGGCGCGACGGCCGCAACCTCGGCCACGGCGGCACCGGCCCGCACGGGCTCACCCGGGAGGCCGAGGCGTTCCTGGCCGGGGTGCTCGCCGAACTGCCCGCCCTGCTCGCCCTCGGCGCCCCGTCCGTCGCCAGCTACCTGCGCCTGGTCCCCGGCCGCTGGTCCGGCCCGCACCGCTGCTGGGGCCTGGAGAACCGGGAGGCCGCGCTCCGCCTGATCACCGGCTCCGCCCCCGAGCAGGCCAACGCCGAGATCAAGTGCTTCGACGCCGCCGCCAACCCCTACCTCGCCGTCGGCGGCGTCCTGGCCGCCGGCCTGGCCGGCCTCGACGCCGCCCTCCGGCTGCCCCCCGAGACCACCGGCGACCCCGGCGGCACCGCCGAACGCCTCCCCGCCACACTCGGCCACGCCGTCGCCGCACTGCGTGCCTCGCCGGTGCTGCGGGCCGCCATGGGCGAGCAGCTCTGGCAGGCCGTCATCGACGTCCGGGAGGCCGAGATCGCCCGCTTCGCCGACCGCACCCCCGAGGAGATCGTCGAAGCCGTCCGCTACCGCTACTGATCCCCGCGAGGGAGGTCGAGCGTTCGAACCGCCGCCCCGCGCGGGAGGAGCGCCGGCCGGGCGGCGCCGCCGGTCCCGGGGCCGCGCCCCTCCTCGTGGTCCTGCCGCCGGCGGGCCCGAACCCGTCGACCGCCCCTTTCCGGCATCCCGGTCGTCCCGCCCCGGGGCCGACCCGCCGGGAGGCGCTTCCCCGGAACGGCACGGCCGCCCGGGGGAGCCGGGCGGCCGCGCGGGATCGGGTCGGGGTCAGTTCACGGCGGCCAGGTGGTTCTTGAGGCCCTGGCCGAACGCGGTCGGGGTGCCGTCGAAGCCGGAGATCAGCGACGGGCCCTGGCCGCAGTCCCAGGTGTTCCAGGTCCAGCCCAGGTAGGAGACCTTGGCGGCGTCGGCCCAGGACATCACCTGGTCGATGAAGGCGTGGGCGCAGTCGTTCTCGCCGATCTCGCCGATCACCACCGGGACCTGCGCGGCCAGCGGCGCCACGGTCGAGTTCCAGCAGGACTGGTTGGAGCAGGAGTTGAAGTTGTACACGTGCCAGGCCGCAGCCAGGTTGCCCGCCGGGTCGGTCGGCTTGTGGGCCAGCCACTGGCCGAGGTCGTTGGAGTAGGCCAGGCCGCCGAGCAGGATGACGTTGTTCGCGCCCGCGGTGCGGACCGCGTTCACCAGGGTCTGCATGCCGCTGACCGGGTAGCCGATGCCCGGGCAGGCGCTGCCGCCGTCCCGCCAGCAGTTCCACGCCTGGTCGAGGCCGGAGACGGCGCGGTCCGCGTAGGGCTCGTTGAACAGGTCGAAGACCACCGACGGGTCGTTCTTGAAGGCGGCGGCGACGGAGGACCAGAAGGTTGCCGCGCCCGCGCCCGGCATCGGCTTCTGGCAGGTCGAGTTGGTGTCCGAGCAGCCCGAGGAGTTGCCGGTGTAGAGGCCCTGGGTCCAGTGCAGGTCGATGATCGGGGTGAGTCCGGCGTCCCGCAGCGCGGAGACGAAGTTCTTCACCGCGGTGCGGTAGTTCTCACCCGCGTACTCCGGCTTGACGTTGGCGTAGCCGTTCCAGCAGTCCTCGTTGACCGGGACGCGGACGGCGTTGGCCTTCCAGCTCTTGATCGCGGCGATCGAGGCCGCGTCCACCGGGCCGTCGGCGAAGCCGTAGCCCTGGACGCACATGAACTCCATGCCGGAGCGGTTCACGCCGCGCAGCACCACCTGCGCGCCGTTGGCGTCCACCAGCCGGTTGCCGGAGACGCGCAGCGCCGGGGCCTTGCCGCCACCGGTGCCGGTGCTCCCCGACGGCGACGGCGACGACGAGGGCGACGACGAGGGGGACGGCGACGGCGAGGGGGAGGGGGACGCCGAAGCGGACGGCGACGGCGACGGCGACGGCGACGGGCTCGCCGCCCCGCCGCAGGCCACGCCGTTGACGGTGAACGAGGTCGGGGCCGCGTTGGTGCCGCTGTAGGAGAAGTTGGCGCCCGCGCTGATCGAGCCGCCGACCGCGAGGGTGGTCGCCCAGGCCGGGGCGGCGACGGTGACGTTCTTGCCGGACTGGCTCCAGGTGCCGTTCCAGCCGGAGCCGGAGAGGGTCTGGTTGCCGGTGTAGGAGTAGCCGACGCTCCAGTTGTCGATCGGGGCGGTGCCGGCGTTGGTAAGTTTCACGTTCGCGGTGAAGCCGCTGCCCCAGTCGTTCGTCGTGTAGTCGACGGAGCACCGGACGCCGGCGGCGGCCGCCGGGCCGGCGCCGGTGAGGGCGAGGGTGGCCGCAGCGGTCGCGGCCAGCGCCGCGACCAGCGCCGTGGTGGTGGTGCGGACGGTCATGTCCGACTCCTCGGAGGAGGGGAAAAATGGGCGCGCTCCCACAGGCCCGCCCCGAACCATAGCCAGGGGCAAGGGAGTTGCCAACACGTTCCGGCTGCGCTCACTCTCTTGACAGTGCGGATGGCCCTCCCGATATTTGGGAGCGCTCCCACAGAATGGCCCGGCGGATCCGCCCTGCGGACGACCGTCTTCGGACTCCCCCACCCACCCCCTCCGAGGAGCCGTCATGCCTCCACCCCGCACCCCCCGCAACCGGGTCCCGGCGCTCACCGCCGCCCTCACGCTGCTCGCCGCCGGCCTGTCGACCGCGGTCGCCGTCCCGGCCTCCGCCGCCGCCGTCCAGTGCTCCGTCGACTACACGACGAACGACTGGGGCAGCGGCTTCACCGCCAACGTGGCGATCAACAACAGGGGCGCCGCCGCGCTCAACGGCTGGACGCTCACCTACGCCTACACCGGCAACCAGACCCTCTCGGGCTCCGGCTGGAACGGCACCTGGAGCCAGTCCGGCAAGAACGTCACCGTCGCCGCCCCGGCCTGGGCGGCCACCATCCCGGCGGGCGGCTCGGCCACCGCGGGCGCCAACTTCTCCTACAGCGGCACCAACGCGGCCCCGACCGCCTTCGCGGTCAACGGCACCAGCTGCACCGGCGCCCACGCGGCCCCGACCACCACCCTGACCAGCCCCGCCCCCGGCGCCACCTACCAGGCGGGGGCGGCCGTCCCGCTCGCGGCGACGGCCTCGGCGGCGGACGGCGCGAGCATCAGCAAGGTCGAGTTCTACGACAACACCACGCTGGTCGGCACCGCCACCAGCGCCCCGTACACCTACAGCTGGACGGGCGCGGCGAGCGGCAGCCACTCGATCTACGCCAAGGCGTACGACAGCCTGGGCGCGAGCGGCGAGTCGACCCCGGCGGGCATCACGGTGGCGGCCGGCCCGGCGATCACCGCCACCCCGCTGACCCTCTCGGTCAACCAGGGCAAGACCGGCGGCTTCGCGGTCAAGCTCAGCAGCCGGCCGAGCGCCAACGTCACCGTCACCACCACCCGGACCTCGGGCAACACCGGACTGTCCGTCAGCTCCGGCGCGACGCTGACCTTCACCCCGGCCGACTGGTCGACGGCGCAGACCGTCACGCTCACCGCCGACGCCTCCTCCACCGGCTCGGCGACCTTCACCTCCACCGCGACCGGCTACACCTCCTCGGCGGTCACGGTGACCGAGCTGGCCGCCGCCTCGGGCGTGTACAACGACCGGTTCCTCCAGCTCTACAACAAGATCAAGGACCCGGCGAACGGCTACTTCTCGCCCGAGGGCATCCCCTACCACTCGGTGGAGACCCTGCTGGTCGAGGCCCCCGACCAGGGCCACGAGACCACCTCGGAGGCGTACTCGTACCTGCTCTGGCTGGAGGCCCAGTACGGGCGGGTCACCCAGGACTGGTCGAAGTTCAACGCGGCGTGGACGCTCATGGAGACGTACATGATCCCGGGCCACGCCGACCAGCCGACCAACGCGTTCTACAACGCGTCCAAGCCGGCCACGTACGCGCCCGAGCGCCCGCTGCCGAGCGACTACCCGGCCGCGCTGGACACCTCGGTCACCGCGGGCGCCGACCCGATCGCCGGCGAGTTGAAGAGCGCCTACGGCACCGACGACATCTACGGCATGCACTGGCTGCAGGACGTGGACAACGTCTACGGCTACGGCAACGCGCCCGGCAAGTGCGAGGCCGGTCCGAGCGACACCGGCCCGTCGTTCATCAACACCTACCAGCGCGGCGCGCAGGAGTCGGTGTGGGAGACGATCCCGCAGCCCACCTGCGACAACTTCAGGTACGGCGGCAAGAACGGGTACCTGGACCTGTTCGTCAAGGACAACTCCTACGCCAAGCAGTGGAAGTACACCGACGCGCCGGACGCCGACGCGCGCGCCGTCCAGGCTGCGTACTGGGCCGACACCTGGGCCAAGGCGCAGGGCAACGGCGCGAAGGTGGCCACCACGGTGGCCAAGGCCGGCAAGATGGGCGACTACCTGCGGTACTCGTTCTTCGACAAGTACTTCAAGCAGATCGGCAACTGCGTCGGCCCGAACAGCTGCGCGGCCGGCAGCGGCAAGAGCTCCGAGCACTACCTGCTCTCCTGGTACTACGCCTGGGGCGGTGCCACCGACACCTCGGCCGGCTGGTCCTGGCGGATCGGCGACAGCGCGGCGCACGGCGGCTACCAGAACCCGATGGCCGCGTACGCGCTGGTCAACGACCCGGCGATGGCCCCCAAGTCGGCCACCGGCAAGTCCGACTGGACCACCTCGATGGGCCGCCAGGTCGAGTTCACCCAGTGGCTGCAGTCCAGCGAGGGCGCGATCGCGGGCGGCGCGACCAACAGCTGGGAGGGCGACTACGGCACCCCGCCGGCCGGCACCCCGACCTTCTACGGGATGTTCTACGACGAGGCGCCGGTCTACCACGACCCGGCCTCCAACCAGTGGTTCGGCTTCCAGGCCTGGGGCCTGGAGCGGATGGCCGAGTACTACTACTCCAGCGGCGACCCGAAGGCCAAGGCGATCCTGGATAAGTGGGTGACCTGGGCGCTGTCCAAGACCACCTTCAAGGCGGACGGCAGCTACCAGATCCCGTCCACGCTGGCCTGGAGCGGCAAGCCGGACACCTGGAACGCCGCCTCCCCGGGCGCCAACACCGGCCTGCACGTGAGCGTGGTCGACTACACCAACGACGTCGGGGTGGCCGGCTCCTACGCCAAGCTGCTGGCCTACTACGCGGCCAAGTCCGGCAACGCGGCGGCCAAGGGCGCCGCGCAGAAGCTGCTCGACGGCATGTGGGCCAACAACCAGGACGCGCTGGGCGTCTCGGTGCCGGAGACCCGCACCGACTACAGCCGCTTCAACGAGCCGCTCTCGGTGCCGAGCGGCTGGACCGGCACCATGCCCAACGGGGACCCGGTCAACAGCGCCTCCACCTTCCTGTCGATCCGGTCCTTCTACCGGAACGACCCGTCGTTCGCCAAGGTCCAGACGTACCTGAACGGCGGCGCCGCGCCGACCTTCACGTACCACCGGTTCTGGGCGCAGGCCGACATCGCCACGGCGATGGCGACCTACGGCGAGCTGTTCGGCGGCTGACGGGCCGTCACCACGACGGCCCGCCGGCTGACGGGGCGTCACCCGAGCGCGAGTGCCCGGTCCGACCGACAGCGGACCGGGCACTCGCCCGTTCCGGGGAGATTGCTCGACCCCCTCTTGATTTACGTCATATGTGCTGAATAGTCTCCCGGCCATTCGGACGCCGTCGAACACCCACGACCGCGCCGCCGACACTCGGGAGGGTCAACCCCTATGAGCGTTCCCCGGATCCGCCGTTCCGCACGCACCGCGGCCTGTCTCGCCCTCGCCACGGCCGGAGCACTGGCCCTGCCCACCGCCGGCGCGGCCGCGGCGACCGCCGACGGACCCCTGCTCAGCTACGTCGTCAACACCAGGGCGAACCACGGCCAGACCCAGAAGGCCGAGCGCGAGATCAGGGCGGCCGGCGGCACCGTGGTCGCCTCCTACGAGCGGATAGGCGTGGTGATCGCCCGCTCCGCCGACCCCGGCTTCGCCGCCCGGCTGCGGACGTCGAAGACCGTCGACTCGGTCGGCGCCAGCCGCACCGCGGGCATCGAGGCCGCCGACGTGGAGGACGTCGTCCAGGAGACCGCCGTCCCCGCCACCGCGCCCGCCGACGGCAGCGAACCGCTCTGGGCCAACCAGTGGGACATGCGGCAGATCGGCGTCGACCGGGCGCACCGGCAGACCCTCGGCAGCCGCTCGGTGGTGGTCGGCGTGCTCGACTCCGGCATCGACGCCACCCACGAGGACCTCGCCGCCAACGTCGACCCGAAGCTCTCCGCGTCCTGCCTCGGCGGCAGCCCCGACACCAGCTGGCAGTCCTGGCAGCCCACCACCAGCGGCCACGGCACCCACGTGGCCGGCACCATCGCCGCCGCCAAGAACGGCAAGGGCGTCGAGGGCATCGCCCCCGGCGTCCGGCTGGCCGCCGTCAAGGTGGTCGACGACGGCGGGTTCATCTACCCCGAGTACGCGATCTGCGGCTTCGTCTGGGCCGCCGAGCACCACTTCCAGGTCACCAACAACAGCTACTACGTGGACCCGTGGATGTTCAACTGCGCCGGCGACCCCGACCAGGCCGCGGTCAGCGAGGCTGTCCGCCGGGCCGTCGACTACTCCCGCCGCAACGGCGTGCTCAACGTCGCCGCCGCGGGCAACGAGAACATCGACCTGGCGCACAAGACGGTCGACGCCTCCAGCCCCGACGACACCGTCCCGGCCACCCGGCCGATCGACGCCACCTGCCTGGACCTGCCCGCCGAACTGCCCGGCGTGGTCGCGGTCTCCGCGATCGGCGTCAAGGGCGACAAGTCGTACTACTCCAGCTACGGCCTGCACAAGGTCACCGTGGCGGCCCCCGGCGGCGACGGCCGCTACCAGGTGCCGGACACCCCGGACGCCAAGGGCGGGGTGCTCTCCACCCTCCCCGGCGGCGCGTACGGCTACATGTCGGGCACCTCGATGGCCTCCCCGCACGTGGCCGGGGTGGCCGCGCTGCTCGCCTCCACCCACCCGTGGGCCGGCCCCGAGCAGCTGCGCGCCCTGCTGGTCGACCAGGCCGACCCGCACGCCTGCCCGGCCGGCGGGGTCCTCGACCCGGGCGGCACCGGGCTCTACCGGGCCACCTGCGAGGGCTCCGGACCCGACAACGGCTTCTACGGCGCGGGCGTGGTCTCCGCGGCCAAGGCCGCCGACTGGTGGCGCCTCTGACGCCGCGCCGGGACACCGGCCGCCCGGCGGCGGGTCACCCGCCGTCGCCGACGTGCCGGGACCAGTCCGGCTCCACCGGGGCCAGACCGGCCCGGTTCGGCACCTGCTTGAGCCAGGCCGGACGGGCCGCCAGCCGCGCGGCGGCGGCCCGCTCCTCGGCGGCCCGGATCTGCTCGGGCGTCGCGAAGCCCTCCGGCAGCCAGGCCGCCGAGTGCGCCACCCGGGCGGCCAGGTGCGCCACGTACGCCTCCCGCACCGCGGCCGGCGAGTCGAAGCCCGGCTCGTCGGCCAGCCAGGCGTCCGGCACCAGCGCGGCGACCTCGCGCAGCAGTCCCGGCGTCACCAGCGGGGCGAGCGCGGCGTCGGCGGCGGCCAGGTCCGGGCCGTAGCCGCCCAGCGCGTGGCCGCTCAGGTCGTAGCGCCGGTGCACCGCGGCGGGCGCGGACGCCCAGCGGTGGTGGAAGACCAGGCCCGCGCCGTTGTCGATCAGCCACAGCCGCCCGTGCCACACCATCAGGTTGGGGTTGTGCACGCTGCGGTCGACGTTCCCGGTCAGCGCGTCCAGCCAGACCACCCGGCCCGCCTCGGCGGGGGACACCTCGACCATCCCCGGCCGGAAGTCCCGCGCGCCCGGCAGCAGGTCCATGCCCAGGTTCCGTCCGGCGCTGGCCCGCAGCAGGTCCTGGATCTCCTGGTCCGGCTCGTCGGCGGCGACCGCCGGGTCGAAGTCCACCAGCACCAGCGGCGGCACCCGCAGCCCCAGCCGCCGGGCCAGCTCGCCCACGATCACCTCGGCCACCAGGGCCTTCACGCCCTGCGCCGCCCCGGTGAACTTCACCACGTACGTCCCCAGGTCGTCGGCCTCCACCACCCCGGGCACCGACCCGCCCGCCCGCAGCGGGTCGACGTAGCGCAGCGCCTTCACCTCATCGAGCATCCGCCCAGCCTAGTACCGCGGCAGGCGGCCTCCGCCCCGTCGCGCCGCCCGGCACGCCCTCCCGCCGCACCGGCCGGCCCGGGCCCGAGGGTCAACCCTGGGACTGACGCCCGCGCGGGGCCGCGCCCCTACGCTGCCGGAATGCGGATCGGTGCGCGGGCGCGGCAACTCCGGGCGGACCCCGCGGTGGTGGACGGGCTGCTCGCCGTCGTGCTGGCCGCCGTCGCGGTCGCCTACTCCCTCCAGGCGTACGAGGCCCGGTACCGGGCGGACGGCCGACCCGCCTTCGACGGGTGGGCGATCGGGCTGAGCCTCGCCGCCAACCTGCCGCTGGCGCTGCGCCGCCGCCTGCCCCGGGCGGTGCTCGCCCTCTCCTGCGGCGCCCTGCTGACGTACACCCTGGCCGGGTACCAGCCGTCGGTGAACCTGTGGGCGCCGCTGCTGGCCTGCTACACGGTGGTGGCCCGCCGCCCGGCGGGGGAGGCCGCCGCGGCCAGTGTCCTGACCGGTGGCGCGTGGGTGGTCAGCGGACTGGCGGCCGAGCTGTCGCCGGTGCTGGCGGTGGCGCAGTCGGTGCTCGGCATCGGGGCGGTGTGGATCTTCGGGGCCGCCTTCCGCCGCCTGGGCGAGCACAACGCACGGCTGGCGGAGCTGACCGAACGGCTGCGCCGGGAGCAGGAGTTGCGGGCCCGGCACGCCGTGGTCGAGGAACGGGTGCGGATCGCCCGGGAGTTGCACGACGTGGTCGCCCACCACCTGTCGGCGCTGTCGGTGCAGGCGGGGCTGGCGCAGTACGTCTTCGCCTCCGACCCGGCGGCGGCGCGCGAGGCGCTCGCCTCGATCGGGACGACCAGCCGCGAGGCGCTGGAGGAGATGCGCGGGCTGCTGCGGGTCCTGCGGGTCGCCCCGGACGGTGAGGCCGAGGAGGAGGGCCTCTACCACTCGGCGCCCGGCCTGGACCGGCTCGACGACCTGGTGGCGCGGACCAGGAGCGCGGGGGTGGCGGTCGAGGTCGCCGTGACGGGCGAGGTGCGCCCGCTGCCGCCGGGGGCCGACCTGTGCGCCTTCCGGGTCGTCCAGGAGGCGCTCACCAACGTGATCAAGCACGCCGGACGGTCGGCCGCCGCGCGCGTCGTGCTGGAGTACGGCGCCGACCGGCTGACGGGCCGGGTGGTGGACGACGGCCGCGGGGCGGGGGCCCCGGCCGGGAGCGCGGTGCCCGGCAGCGGGCTCGGTTTGATCGGCGTGGGCGAGCGCGTCAGACTCTACGGCGGGTCGGTGCACACCGGCCCCCGGCCGCAGGGGGGTTTCGAGGTGGTCTTCTCGATACCGGTGCCCGCGTCGCGGACCCGCTAGGGCGGGCCGGCGGGCCGGTGGACCTGCGGCGGGGGCGGGTGGGACGGCGCGGATGACGAGCGTGCTGATCGTGGACGACCAGGTGCTGATCCGGGCCGGGCTGGCGGCGCTGGTCCGGGCCGCCCCGGGGCTGGAGGTGGCCGGCGAGGCCGCCACCGGCGAGGAGGCGGTCGAACTGGCCGCGCACCGTCGCCCGGACGTGGTGCTGATGGACATCCGGCTGCCCGGCATGAGCGGCATCGCCGCGCTGGAGCGGATCCTCGCCGAGGCCCGCGAGCCGAAGCCCAAGGTCGTCATGCTGACCGTCTTCGACCTGGACCAGTACGTGTACGCGGCGCTGCGGTCCGGTGCCAGCGGCTTCCTGCTCAAGGACACCCCGCCCGAACGGCTGCTGGCCGCCGTCGAGTCGATCGCCGACGGCGAGATGCTGTTCGCCCCGAGCGTGACCAGGCGGCTGGTGGAGGCGTACGCGCACCGGCCCGACCCCGTCGTGCGGGCGACGCCGGTGCGGCTGGCGTCCCTGACCGGCCGGGAGACCGACGTGCTGCACCTGGTGGGGCGCGGACTGACCAACACGGAGATCGCGGCCCGGCTGATGGTGAGCGTGGCGACGGTCAAGACCCACCTGAACCGGGTGATGGCGAAGCTGGGCCTGACCAGCCGGGCCCAGGCCGTCGTCCTGGCCTACGAGAGCGGGCTGGTCACCCCGGGCGACGGCCCGTCCCCGGAGCCCGCCTGAACCGGCCCGCCGCGCCGCGCGGTCCGCGCGCCCGCCTGGAGCGCCCCGCCGCCCGTCCGAGCCCCGCCCCGCCTCACAGGTCGCGCACCTGGTAGCCCGACCGGGCCTTGCGCAGCAGGTCGTCGGCGGTCTTCGCGGCGTTCTTGCCGTCCGGCACGTCCACCCAGAGGGTGAGCCGCTCCTGACGGGAGCCCACCAGGATCAGGCACTTGGACAGCCGGCGCGGCGCGCCCTTCCGGTCCTGGCTGTAGGACTCGGTGATCACCGCCGCGTCCCGGCCCTCCTCGGTGGTGGACTCCACCGTCGCGACGCTGGCGCTGCCGCCGCTCGGCGGGGTGGCGGACTCGTGCTCGCGCTTCCACCGCTCGGCGATCGCCCGCGCCGTCTCGGTGGTCCTCTCCTTGCGGTCCGCGCCGATCCAGCTGTCGCCCGCGGGCGAGGTGTACTGGGTGGCGCGGTAGGGGCCGGTGCTGTTGCCGAGGTCGTCCCGGGTCTCGATCCGCCAGTCGGCGGGGGCCGCGACGCTCAGCCGCATCCGGTACTCGTCGTACCGCTTCCAGCCGTCGGGCAGGCCGTCCCCGGCCAGCCGCACCACCAGGGCGCCGAGCACGGCGAGCGCGAGGACCCCGGCCCCGGTGGCGGCCAGGCCGGTCCGGGTGCGCAGCCCGCGTCGCAACCGGTCCAGCCGTGGCGGCGGGGCCGGGGCCGGCCCGGCGGCCGGGAGCCCGGAGTCGGTCACGGTGGGGACGGGCAGCGCGAGGGTCCGGGGCGGCGGGGCGGCCGCGGCGTGCAGCAGCGGCTCGGCGTCCGGCCCGGTCAGCCGCGCCTCCGGCTCCTTGCGCAGCAGCCCGGCCAGCAGGCCGGTCAGCTCCCCGGACTGCTGCGGCGGGGGCAGTTCGGCGAGCAGGACCGCCTGCAGCGTGGACGGGACGGTCTGGCGGCGGAACGGCGAGACGCCCTCGACGGCCTGGTAGAGCAGGACGCCCAGCGACCACAGGTCGGACGCCGGGCCGGGGCGCCGCCCCAGCACGCGTTCGGGGGCGAGGTATTCGGGCGAGCCGATGAACGCGCCGGTCTCGGTGAGCTTCTGCTCGCCCTCCACCTGGGCGATGCCGAAGTCGGTGAGCACCACCCGGCCGTGGCGGCCGAGCATCACGTTGCCGGGTTTGACGTCGCGGTGCAGCACCCCGGCCTCGTGGGCGGCGGCGAGCGCGCCGAGCACGGCCAGCCCGATCCGGGCCGCCTCCGACGGCGCGAGCGTGCCCTCCTCCAGCGTCTCGGCGAGCGAGTGGCCGCGCAGCAGCTCCATCACGATCCACGGACGGCCGTCCTCGGTGGCCACGTCGAAGATCGTCACCACGGACGGGTGGTCGATCCGGGCGGCGGCCCGCGCCTCGCGCTCCATCCGCAGGTGGGCGGTGCGGCGCTCGGCCGAGGTGAAGTGGTCCGGGACGCGCGGCTCCTTGAGCGCGACGTCCCGGTCCACCACCTCGTCATGGGCCCGCCACACCGTGCCCATGCCGCCTGCGCCCAGCCGCTCCAGCAGCCGGTACCGGCCGCCGACCAGCCGCCCGGCCCCCGACCCGGCCACGGCGACCACCGTTCCCGGCTCCGGCACCGGCGCGGGCACCGGCGCGGGCGCCGCCAGACCGTAGCTCGTCGGCTCGTCGGCCACGTTCTCCCCCTGCGGATCGGTACGGACGGAGGGGCGGGCGGCCGGGCCGGTCGGCGGCGCGCGGGTGCCCTCCCCCTCGAACGGCACCTGCACGGGCGGCGTCCGCCGCCACTCGGCGGACGCCCGCGGCCTCGCGCCGGCCGCGGCCGACCCGGCGGAGCCGCGCCACGGCCGGAACGCCGACCGGCCCGCCCTTCACGCTAGTGCGGCCGGGCCGGGCCGCCGTCCCCTCCCGGGTTGATCTTCCGCTGCAACCACCGCGGTAGTCCGCCGCCGCCCTGCCCTCCGGGTAGGAGACCGCGCGCCCCGGCCCGTCCCCCGCCCCCCGTCCCTCACTCCCGCCCCCGCCGCGCCTCCTCGATCAGTTCCCGGGCGGCCCGGACCAGTTCGGCGTTGCCGCCCGCGGGCGACCCGTCCGGCAGGTGGAGCACGTCCTCCAGGCCGATCCGGGTGTCCAGGCCCAGCGCGGCGGCCACCGCCAGCACCGGCCAGGCGCCGGCGTCCTCCCCGTGCAGCAGGACCGGCAGCCCCGTCCCGGCCCGCAGCCCCGTCCCGGCCCGCAGGGTCGCGGGCAGCGCGGCGGCGCTCTCCACGGCCGCCGCCGGGTCGGTCTCGGTGATCTCGGCCAGCACGCGCAGCACCCGGTGGGCCCGCGGCCAGCCGAGGAAGCGGTGGACGGCGTCGGTGCCGGAGAAGATCCCGGCCTCGATGCCGACGCCCCGGGCCAGCAGCGCGTCGGAGACCTCGTCCGCGCCGTCCTCGTGCCAGTTCACGGAGGCGTGGTCGGGCAGGACGGTCCAGGCGCGGACCAGCGCGGCCCGTCGGCCGGGGTCCGGCGCGGTCCAGGCGCCGGTGGTCACGCCGACCGGGACGCCGGGGACGGCCGCGCGCACCGCCGTCACGGCGGCGGCGACGTGCTCCGGCTCCAGCGTGTCCCGGCCGTCCGCGTCCTTGGGGTGGAGGTGGATGTCCGCGGCCCCGGCGCGCACCGCCGCGCGGGCCGCCGCCGCCAACTCCTCGGCGCTCGTGGGGAGGTGCGCGCACTCGGCGCGGGTCCTGGCACCGTTCAGGCATACCTGCAGCATGCGGCCGATCCTCGCAGACCCGTCCCGGGGGGCAGTTCCGCCCCCCGGGGGCGGCCCCGGGTTTGGCGGCCGGTCGCGGCGGTGGTTGGCTGGGCGCGACCGTCGAGCAGCCGACCGAGGAGATGTGAAGCGATGGGCAAGGTGCACGCCACCACCGAGCGGACGTACGGGGCCGACCCGGCGCGGGTGTACGAGGCGCTGGCCGACTACGCGGTGACCCGGCCGAAGCTGCTGCCCGCGCAGTACAGCGAGTACGAGGTGCGCTCCGGCGGCCGGGGCGCCGGGACGCAGGTGCACTGGAAGCTCCAGGCGACGGAGAAGCGGGTCCGGGACTGCCTGTTCACGGTCTCGGCGCCCGGCCCGGAGACGCTGGTGGAGACCGACGCCAACTCCTCGATGGTGATCACCTGGACGGTGTCGCCGGACGGCGGGAGCGGCAGCCGGGTCACCGTGGAGGCGAGCTGGACCGGCGCCACCGGGATCGGCGGTTTCTTCGAGCGCACCTTCGCGCCGAAGGGCCTGAACCGGATCCACGACCAGGTGCTCGCCAACCTGGCGGCCGAACTCGGCTGATTCCTCCCGGAATTCGGACACCCGCAATTCGGACACCCGTACGGCGCGTCAGCCGTACGGGTGTTCCGCTTCCCCGGGACGGGTGAAGCGGGCCCGGTCGGCGGTCGCCGTCAACTTAGGCTCCAGGCCGTGCAGATGACGATCCTTCATGTGTCCCAGCCGGTCGACGGCGGGGTGGCCCGGGTGGTGGTGGACCTGGTGCGCGGGCAGCGCGCGGCCGGGTGCCGGGTGCTGGTGGCCTGCCCGCCCGGCGGCCGGCTCACCCGCGAGGCCGCCGCGGCCGGCGCCCGGGTGCTGGACTGGCCCGCCGAACGCTCGCCCGGCCCGTCCACCGCCGGGGAGGTGTGGCGGCTGCGCCGGCTGGTCCGCCGGGTCGGGCCGGACGTGCTGCACCTGCACAGCGCGAAGGCCGGGCTGGCCGGGCGGCTGGCGGCCCGCGGCACCCCGGCCACCGTGTTCCAGCCGCACGCCTGGTCGTTCGCGGCGGTGGAGGGGGCGATGGCCGGGGCCAGCCTGCGCTGGGAGCGGCACGCCACCCGCTGGGCCCGCACCGTGCTGTGCGTCAGCGAGCGGGAGCGGGCGGACGGCGAGGCGGCCGGGCTGGTCGCCGACTGGCGGGTGGTGCCCAACGGCGTCGACCTGGAGCACTTCGCGCCCGCCGACCCGGCGTCCCGGCGGGCCGCCCGGATGACCCTGGGCCTGGACCGGGACGACCCGCTGGCGGTGTGCGTGGGGCGGCTGTGCCGGCAGAAGGGGCAGGACGTGCTGCTGGACGCCTGGACCGGGGTGCAGTTGGCCCGCCCGGCGGCCCGGCTGGTGCTGGTCGGCGGCGGCCCGGACGCCGAGGCGCTGGCCGAGCGGGTGCGCGGGCTGCCGGACCCGTCCCGGGTGCGGATGGTGGGCGACGTGGCCGACCCGCGGCTGTGGCTGGCGGCGGCCGACCTGGTGGTGCTGCCCTCGCGCTGGGAGGGGATGGCGCTGGCGCCGCTGGAGGCGATGGCCTGCGGGCGGCCGGTGCTGCTGACCGACGTGCCGGGGGCCCGGGAGTGCCTGCCGCCGGGGGAGCGGGAGCGGGCGGTGGTGCCGCCGGAGAATCCCGGTGCGATGGCCGAACGGCTGGTCGAATTCCTGGGCGATCGGATCGAGTGCGAACGGCGCGGGCTGCTGGCCCGGTCATACGTGGCAGATCATCACGATATCCGGGGAGTGGTTCAGCAGGTGGCGGCGGTGTACCGGACGATCGTTCGGACCGGGGTGGTCCCGGCGGGCCGCACCGCCCGTGTCCCGCAGCGGTTCTGATCGTTTGTCAGGCCGTGAAAGCCCGCCCGCGCAGGTGCGGCCTTCTTTCCTGAAAGTCTGATTATTGGGCGGGTGGAATGAACTGGCATGTCAGCTTCCTGCGCGCCGACCGGCGTTCGGTAATGTCTGATTTTGCCTGCTTCGTCTCCATTTTCGGTAGGGGAATGGCCGACCGCCTCTCACGGCAGCAGGTGCCTACCTGGACCGCGTCCACCGGGTCGAGGCGCCGAGCCGGCGCGCGTCCGGTCCGACTGCCCGGCCGCGGCGGGTACACAGCAGGGGAGTTCGTGCGCTGATGACCATTGACCACGAGAGCGTGCCGCGACCGGGCAGAACGCTGACGGGTCCCGGCCGCCCCGGCGGTCGGGCGGGCACCGCACCCGGTGCCGGGCCCGGCACCGCGCCCGGCACCGGCGTGCTCGACCGGCCGCGCCTCCGGACGAAGGGCCGGCCCAAGTCCCGGGCCGCCACGCCCCGGACCTCGGCCGGGGTCGGCCGGCACCGCGGCCGGCTGCACTCCCGGGTCGCCCTCCCGCTGGCCCTGGCCGCCGCCGACGCCCTGGCGGTCGGCCTGGCCGCGGCCGCGACCACCCCCGCCGGCACCCGCCCGGTCGCCACCGCCGCCCTGCTGCTGCCCGCGCTGCTCCCGCTCAACCTGGCCGGCGGCCTCTACCGCACCCGGCTCAGCCTCTCCGCCCTCGACGAACTCCCGGGCCTGGCCGCCCGCGCCGCCGTCGCCACCGCCTTCGCGATCACCGCCGACACCTGCCTGGCCGGCCGCTGGGCCGACCTCGGGCCGGTCAGTCCGCTGCGGCTGCTCGCCCTGCTGCTCCTGCTGCTCCCGCTCGCCGCCCTCGGCCGGGCCTTCGTCCACCACCTCACCCGCCGGGCCCGCCGCCGCCGCCCCAGCCCGGTGCTGATCCTCGGCGCGGGCGAACTCGGCCAGCGGATCGCCGCGGTGCTCACCGACCGCCCCGAGTACGGCCTGCGCCCGGTCGGCTACCTCGACCCCGACCCGGTGCTGCTGCCGCCCGGCGCCCCGCTGCCGGTGCTCGGCGGGCGCGAGGTGCTCGGCCGGGTGCTGCGCCGCTACCGCATCCACCACGTGCTGGCCACCGCCGGCGCCGCCGACGAGGCCGAGACGCTGGCCGCGCTGCGGCACGCCGCCCGGCTCGGCTGCCAGGTCTGGCTGGTGCCCGGCCTGCGCGAGTTCGACGCGGTCCGCGGCGCGGGCGACCACCTCTGGGGCTTCCCCTGCCTGCGCCTGGAGGCCCCCGCGATGCGGCGCGGCGGCTGGGCCGTCAAGCGCGGCTTCGACATCGCCTCGGCCGGCCTCGGCCTGCTGCTGATCTCCCCGCTGCTGGCCGCCTGCGCCCTCGCGGTGCGCTGGGACACCGGCCCGGGCGTGCTGTTCCGCCAGCAGCGCACCGGCCTGGACGGCCGGGTCTTCACCGTCCTCAAGTTCCGCACCCTGCGCCCCTCCGACGAGCACGAGTCGGCCACCCGCTGGAACATCGCCCAGGACCACCGGATGGGCGCCATCGGCAAGTTCCTGCGCAGGACCTCGCTGGACGAGCTGCCCCAGCTGTGGAACGTGCTGCGCGGCGACATGAGCCTGGTCGGCCCGCGCCCCGAACGCCCCTACTTCGTCATGCGGTTCGGCCAGGCGTACCCCGAGTACGCCGACCGGCACCGGGTCCCGGTCGGGCTGACCGGCCTGGCCCAGGTCAACGGGCTGCGCGGGGACACCTCGATCGAGGACCGGGCGCGCTTCGACAACCGCTACATCGAGGGCTGGAGCCTGTGGGGGGACGCCAAGATCCTGCTCCGCACCGCCGCCCTGGCAGTCCGCCCGGACGGGAGCTGAACCCATGGCCATCGCCCTCCGACCGCCCCGCCCGGCAGCGTGGCCGGCCCGGATAGTCCCGGCCCGGCCGAGCTGGCTCGCGGCGGCCACCGTGCTGCTGGTGTGCGTGCCGACCGGGGAGAAGGACGTCGCCGCGGCCGTCCACGTCACCCCCGCCGACCTCGCCTCGCTGGCCCTGGTCGGGCTGATCGCCCTCGACCTGCTGCGCGGCCGGCTGCCCCGCCTCGACCCGGCCGTCTGCGCGCTGCTGGGCGCCGTGGTGCTGGCCGCCGCCGTCGCCACCGCGCACTCCATCGACCCGGCCGCCAGCCTCACCGGCTTCGTCCGGCTGGTGCAGATCTTCGTGCTGGTCCCCGCCGCGGTGCTGCTCGCCGTCCGCGACACCCGGGACCGGCGCCTGGTGCTCGGCTCCTTCGTGCTGGCCGCCCTGATCGAGGGCGCGGTCGGCGCCGACCAGTACCTGACCCGCACCGGCGCCTCCTACACCGGCGAGCCGATCCGGGCCGTCGGCACCTTCGGCGCGCTGGACGTCATGGCGATGTCCACCGTCGTCTCGTACGGGCTGCTGGCCGCCCTTGGCCTGGCCCTCGCCGAGCGCCGCCCCGGCGGCAATCGCTGGCTGCGCCGCGCGATGTGGGGCAGCGCCGCGTTCCTGGCCTTCCCGCTGGCGGTCTCGTTCAGCCGGGGCAGCTGGATCGCCACCGCCGTCGCCGCGAGCGTGCTGCTGCTGCGCGCCGACGCCCGGCTCGCCGTCCGGGGCGTGCTGGTCGGCGCCGCCGCCGCGGTGGTGCTGGTCGGCGGGCTCGGCCTCGGCGCCTCCGGCGTCACCGAGCGGCTCAGCTCGATCGGCTCGGTCTCCGCCGCCCCCGACCAGTCGGTCTCCGACCGCTACGACCTGTGGGCCACCGCCGGCCGGATCTGGCAGGACCACCCGCTGACCGGCGCCGGCCCCAAGGCGTTCCAGCAGCTGCGCGACAGCCACGCCCCGCTGCGGCTCTCCTCCGGCAGCGACGCCGCCGACTCCACCATCGGCTTCCGGCGCGAACCGCTGCTCTCCCCGCACAACATGTACTTCCTGGTGCTCAGCGAGCAGGGCCTGCTCGGCGCGGTCGCCTACCTGGCGCTCTTCCTCGCCCTGCTGCTCGGCTGCCTGCGCCGCGCCACCGGCCCCGGCCTGGCCGCCCTCGCCCTGCTCTGCTGGGTGCTCTGGGACTTCCTCTACGCCGACATCGGCGGCACCACCACGGTGCTGACCTCCGTGGTCCTCGGCCTGGCCGCCCGCACCGCCTTCCCCGGACCCGACTCCCGTGAGGCGGCCGGCGCATGACGACCGAGCAGCCGGTGGCCGCGGCCCCCGCACCCGCCCCCACCGCCGTCCCCGCCCCGCGCCCCGGCCCGGCCGCCGAGCCCGCCCGGCGCGGCTTCCTGGCCAAGGCGTTCGGCGTCACCGCGCTGCTCAGCGCGGCCGGCTCCGGCCTCGGCCTGCTCCGCGACCTGCTGCTGGCCCGCTACTTCGGCGCCAACCAGGGCACCGACGCCTTCCTGGTCGCCTGGACGGTGCCGGAGACCGCCGCGCCGCTGCTGATCGAGGACGCGATGGCGTTCCTGATGGTGCCGGCCTTCAGCCTGGCCCTGGTGCTGCGCGAGGAGCGCCCCCACGGACCGGACCCGGTACGGCAGTTGACCCGCTCCACGCTGCCCTGGCTGCTGCTCGCGCTCTGCACCCTCTCCGGCGGGGTCGCGCTCGGCGCGCCGCAGCTGGTCGACCTGCTCGCCCCCGGCCTGGCCGACCCGCGGCTCGCCGTCACCTGCACCCGGATCACCGCGCTCACCATCCTGCCGTTCGGCGTCGCCGGGTACCTGGCCTCCGCGCTGCGCGCCCTGCACTCCTTCACCGCGCCCGCCGTCATCTACGTGATGTACAACCTGGGCATCCTGGCGCTGCTGCTCAGCGGCCACCGGCTGCTCGGGGTGCGCTCCGCGGCGATCGGCGTCGCGGTCGGCAGCGCGCTGATGGCCGGCGTGCTGCTGCTGCCGTTCGCCCGCCGGCTGCGCTCCGGCGGACGGCGGCGCGGGCTGCGCCGGGGCTCGGCCCGCCGGCTGGTGCTGATCCCGCTGGCGCTGCTGCCGGTGGCCGCGTTCACGCTGACCCGGCAGGCCCAGGTCTTCATCGAGCGCTACCTCGGCTCCGCCCTGCCGCCCGGCACCATCTCGCACCTCAACTACGCGGCGAAGGTCAGCCAGTTGGCGATGACCTCGGCGATCCTGATCGTCACCGTGACCTTCCCGGTGGTGGCCCGGGCGATGGCCGCCGGGGACTTCACGGCGGCCCGCGACCGGGTCGAGAAGGACCTCGGGCAGGCCGCCGCGCTGGTCCTGCTGGGCACCGCCTTCCTGATGGCCTGCGCCCCCGCGCTGGTCGCCCTGCTGTTCGAGCGCGGCGCGTTCGGCCCGGCCGACACCTCCGCCACCGCCGCCGTGATCCGGGTCTACTCCTTCGGGCTGCCCGCGCAGGCGATGATCGGCGTGATGGTCCGGCCGTACTTCTGCGTCCGCCCGGTGGTGCGCCGCGCCGACGTCCCGCGCGCCGAGGGCGACCGGATCACCTGGCTGGACTGGTACCCGGTCGGCGCGATGCTGCTCGGCCTGGCCGTCACCGTCGCGGTCGGCGTCGGCGCCACCCCGCACTTCGGGGCGCTCGGCCTGGCCGCGGGCAACGCCGCGGGCATCACCACCACCGCGGCGCTGCTGATGCGCGGCCTGATGCTGCGCGGCGTCGCGCTCCGGCTGCCCCTGGTGCTCGGCGGCCAGGCCCGGCTGCTGGCCGCCGCCGTCGCCGCCGCCGGGCTCGGCGCGCTGGCCGCCCGCACCGCCGCCGGACCGCTGCCCGCCGCGCTGCTCGGCGGCACCACCGTCCTGCTGTCCTTCGCCGCCCTCGGAGCGCTGTTCGGCGCCGCCGAGGTGCGCGGCCCGGTGCTCGGACTGCTGGCCCGGGCCCGCCGGCCGCAGCCCACCCCGTCCACCGCTGACGAAGGGAAGCCGCATGGCCGCTGATCCCCGCCTGCCGGCCCAGGCACTCGCGCCCGGGCTCGCGCCCTGGATCCTGATGTACCACTCGGTGGCAGAGGAGGACGAGGACCCGTACCTGCTCACCGTCTCCCCCGAGCGGTTCGCCGAACAGATGGACTGGCTGCACCGCACCGGCCGGCGCGGCGTCAGCGTCCGCGAACTGCTGGCCGCGCAGGCCCGCGGCCGGGAGGCCCGGCTGGTCGGCCTGACCTTCGACGACGGCTACGCCGACTTCGCCCGGCACGCCGTCCCGGTGCTGCGCGAGTACGGCTTCACCGCCACCGCGTACGTCGTCCCCGACCTGCTCGGCAGCGAGAACGGCTGGGACGCCGAGGGGCCGCGCAAGAAGCTGCTGACGGTCGAGCAGGTCGCCGAACTGGCCCGGGCCGGCTGGGAGATCGGCTCGCACGGGCTCGGCCACCAGGCGCTGCCCGGCCTGTCCCCGGCCGCCCTGGAGCGGCAGACCGCGGACAGCCGGCGCTCCCTGGAGGACCTGGTCGGCGGCCCGGTCACCGGCTTCTGCTACCCGTACGGCGCGGTCGACCTGCCCGCCACCCGGGCGGTCCGGGACGCCGGGTACGACTACGCCTGCGCCATCGACCACTCCTGGCTGACCGGCCGGCACGCCCTGCCGCGCTGCTACGTCGGCGACCGGGACGGGGCCTGGCGGCTGCGCGCCAAGCACAGCCGGCACCGCTGGCGGGACGCCGTCACCGGGCTGCGCTGGGCCCCGCCGAAGTCCGCGCCGAAGGCCGTCGCGGGGGAGCCCCGATGAGAGTCCTGCACGTGGTCACCGGCCTGCACGCGGGCGGCGCCGAACGCCAGCTCGCCCTGCTGCTGCGGCACCTGCCGGCCGACCAGGAGCACGAGGTGGCCGCGCTGACCGGCCCCGGCGCGGTCGCCCGGGAGCTGCGCGCCGACGGCTTCACCGTCCACCACCTCGACATGCGCGGCAACCGGGACCTCGCGGTGCTGCCCCGGCTCACCCGGCTGATCCGCTCCGGCCGCTACGACCTGGTGCACACCCACCTGTACCGGGCCATGCTGTACGGCCGTCTCGCCGCCCGGCTGGCCGGCGTCCGCGCGGTGATCGCCACCGAGCACTCGCTGCAGTCCGGCGTGATCGAGGGCCGGCCCACCTCGCGCGGCGTCAAGGCGCTCTACCTGGGCGCCGAACGGCTCGGCAGCACCACCCTGGCGGTCTCCGGCCAGGTCGCCGGGGTGCTCGGCGAGTGGGGCGTGCCGGCCGGGCGGGTCCGGCTGCTGCCCAACGGGGTGGACGCCGCCCGGTACCGCTTCACCCCCACCGCCCGGGCCGCCCACCGCGGCCGACTGCGGGCCCAACTCGGCCTGCCGATCGGCGCGTTCGTGATCGGCGCGGTGGGCCGGCTGGTGCCCGGCAAGCGCTTCCACGTCCCGCTGGAGGCGCTGGTCCGGCTGCCCGACGCCCGGCTGCTGCTGATCGGCGAGGGCCCCGAGCGCGCCGCGCTGCTCGACCGCGCGGCCCGGCTCGGCGTCCGCGACCGCCTGGTGCTCACCGGCGAGCGCGACGACGTGCCCGAACTGCTCACCGCCGTCGACGTCCTGGTCTCCCCGTCCCGCGAGGAGACCTTCGGGCTGGCCGCCCTGGAAGGGCTGGCCGCCGGGCTCCCGCTGCTGCACTCGGCCTGTCCGGCGCTGGCCGAACTGCCCGCCGCCGCGGCCCCGCACGCCCGCCTGCTGCCCTCCGAACCCGAGCCGTACGCCCGGGAGCTGGCCCTGCTGGCGACCACCCGGCCGGGCCCGTTCCCGGTCCCGCCCGCCGTCGCGCACTACGACATCGCCCGGATCGCGACCGACCTGGCCGCCCTCTACCGCGAGTCGGTCGGCGCCCCGCCGGCCGCCGCCCCCGCGGTGCCCGCCCCGGCCGCCCCCCGCACCGGGCGGGAGCCCGCCGCCCCCCTGCCCCGCGGCCGCTCCCGGCGGACGGCCGCGGCCCCCTCCGGCCGGCGGCGGCCCGGTGGCTGACCCCGGCGCCCGCGCCCGCACCCACGCCCGCTCCGCGGGGCGCCGTCCGGCCGCGCACTGAACCGTTCACCCCTTCGACCCTCCTGGAGTCACCGATGCCCGAACCACGCCGCGGCGCCCGTGCGCTGGCCCGCCGATGGTGGCCGCTGGCCCTCGCCGTCCCGCTCGGTGCGGCGGCCGGGGCCGGCTACGCCGTCGTCTCGCACCCCAGCTACTCGGCCAGCTCCTACGTGGTGGTCGTGCCGAACAACCCCGGCGAGAACGCCACCGCCGTCAACTTCGCCCAGGCGTACGGCCGGCTGACCGGCCAGCCGCAGGTGCTGATCGGGGCCGCCGCCGAGACCGGCCGCACGGTGACCACGCTGGCCGGGCTGGTCCGCGGCACCACCTCCCCGGACGCCCCGATGATCGAGATCACCGGGACCGGCGCCCGCGGCGAGGAGGCGGTGAAGAACGCCGACGCGGTCGCCAGGTCGCTCATCGCGTTCGGCAACACCAGCAGCAAGGAGACCGGCGTCCGGCTGGTCCCGCTGGCCCCCGCCGCCGAGCCCGACGTCCCGGCCTCCCCGTCCGCGAGCCTGGACACCGCGGTCGGCGCCGCCGCCGGCGTGCTGGTCGGCACCCTGGTGATGCTCGCCCGCCGCAAGCCGGGCCCCGCCGCAGCGACCGCCGGGGCCGACGCGACCGCCGGGGCCGACGCGGGCGCGCTGCCCGCCCAGGCCGAGGCCGGGCCGGCCGCGCAGACCCGCGCACCGGCGGCCGTCCGGTGAAGCTCCACCAGCGGCGCGGCCTCCGGGTGCCCGCCCAGCCGGCCCGCGACGCCGCCGACCGGGAGCGCTGGACGGCCGAGGTGCTGCGCGCCGACGACGCCCTGGACCGGCTCGCCGACGACTGGGACGACCTGCACCGCCGCTGCGCCACCGCCACCTCCTTCCAGGCCGCGCCCTGGCTGCGCTCCTGGTGGCGCCGGTACGGCCGCCCCGGCGCGCTGGTGCTGGTGCTGGTCCGCCGCGACGGCCGGCTGGTCGGGGCCGCCGCGCTGCGCCGCCGCGGCCCGTTCGGCGGGCTGACCAACCTGGGCGCGGGCCTGGTCGACTTCACCGACGTCCTGCTCGACGACGACTGCGCCGACCGGGCCGCCGCCGAACTGGCCGCCGCCCTGCCGCTGCGCCGCCCCTGGCACAGCCTGGAACTGCGCGAGGTGCACCCGTCGGCGGCCGTGCAGCGGGTGTACGCGCACTGGCGGGGCCGCCGGCACCGGTTCGCCGACTCGCTCTGCCAGTACCTGCCGGCCGTGCCGATGGACGAGCTGCTCAAGCGGCTGCCCGGCAAGACCGCCCAGCGCAGCCGGGTCAAGCTCCGCAAGATCGCCAACTCGGGGGTGCGGGTGCACTCCGCGACCGCCGAGGAAGTCCCGTACACGGTAGGCGAGTTGCTGCGCCTGCACATGCTCCAGTGGCAGGACCGCGGGGTCACCCCGGAGCACCGCACCGCCCGCTTCGCCGAGCACCTGACCGAGTCGACCACCGGCCTGGTGGCGACCGGCCGGGCCGCGATACACCGGTTCGAGCTGGACGGCGAGGTGGTGGCGGTGAACCTGGTGATCCTCGGCGCCCCGTTCGGCGGCCTCTACATGTACGGCGCGCACCCCGGGCTCCGGGAGAAGCTGGACATCGCCGGCCTGCTGTTCGGCGCCGCCCTGGACGAGGTCCGCGCGGCCGGCATCCCGCAGCTCAGCCTGCTGCGCGGCCAGGAGCCGTACAAGCAGCGCTGGCGCCCGGACCAGCTGTCCAACCAGCGCCTGGTGCTCGGCCCCGGCCGGCTCGCCCCCGCCGCCGCCGCCCGCGCCCTGCGGGTCCGGGCCCGGATCGCCGCCGTGCACCTGCTGCGCACCCGGATGCCGAAGCTGAAGGAGGCGCTAGCGCGGCGGCGCCTGCGGTGAGTCCTTCACCGGCCCGAGCGCCCCGGAGGAGCCCGACATCAGCTGCCGGTACACCGCCGCCGACTTCGGGTTGTCCTTGCACTGCCAGAAGCCGTGCGGGCAGTAGTCGGTGACGGTCTGGTAGGCGGTGTCGTGGGTGCGCATCCACTCCACCATCCGCCGGACGAACTCCGGGTTGTCGCCGTTGCGGAACAGCCCCCACTCCGGGTAGGACACCGGCTTGCCGCGCTTGGCGGCGAACTCCACCTGGTCCTGCAGCCCGTACGGCTCGGAGACGTACTCGTCGAAGGTCCCGCCCGCGGGCTGGTCGTAGCTGTCCATGCCGATGATGTCGACCACGTCGTCGCCCGGGTAGCAGCGCGTCCAGGGGATGGCGTCCAGCCCGCGGGTGGGGGTGAAGTCGAAGGAGAAGCGCTGGCCGGGCACCGAGCGCATCACGCCGACGATCCGCCGCCAGTACGCCTTCCAGGCCGTCGGGTCGGGCTTGCAGCGCGAGGTGTAGGTGACGCCGTTCATCTCCCAGCCCAGGGTGATGACGGTGTCGCCGCCGCCGAAGGCCACCAGCTTCCGGGCGAGGCGCAGGAAGTGCTGGTCGAACTCGCCCTGGTTGCCGCGGGCCAGCAGCCGGGACACCTCGGCGTCCGGCACGTTGCCCTCGTTGGGGACGAGCATCGGCACGCCGAGCACCAGCCGCCGCCCCGGGTCGGACTGCCGCCACTGCGACCAGAGGCCGAGCACCGGCGGCTCGCCCTCGATGTCCTGCCAGCCGTTGCCCGCCAGGTAGGTGTGGCCGACCTGGAGGTTGGCGTTGTTCAGCCAGGAGGACATCCGGGCGATGTTCGGGATGTAGCTGTCCCAGGAGCCGACGAAGGCGCCGAACGGCACCTCGTGCACCGCCCGCTGCACCACCGGACGGGGCGCCGCGCCGCGCGGCTGGATGGCGTCAGAGGAGAGCGCCGCGTGGCGCTCGGTCTGGCTCAGCGGCGTGCCCGAGGGCACGCTCGCGGTGGTCACCAGCAGCAGCGCGGCGGCGGCCAGGGTCAGGCGGCCGAGACGCATGGGATCTCCGTGGGTCCAGGGTCGGTTCCGGCCCCAGGAGCCTAGCCTGACGGACCGTCATAAATGCCCCATGTCACCCCAACGGGTCAGGCGGGGGGCCGGTCAGCCGAAGGTGTTGCAACTGGCCGGGTCGCCGCTGCGGTAGCCGGTCGTGAACCACTGCTGGCGCTGCGCCGAGGAGCCGTGCGTCCAGGTCTCCGGATTGGTGCGCCCGGTGGAGCGCTGCTGGATCCGGTCGTCGCCCACCGAGCCGGCGGCGTCCAGGGCCAGCGCGATGTCCTGGTCGGTCAGCTGGGTGATCAGCGGCCGCCCGGTGGAGGGCTGCGGGGTGGTGGTGGCGTGGTGCGTCCACACCCCCGCGTAGCAGTCGGCCTGGAGCTCCAGCTTGACCGAGCCGCTGTCGGCGCCCTGCCGGTCGTCGCCGACCTTGGCCGTGGTGCCCAGCAGGTCCTGCACGTGGTGCCCGTACTCGTGCGCCACCACGTACGCCTCGGCGAACGGCCCACCCTGGGCGCCCAGCTGCCGGGTCATGTCGTCGAAGAAGCCCAGGTCGAAGTAGGCCTTGCCGTCGCCGGGGCAGTAGAACGGCCCGACCGCGGAGGTCGCCGCGCCGCAGGCGGTGTCGACCCGCTCGGTGAACAGCACGGTGGACGCCTGGCGGTAGTCCCGGCCCTCGGCCGTGAACTCGGACTGCCAGTAGGTCTGGACGCTGTTGACCACGGCCAGGATCCGGCAGTCCTGCCGCTTGTTGGCGTCCGCGCCGGTCTTGCAGGCCGAGGCCAGCTGGGCGGAGCTGGTGGCCTGGCCGACCGGCGGCGCGGCCGGCTGGGATGAGCCGCCGAACATGCCCGGGTCCACCCCGAACAGCAGCGCCACGACGAGTCCGAGCAGGCCGACCACCCCGCCGCCGACCGCCAGTCCGCCGCCGGGGATGCCGCGTCGGTCCTGCACCTGTGAGCTGTCGAGCTGAGCATCGTCGTCAAACTGCATTCCGTCTCACCTCTGTAACAGTCCGTGGGGCCGCCGCACGCGTACCCTAACCGGCCGCAGGCATGCGCCCCTTCCTCTGCCCCGCAGGTCGGGCGGGGTCGTGTCGGGCCCGGATAAAGGTATGGACCAGTGACACGCCCGAGCGGGCGGCCGGTAAACCGCGGGCCCCCGTCGGCACCCGCCGGATAAACTCCGCGGGTGTCCTTCAACCCGCTGCGAAGCCTGTCGCCGAGATCGGTCCTGCCCGCCGCCGCCGCTCTGCTGGTCCTCGCGGCCGGGGCGGCGGCCCACGCCAACCGGCCCGAGCCGTTCGGCGACCGGGTGGTCCCCGGCGCGGCGGACGCCAGCCCGGTGAGCGCGCAGTCGACCGGCGCGGCGCAGGCCGACCTCCAGGTCGGCCCCGGCGTGGAGGCCTACTCGCCGACCACCGGCGAGCGGCTGTGGTCCTACCGCCGCGAGGGCGCCACCGCGCTGCACCTGGTCCGGGTCGGCCAGGACGCCGTGGTGGTCTGGGACGACGGCATGGTCACCGCGGTCGACACCACCGACCACTCGGTGCGCTGGCACCGCGGCTTCCCCGGCCTGGCCGACTGGCTGCGCGCCGACGGCGAGCCGGGCGCGGACACCCGCACCGAGGACGAGCGCGCGCAGCTCATGCTCCAGCGCGCCGCCGACGCCCTGCACCCGTCCGACGACAGGGTCAACGACGCGTTCGTGACGGTGGTCACCCCCGGCCTGCTGATGGGCTTCCGCGAGCGCGACGGCGACCTGCGCTTCAACTCCCGCCCCCCGGCGGGCTGCACCTTCGACCCGGTGCGCACCGCGCAGACCGACGACGCGGTGCTCGTGCCCCGGCTGTGCCCGGCCGCCACCGCCGCCGCGGCCCGCCAGCAGCCCGGCGGCGTCGTGGTGTTCTCGCTCACCGACCACAACAACTTCCTCAGCACCGGCCCCGACGTGGTGCTGCGCCGGCTGGACGGCCACCGGGTCTCGGTCGAGGACGGCCCGGTGATCGGCAGCTGGGTCTACGACACCGCCCTGGGCCTGCGCGAGGCCGCCTGCGGCACCGCCGGGGCCCCGTTCGCCGCGGCCCGCCCGTCCTGCGCGAAGTGACCCCCCGGGGGCCCGGCCGGCACCGCCCGCCGGCCGGGCGCGGAACCGGGCCCGGAAAAGGCCTTCCCGCCCTCCCGTAGACTTGGGACCAATGGCTGAGTGCCATAGCCACGTCGAGGAGAGACCCCAGCCATGATTTCCGCGAACGCCCTGGAGCTTCGTGCGGGTGCCCGCATCCTGATCGAGTCCGCCAGCTTCCGGATCGCCCCGGGCGACCGGATCGGCCTGGTCGGCCGCAACGGCGCGGGCAAGACCACCCTGACGAAGGTGCTGGCCGGCGAGGGCCTTCCGGCCGGCGGCACGGTCACCTCCTCCGGCGAGGTCGGCTACCTCCCGCAGGACCCGCGCACCGGAGACCTCGACGTCCTGGCCCGGGACCGCATCCTGTCCGCCCGCGGCCTCGACACCGTGCTGAAGAAGATGCGCGAGAACGAGGAGCGGATGGCCAACGGCAAGGGCGCCACCCGCGACAACGCGATGAAGAAGTACGCCCGGCTGGAGACCGAGTTCCTCACCAAGGGCGGCTACGCCGCCGAGGCCGAGGCCGCCACCATCGCCGCCGCGCTCGGCCTGCCGGACCGCATCCTGGGCCAGGAGCTGCACACCCTCTCCGGCGGCCAGCGCCGCCGGGTCGAGCTGGCCCGGATCCTCTTCTCGGACGCGGACATCCTGCTGCTCGACGAGCCCACCAACCACCTCGACGCGGACTCCATCGCCTGGCTGCGGGACTTCCTGAAGACCTACAAGGGCGGCTTCATCGTCATCTCGCACGACGTCGACCTGGTCGAGACGGTCGTCAACAAGGTCTTCTACCTGGACGCCAACCGCTCCGCGATCGACATCTACAACATGGGCTGGAAGCAGTACCAGCAGCAGCGCGAGGACGACGAGAAGCGCCGCAAGCGCGAGCGGGCCAACGCGGAGAAGAAGGCCGCGACGCTCAACTCGCAGGCCGACAAGATGCGCGCCAAGGCCACCAAGACGGTCGCCGCGCAGAACATGGCCCGCCGCGCCGAGAAGCTGCTCTCCGGCCTGGAGCAGGTCCGGGTCTCCGACAAGGTCGCCAAGCTGCGCTTCCCCGACCCGGCCCCGTGCGGCAAGACCCCGCTGACGGCCGAGGGCCTGTCGAAGTCCTACGGCTCGCTGGAGATCTTCACCGACGTGGGCCTGGCGATCGACCGCGGCTCCCGGGTCGTCATCCTCGGCCTCAACGGCGCGGGCAAGACCACCCTGCTGCGGATGCTGGCCGGCGTGGAGCAGCCGGACACCGGCGAGGTGATCCCGGGCCACGGCCTGAAGATCGGCTACTACGCGCAGGAGCACGAGACGCTCGACCCCGAGCGCAGCGTGCTGGAGAACATGCGCTCCGCCGCGCCGGACACCGACCTGGTGCAGATCCGCAAGATCCTCGGCTCCTTCCTGTTCTCCGGCGACGACGTGGACAAGCCGGCCGGCGTGCTCTCCGGCGGCGAGAAGACCCGGCTCGCGCTGGCCTCGCTGGTGGTCTCCAGCGCCAACGTGCTGCTGCTCGACGAGCCGACCAACAACCTTGACCCGGCCAGCCGCGAGGAGATCCTCGGCGCGCTGCGCACCTTCACCGGCGCGGTCGTCCTGGTCACCCACGACGAGGGCGCGGTGGAGGCGCTCCAGCCGGAGCGGATCATCCTGCTGCCGGACGGCGTCGAGGACCTGTGGAGCCCGGCCTACCACGACCTGGTCTCGCTGGCCTGACCCGCCCGTCGGCCCGCACCGCCGACCGGGCCCGGTCCGGCCCGCCCCGGGCGCCCCGTCCCCGGGCCCCGCACGGACCTCGCGCGTAGACGCGGGGTCCGTCGCCGGTACGAGGAGAACTCATCCCCCGTCCCGTCCGGGAACACCGGGAGGACCGCCGCCGTTTTCCGTGTCGGAGCGCGCGGTTTGCCCGCTGACGGTCCGGGCTGATCAGCGGATTCGCTCGGCAGAGCGAACGGCGCGGGGGCGTGCACACCCTCCGTGAGCGCCCTGGTGCGGAGCGCGCACCACCGCTCGACCCCGCTTTCCCGTGACGGACCTTGTCGAATGGGTGGCCAGGAACGGGGCAATGGGTGATCATGGGAATCTGACCGATCACCTCTACGAGGAGGCACGGGTGGCCGAGACTCTGAAAAAGGGCAGCCGGGTAACAGGTGCCGCGCGTGAGAAGCTCGCGGCCGATCTCAAGAAGAAGTACGACTCCGGGGCGAGCATCCGCGCCCTCGCGGAGGAGACGGGCCGGTCCTACGGCTTCGTCCACCGCATGCTCAGCGAGTCCGGGGTCAACCTCCGGGGCCGTGGCGGCGCCACCCGCGGCAAGGGCAAGGCCACTGCCGCTGCCGGTTCCTGACGACCCATCACCTCGGGCGGGCGACACCCGAGCAGCTCCGGCCGCCCACGGCTCACCATCACGCTGCTCGCCATGCACGACGCTCCACAACGGATCGGCGGCCGGGTCGTCCCGAGCCGCCGACCGCCGTTTCCGAGCCCTTCGCGACCGTTCCTGTACGGGGATCGACCGCTTTGTTACCCTCCAGTAGCCCGTCGGGGTCGGCGGGCGCCCCTGCCCTGCCGCTGGAAGGTAACCGCCATGAGCACCGACATCCCCGACGCCGACCGCACCGCGTGGGAGAAGGCGGGCGTCCGCCTCGACCTGGACGGCGAACTCGCCACCGTCACCCTCTGTGACCCCGCCCGCCGCAACGCCCAGACCCCCGCGATGTGGCGCGCCCTCGCGGGCGTCGGCCGTGCCCTGCCCGGGAACGTCCGGGCCGTGCTGCTCCGCGGCGAGGGCAGTTCCTTCTCGGCCGGCCTCGACCGCGCCATGTTCACCCCCGAGGGCATCCCCGGCGAGCCCTCCTTCCTCGGCCTCGCCGCCTCCTCCGACACCGAGCTGGACGCCACCATCGCCTTCTACCAGGAGGCCTTCACCTGGTGGCGCCGCACCGACCTGGTCACCGTCGCCGCCGTCCAGGGCCACGCGATCGGCGCGGGCTTCCAGCTCGCCCTCGCCTGCGACCTGCGGGTGGTCGCCGAGGACGTCCAGTTCGCCATGAAGGAGACCTCCCTCGGCTTGGTCCCCGACCTCACCGGCACCAAGCCGCTCACCGAACTCGTCGGCTACGCCCGCGCGTTGGAGATCTGCGTCACCGGCCGCCGGATCAGCGCGGACGAGGCGGTCGCCGTCGGTCTGGCCAACCTGGCCGTCCCGCTCGGCGACCTCGAGGCCGCCGCCGCCGACCTGATCGCCGCCCTGCTGGCCGCCCCGCGCAGCGCCGTGATCGAGACCAAGGCCCTGCTGCGCGGCGCCATCGACCGCAGCTACGACCAGCAGCGCGCCGCCGAGCGCGAGGCGCAGGCGCGCCGGCTCCGGGACCTGGCCGGGCTCTGACCCGGAGCGGACGGCCGGAACGGGGGCACGGGGAGCGACGCGGCTCCCCGTGCCCCCATCTGTAGGTACCTGCGGTGCGCGGCGCGCGGCGAAATGCCAGGGTTGAGGTGATGTGCGGTATAGCTGGTGTCGAAACGTCAGGAGACCCGAGATGACGCAGCCCCACACCCCCAGCCCTGCGGACCTGCAGAAGGACGCGCCGGAGAACCGCCCGAGCGGTGAGCGCGGCAGCACCTCCCTCGCCGTCGGCGTGGTGGAGAAGATCGCCGGCATGGCCGCCCGGGAGGTCGCCGGCATCCACGCGCTGGGGTCCGGGTTCTCCCGGACGTTCGGCGCGATGCGGGACCGGGTGCCGGGTTCCGGTTCGAAGTCCGGCGTGAGCCGCGGGATCAAGGCGGAGGTCGGCGAGAAGCAGGCCGCCATCGACATCGCGCTGGTGGTCGAGTACGGCGTGGTGATCCCCAAGCTGGCCGCCGAGGTCCGCCGGGACATCATCGAGGCGGTCGAGCGGATGACCGGCCTGGAGGTGGTCGAGGTGAATATCGCCGTGAACGACGTCCACCTGCCCGACGACCCCGACGACGACGAGGAGGACGAGGACGACTCGTCGTCCTCGGGCAAGCGCCCCCGCGTGCAGTGAGTGTCGACCGTTCCGAAGACCGAGCAGGATCGCGAAGGAGTAGCGGATGAACCTGGCGTTGATGGGCCTGCTCACAGGCATGGCCCTCGGCTTCGCCGGTTACTTCGGCGGGTTCGGCGCGTTCCTGCTGGTGGCGGTCCTCGGAGCCCTGGGCTTCGTGGTCGGGCGGCTGATCGAGGGGGACGTCGAGCTCGGTGACCTCGGCGACCTCCTGCGCGGCCGGGACCGGCGGCGCTGATGGCCCACCCGGGGGTGGTCGCGCAGCGCGGCGGAGAGCGGGTCGCGGACCGGGTGTACCGGCGGATCGCGGCCCGGGCCGCCGCCGACGCGCTCGCCCCGGCCTGGCGGGACCGGCCGGGTCCGGTCCCGCACCCGAAGGTCTCGGCCCTCCTCTCGCACGGACGGGTCCGGCTGACGCTCCACCTGGAGCTGCCGTTCCCGTCCGACGTCGGCACGCTGGCCCGGACGGCGCGGGACGCGGCCTGCCGCACCGTCGCCGAGCTGACCGGCACGCCGGTCACCGGGGCGGACGTGATCGTGGACCGGCTGCACCCGGCGGTGGCCGTATGACCGATCCGCAGACCGGGTCCCACCGCCAGCCGCAGCTGCAGCCGGAACCGCGGTCCGCGACGGCGCCGCCGCGCCGTCGGCGCCGGGCCGGACGGTGGCTGCGCTCCGAGCGCGGCGTGCCGACCGCGCTGGTGGTGGCGGTGCTGCTGGTGGCGGCCGGGGCGCTGCTGTACGACGTGATCGCGGTGCGGGCCGGCGGGCAGGCCAGGCCCTGGCGGCGGGAGCTGGCCGAGCAGCTGGCGACCCGGCACCTGGACGACCCGTGGGTGCTGGGCATCGCGGGCGGCGCGGTCGTGCTCGGACTGCTGCTGCTCCGGCTGGCGTTCGCCCGGGGCCTGCGCGGCTGGCTCGCGCTGGAGCCGCGCGGGTCCGCGATCCACCGCAGCACGGTCGGCGCGCTGATCGCCGGGCGCGCCCGGCAGCGTTCCGACGTGCACTCCTGGAAGGTCAAGGTCGGACGGCGGCGCACCAGGGTCACCCTGACCGGTGACACCGACCCGGCCGGGGCGGAGCGCGAACTGCGGGCCGAACTGGCCCGGATCCCGCTGGCCGCCCCGCACCGGCTGGACGTCCGCACCCGGCCGGTGCCCGAACGCCACCACCGCCGGGAACTCGCCGAGCTGGAGCCGCCCCGATGAGCCGACGCGCCGTCAACCGCACCCTGCTGGCCCTGGTCGGGCTGGTCCTGCTGGCCGGCGGGGCGCTGGTGCTGCTCGGCGGGCTCGACGCCTACCGGCACCTCGGGATCACCCCGCCCGGCTGGTGGCCGCTCACCTCGCCCGACCAGCCCGTGCTCAGCACGGCCAGCCGCACCCGCTGGACCGACCGCGGCTGGTGGTGGCCGGTGGCCATCGCCGTCCCCGCGCTGGTCGTCGTCGGCTGCCTGTGGTGGCTCTTCTCCCAGCTGCGCCGCGGTGGCCCGGCCGGGGTCGAGCTGCCCTCGCCCACCGCGTCCGGCGGGTCGCACTTCGCCCTGCGGGTGCGCAGCCGGGCCGTCGAGGAGGCGATCGAGACCGAGACGGTCGCCCTCCCGGACGTCGAACGGGTCACCACCAAGGTCACCGGCGCGGCCCGCCGCCCCCAGGTGCACACCGCGGTGCGGATCGCCCCCGGCGCGGACACCGCCGCCCTGGTCGCGGCCTACCGCACCGGCCCGGTCGAGCACGCCCGGCACTCGCTGGGCCTGGCGGAGCTGCCCGCCCAGCTGCGGCTGCGCGGGGGGAAGGCGCGCAAGGAGCGGAGCCGGAAGAAGGCCCCGCGGGTGCGCTAGCAAGGCGTGCGCCGCGACGGGGCGCGGGGAGCCGCGCGCGGCGGGAGTCGCCCGTTGGCGGGGGCGCGGGACGGTGCGGGTTCCCGTTCCGCGCCGCGGTCCGGCGGTGCGTGCGCGGTCGGCCGCGCAGGTCCCCGCGCCCCCGGTCGTGCCGTTCTCCCGCCGCCCCGGTCACAGGCCGCGGGTGGCGCCGCCGTCGACCGGGAGCATCAGGCCGGTGAGGTAGGAGGCGGCGGGGGAGAGCAGGAAGGCCGCGGTGCGGCCGAACTCCTCGGGGGTGCCGTAGCGGCGCAGCGGGATGCCGGCGGCGGCCGTCTCGCGGGCGGTGGCCGGGTCGGGGGCGAGGGCGTCGAGTTCGCGGACGCGGTCGGTGTCGATCCGGCCGGGCAGCAGGCCGAGGACCCGGATGCCGCGCGGGCCGAGTTCGTCGGCGAGCGTCTTGGCGGCCATGGCCAGGCCGGGGCGCAGGCCGTTGGAGATGCCGAGGCCGGCGATCGGCTGGCGGACCGAGGTGGACAGCACGAAGGCGATCACGCCCCCGGCGGGCAGGCGTTCGGCGGCGGTGCGGGCCAGCCGGAGGGCGCCGAGGAAGACCGAGTCGAACGCGGTGCGCCAGGCGTCGTCGGTGGCGGTGGCGACCGGCCCCGCGGCGGGCCCGCCGACGCTGATCAGGATGCCGTCGAAGCCGCCGAAGCGGTCCCGGGCGGCGTCGACCAGGCGCTGCGGGGTGTCCGGGTCGGCGTTGTCCGCGCCGACGCCGTGGGCGTTCTCGCCGAGGGCGCGCGCGGCGGCGGTGGCGGCCGCTTCGGTGCGGCCGGTGACGACCACCTTGGCGCCTTCGGCGACGAGTTGCCGGGCGGTGGCGTGGCCGAGTCCCCGGGTCGCGCCGGTGACCACGTACACCTTGTCCTTGAGTCCGAGATCCATGCCGACCATTCTGACCGGTCGGCACGGATTCCGGACGGAGGGTCAGCCCACCGGGACGCCGGGGTTGGTGAGGGCGGTGCCGCCGGTGACGGTGTTGTCGGCGGTGACGGTGACCGGGCAGGCGGCGGCGTCGTAGTTGGTGACGTCGATCGCGTACTTGGCGGGGTTGGAGCCGTTCGCGCCGGTCAGGTCGGACCTGTTGTTGCGGAAGACGGTGCCGCAGCCCCAGCCCGGCTGCTGGGTGTGGGTCTGGTAGCCGTCGTTCATGGTGCGCACGCCGGTGTTGTTCTCGATGACGTAGCCGTTGCCCTTCACGTCGACCCAGGAGTCGTCGTAGTTGACGTCGGTCAGCCCGTCGCCGTCGAAGCGGTTGCCGGAGACCAGGCCGCCGGTGGTGCCCTCCTTGAGGTCGATGTTCTCGCCGCCGATGCCCGGGCCGATGGTGTTGTTCAGGATCTGCACGTAGTCGCTCCGGTCGGAGAGCGTGTTGGCGGTGCCGACGTACACGCCCTCGCCCTTGCCGTCGTGCGAGGTGCCGGTGTCGTGGACGGTGGAGTCGCGCAGCACGCCGTGGCTGGAGGAGTTGCGGAAGTGCACGCCCTCCATGGTGGTGTGGTGGACCGTCACGCCGTCGAGCACCACGTAGTCCGAGGCGTCGACCACGATGCCCTTCTGGGCGCCGGTGACGGTGACGCCCTGGACGGTCCAGTAGGGGGCGCCGGTCAGCGAGAGGCCGTAGCCGCCGCCGGTGGTGGTGCTCAGGACGGCGTTCGGCGAGCCGGTCAGGGTGATCCGGGCGGCGGCGGTGCCCGCCGTGGTGATCTTGAAGTTGCCGGTGTAGCTGCCGTCGGCGAGCTGGATGGTGCGGCCGGGGACGGCGGCGTTCAGCGCGGCCTGGAGCTCCTTGGCGGTGGAGACCCGGACGGTGTTCGCGCCGGGCGGGGCGGAGGACGAGGGCGTGGCGGACGGCGAGGGGGAGGCAGAGGTGGAGGCGGACGGCGAGGGCGTGGGGGAGGGGGACGGGGAGGCCGGGGTGGACGGGGACGGCGAGGTGGACGGGGCGGCGCCGAGGGTGGTCAGGGAGACGTCGTCGGCCTGGTAGGGGCTGCCGTACCAGCCGCTGAGGGTGACGCTCACCCGGGTGGTGCCCGGGCCGGTGGTGAAGGTGCGGGTGAGCTGGGTCCAGCCGGGGGCGTTCGCCCAGGTGGAGGTGGACACACCGGTGCCGGCGGCGGCGAGGGTGACGTAGGAGCCCTTCACCCAGGCGGTCAGGCGGTAGCCGGTGTTCGGCTGGACGTCGACGCCCTGGGTGCACGGGGCGAGGTCGCCCGCGCCGGGGGCGGCGCTCAGCGCGGTGGTGCCGGAGTGCGGGACGGCGGTGGTGGGGGCGGCGGTGCCGGCGCAGCTCCAGGGGGAGAGCGTGCCGGCCTCGAAGCCGCCGTTGGCGAGGAGTTCGGTGGCCGCGCCGGCCCGGGCGGGCAGCAGGGCCAGGGCGGTGGCGCCCAGGGCGAGGGCGCCGGCCGCGGCGGCGCGGCGGTGCGGGCGGTACGTCATGGCGGTCGCTCCAGTGTGGGGGGAGAGAGCGTGCGGGGCGGGTGCACGGCCAATTTGGACTAGACCAATACGGGGCGTCAATGGGCGGGCACCCACCGGGCGTCGATGGCGCGCGGCCCGGAACCGTCCGAAGATGGGGGAACCGGACCACCCACCCGAGGTGCAGCGCATGGACAGTCGGCGGTTGCCGAACATCGACGGCGTCGCGGCGGCCCTGGTCGACGGCGACGGACGCGTCGTGGGCTGGACCGCCGCGGCCGAGCACCTGCTCGGCCTGCCCGCCGCCCAGGTCACCGGCCGTCCCGTCGCCGACCTGCTGGCCGACGGCGCGGCCGACGCCGCCGCGCTCGGCCGGCGGACCGGCGAGGTGCGGCTGCGCACCGGCGGCGGCGTGCCGCTGGAGGTCGCCTACCAGGTGCTGCCGCTGGCCGGCGAGCACGGCGAGGTCCGGGCCCTGGTGCTGGCCACCCCCGCCGACACCGTCACCCGGTGGCGCCAGGACGAGGCGTTCACCCGGGAGCTGTTCCTGCAGGACCGGATCGGCCTGGCCTTCTTCGACACCGACCTGCGGCTGCTGCGCACCAACACCCACCTGCTGCCCTACACCGGACTGCCCACCGACCTGGCCGGCCACCGGCTGGGCGACTTCCTCCAGCCGCAGGACGCGGAGGCCACCGAGGAGATCCTGCGGAACGTGCTCACCACCGGCGAGCCGCTGGTCCGGGCCACCCTGCCGATCCGCACCCTGGACGACCCCGGGCCCGGGGTGATGATGGAGATCCAGGCCTTCCGGCTCCAGGCACCCGACGGGTCGCTGATCGGCGTGACCGCGCTGTTCGGCGACGTTACCGAACTGCACCGCTACCGGCGGCGCGCCGACGTGCTGCACCGGGCCACCGCCGCCGTCGGCGGCTCGCTCTCGGTGGCCGGCACCGCCGAGGACCTGGCCGGCGTCCTGGTGCCCGGTCTCGGCACCCGCGCCGAGGTGGACATCGCCGAGGCCGTCTTCACCGGCGACGAACCGGTGGCCGGCGCCGACGGGCTGCTCCGCGTCCGCCGCACCGCCACCGCCGGGCCGCCCGGGCCGGACGACCGCCCGCTCGGCCCGCTCGGCCCGCTCGACCGCGCGGAACTCGGCCGCCCCGCCGCCGCGGCCGACGGACCGCCCGCGATGAGCGCCCCGCTGCACGCCCGCGGCGGCCCGCTCGGCCGGGTGACCGTCCGCCGCGACCCCGAGCAGGGGCCGTACGAGGCCGAGGACCTGGAACTGCTGCGGGAGATCGCCGCCCGGGCCGCGCTCGCCCTGGACAACGCCCGCCGCTACACCCGCGAGCACCGGGCCGCCGTCGGCCTCCAGCGCTCGCTGCTGCCGCCCGCCGAGACCGCGGTGCCCGCCGCCACCACCGCCAGCGTCTACCGGCCCACCGACACCGCCACCGGCGTCGGCGGCGACTGGTTCGACGTCATCCCGCTCTCCGGCGCCCGGGTCGCCCTGGTGGCCGGCGACGTGGTCGGCCACGGCCTCCAGGCCAGCGCCACCATGGGGCGGCTGCGCACCGCCGTGCGCACCCTGGCCGACCTCGACCTGGAGCCCGACGAACTGCTGGTGCACCTGGACGACCTGGTCTCCCAGCTGGTCGTCGAGGGCAGCGAGGAGGAGCGCGAGCGCGGCGTCGCCGACCCGTCCGGGGCGACCTGCGTGTACGCCGTCTACGACCCGGTCTCCGGCATCTGCCAGGCCGCCAGCGCCGGGCACCCGCCGCCCGCGCTGGTGCACCCCGACGGGCGGGTCGAGTACCTGCCGGTCAACCCCGGGCCGCCGCTCGGCGTCGGCGGGCTGCCGTTCGAGACGGTCGAGTGCGCGCTGCGCGCGGGCAGCGTGCTGGCGCTGTACACCGACGGGCTGATCGAGGGCGGCACCGGCGGCGACCTGGACGAGGGCATGGACCAGCTGGCCGCCCGGCTCGGCGAGGCCGACCTGGGCGGGGACCTGGCGGCGGCCGGGCGGGCGATCGTCGCGGAGATGTCCACCGCCGGGCTGAGCGACGACGTCACGCTGCTGCTCGCCCGGCTGCACCCGGTGCCGCCCTCGGACACCGCCGCGTGGACCATCGGGGCCGACCCGTCCGCGGTCGCCGGGGTGCGCGAGGCCGCCACCCGGACGCTGGAGGAGTGGGGGCTGGACGCGCTGGTGTTCACCACCGAGCTGGTGCTGAGCGAACTGGTCACCAACGCGATCCGCTACGCGGGCGGGCCGGTGATGGTCCGGCTGATCCGCTCCTCGGTGCTGACCTGCGAGGTCTCCGACCCGAGCGCCACCCAGCCGCGGATGCGCCGGGCCCGGCTCACCGACGAGGGCGGCCGCGGCCTGTACCTGGTCGCCCAGCTGACCGAGCGCTGGGGCAGCCGCTACACCCGCAGCGGCAAGACCATCTGGGCCGAGCAGCCGCTCGACCCGCCGCCGTTCGGCGGGTAGCGCCGTCCGGTCGGTGGCGCCGTTCAGCCGGCGGTGCCGACCAGCCCGTCGGCGGGCGCGGCCCGCCCGGCCGCGTCCTGCCCGGCCTCGCGCCGGGCCATCACCACCAGGCCGACCGGGATCAGCGCGGTGAACAGCCACCACTGGACGGCGTACGCCATGTGCGGGCCGATGTCGGAGTGGCCGGGCTCGGCGAGCGGTTCGGGGGAGGGGCCGGCCGCGGGCTGCGAGGAGGACAGCTCCAGGTAGCCGCCGAGCACGGTGGTGCCCGCGTACTTCGCCTGCTCAGCGGTGTTGATCACCTTGAACATCCGCTCCGGCAGGCCGCCGCGGTTCTTCACGCCCAGCGAGGCGTACGTCTCGTCGGCGCGCAGCCGTCCGGTGACGGTGACCTCGCCGGACGGCGGGGCGGGGACGTCCGGGAGGCTGGCGGCGTCCGCGGCGGACTCCACCCAGCCGCGGTTGACCAGCACCGAGCCCCTGCCGTCGGCGAGCACCAGCGGGGTGACCACGAAGTAGCCGATGGTGGAGCCGTCGGGCTCGGTGCGGCCCCGGATGACCACCTCGTGCCCGGTGTCGTAGTGGCCGCTCGCGGTCACGGTGCGCCACACCTGGCCGGTCGGGACGGACCAGCCGGGGGTGGAGAGCGAGTCGAAGGCGACCGGCTCGCTGCCCAGGTTCCGCGCCACCAGGTCGTTGCGGGCCACCCGGGCCTCGTGCCGGTGGTACTGCCAGAAGCCCAGCTTGATCATGGTGGGGACCAGCACCGCGGCCACCAGGACGACGACCGCCCAGCGCGGGGACAGCAGGAATCGGTACACACCCGGCACGCTAATCCCCCTTACCGCCGGGTCAGGCACCGGGGTGCGGCGCGACCTCGCGCAGCAGCTGCAGGAACGCGTCCTCGCCGACCACCGGGGTGCCGTACTCGCGGGCCTTGCGGGCCTTGCCGCTCCACGAGGCCGGCTCGTTGGTGACCAGCAGGCTGGTGAGCCGGCTCACCGAGGAGGCGACGTGCAGGCCGGCCTCGGTGGCCCGGTCCTCCAGCAGCTCGCGGTCGGTGGCGGTGTCGCCGGTGATCGCCACCCGCATGCCCTGCACCAGCGGGGAGCCGTCCGCCCAGCGGCCCGGGTTCGGGTACGGGCAGGGCGGGCGCTTGCGGCCGGGGCGGTAGGACGAGCCCCAGGAGCCGCGGGCCGGGCCGGCGGCCGTCGCGGACGCCGACGCGTCCTCGCCGAGGTCGGTGACCGCGACGCAGGCGGTCAGCGGCAGCGGGACGCCGCCGCTGCGGGCCAGCTCCAGCGAGGGGCGGAACACCTCGGCCAGCACCCGGGCGTCGTCCAGCGCGTGGTGGGCCTGGCGCTGGTGCACCCCGAAGTGGGCGGCCAGCGAGGAGAGCTTGCCGTTGGGCAGCGGCAGCCGCAGGTCGCGGGCCAGCACCATGGTGCACAGCCGCTGCTCGACCGGGGCGCGCAGGCCGGCCCGGGAGAACTCGCGGGAGATCATGTTCCAGTCGAACAGCGCGTTGTGGGCGACCAGCACCCGCTCGCGCAGCCGCTCGGCGAACTCCGCGGCGACCTCCGGGAAGGTCGGCGCACCGGCCAGGGTCTCGCTGGTCAGGCCGTGGATCCAGACCGGTCCCGGGTCCCGCTCGGGGTTGACCAGGGTGTACCAGTGGTCGGTGATCTCGCCGTCCGGGTCGAGCTGGTAGACGCCCGCCGAGATGACCCGGTCGGAGCGGCCGAGACCGGTGGTCTCCACGTCGACCACCGCGAAACCGCGCCCGGCGCCCCCGCCGGGGCCGGTGCGCGGTGCCGGGAACGGCGAGGTGGGGAATGGCGCGTACATGGGGCACCACTTTACGGGGAACGGCGGGCGGCACCGGACGGAATAGCCCGGGACGGCCCCGGCTTACAGTGGAAACGCGGGTGCAGACACCCGTGGCACCCGTACACCGAAGGACTTCCCCCATGCGCGCCACCGTGATCCACGGCCCCCAGGACATCCGGATCGAGGAGGTGCCCGACCCCCGGATCGAGCGGCCGGGGGACGCCGTGGTGCGGGTGCTGAACGCCTGCATCTGCGGCAGCGACCTGTGGGCCTACCGGGGCGTGGCCAAGCGGCAGCCCGGGCAGCGGATCGGGCACGAGTTCCTGGGCTTCGTCGAGGAGGTCGGCGCCGAGGTGCGCGGCTTCGCGGCCGGCGACCTGGTGGTGGCCCCGTTCGTCTGGTCGGACGGCGTGTGCGAGTACTGCCGCGAGGGCCTGCAGACCTCCTGCCCGCACGGCGGGTTCTGGGGCACCCCGGGGTCGGACGGCGGGCAGGGTGAGGCCGTCCGGGTGCCGTTCGCGGACGGCACGCTGGTGAAGCTGCCCAAGGAGGCGGCCGGGGACGAGAAGCTGCTGCCCGGGCTGCTGGCGCTGTCGGACGTGATGTCCACCGGGCACCACGCGGCGGTCTCGGCCGGCGTGCGGCCCGGGGCGACGGTCGCGGTGGTCGGCGACGGCGCGGTCGGGCTGTGCGGCGTGCTGGCCGCGCAGCGGCTCGGCGCCGGCCGGATCATCGCGCTCGGCCGGCACGAGGGCCGCACCGCTATCGCCCGCTCGTTCGGCGCCACCGACGTGGTGGCCGAGCGCGGCGAGGCGGCGGTGGAGGCGGTGCGCGAGCTGACCGGCGGGCAGGGCGCGCACGCGGTGCTGGAGGCGGTGGGCACCGAGGAGTCGATGCGCACCGCGCTCTCGATCGCCCGGGACGGCGGCGCGGTCGGCTACGTGGGCGTGCCGCACGGCGGCAGCGCGGGCGTGGACATCAGCCAGATGTTCAACCGGAACGTGCGGCTGGTCGGCGGGGTGGCCCCGGCCCGGGCGTACATCCCCGAGCTGCTGCCCGACGTGCTCTCCGGCGCGATCGACCCGGGCGCGGTGTTCGACCGCACGGTGGGCCTGGACGGGGTGCCCGAGGGGTACCGGGCGATGGACGAGCGGACGGCGCTGAAGGTCCGGATCGCGTTCTGAACCCGCCCCCGAACAGGGGTAATTGAACGATCATCACACCGGGGTGGCCGCAAAACGGCCGCCCCGGTGGCGTGTTCCGGTCAGTTTTCGGCCACATCGCGTGGGGAAGCTTCTCGCCACCCGCTCCTGGATCTAGCATGCAGCGCACTCAATGTGACGTCACTCACGTCCATCTGATCGTCCGTCGCACCGAAGACGTCAGGAGACCCCCGCGTGGCACCCCCGCCCGATTCCCTCCCCGAGTCGTTCCAACGTATCGAGGAGTCACCGGAGTTCCGGCAACTGCGGAGCTCCTTCCGGAACTTCGCATTCCCGGTCACGGCCGGATTCGTCCTCTGGTACCTGCTGTACGTCCTGCTCAGCTGCTACGCCCCCGGCTTCATGAGCACCAAGGTCGCCGGCAACGTCAACCTCGCGCTGGTGCTCGGCATCCTGCAGTTCGTCAGCACCTTCGCCATCGCCGCCTGGTACGCCCGGTTCGCCGACCGGCAACTGGACCCGCGGGCCGCGGTGATCCGCGGCCGCGCCGACGCCACGCTGCCCGCCCAGTCCGCCGACCACACCGCCGTGGCCGAGGAGGCCGCCGAATGACGCAGCTGGCCACCTCCGCGAGCGACCACCGCACCCTGATCATGTCCCTGTTCGGGCTGTTCGTCCTCACCACCCTCGGCATCACCCTGTGGGCCGGCCGCAGCACCCGGGACGCCTCCGACTTCTACGCCGGCGGCCGCGGCTTCACCGGCTTCCAGAACGGCCTGGCGATCTCCGGCGACTACATGTCCGCCGCGTCCTTCCTCGGCATCACCGGCTCCATCGCGCTGGCCGGCTACGACGGCTTCCTCTACTCGATCGGCTTCCTGGTCGCCTGGCTGGTCGCCCTGCTGCTGGTCGCCGAACCGCTGCGCAACTCCGGCCGCTACACCATGGCCGACGTACTGGCCTTCCGGATGCGCCAGCGGCCGGTGCGCACCGCCGCCGGCATCTCCACCATCGTGGTGTCGATCTTCTACCTGCTGGCCCAGATGGTCGGCGCCGGCTCGCTGGTCGCGCTGCTGCTCGGCGCCCAGAGCGACGCCGCCAAGCGCTGGACCATCGTCGCGGTCGGCGCCCTGATGGTGCTGTACGTCGTCATCGGCGGCATGAAGGGCACCACCTGGGTGCAGATCATCAAGGCCGTGCTGCTGATCCTCGGCGCCGGGCTGATGACCGTCCTGGTGCTCGCCAAGTTCCACTTCAACCTGTCCGAACTGCTCGGCTCGGCCGCCAAGGCCAGCGGCAGCGGCGACAAGTTCCTGCAACCCGGCCTGCGCTACGGCGCCAACGGCACCACCAAGCTCAACTTCCTCAGCCTCGGCATCGCCCTGGTGCTCGGCACCGCCGCGCTGCCGCACATCCTGGTCCGCTTCTACACCGTCCCGACCGCGCGCACCGCCCGGAAGTCGGTGCTCTGGTCGATCGGCATCATCGGCGTCTTCTACCTGATGACGCTCGCCCTCGGCTTCGGCGCCGCCGCGCTGGTCGGCCGCACGGCGCTGGCCGCCGACAAGTCCGGCAACACCGCCGCCCCGCTGCTCGCCGAGCACCTCGGCGGCGGCGCCGGCACCACCGGCGGCGCGGTGCTGCTCGCGGTGATCTCCGCGGTCGCCTTCGCCACCATCCTGGCCGTGGTCGCCGGACTCACCCTGGCCTCCTCGTCCTCCTTCGCCCACGACCTCTACGCCAACGTGATCCGGCGCGGCAGGGCCACCGAGAAGGAGGAGGTGGCCAGCGCCAAGTTCGCCGCGGTGGCGATCGGCGCGGTCGCCATCCTGCTGTCGATCTTCGCCGACAAGCTGAACGCCGCCGCGCTGGTCGCGCTGGCCTTCGCGGTCGCCGCCTCCGCCAACCTGCCCACCCTGCTGTACTCGCTGTTCTGGAAGCGGTTCAACACCACCGGCGCGGTCGCCTCCACCTACGCGGGCCTGGTCACCTCGGTCGCCCTGGTGGTCTTCTCCCCGGTGGTCTCCGGCAACCCCAAGACCTCGCTCTTCCCGCACAGCGACTTCTCCTGGTTCCCGCTGGAGAACCCCGGCCTGGTCTCCATCCCGGTCGGCTTCCTGGCCGGCGTGATCGGCACCTACCTGGCCCGGGAGAAGGCCGACCCGGCGAAGTACGCCGAACTGGAGGTCCGTTCGCTCACCGGCCTGGGCGCGCACTGAGCCGACTTCTCCCGGGCGGCGCCCGGAAGCCCGGCTGGCCCTGTCCGGCCGGTCTTGCCGGGCGTGCGACGCCGGATCATCCCGGCTGGAAGCACCGGCGAAACACCCGAGTACACCCAGTACGAGGGCGTTCCGCCGGCACTCCCAGCCGGGCGCCCGACGCCGCACGCTGATCCGACAAGATCAACCGGACAGGGCCTAAGCTGGCCCGACCGCCGAACGGCGGTCGGGCCAGTGGGCTCTTCGCAGAGAGGCGGGCCGGGATGCTGCTCGACACCTACGGCCGGCGGGCCGTCGACCTGCGGGTCTCGCTCACCGACCGGTGCAACCTGCGCTGCACCTACTGCATGCCGGAGGAGGGGCTCAGCTGGCTCGGCAAGCCCGACCTGCTGACGGACGAGGAGATCGTCCGGCTGGTCGCCCTCGCGGTCGGCTCGCTGGGCGTCCGGGAGGTCCGCTTCACCGGCGGGGAACCGCTGCTGCGGCCCGGGCTGGTGCCGATCGTTGCGGCCTGCGCCGCGCTCGAACCCCGGCCGGACCTCTCGCTCACCACCAACGGCATCGGCCTGGCCCGGGTGGCCGGCGCGCTGCGGGACGCCGGGATCGACCGGGTCAACGTCTCGCTCGACACCCTCGACCCCGGGACCTTCGCCCGGCTCACCCGCCGCAGGCGCCACCAGGACGTCCTGGACGGCCTCGCCGCCGCGGAGGCCGCCGGGCTGCGGCCGGTCAAGCTCAACACCGTCCTGATGCGCGGCGTCAACGACCACGAGGCCGCCGACCTGCTCGCCTGGGCGGTCGAGCACGGCTACCAGCTGCGCTTCATCGAACAGATGCCGCTGGACGCCCAGCACGGCTGGGACCGGACCCGGATGGTCACCGCCGAGGAGATCCTCGACCTGCTCCGGGCCCGCTTCGCGCTCACCCCCGAGCCCGCCGCCCGCGGCGCGGCCCCCGCCGAGCGCTGGCTGGTCGACGGCGGGCCCGCGACGGTCGGCGTCATCGCCTCGGTGACCCGCCCGTTCTGCCGGGCCTGCGACCGCACCCGGCTCACCGCCGACGGCCAGGTCCGCAACTGCCTCTTCGCGACCGGGGAGACCGACCTGCGCGGCGCGATGCGCGACGGCGCGGACGACGCGGAGCTGGCGGAGCTGTGGCGGGCGGCGATGTGGGGCAAGAAGGCGGGCGCGGGCATCGACCAGCCGGAGTTCCACCAGCCGGAGCGGCCGATGTCGGCGATCGGCGGCTGAGCGGGTTCCCGACCGCTCAGCCGGAGAAGGGCTCGGTGTCCTTGAGGAAGCCGCGGACGGCCAGGAACTGGCTGAGCGGGTCGCGGTGGGTGTCGCAGGCGAGCCAGGTCTTGCGGCGGTCGGGGGTGTGGAGCTTGGGGTTGTTCCACCGGAGGGACCAGGTGGCGAGGTCGCGGCAGCCCTTGGCGGAGCACTTCGGGGGGCCCGCCGGGGTCTCGGGGCCGCCGGGGGGAGTGCCGAAGAGGGGGTGCGCGGGGGTGTCCATGGGGTCGATCCTATGTCCGGGCATGACGACGCCGGGCAGCCACGGGGGGAGCTGCCCGGCGTCGGTCTGTCGCTCCGACGGGGGATGCGGAGCGCTAAGGAAGTATGGCACGGCGGGAGGGGCGTGGGTGTCCCTGTCCGGTGATTAATTTGAGGATCGTCTGAGCTTTCCGACGGTCATAGCGGCACATGAACGGCGATACCGGACAGTGGGATTGAGGGATTCTCAGTCCTGTGGCCGATTCTCGGCGCTCGCGCCGCCGCCGCCCGTCCCGCCGGGGCCGAGCATCAGCGGGGTGTCGGGGGAGAAGGCGAAGGTCGAGGGCAGGCCGGGGGCGCGCTCGCGGCCCGCGTTGGCGATCAGGACGGCGAAGTAGGGCAGCAGGATGCCGCCGGCCAGCGCGCCGAAGGCGAGCCAGCGCTGGACGTCCCAGAGGATGACCGCGAGCAGGACGCACGCGGTGCGGATCAGCATCGAGATGACGTAGCGGCGCTGGCGCCCCCGGACGTCCTCGCTCAGGCTGCTGCGGGCCCCGGTGATCCGGAAGACCTGGCCGTCGTCCGCGCTCTTGGGCATGGTCCCATCCATTCTCGGGTCGGTTCGGCCACCCCTACGGTCCTCCACGGTAACCCCGCTGACGCCGGCCGGACCCACCCGGGTCCGGCGCGGCGGGCGGCGCGGGCTCAGGGCGTGCGGCGCAGGTACGCGACGGGGACCGCGTCGGTGAGCCAGACGCCGTTCGCCGACACCCGGAACGCGTGGCCGTCCCGGGCCATCGCCGCCGCGTCGACCTCCAGGACGACGGGGCGGCCGTGCCGGGAGCCGACCCGGACGGCCGTCCCGGCGTCGGCGGAGAGGTGGACGTCCCGCCGGGACATCGGGCGCAGGCCCTCGGCCAGGACGAACCGCAGGGTGCGCTCGGCGGTGCCGTGGAAGAGCACGTCCGGCGGGACGGCGGCGGGCAGGCCGAGGTCGACCTCGACGGTGTGGCCCTGGCTGGCCCGGATCGAGCGGCCGTCCGCGGAGTAGGCGAAGCGGCGCTTGTCGTTGGTGGCGACGACGTGGTCCAGCTCGGCGCGGCTCAGCGGGCGGCCGTGCCGGCCGAGCGCGGCGAGCAGGGCGTCGACCTCGACCCAGCCCGCCGGGTCCAGGGCGACCCCGACGGAGCCCGGGTCGTGGCGCAGGATGCGGGAGAGCGTCCTCGACGCCTTCACGGTGCGTTTCTCGTCCATCGGGGTCCCCCCGGGGTGCGGGTCGGCAGGCTCAGGACGCCTGGCTGACCGAGCTCATGTGGAAGTCGCGCACCCGGACCGGCGGCATCGCGGCCCGGGTGAACCAGTCGCCCCACTCGCGGGGCAGGCAGCGTTCGGTGCGGCCCACTTCGGTGATCCGGCCGAGCAGGTCGACCGGGGACTCGTTGAAGCGGAAGTTGTTCACGGCGCCGACCACCTCGCCGTGCTCGACCAGGTAGACGCCGTCCCGGGTGAGGCCGGTGAGCAGCAGGGTGGCCGGGTCGACCTCGCGGATGTACCAGAGGCAGGTGAGCAGCAGGCCGCGCTCGGTGCGGGCGACCATCTCGTCCAGGGTCGGCGCGCCGGGGGCGGCGGTCTCCAGGACCAGGTTGTCGACCGGCGGGGTGAGCGGCAGGCCGGCCAGGGCGGCGGAGTGCCGGGTGGACAGCAGGTTGGCGAGGCGGCCCTCGCGCAGCCAGTCGGTGGCGGCCAGCGGGAAGCCGTTGTCGAAGACCGACTCGTTCTCGCCGGAGGAGTGCGCGAGCACGAACGGCGCTGCCTGGAGGCCGGGCTCCGCCGGGTCGGAGCGCAGGGTGAGCGGCAGTTGGCTGAGCCGCTCGCCGATCCTGGTGCCCCCGCCGGGCCGGGAGAAGACCGAGCGGCCCTCGGCCGCGTCCCGCGCGCCGGAGGACCAGGAGAGGTAGACCATCAGGTCGGCGACGGCCGAGGGCGGCAGCAGCGTCTCGTACCGGCCGGCGGGCAGGTCGATCCGCTTGCGGCCCCAGCCGAGGCGGCGGGTCAGGTCGGTGTGCAGGGCGGTGACGTCGACGTCGGTGAAGTCCCGCGTCGCGGCGCCGGCCCAGGCGGAGCCGGACAGGTCGGCGGTCTTGGCGTTCAGCTCGACGCTGCCGGTGGGCTGGTCGTGGCGCAGCCGCAGGCCGGTGGAGCTGCCCAGGTAGGAGGTGGTGCGCTCGTGCCGGGCGAAGCCGTACAGCAGCTCGCCGCCCGCGCGGGCCCGGGCGAACGCCTCGCCGAGGGCCGGGGCGAAGTCGGCGAAGACGCCGATGTCGGTGGTCTCCGGGGCCTCGGTGAAGCGCGGGTCGGCCGCGCGGCCCTCGATCAGCGGCTGGGCGTCCTCGGCGGGCCCGGCGGCCCGGGCGGCGGCCTCGGCGGCGCGCACCAGCCGCTCGACCTCGTCGAGCGTGACGGCCTCCTGGGCGACCACGCCGGAGGCGGTGCCGGTGGCGCCGGCCGCGGTGGAGACCACGGTGAGACGGCGGCCGCGGGTGACGCCGTTGGTGGTCAGGCCGTTGCCGGCCCAGCGCAGGTTGGCGGTGGACTCCTCGTCGGCGATCACCACGCAGCCGTCCGCGCGGGAGAGTTCGAGGGCGCGTTCCACCAGCTCGTGGGGGTGCGTGAGGGACATCAGTGACCCGCCTCCTGCTGGGTGTTGAGCACGTTGACCTGGCGGAACAGCGCGGACGGGCAGCCGTGGCTGACCGCGGCGACCTGGCCCGGCTGGGCCTTGCCGCAGTTGAAGGCCCCGCCGAGCACGTACGTCTGCGGGCCGCCGACGGCGCTCATCGAGCCCCAGAAGTCGGTGGTGGTGGCCTGGTAGGCGAAGTCCTTGACCTGGCCGGCGAGTTCGCCGCCGCGGATGGCGTAGGCGCGCTGGCCGGTGAACTGGAAGTTGTACCGCTGCATGTCGATCGACCACGAGCGGTCCCCGACGATGTACAGCCCGTTCTCCACCTGGGAGACCAGGCCCGCGGTGTCCGGCCCGCCGGCGGCCGGCTGGAGCGAGACGTTGGCCATCCGCTGCACCGGCACGTGCGCCGGGGAGTCGGCGTAGGCGCAGCCGTTGGAGCGCGCGAAGCCCTTGAGGTGCGCCATCGGGCGGTCGAGCTGGTAGCCGACCAGGACGCCGTCGCGGATCAGGTCCCAGGACTGGGTGGCGACGCCCTCGTCGTCGTAGCCGACGGTGGCCAGGCCGTGCTCGGCCGTCCGGTCGCCCGTGACGTGCATCAGCTCGGAGCCGTACTCCAGGCTGCCGAGCCGGTCGAAGGTGGCGAAGGAGGTGCCCGCGTAGGCGGCCTCGTAGCCCAGCGCGCGGTCCAGCTCGGTGGCGTGGCCGATCGACTCGTGGATGGTCAGCCACAGGTTGGACGGGTCGATCACCAGGTCGTAGCGGCCGGCGGCGACGCTCGGCGCGCGCATCTTCTCGGCCAGCAGCCCGGGCAGCTCGGCCAGTTCGGCGTCCCAGTCCCAGCCGGTGCCGCGCAGGTACTCCCAGCCGCGCCCGGCCGGCGGGGCGATGGTGCGCATCGAGTCGAACGCGCCGGTCCGCTCGTCCACGCTGGTGGCCTCCAGCCAGGGGTGCAGGCGCACCCGCTGCTGGGTCGTCACGGTGCCCGCGGTGTCCGCGTAGAACTTGTTCTCCTGCACGGTCAGCACCGCGGCCGACACGTGCGACACGCCGTCGGCGGCCAGCAGCCGGGACGACCACTCGGCCAGCAGGCCGGTCTTCTCCGCGTCCGGCACCTCGAACGGGTTCACCTCGTACGCGGAGACCCACTCGACGTCCGGGTAGACCGGCTCCGGGGCCAGCTCCACCCGCTCGCCGGAGCCCGCCGCGCGGCTGATCCCGCCCGACAGCCGGGCCACCGCCACCGCCTGCTCGGCCACCGCCGCGGCCGCCTCCGGCGTCAGGTCGACGCCCGCCGCGAAGCCCCAGGCGCCGTCCAGCAGGACGCGGACGGCGAAGCCCAGCTGCACCGTGTCCGACGAGCCGGCCGGGCGGGCGTCCCGCAGCCGCCAGGACGCCGAACGCACCCGCTCCAGGCGGAAGTCGGCGTGCGCCACCCCCAGCCGCCGGGCCCGGGACAGGGCCGCGTCCGCCAGCGGGCGCAACGGGTAGGAGAGGAACTGAGGATCGAGCGCGGAGGGCGGCATCGGGCTCCCTGGGTCGAGGGTCGGGCGCGGCGGGCCGCCCCCGGCCGAGGGCGCACCCGCTCGCATCATCCCCGGCCGCAGGGCGTACGGCCAGCAAATATCCGCCGCGCCACCCTGATGCCCCGTCAGGCCGGGGCTACGCCAGGGCCTCCCACCAGCCGTCCAGCTCCGGCGGGTTGGCCACCTCCACCCGCTGCCCCGGGCGCGGCACCGCCAGCGGGACGCCGTGCGCCTTGGCCTCCGCCAGCAGCCGCTCCACCGGCTCCGCCCAGGGGTGCGGCGCCAGGTTGAAGGTGCACCAGTGGATCGGCAGCAGCAGCCCGCCGCGCAGCTCCAGGTGCGCCCGCACCGCCTCCTCCGGGTTCAGGTGGATGTCCGCCCAGGCCGGGTCGTAGGCGCCGACCGCCATCAGCGCTGCGTCGAACGGGCCGTGCTGCTCGCCGATCCGGGCGAAGCCCTCGAAGTAGCCGGAGTCCCCGGTGAAGAACACCTTGTGCCGCGGGCCGGCCGCCACCCAGGAGCCCCACAGCGTGGTGTTCCGGGCCAGGCTGCGGCCGGAGAAGTGGTGCGCGGCCGTCAGCGTCAGCGTCAACTCGCCGAGCGTGCAGGTCTCGTCCCAGTCCAGCTCGATGATCCGGTGCTCCGGCACGCCCCAGCGGCGCAGGTGGCCGCCGATGCCCAGCGGCACCGCGAACGGCGCCGACTGCAGCTCCACCAGGCGGCGCACCGTCGCCATGTCCAGGTGGTCGTAGTGGTCGTGCGAGATCAGCACCGCGTCCACCTGCGGCAGTTCGGCCAGCTCCACCGGCACCGGGTGCAGCCGCTTCGGGCCGGTCAGCTGCGAGGGCGAGCAGCGGTCCGACCAGATCGGGTCCACCAGCACCCGGCAGCCGTCCAGCTCCAGCAGCGCCGAGGCGTGCCCGAACCACGTCACCGCGACGCCCCCGGCCGACCCGTCGGAGACCTCCGGCACCGCCAGCGGCACCGGGGCGGCCGGCACCCGGCCCTCCTTCTCGAACAGCATCCGGCGCAGCGTCGCCGCGTCCGGCCGGCCCGGCGCCCCGGCCGACACCTCGGAGGGAGCGTTGTGGAACACCCCGTCGCGGTACTGCGGGGAGGCCCGCAGCCGCTGGTCCGCCCTGCTCGGCCGGCGCCCGAACTGGGCCGGGACCTCGCGCAGCGCCCACGCCGCCGCACCCGCCAGGGCCAGCGCCGCCAGCGCCGCCAGCCTGCGGCGGCCCGTCCGGCCAGGGTGTGCACCACTCATCTCGCGTCCGCTCCGTTCGGCTCGCCCGGAATCGGCGCCCCGGACTCTCCGGAACACCTTCGGGGCAACGCCCGCCGCCCGTGCGGCGTTCCCGGCGACCCCCGCCGCCCCGTTGTGGGGATACGACAGTTCTCGCCGGACGCCCCTGTCGGAGGCGGCTTCGCCCGGGATCGCACCCTACCGATAGCGTCGCTGGTGAACTGCGCGCGGTCGCGCGTGCACTGCCGACGCACATCGAGAGAGAGGTGGACCCTTGAGCCGCTCGGTACTGGTCACCGGAGGCAACCGGGGCATCGGTCTGGCGATCGCCCGGAGCTTCGCCGAGGCGGGCGACAAGGTCGCCATCACCAGCCGGGGCGGCGAGGTCCCGGCGGAGCTCGCCAAGTACGACGTCCTCGCCGTCCGCGCCGACATCACCGACGCCGAGCAGGTCGACGCCGCCTTCACCGAGATCGAGGCCGCGCACGGCCCGGTCGAGGTCCTGGTCGCCAACGCCGGCATCACCAAGGACACCCTGCTGCTGCGCATGTCCGAGGAGGACTTCACCTCCGTCCTGGACACCAACCTCACCGGCACCTTCCGGGTGGTCAAGCGCGCGGCCGCCAAGATGCTGCGCGCCCGCAAGGGCCGGGTCGTGCTGATCTCCTCGGTGGTCGGCCTCAGCGGCTCCGCGGGGCAGGTCAACTACGCCGCCTCCAAGGCCGGCCTGGTCGGCTTCGCCCGCTCCCTCGCCCGCGAGCTCGGCTCCCGCGGCATCACCGTCAACGTGGTGGCGCCCGGCTTCGTCGACACCGACATGACCGCCGTGCTCAGCGAGGAGCGCCGCAAGGAGATCGTCTCCGACGTCCCCCTGGGCCGCTACGCCGCCCCCGCCGAGATCGCCTCGGCCGTGCGGTTCCTGGCCTCCGACGAGGCCGCGTACATCACCGGAGCCGTCGTTCCCGTCGACGGCGGATTGGGCATGGGCCACTGACCATGACTGGAATTCTCGAAGGCAAGCGCATCCTGATCACCGGCGTGCTGATGGAGTCCTCCATCGCCTTCCACACCGCGCGGCTCGCCCAGGAGCAGGGCGCCGAGATCATCCTCACCGCCTTCCCCCGGCCCAGCCTCACCGAGCGCATCGCCAAGAAGCTGCCCCGGCCGGTCAAGGTCCTGGAGCTCGACGTCTCCAGCGCGGAGCAGCTGGCCGGCATCGCCGACCAGGTCCGCGAGCACCTGCCCACCCTCGACGGCGTCGTCCACTCGATCGGCTTCGCGCCGCAGGACGCCCTCGGCGGCAACTTCCTCGACACCCCGTGGGAGTCGGTCGCCACCGCGATGCAGGTCTCCGCGTACTCGCTCAAGTCGCTCACCACGGCGCTGCTCCCGCTCATGCAGGACGGCGGCTCGGTGGTCGGCCTGACCTTCGACGCGCAGTTCGCCTGGCCGCAGTACGACTGGATGGGCCCGGCGAAGGCCGCCCTGGAGTCCACCAACCGGTACCTCGCCCGCTACCTGGGCTCGCGCGACATCCGCTGCAACCTGATCTCGGCCGGCCCGATCGGGTCGATGGCCGCGAAGTCGATCCCCGGCTTCCCGGACCTCGCCGCGACCTGGGACACCCGCTCCCCGCTCAAGTGGGACCTCTCCGACCCGGAGCCGGCCGGCCGCGGCGTCGTCGCCCTGCTCAGCGACTGGTTCCCGAAGACCACCGGCGAGATCATCCACGTCGACGGCGGGCTGCACGCGATCGGCGCCTGAGCACCCCGTTCCGAGCTGCTCCACGCGCGGGCGCGGCCGTTCCCCCCGGGGACGCGGCCGCGCCCGTCCGCGTTCCCGGGGGCCCCGGGCTAGGGGTTCTCCTTGCAGAAGCCGATGGCGCGGCCCGCCTCGTCGGCGGCCCGCTCGGGGTCGCCGGCCCGGATGGCGTCGAGGATCGCGGTGTGCGGGACCCAGCGGTGCGGGAGCAGGTCGGGGCCGACGTCGTGGCGGAGGTGGGCGCGCAGGACCTCGCCGAGGTCGGCGTAGACGGCGGCCAGCACGTCGTTGTGGGCGGCGGCGACCACGGCCTGGTGGAAGGCGGCGTCGGTCTGGATGAAGTCCTCGGGGACGCCGGAGTTCCAGGCGGCGTCGCGGCGGGCCAGCGCGGCGTCGAGGAGTTCGAGGTCGCGCGGGGTGCGGCGGAGGGCCGCGAAGCCGGCGGCGGAGGTCTCCAGGGTGGCGCGCAGCTCGGCGACCTGGTCCTGGTCGGCGTCGGCGAAGCGGCGGTGCAGCACGCCCGCGAGCTCGCTGGTGGCCAGGACGTAGGTGCCGGAGCCCTGGCGGATGTCGAGCAGCCCGTTGTGGGCGAGGGCGCGGACGGCCTCGCGGACGGTGTTGCGGGCGACGCCGAGCTGGTCGACGAGCTCCGCCTCGGTGGGGATGCGGGAGCCGACCGGCCACTCGCCGGAGGTGATCTGGGCCCGGAGCTGGGCGATCACCTGGTCGGAGAGCGGGGTGCGACGGGTGGTCGACAGCGCCAAGGTCGTGCTCCTTCTGTGGGCCAGGTCATCCGGCGGGCCAGGTCTTCAGGATACCGGGATGCGCTAAGTCATCCCATGATTCTATGATTGCGCCATGTCTACCGCAGCAGACCCCTCCACCACCGAGGCCGGGAGCCGTCCGCCCGCCGCTCCACCGGCGGGTACGCCCACCGCTCAGCCCGCCGCCCCGTCCGCCGCTCAGCCCGCTGCCCCGTCCGTCGCTCCGCCCGCCCGGACGGCCGCGCGCGACGCCGCCGCCGTCCTGCTCGCCGTCGCGGTGGCCGCCGCCGCGGTGAACCTGCGCCCCGTGGTGACCAGCCTCGGCGCGCTGCTCGACCCGGTCCGCGACGGCCTGGGGATGAGCGCCACGACGGCCGGGCTGCTGGCCGCCGTGCCGCCGCTGTGCTTCGCGGTGCTGGGCGTCTGCGCGCCCGGCCTGGCCCGCCGGATGGGCCCGGTCGCCGTGGTGACGGCCGCCATGGCCGCGATCGCGGCGGGCGTGCTGGCCCGCTCGTTCACCGGCTCCGCCGTGGTCTTCCTGCTGCTGACCGCGCTGGCGCTGGCCGGGGTGGCGCTGGCCAACGTGCTGATCCCGGTGGTGATCAAGCGGTACTTCCCGGACCGGGTGGCGCCGATGATCGGCCTGTACTCGATGGCGCTGTCGGTGGGCACCTCGCTCGCCGCGGCCACCACCGTCCCGCTGACCGACGCGATGGGCGGCAGCTGGCGGCTCGGCCTCGGCGTGTGGGGCCTGCTCGCGGTGGCCGCGCTGGCGGTCTGGCTGGTGGTGCTGTTCCTGCGCCGGGAGAAGGCCGGCCCGGCGGCGGCCCCGGCAACGGCCGCCCCGGCGGCGCACGTCAAGCTGCCGATCCTGCGCAGCCGCACCGCGTGGGCGCTGGCCGCGTTCTTCGGCCTGCAGTCGACCAGCGCGTACAGCGCGATGGGCTGGCTGCCGAAGATCTACCACGACGCCGGGGTGTCGGAGTCGGCGTCCGGCGTGCTGCTGGCCCTGGTGATGGCGGTCAGCGTGCCGGTCTCCTTCCTGCTGCCGAACCTGGCCGCCCGGCGCGGCGACCAGCGGCTGTACGTGGTGGTGCTCGGGCTGTGCGGGATCGCCGGCTTCCTCGGGCTGATGCTCGCGGCCGGCACGGTGCCGTGGCTGTGGGCGGTCCTGGTCGGCCTGTCGATGTGCGCGTTCCCGCTGGCGCTGACCATGCTCGGCCTGCGCGCCCGCACCCCGGGCGGGGTGACCCAGCTGTCGGCGTTCGCGCAGAGCCTGGGCTACCTGATCTCCATCCCGGGCCCGATCCTGATGGGCGCGCTCTACCAGGGCACCGGCCGCTGGTACCTGCCGCTGGGCCTGCTCGCCCTGCTGCTGGTGCCGCAGATGCTGGTCGGCCTGCGCGCGGCCCGGGCCCGGCACATCGAGGACGAGGCCGTCGGCTAGGCTCGGCGCCATGCCGGTACTCGACCCGAACCCGCAGGGCGGGCAGAAGAAGCTGCTGCAGATGCTCGGCCTGATCGCCGGCATCGTGGTGGTGATCGCGATCGTGGCGACGGTGGCCAACGCGATGGGCTGAACCGCCCGCCCGCCCGGCGACGGTCCGCCCGGCGGCGGCCCCGGGCCGCCGCCACCCGCAGGGGTGGCAGCTTCCCGGACGGCGCGACCGGAGGCCGGTTTTCTGCGAAGCTCTAGGGGTATGAGCGCAGACACCCCTCGTAGGATCATCGTCCTCCGCCATGCCCGGGCCGACTGGCCCAACCAGGTCAACGACCACGACCGCCCGCTCGCCGACCGCGGCCGCGGCCAGGCCACCGCGGCCGGCCGCTGGCTGGCCGACTCCGGGGTCAACCCCGACCACGTGCTGTGCTCCACCGCGCTGCGGACCAGGGAGACCTGGAAGCTGGTCGCCCACGAGCTGCCCAAGCGGGCCCGGAAGACGGCCTACGAGGACCGGGTGTACGAGGCCCAGCCGGGCCGGCTGATCGAGGTCATCCAGGAGACCCCCGACGAGCACGCCGACCTGCTGCTGGTCGGCCACAACCCCGGCGTGCTCGGCCTCACCCAGGTGCTGGCCGGCGACGAGGGCGACGCCGAGGCGCTCAACCGGCTGCGCCTGAACGGCTTCCCGCCCGCCGCGGTGGCCGTGCTCGGCTTCGGCGGGCCGTGGAAGCTGGTCGAGCCCGGGGTGGCCCGGCTCGACTCGTACTTCATGCCGCAGGACTGAGCGGCGGAGACCGCCTCCGTGCCGCAGGGGCGGCACCCGTACGCGGGTGCCGCCCCTCGCCGTCGGCGCCCGGTCAGTCCCCGGTGGGCGTGCCGTCCAGCTCGTCGGCCGCCTCGACCTCCTCGCGGGTCACCCCGAGCAGGTACAGCACGGTGTCCAGGAACGGCACGTTCACGGCGGTGTCGGCCTGCTCGCGGACCACCGGCTTGGCGTTGAACGCGACGCCCAGCCCGGCCGCGTTCAGCATGTCCAGGTCGTTGGCGCCGTCGCCGATCGCCACCGTCTGCTCCAGCGGCACCCCGGCCCGCTCGGCAAACCGGGCCAGCCAGCGGGCCTTGCCCGCCCGGTCGACGATCTCGCCGGTCACCCGGCCGGTGAACTTCCCGTCCGCGATCTCCAGGGTGTTGGCGGCGGCGAAGTCCAGGCCCAGCCGCTCCACCAGGTGGTCGGTGACCTGGGTGAACCCGCCGGAGACGATCGCCACCTGGTAGCCGAGCCGCTTGAGGGTGCGGATCAGCGTCCGGGCGCCCGGGGTCAGCCGGACCTCGGCGCGGACCTTCTCGGTGACCGCGGCGTCCAGCCCGGCCAGCAGCGCCACCCGGGCGCGCAGCGACTCGGCGAAGTCCAGCTCGCCGCGCATCGCCTGCGCGGTCACCTCGGCGACCTGCTCCTCGCAGCCCGCGTGGGCCGCGAACAGCTCGATCACCTCGTCCTGGATCAGCGTGGAGTCCACGTCCATCACCACCAGGCGCTTGGCCCGCCGGTGCAGGCCCGTCCGGACCACCGCGATGTCCACCCGCTGGGCCGCGGCCTCCGCCGCCAGCACCGCGCGCAGCTCCTCGGTGGGCACCCCCGAGATGGTCAACTCCACCGCCGTCACCGGGTACTTGGCGAGGCGGAAGACCCGGTCGATGTTGCCGCCGGTCTCCGACACCCGGGCCGACAGCGCCGCCACCGCCGCCGCCGTCAGCGGATTGCCGAGCACCGTCACATGCGAGCGGCCCTCGCCGCGCGAACGGTTGTCGCCGGTGCCGGAGATGACCTCGGCCTGGAGCTTGTGCTCCTCCGCCCAGCGGTGCACGGTCACCCGCAGCGTGCCCTCCGCGCCCGGCGCGGCCGGGGGAGTGACCAGGGCGCACAGCGTTATCCGGCCACGGGTCACCACCTGCTCGATGTCGATCACCTCGACGCCGAAACCGGCGAGCCGGTCGAACAGGCCCGCGGTGAGCCCGGGGCGGTCCTTGCCGAACACCTTGACCAGCAGCGTGCGCTCGGCGTCGGTGCTCACGGGCGGCGCGGCGGAAAGGGCCTGAGCGGCCGGATCAGTTGCGTTCATGGTGCCCCCCACGCTACCCGGACCGCCCGCGCCCCGACCGCAGGCGTCCGGTGCGTGGGACGCCCGCCGGACCCGCCGCCCGGCACCCGTCCGGGTGCTCCTCCCGCGCCCGTCCCCGGTCGTCCCGGGCCCGTCCCCGGTCGTCCCGGGCCGTCCCGGCGGCCCTCCCGGGCCCGACCCGGCGGCCCGCCGGATGCCCCGGAACCGCCCCGACCTGGTTGCCGAGCGGTCACAGAAGCCCGTCCCGACTTCCGAGTACGCCCGCCGGGCTGGAATGATTCCCCCGTCAGATGCAGCATCCTGGGGGACCGGAGAGCAGGGCGGGCGGAGAGTTGCCGCAACTCGTACTTGAAATCGACGGCCGGCAGCGGGTACTGGAACCCGGCCGCGCCTACACCATCGGCCGCGATCCGGCCTCGGACTTCCCGTTCGACGACGCCCGGGTCTCCTGGCGGCACGCCGCCCTGAGCTTCGACGGCGCCACCTGGCAGCTCGCCGACCACGGCTCCACCAACGGGACCTTCGTCGCCGGGGCCCGGGTCGCCCGGACCGCGGTCCACCCCGGCACCGTCGTGCACCTCGGCAACGGCCAGAACGGACCCCGGCTCGCCTTCACCGCGCCGGTCGCCGCCCCCGGCCCGCAGGGCGGCGGCATCCACGAGGCCGCCACCAGCCGCGCCGCCGGCCCGCAGCCGGGCCAGGCCCCGTACCAGCAGCCGCAGTTCGGCCCCGGCCCGGCCGCCGGGCCGGGCCACCGGCCGCCGCCGGTCGAGCAGCCGATCCCGCAGGGCTGGGACGCCCCCACCCCGCGCCCCGGCTTCCCCCAGCAGCAGGCCCCCGCGCCCGTCCCGCCGCAGGCCCAGCCGCCGCAGCCGCCGGCCCGGCAGCCGTTCCCGGTGCAGCAGCAGTTCCCCGAGCCGCCGCCCGCGCAGCCGCACGTCCCGGCCGGGCCGCCGCAGCCGGGCGCCCCGGCCGGCGGGCTCGGCCACCCGACGATGATCCGCAGCCTGGCCGGCGGCCGCACCATCCGGATCGGCCGCGCGCTCGACAACGACATCGTGGTCTCCGACCTCCAGGTCTCCCGCCACCACGCCGAACTGCGCCAACTCCCGGACGGCCGCTGGGAGATCGTCGACCTCGGCAGCCACAACGGGATCTTCCTCAACGGCCAGCCCACCCGCCGCCAGCTGATGGGCCCGCAGGACCGGCTCACCGTCGGCCACTCCTCCTTCGTGCTGGTCGGCGACCAGCTCCAGGAGTTCGTCGACAACGGCGCCGTCTCCTTCTCCGCCCACCACCTGACCGTCGAGGTCGACTTCAAGGGCGGCAAGAAGGTCCTGCTCGACGACGTCAGCTTCTCCGTCCCGGAGAAGTCCCTGGTCGCGGTGATCGGCCCGTCCGGCTCCGGAAAGTCCACCCTGCTGCGCGCCCTCACCGGCTACCGCCCCGCCGACCGCGGCGACGTGCTCTACGACGGCCGCAACCTGTACCGCCAGTTCGCCGAACTGCGCTCCCGGATCGGCCTCGTCCCGCAGTCCGAGATCCTGCACAAGGAACTCACCGTCCGCACCGCCCTCAAGTACGCGGCCCAGCTGCGCTTCCCCGGCGACACCGAGGCCGCCGAGCGCGCGCGCCGGATCGACGAGGTGCTGTACGAACTGCGCCTGGACAAGCGCGCCGACAACCGGATCACCGCGCTCTCCGGCGGCCAGCAGAAGCGCGTCTCGGTCGCCCTGGAGCTGCTCACCAAGCCCTCGCTGATCTTCCTGGACGAGCCCACCTCCGGCCTCGACCCGGGCATGGACCGCGAGGTCATGCAGACCCTGCGCGGCCTGGCCGACGACGGCCGCACCGTCCTCGTCGTCACCCACTCGGTCGCCGAACTCGCGCTCTGCGACCGGCTGCTGGTGATGGCCCCCGGCGGCTCGGTGGCCTACTTCGGCCCGCCCGGCGAGGCGCTGCACTTCTTCGGCTACGAGACCTGGGCCGACGTCTTCCAGGCGTTCGAGAACTACCCCGACCACGACTGGGCCGGCCGCTACCGCAACTCCGTCCACCACCAGCAGTACTCGGCCAACGTGGACGCCGCCGTCTCCCAGGTGCAGCAGCCCAACGCCGTCAACCAGCTCCGCCCGCCCAAGCCGCAGAGCTGGGGCTCCCAGCTGTGGACGCTGATCCGCCGCTACCTGGCGGTGATCGCCTCCGACAAGGGCTTCATCGCGCTGTCCCTGCTGCTGCCGCTGGTCCTCGGCGCGGTCTCCGCCGTCATCCCCGACAAGTGCGGCCTGGCCCCGTGCGGCAACGGCCGCAACGACGTCGCCCGGCTGATCCTGATGGTCGTCGCGTTCTCCGCCTGCCTGTCCGGCTCGGCGAACTCGGTCCGCGAACTCATCAAGGAACGCGCGATCTACGAGCGGGAGCGCGCCACCGGCCTGTCCCGCTCCGCCTACCTGGCCTCGAAGTTCATCGTGCTCGGCGCGATCAGCTTCCTCCAGGGCGGCATCATCTCCGCGATCGCCTTCAAGGTCCGCACCCTCCCCGCCGAGGGCCTGATCCTCAAGCACCTGCCCGCGGTCGAGATGTCCGTCGGCGTGATCCTGCTCAGCTTCACCTCCATGATGGTCGGCCTGGCGATCTCCTCGCTGGTCAAGACCGCCGAGAAGACCATGCCGCTGCTGGTCATGTTCGCCATCGTCCAGATGGTCTTCACCGGCGCGATCTTCCAGCTCTTCGACAAGCCCGGCCTGGAGCAGCTCGGCTGGCTGATGCCCGCCCGCTGGGGCGTCGCCGCCAGCGGCAACACGCTCGACCTCGCCCACATCTCCCCGGTGGTCGTGGCCAAGCCCCCGGAGACCGCCCCGCTGGACTCCCTCTGGGACCACTCGGCGGGCATCATGTTCCTCAACTGGTTCGTCCTGGTCCTGATCGCGGCGGGCCTGGGCTTCGCCATCCAGCGCTTCCAGAAGCGCCACGAACCCGAGGTCATGCAGAACGGCTGACCGCACGTCCGAAGGGCCCCCGCGGGGGCCCTTCGCCGTTCCCGGGTCCTCCGTCCCGTGGCCCCGGGACCTTCGCGCCCCACGCGGTCGGCGCCCGGCCGGTACCGTGGGGGGTGCGACAGGAGATCGCCGCCGTACGGCGGTCGATCCTGCCGTACGCCCGGTATTCCGGGCGGCAAGGGAAAGTGGTACCAGCGTCGGCGCGCCCGCCCAGGCGGCCACCACGACGCGAGGGCAGACCAGTCGAGAAATCCTGGTTCCCCGGTGCCGCGCAACCCCTTGCTTCCGCGACGGTCGTCCCCGGGGAGCCCCCCTGGAGAGGAAGTACGTCATGTCGCAGCTCGAAGAGAACAAGCGGGTCGTCGTCGACTACTACACGACCGCGTTCGGCGGAGACCCGGAGAAGGCCGTCGCCGACCACTTCGGACCCGTCTACGTCCAGCACAACCCCGACGCCCAGGACGGCCCGGAGGCGTTCGTCGGCTTCGTGCGCTGGCTCCGCGGCGAGTACCCCGACCTGCGCCTGCACATCAAGCGCGTCATCGCCGAGGGCGACCTGGTCGCCACCCACGCCCACCTCGACCTCGAACCCGGGAACCCGGACAACCCCGGCCGCGCGCTCGCCGACTACTTCCGCCTGGAGGGCGGCAAGGTCGTCGAGCACTGGGACGTCATCCAGGACGTCCCCACCGGGTCCGCCAACGGCAACGGCATGTTCTGACGCCGACCCGCCGACCCGCCGATCCGCCGCGCCGTCCGCGGTCACCGCCCCGCTCCGGGCCCTCCGTCCTAGGTCCGGGGCCCGAGGTGGGGGCGTGATCGCGGCGGTAGCGTGGGCGGCATGGACAGTCCCCGGTGCGACCCGTCGTTGCAGGCGATCGAGGCGGTCAGCACGGCGGTGCTGGCGATGTCCCGGCCGCTGGAGGTCCGGGAGGTGCTGCGCCGGATCACCGCCTCCGCGCGCACCCTGCTCGGGGCCGAGTACGCGGCGCTCGGGCTGCCGGACGACCACGGCGGGTTCGCCCAGTTCGTGGTGGACGGGGTGAGCGACGAGCAGTGGCGGGCGATCGGCCCGCTGCCGCGCCAGCACGGCGTGCTGGCCTCGATGCTGCACGACCGCGCACCCACCCGGCTGGAGGACGTCCGCACCGCGCCCGCGTTCGGCGGCTGGCCGGACGCCCACCCGGACATGACCGACTTCCTCGGGATGCCGATCATGGACGAGGGCGAGATCGCCGGCGCCCTGTTCCTGGCCAACAAGCCCGGCGGCTTCACCGACCACGACGAGGAACTGCTGCGCATCCTGGTCGCGCACGCCGCGCTCGCCCTCGGCAACGCCCGGCTCTACGAGCGCAGCCGCGAACTGACCCTGTCCGGCGAGCGGGCCCGGATCGCCCACGACCTGCACGACGCCGTCTCGCAGAAGCTGTTCTCGCTGCGGCTGACCGCCCGCGCCGCCGCCAAGCTGGTCGACCGGGACCCGGCCCGGGCCCGCGACCACCTGGCCGAGGTGGCCCGGCTCGCCGCCGAGGCCGCCGACGAACTGCGCGCCGTGGTCGTCGAACTGCGCCCCGCCGCGCTGGAGGAGGACGGCCTGGTGGCCACCCTCGCCTCGCAGGTCCAGGTGCTGGACCGGGCGCACAGCGCCGCCGTCGCCTTCACCGCCACCGGCGTCCGCGCGCTGCCCGCCGCCCAGGAGGCGGCCGTCCTGCGGGTCGCCCAGGAGGCGCTGCACAACGCGCTGCGGCACGCCCGGGCCGGCACCGTCACGGTCACCCTCACCGGCACCCCGAGCCGCGGCGTCAAGCTGACCGTCCGCGACGACGGCCGCGGCTTCGACCCCGAGTCGGTGCGCCGGGCCGGCCGGCACCTCGGGCTGGTGTCGATGCGCGACCGGGCCGCCGCGGTCGGCGGCCGGCTGTCCCTGGAGTCCGCCCCGGGCCGGGGCACCCTGGTCGAACTGGAGGTCCCCGGTGCCTGACACCGCGTCACCGATCCGCGTGCTGCTGGTGGACGACCACCAGGTGGTCCGGCGCGGCCTGCGCACCTTCCTGGAGGTGCAGGACGACATCGAGGTGGTCGGCGAGGCCGCCGACGGCGCCGAGGCCGTCGAGCGGGCCGCCGAACTCGCCCCCGACGTGGTCCTGATGGACCTCAAGATGCCCAAGGTCGACGGCATCGAGGCGCTGCGCCTGCTGCGCGAGCGCGGCAGCGCGGCCCGGGTGCTGATCGTCACCAGCTTCACCGAGCACCGCACCGTCGTCCCGGCGCTGCGCGCGGGCGCCGCGGGCTACGTGTACAAGGACGTCGACCCGGAGGCGCTGGCCGGGGCGATCCGCTCGGTGCACGCCGGACACGTCCTGCTCCAGCCCGAACTGGCCGCCGCGCTGCTCGCCGAGGACCTCCCGGCCGTGCCGCAGGGCCGCGGCGGCACCCTCACCGACCGGGAGCGCGAGGTGCTCTCGCACATCGCCGACGGCCGCTCCAACCGGGAGATCGCCCGCGCCCTGCACCTGTCGGAGAAGACGGTCAAGACGCACGTGTCGAACATCCTGATGAAGCTGGACGTCGCCGACCGCACCCAGGCCGCCCTGTGGGCCGTCCGCCACCAGGGCTGACGCCCGCGGGCGGGGCCGACGCCCGTGAGCGGGGGCGGGGAACCGGTCAGCGCCGCTCGTCCACCGCCGCGTTGTGCGCCGCGACCTGGGCCCGCCGGGCGGTGCGGTCCAGCGGGGCGAGGGTCTCCCGCCGGGCGGCCATCTCGGAGGCGGAGACCGCCGCCCCGTGCCCGCCCGCCGCGATGTGCAGCAGCGCGGACACCTGCCGGGCCGACTGCAGCACCCGCACCGCGCGCGGCGGGTAGCCGGGCGCCAGCAGCTCGCGGTGGCCCTGTCGGCGGAAGGACTCCAGGGCGCGCAGCGTCTCCGGCCCGGCCCCCGCCACGTCCAGCCGGGTCAGCGCGGCGGTGGCCTCCCGCAGCCCGTCGGCCAGTTCGCGCTCGGCCTCGTCCAGCGAGGGCACGTCGGCGGGCGGCGCGTCCTCGACCGGCAGGCACTGCCACAGCACCCGCACGCCCTGGTCGCCGGCCGGCCCGTACACCTCGACCTCCGGCACCAGCCCGTACGGGACGCCGACCGCCAGGACGGCCTCGCCGGCGCCCAGCGCCAGCGCGTTGAACGCGGGCGGGCCGGTCAGCCCGAGCGGGTGCCCGGCCACCGGGAGGGCCAGCCGCAGGCCCCGCGCGCCCAGCGCGCGCAGCCGCCCCAGCGCCCAGGTCAGGCCGTGCAGCGAGTCCGGGGCCTCGCCGGGCAGGCCGGTCACCCGGTGGGCGTCGTCCGCGCCCTGGACGGCGGCGACCGCGTCGTCGGGGGAGGAGGCGCCGGTCAGCAGCGCGTTGCCCCAGGCGGTGAGCCGCCCCGAACGGGGTTCTTGGTACGGATTGTCGGCAGGAGTCGCGAGCATCCGACCAGCCTACGGACAAGCGCGCCGGGCGGGTGGCGTAGGTTTGGCCTGACACAGGTGGACCGCACCCCGAGGACCTCACGCCCAGGTCCCGCGGACGGCCGGATTCTTGCATTTGGGGAAGGCGTAGGCATGAGCGACGTGCTGGAGCTGGTGGACGTTTCCGTGGTCCGGGAGGGGCGCGCGCTCGTCGATCACGTGTCCTGGTCGGTCCGGGAGGGCGAGCGCTGGGTGGTGCTCGGCCCGAACGGCGCGGGCAAGACCACGCTGCTCCAGATCGCCGGCGCCTACCTGTTCCCCAGCTCCGGCGAGGCCGTGGTGCTCGGCGAGAAGCTCGACCAGGTCGACGTGTTCGAGCAGCGGGCCCGGATCGGCCTGGCCAGTGCCGCGATGTACGAGAAGCTGCCGGTCGGCCAGACCGTGCTGGAGACGGTGCTGACCGCCGCTTACGGGCAGACCGTGCACGGCAAGGAGACCTACGAGGACTCCGACGAGCAGCGCGCCCTGCTGCTGCTCGACCGGCTCGGCATGGCCGGCTTCGTCGGCCGCAAGTTCGGCAGCCTCTCCGAGGGCGAGCGCAAGCGCACCCTGATCGCCCGCGCCCTGATGACCGACCCCGAGCTGCTGCTGCTCGACGAGCCCGCCGCCGGCCTCGACCTCGGCGGCCGGGAGGACCTGATCCGCCGCCTCGCCGCGCTCGCCGGGGACGAGTACGCGCCGTCCATGGTGATGGTCACCCACCACGTCGAGGAGATCGTCCCCGGCATGACCCACGTGCTGATGATCCGTCAGGGCAAGGTGATGACGGCCGGTCCGATCGAGACCACCCTCACCGCCCGCAACCTCTCGCACTGCTTCGGCCTGCCGCTGACCCTGGAGCAGCGCGGCGACCGGTGGACCGCGCAGGGCCTGCCGCTCGGCTGAACCGCGCGGGGCCTGTCGTTCCGCTGAACCGCGCCGCCGGGACGCGCGGCGGCGACCGGCGGGCGGGACCGGTGGACGGGGCCGGTCGTACACACGGCCGGTTTCCGCTGCCCCACCTGCGGGAAGCTACGCGGGGAGAGACCCGACTTCCCTAGGATGGAGCCCGTGGACAGCTGGATCTGGTGGCTGCTGCTCGCCGTCGCCCTGGGCATTCCGCTGGTGGTCACCGCGATGCCCGAGTTCGCGATGTTCGCGGTCGGCGCCGGCGCCGCCGCGCTGACGGCCGGTCTGGGCGGCGGTGCGGTCCCGCAGTTCCTGGTGTTCGTCGCGGTCTCGGCCGCGCTGCTGGTGTTCGTCCGCCCGATCGCGTACCGCCAGCTCAAGAAGGGCCCGGCCTACCGCACGGGCGTGGAGGCGCTGACCGGCGCCACCGCAGTGGTACAGCAAACAGTCGACGGGGGAGAGGGCGGACGGATCAAGCTCAACGGCGAGATCTGGTCGGCCCGCGCGCTCCACCCGGGCTCGGTGTTCGAGCCGGGGCAGCAGGTCGACGTCGTCGAAATCCAGGGCGCCACCGCCCTGGTCGTCTAGGGGAGAAGCGCTTGGAACCCGTCCTCATCGTCCTGATCGTCCTGGTCGTGGTGGCCTTCATCGCCCTGATCAAGACGATCCAGGTGATCCCGCAGGCCAGCGCGGCGATCGTGGAGCGCTTCGGCCGCTACACCCGTACCCTCAGCGCCGGCCTGAACATCGTCGTCCCGTTCATCGACACCATCCGCAACCGGATCGACCTGCGCGAGCAGGTCGTCCCGTTCCCCCCGCAGCCCGTCATCACCTCGGACAACCTGGTCGTCAACATCGACACCGTCATCTACTACCAGGTGACCGACCCGCGGGCCGCGACCTACGAGGTGGCCAGCTACATCCAGGCGATCGAGCAGCTCACCGTCACCACCCTGCGCAACATCATCGGCTCGATGGACCTGGAGTCCACCCTGACCTCCCGCGAGGTCATCAACGCCGGCCTGCGCGGCGTGCTGGACGAGGCCACCGGCCGCTGGGGCATCCGGGTCAACCGGGTCGAGCTGAAGGCGATCGAGCCGCCGACCTCCATCCAGGACTCGATGGAGAAGCAGATGCGCGCCGACCGCGACAAGCGCGCCGCGATCCTCACCGCCGAAGGCGCCCGGCAGGCCCAGATCCTGCGCGCCGAGGGCGAGAAGCAGGCCGCCGTGCTCCAGGCCGAGGGCGAGGCGCAGGCCGCCGTCCTCAAGGCCGACGGCGAGGCCGCCGCGATCCGCACCGTCTTCGAGGCCATCCACGAGGGCGACGCCGACCAGAAGCTGCTCGCCTACCAGTACCTCCAGACCCTGCCCGAGCTCGCCAAGGGCGACGCCAACAAGCTCTGGATCATCCCCAGCGAGGTCGGCGACGCGCTCAAGGGCCTCGGCGGCGCCTTCCAGGGCGTCACCGGCGGCGGCGCCCCCGCGGCGGCGGCCGTCCCGCCGCCCGCCGCCCGCGTCCCGGTCGACCCGGCCACCGGCCCGCGCCCGGTGGACACCGAGAACAAGACCGCCCGCCCCCGGGTCGAGCCCACCCGCGAGTACCCCAAGATCGACGAGTAACCGGCACCCCGCCCCGCCCGGGCCCCGTCCGACGTCCGCGTCGGCCGGGGCCCGGGTCCGTTCCGGGCGCGTTCCGGGCCCGTTCCGGATGGCGGACCGCCCTGGCCAAGCCGCGCGCCGCTCCGGCATGATCGACCGGCGCGACAGCAGCCAACGAGGGGGAAGCCGATGACGCTGTGGGAGATGACCGCCGTCCTGCTGGCCGGTGTCGCCGCCGGGACCATCAACACCATCGTCGGCTCCGGCACCCTGATCACCTTCCCCGTCCTGCTTGCCGTCGGCCTGCCCCCCGTCACCGCCAACGTCTCCAACTCCCTCGGCCTGGTGCCCGGTTCACTGGCCGGCGCGATCGGCTACCGCGCCGAACTCGCCGGCCAGCGCCACCGCCTGCTCCGCTTCGGCACCGCCTCGCTGCTCGGCGGACTCACCGGCGCCGCCCTGCTGATCACCCTTCCCGGCAGCGCCTTCGAGGCCGTCGTCCCGGTCCTCATCCTCACTGCCCTGGTCCTGGTCGTCCTGCAACCCCGGGTGGCCCGCGCGATGGCCGCCCGCCGCGCCGCCGCCGGCAGCGCCGCGACCGCCGACGGCGGCTGGCCGCTGCTGTTCTGCATCGGCCTCACCGGCGTCTACGGCGGCTACTTCGGCGCCGCCCAGGGCGTCCTGCTGCTCGCCCTGATGGGCATGCTGCTCCCCGACGACCTCCAGACCGTCAACGGCATCAAGAACGTCCTCGCGATGCTCGTCAACGGCGTCGCCGCAGTCTTCTTCCTCTTCGCCTCCAGCATCGACTGGACCGCCGCCCTGCTGGTCGCCGTCGGCGCCACCCTCGGCGGCGCGATCGGCGCCAGGGTCGGCCGCCGCCTGCCGCCGATCGCGCTGCGCGCCCTGATCGTCCTGGTCGGCCTCGCCGCCGTCACCAAACTGCTCTTCTTCTGAACCTCCCCCGCTGCCCCCTCTCCCGGGCGACGTAGGCTCGGCGGTGAGTCACGGCCGCCCCGCGGCCGCAGCCCGGACGGAGACCGCCATGAGCCGCACCCGCCTCAGCGAGGAGCAGATCGCCCACGCCCTCGCCGACCTCCCGCAGTGGACCCGCACCGGCGAGGCCCTCACCCGCACCGCCGAGACCGCGAGCTTCCCCACCGCGATCAGGGTCGTCGGCGCCGTCGCCGAACAGGCCGAGGCACTCGACCACCACCCCGACATCGACATCCGCTGGCGCACCCTCACCTTCCTGCTCACCACCCACAGCGCCGGCGGCCTGACCAGCCTCGACATCACACTCGCCCACCTGATCGACCGCGCCCTCGACGCCGCCGCCTGACCCCGCCCGCCCCCGCCGCCCCCGTCCCCCGTCCGTCCGGCCCCGCCCGGACCCCGTCGGCCCCCGCGGCAGCCCGGGCAAGTCCCGCCCCCGCGCCGTGAGATGCTGGCCCCTTGCCAGACCGCAGTCGGGACGGACGGAACGCATGGCTCAGGAACCATCCACGACCCCCGGGTACGACCAGCAACCGTGGTACCCCCAGCAGCAGGGCCACCAGGAACAGCAGGCGTACGGGCAGCAGCCCCACGGCGAGCAGCCGCAGCCCTACGGCCACCCGGAGCAGCAGGCGTCCTACGCCGACCCGCAGCAGCAGGGCTACGGCTACCCGGACCAGCAGTCCGCCTACGGGCAGCACCCCTACCCGGACCGGCAGCAGGCGTACGGCTACCAGGAGCAGCCCTACCAGGACCAGCCGCAGCACGGCTACGGCTACCCGGAGCAGCAGGCGCCCTACGCCGGGCAGCCGACCGGCTACCAGGACCCGTCGGCCCAGCAGCTCTACGCGCCCGCCGAGCCCGGCCCGAGCCCGTTCGACCCGCCGCAGGCCGCACCGTACGGGCAGCGGCCCGCCGCCGGGGCCGCCTCCGCGTCCGGCCCGGCCCCCGCCTCCGACTACCCGCAGACCAGCGCCGAGGACCCGTTCGCCCCCGGCGGCGACGGCGTCCCCGCCGGCACCGGCCCGTCCGGCGCGCCGGCCCCCGGCCGGGAGCGGCCCGCCGCCACCGGCCTCGCCGCCCGGGCCCGGGCCGCGGTGCTCTCCGGCGAGGGCGCGCCCACCCGCCGCGGCCTGGCGATCCGGGTCGGCGCGGGCGTCGCCGCCCTGGCCGTGCTGATCACCGCGGGCGTGCTCGCGACCTCCGACGACGACGCCGGGACGCCCGCCGCCAAGACCGCCCAGGGCGCCTCGCAGAACATCGCCGTCGCCCACACCAAGGCCTGGACGGTGGCCGCCCAGCCCGCCGCCGACACCCAGGGCGCCGACGACACCCTGGCCGGCAGCTGGCTGCTGGCCGACACCGTGGTCCGCGCCGACGGGACGGGCGTGCATGCCTACGCCCTCGCCGACGGCAAGCCCGCCTGGGAGCTCAAGGCCCCCGCCGACGGCGCCGTCCCCTGCGGCCTCTCCCCGGCCGTCAACGGCTCCGGCCTCGGCGCGGTCGTCTACCGCCCCGCCGCCGACCCGAAGAGCCCGTGCAGCACCGTCGCCGCCGTCGACACCAAGTCCGGCCAGGCGGTCTGGACGAAGACGCTCTCCGACGCCAAGGACGGCTACACCACCCACGTCGCCGTCACCGACGACAAGGTGATCGCGGTCGGCGAGGACAAGGCCGCCGCCTGGGCCGCCGCCGACGGCGCCGAAGCCTGGCAGTACACCGGCCAGGGCAAGTTCTGCACGCTCTCCGGCAACGCCGGCGCCTCCGTCGTGGTGCTGCACAGCCGCTGCGCCGACTCCACGCCCGCCGACCAGGCCGTCGCGCTCAACGTCTCCGACGGCAAGGTCAGGTTCTGGCGCGGCCTGAACAACCAGCCCACCACCGTCACCGTGCTCTCCGCCGAACCCGCCGTGGTGCTCACCACCGGCGAGAAGCCCGAGGACGAGCGGGTGTTCGCCTGGGGCGCCGAGGGCGACCCGGCCGCCGAGATCCCGCTCGCCGTCGAGGGCGGTGGCCGGCTGGACGTCGGCCGCGGCGGCTTCGACCCCGTCCCCGGCGTGTACTTCCAGGGCAGCACGATGTTCGCCGCGGTCGTCCCCGAGAGCGGCGGCAACCCCACCGCGATCACCGCCTACGACCTCAGCACCGGCAAGCCGCAGTGGCGCACCCCCGTCGCCGAGAAGAGCAAGGCCCGCCCGATCGGGGTCGACGCCGGCGGCCTGGTGGTCGCCGCCGACGAGCACGGCGACCAGCCCGCCCACCTCAGCCGCTTCGCGCTCTCCGGCGGCCAGGAGACCCAGGGCGGCGCCTTCCCGCAGGGCACCGGCTCGCTGCTCACGGCCGGCCGGGTGCGCACCTCTACCGGGCACCTGGTGGCCGTCCCCGAGCACGCCTCCAACTACAGCGCGGTCACGGCCTTCACCAGCAAGGGCTGATCCCGCCCCCGCCCAGCTGCGGCCCGCAGCACGACGACGGGCCCGACCTGTCCCCTGATCAGGTCGGGCCCGTCGGCCTCTCACGCGCTCGCCGTCACCGGCACGGTCACCGCCGGTACGGCCACCGCTGCGACCGTCGGTACGGTCGCCGCTACGGTCGCCGCCGGGCTCCGGCCCCCCGGCAGCCAGGCGGCCAGCTCCCCCAGCTCACCCGCCCGCAACCCGAGCGCGAGCATCAACGTCGCCTCCGGCGTCGGCTCGAACGGCCGCCGCAGCAGCCGCATCCCCGCCTGCTCCGGCGTCCGGTCCGCCTTGCGCTGGTTGCACTCCGCGCAGGCCGCCACCGTGTTCAGCCAACTGTCCGCCCCACCGCGCGACTTGGGCACCAGGTGGTCCACCGTGCTGCCCCGCCGCCCGCAGTACGCGCACAGGAACTGGTCCCGCGCCAGCACCCCCCGCCGCGACCACGGAGCCCGTTGTCGGAACGGCACCCGCACGTACCTGGTCAGCCTGATCACCCGCGGCACCGGCAGCTGCACCCCCGAGCCGCGCACCACCCGCAGCGGATGCGCCTGCTCGACCACCGCCTTGTCCTGGAGGACCAGCACCACGGCACGGCGCAGCGGCACCGTGCTCAACGGTTCGTAGCTCGCGTTCAGGACAAGGGTGTTGCGCATAACGGGCCACCTCCGGTGCTCGCCCCCGCCGCACGGCGGTGGCACCACTGTGAACGCCCGCCTCCCCCCGAACAACGGAATTTCCGCCCCCGCCCACCGACCTGCGCCGAAACCCCCGGACCCCGAGCGCGTAGGCTCTACCCCGCTGGAACCGTCCAGGCGCGCCGCCCACCGGGCCCCACCGCGCCGGGCACCCGACCGAAGGAGACGCGGGACCGTGACCGACATCGTCGACGAGCTGCAGTGGCGCGGGCTGATCGCCCTGTCCACTGACGAGGACGCACTGCGCAAGGCGTTCGCGGACGGCCCGGTCACGTTCTATTGCGGCTTCGACCCGACCGCCCCCAGCCTGCACCTCGGCAACCTGGTCCAGATCCTCACCATGCGCCGCATCCAGCAGGCCGGGAACCTCCCGCTCGGCCTGGTCGGCGGCGCGACCGGCCTGATCGGCGACCCCAAGCCCACCGCCGAGCGCGTCCTCAACGACCCCGAGACGGTGGCCGGCTGGGTCGAGCGCCTGCGCGGCCAGGTGGCCCGCTTCCTCGACTTCGAGGGCGAGTACGCCGCCCGCATGGTCAACAACCTGGACTGGACGTCCGGCATGTCGGCCATCTCCCTGCTGCGCGACGTCGGCAAGTACTTCCGCGTCAACCACATGATCGCCAAGGAGGCGGTGGCCCGCAGACTCAACTCCGACGCGGGCATCAGCTACACCGAGTTCAGCTACCAGATCCTCCAGGGCATGGACTTCCTGGAGCTGAACCGCCGCTACGACTGCACCCTGCAGACCGGCGGCAGCGACCAGTGGGGCAACCTCACCGCCGGCAGCGACCTGATCCGCAAGGCCGAGGGCCGCTCCGTGCACGCCCTCGCCACCCCGCTGATCACCAAGGCCGACGGCACCAAGTTCGGCAAGACCGAGTCCGGCACCGTCTGGCTCGACCCCGAACTCACCACCCCCTACGCCTTCTACCAGTTCTGGCTGAACGCCGACGACCGCGACATCCCCAAGTTCCTGCGGATCTTCTCCTTCCGCAGCCACGAGGAGATCGAGCAGCTCGAACGCGACACCGTCGAACGCCCCGCCGCCCGCCTCGCCCAGCGCGCCCTCGCCGAGGAACTCACCACCCTCGTCCACGGCGCCGAGCAGTACGAGCGCGCCGTCGCCGCCTCCAAGGCCCTCTTCGGCCAGGGCGACCTCGCCGACCTCGAACCCGCCACCCTCGCCGCGGCCCTCGCCGAGGTCCCGAAGGCGACGGTCACCGAACTCGGCCAGCTCGTCGACCTGCTGGTCGAATCCGGCCTGGCCCCCAGCCGCTCCGGCGCCCGCCGCACCATCAAGGAGGGCGGCGCCTACCTCAACAACGCCAAGGTCACCGACGAGGAAGCCGCCGCCACCACCGACGACCTCCTGCACGGCCGCTGGCTCGTCCTGCGCCGCGGCAAGCGCAACCTCGCCGCCGTCGAACTCGCCGACGCGTGAGTCGTCCGCCCGCCAGTTGTCGGCAGACGGCTTGAACCAGACTGCAGTTGACCTGCGGAGACCGCGAACAGGGGCCGGATCCAGCCAGATCCGGCCCCGTCGTGTTTGACTCGCCCGTCCCGGTGACCTAACGTAGTCCGAGTCGCCTGAACCGGCTGGGTCCGGGAGGCGGAACCCCCCAAACCCTGATGAGCGATTCGTCGCGCGTCCATTCGAATTCCGGATGGAAAAGCGGACCGAATCACTCTGGTAGAGTTCGGGAACGCCGAAAGGCGAAAGCGAATCGGATCGAATGAAACTCCGGAAAACGGAGCGGAAAACCTCTGATAAGCTGGGAACACGGAAGAACGAAGCGCCCGGAGATGCGGTCGGAAGGCCGGTCGAAGGAAGCGTCCGTTCCTTGAGAACTCAACAGCGTGCCAAAAGTCAACGCCAGATATGTTGACATCCCCGGCC
>NZ_QLLT01000004.1 GCF_003259315.1 Kitasatospora sp. SolWspMP-SS2h | reverse complement strand
CACTCACCTCGGGGTGCGCGGCGGTGAACTCGCCCAGTCGGCGCGCCTGTTCCCGCAGCGCCGCGTCCGACTTCGCCGACAGCACCCACGGCACCACGCCGCCCGCCGTCTCTGCCGCAGCCCCGACCGGCTCCTCGGCCACCGCCTCGATCACCACGTGCGCGTTGGTGCCGCTGATACCGAACGCCGAGACGCCCGCGCGACGCGGACGGCCGCTGTCGGGCCAGGGCCGGGGCTCGGTGAGCAGCCGGATGTTTCCGGACGCCCAGTCGACGTGCGAGGTCGGCGCGTCGACGTGGAGGGTTCGCGGCAGTTGCCCGTGCCGCATCGCCATCACCATCTTGATCACACCGGCCGCACCCGCCGCCGCCTGGGTGTGACCGATGTTCGACTTCACCGACCCCAACCACAGCGGCTCGTCCCGCCCCCGGCCGTACGTCGCCAGCAGCGCCTGCGCCTCGATCGGGTCACCCAGCGTCGTCCCCGTGCCGTGGGCCTCCACCACGTCCACGTCCGCCGGGGACAGTCCGGCGTTCGCCAGCGCCTGGAGGATCACCCGCTCCTGCGACGGGCCGTTCGGCGCGCCGAGGCCGTTGGAGGTGCCGTCCTGGTTGACCGCCGAGCCCCGCACCACCGCCAGCACCCGGTGACCGTTGCGGCGGGCGTCCGACAACCGCTCCAGCAGCACCAACCCCGAACCCTCGCCCCACGCCGTGCCGTCCGCCGCCTCGGCGAACGCCTTCACCCGGCCGTCGGCGGCCAGGCCGCGCTGGCGCGAGAACTCGGTGAACCCCAGCGGGGTCGCCATCACGGTCACCCCGCCGGCCAGCGCCAGCGAGCACTCGCCCGAGCGGAGCGCCTGCGCCGCCAGGTGGATCGCCACCAGCGAGGACGAGCACGCCGTGTCCAGCGAGACCGCCGCGCCCTCCAGCCCCAGCAGGTAGGCGATCCGGCCGGAGGTCACGCTGGTCGCGGCACCCGTACCGAGGTAGCCCTCGGCGTCGGCGGGTGCCCGGTCGCCGTAGCCGGAGGACCAGATGCCGGTGAACACGCCGGTGTGGCTGCCGCGCAGCGAGGTCGGATCGATCCCGGCGTGCTCGAACGTCTCCCACGCCGTCTCCAGCAGCACCCGCTGCTGCGGGTCCATCGCCAACGCCTCACGCGGCGAGATCCCGAAGAACCCGGCGTCGAAGCCCGCCGCGTCCGCGAGGAAACCGCCCGACCGCGTGTACGACGTCCCCGGATGATCCGCGTCCGGGTGGAACAACCCCTCGACGTCCCAGCCGCGATCCGACGGGAACCCCCCGATCGCGTCCACCCCGCCCGCGACCAGCTCCCACAACTCCTCCGGCGACCCCACCCCGCCCGGCAGCCGGCACCCCATCCCCACGATCACCACCGGATCGGCCCCACCACCCGCCGACGCCCCCGACGCCACCGACGCCACCGGCTCAACACCCTTGGGCGCACCGAGGATTCGGCTCAGCAGGTGCTCGGCGAGTTGCTGCGGGGTGGGGTGGTCGAAGGTGACGGTGGCGGGCAGGCGCAGGCCGGTGGCGCTGTTGAGCCGGTTGCGCAGTTCGACGGAGGTGAGGGAGTCGAAGCCGAGGTCCTTGAACGGCTGCCCGTCCCGTACGGCTCCCGGTTCGCGGTGACCGAGCACGGCGGCGGTGTGGGCGGTGACCAGGTCGAGTGCGGCGCGCAGCCGTTCGGCCTCCGGCAGTGACCGCAGGCGGTCGGCGATCGCGCCGCGCCGGGCCGGGCGCCGGGCCGCCGTGCGGGAGACGAGGCCCTTGAGGGCCGCCGGGGCCGCAGGGGCACTCGCCACCACGGACAGGTCGAGGCGGACCGGTACCAGCGCGGCCCGGTCCATGGCCAGGGCCGCGTCGAAGAGCGACAGGGCGTGGTCGGTGGCCAGTGGCACGACCCCGGCCCGCAGCAGCCGGTCCTGGTCGGCACCGGTCAGCTGCCCGGTCATGCCGCTCGGCTCGGCCCAGTAGCCCCAGGCGAGCGAGGTCGCCGGCAGGCCCTGGGCGCGCCGGTGCACGGCGAGGGCGTCGAGGAAGGTGTTGGCGGCGGCGTAGTTGGCCTGGCCGGGGCTGCCGAGTGTGCCGGCAGCGGAGGAGAAGAGGACGAACGCCGCCAGGTCCCGCTCGCGGGTGAGTTCGTGCAGGTGCCAGGCGGCCCGGGCCTTGGGTTCCCAGACCGCCGCCAGCCGTTCGGGCGTCAGGGACTCGACCACGCCGTCGTCGAGCACCCCGGCCGCGTGGACGACTGCCGTCAGCGGGTGCGCGGCCGGGATCGCGTCCAGCACCGCCGCCAGCGCGTCCCGGTCCGCCACGTCGCACGCGGCCACCGTCACCTGCGCGCCCAGCCCCGCCAGTTCCGCGCACAGCGCCGCCCCGCCACCACGGCGGCTCACCAGCACCAGGTGCCGCACACCCCGCTCGGCCACCAGGTGCCGGGCCACCAGGCCGCCCAGCGTTCCCGTGCCACCGGTGACCAGCACCGTCCCGGCCGGGTCGAGATCCGCGGGAACGGTCAGGACGATCTTCCCCACGTGCGCGGCCCGGCTCATGAACCGGAACACGTCGACCGCGTCCCGGACTTGGCCTACGTCCAGCGGCAGCGGCGCGAACCCGCCGTCCGCGAAGGCCCGCAGGACGGCGTCCAGGAGCCGGCCGAGCCGGTCCGGTCCCGCGTCGGCGATGTCGAACGCCCGGTAGACGATGCCGGGGTGGTCGGCCGCGTCGCGGATGTCGGTCTTGCCCATCTCCACGAACCGCCCGCCGGGCGCGAGCAGCCGCAGGGAGGCGTCCAGGAACTCGCCGGACAGCGAGTTCAGCACCACGTCCACCGGGGGGAACGTCCGCTCGAACTCCAGGGTCCGCGACGAGGCGATGTGCTCCTCGTCCAGCCCGAGGCCGCGCAGCACGTGCCACTTGCCCGGGCTCGCCGTGGCGAACACCTCGGCCCCGAGCCGCCGGGCCAGTTGGATCGCCGCCATGCCGACGCCGCCCGTACCGGCGTGGATCAGCACCCGGTCACCAGCCTTCAGCCCGCCCAGGTCGCACAGGCCGTACCAGGCGGTCAGGAACACCACGGGCACCGACGCGGCCCGGGCGAACGTCCAGTCGTCGGGCATCCGCACCAGCAGCCGCTGGTCGGCCACGGTGACCGGGCCGAAGGCGCCGGGGACCAGGCCCATGACGCGGTCGCCGGGCCGGAACGGGCTGTCCGGGCCGGTTTCGAGGACGACGCCCGCGCCCTCGCCGCCCATCAGGGCCGCGCCGGGGTAGACGCCGAGGGCGATCAGCACGTCCCGGAAGTTCAAGCCGGCCGCCCGCACGGCGATCCGGACCTGGCCGGGCCGCAGCGGCTCCAGGAGCTCCGGGCGGGACACCAGCGCCAGGTCGTCGATGCTGCCGGTGCCCGTGTCCTCCAGCCGCCACGCCCCGGGCGGCGGGGTCAGGGCCGCGCCGACCCGGACCAGGCGGGGGACGCGCAGCGCCCCTTGACGCACCGCCAGTTCCGGCTCGTCCGTGCCGGCGATCAGCGCGGGGTCCCAGCCCGGGTCGGCGTCGACCAGCACGAACCGGCCGGGGTGCTCGGCGGCGGCGCTGCGGACCAGGCCCCGGACCATCGAGTGGTGGAGGCCGACCACGTCACCGGGCGCGGCGGCGACGGCGTTGCGGGTGACGACCGCCAGCCGCGTCCGCTCGCCCGCCAGGTGGTCCCGGATCACGGCGAGCACGCTCCGCGCGCTCTCGTACGCCGCCTCGACGGGGTCCGTCCCGGGTGCCGCCTCGGGCACCTCGTGGACGACCAGGTCCGCGAGGTCGGCGAGGTCCGAGAGGTCAGCGGCGGTCGGGGCCGGTTCGACGGGGACCCAGTCGAGCGCGTACAGGCTGTCCGGCACGGCGGCGGCGTCGCGGACGGTCAGCGACGTGATGACGGCGACCGGGGTGCCGTCCGGCTCGGCCACGGCCACGGTGTACGTGTCCGGCCCGGTGGCGGACAGGCGCACCCGCAGCGGCCCACGGCCGGCGGGCCGGATCGCCACTCCGGTGAACGCGAACGGCAGGCCGGCGCGGTCGGTGAGGAACGCCATGGGGTGCAGGGCGGCGTCGAGCAGCGCGGGGTGCAGGGCGAACGGCTCCTCGGCGGGCAGTTCCACCTCGGCGTAGACGGTGTCGCCGACCCGCCGGGCCGACGTGACGCCCTGGAACGCCGGCCCGTACGCGTAGCCGAGCGCGGCGAGCGAGTCGTAGAGCCCGTCGACGTCGAGCGGCTCACCGGCCGACGGCCAGTCCCAGGCGCTCAGCACCGGTTCCTCGCCCAGGGTGCCGGTGGCGTGCCGCACCCACGCGTCGCCGTCGCGCGAGTACACCGTGAGCGGGTGGCGGCCGTCCTCCTCCGGTCCCACGACGACCTGGAGGTGCACCGGGGCGTCGTCGAGGACGAGCGGCGCTTCGAGCACCAGCTCCTCGACCGCCCGGCCGAGCCGGCCGGCCGCGTGGGCGGCCAGCTCCGCGAACGCGGTGCCGGGCAGGAGGACGGCGCCCCGCACGGCGTGGTCGGCCAGCCACGGGTGGGTGGTGAGCGAGATCCGCCCGCTGAGCACCGCGCCGTCGCGCAGCTCCACGAACGTGCCGAGCAGCGGGTGGTCACCCGACGCCGCCGGGACGGGCCGCAGCCAGTACGGCTCGCGCTGGAAGGCGTACGTCGGCAGGCTGACGGGCCCGGTGGTGTCCGGGAACCGCCAGTCGACCGGGACCCCGTGGACGTGCAGGCGGCCGAGCGCGGCGAGGAAGTCGCCCTGGTCGCGCCGGAGCGTGCCGGTCACCAGGAGGTCGGAGCCGTGCCGGTGGCCGGTCTCCTCGACGGCGGCGACCAGGACGGGGTGGGGGCTGACCTCGACGAAGACGGTGTGGCCGTGGTCGAGCAGCAGCCGGGTGGCGAGGTCGAAGCGGACGGGTTCGCGGAGGTTGCGGTACCAGTAGGCGGCGTCGAGGGCGGCGGTGTCGACCGGCTCGCCGGTGACGGTGGAGTGGAAGGGGACGGGTGCCTGGTGGGGTGTGATGTCGGCCAGCTCGGTGAGGAGTTGCTCGCGGACGGCCTCGACCTGCGCGGAGTGCGCGGCGTAGTCGACGGGCAGGCGGCGGGCGCGGACGCCGTCGGCCTCGCAGGCCGTCAGCAGGTCGTCCAGCGCGTCCAGGTCACCCGACACGACCACGCTGTCCGCCGAGTTGACCACCGCCACCGTCAACCGACCGCCCCAGCGGGCCACCAACTCGACGGCCTGCTCGTGCCCGAGACCTATCGACACCATGCCGCCCTGCCCGGCCAGCGCGACCAGCGCCCTGCTGCGCAACGCCACCACCTTCGCCGCGTCCTCCAACGACAGCGCGCCCGCCACGTACGCCGCCGCGATCTCGCCCTGCGAATGCCCCACCACCGCATCCGGTTCCACACCGTGCGACCGCCACAGTTCGGCCAGCGCCACCATCACCGCGAACAGCGCGGGCTGCACCACATCCACCCGATCCAACGAACCGCCCCCGACCAGCACCTCCACCAACGACCAGTCCGTGAACGGCTCCAGAGCAGCCGCACACGCGTCGATCGCCGCCCGGAACACCGGCTCCGAGCCGTACAACTCCGCCCCCATCCCCACCCACTGCGCACCCTGCCCCGGGAACACGAACACCGACCGACCCAGCGGACGGACGACCCCGGTCAGCAGACCCGGTGCCGTGCCGCCCTCGGCCAAGGCGTCCAGCGCCTCCGCGCCGCGCACCACCGCCCGGTGCTCGAAGCGCGACCGTCCCGCCAGCGCCCGGCCCACCGCCACCGCGCCGACTCCCGGCTGCTCGGTCAGGAAAGCGCGTTGGGATGGTGTCGGCGCGCCTGTTCCCGCAGCGCCGCGTCCGACTTCGCCGACAGCACCCACGGCACCACGCCGCCCGCAGTCCCCGCCGAAGCCCCGACCGGCTCCTCGGCCACCGCCTCGATCACCACGTGCGCGTTGGTGCCGCTGATGCCGAACGCCGAGACGCCCGCACGGCGGGGCCGCCCGGTCTCCGGCCACGGCCGGGCCTCGGTCAGTAGGGCGACCCGGCCCGCCGACCAGTCGACGTGCGGGGTGGGCGCGTCCACGTGCAGGGTCGGCGGCAGCTGCCCGTGCCGCATCGCCATCACCATCTTGATCACACCCGCGACGCCCGCCGCCGCCTGCGTGTGACCGATGTTCGACTTCACCGACCCCAACCACAGCGGCTCGGAACGGTCCTGCCCGTACGTCGCCAGCAACGCCTGCGCCTCGATCGGATCACCGAGGGTCGTCCCGGTGCCGTGCGCCTCCACCACGTCCACCTCGGACCCCGACAACCCGGCACTGGCCAGCGCCTGCCGGATGACGCGTTCCTGCGACGGACCGTTCGGCGCCGCGAGCCCGTTCGACGCGCCGTCCTGGTTCACCGCCGAACCCCGCACCACCGCCAGCACCCGGTGACCGTTGCGCCGCGCATCGGAGAGGCGTTCCAGCAGCAGCAGGCCGGCACCCTCGCCCCAGGACGTGCCGTCCGCCGCCTCGGCGAACGCCTTCACCCGGCCGTCGACGGCGAGCCCCCGCTGCCGGGAGAACTCGACGAACCCCGACGGCGTCGCCATCACCGTCACCCCACCGGCCAGCGCCAGCGAGCACTCACCCGCCCGCAGCGCCTGGGCGGCCAGGTGGATCGCGACCAGCGACGACGAGCACGCCGTGTCCACCGACACCGCCGCGCCCTCCAGCCCCAGCAGGTACGAGACCCGCCCGGACGTGGCGCTGGTGGCGATGCCGGTGGCGAGGAAGCCTTCGAGGTCCGGCGGCGGCTGGTGGCCGTAGCCGGACGACCACAGGCCGGTGAAGACGGCCGTGCGGCTGCCGCCGAGTGCGGTCGGGTCGATCCCGGCGTGCTCAAACGTCTCCCACGCCGTCTCCAGCAGCACCCGCTGCTGCGGGTCCATCGCCAACGCCTCGCGCGGCGAGATGCCGAAGAACCCGGCGTCGAACCCGGCGCCGTCGGCGAGGAAGCCGCCCGACCGGGTGTAGGTCGTGCCCGGACGGTCCGGGTCGGGGTCGTGGACGACGTCCCAGCCGCGGTCCGGCGGGAACTCGGTGATCGCGTCGACACCGTCCGAGACCAGCCGCCACAGGCCGTCCGGGGACTCCACTCCGCCCGGGTAGCGGCAGCCCATGCCGATGATCGCGATCGGCTCGCGCGCGGCCTCCTCCAGGTCGGCGAGGCGCCTGCCGAGCACCCCCAGGTCGGCCGTGGCGCGCTTGAGGTAGGTGCGGAGCTTCTCTTCGTCAGACATCGCTACTCCTCAGCGTGGCGGGACTCGCCCGAGCGGATGACCTCGGTCCTGCGGTGCGCATCGTCCAGAAGGCTGAACAGTTCGTCGTCGCTGGCCTCGTCGACACCGGCCGCGGAGTCGGTGCGCCTGGCGGTCCAGGCCGCGAGCAGTGCTTCGAGGCGGGCCGCGACGGTGTCGTGGTCGGCGTCGGCGGCTGCCGCGTCCAGGCTGGACTTGAGCCGGTCGAGTTCGGCGAGCAGGGGGTCCGGGCCGCCGGTGCCGTGCAGTCGCGCGTGCACGAAGGCGGCGAGGCGGGCCGGGGTCGGGTGGTCGAAGACGAGCGTGGCGGGCAGGCGCAGGCCGGTGTCCGTGTCGAGCTGGTTGCGCAGTTCCACGGCGGTCAGCGAGTCGAACCCGAGGTCGGCGAACGCCTGGTCGGGGTTGACCGCCTGCGGCGACGCGTGCCCGAGGACGAGGGCGACCTGGCCGACGACCAGGTGCAGCACGTCGGCCGGGGTCCACACCCGCTCGGCGGCCGGCCTGCGCCGGGGCCGCACCAGCTCCCGCAGCAGCGCGGGCGGGTCGCCGGCCCTGCGCAGCGCCGGCAGGTCGAACCTGACGGGGGCGAGGGTCGGGGTGCCCGCGGTCAGCGCGGCGTCGAACAGGGCCAGCGCGTCCGCCGTCGGCAGCGGCCGTACCCCGGCCCTGGCCAGGCGGTGCCGGTCGGTGGCGGTCAGGCCGCCGGTCATGCCGCTGGCCTCCGCCCAGTAGCCCCAGGCGAGCGACACGGCCGGCTGCCCCTGGGCGTGCCGGTGCGCGGCCAGGCCGTCGAGGTAGGCGTTCGCCGCCGCGTAGTTCGCCTGGCCCGCGCCGCCCAGCACGCCGGACGCCGACGAGAACAGCACGAACGCCTCCAGGTCGGCGGTCAGTTCGTGCAGGTGCCGGGCCGCCAGGGCCTTCGGCTCCCACACCCGCGCGAACTGCTCCGGGGTGAGGGACTCCACGACGGTGTCGGCCAGCGTGCCCGCGGCGTGGACCACCGAGGTGACCGGGTGGTCGGCGAGCAGCCGCGCCACCGCCGCGCGGTCGGCCACGTCGCACGCCAGGACGTCGGCGGTCGCGCCCAGCGCCGCCAGCTCGGCGGTCAGGGCGGCCGCGCCGGGGGCGGCCGGGCCGCGGCGGCTGACCAGCAGCAGGTGCCGCACGCCGTGCTCCGCGGCGAGGTGGCGGGCGATCGTGGCGCCCAGGGTGCCGGTGCCGCCGGTGACCAGCACCGTGCCCTCGGGGCCGAGCGGCGAGGGCAGCGGTTCGGTCCGGGCCCGTTCGAGGCGGGGGACGTGGACGGCGCCGCCGCGGATCGCGAGCTGGGGCTCGTCGCCGGCCAGTCGGACCTGGTCGCCGTCGGCGGCGTCGACCAGCACGAACCGGCCGGGGTGCTCGGTGGCGGCCGACCGGACCAGGCCCCAGACGGCGGCGGCCTGCGGGTCGACGTCCTCGCCCGGCCGCACCGGCACGGCGTTGCGCGTGGCGACCACCATCCGCGGGGTGTCCGTGGCGAGGAAGTCCTGGACCACCCGCAGGGTCTCGACCGGCGAAGTGGCGTGGTGGACCGGGATGTCCGGCTCGCCGGTCGCCGCCTCCAGGAGCGGCCACGCCACCCGGTACGGCACGTCCCGCGTGGTGGCCGCGGCCGGCGGGCGCAGGGTCAGCGCGGCGATCTCGGCGACCGGTGCGCCCGACCGGTCGGCGAGGGCGATCGCGCAGGTGTCCTCGCCGGTCACGGTCAGCCAGACCCTGGCCTGCTCGGCGTCGCTCCGGCAGGAGATCCCGGCGAAGGCGAACGGCAGCTTCGCCCGGTCGTCGGCGACGGTCACGGTCTGGATCGCGGCGTCGAGCAGGGCGGGGTGCAGGGCGAACCGGGTGTCGCCGGCGGGGGCGGCCACCTCCGCGTAGAGGGTGTCGCCGTCGCGCCAGGCCGCGCGCAGGCCCCGGAAGGCCGGGCCGTAGGCGAATCCGGCGTCGGCCAGGTCGTCGTAGAAGGCGTCGAGGTCGACGGCGACCCCGGCGGGCGGCGGCCACTGCCGGGCCCAGGAGTCCCGGGGCGCGACGGGCGCCGCGCCCAGGGTTCCAGTGGCGTGCCGCACCCACGCGCCGTCCGTGCGCGAGTGGACCGAGACGCTGCGCCGGCCCGCCCGGTCGGGGCCGACGGTCACGGACACCTGCACGCCGTCCGCGACCACCAGCGGTGTCTCCAGCGTCAGGTCCTCGACCGCCGGGCAGTCGACGTGCTCGCCGGCCCGGAGCGCGAGGTCGACGAACGCCGCGCCGGGCAGCAGGGGCGAGCCCGCGATGACGTGTTCGGTGAGCCACGGCTGCGCGGCGGTCGCGAGCTGACCGGTCAGCACCACGCCGTTGCCGTCCGGGAGTTCCATGGCATCCCGCAGCAGCGGGTGGTCGATCCGGCCGTCACCGGTCGGCGCGGGGGCGCCGGGGTGCAGCCAGTAGTGCTGGTGCTGGAAGGCGTACGAGGGCAGCCGGGCACCCGGTTCACCGACCGGCGGGGTCCAGTCCACCGCGCCGTCCGCCCACAACCGCCCCAGACCCGCGAACAGCCGCTCCACGGAGTCACCGTGACGGCGCATCAACCCGTTCGCCACCAGCGACGGATGCGGACCCACCTCCACAAAACCGGTCACGCCCTGGCCCGACAGCCACTCCATCGCGTCCGCGAACCGCACCGGCTCCCGCACCTGCCGCACCCAGTAGCCCGGCTCCCCCATGTCCACCGGATGCCCGGCCACCGTGGAGACCACCGGGACCACCGGCACACCGAACGACAGGCCCTGCGCAACTTCGGCGAGTTCGTCCAGCACCGGGTCCATCCGCGCCGAATGGAACGCGTGACTGACCTCCAGCCGCCGCACCCGACGACCACGACCCCGCCACACCTCGGCGACCGCCAGCACCGCCGCCTCGTCACCCGACACCACCACCGCATCCGGCCCGTTGACCGCCGCCACCTCCACACCCGGCACCAGCGACCCCGCCACCTCCTGAACCGACGCCCGCACCGACACCATCGCCCCACCACCGGACAGCCCCTGCATCAACCGGCCCCGCGCCCCCACCAGGGCACAGGCGTCCTCCAGCCCCAAAACCCCCGCCACGTGGGCCGCCGCCACCTCGCCCACCGAATGCCCCACCACGAAATCCGGCCGAACCCCCAACCACTCCACCAGCCGGAACAGCGCCACCTCCAACGCGAACACCCCGGCCTGCGTGAACCGCGTCTGCCCCAACACCCCCTCCCCGTCCTCGAACAGCACCTCCACCGGCAACCCCAACACCCCGCACACCTCGTCCAACACCCGCGCGAACACCGGGAACACCCCGTACAGACCCCGCCCCATCCCCGCCCACTGACCACCCTGACCGGAGAACACGAACGCCGACCGACCAGGGGAGGCGGCGGTGCCCGTGACGGTTCCGGGCTCTCCGTCGATCAGCGCGTCCAGGCCAGCCGGGTCCGCCAGCACGGCCCGGTGCGGGAACCGGGCCCGCGCGGCCAGGTCGGCGGCTACCTCGGCCGGTGTGACCTCGGGGTGCTCGGCGAGGAACCCGCGCAGCCTGCGGGCCTGTTCGCGCAGCGCCGCGTCCGACTTGGCGGACAGCAGCCACGGCACCGGCACGGTAGCTACGGGGGTGGCCGTGGCGGCGGTCTCGGCCGGTGCCTCGATCACCACGTGCGCGTTGGTGCCGCTGATGCCGAACGCCGAGATGCCGGCGCGGCGGGGGCGGCCGTGGTCGGGCCAGGGCCGGGCCTCGGTCAGCAGGGCGACCCGGCCCGCCGACCAGTCGACGTGCGAACTCGGCTCGTCCACGTGCAGCGTCGGCGGCAGCTGCCCGTGCCGCATCGCCATCACCATCTTGATCACACCCGCGACGCCCGCCGCCGCCTGGGTGTGCCCGATGTTCGACTTCACCGAACCCAACCACAGCGGCTCGGAACGGTCCTGACCGTACGTCGCCAGCAGCGCCTGCGCCTCGATCGGATCACCCAGGGTCGTGCCGGTGCCGTGCGCCTCCACCGCGTCCACGTCCGCCGGGGAGAGTCCGGCGTTCGCCAGCGCCTGCCGGATCACCCGCTCCTGCGACGGACCGTTCGGCGCGGTCAGGCCGTTGGAGGCCCCGTCCTGGTTGACCGCCGAACCCCGCACCACCGCCAGCACCCGATGCCCGTTGCGGCGGGCGTCCGACAGCCGCTCCAACAGCACGACACCCGCACCCTCGGCCCACGCCGTCCCGTCCGCCGCCTCGGCGAACGCCTTCACCCGGCCGTCCGCCGCGAGCCCCCGCTGGCGGGAGAACTCGACGAACCCCGCGGGCGTCGCCATCACCGTCACCCCGCCGGCCAGCGCCAGCGAGCACTCCCCCGCCCGCAGCGCCTGCGCGGCCAGGTGGATCGCCACCAGCGAGGACGAGCACGCCGTGTCCACCGACACCGCCGGACCCTCCAGCCCCAGCAGGTACGACACCCGCCCGGACGTGACGCTCGTCGCCGTGCCGGTCGAGAGGTAGCCCTCCAGGTCGGGCGGCTGTGCCCCGGCGCCGTAGCCGGATGCCCAGATGCCGGTGAACACGCCCGTCTGGGTGCCGCGCAGCGACGTCGGATCGATGCCCGCGTCCTCGAACGTCTCCCACACCGTCTCCAACAGCACCCGCTGCTGCGGGTCCATCGCCAGCGCCTCACGCGGCGAGATCCCGAAGAACGCGGCGTCGAAGTCTCCGGCGGAGCCGAGGAAGCCGCCCCAGCGCGTGTAGGACTTCCCCGGACCGCCCGCCGGATCGTAGAGCCGACCCACGTGCCACCCACGGTCCGACGGGAACTCACCCACCGCGTCCGCCCCGCCCGCCACCAGATCCCACAACTCCTGCGCCGAGCCCACCCCACCCGGATACCGCGCCCCCAACCCGACCACCACCACCGGATCACCCGACACCACGGCCCCGACCGGCACCGGCGCGGCGGGGGCCTGGCTCCGGGTGCCGAGCAGGAGGCCCCGCAGGTGGCCGGCCAGGGCGTCGGGGGTCGGGTAGTCGAAGACCATCGTCGCGGGCAGCCGCACCCCGACGGCCGCAGCGAGGCGGTTGCGCAGCTCCACTGCGGTGAGCGAGTCGAAGCCCAGGTCCTTGAAGGCCCGGTCGGCGCTGACGGCCGAGGTGTCGGTGTGGCCGAGGACGGCGGCCGTCTGGCCGGTGACCAGGGCCAGGACGCGGCTGTGCTGCTCGGCCTCCGGCAGGGCCGCGAGGTCCCGGCCCAGGCCCGGCCGGTCCGTGCGCCGGGCGGGCCGGGTCCGGGTGAGGCGGCTGAGCAGGGGGCGGGTGGACGCCGCCGACAGGTCGAGGCGGGCGGGGACCAGCGCGGGTTCGGCGGCCCCCAGCGCCAGGTCGAACAGGGCCAGCGCCCGGTCCGTGGGCATCGGCAGCACCCCGGCGCGGGCGAGGCGCTTGCGGTCGGTGTCGGTGAGGTTCCCGGTCAGCCCGCTGTCCTCGGCCCACTGCCCCCAGGCCAGCGACACCCCGGGCAGGCCCAGGGCGCGCCGGTGCACGGCGAGGGCGTCCAGGAAGGCGTTCGCGGCGGAGTAGTTGGCCTGGCCCGGGCCGCCCAGTACGCCGGCGGCGGACGAGAAGAGCACGAACGCGCTCAGGCCGAGGTCCTTCGTCAGCTCGTGCAGGTGCCAGGCGGCGTCGGCCTTGGGCCGCAGCACCCGGTCGATCCGGGCGGGTGTGAGGGATTCGACGACGCCGTCGTCGAGCACACCGGCCGCGTGCACGACCGCCGTCAGCGGGTGTGCGGCCGGGATCGCGTCCAGGACGGCCGCCAGCGCGTCCCGGTCGGCGACGTCGCAGGTCGCCACCTCGGCGTCGACGTCCACCTCCGCCGCGCTCCGGCCGAGCAGGAGCAGGTGCCGGATGCCGTGCCGCTCGCGCAGGTGCCGGGCGACGAGACGGCCCAGGGTGCCGGTGCCGCCGGTGATCAGCACGGTGCCGTTCGGGTCGAGCGGGCCGAGCGGGCCGGGTGCCGGGGCCGCCTCGGCCCGGACCAGGCGGGCGGCACGGACGGCGCCGTCGCGGACGACGAGCTGCGGTTCGTCCCCCGCGACGAGGACGCGGTCGTCGGTGTCGACGAGCACGAACCGGTCGGGGTGTTCGGCCTGGGCCGCGCGGACCAGGCCCCAGACGACGCTGGACGGCAGGTCGACCGGGTCCGGCCCGGCCGCCCCCCGGGTCACCACGGCCAGGCGGCCGTCCCCGTCGCGCAGGAAGTCCTGGAGCACGCCCAGCGTCTCGGCGGCGACCGTGTGCGCGGCCGCCACGGGGTCCCCCGCCGGGGGCGTGACGCGGTGGACGGCCGGGGCTTCGCCGGTGCTCTCGACGGGCACCCAGTCGAGGCGGAAGAGCTGGTCGGTCCCGGCGGCCGGCAGGCCCGGCGCCCGGTGGCGCACGGTCAGCGCGTCGATCACAGCCAGCGGCCCGGACTCGTCGGCGAGCGCGACCCGGAAGGTGTCGGGGCCGGTGGGCGTGAGGCGGACCCGGGCCGTGGAGCCGGCCTTGCGCATCGACACCCCGGCGAAGGAGAACGGCAGGCGGCCGGCCGCCAGCAGGGTCAGCGGCTGGAGCGCGGCGTCGAGCAGCGCCGGGTGGAGACCGAAGCGGTCGCGGGCGTCGGCGGGCAGCGCCACCTCGGCGTAGAGCTCGTCGCCCTGCCGCCGGATCTCGCGCACGCCCGCGAACACCGGCCCGTACTCGTAGCCCTGGGCGGCGAGGTCGTCGTAGAAGTCGGTCAGGTCGACGGGCTCACCGGCCGGCTGCCAGGGCTCGCCGGTGTCGTACGGGCGGGGACGGTCGGCGGGCGCCAGCACGCCGGTGGCGTGCCGCAGCCAGCTGTCGCCCGTCCGGGAGTGCACGGTGACGGGGCGTCGGCCCGTCCCGTCCGGTGCGCCGACGACGACCTGGATCGGCACGGAACCGTCCTCCGGCAGGACCATGGGGGCCGCCAGCACCAGCTCGTCCAGGACGTCGCAGCCGGCCTGCCGTCCGGCGTGCAGGGCGAGTTCGACGAACACGGTGCCGGGCAGCAGCACGGAGCCGAGGACGACGTGGTCGGCCAGCCACGGCCGGGTGGCCGTCGAGAGCCGCCCCGTGAACAGGACGCCCTGCTCCCCGGCCAGTTCGACGGCGGCCCCGAGCAGCGGGTGCCCGGCCGGGTCCAGTCCCGCCGCCGTCACGTCGGCCTTCCCGGCGGCGGGGTTCAGCCAGTACGGCCGGTGCTGGAAGGCGTACGTCGGCAGCGGGACGTGGTGGGGCTCACCGGGGAAGACCGGCGTCCAGTCGACGGCCACGCCGTGCGTGTGCAGGCGCGCCAGGGCAAGGTGGAACTCCTGCCTGCCGCCGCCGCCGCGGCGCAGGGTGCCGGTGGCGGCGCCGTCCAGCACCGGCACCAGGACGGGGTGCGGGCTGACCTCCACGAACACGCCGCGCCGGTCCTGCGTGAGGGCCTCGACGGCGAGGTCGAAGCGGACGGGTTCGCGGAGGTTGCGGTACCAGTAGGCGGCGTCGAGGGCGGCGGCGTCGACCGGCTCGCCGGTGACCGTGGAGTGGAACGGGACGGCTGCCGGGTGGGGTGTGATGTCGGCCAGCTCGGTAAGGAGTTGCTCGCGGACGGCCTCGACCTGCGCGGAGTGGGCGGCGTAGTCGACGGGGAGGCGGCGGGCGCGGACGCCGTCGGCCTCACAGACCGTCAGCAGGTCGTCCAGCGCGTCCAGGTCACCCGACACGACGACCGAACCAGGGGCATTGACCACCGCCACCGTCAACCGACCGCCCCAGCGGGCCACCAACTCGACGGCCTCCTCGCGCCCGAGACCTATCGACACCATGCCGCCCTGCCCGGCCAGCGCGACCAGCGCCCGGCTGCGCAGCGCCACCACCTTCGCCGCGTCCTCCAACGACAGCGCGCCCGCCACGTACGCCGCCGCGATCTCCCCCTGCGAATGCCCCACCACCGCATCCGGCTCCACACCGTGCGACCGCCACAGTTCGGCCAGCGCCACCATCACCGCGAACAGCGCCGGCTGCACCACATCCACCCGATCCAACGAGCCACCACCGGTCAGCACCTCCACCAACGACCAGTCGACGTAAGGCGCCAACGCCGCCTCGCACGCGTCGATCGCCGCCCGGAACACCCGCTCCGCGCCGTACAACTCCGCCCCCATCCCCACCCACTGCGCACCCTGCCCCGGAAACACGAACACCGACCGACTCGCCGAACCGGCGACTCCCGTGACGATGCGGGGGTCTCCGTCGGCGAGGGCGGCCAGGTCCGCCATGAGGTCGGCCCGGGTGCTGCCCGTCAGGGCCGCCCGGTGGGCGAGCGCGGTGCGGGTGGTGGCGAGGGCCCGGCCGATCGCGGCCGGTCGGAGGCCGGGGTGGGCGGTGAGGTGGTCCGCGAGCCGTCGGGCCTGGGCGCGGAGGGCGTCGTCCGTCTTGCCGGAGAGCAGCCACACGGTGGGCTCCGTGGAGTCGTCCGCGTCGGGCTCTTCGGGGTTCTGCTCGAGAGTCTGCTCGGGGAACTGTTCGATGACGACGTGGGCGTTGGTGCCGCTGGCCCCGAAGGCCGAGACGCCCGCGCGGCGGGGACGCCCGGTCTCCGGCCACGGCCGGGCCTCGGTCAGCAGCCGGATGTCACCGGTGTCCCACTCGACGTGCGGCGTGGGCTCCTGGACGTGCAGCGTCGGCGGCAGTTCGGCGTGCCGCATCGCCATCACCATCTTGATCACACCTGCCACCCCGGCCGCGGCCTGGGTGTGGCCGATGTTGGACTTCACCGACCCCAACCACAGCGGCTCGTCCCGGTCCTGACCGTACGTCGCCAACAGCGCCTGCGCCTCGATCGGGTCACCCAGCGTCGTTCCCGTGCCGTGCGCCTCCACCACGTCCACCTCCGACCCCGACAACCCGGCGTTGGCGAGCGCCTGCCGGATCACCCGCTCCTGGGAGAGGCCGTTGGGCGCGGTCAGGCCGTTGGACGCGCCGTCCTGGTTGACCGCCGAACCCCGCACCACCGCCAGCACCCGGTGCCCGTTGCGACGGGCGTCCGACAACCGCTCCAGCAGCACCAGACCCGAACCCTCGCCCCACGCCGTCCCGTCGGCCGTCGACGAGAAGGGCTTGCACCGACCGTCGGGAGCCAGCGCGCACTGGCGGGAGAACTCCGTGAACTGAAGGGGTGTCACGCTCACGGTCACCCCGCCGGCCAGGGCCAGCGAGCACTCGCCCGAGCGCAGTGCCTGCGCGGCGAGGTGGATCGCCATCAGGGACGAGGAACAGGCGGAGTCGATGGAGATGGCCTGGCCCTGGAGGCCCAGCAGGTAGGAGACCCGGCCGGAGGTGATGCTCGGCGAGATGCCGGTGGCGAGGTAGCCCTCGGTGTCGGGCGGCGCCTGGTCGGGGCTGCCGACGTAGCCGGAGGACCAGATGCCGGTGAACACACCCGTCTGGGTGCCGCGCAGCGACGTCGGGTCGATGCCCGCGTCCTCGAACGTCTCCCACGCCGTCTCCAGCAGCACCCGCTGCTGCGGGTCCATAGCCAACGCCTCACGCGGCGAGATCCCGAAGAACTCCGCGTCGAAGCCCGCCGCGTCCGCGAGGAAACCGCCCGACCGCGTGTACGACGTCCCCGGACCGCCGGCCGGATCGTAGAGGCGGCCGATGTCCCATCCGCGGTCCGACGGGAACCCCCCGATCGCGTCCACCCCGCCCGCGACCAGCTCCCACAACTCCTCCGGCGACCCCACCCCGCCCGGCAGCCGACACCCCATCCCCACGATCACCACCGGATCGGCCCCACCACCCGCCGACGCCGCCGACGCCACCGACGCCACCGACGCCACCGGCTCAACGCCCTTGGGCGCACCGGAGAGTTCGGCCGCGAGGTGGTCGGCGAGGTCGGCGGGGGTGGGGTGGTCGAAGACGAGGGTCGCGGGCAGCCGCAGGCCGGTGGCTCCGGCGAGGCGGTTGCGCAGTTCGACGGAGGTGAGGGAGTCGAAGCCGAGGTCGCGGAAGGCGAGTCCGGGGGTGATCGCGGCGGTGTCGGAGTGGCCGAGGACGGTGGCGGTGTGGGCGGTCACCAGGGACAGCAGGTCCGACGCGGGGGCCTTGGGCGTCGGCAGGGCCTGCGGCATCGAGAGGTCGGCCGTGGTCAGCGCGGGGCGTCCGGCGGCCAGTGCGGTGTCGAACATGGCCAGGGCGCGTTCGGTGCCGAGGGGGCGGACGCCCTTGCGGGCGAGGCGTCGGCGGTCGACCGCGGTGAGGTGGGCGGTCATGCCGCTCTCCTGCTCCCAGTGGCCCCAGGCCATCGACACGGCGGGCAGTCCGAGGGCCTGCCGGTGGGCGGCGAACGCGTCGAGGTAGGAGTTCGCGGCGGCGTAGCCGGCCTGGCCGGCGTTGCCGAGCACACCCGCGGCTGCGGAGAACAGCACGAAGGCGGCGGGGTCGTGCGCGCGGGTCAGCTCGTGCAGGTGCCAGGCACCGTCGACCTTGGGGCGCAGCACCCGGTCGAGCTGCTCCGGGGTCAGCCGTGCCACGACGGTGTCGTCGAGCACGCCGGCCGCGTGGACGACGGCGGTGAGCGGGTGCGCGGCCGGGATCGTGTCCAGGACGGCCGCCAGCGCGTCCCGGTCGGCGACGTCGCAGGCCGCCACCCGCACGTCGACGTCCTCCAGCTGCTCCAGCTGCGGCACCGCGCCGCCGCGGCGGCTGACGAGCAGCAGGTGCCGCACCCCGTGGCGGGACGCCAGGTGCCGGGCGACGGCCTGGCCGAGGGTGCCGGTGCCGCCGGTGATCAGTACGGTGCCGTCGGGGTCGATCGGCCGGGGCACGGTGAGGACGATCTTGCCGGTGTGCCGGGCCAAACTCATCAGCCGGAAGGAGTCGGCGGCCTGGCGGAGGTCCGCGGCGGTGACCGGCAGCGGCTCCAGCATCCCGTCGGCGAGCATCGCCACGACCCTGGAGAGGATGTCGCCGCGCCGCGCGGGGTCGACGTCGTTGAGGTCGAAGGCCCGGTAGATCAGGTCCTCGGGCGAGCGGACGTCCGTCTTGCCCAGTTCGACGAACCGTCCGCCGGGCGCGAGCAGCCGGAGGGAGGCGTCGGTGAGCTCCCCCGCGAGCGAGTTGAGGACGACGTCCACGGCCGGGAACCGGTCGGCGAACCGGGTGTCGCGGGACGAACCGATGTGGTCGTCCGCCAGTCCGAGGCGCCGCAGGGCGTCCCACTTGGCGGGGCTCGCGGTGGCGAAGACCTCCGCGCCGCTGTGCAGGGCCAGTTGGACGGCGGCCATGCCCACGCCGCCCGCGCCGGAGTGGACCAGGACCCGGTCGCCGGGGCGCAGTTCGCCGAGGTCGAACAGCCCGTACCAGGCGGTGGTGAATGCGACGGGCACCGACGCCGCCGTGGTGAAGCTCCAGCCGTCGGGGACCGCCGTCAGGAGCCGGTGGTCGGCGACCGCGCGCGGCCCGAAGGCGCCGGGCATCATGCCCGTGACGCGGTCGCCGGGCCGCCAGGCCGTGACGCCGGGGCCGACCTCGACGACGGTGCCGGCCGCTTCGCCGCCCAGCGGGGGCCGGTCCGGGTACATGCCGAGGGCGATCAGCACGTCGCGGAAGTTCAGGCCGGCCGCGCGCACCGCGACCCGTACCTGCCCGGGTTCCAGCGCGGCCTCCTGCCAGGGCAGCAGGGCCAGGTCGTCCAGTCGCCCGGTGCCGGGCTCGCTCAGCCGGTACGCGCCGTCGGGGGCGGCCGGTTCCGGCACGTACCTGGCCTGCCGCGGTACGAGGACGCCTTCCGGGCGCAGGGCCAGTTCGGGTTCGTCGCCGGCCGTCGTGGCGGCCCGGACCGCGTCCTGCTCGGACGCGTCGCCGACGTCGACCAGGACGAACCGGCCGGGGTGCTCGGCGGCGGCGCTGCGGACCAGGCCGCGCACGGCCGCGCCGGCCACGCCGCGGGTCAGGACGGCCAGGCGGGCGGCCGCCCGCTCCGGCTGCTCGGCCAGGAAGTCCTGGACGAGCGCGCGGGCCCGCTGGACGAGGGCGTGCACGGAGTCCGCGTCGGCTCCCGCGGTGAGCACCGGGCTCGGCACCACCTCGGTCGGCGTGCCCGGGGTGAGGGGCGTCCACCGGGTGTGCAGCACCGCGGCCCGGGCCTCGGCGGCCGGACGGACGGTCAGCGCGGTGATGTCCGCGACCGGGCGGCCGGACAGGTCGGCCAGTGTCGCGCGGTAGGTGTCGGTGCCCGTGCGGACCAGGTGGACCCGGACGGACGACGCACCGGTGGTGTGCACGGCGACGCCGGAGAAGGAGAACGGCAGCCGGACCCGGGTGTCGGGGCTGAGCAGGATCAGCGGCTGGAGCGCGGCGTCCAGGAGGGCGGGGTGGAGGCCGAAGCGGGCGCCGTCGGGGACGGACACCTCGGCGTACAGTTCGTCCTCGCCCTGCCACAGCTCCCGCACGCCACGGAACGCGGGTCCGTACCGGTAGCCGAGTCCGGCGAGGGCGGCGTAGAACCCTTCGGGGTCCACGGGTTCGGCGTTCCTCGGCGGCCAGTCGAGGCGACCGGCCGCCACCCGGCCGCCGAGGGTCCCGGACGCGTGGCGGACCCAGCCGTCGCCGCCCTTGGAGTGCACGGTGACCGGGCGGCGGCCGGCGTCGTCCGGGACGCCGACCGAGACCTGGAGGTCCGTGGACGCGTCCGACAGCGCGAGGGGCAGGTGCAGGACGAGGTCGTCCAGGGTCCCGCCGGTCAGGGTGGCGAGTTCGAGGAAGGCGGTGCCCGGCAGCAGGACCGTGTCGTCGACGGCGTGGTCGGCCAGCCAGGGGTGGGTGCGGGTGGAGACGCGGCCGCTGTGCACGGTGGTCCCGTCGGGCAGCTCGACCGTGGTGCCCGCCAGCGGGTGCCCGGTGCCGTGGTCGCCGGCCGCGGGGGTCAGCCAGTAGGTGCGGCGCTGGAAGGCGTAGCGCGGCAGCCGGACGCCGTGCGGGCGGTCGTGCGGCCAGGTCACGGCGACGCCATGGACGTGGAGGCGGGCCAGGGCGGTGTGGAACTCCCCGACGGTACCGTGGTCGCGGCGCAGGGTGCCGGTGGCGGCGCCGTCCAGCACCGGCACCAGGACGGGGTGCGGGCTGACCTCGACGAACACCTCGTGGCCGTCGGCGGTGAGCCGGGCGACGGCCAGGTCGAAGCGGACCGGTTCGCGGAGGTTGCGGTACCAGTAGGCGGCGTCGAGGGCGGCGGCGTCGATCTGCTCGCCGGTGACGGTGGAGTGGAACGGGACGGCTGCCGGGTGGGGTGTGATGTCGGCCAGCTCGGTAAGGAGTTGATTGCGGACCGCCTCGACCTGCGCGGAGTGCGCCGCGTAGTCGACGGGGAGACGGCGGGCGCGGACACCGTCGGCCTCGCAGGCCGTCAGCAGCTCGTCCAGCGCGTCGAGGCCGCCGGACACCACGACGGTCGAGGCCCCGTTCACCACGGCGGTGGTCAGCCGCTCGCCCCAACGGGCCAGGTAGTCGGCGGCCTGTTCGACGGACAGCGCGAGGGACACCATGCCGCCGTGCCCGGCCAAGGCGACCAGCACCCGGCTGCGCAGCGCCACCACCTTCGCGGCGTCCTCCAACGACAGCGCGCCCGCCACGTACGCCGCCGCGATCTCCCCCTGCGAATGCCCCACCACCGCATCCGGCTCCACACCATGAGCCCGCCACAACTCCGCCAGTCCCACCATCACCGCGAACAGCACGGGCTGCACCACATCCACCCGCTCCAACGACCCACCACCGACCAGCACCTCCACCAACGACCAGTCCGTGAACGGCTCCAGAGCAACGGCACACGCATCGATCGCCGCCCGGAATACCGGCTCCGAGCCGTACAACTCCGCCCCCATCCCCACCCACTGCGCACCCTGCCCCGGAAACACGAACACCGACCGACCCAGTGGACGGACGACCCCGGTCAGCAGACCCGGCACCGACCGACCCTCCGCCAGCGCCGCCAGCGCCTCCGCACCATCCACCACGGCCCGGTGCTCGAACACCGTCCGGGCAGCCAGCGCACCCCCGACCGCCGCCGCACTCACCTCGGGATGCGCGGCGGTGAACTCGCCCAGCCGGCGCGCCTGTTCGCGCAGCGCCGCGTCCGACTTCGCCGACAGCACCCACGGCACCGGCACGACGGCGGCGGGGGTGGCCGTGGCGGCGGTCTCGGCCGGTGCCTCGATCACCACGTGCGCGTTGGTGCCGCTGATGCCGAACGCCGAGACGCCCGCGCGGCGGGGACGCCCGGTCTCCGGCCACGGCCGGGCCTCGGTCAGCAGCCGGACGCCGTCGGAGGACCAGTCGACGTGCGGAGTGGGCGCGTCCACGTGCAGCGTCGGCGGCAGCTGCCCGTGCCGCATCGCCATCACCATCTTGATCACACCCGCGACGCCCGCCGCCGCCTGCGTGTGACCGATGTTCGACTTCACCGACCCCAACCACAGCGGCTCGGAACGGTCCTGACCGTAGGTCGCCAGCAGCGCCTGCGCCTCGATCGGATCACCCAGCGTCGTCCCGGTGCCGTGCGCCTCCACTACGTCCACGTCCGACCCCGACAACCCGGCGTTGGCGAGCGCCTGCCGGATCACCCGCTCCTGCGACGGACCGTTCGGCGCGGTCAGGCCGTTGGACGCCCCGTCCTGGTTGGTGGCGGAGCCCCGGACGACCGCCAGCACCTCGTGGCCGTTGCGGCGGGCGTCCGACAGGCGTTCCAGCAGCAGCAGGCCGGCGCCCTCGGCCCAGCCCGCCCCGTCGGCCGCGGCGGCGAAGGGCTTGCTGCGGCCGTCGGGCGCGCTCGCCCCCTGCCGGGACATCTCGGTGAACAGCGTGGGCGTCGCGTTGACGGTGACGCCGCCGGCCAGGGCGAAGGAGCACTCCCCCGAGCGGAGCGCCTGGACGGCCAGGTGCAGGGCCACCAGGGACGACGAGCAGCCGGTGTCCAGGGAGAGGGCCGGGCCGAGCAGGCCCAGCTGGTACGCCAGTCGGCCGGACCCCACGCTCGACGCGGTGCCGGTGACCTGGTAGCCCTCCAGGTCGTCGGGGACCGGTCCGGCGGCGTAGCCGGTGGACCACAGGCCGGTGAACACGCCGGTGGGGGTGCCCTCCAGTGCGGTCGGGTCGATGCCGGCGTGCTCGATGGTCTCCCACGCGGTCTCCAGCAGGATGCGCTGCTGCGGGTCCATGGCGAGCGCCTCACGCGGCGAGATCCCGAAGAACGCCGCGTCGAAGTCGCCGGCGGCGTCGAGGAAGCCGCCCCGGGACGTGCTCGACGTGCGGGGGCGGTTTCCCGTCGGGTCGTAGAGACGGTCGGTGTCCCATCCCCGGTCGGCCGGGAAGTCGCCGACCGCGTCCACGCCGTCCGCGACCAGCCGCCACAGGTCCTCGGGGGTGCCGACGCCGCCGGGGTAGCGGCAGCCCATGCCGATGACCGCGATCGGCTCGTCCGTCGCGGCCGGGGCCGGGGCTAGGGGCGGGGGCTGCGGTACGTCCCGGTCGCCGGACAGGTGGGCGGCCAGCCGGGCCGGGGTGGGGTGGTCGAAGACGAGGGTGGCGGGCAGTTTCACCCCGAGCGCGGCGGCCAGGCGGTTGCGCAGTTCCACCGCGGTCAGTGAGTCGAAGCCCAGTTCCCGGAACGCCCGTCGGGGGTCGAGCCGTTCGGGGGCGGCGTGTCCCAGCACCGCGGCGACGTGGGTGGTGATCAGCTCCAGCAGGTCGGTGCCGGCGGCGGGGGGCGCGGGTCGGGGGTGCTGAGGTCGGCCGTGGGCCTCGGGCAGGTCCCGCAGCAGCCGGCTCGGCCGGGCGTGGGTGTAGGCGCGGGCGAACTGCGCCCAGTCGGCCTCGGTGACGACCGCGAGGGCCTCGTCGTGGTCGAGGACGTCCTGGAGCGCGTCGAGTGCCCGGCCCGGGTCCAGTTCGCCGAGCCCGAGCAGGGTGCGCTGGCGCTGCACGGGCTCCAGGGCCGCCATGCCGCCCTCGGCCCAGATGCCCCAGGCGACGGAGGTCGTGGCGCGGCCCCGGGCGCGGTGCTGGGCGGCCAGCGCGTCGAGGAAGGCGTTGCCGGCGGCGTAGGCCGCGCCGTGGCCGTCGCCCCACACGCCCGCGGTGGAGGAGAACAGGACGAGGGCGTCGAGGTCCGGGAGGAGTTCCGCGAGGTTCGCCGCCCCGGCGACCTTGGCCGTGACGACCTCGGCGAACTCCGCCGGTGTCGTGTCGGCCAGCCTGGTCGCCCTGATCACGCCGGCGGTGTGGAAGACCGCGCGGATGTCGCCGACGCGCTCGACGAGGTCCCGCAGGGCGTCCCGGTCGGCGACGTCGCAGGCCGCCACGGTCACCCGGGCCCCGGCGGCTTCCAGTTCGTCGCGCAGTCCGGCCGCGCCGGGTGCGTCGGGGCCGCGGCGGGCGGCCAGCACGATGTGCTCCGCTCCCTGCCGGGCGAGGCGGCGGGCCACGTGTCCGCCGAGCGCGCCGGTGCCGCCGGTGACCAGCACCGTGCCCCGCGGTCGCCAGGACCGGGCGGCCGGGCCCGACGGGGCCTTGCGGCGCAGCCGCTTGGCGAGGCGCCGGGTGCCGCGGATCGCCACCTGGTCCTCGCCCGTGCCGGCGAGCACGACGAGCAGCGCGTCCACGCTCTCCTGGTCGGGCACGGCGGGGAGGTCGACCAGGCCGCCCCAGTGGTGCGGGAACTCCAGCGCCGCGGACGCGCCGGTGCCCCACGCCAGGGCCTGGGCCGGGTGGGTGACCGGGTCGGTGCCCGAGGTGCTCACGGCGCCGCTGGTCGCGCACCAGAGCGGGGCGGCCGGCGTCCTCGCCGGGTCCGGGCCGCGCGCCGGGTCGAGGGTGCGGACCAGGTCGAGGGTGCGGACCAGGCCCGCCGGGAGCACCGGGTGGTCGGGGTGCGGCTCCTCGTCCAGCGCCAGCAGCGACAGCACGCCGTCCGGCCGGGCGTCGGCGGTGACGGTCGCGTCCCAGCTGTCGGCCACCGGGAAGCCGCGTTCGCGTAGGGCCTCGGCCCACGGGTGCCCGGGCGCGGCCAGGACGAGCCAGCGGCCCGGGTCCACCGGTTCCACCGGGAGCGCGGCACCGCTCGCGGGTGCCCATGCCACCTCGTACCGCCAGTCGTCACGGGGCACCGGCGGAGTCGCGGTCACCCAGTAGGGCTCGCGCTGGAAGGCGTACGTGGGCAGGTCTGCCCGGGGTGCGGTGCGGGGCAGGACCGGTGTCCAGTCGACGTCGGTTCCGGCGGCGTGGAGGCGTCCCGCCGCGGCGAGGAACTCGGTGAGGCCGCCGTGGTCGCGGCGCAGGGTGCCGGTGGCGGTGCCGTCCAGCACCGGCACCAGGACGGGGTGCGGGCTGACCTCGACGAAGACGGAGTGGCCGTCGGCGGTGAGCCGGGCGACGGCGAGGTCGAAGCGGACGGGTTCGCGGAGGTTGCGGTACCAGTAGGCGGCGTCGAGGGCGGCGGTGTCGACCGGCTCGCCGGTGACCGTGGAGTAGAACGGGACGGCTGCCTGACGCGGCGTGATGTCGGCCAGCTCGGTGAGGAGTTGCTCGCGGACCGCCTCGACCTGCGCGGAGTGGGCGGCGTAGTCGACGGGCAGACGACGGGCGCGGACGCCGTCGGCCTCACAGGCCGTCAGCAGCTCCTCCAGCGCGTCCAGCTCACCCGACACCACCACGCTGTCCGCCGAGTTGACCACCGCCACCGTCAGCCGACCGCCCCAGCGCGACACGAACTCGCCCGCCCGGTCGGCTCCGAGACCGACCGACACCATGCCGCCGTGTCCGGCCAGTGCGACCAGCGCCCTGCTGCGCAGCGCCACCACCTTCGCGGCGTCCTCCAACGACAGCGCACCGGCCACGTACGCCGCCGCGATCTCCCCCTGCGAATGCCCCACTACGGCATCCGGCCGCACGCCGTGCGACCGCCACAACTCCGCCAGCGCCACCATCACCGCGAACAGCGCGGGCTGCACCACATCCACCCGCTCCCACGAGCCGTGGCGCAGTTCGTCGACCAGCGACCAGTCCGTGTACGGGGCCAGGGCGGCGGCGCAGGCGTCGATGCGCGCGCGGAAGACCTCGGACTGCTCGTACAGGTCACGGCCCATCCCCACCCACTGCGCGCCCTGGCCGGGGAAGGCGAACACCGTCCCGCCGGTACGGATGGGCTGCCCCGGCGGGAGCGCGGCCAGGCCGGACAGCAGGTCGTCCCGGTCGGCGCCGACCACCGCGGCCCGGTGCTCGAACCGGGTGCGGGCGGCCAGGGCGCGGCTGATCGCGGCGGCCGGGACGTCGGGGTGGGCGGTCGCGTACGCGTGCAGCCGCTCGGCCTGGGCGCGCAGCGCGGCGTCGGTCTTCGCGGACAGCAGCCAGACGGTGGGGGCGGCCCGGTCGGCGGGCTCGGGGAGGCGGCCGGGGTCCGGGTCGGAGGGCTGCTCGATGATCAGGTGGGCGTTGGTGCCGCTGATGCCGAACGCCGAGACGCCCGCGCGGCGGGGGCGGCCGTGGTCGGGCCACGGCCGGGTCTCGGTCAGCAGCCGGAGGCCGTCGGAGGACCAGTCGACGTGCGGAGTGGGCGCGTCCACGTGCAGCGTCGGCGGCAGTTGCCCGTGCCGCATCGCCATCACCATCTTGATCACACCGGCGACGCCCGCCGCCGCCTGCGTGTGCCCGATGTTCGACTTCACCGACCCCAACCACAGCGGCTCGTCCCGCCCCCGGCCGTACGTCGCCAGCAACGCCTGCGCCTCGATCGGATCACCGAGCGTGGTCCCGGTGCCGTGCGCCTCCACCGCATCCACCTCGGACGGCTGCAACCCGGCACTGGCGAGCGCCTGCCGGATCACCCGCTCCTGCGACGGACCGTTCGGCGCCGTCAACCCGTTCGACGCCCCGTCCTGGTTGACCGCCGAACCCCGCACCACCGCCAACACCCGGTGACCGTTGCGGCGGGCGTCCGACAACCGCTCCAGCAGCACCAGACCCGCACCCTCGGCCCAGCTGGTGCCGTCGGCCGCGGCGGCGAAGGGCTTGCTGCGGCCGTCCGGCGCGAGGCCGTGCTGGCGGGAGAACTCGGTGAAGCCCAGCGGTGTCGCCATGACCGTGACACCGCCGGCGAGCGCCAGCGAGCACTCGCCCGTACGCAGGGACTGGGCGGCCAGGTGCAGGGCGACCAGGGACGAGGAGCAGGCGGTGTCCACGGATAGCGCCGGGCCGCGCAGCCCGAGGTGGTAGGCGACCCGGCCGGACGTGACGCTGGTCGCGACGCCGGTGAGCAGGTAGCCCTCCAGGTCCTCCGGCAGGCCCGGTCCGGTCGCGTAGCCGGACGACCAGAGGCCGGTGAACACGCCGGTGTGGCTGCCGCGCAGCGAGGTCGGGTCGATCCCGGCGTGCTCGAAGGTCTCCCAGGCCGTCTCCAGCACGAGCCGCTGCTGCGGGTCCATGGCGAGCGCCTCGCGGGGCGAGATGCCGAAGAACGGGGCGTCGAAGCCGGGCGCGGTCTCCAGGAACCCGCCCCGGTCGACGTACGTGGTGCCCGCGCCGCGCAGTTCGGGGTCGTACAGGGCGCCCAGGTCCCAGCCGCGGTCGTCCGGGAAGCCGCCGATCGCGTCCCCGCATGCCGCGACGAGCCGCCACAGGTCGTCCGGCGAGGCCACCCCGCCGGGGAAGCGGCAGCCCATGCCCACGATGACGACCGGGTCGTCGTCGTGGGCGGCCGGCGCGACGGGGGCCGACCGGTCGCCGGGGCCGGTGCGCAGCCAGTCGATCAGCTCCGCGGGCGTCGGGTGGTCGAAGACGAGGCCGGAGGGGAGGGGCCGGTCCAGGGCGGCGGCCAGGCGGTTGCGCAGTTCGAGCCCGGTGATCGAGTCGAAGCCGAGGTCCTTGAAGGTGAGCGCGGGATCGATGTCCGCGGGGTCCTCGTGGCCCAGTACGAGCGCGATCTGCGCGGTGACCACGGCGGCCGTGTCGCCCGTGTCGCCCGTGTCGGCCGCGTTGCCCGGTTCGGGGTGGTCCGGGTCCGGGCCGGGCGCGGCGGTGTCCGCCGTTCGCGCCCCCGGGTCGGCCGGGGTCCGGCCGCTCTGCCCGGCCGCCGCTTCGGGCAGCCAGTACGGACGGCGCTGGAAGGCGTACGTGGGCAGGTCGGCCGGCGCGGCTCCGGCGACGGCCGGGGACCAGTCGACGGGCACGCCAACCACGAACAGCCGGGACAGCGCGGTCAGGAAGGCGTCCGGCCCGCCCCGGTCGCGGCCGAGCGTGCCGGTGGCGACGCCGGGCGCGCCGGTCCGCTCGCGGGCCTGGTCCAGGAGCTGTTCGAGGGCGGGCAGCAGCACCGGGTGCGGGCTGACCTCGACCATGACGTCGTGCCCGTCCGCCAGCAGGGCCGCGGCGGCCAGGTCGAAGCGGACCGGCTCGCGCAGGTTGCGGTACCAGTAGTCGGCGTCGAGCACCGTGGTGTCGTCGAGGAGGCCGCCGGTGACCGCGGAGTAGTACGGGACGGTGCCCCGCCGCGGCCGCACCCCGTCCAGTGCGGTGCGCAGCTGCCCGCGGACCGCCTCGACGTGCGCGGAGTGGGAGGCGTAGTCCACCGGGACCGCGCGGGCGCGGACGCCGTCCGCCGCGCAGGACTCGACCAGTTCGGCCAGGGCCTGCGTGTCGCCGGACACCACGACCGAGCCGGGGGCGTTGACCACGGCGACCGTCAGCGCGCCGCCCCAGCGCGACACGTAGTCCTCGGCCCGCTCGGCGGGCAGGGCCACGGACACCATGCCGCCCCGGCCGGTCAGCGCGACCAGCGCGCGGCTGCGCAGGGCCACGGTCCGGGCCGCGTCGGACAGCGACAGCGCGCCCGCGACGTGGGCCGCGGCGATCTCGCCCTGCGAGTGCCCGACCACCGCGTCGGGCTCGACGCCGAAGGAGCGCCACAGGGCCGCCAGGGACACCATCACCGCGAACAGGGCGGGCTGCACGACGTCCACGCGGTTGAGCGGGGCGCCGTCCAGGACCTCGGCCAGGGTCCAGTCGGTGTACGGGGCCAGGGCCCGGGCGCACTCGTCCATGGCGGCCCGGAAGACGGGGTACGCGTCGTACAGCTCCCGGCCCATGCCGACCCACTGCGCGCCCTGGCCGGGGAAGACGAAGACGGTGCGGCCCGGGGTGCCGGCCCGGCCGGCGGCGAGCTGGGCGGAGCCGAGCAGGACCGCGCGGTGCGCGAAGCGGGTCCGGGTGGTGGCCAGCGCGTGCGCGACCTCGGCGGCGGTCAGGTCCGGGTGGCTGCGCACGTGTGCGCGCAGGCGCCCGATCTGCGCGCGCAGCGCCTGTGCGGTCCGGGCCGTGACGATCCACGGCGCGGGCCCGGCCCCGGGGGCGGGCCGCCGGACCGGCGGGGCGGCCGGCCCGGGCGCCTGCTCGACGATCACGTGCGCGTTGGTGCCGCCCATGCCGAACGAGGACACGCCGGCGAGCAGGGGCGCGTCCGGCCGCGGCCAGGGGGTCAGCGCGGTCTGGACCCGCAGCGCCAGTGCGTCGAGCGGGATGCCGGGGTGGGGGGTTTCGTGGTGGAGGCTCGGCGGCAGTGCGCGGTGGTGCACGCTGAGGACGGCCTTGAGCAGGCCGACGATGCCCGCGGCACCTTCCAGGTGGCCGACGTTGGTCTTGGCGGACCCGACCCGCAGGGCGCCGTCGGCGTCGCCGGACCGGGCCGGGCCCCGGTAGGCCGCCGCGAGGGCGGCGGCCTCGACGGGGTCGCCGACGGCGGTGCCGGTGCCGTGCAGCTCCACGTACTGCACGTCGGCGGGACGCACCCCGGCGCGGGCCAGTGCCTCGCGGATGACCTGTTCCTGGGCCTGCGCACTGGGCACGGTCAGGCTCCGCGTGGCGCCGTCGTTGTTGACCGCGCTGCCCCGGATGACGCCGTAGACGCGGTCCCCGTCGGCCAGGGCCCGGTCCAGCGGTTTCAGCACGAGGAGGGCGCCGCCCTCGCCGCGGACGAAGCCGTTGGCCCGGGCGTCGAAGGTGAAGCAGCGGTCGTCCGGGGACAGGCCGCCGAACTCCGCCGCCCCCTCCTCGCGGGCGGCGGTCAGGTTGAGGTTCACCCCGCCGGCCAGGGCGAGCGCCGACTCGCCGCGGCGCAGGCTCTCGACCGCCAGGTGCACCGCGACCAGCGCCGACGACTGGGCCGTGTCGACCGTCATGCTCGGTCCGCGCACCCCGAGGAAGTGCGAGACGCGGTTGGCGATGGCCCCCCGGCTGGTGCCGGTGAGGGTGTGCGGCGTGACGGGGCCCGGGTGGGCCAGCGTGGTGTAGTCCTCCCACATCGCGCCGACGAACACCCCCGTCGGGCCGCCCGTCAGCGTGCCCGGCACGATCCGGGCGTCCTCCAGGGCCTCCCAGGCGAGTTCGAGCACGAGCCGCTGCTGCGGGTCCATGCCGGCGGCCTCGCGGGGGGAGATCCCGAAGAACGCCGCGTCGAAGCCGTCCACCCGGTCCAGGTAGCCGCCGTGCCGCACCACCTGCCGGCCCGGGGGCGGCGCGGTGATCGCGTCGGTCCCGTCGCACAGCAGTCGCCAGAACGCCTCCGGATCCGGGGCTTTCGGCAACCGGCCCGCCATGCCGATGACGGCGACACCACCGGCGTCCGAATCCAGGGGAAAGCGCATCGCAGCGACACCTCGTGAGCCGGGGAATGAAGGAAGGCGGGGTGTTTCCGTAGCAGTCCCGATGGTGCGGCCCCGCCGCGCGGGCGGCCGGGGCGTGGAGCACGCGGGCAGCCCGGCGGCCCGGTGATATCCGAAACGGACTCGACCGCGCTTCGGGCGCCTGGATCAGTGGAGCGGCCCTCGGAAGGGACAGCGTCGGCGATGCTCTCCGAGGAAGATGCGCTGGTGAGCTGAGCGCGAGGGGGCCGAAGCGATGATCGTCCCGCCGCGGAGACGAGCATGGCAGCAACATCACGCCGTCGCCATAGGCCACGCGAAGGCTGGCTCAAACGAGGCACCTCGCAATGTCATATGCCTGCACGACAAAGGCGCCGTGGCGCGATTCGTGCTGTGCCCGGGAAACGCGCCGTTTCTCGCGGAAGTCCGGCCGCCCCCCGCACCGGCACGCCCGGAACGGGTTCACGGGGCACCATCGACGCCGCCGGTGACAACGCCCTAGAATCCCGTTCGCACGCGCGCAGAAGAACGTCCCCGACCGTCGTCCGGCCACCCGGAAAAACCGCCGCACGGCGCTCACCGCCCGGATCGGGCGGACCGGCCGCCGACGCCACCGCCGCCGTCGGCGGCCCACCATCCGGCCGTCACCGTTCCCCGCACCGTTCCCCGCACCGTCCGCGGCAGTTCGCGGCCGTTCGCGGCCCGGCACCCGGTGCCCGGCTCCGGTGACGCCCAGTCAGGAGGCAGCGATGCAAGCCACGTTCCCCTTCACCACGCCGCACCACCTCGACGACGAGCCCGAGGCCGAGGCCCTGCTCGCACAGGCCCCGGTCGTCCTCGCGACGATGGGGGCGGCGGAGGTGTGGCTCGCCCTCTCCCACCGGGCGGTGCGGCAGGTCCTGAGCGACAGCCGGTTCAGCCGGGAGGCGGCGACGCTTCCGGGCAGCCCGCTGAAACTGTCCGTCGCCGCCGACCCGTTGCTGGTCACCAGCCTGGACGGCGAGCGCCACGCCCGCCTGCGCAAGCTGATGGCGCAGGCGTTCAGCCCGCGCATGGTCGACCGGCTCGAACCGCGGGTGCAGTCCGTCGTGGACTCCTTGCTCGACGCCCTCGAACCCCCCGCGGATCTGGTGGCGGGTCTCTGCGCCCCCCTGCCGCTGATGGTCATCTGCGAGCTGCTCGGCGTGCCCTACTCCGAGGCGGGGGCCATCCGCAGGTGGACCAGGCGGCTGTTCGTCACGGACATCACCCCGGACGAACTGCGGTCCGCCCAGGGCGAGATGCAGGACTGGCTCGCCGATCTGGTGCGGCAGAAGCGGGCGCGGCCGGACGACGGGCTGATCTCGGCCATGGTCGCCGCCAACGACGAGGGCGACCACCTCACCGAGCCCGAGCTGCTGGCCAACCTGGAGGGCCTGCTGATCGCCGGCCACGAGACGACCGTCAACCAGCTGGGCAACTCGTTCCTGACCCTGCTGCGCCACCCGGACCAGCTCGCGCTGCTGCGGTCGGCACCGGACCTGATCGGACCGGCGGTCGACGAACTGCTGCGCTACAGCCGGCTCTTCAGCTCGGCGGAGGTCCGGGTCACGACCGAGCCCGTCGAGCTGGAGGGCGTCCGCCTGGCGGCGGGCCAACCGGTGCTGCCGGTCATCGTCGCGGCCAACCGCGACCCCGGCGCGTACCCGGACCCGGGCCGCTTCGACATCACCCGCGAAGGACCGGCCGCACACCTCGCCTTCGGGCACGGGCCGCACTTCTGCCTCGGCGCGGCGCTGGCCCGCCGGGAGATGCGGGTGGCGATCGGGTCCGTGCTGAAACGGTATCCGGGGCTGCGCCTCGCCGTGGACGAGTCCGAGCTCGCCTACGTGCCGGAACTGGTCTTCCGCGGCCTGCGGGCGCTGCCGGTCACGTGGTGAGCCGCGGCCTCCCGGACCGCGGGCCCGGGGACCGGACGGACCGGCGGGCCCGCCGGGCGGTCGACGGCCGCGCCCGGGGCCGGGCCGACGCGGACGCCCTCGTCCCGGGGGCGCTCGCCGGGCCGCGGTAAGCGCCGCCTAGGCTGGGCCCGAACGAAACCGGACCAAACCGGACCGGGCCACACCGGGCCGACCGGGCCGCCGCGCGCGCGGCGGCCCGGTCGGCATGGACGAAAGCGGGGCCGCCCGATGGGCGACGGCATGACGGGGATGCACCACCACGGAGGGGGACCACTCCCCCCCTTCACCTTCTCCCGCGCCCTGGAGTGGTCGCCGGACTGGCCCTACCTGGTGTTCTGCGCGCTCGCCCTCGGCCTGTACCTGGCGGGTGCCGTCCGGCTGTGGCGGCGCGGCGACAAGTGGCCGGCCGGCCGGGTGGTCGCCTGGACGGCGGGCGTCGGCACCGTCCTGCTGGTCACCAACACCGGCCTGAACGACTACGGCATGGTGCTGTTCAGCGCCCACATGATGCAGCACATGGTGCTGTCCATGCTCTCCCCGATCCTGCTGCTGCTCGGCGGCCCGATCACCCTGGCGCTGCGCGCCCTGCGCCCGGCCCGCAAGGGCAGCGGCCGGGGCCCGCGCGAACTGCTGGTCGCCCTGCTGCACTCCACCTACGTGCGGATCGTCTCGCACCCGGCGTTCACCATCCCGGCGTTCATCGCCAGCCTGTACGTGCTGTACTTCACGCCGCTGTTCGACTTCCTAATGCAGTACCGGGTCGGGCACCTGGCGATGATGCTGCACTTCCTCGCCGTCGGCCTGCTGTTCTTCTGGCCGATCATGGGCGTCGACCCCGGCCCGCACCGCCCCGGCTTCGTGATGCGGATCATCGAGCTGTTCATGGGCATGCCGTTCCACGCGTTCTTCGGCGTCGCGGTGATGATGGCCTCCGGGCAGCTGGTCTCCACCTTCTCCACCGCGACGGCGCCCGCCGGGACGAACCTGCACGACGACCAGCAGCTGGCGGGCGGCATCACCTGGGCGTTCGGCGAGATCCCCACCGCGATCGTGCTGATCGCGCTCACCCTCCAGTGGGCCAAGTCCGAGGAGCGCCAGGCCCGCCGCCGCGACCGGGCCGCCGACCGGGACGGCGACGCCGAGCTGGAGGCGTACAACCGGTACCTGGCCTCGCTGGAGCGGGGCGCCAACCGCGCCACCGGCTGACCCCCGTACGCGACCAGGACGCACCGCCCGGAACGGCTCCCGTTCCGGGCGGTGCGGCGTTCCGGCGGAATCGGAGGGGAAGCGGAGGGGGTCAGCCGATGCCCTGGCGGTCGGGGGTCAGCGCGAAGGCTCGGTTGTCGGCGTCGCGGACGGCTTCGGCGACGGCGCGTTCGAGGAGGGCGCGCTGGAGCAGCAGCGGGGCGCGGCGGGGTTCGGGGGTGATCCGCAGCAGGTCGTCGAGGGCGGCGGCCAGGCGGCGGGTGACCTGGGGCTGGCCGGCGCCGCAGCTGCGGATCTCGGTGAAGGCCAGGTCGACGGTGGCCTCCCAGCCGGGCACCGGCTGGACCAGCCGCACCGCGCCGTCCCGGTCGCGGTGGCGCAGCTCGCCGAGGTGGACCGGGGCCAGCACGGCGAGCAGTTGGTGGATCCGGTCGACGGCCTGGACGGCGGTGGTGGGGTCGTTGACGGCCGGGGAGAGCGCCCGGATGGCGATGTCGACGAGCTGGCGGAAGCCGAAGCTGAGGTCCTGGTGCATGGTCCGGTCGACGCCGACGTTCAGCGCGGTGGTGATCCGGCGCGGCCGGGGCGGGGTGCCGCCGACCACCACCACGGTGGGGGTGCCGGGGGCGATGAAGTCGCCGATCCGGGGCACCTGGTGCAGCACCGTGCCGTGCCGCCGGGCGACCCGGATCAGCCGGCGGATGTTGACGTCCCGCAGGACGCCGCCGCGTCCCTCGTGCAGCAGGGTCGGCCCCTCGGCGGCCCCGCCGGGCGCCGGTCCGGCGGCCGGGGCCAGCCAGCGGTAGTCCTGGAGCACCCGCAGCGACTCGCCGGTGACCCGGTCGATCACGTGCGGCACCCGCAGCAGGCGCAGCGTCGCCTGCACGTACAGCACGAACAGCGCCAGGCTGAGCATCACCAGGGCGAGCGCGACCACGGTGGAGACGATCGGGACGGACACCGCGCGGGCCGAGTCGGTGGTGTCGTCGTAGCCGAGCTGGACCAGCAGCGTGTAGACGAAGGTGGCCAGGCAGGTGGCGAAGGTCGCCTTGATCAGGCGGCTGCGCACGTACAGCCGCAGCACCCGGGGGCTGAACTGGCTGGCGGCCATCTGGAGCGAGACCAGCGAGATCGAGAACACCACGCCGATGAAGGTCAGCATCGCGGAGCTGACGGTGGAGACCACGCTCTTGGCGGCCGAGCCGAACGACAGCAGGGTGTCGGCGGCCTGCTCGGCCGCGGCCTCGGCGAAGATCTCCCGGTCCAGCAGGTCGGTCAGCCCGGCCAGCAGCACCGCGCCGAGACAGGTCAGCAGCGGGGCGAACCAGAACGCCTCGCGCAGGTGCTCCCGCAGCGGCGACAGCGCCCGGTACCGCGGCCGTCGGCCCTTCCCGCCGTGCTGCTCGCTCATCGGGCCAGGCTAGTGGCGGGGCGCGGCGGCGGGCGGGAAGGACGCGGCCGGACGTGCGGCGACGGTGGAGCGAGCTGCGGCGGGGCGTGCGGCGGCGGGGGGGCGGACGGCGGTGGGGCGGACGGCGGTGGGGCGGACGGCGGTGGGGCGCGTGCTTCGGCGGGCGGGCGCGCGGGGGTGGGGCGAGCTCCGCCGGGTGGGTGCGGTGAGGGGTGCGGCGGTCCGGGGGCGGGTAGGTCGCCCTCCTACGGGCGGCGGTCGGCCGTCCGGCCGCGGTGGAGAGGAGCGGGTGTGGACGCCGGAGTGCAGAGGGCCGTCACCGGGCTGGAGGAGTCGCGGGCCAAGCTCCGCGAGGAGGCGGTCGTCCCGCTGCGGGTGCGCCGCGAGGCCGTCCCGGCGGCGGACGAGCACCTGCTGCTGGGGGCGATCGCCGAGCTGATGGAGTCCCTCCAGGAGCTGACCGACGTCACCGGCGACCGCCGCACCACCCCCGACGCCGGGCTGGCCCTGACCACCGCGGCCGGTCGGCTGGCCGGTACCGCCGAGCTGCTGCGGGCGGCCGAGCAGCGGGCCCGGAAGAACGCCTGACCCGCGCCGGGTGCTCAACGGGCGGTGCGGGCACCGCCGTTGACGCGCAGGGTCGGTCCGGTGAGGTGGCGGGCGCCCGGCGAGGCGAGGAAGTGCACGGTGGCGGCGACGTCCTCGACGGTGTCGGGGCGCCTGTCGTGGGTCTCCTCGACCAGGGCGCGGCGGCGCTCCTCGGCGAGGGCCCCGCCGAGGAAGCCGGTGTCCTCGACGTGGCCCGCCGCGATCCCACCGGTTCCCCCCGGTGACGAGCACGGTACGGGCCACTGCTTCCCCCTGCGGCCGCGACTGCTACGTTTAGCACTAAACACGGTCCCGGGACGGCAGGAGGCAACCCCCATGGCCGAGCCATCGGCCCCGTCGGACGGCTCCACGGACAGCTCCACGGACGGCCGCAACACGCCGGACGGCCCGCCGGACGGCCCGCCGGACGGGCCGGGGTCGGAGGCGCTGGGGGACCGCTCGGCGGCGGCGATCGCGGCGGCGTGGCAGCGGGAACGGCCGGGCACGCCCACCGACTCGATCGAGATCGTCACCCCGATCTGGCGGCTGGCCAAACTCTTCGCGGACGACCGCAACCGGGTGCTGCGGGCCGCCGGGATCGACGCGGCCACGCTCGACCTGCTGGCGGTGCTGCGCCGCTCCGGCGCGCCGTACGAGCTGACGACCCGCGAGCTGACCCGGCGGACGCTGGTCACGGCGGGGGCGACCTCCCAGCGGGTGGCCCGGGCGGAACGGGAGGGCCTGGTGCGCCGCTCCCCCGACCCGGCGGGCGGCCGGGCGGTACTGGTCACCCTGACGCCGGACGGACACGCCCTGATCGAACGCTCGGTGGACGCCGTCCTGGGCCGCGAGGCAGACCTGGTCACCGGCCTCTCCCCCACCGAACGCCACCACCTCGCCGCCCTGCTCGACCGCCTGCTCACCGATCTGCACGAACGGATCGGACCCGCCGACCAGCCCGCACCGCCGCAGCCGAAGTGACCGCCCGACCACCCGTCGGCCCGACGGCATGGCGGCCCGGCAGCTCAGCGGCCCGACGAGCCGGCACCCCGGCAACCCGGCGGGCCTGATCGAGCCGGGCGACCAGACCGCGCCGCCGTAGGCGAAGTGACCGCCCGACCACCCGCCGGCCCGTCCAACCAGCGGCCCGACGACCCGGCAACCCGACGACCCGGCACCCCGGCGGCTCGATCCGTCGGCCCGGAACGCCCGGCCCCGGCCCCGGCGGGCGGGGCGCGTCGGCGGCCTCAGGCTCGACGGCGTCCTGCCGACCGGCGGCGGGGCCGGTCGGGTCAGGGGCCGACCGGGAGCAGGGTGCCGCGGGTGAGGCGGAGCAGTTCTTCGGTGGTGGTGGGGAACACCGTGTGCGGGGTGCCGGCGGCGGCCCAGACCTGGGGGTAGTCGGTGAGGGCCCGGTCGACCGCGGTCGGCAGCGGGCGGGGGTGGCCGGTCGGGGCGACGCCGCCGATAGCCTGGCCGGTGGCCTCCCGGACCTGCTCGGGGGTGGCCCGGCGGAGCGGGCCGCGGCCCCAGCGGGCGGCGAGGGCGGCGGTGTCGACGCGGTGGCGTCCGCTGGTGAGGACGAGCACGGGCTCGCCGTCGGAGACGAACACCAGGCTGTTGGCGATCGCGCCGACCTCGCAGCCGAGCGCGGCGGCGGCCTCGGCGGCGGTGCGGGCGGAGTCGGCGAGGCGGCGGACCGTCCCGGGAACACCTGCGGCGGCGAGGGCGGCCGCGACCCGGGCGCTGCGGGTCGGGAGGGCGAGGGGTACTGCTGGTTCCACGGGGGCTCCTCGGGGCATTCGCGTTCCACATACGGAACGTTCCGTGTGTGGAACGATAGACCGCATGCGAGCAACGGATCAACCGGCTTCGGCGAGCGCTGACCTCTCGGCGCGGATCGGCCTGCGGCTGCGCGAACTGCGTACCGCCCGCGGGCTCTCCCTCTCGGAGCTGGCCCGCCGCGCGGGCCTCGGCAAGGCCACCCTCTCGGGGTTGGAGGCGGGCACCCGCAACCCGACCCTGGAGACCCTGTACGCGCTGACCACCGCGCTCGGCCTGCCGCTGAGCGCCGCGTTGCAGGCGCCCGAGCAGGCCGCCCGGGAGGCCGCGACGGGGCGGGCGCTGAACGCCGGGGTGTCCGGGCGGGTGCTGGACGCCGTGCTACTGGAGCGGTTCGAGGACGCGGCGGCGGTCTCGGAGACGTACCGGATCCGGATCCGGCCGGGCGGGGTGCGCCGTTCGGCCCCGCACCCGCCGGGCACGGTGGAGCACCTGGTGGTGCTGACCGGCACCGCGCTGGTCGGCACCGAGGCGTCACCCGCCACGGTCGGCCCCGGCGGCCACCACAGCTGGGCGGCGGACGTGCCGCACCGCTACGAGGCGGTGGCGCAGGAGGTCGAGGCGGTGCTGGTGGTGCGTCACCCGCACGGTTGAAGGCGCGCAGTTGAAACCGCCCGGCCCCGCCGGACCGGCCGCCACGGCCTCAGCCCTGGAGCAGCAGCGTCCCCTGCGGGAAGCGCTCGTCGGGGGCGGGGGCGCGCAGGGTGCGGGCGGTCTCGGTGAATCTGGCCGCACGGAAGAGCCCGGCGAGGGTGTCGATCGGCCAGCGGTGGGCGGTGGTGACCTTGTGGTCGAAGGGGACGGGGCGGTCGGTGTCGCCGAGTTCGGGGTCGGCGGCGAAGAAACCGGTGAGCAGCAGCCCGCCGGGGGCCAGGACGCGGCGCAACTCGGCCAGGACGGAGGGGAGTTCGGCAGGCGGGAGGTGGATCAGCGAGTAGCGGGCGAGGATCGCGCCGAGGCCGGCGTCCGCCAGCGGGAGCGCCGTCAGCGAGCCCCGCACGAACGGCCGTGCCGGGTGGGCGAGTCGGGCCTGTCGCAGCATCCCGGCCGAGAGGTCCAGGCCGAAGGCGCGGACGCCGAACCCGGCGAGCAGTTCGGTCGCCTCTCCCGGCCCGCAGCCGAGGTCGCCCACCGGAAGTCCGCGCCCCGCCACCGCAGGTGCCGCGACCAGCCGCCGGATCGCTGCCAACTCGTCGTCCCGGCCGCCGAGTTCGCCCCGGAACAGGTGGGCGTACAGCTCCGCCACCCCGTCGTACGCCTGCCCGACCCCGCCGGTCGCCGTCATCGCCGCACCCCTCCGCCGCCCCCGGTCCTCCCGTGGCGGCGCCCAGCCTAGCGGCGGGCGTCAGGCGGTCGCGGGCGGTCCCGGGGCGGTCCCGGGGCGGTCGGAAACGGGTCGCCGAACGGTTCGAAAACGGGTTGCGGGGGCTCGGGGCGGGGTGCCTAGACTCCGGGCATGGCCGTCGTCGCGCTCTGCCGCCGATTTACCGGCCCCCCGGCTCCCGATGGGTGCCGCAGGGGGCGGGTTCCGTCGCGCCGGTAGCGAGAGAGGCAGTGCTCCGGCGGAGCGGGTCGGCCCCCGGTGGCGGGTCGTGCCCAGGGGCCGGGGGGTGTGGTGTTCCCCCCTCGTCGTCCCGCCCGTCCGCCCAGTTCCGGAGGCCGCCATGTCCACCGATCCTGTCCGCAGCACCGCCCCCACCGCCGTCCGCCCCCTCTCCGCGGAGCAGCTCGCCCGCGACCTCGCCGTCCGCGACCTGACCGACCCGGCCGCCGGGCCGCACGCCCTGCAACTGCTCGTCGACCGCGCGGCGGAGGCGCTGGCCGGGCGCTGGGGCTGCGCGGTGCGGGTGCACCGGGGCGAGCGGACGGTGACCGTCGCCGACAACTACGACCACCTCAACTACCGCGCGGACGACGTCACCCGGGACACCCGCTACACCCGGTACGTCGACGACCGGCGGATGCTGCGCAGCCACTCCAGCGCGCTGGTCCCCGGCGCGCTGCGGGCGCTCGCCGCGCAGGAGGCGGCCGGGGAGGCGCCGGACGCGGTGCTGCTGGTCTGCCCGGGCCTGGTGTACCGGCGCGACAGCATCGACCGGCTGCACAGCGGCACCCCGCACCAGCTGGACCTGTGGTACCTGACCCGCCGCCCGGTCCCGGCCGGTCCGGCGGACCTGGCGGAGATGATCGCCGTGCTGGTGGACGCGCTGCTGCCGGGCACGGAGTACCGCACCGAGGAGCGGGTCCACCCGTACACCCTGGCGGGACGCCAACTGGACGTCGCGGCGGGCGGCGGCAGGCAGAGCAGCGGCGGGCGGAACAGCAGCGCGGAGGACGGCAGCGCGAAGGACGGCAGCGCGGAGGACGGCGCCTGGGTGGAGGTCGCCGAGTGCGGGCTCGCCCATCCGCGGGTGCTGGCCGGGGCCGGGCTGGGGCCGCGGTGGAGCGGGCTGGCGCTCGGGATGGGCCTGGACCGGGTGCTGATGCTGCGCAAGGGCGTTCCGGACATCCGCCTGCTGCGCTCGGCCGATCCGGCCGTCGCCGCCCAGCTCACCGACCTCGCGCCGTACCGGCCGGTCTCCGCGCTGCCCGCGGTCCGCCGCGACCTGTCCGTCGCGGTGGACGGGGCCGACCTCGCCGAGGACCTCGGCGACCGGGTCCGGGACGCCCTCGGCCCGGACGCGGACCGGGTGGAGACGGTCGAGGTCCTCTCCGCCACCCCGTGCCACGCCCTCCCCCCGCAGGCCCTGGCCCGGCTGGGCGCCCGTCCCGACCAGCAGAACCTGCTGCTCAAGGTCGTCCTGCGGGACCTGCGCCGCACCCTCACCGACGCGGACGCCAACGCGCTGCGCGACCGCGTCTACGCCGCCCTGCACCAGGGCACCGTCCACCAGTGGGCCGTCCGCCCGGCGGGGCCGTCCACGCCGGAGCGGCCGTCCACGCCGGAGCGACCGCCCGCGTCGGAGCGATGATCGGATCATCGTCCCGCAGTCGCTGAGCTGCCCGGACGTGCGCGCACGCGGGCTCGCTTCAGCCGGGCGCACGGCGGGAATCCAGCCGTTGACCGCACCTGCCGGCGGCGGTCCGCGCCGCCGCCGGACGCACCGAGGAGGGGAACCGTGGCACCGCAGAAAGCTCCGTCCGGGAAGCCGACCGGCATGGGCGGCGCGCCCCCGCCCCCGCCCGGCCCGGCCAACCCCCCTCCCCCGCACGGGAAGTGACCGGACGAAAGGTCACTTCCCGTAGCGGGCGACGCGCTCCCGGAGGGCGGCCCCGGCCCGCGGCCACTCCTCGTCGGTGATCGAGAACATCGCCGCGTCCCGCAGCCGGCCGTCCTCCCCCGGGGCCCAGGAGCGCGACCAGTTGCGCAGGACGCCCTCGAAGCGGGCGCCGACGGCGGCGATCGCGGCGCGGGAGCGCTCGTTGCGGGCGTCGGTCTTGAGGTCGACCCGGCGGACGTTCCACTCCTCGAAGGCGTGCCGGAACAGCAGCAGCTTGGACTCGGCGTTGACGCCGGTGCCCTGCGCGGAGGCGGCGAGCCAGCTGAAGCCGATCTCGACGGCGTACAGGACGCCGGTGTCGGGCAGGGTGCGCGGGTCCAGGAAGGCGGTCGCGCCGACGGCCCGGCCGGTGGCCGTGGAGATCTGCGCGTACGGGGCGACCAGCCCCGTCTCGGCCCGGCCGCGCTGGGTCTCGACGTACCCGGCGACCTCGTCGGCGCGCGGCACCCAGGTGAAGCCGTAGCTGTCCCGGCCCTCCTCCGCCGCCCGCGCCAACTCCGCGGCGTGCCGCTGCTCCAGCGGTTCCAGCCGCACCAGCCGCCCCTCCAGCACCGGGCCCTGCAGTCGGTACGCCATGCGTGCTCCACCCTCCGTACGTGCGTGCGTGCGGGATCGTTCCCGGCAGCAGCGAACCGGGCGCGCCGGCGCGGCGTCAACGGAGTTTCGCCCGCCGGAAGCGGCCGGGGCGGCGGGGGACGGCCGCGGGCGGCGGGGCCGCTCCCGTCCCGGGCGGCCCCGCCGCCCGCGGGGTGGGGGGTGGATCGTCAGGACCCGGCGGTGAGTTGGGCGAGGGTGGCGAGGAACTCGGCCTCGGCGGCGGCCTTGTCGAGGCCGAGGGAGGTGAGGACGCCGTCGCCCGCCTCGTGTTCGAGCAGGGCGAGCAGCAGGTGCTCGGTGCCGACGTAGTTGTGCCCGAGGCGCAGGGACTCGCGCATGGTGAGTTCGAGGGCCTTCTTGGCCCCGGCGTCGTAGGGGACGAGTTCGGGGGCGTCCTCGACGGCGGGCGGGAGCGCGGCCAGGGCGGCCCGGCGGACGGTGTCGAGGGGGACGCCGCTGGTGACGATGTAGGCGGCGGCGAGGCCCTCGGGCTCGGCGAGCAGGCCGAGCACCAGGTGCGCGGGGCGGACCTCGTCGTTGCGGGCGTCCTTGGCGGCCTGGTGGGCGGCCATCACCACGTTGCGGGCGCGCGGGGTGAAGCGGTTGAAGCCCTGCGCGGTGTCGATCGCGGTGACCTCGCCCGGGTCCTTGGGGACGAAGCGCTTCTGGGCGGCCTGGCGGGTGACGCCCATGCTGCGGCCGATGTCGGTCCAGGACGCGCCGGAGCGGCGGGCCTGGTCGACGAAGTGGCCGATCAGGTGGTCGGCCACGTCGCCGAGGTGGTCGGCGACCAGGACCGCGTTGGAGAGCTGGTCGAGCGCTTCGGGGTACGAGTTCTTGATGCCCTCGATCAGGTCGTCGAGCCGGACGGAGGGTTTCGCTCCAGAGGTGTCAGCCATGAGGCAACCTTAGGTTGACAGTCCGAGAGTGTCAACCTTCGGTTGACAGTGGACGGGGGGCCGATTCCTACCCACCGGTAGCGGGTGTTTCGGCCGAGTTCACCCGGCCGCCGTCCGCCGTCTTGTCCGTGTCACGGAGGCCCGAGTTGACTGCACAACATCGACCGGCCCTCACCCCCGGAGTTCCCGTGACCACCACCCGCAGCACCCGGCTCGCCGCCGTACTCACCGCCGCCGCAGCCCTGTTGACGGTTCCTCAGGCCGCCGCGCACGCCGAGACCGCGCCCGCCGCCGTCGCCCCGCTGGACGTGCTCAGCTACAACACCTTCCTGATGAGCACCTCGCTCTACCCCAACTGGGGCCAGGCCCAGCGCGCCCAGGCGATCGCCGGTGCGGACTTCTTCCAGGGCCACGACGTGGTCGTCCTCCAGGAGGCGTTCGACAACGCGACCTCGGACGCACTGGCCGCGAAGGCGTCCGCCGCCTACCCGTACCGCACGCCGGTGGTGGGCCGCTCCACCTCCGGCTGGGACGCCACCTCCGGCAGCTACAGCAGCACCACCCCGGAGGACGGCGGGGTGCTGCTGCTGAGCAAGTGGCCGATCCTGCGCAAGGAGCAGTACGTGTTCAAGGACGCCTGCGGCTCGGACTGGTGGTCCAACAAGGGGTTCGTCTACGCGCAGATCAACGTGAACGGGCAGCGCACCCACGTGGTGGGCACCCACCTCCAGTCCACCGACTCCGGCTGCGCGAGCGGGCAGGCCGCGGACGTCCGGGCCGAGCAGCTACGGGCGATGCGGGCGTTCCTGGACGCCCGGCGGATCCCGGCGAACGAACCGATCGTGCTGGCCGGCGACCTGAACATCGACTCGCACGGCGGCGAGTACCCGGCGCTGCTAGCCAACGGCAACCTGGCCCCGGCGACCACCCGCACCGGCTGGGCGAACTCCTTCGACACCGCCGACAACTCGATCGCGGCCTACCGGTACCCGGGCGAGCCGAAGGAGGACCTGGACTACGTGCTGTACCGGGCCGACCACGCCCGCCCGCAGCAGTACACCAACACCGTGCACCGCTTCCACTCCGCGCCGTGGACGGTCAGCAGCTGGGGCACCTCGTACACCTACACCGACCTGTCGGACCACTACCCGCTGCTCGCGGGCTGAGCCGGGTGGCGGGAGGCGGCGGCCGGACGCGCGCGCTGCCGCCCGGAGGGTTCCCGGGCGGCAGCGCGCGCGGGGGCTACCCGCGGGGCTGGGCGAAGCGGACCATGTTGCCCGCCGGGTCGCGGAAGGCGCAGTCGCGGACGCCGTAGGGCTGGTCCATCGGCTCCTGGAGCACGTCGGCCCCGGTGGCGCGGATCTTCTCGAAGGTGGCGTCGCAGTCGGAGGTGCGGAAGTTGACGGCGCGCAGCAGGCCCTTGGCGAGCAGTTCGGCGGCGGCCCGGCGGTCGGCCTCGGTGGCGCCCGGGTCGGCGACCGGGGGCTCCAGCACGACCTCGACCTCGGGCTGGGCGGCCGAGCCGAGGGTCACCCAGCGCATCCCCTCGAAGCCGACGTCGTTGCGCACCTCCAGGCCGAGCGCGTCGCGGTAGAAGCCGAGCGCGGCGTCGTGGTCGTCGACGGCGATGAAGCACTGCGAAAGCTTGATGTCCATGCCCCCGACGCTACTGACCCGCCCCGGCCCGCGCTTCTCCGTTCCTGATCCGTTCCCGGCCCGGTCCGCCGCGACCGGCGGGCCGCTGCCTCGAGTCACTGCGGCCGTCCGGTGTCGGTGCCGCGGACCGGCCGGGTCAGGTACATCGCCACGCACGCGGTGATGTGCTCGGCGGCGCTGTGGTCGCGGGCCCGGTACGCGCTGGGGCTCTCGCCGACCAGCTCGGTGAACCGGGTGCTGAACGAGCCCAGCGAGGTACAGCCGACGGCCATGCACACCTCGGTGACGGACAGATCGCCCCGGCGCAGCAGCGTCTTGGCCCGCTCGATCCGGCGGGTCATCAGGTAGCTGTACGGGGTCTCGCCGTACGCGGCGCGGAAGCTGCGCTGGAAGTGGCCGACGGACATCAGCGCGACCCTGGCGAGGGCGGCGACGTCCAGCGGTTCGGCGTAGTCGCGGTCCATGGTGTCGCGGGCCCTGCGGAGGCGCTTGAGGTCGTCGATCTGCACGGCGCCCAGGGTAGTCGCGGAGCCGGACGGCGGACGGGACGGGAAGGGCGAGGAGCGAGGAGTAGGGGCGGGCGCAGGGGGTAGGGGTCGAGGGCGGCGGGCAAAACCGATCATCTGCTGATCGATCGTCACATTCCGGGGCAGGATCGGCATTCGGGTGAGTTCCGGGTGCGTCGGATTCCCGCTCCGGGTTTTCCCGCTGCTAGTTTCTGAGTCACGCGAGGGAGCCGGGTGGAGTGGCCGAGAGGCGAGGCAGCGGCTTGCAGGGCCGTGTACATGGGTTCGATTCCTATCTCCACCTCCTCGCTCCCCTCGATGTCCGCCCCCCGCCCGGTTGGCCGGGCGGCAGTCGAGGAAGGAATGGCCCGATGGCCATCGCCACCGTCAATCCGGCCGACGGCCGCACCGTCGAGGTCTTCGATCCGCTGGACGAGGCGGGCGTGGAGCGCCGGCTCGCCCGGGCCCAGTCCGCGTTCGAGTCCTGGCGGCTGACCACCTTCGCGCACCGGGCCGAGCTGATGCGGCGGGCCGCCGAGCTGCTGGAGCAGGCGAACGAGCAGGTCGCGCGGACGATGACGCTGGAGATGGGCAAGCCGCTGGCGCAGGCCCGGGCCGAGGCGGCGAAGTGCGCCAAGACGATGCGCTGGTACGCGGAGCGGGCCGAGGGGCTGCTCGCCGACGAGCACCCGGAGCCGGGCGACGTGGAGGACTCGGGCGGGGTGTCGGCGTACGTCCGGTACCGGCCGCTGGGGCCGGTGCTGGCGGTGATGCCCTGGAACTTCCCGTTCTGGCAGGTGGTGCGGTTCGCCGCGCCGGCCCTGATGGCGGGCAATGTGGGCCTGCTCAAGCACGCCTCGAACGTGCCGCGCACGGCGCTCGCGCTGGAGGAGCTGTTCGCCCGCGCCGGGTTCCCGCAGGGGTGCTTCCAGACCCTGCTGATCTCCTCGGGCACGGTCGAGGCGGTGATCCGGGACGAGCGGATCGCCGCGGTCACGCTGACCGGCAGCGAGGGCGCGGGCCGCTCGGTGGCGGCGGTGGCCGGGGACGAGATCAAGAAGACGGTGCTGGAGCTGGGCGGCAGCGACCCGTTCCTGGTGCTGCCCTCGGCGGACGTGCCGGCCGCGGCCGAGCGGGCGGTGACCGCGCGGGTGCAGAACAACGGGCAGTCCTGCATCGCCGCCAAGCGCTTCATCGTGCACACGGACGTGTACGAGGAGTTCCTGGCCGCGTTCACCGCGCGGATGCGGGCGCTGACCGTCGGCGACCCGATGGCGGACGGCACCGAGGTCGGCCCGCTGGCCACCGAACAGGGCCGCACCGACCTGGAGGAGCTGGTGGCGGACGCGGTGGCGCTCGGCGCGACCGCCGAGTGCGGCGGCGGCCGGCCGGACGACCCGGCGCTGGCGGACGGCTGGTACTACCTGCCGACGGTGCTGACCGGCGTCACCCCCCGGATGCGGATCCACCGCGAGGAGACGTTCGGCCCGGTCGCCACCGTGTACCGGGTCGCCGACCTGGACGAGGCCGTCGCCGTCGCCAACGACTCGCCGTTCGGCCTGAGTTCCAACGTCTGGACCCGGGACGACGCGGACCGCGAGCGGTGCGTGCGCGACCTGCGGGCGGGCGGGGTCTTCTTCAACGGGATGACCGCCTCGCACCCGGCCCTCCCGTTCGGCGGGGTCAAGCGCTCCGGTTACGGGCGGGAGCTGTCCGGTCACGGCATCCGGGAGTTCTGCAACATCACCACGGTGTGGTCCGGGAGCTGACCCGGCACCCGGCGCGGCCGTGAACCCGGGCGTGGCCGTGGACGCGGCCACCCCCAGGGCGGGCCGGGCTCAGGCGTGGTGCGGGTGGGCTCAGGCGTGGTGCGGGTGGGCGTGGCGGGGGTGGGCGTGCTCGTGGCGGCCGACGAACTGGGCGGCGAACGCGACGATGGTCACGCCCCACACCACCGAGAACACCACCAGCAGCCAGAGCTGGCCGACCTGCGGCGCGACCAGGCCCAGGCCCAGCGACAGGGCGAGCAGGAAGACCAGCGAGGAGTTGTGCTTGGCGGTCAGCCAGGCGGCCATTCGACGGATCGGGTTGGATTGCGGCGCTCCGGTAGCGGTCGCGGGCATCGCTCTCACCTCCGCAGAGTTCAACGTCTGTTCGAGTATCCCGCTGGTCAGCGCACCCGGCAGCCCGGGTAGCATCACGGCGAGTACCGACGAGGGGGTCGTTGATGCCGATACGCGGGGACCTGCGCGGGGGGCTGCGCGCGCTGGAGCGGCAGGCGTCCGGGCTGCCGGACGGCGCCGAGCTGTACCGGCTGCGCCCGGACGGGCGGGTGCTGCGCGCCGACCGCACCGGTGCCCGGGAGCTCGGCCCGCAGGACCCGAACAGCCGGCTGCTGCGCTTCATCGACGACCGGCAGTGGGCGCACTACTTCATCGGGGACGCCGCGACCTCCCCGGAACGCCCGTCGAACGCCACCTACAAGCTCGGCCTGGTCGCCCCGCACAGCGCGTTCACCCCGCACGCGCACGGCGGTGAGCACCTGGTGCTGGCGCTCGGCCCGGCCTCCTGCGGCCTGTACGACGCGCGCCGGCGGCAGGTGGTGGAGGTCCGGCTGGCGCCGGGCACGCTGATCCGGATACCCGGGCTGATGCCGCACTCGTTCGGCAACCGGGGCCGCGACCGGCTGGCGATCCTGGCCGCGAACACCGGCTACGGCATCGACCACGAGGACTACGCGATCACCGCCGAGGCCGCCGAGCGGCGCGGCGAGGACGGACTCGCCACCGCGCTGCGGGAGGTCGCGGCGGCCCAGCGCCCGGGCACGGTCACCCTCCGCGAGCGGCTGGCGCTCGGGCTGCGCCGGGCCGCCGCCGCGCTGGAGGACACCCGGTGAGGCCGACCGGGGCGGACGCCCGGTACGGCCGGGACGACTGGCTGGGCCGGTTGGGCCGGTCGGGCCGGCTGAGCCGGTTGGACTGGTCGGGCCGGGTGGGCTGGTCGGGCCGGGTGGGCTGGTCGGGCCGGGTGGGCTGGTCGGGCCGTTGCAACGCCCCGGCTGTCGGCCGCGTCTGATGGAGTGTCCGACGGCGGCCCGCCGAGATCAGCCCCCCGACCGAGGACGCCCGTCGCCCTGGGAGGACGCCCGATGATCTGTCCGCACTGCCACGTCGACCGCCGGCAGCGGGAACGCACCGGCCACACCTGCTCGAACTGCCGGAAGGTGTTCGCGCTCGATCCGAAGGTCGAGCCGGGGCGCCTGCACGACACCAAGTTCCGCGAGCTGGTGGCGAAGGCCGCCCCCGGCGGGCTGCGGATCACCGTCGAGCAGCTGTACTGGGTCAACGAACGCCGCCTGTACCGCTTCCCGACCGGGCAGGAGCGGCGCGGCAGCGTCACCGGCGGGACGGTGCTGGCGACGGCCGTCGTCCTCGCCGTCTCGCTCTCCGTCGGCGTCGGCGGCCTCGCCCATCTGCTGCTCGACCCGCTCGCGTTCCTCTTCGGCTGGCTGTCCTACCGGCAGTTCCAGGGCGCGAAGCAGTACCGCCCGCCCCGGCCGTTCGGCACCTGGGTGCGGCCGGAGGACTTCGAGCGGCGGGTCGCCGGGCGCTGGCGCCAGGTGTACGGCGCGCTCCCGGACGGGCTGGCGGAGCTGCCGACCGCCGACGTCCCCACCTGGCCGGCCGACCCGCGCGCCGTGGTGCTGTGCGAACTGCCCGCCGTGCTCGCCTTCCTGCGCGTCAACGGCTTCGCCGAACGCCACCGGGTGGCACTGGCCCGGACGCCCGCGCAGCTTCCGGCCGGACTGCCCGTGGTGGTGGTGCGCGACCTGTCGCTGACCGCGCTGGCCCGGACGGCGCGGCTGCGCGCCGAACTGCCGGACCGCCGGGTGGTGGACTGCGGGCTGCTGCCCCGCGCCGTCGACGTCCCCGCGCGGGCGGTGCGGCTGCGCACCGGCGGCGCCGAGCGGCCGGCGGTGCCCGACGCGCTGGCCGGCTCCCCCGGCTGGCGGCGCCTGCCCGACCGGGAACGGGAGTGGCTGCTCGACAACTGGTCCTCCCCGCTGATCGCCCTGCCGCCGGTGAAGCTGATGGCACTGCTGGACAAGGCCGTCGAACGGGCCGTCGCCGCCCCCGCCACCGCCCACGCCACCACCGTCCGGACCGGGGCCGCCGAGGTCGAGAGCCCGGCGGAGACCCGGCGACGGGCCGAACGGATCGGCTTCCTCACCTGGCCCCGGGCGATCCCCGCCCCGCGCACCGGAACCGACACCACCCCGGCCCCGCACCCGACGGACGGCACCCGATGACCGCGCGCACCACGGGCCCCGACCACCCGCCCGACCACCGCGAACCTGCCCGACGCCCTTCCGTCCCGCGCCCGTTCGCCCCGCGCGGGGCCGCCCGTCCGGGAGGTCCGCTGTGACACCGGCGATATCGGCGATACCGGTGCCCGACCGGCTGCTCGACCGCGCCCTGCGGTCGGCCGCCGAGCGCTGCGCCCGGCCCGGTGGACTCGCCTTCACCGCGCGGCAGTTGTACTACGAGACGGACCGGACGCTGTTCCCGCTGCACCGGGGGCCGCACCGCCTGCGGTACACCACCCGGCCGCTGCTGTCCGAACCCCGGTTCGCCGCCACGCTCGCCCGGCACCCCGGACTGGACGTCCTGCCGGACCCGGTGGCCCCCGCGCCGCAACGGCCGGGGCCGGAAGGCGACCTGTACGACTACGCCTTCCCCCGGCTGCTGGTCTGCCAGGACCCGGCGATCGCCGGGATGCTGCGCGCCAACCGCCTGCACCTGGAAGGGGCTTGCCCGGTCCTGACCCCGGAGCGGCTGCCGCTGGACGGGCGGCTGCTGGCAGCGATGGCGCGGGCCGACGGGGCGGTGGTGCACGTCCTGCACGACGCCTCCCCCGCCGGGCTGGAGTTGTTCGTCCGGGTGCGCGCGCACGCCGGGCCGCGGCTGCGGGTGCGCACGGCGGGGCTGCTGCCGCGGCACGCCGCCGCCCTGCACCTGGCCGCGCCGGGCGGACGACCCCGGTGCGCGGTCGAGGAGTTGCCCGCCGAGCTGCCCGCCGCCGAGCGGGCCTGGCTGGCCGGCGGCCGGGTCGCCGAGCTGGCCGCGGTCCGTCCGGCCCGGCTGCTGCGGGCCGTCCTGCGCACCGTCCGCGGCGGCGGCTTCGCCCCGCCCGCCCGTCCGGCCGCGCCCACCCGGGCCCGCGACACCGGCTTCCTGACCTGGCCGACGCCCTGACCCCCCGAGGACGTGGACGATGACTCAGCCACCCGAAATCACCTACAGCGACGAGCTGTTGGCCGACGGCACGGTGCACCGCCGGTACTCCGACGGCCGCAGCGAGTGGCGCAGTCGCGGCGCCGACGGCCGGGTCCACTGGCGGGACGACCGGGGTGACGCGGGCACCGACGAGCGGCTGGGCCGCGACCTGGTCAAGCGCGTCCACGCGGACGGCCGGGTCGGCTACGGCCGGGACATCGGCTACGGCCGCACGGTGTGGGGCCAGGGGCGGTACGTGCTGGTCAACCGCAGTTCGTTCCCGGGCCGGGTCGGCGTGGTGCTCGGCGCGCTGGGCCTGGGCGCGGGCGTGGCCGCCGCGCACTACGCGCCCGAACTCCTCTCGGCCGACGAGGAGGAGGAGCTGCGCCGGGAGGCCGAGCGGGCCCGCGCCGGGGGCGACGGCGGCAGCGGCGGGGACGGCGGCGGCGGGGACGGCGGCTTCGACGACGGGGGCGACGACCACCGGCACGACGACGGCTCCGACCCGGACGGGTTCGACTCGGGCGGGTTCGGGAGCGCCGGGGACGGCGCCGACGGCGGCGATCCGTCGGACAACGACGGCTGGGACGGGGACGACTTTGGCTGAGCAGCACCCCGGGACGACGGCCCGCACCGCGGCCCCGCCCGGCACCCCCGCCCGACCCCACCACCTCGACCACCTCGACCGCCTCCACCGCCCCACCCCTCCGGCCCGCTACGCGGTCAGCTCGTTGCCCGCTCCGGTCGGGCCCGAACCCGGCCTGGTGGCGGGCCCGTTCGAGGCGGGCGGGCGGCGGCTCGCGGCGGCACTGCTGGCCGGGGAGCCGGGTTTCGCGGACGGCCCGTTCACGGTGGACGGGCGCACCGCGGTCGGCGAGGTGACGCTGCACAACCGGACGGAGCTGCTGGCGGTGCTGGCCGCCGCCGGGCGTCCGGCCGAACCGTCCTGCCCGGACGGGGAGTTGCTGCTGCGCTGCTGGTCGGCGCTGGGCCCGGACGGGCTGCGGGCGGCGGACGGGATGTTCACCCTGGCGGTGCTGGACGGGCCGGACCTGGTGCTGGTGCGCGACCACGTCGGCGCCCGGACGGCGTTCCACTGCCGGACCACGGGCGGCGGCTGGGCGGCGTCCAGTTCGCTGCGCGCGCTGCGGACCCGCCCCGACGTGGAGACCGGGTTGAACCTGTCGGCGGTCCGCTCCTTCCTGACCTTCGCCTACCTGCCGGGCGAGGAGACCCTGCTGCGCGGCGTCCACGAGCTGCTGCCCGGCCGGGTGACCCGGCTGCGGCCGGACGGGCGGGTGGACGTCGAGGCGTTCTGGGAACCGCAACCCGGTTCTTCCGGCGGCGAGTTGACGGCCGGGCACTACGCGGAGGGCCTGCGGGAGCTGCTGGAGCTGGCGGTGGCGCGGCGGCTACCGGAGGGCGGGCGCGAGGTGGCGGTGCTGCTGTCCGGCGGGGTGGACAGTTCGCTGGTGACGGCGCTGGCGGCGCGGCTGCACGGGGGGACGGTGCGCACGTACTCGATCAGCTTCGGTGCCGAACTGCCCAACGAGCTGGGCTACTCGGGCCTGGTGGCCGCGCACTGCGGGACGGCGCACCGGGTGCTGACGGTGCCCGGGGAGCAGGTCGCGGCACGGCTGGCGGACACCGTGGCGCTGTTGGACAGCCCGGTCGGGGACCCGCTGACGGTGCCGAACCTGATGCTGGCGGAGGCGGTGGCGGGCGACGGCATCGCGGTGTCACTGAACGGCGAGGGCGGGGACCCGGTGTTCGGCGGGCCGAAGAACCTGCCGATGCTGGTGTTCGAGCTGATGCGGGACGACGACGCGGCGCAGGCCCGGGCGGACGCCTACCTGCACACGTACCGCAAGTGCTGGGAGGACCTGCCGGCGCTGCTCACCGGCGAGGCGCTGGCCGCGCTGGAGTCCGCCCCGCACCCGCGCCGACACGTCGCCCCCTACCTGACCGATCGCCGGTTCCCCTCGCTCCTGGACCAGTTGCTGCACTGCAACCTGCGCACCAAGGGCGCGCACCACATCCTCACCAAGGTGGAGCGGCTGACCGCCTCGCAGGGCGTGCAGGGGCGTTCGCCGCTGTTCGACCGGCGGGTGGTGGACCACGCGTTCGCCACCCCGCCGGGGCTCAAGCTGCGCGGCACGGAGGAGAAGTGGATCCTCAAGGAGGCGGTGCGCGACCTGCTGCCCGACACCGTCACCTACCGGCCGAAGAGCGGCATGCGGGTGCCCGTGCAGCAGTGGCTGCACGGCCCGCTCAGCGAGCTCGCCGCCGACCTGCTGCTCGGGCCGACCGCCCGGGCCCGGGGCCTGTTCCGGGCGGACACGGTGGAGACCTGGATGCGCGGCGGCGGGCTGCTGCTGCCCCGCCAGGGCGGCAAGCTGTGGCTGCTGCTCACCCTCGAACTGTGGCTGCGCGCCTACGACCTGTGAGAAACGCCACGAGAGGACCGGCAGGAATCCAGGTCGGAAGTCCCGCGGAAAGTCCCGTGAAGAAGTCCCGTGAAGAAGTCCTGCGCGAACGAGGGAGAAGCGCCGATGGAACTGATCGATCCCCGCACCGGCGGTGTCCGCCGCACCGTGGCGCCCGGCCGGGCGGACGAGGTGGCGGCGGCCCTGGCCGGGGCCCGGGCGGCCCGGGCCGGGTGGGCGGCGCTGGCGCCGCGGGAGCGGCAGCGGCGGCTGGGCGCGCTGGCGGAGCTGGTCGAGCGGCACGCCGGGGAGTACGTGGCGGCCGAGTGCGCCGGGACCGGGAAGCCGGTGGCGGAGGCGGCGAACGAGGTGGCCGAGGTGGCCGACCTGTTCCGGTTCTACGGGGGTGCGGTGCGGGCCGCGACGGCGCCCGCCGCGGGCGACTACCTTCCCGGGCACCAGAGTTGGGTGCGCTGGGAGCCGGTCGGGGTGGTGGCGGCCGTGGTGCCGTGGAACTACCCGCTGCTGATGGCGGGTTGGCGCTGCGCGCCCGCGCTGGCGGCCGGGAACTTGGTGGTGCTCAAGCCCGCCGAGACCACCCCCGACAGTGCGCTGCTGCTCGCCGAGCACGCCGAACAGGCCCTCGGTCCGGGCGTGTTGACCGCGCTGCCGGGCGACCGGGAGACCGGCCGGCTGCTGGTCGGCGCGGGCTGCGACCTGGTCGCCTTCACCGGCAGCCCGGCGGGTGGCGCGGACGTGGCCGCCCGGGCCGGGCTGACCCCGGTCAGCCTCGAACTCGGCGGCAACAGCCCGGTGCTGGTGCTGCCGGACGCCCCCGCCGACACCTGGCGGCAGCTGGCCGCCGCGTGCACGTACAACGCGGGGCAGAGCTGCGCCGCGCCCGCCCGGGTGATCGTGCTGGAGCCGGCCTACCGGGAGGCGGTGGCCGCGCTGGCCGCCGCGCTGGCCGAGCGGCGGGCCGGGCGGGACTTCGGCCCGCTCAACAACCCGGACCAGGCGGCCCGTTACGACCGCCTCCTGGCCTCGTCCGGGGCGAAGACCGTGCACACCGCGCCGGGACGCGGCGACGGGCTGTGGCGGCCCGCGACGGTGCTGGCCGACCTGCCGGACGACGATCCGGCGGTGGTCGAGGAGGTGTTCGGTCCGCTGCTGACCGTGCAGCGGGCCGCGACCCTGGACGAGGCGGTGGCGCTGGCCGAGTCCGTCCCGCAGGCCCTGGCCGCCTCGGTCTGGACCACAGACCTGTCCACCGGCCTGGCCCTCACCGACCGGATCTCGGCCGGCGAGGTCTGGCTGAACTGCCACCTCGCCCAGTCCGCCGAACTCCCGCACAGCGGCCGCCGCTCCTCCGGCGCGGGCACCGACCTGTCGGCGCTGGCCCTGCGCGAGTACCAGCGGCCCAAGACGGTCACCGCCCGGCTGCTCTGAGCCGCCGACAGCCGACCGCCGTCCGCCGTCCGCCGTCCGCCGTCCGGTGGGAGGATCGGGGCATGGACATGGACGGGGAACAGCTGGCGGGCGGGTGGGCGAACGCGGGGGCCGTGGTGCGGCGCGGGGACGTGGTGGAGCGGCCCGCGCCGCCGCACGCCGGGGCGCTGCACGCCTTCCTGACCGGGCTGCGGGCGGGCGGCTTCCCGGGGGCGCCGGTGCCGGTGGGCCCGGTGGCGGACGGGCGGGAGCGGCTGGAGTTCCTGCCGGGCGAGGTCGCCCTGCCGCCGTACCCGGCCTGGGCGCTGGGCGAGGACGCGCTGGTGTCGGTGGCCCGGCTGCTGCGCCGCTGGCACGAGGCCGCCGCCCGGACGCCGTTCGACCCGGCGGCGGCCTGGCCCGGCGAGTTCGCCGACCCGGAGGGCGGGCCGCTGCTGTGCCACAACGACGCCTGCCCGGAGAACGTGGTCTTCCGCGCGGGCGAGGCCGCCGCGCTGATCGACTTCGACTTCGCCGCCCCCGGCCGCCCGCTCTGGGACGTCGCCCTGACCGCCCGCTACTGGGTGCCGGTGCTCGACCCGGCGACCGCCGCCGAGACCGCCCGCGCCGACCTCGAAGTCCCGGCCCGACTCGCCCTGTTCGCCACCGCCTACGGCCTCCGGCCGGCCGACCGCCTGGCCCTGCCGACCGTCCTGGAACAGGCCACCGCCGTCTGCCGCACCTTCGTCGCCCGCCGCGTCACGGCCGGACACCCCACGTTCACCCGCTACTTCGACGCGTACGGCGGCTGGCCCCGCTGGGACCGCCTGCAATCCTGGCTCGCGGACCGACGCCCCACCCTGGAACGGGAGTTGGCCTCCTGACCCGCCCGCCCGACGGCGGGCAGGAGGCCCGGAGCGAGTGGGCGACCCGGCCCCCCGGATGGACGTCCCGGCGGGCGGCGAGCCGGCGACGTTCGCGCTGGTAGTCCGCCTCCAGCAGCAGACCCTCGTCGCGCAGCAGCCGCAGCACGGTCGCCTGCGAGACCCGGTGGCCGTCGTACCGGCACATCGCCCAGACCTTCCGGTGGCCCCGGGCGGGATGGGCGAGCGCGTGCCGGCGGGCGGTCTCCTTCACACTCTCGCGGGCCGGGCGTGGCCACGGCCCCCCGGCCTGCGCGCCTTGGCGTGCGCGGGCCTGGTGGCGACGCCAGGTCCGCTCGGGCACGCCGATGAGCCGGCAGAACCTCGCGGTGGGCATGCCCGCCTCGGTGCGCATCACCTCGAGGTCCGCGAAGGGCCGCCAGCCCTCCGCGGACTTCTTCCACACCCGCAGCTCGACCGCGGCCTCACCCAGCGCCTGGGTCAAATCGGCAACCCGGGCCCCGAGTGGCTGTTCCCGGGCGCCGGGACCGGACTTGCCCGCGAGGCCGGCCCGGCCGACTACAGGAACCGGCGTTTCCAGGTTCCTATCGACTGCCCGGACACCTTCGCCCGCCGCGTAGCCTCCGCGACGGTCATCTCACCGGCCAGGATCGACAGCACGATCCGGACCTTCTCCTGCGGCGGCAACGCCGGCGGTCTCACCATGATCGATCAGACTCCTTCAAGCAGCAGGACCCGCAACAAACGAGTCCTGCCACAAAGTCTGACGCGCGACAGGCTGATCACGGCGGGTCCCGGTCACCCCCGCTTGCGGCGTGCCCGCCGAAGGCGTGCCACGGTCGGCCACCCGGACCGGCCAGTCATCGCCCAGAACAAGCCAAGTGCGTACACCATCATATTGATCAAGCGGAGCCCCGAGTAGGGTTTTCACAGGAATTAGGCCAATCATGCCCGGGGGGTAGGATTGAATATACAATGGCGTCACCTCGCACTGGTTTCTGCGCTGACTGCGACAACCGCACTGACTGCGACTTCACCTGTTTACGCAGAAACGCATGGAAACATATCCATCGTCTCCTACTCAAGCTCTGACCCCTCCATCACCGTGCAGGTGGGGGAGAATATTTCGCACGTCCGGGAGCGGTTCTCCGCAGCAGGATCGGTAGAAATCGGAGGCACAGTCTCCCCGGCGGCCGGCATCGAGCCGAGCCCTTCGGTCGGTGAGAGCGGAGCCCCGCCACAGCGCGTGCCGAACGTTGCAGCAGGCAGTACGGCGGGAATCACAGGAATCGTGGACTTCAATGCTTGCCGGGCGAACCCCGATGCCGGGGTGCGAGAAGGCAAGGTCATATCCCGATATGACTTCTGTCGCTACCAGACGATCTATTCCATTGCAGTCAGCGCGAGCGGTCAGACCCTCGGGACGATCAGCTTCCTACAGACCGAGGTGACAACGGGATCCAACGGAACCAGGGAAGTCCTCAGCAGCGTCGAGATCACCGATATCCGCTACAGCGGCGTCTACACCGCCGCCAGCCAAATCCAGACTTACCGGGCGGCCGGCACTGGCGCGAACGACCCGGAATGCACCGTATCGGGGGGAACCAACCCTTACACCGCAACGGCCGCCCAGCTACAGGGAAACGGATTCCTCGGAATGAACATAACGTCTCCGCCAACCACCGGCGACGGGGACGACAAGATCAAGGTTTGCACCATCCAATGGTTCTACAAGATATTCTTCCCTGCCGGGACCTACCCCACTCAGTGGCTCTCCGGAGGGTTTAGCACGGTCCGATTCGACTCGGCTTCCTACCTGCCGTCCAAGCAGGGCGCCGTTTTCAGCGAGCTGACTCCCTCGATGACCATGAGCATGAGCGACACGCGCGTCAAGGGAGTTGCCCAGCACATCAACCAGGCATTCACCGACCCGGGAAGCACGCTCCCAGTGAAGTCCGACAACTCACCCAAGGTGATCCCGGGGAACGCCCAGCAGGGCTCCACGCTGTCTCGCCTCTACTCCGGAGCCAACCCGTTGGCCGCCCAGGCGTATGCCGACAATCGCAGCGCCGTGAGCAGGGCATGCACCCCCCTGCCCCACGGGCCGCTTGAGGAGTGCGACGAATTCCCGTTCGCATCGACATGGGAGGGGGCAGGCGTCGGCAACGGAAACTTCTCCGTCAAGTATGTCAGCGCGACTGAAAACAGCAACGCGGGATACGACCTTGCGAATTTCTACGGTTCGCAGAGAATCCTTCACAACGACACATTCAAGGTTCTGATCACCCCGTAGGGGCAGTCGGTCACCGGCAGGGCGAGAAGTAGAACCAATATTCCTCCAGTCCCTCAGGCACACCGAGGGGGCCCTCCTCGAAAGAGGGAGCCCCCTCCGGCCTCCTGCGGAATATCTGCAGCCACAAGGTCGACTGCGGTTCACCGAACTCAAGCTCAACACCAGCCGGACCAGAGAAAAGCGACCACAGCTCCACCGCGGCGCCCCGAGTGACATAGCGGTATGTGCCGATCATTTCCCAGCCGTGCGCCACTGCAAGAGCACCTTGACCATATTCCAGGGTGACTGAGGCGTAATGATCCTTGTACAGACTCCGCACTTTGACACGACCTTCGTCAACGGTGGCAAAGAACGGAGGGTTTGCGATCTCCAGAGCCGTCCAAGGACCGCCCCCTTCATCGAAGGGGTCGTCTTCCCAGAGGCCGAACTGGCTGTTCTCGACCGACACCTTGCCGCTGACCCGCCCTGGCGTACCCATGCTTCACATCGTGCCATGGGCGATGCGGCCCGGGAGGAAGTCGTAGAAAGTGACGCACTGCTTGGCCGACCAGCGCATCATCAAATGCCCGCCCCGTCAGCTCGCCTTCATCCGACCGTCTGCTCCAGCAGCTCCACGCCGCCCACACCCTTGACACCGAACCCTGGTGGCGAACGAGGCCCTGGAGCGCGGGGCGCAGCACACGAGGTCCGCCGACCGCGCCTCCTTCACCGACCTGGACCTCACCGTCCCCGGACCCTGGCTGCACGACGCCCCGCTGGCCGACCTGGACGCCCTATGCCACCGTCTGCGCAGCGACCTGGGGCTCCCCGCCCGCACCCAACTCGCCCGCCCCGTCCGACGCGTCGTGGCCGCCGCCCGCCACCTGGCCTCCATCCTCCCTGCCGCCGTCGCCTCCGCCAACGGCGGCGAAGTCGTCCGAGCCGGCCTCACCGCCACCGAGCTCGACCACCTCTTCCGCCACATCTTCGCCCGCAAACACGTCACCCACCGCAAACCCGCCCCCGGCGCCTACCTCCTGGCCGCCACCCGTCTCCGCGCCGATCCCCGCAGGTGTCTGGCCTTCCCCCGGTAGGGCCGATCGGGCACGAGGGTTCAGTAGTCACGTTCTGTCAACGGGCACATAGCGTGACACAGCCCCGGACGAAGCTCGAAGCACCGCCGGCTGACGACATACCGCCACCCCGTGCCCCCTCGCCTCAATGTGCAATGGATGTGAAATGAGGCAGCCGACAGCTCTCAACCATCGCGCCGCCCTCTCCCTTGGCGGTCCCGCCGCAGGCCCGGCCACGCACTCGGATGGCACACCCGGGAGGCGTGCAAGGGCAGTTGACCCTACGTTGGCCGTCGAGGGGGCTACCCAACGAGAGGTGTGCATTTCCATGGCTGGGAAGTTCGAGCTGTACGTGGACGAGTCGGGCAACCACCGCTTCCGCCTCAAGGCGAGCAACGGTTCGGTCGTGGTGATCGGCGAGCCGGAGGAGTCCCGCGAGCAGTGCCTGAAGAGCATCGAGTCGATCCGCAAGCTCGCGCCGTACGCGCAGTTGCAGGAGACTCCGGCGCACGCCTGACGGCGGCGCACCGGCCGGGAGCCGCGGGCGGTGGACCGCGGCGGGCCGGGAGCGCGGGCCCGTGACGACCGAGTTGTCGGTCCGTCACGGGCTCGTCGGCGTCGCGGCGGGGCCGGGCAGATCCAGTTCGGTTCGGTCCGGGGCATGCTGGGCGGGGACGGCCGGCGGCGGGCGAGGGGGTTGCGGTGAGCGGGCGGGAGATCATGGCGGCGGCGGGGGTGCTGTTCCCCGACGGGCGGGGGCGGCTGCTGGTGGTGCGGAACGCGTACCGGGCCAAGCACCCCGTCGCGGTGCCCGGCGGCGGCTGGGAGCCGGGCGACCCCTCGCCCCGGCACACCGCCGTCCGGGAGATCCGCGAGGAGCTGGGCGTCACGCCCGTGCTGCGCGAACTCGCCTGCCTGGACTGGTCGCGGGACCACGACCGACCGCCGGTCGCCGCGTTCCTGTACTGGGCCGACCCGCTGACCCCGGAGCAGCTGGCGGCCGTCCGGCTGGAGCGGGCCGAGCTGGACGCGATGGTCCACCTGCCGTCCGAGCTGCTGCTCTCCGCCGTGCCCCCGCTGCTGTCCCGCCGGATGGGGGCGTGCGTGCTGGCCCCGCGCGCCGCCGCCCCGCTGGAACTCGCCGACGGCCTGCCGGTCGGCCACTCCGCGCTGCACCTGCCGCCGCGCCCGGCCCCCGCGTACCTCGGCGCGACCGCCCTGGAGGGGCTGCTGCCCCCCGGCAGCGGGCGGGACGCACCGCCGCCGCCGCTGGACAAGGCGGCCTACTACGCGACCCGCCCGCGGGTCCGGGCCAAGGCCCGGACGCTGTTCACCGACCCGGACGGGCGGGTACTGCTGGTGCGCCTGGCGCCGTGGCGGGGCGAGTCGCCGTGGGTGCTGCCCGGCGGGTCGATCGAGGCGGACCGGGAGCTGCCCCGGGCGGCGGCCCGCCGCGAGACCCTGGAGGAGCTGGGCTGGCGGCACGAACCGGGCCGCCTGCTGGCCGTCGACTGGGTGGGCGGCCGGGCACCGGAGCCGGACGGCCGGACGTCGGAACCGCCGCACCTGTCGCTGGTGTACGACGGCGGGACGGCGGACCCCGGGATGCTGGCGGCGGTCCGGGTGCAGGAGGAGGAGATCGCCGAGTGGCGGCTGTTCACCCCTCGGGAGGCCGCGACGGTGCTGAGCCCGCCGCAGGCCCGGCGGCTGGCGGCCTGCCTGGCGGTGCGCGCCCTGCCGCCGACGGCCGGGCCGGTCGAACTCCTCGACGGCGCGCCCCCGGTGATCGGCCCCTGATCGGCCCCTGAGTGGCCCCTGAATGACGTTGCCGGGACGGGACGGTCGGCGGTTCGCGGCGGGTACCGGGGGCCCGGCCGGGTATGAATAGGCAGGTCGGGGCGGTGTCCGCCGGTGCGGCCGGCGGATCGCGGAGATCACGGAGATCGGGAAGACCGGGAGGTGCGGGGTGGGGAAGTCGCTCGGGTCCGAGCTGGACGGGCGTGCGGTGCGGGCGCTCGGCGGCGGCAGTCGGCTGCTCCTGCGCCTGGACGGCGAGCTGCTGCTGACGGTCGAGAACGACTTCCGGCTGCGGCACGGCGCGGAGGTCGAGCACTTCTACCCCGCGCTGGGCCTGACCACCTCCGGCGCGCTCGGGCGGCTCGCGGACGCCGTCATCACCGCGACGACCGTCACCCCGGCCGGGGGCCTGGAGCTCGCCTTCGACACCGGCCAGGTCCTCGCCGTCGCCCCCGACCCGGCCCCCGGCGGGCCGGTCCACCCCTGGCAGCTCTCCTCCCCCGCCGGGCTGCTGTGCACCGGCGGCCCGGACGGCTCGTTCGGCCCGTGAGGCCCGCGTCCGCCCGGTGAGGCCCGCCCTGACGGTGCGTCGCTGACGGTGCGTCGCGGGCAGTGCGTCGCGGGTGGTGTGCCCCGGGTCGGGTCCGGTACCCGCGTACATCAACTTGTTTACCGGACAAGGTTGTTGGGTGGGTATGGCGGCGCGCCGGACGTTGGCGGCCAGCCGGGGGCGGGTGCTGTTCGTCGACGACCTGGTGACCGATCCGGCGCTGCGCTCGGGCGGCGTCGGGTCCTGGCTGCCGGCCGAGTCGGCGCGGCGGGCGGCCCTGGCGGGCTGTGCGCGGGTGGAGCTGGACTCCGGGGTGGTCGACCAAGGCGCGCACCGCTTCCACTACGCGCGGCGGATGCCGGTGGTGGCGTTCCACTTCTCGCCGGACGTGTCGTCCGGCCACCGCCGAGCCGGGGAGGGGGAACCCCGGCGGCGGACCTCGCGTCACTAGGATGGCGGCCGGTCGACACGGCTGACCAGCGCGGCTGACCGGTACGGCGGACCGGCGCGGGTGGGCGGGGAGAAGGGGCGGGACGTGTTCGGAATCATCAGGCCGTGCAGACACCGGTTGTCGGAGCGCCTGCACGCGTCGTGGACGGCGCACCTGTGCGGGCTGTGCCTGGCCCTGCGCGACGGCCACGGGCAGTTGGCGCGGACGGCGACGAACTACGACGGCCTGGTCGTCTCCGTCCTGGTCGAGGCGCAGTCGCCGCGGGCGGCGGACCGGCGCACGGCCGGGCCGTGTCCGCTGCGCGGCATGCGCACCGCGCCCGTGGCGACCGGCGAGGGGGCGCGGCTGGCGGCGGCCGTCTCGCTGGCGCTGGCCTCGGTGAAGGTCCGCGACCACGTCCTGGACGGCGACGGCGTCTTCGCCCGCCGGCCGGTGGCGGCCGGAGCCCGGCAGGTGGCACGGCGCTGGGACCGGCAGAGCGCGAGCGGCGGCGCCGCCGTCGGTTTCGACACCGGCGTCCTGCTCGCCGCCGCCGGGCGCCAGGGCGCGGCCGAGTCCGCGGTGACCGCCGGCGGGCCGCTGCTGCTCGCCACCGCGCCGACCGAGGAGGCCACGGCGGCGGCCTTCGCGCACACCGCGGTCCTGGCGGGCCGGCCGGGGAACGCCGCCGCGCTCGCCGAGGCGGGCCGGCTGTTCGGGCGGCTGGCGCACCTGCTGGACGCCGCCGAGGACCGCGCGGACGACGAGGCCCGCGGGCTGTGGAACCCGCTCACCGCCTCCGGCACCACCGGTGCCGAGGCCGAGCGGCTGTGCCGGGACGCCGTCCACGGCATCCGACTCGCCCTCCGGGAGGTCGAGTTCACCGACCGGGCGCTCGTCCACCGCCTGCTCGGCCACGAGACCGAGGAGGCCGTGGACCGCGTCTTCGGACGCCGCGCCCACCACCGGGCCTGCGCGAACGCCGCCGCGCGCACCTCCCCGCCCGACGCCGATCCCGGCGCCCCGTCGGCCCCGGAGCACACCCACGACGTCGGGAAGCCGAAGCAGCCCCGCTCGCTGATCCCGGGCTGCGCGGTCTGGCTGACGATGGCCTGCACCTGCCAGTTGCTCTGCTGCGACCACGACGACCCGTTCACCCGTGAGCGGCGCGAGGGGTTCTGCCAGCGACACGACTGCGACTGCGGCGACTGCTGCGACCCGTGCAACTGGGACTGCTGTGACTGCTGCGGGGGCGACGGGTGTTGCAGCGGGTGCGACTGCGGCTGCGACTGCTGAACGCGGGACGCCCGGCCGGCCGCCCACCTGCGGGAACAGCGCCCACGGAACGGCACGGCACGGCACGGAAGCAGGGCGGTGACGGGACAGCGGGACGTCGCACCGGCCGCGGAGCCGACCGCCGAGTGGGGCGGTCGGCCGACGCTCCAGGCGCTGGGCGAGTCGGCGGACCCGTTCGCGGTGGCGGCGGCCCCGGACACCTGGCGGCCCGAGGACCGGCACTTCGGCGTGCACCGCGACGGCTGGCCGGTGGGGCACGCGGGTTCGTGGTGGCGCCGGTCGAGGGCGGCGGGCGGCGCTTCGCGGTGGCCGGGATCGGCGGGGTGCTGGTCTCGCCGCACCGGCGCGGCCACGGTCCGGACCGTCGTCGCCGCTGCCGCGCTGGACGTGGCCCGGACCGACGGCCTGGAACTCGCGATGCCGTTCTGCCCGCCCGACCGGGCCCCGCTGGACGCCCGCCTCGGCTGGACCCCGCCGCCCGGCCCGGTGACGGCCGATCAGCCGGACGGCCCGGCGCCCGGCGCGCTCGGCGCTATGTGGACCGCGCTCGCCACCGGCGCGGCCTGGCCAACGGGCAGGGCGGTCCGGCGGGCGGGGCGGTCCGGCGAACGGGGCGGTCCGGCCGCACTCGCTGCCGTTCTGACGCCGGGTCGGCCCACCGCCCTTACGGGGGAGGCGAGTTGGTGCCACCTGGCGGGCTCGCCTGACGGGGTGTCGGCAGGCAACCGTTGCAGGGCTGTTGCACGAGGTGTGAGGCGGGCCACAGCCCGGGGGGGAAGGTTCGTGGTCGACTCGGCGGATGGCTTGGATGCGGACGGTTCGGGTGGGTGTGGGGGCCGCGGTCGCGGTCGTGGCGATCGGGGCGGCCGCCGGGTGCGGGTCGGCCACGGCGGGCGGGGGCACCGCGGCGGGGTCCGCGGCACCGTCCGCCACGGGCAGCGCGGGCCCCTGCGGGGCGGCCCCGGCGGCGCGGCCGGACGGCTGGACCCGGGACACGGTGCGTGTCCTCGCCGTCGGCGCGGACTGCCTGGAGTACGAGGTGACCAACCCGGGCACCGAGGCCGTCGACGTCGCGGTGTCGTTCGGCTGGTCGGGCACCGAGGCCCGGCTGTCGTCCAACGCGACGGGGACCCGGACGGCGGTGGCGCCGGGGGCGACCGTCCGGGGCACCTTCCCGCTGAACGGGCGTCCCGCCCCGCCGGACCTCCCGGTGGGCGCGGAACCGACCTTCTCGGGCGCCGCACGATCCACCCCCTCCCCCGGCCCGTCCGGCGCCGCGGCGCCCGTCCCGAAGGTGCGGATCACCCGGGTGCGCAGCGTGCCGACGGCGGAGGCCCCGTCGACCGGCGGCGCCTGCCCCGCCGCCGGAATCCGGGTCTACGCGGACCGGGGCGACGCGGCGATGGGGCTGCGGGTGGTGGGGCTGCACCTGGAGAACTGCGGGACGAAGGACGTCACGCTGAACGGCTACCCGCAGACCCAGCTGCTCGACGAGGCACACACCCCCCTGGACGGCGTCCAGGTGCTGAAGGGCGGCGCGGCGATCGCGACGAGCACCGGCGCGGACGCCCCGCCCCGGCGCTTCACCCTCGCACCGGGCGGGAAGGCGCACGCGACGCTGGTGTGGCGCAACACCGACGACGCCTCCTCGGCCCCGGTGAACGCACCGTACGTGCGGGTGCGGGCCACCCCGGACGCCGCGCCGGTGACGGTGACGCCGGAACTCGACCTGGGCACGACGGGGCGGATCGGCGTCGGCGCCTGGCAGCCGGACGAGTCCTGACGTCCCGCCACCACCCTGTCCGGGGGGAGACGGGTGGCGGGCTCGGCGGGTCGTAGCAGTGGGTGAGGAGGGGCGGGGCGGACGAAGGGGGAGGCGGCGGGCGCCGTGGACGTCGGGCCGGGGGTGGGGTGGCCCGGCCCGAGCGGGCGGTGCCCGAGCGGAGTGCGGTCGCGGGGCGCCGCCGGGCCGTCGAGGCGGGGCCGGTGGACGGTTCGCCCGGGCGCGGGGGTTCAGGCCGGTCCGTCCGGTCCGGGACCATCGGCCCGGTGCGCGGGACCTCCTGCCCCTGGCCGCGCGCCGGACCGTTTCGGCAGACTGCCATGGTCGCGCCGCCGGGGAGGGGAATCCTCGCGCGCCCCGTCCGCACCGCCCGTCCGTGCGCCCGCTGACCCGCCGCCGGTTCGACCGCCGTCAGCAGCCGCACCACCGGCGGGGCGGGGGCGCGCGGCGCGACCCGCTCCGCCGCGGGGTGGGCCGGGCCGGGCGGCGGGCGGCCGCCCTGGCGGGCCGGGCGGTGGAACGTGGCGGGTGACCCGGGCGGCGGATGACGCGGGCGGCGGGTGAGGCGGCACGGGCACGGTGAGGTGAAGGGTGTGGGCGCGGCGGGCGGTTCGAGCACGTCCGGGCGGAAACCGTCAAGGGCCGGTCGGGTCCTGGTCCGGGCGGCGGTCGGGGGCGGGTGGCCCTGTCGGCGGGCGGGACGGGTTTGGCAGACTGCGGGGTGTACGCGGGGGGCAGGGGTCTGCGAGGAGGAGTGCTGCCATGTCCGAGGGTTCGGCACCGATCAGGGTGTTCCTGCTGGACGACCACGAGGTGGTCCGCCGCGGGGTGCACGACCTGCTGGACTCGGAGCCGGACCTCCAGGTCGTCGGCGAGGCCGGGACGGTCGAGCAGGCGCTGGCCCGGGTGCCGGCGCTGCGCCCGGACGTCGCGGTGCTCGACATGCGGCTGCCGGACGGCGACGGGGTGACGGTCTGCCGGGAGTTGCGTTCACGGATGCCGCAACTCGCCTGCCTGATGCTCACCTCGTTCGACGACGAGGAGGCGCTGCTCGACTCGATCATGGCGGGCGCGGCGGGCTACGTGCTCAAGCAGATCAGCGGCACCGACCTGGTCACCGCGATCCGCACGGTCGCCTCGGGCCGGTCGATGCTGGACTCGGGCGCGGCGACCCGGCTGATGGCCCGGCTGCGCGGTGACACCCCGGCGCCCGCACCGGAGTTCCCGCACCTGACCGACCGGGAGCGGGAGATCCTGGCGCTGATCGGCGAGGGACTGACCAACCGCCAGATCGGCGAGCGGGTGTTCCTCGCCGAGAAGACCGTGAAGAACCACATCTCCCGGCTGCTGGCCAAACTCGGCGTGGAGCGCCGCGTCCAGGCCGCGGTGATCGCCACCCAGACCCTGGCCGCGCAGCCGGGCGGCAGCGGTAGCGGCGGCGGTAGCGGCAGCGGCGAGCGGGGTTTCTGAGCCCCGGCACCCCGGGGGGGTGACCGTGACCGACGTCGTCTTCTCCATCGATCCGGTCCCCCGGCTGGAGTTGGTGGTCGGCAGCGGCTGGTCCGCCCGCCACGGGGACCCGGGCACGTGCGGCGAGGGCGAGGGCGACGGGCTCGGCTCCTACCAGGGCGCGAAGGGGAAGGGGTACGTCCCGGACCGGATCGCGGTGGGCTTCGGAGGCCCGGGTCACCTTGATCGGCCTGGACCTCCTCGGCGGCCGTCCGAGCACCCCGCGCACCATCGCGCGCTGACCCGGGCGGCGGCTGCCGGAGGCCGTCGGACGGGCGGTGCGGGGAGGAGGGCGAACTTTTTCGGTTCCGGTGTCGATCCGCGCCCGTACCGTTCGACCTTGGAGTGGAGAGGGTCGGAACACGGCCCCGAGGACGAGGAGAGCGGCGATGGCGAAGTACATGCTGATCATGCGGGCGACGGACGAGACGCTCGCGAAGATGATGGAGACGCCCTTCGAGGAGATGCTCGAAACGGTGGGGCGGTTCAACGAGGAGCTGATCCGGGCGGGCGTGCTGGTCGCCGCGGAGGGCCTGGACGACGCGTCGCAGGGCGCGGTGGTCGACTTCGGCGGTGAGGTGCCGGTGGTCACGGACGGGCCGTACGGGGAGACGAAGGAGCTGTTCGGCGGGTTCTACCTGCTCGACGTCGCGTCGAAGGAGGAGGCCGTGGAGTGGGCGAAGCGGCTGCCGGCGATGCCGGGGGCGAAGTGCGAGGTGCGGCGGGTGCCGGGCATCGAGGAGTTCCCGCAGGACAACGAGTGGATCGTCAAGGAGCGGGCGTGGCGCGAGCGGACCGGTCAGCTCTGATGCCGGTCACCGACGACGGCCCACCGGTCACCGAGGCGGCGCGGCGGGCCGTCGCGGCGGTCTGGCGGATCGAGTCAGCCCGGGTGGTCGGCGCGCTGGCCCGCTGGACCGGGGACTTCGCGCTGGCCGAGGACGTCGCGCAGGAGGCGCTGGCGGAGGCGCTGGTCCGCTGGTCGCGCGACGGCGCGCCCGCCGAGCCGGTGGGCTGGCTGCTGACCACCGCCCGGCGGCGGGCGGTGGACGCCTTCCGCCGCCGCTCAGCGCTGGACAGCCGGTACGCCCTGCTGGCGGGCCCGCTCGCCGAGGGCGAGGCGCACGCGGGCGCGGCGCCCGGCGGCGCGCGGCCGGACGACCTGCCGTGGGACCCGGACCGGATCGACGACGACGTGCTGGCGCTGGTGTTCACCGCCTGCCACCCGGTGCTCTCGCCCGAGGCCCGGGTGGCGCTGACGCTGCGCGTGGTGAGCGGCCTGTCCAGCGAGGAGATCGCCCGGGCGTTCCTGGTGCCGGTGCCCACCGTGCAGGCCCGGATCACCCGGGCGAAGAAGACGATCGCGGCGGCCCGCGTCCCGTTCGAGCTGCCGCCCGCCGAGGAGCGGCGGGCCCGGCTGGGCGCGGTGCTGAGCGTGCTGTACGTGGTGTTCACGGAGGGGTCGACCGCGACGGCGGGCCCGGACCTGCTCCGCCCGGACCTCGCGTACGAGGCGCTCCGGCTGGCCCGGACGCTGGCCGCCCTGCTGCCGGACGAGGGCGAACCGTACGGTCTGCTGGCGCTGTTCGAGCTGACGGCGGCGCGCTTCCCGGCCCGCACCGGGCCGGACGGGGAGGCGGTGCTGCTGGAGGACCAGGACCGCGGGCGCTGGGACCGCTCCGCGATCCGGCGCGGGCTGGCGGCGCTCGGCCGGGCCGCGTCGACCGGGCGCGGCCCGGGGCCGTACGGGTTGCAGGCGTCGATCGCCGCCTGCCACGCGGTGGCGCCCTCGGTGGCGGAGACCGACTGGGAGCAGGTCGTGCTGCTCTACGAGGCGCTCGGCCGGATCGCGCCGTCGCCGGTGGTCGAGCTGAACCGGGCGGTCGCGGTCGCGATGGCGAGCGGCCCGGCCGAGGCGCTGGCCCTCGTCGACGACCTGCTCGCCGCCGGCCGGCTGCCCGGCTCCCACCTGCTGCCGGGCGTGCGCGGCGAACTGCTGTCCCGGCTGGGCCGCACCGCCGAGGCCCGCGCCGAACTCGAACTCGCCGCCCGGCGCTGCGGCAACGCCCGCGAACGGGCCGTCCTGCTGCGCAAGGCGGCGGCGCTGGGCTGACGGCGGGTCCGGCGGACGGATACTGACGGATCGTCAGTGTCCGAGCGGGACGGTCCAGTTGAGGACGGTGCCGCCGGCGGGCGGGGCGGTGACGGCGAGGGAGCCGCCGAGGGTGCGGGCGCGCTCCGCCAGGTTGCGCAGGCCGCTGCGGCGGCCCTGGGCGGGGATGCCTACGCCGTCGTCCTGGACGGTCAGCGCGACCTGGCCGCCGGCCGCCTGGAGGGTGACCTCGACCCGGCCGGCCCGGGCGTGCCGGGCGGCGTTGCTGAGCGCCTCGCCGAGGACGGCGACCAGGTGGTCGGCGACGGCGGGCGGCACATCGGTGTCGAGCAGGCCCTCCATGCTCAGCCGGGGCGCGAAGCCGAGGGCGGCCTGCGCCTCCTCGACCACGTGCACGGCCCGGGCCCGCAGGCCCTGCCCGGCGCCGGCCTCGCGCACCCGCAGCCCGAAGATCGTCGAACGGATGATCTTGATGGTCTCGTCCAGGTCGCCGACCGCCCGCAGGACCCGGTCGGCCGCGCCGGGGTGGTCGATGAAGCGGGACGCGCTCTGGAGCGTCATGCCGGTGGCGAACAGCCGCTGGATGGCCAGGTCGTGCAGGTCGCGGGCGATCCGGTCGCGGTCCTCCAGGACGGCCAACTGCTCGGCGTCGCGCCGCCGTTCGGCCAGTTCCAGGGCGAGCGCGGCCTGGTCGGCGAAGCCCAGCAGCGGGTCGGTCTCGCGCTCGGTGAACTCCGGCTCGCCGCTGCCGCGCACCAGCAGCAGCACCCCCTCGGTGTGGCCCTCGGCCCGCCCCAGCGGCACCGCGACGGCCGGGCCCGTGCCCTCGAAGCGCGGCACGCAGCCGGGGTAGCGCGGGTCCTGCGCCAGGTCGGGCGAGGCGACCGGGAAGCCGGTCGCGCAGGCCGCGCCGGAGATCGTGCCGTCCAGCGCCACCGCCACCCCGACCCGGCCGTTGACGTCCCCGCCGAGGGCCAGTTCGACCCGCAGGCCGCTGCCGTCGGGCAGCGCGGTCAGCACCTCGGCCAGCTTCGCGCCGGAGATGTCACAGGCCCGCTGGGCGATCAGCTCCACCACCTGGGCACGCGAACTCCCGGACAGCAGACGGCGGTTGATCTCGGCGGTGGCGGTCAGCCAGCGCTGTCTGCGCTGCGCCTCCTCGTACAGGCGGGCGTTGTCGATGGCCACGCCCGCGGCGACCGCGAGGGTGGCGATCACCGACTCGTCGTCGTCGTCGAACCCGGCCGCGCCGCGCTTGTCGGTCAGGTAGATGTTGCCGAACACCTCGTCGCGCACCCGCACCGGCAGGCCCAGGAAGGTCCGCATCTCGGGGTGGTGGGCGGGGCAGCCGGTGGACGCCGGGTGCTCCGTGAGGTTCTCCAGGCGCAGCGGCTGCGGGTGCCGGATCAGCTCGCCGAGCAGGCCCTTGCCGGTCGGGTAGGGGCCGATCCGGGAGATCTCCTCCTCGTCCAGGCCGACGGTCAGGAACTGCGAGAGGGTGTCGCCGTCGGGGCCGATGATGCCGAGCGCCGCGTACTTGGCGTCGGCGAGGACGGCCGCCGCCTCCACGATCCGGCGCAGCACCTGGGTGAGTTCCAGCTCCCGGCCGACCGACAGGACGGCCTCCAGCAGGCTGTGCACCCGGTCACGGGTGCCCCGGGCCACGTCGATCCGGGCCTGCAGCTCGTCCAGCAGCTCGTCCAGCCTCAGCTGCGGCATCCGCGACCGCGGTCCCTCCTCGCGCACCGCGTTCCTCCCTCGTCCGTGGCTCCGCCGCGCACCGATTCTCGCAGACGCCCGGGGGCGGGTGGACCGACGGGGTGCGGATGCGGTAGGCGCTCCGCGCGCCGGGAACCGGCAGGTCACGGCGGGAACGGGCGTACCGGGCACCGGTTTCGGCGGGACGGGCGGCGGTCCCGGCGGAACGGGCGGCTCAGCGTCCGGGGGTGGGGGCGGCTCAGCGTCCGGCGGTGCGCAGCACGAGCGCGGCGAGCGCCTCGGGGGCGCCGGCCTGGTGGCGGACGCCGGGGAAGGCGTTGACGTCGACGGCGACCGGGCCGTCCGGGCCCGGCAGCAGGTCGACGCCATACACCTGGAGCCCGAACGCCTCCCCGGCGGCCAGGGCGATGGCCCGTTCGCCCGGGTCGGGCGTCCAGGGGCGGCGCTCCGGCCCGCCGGGCTCCAGCTCGGAGCGGCGCAGCTCGGCGAAGACCTGCCCGCCGACCACCCACAGCTTGCGGTCCCAGCCGTCGCCGGACACCGGCCGCTGGAGCAGCACCGGCTCCCCCGGCCACCGCTCGGCGAGCGCGCGCCACTGCGCGGGGGTGTCGGCCCGGGCCACCAGGTCCTCCTTGCGGCTGTGCCGGCTCTTCACCACCACCGGCCCGGGCCAGGCGAGTTCGGCGAGGACGCCGCCGCCGAGGGTGGCGGCGAACGGCAGTCCGGCGGCCCGGGCGGTGCGCTCCATCCAGGCGCGGTCCTGGCAACGGGCGGTGACGGCGGCCGAGTTGAGCACGGGCGTGCCCGCCCGCTCGTACCGCTCGGCCCGCCGCAGCGCGTGCGGGTCGCGCGCCTTGAGCAGCACCACGTCCACCGGTTCGTCCTGGCCGACCTCCAAGTGCCCTTCTCGCTCCAGCAGTTGAAGGGCCCCGGCGAGCAGCGGGTGGTCCGGTTCGCGGGCGACCAGGGCGATCCGCAGCGGTCGGGGCGCCGGGGTCGGCAGGGTCGGTCGGGGCGGCCCGGGCGGCGTCACCGGGCGGCCCGGGCCTCGGGGACCCCGGCGTCGGTGAGCAGCGGGCCCGCGCCGGGGGTGGGCCAGGAGGAGCCGGTGCGGGCCAGCCGGACCACGGCGTCGGCCACCCGCTCGACGGCGTCCGGGACTTGGCGGAAGCTCGGGAAGTCGTTGATGTCGACGACCACCGGGCCGTCCGGGCCGATCAGCACGTCCAGCCCATACAGGTCGAGGCCGAACACCTCGCCGACCTGCGCGGCGAGCGCGGCGACCTCGCGCGGCAACGGGACGGGCCGCTCCACGGCGGGGCGGTTCGGGTGCAGCGGCGAGGTGCGCCGGGTGGCGAACAGTTCGCCGCCCGCGCAGTACACCTTCAGGTCGCAGCCGTCGTTGCGGACGTAGGGCTGGGCGATCAGCAGTCCGCCGTCCGCGGGCGCGGCCAACTCGGCCAGCTGCTCGGGCCGTTCGACCAGGTGGACGGCGCGCCCCGAGGACCCGTCGGCGGGCTTGACGACCAGCGGGTAGCGGCGGGCGTCGATCGCGGCGAACGCGGCCGGGTCGGCGGCGGCCCAGGTCCGCGGCATCGGCAGGCCGTGCAGCGCGGCGACCACGGCGGCCTGCGCCTTGTCGCGGACCGGACGGATCGCCCGGGCGTCGTTGACGGTGGTCAGACCGGCCGCGGCGGCGGACTCCAGCAGCCCCAGGCCCGGACCGCCGGAGACGGTCTTGAGCACCCACGCGTCGTGCTCGCCCGCGCGCACCAGTTCGGCGAGGTCGAGCAGGTCGGCGCCCGGGCGCAGCACGTCCACCCGGTGGCCGGTGGCCCGCAGGTGCTCGACCACGGCCAGCGGCATCCCGTCGTTGCGGTAGTGCTCCTCGACCAGGAAGCAGAACCTCATGCGCCCCACCCCATTCCCACCCATTCCCACTGTTCCCACTGTTCCCCTCCGCCCCCGTCGGACTCCCCCGGGGCGAATCGCGTCCGCCCACCCTGCCACGGATCGTCCGCCGCATTTCACCCAGGGTGTCCGGGAACGGATACAGCCGCGTCACAGCCACCTCGACGAGGGCTGGAACCGACTTCCCTGGGCATGACGTTCACATGACGCACCCTTGGCAGACCCTTTGAGGAGGACCACGTGTCCCCGCAGCTGCGCCCGCACGCCCGGCACGACCTGACCGGCCGTCCCGCCCCGGCCCGACTGGCCTACCCGGCGGACGACGTCCTGGTGGTCTCCGGGCTGCCCGGCAGCGGCAAGAGCACCCTGATGCGGCGCTGCGCCCGCGCCCGGGTGATCGACTCCCAGCACACCCGGGCCCGGTTCGCCCGCGCCCTGCCCGGCGTCCCGTACGCGCTCTACCGGCCGCTGGTCCGGCTCGCCCACTACCTGCGGCTGCGCGCGGCGATACGGGCCGGCGGCCCGCTGGTCGTCCACGACTGCGGCACCCTGCCCTGGGTGCGCCGCGCCCTGGCCCGCACCACCGCTCGGCAGGGCCGCCGCCTGCACCTGCTGCTGCTCGACGCCAGCCCCGCGCAGGCCGCCGACGGACAGCGCCGCCGCGGCCGCCGGGTCTCCCGCTACGCCTTCGCCCGCCACCGCCGCGCCGCCGCCGCACTGCGCACCCTGGTCACCGCCGACGGCCCGCTGCCCCCCGGCGTGGCCTCCGCCGTCCTGCTGCCCCGCGCGTCCGCCGCCCACCTCACCACGATCGAGTTCACCCCGGCCCCGGCTCCGGCCCCGGCCCCGCAACACCCCCTCCCGGCACCCCGCACCGCCCCGGCCGCGCCCGTGGCCGTCCCGGCCAACGGCTGAGGACACCTGACGGCCCGCCAGGCACCCCCGGCGCCCGGCCCGGCCCGCCGACAGATCGAGGCCACCGACCGGTCATCCCTCGCCGCCGGACAGACCACCGACCACCCCGGCGGGCCACGCCCGACCACTGGCTGAGGCCACCAATCGACCCGGCTCCGCCACCTGACGGCCCGCCGGACACCCACGGCCCAGCCCGGCCCGGCCCGGCCCGGCCCGCCGACGGAGAGAGGCCACCGGCCGACCCGCACGCGCGACCTGACAGACCACCGACCGTTCCCCACCACCACCGCCCCGACCACCGGCTGGGACCACCAGCAGACCTGCCCGCGCCGCCGGACGGACCGCCGAGCGCTCACGGCCGGGCCCGGCCCGCCGACAGGCGAGGCCCCCGGCCGGCCGGACCTGCGCGACCTGACAGGCCGTCGCCCGCCCCCGGCCAGCCACGTCCCGACCACCGGTGAGCCCGGTTCCGCCACCCGACGGCTCGCACCGGTCGGATCGTTCACCCGCCCGCACCACCCGCCGGCCCGCCGGGCACCCGCAGCCTGCCCCGCCCCGGCCTAATCGCTTCCCGCTCCCGCCCCGCCACCGGCTGAGACCACCGGCCGATCGGCCCGCGCCGCCTGGCGGACCACCGACCGGCCACGCCCCAGTCCGTCGCGGCCCGGCCGCGCCTCTCGCGTCGCGGGTTGCGGCGAACGGCTGAGCCGCTCCGCGCGTCGCCCGTCGGCGCCGTGGCCTGCGGTCGGCCGTGGCTAGTCTCCGGCCATGGTCACCCCCGAACGCACCCCGGAGCGCGCCGCCGCGCCCGCGCCCGGGTCCGCGCCCAGTGCGCCGGCGGCTTCGCAGCCGCAGGCCCCGCGGCCTCCGCAGGCCCCCCGGTCCCCGTCGCACGGCCCGCTGGCCCGGCGGGTCGCCGATCGGCTGTCCGTGCAGTTCCGCGTCCCGGTCGAGCCGCAGTGCGAGCCGGTCGGGCAGCGCTGGACGCTGCGCTGGTACGACGGGCCGACGGTGGACGCCGTCCGGTGCGCGCTGGAGCGGCTGTTCCCGGACGGGGCGGCCGGCGCCTTCGCGGTGCGCCGGGACCTGACCACCCGGGCGCTGGCGCTGGCCGCGATCCGGGAGACCCGGGCCGGGGCGATGCACCGCTCGGTGGGCAGTTGGGGCCAGCGCTACCACCTGGAGCAGTTGCTGGCCGGGCAGGAGCACCCCGACCGGCCGACCGACCCGCGCGAAGCGGCCATGCTGGAGCGGCTGTTGGCGGCGGCGACCATCGAGTCGGCGCGCGGCCCGGCAGCCCCTGACCTGTCCCGGGCGTTCGACCTGGTGGCCCGGGACGGGGTGGCCTGGCTGCTGCCGGAGCACCGGCTCGCCGGGCCCGCCGACCGGGACGCGCTCGCCCTCGCCCCGCTGGAGTACCTGACCTCCCGCTACGCCACCGGCGTGCACCGCACCGCGTGGGAGACCGCGCTGGCCGTCCTGCCGCTGCGCACCGCCGTCGCCGCCGCCCACCGGGACCCGCACCCCGACCCGGACGCCGCCCGCGCGGCCCTCGCCCTGCTGCCCGCGCTGCGCGCCCAGGTGTCGGCGGAACTCGACCTGATCGGCGAACGCCTCGCCGCCTCGGCCACCGGAACGGACGCCGACCCGGGCGCGGAATCGGACCCCGCAGTCACCGGAGCCGTCACCGGAGCCGTCACCGCCACCACCTGAGCCCCGCCCGGCAGCGTATCGATCCACATTCTGCCTGTTCACGGCCGTTTCCGGTAGGACCGAGCGCACGTCCGTCCTCCCTTGTCCGACCCGCCCCGCGGGCCGCAGACTCGTCCGCATTCCCCCCTTGGACGAGATCGATGGGAGCCGTGTGTCCTCACACGTGGATCAGGAACTGGCGTTGCGGGCGCGGGTGCTGCTGGCGGGCAGCGAGCCGCCCACCCCGTGGCAGGCGTACCGGGCGCACCGCCTGCTGGCCGGGGAGAACCCGGTGGTGCACCTGCCGAGGCTGGCGCTGGCGGCGATCGAACTGACCGTCCACCAGCCGGTGTTGCTCCGGCCGGACCTGCAACGGGCGCTGCTGGCGGAGGCGTTGGCCGTCGCGGCGGCCATCGCGCCGGACGACCCGTACCGGCCCGAGGCGCTGCGGCAGATCCGGAAGGCGTACGTCGAGCGGGCCGGGCAGCTCGGCTTCCCGCTGCCGGAGGAGTGGAGCTGACGGTACGTCAGAGTTCCGCGTCGCGGGCCAGCAGGGCGGCCTGGACCCGGTTCTCGCAGTCGAGTTTGGCCAGGATGCGGCTGACGTAGGTCTTCACCGTCGCCTCGCTCATGTGCAGGCGGGCGCCGGTGTCGGCGTTCGACAGCCCCTCGCCGAGCAGTTCGACCACGGCGCGTTCGCGGGCGGTGAGCACGGCCAGTCGGCGTCTGGCCTGTTCGCCGCGCGCGGCCGCCGGGCCGTCGGCGAGGCTGTCCACGATGTGCCGGGTGGCGGCCGGGGAGAGGAAGGCGTGGCCGGTGGCGGCGGCCCGGACGGCCTGGATCAGCTCGCCCGGCGCGGTGTCCTTGAGCAGGAAGCCGGCGCCGCCGGAGGTGATCGCCCGCAGGACGTTCTCCCGCTCGCCGAAGGTGGTGAGCACGATGGCCCGGGTGCCGGGCGCGGCGCGGGGCAGTTCGGCGAGCGCGCTCAGCCCGTCCAGGACCGGCATCCGGATGTCCAGCAGCAGGACGTCCGCGGCGAGTTCGCGGGCCAGCCGCAGCGCCTGCGCCCCGTCGGGGGCCTCGCCGACCACCTCGACGTCCGGGGCGGAGGTGAGGATCATCCGGATGCCGGCCCGGATCAGCGGCTCGTCGTCGGCCACCAGGACACGGATCACCGCCCGTCCTCCCCTCCTGTGCCTGCGCCCGTTCTCGGCTCACACCTTGCCATGGAAGTGCTGCTTCTCCACCAGCAGGCCGTCCTCGAAGCAGAACCGGACCACGTCCTGGTCGCCGTCCAGGCCGCTCTCCCGGTCCCCGGCGAACCAGCGGCAGTGCGCGCCCGCCGGCACCGGCGGGCCGATCTTCCGGAAGTCGTGGGTGAGGAACTCGCTGCCGACCGGCAGCCGTTCGTTGACGGACCGCTCGCTCTGGCCGACCTCGATGCTGTCGTACAGCCGGGCCGGGACGGTGGCGTCCCGCAGCGAGCTGACGAACACGACCGCGCCGAGCACGGCGACCGCGGCCACCACCCCGAGCACCGCGAGCGCGCCGAGCGCGCAGCCCACCGCGGGGCTCCGGCGGCGCTTCTCCGGTTCGGCCGACTCGACGGCCAGGAGCGCGAGTTCCTCGTCCTCGGGGAGGGCGGCGCGGGCCCCCTCGGCGGTGTAGGGCAGCATCCCGGCCAGCCGGAAGCCGCCGTCCGGCAGCGGCCCGCTGTGCACCATCCCGCCCAGCAGCCGGGCCCGTTCGCGCAGCCCGGTCAGGCCCTGCCCGCCGGAGACCGCCGCGGCGCCGTCCCCGCCGGGTCCGTTAACCACCTCCACCACCAGGGCGTCCGGCTCGTAGCGGACGGTCAGCTCGATCGCCGCGCCCGGGGCGTGCTTGTGCGCGTTGGTCAGTCCCTCCTGGGCGATCCGGTACGCGGCGTGGCCGGTGGGCGCGGGCAGCGGGCGGGGCGGGCCCAGGCGGCGCAGCTCGATCCGGGCGCCGGCCGCGCCGGAGGTCTCGACCAGGCGGTCGACGGCGTCGACGCCGCCGGGGGCGGTCGCGGTGTCCTCGCGCAACAGGCCGACCACCTCGCGCAGTTCGCGCATCGCGCCGGTGGCGGCCTGCCGCAGCACAACGACGGCCTCGCGCTGCTGCGCGCCGAGGGTGCGGTCGACCTCCAGGGCGCCGGCGTGCACGGCGATCAGGGCGAGCTGGTGGCCGAGGCTGTCGTGCATGTCCTGGGCGATCCGGTGGCGTTCGCGCAGCCGGGCCTGCCGGGCGATCATCACGCGTTCGCGCAGCAGTTGCGCGTTGTGCTCGCGCAGGCTGGCGAGCAGGGCGACGCGCTGGGCCCGGTAGCGGCCGATGACGGCGGGCAGCACGCCGATCAGCAGGTACCCGGCGACGCACAGGCCGAGCAGGACGGGCAGCGGGAAGTGGTCGCGCCGGTTCTGCAGGACGCCGACGCCGACGGTGCCCAGGAAGCCCAGCGCCAGCACCGCCGGGGCCCGCCACGGGCGGCCGATCCGGCGGCCGGCCGAGTACCCGGCGGCGACCAGCAGCGGCAGGAAACCGGTCGGCCCGCCGACCCCGGCCGCCGACGCCACCAGCACCGTCCCGGGCAGCCCGCGCCGCAGCGCGAACAGCACCGCGCACGCCCCCACCACCGGCCCGGACGGCCACCCGCCGCTGTCGCCCGCCTGCAACAGCGCCGCGAGCCCGCACACCAGCAGCCCGCCCAGCACCTCCCGGCCCGCCGGCGCCCACCCCCAGGGCCCGGGGAACGCCCGTCCGATCCACGTCCGCATCCTCACCCGCCCGACCCTAGCCACCCCGTCCCGGCCCCCGATGCCGCCGAAAGTCGCCCGCCCGCTCCGACCATCGTCGCTCCGGGCCCCCGCCGGACGGTCTCGGGAGTGGGGGCCGGGGGCCGGTCAGCCGTCCATGCCCGGGGGGTGGACGGTGAGGCGGCCGTAGGGCGAGAGGGCGGCGGGGAGGTCGCCGGGGGCGTGTCGGAGGGTGGCGTCCAGGAAGGCGAGGGTGGTCGCGGCGACGAGGCGGGGGGCGGCGGTGCGGCCCAGGGTGCCGACGATCGAGGGGACCGGCGGCAGGTAGAGGGGCGCGTCGGTGAAGGTGAGGTGGGCGGCGTCGGGGACGGTGAGGCGGTAGCTCGGCGCGGTGTCGGCGGCGAGGGCCTCGGTGAGGCGGGGCAGGTAGCGCGGGTCGGTGCCCGGGGTGAGGTCCTGGGTGAGGGCCAGCACCGGCTGGTGCAGGGCGGGGGTCGCGGGGCCGTGCGGGAAGCCGTCCAGGTCGATGACGGCGTCGATCCGGGGGTCCCGGCGGGCCGCCTGGAGGGCGGCGGCGCCGCCCATGGAGTGGCCGGTCGCGGCGACCCGGCCGGTGTCCGGGCGGCCGGCCAGCGGGTCGGCGCCGCCGGCCCGGTCCAGCTCCTCCAGCCGGGTGAGGACGAAGCCGAGGTCGGCGGCCCGGACGGCCGTCCAGTCGGCCGCGAGCCGCTCGTCGGTGTCCCGGTCGCCGCTGGAGGCGGTCGCGGCGCGCACCGTCCGGCCGTCGTCGAGGACCACCGCCGCGGAGTCGTACGGGTGGTCGACGGCGGCCACCAGGTAGCCGTGGCCGGCCAGTTCCTCGGCCCAGGCGGTGTTCTGGGTGCGCGCCCCGCCCGAGCCCGGGGAGAACAGCACCACCGGGAACCGTTCGTCCCCGCCGGCCACCGGGGCGTCCGCGACGGCCCGGGTCCGGGCGTGCGCGGCGCCGTCGAACAGGAAGCCGGGCAGGCCGACGCCGGCGGCGAGCGCGTCGGCCACGGTGCGCGCCTCCTGCGGCGTGCGCCCGAGGTACGGGGCGCGCGGCGTGCCCGCCGGGCTGGACCGCGCGGGGTACCAGAGCTGGACGACGACCGTGCGCCGGTCGTCCGGGTCGGCGGTGAAGGTCTCCGGGCGGTCCGGGTCGGTCCACTGCACCACCCGGGTGCCGACCGCGAAGGGGCCCGACGGCTCGGGGAACACCGGCACCGGGAACGCCCAGGCGGCCACCGGCCCCGCCGCGATCAGCCCGAGGCAGGCCGCCGCCCCCGGCAGCGCCAGCCACCACGGGACCCGCCGGGCCGGCCGGGCGGGGCGACCGCGCAGCCGCCGCAGCGGCGGGGCCAGGACGGGCGACAGCGCGAACGGCAGCGCGACGGCGCCGCCCGCCAGCACCGGCAGCAGCTGCCAGCGGACGCCCAGCCCGCCCAGCACGGCGGCGGACAGCGCGAACACCGCCCCCGCCGCGACGGCGGCCCGCGGGCGGACGGCCGGGGGAAGCCAGCGGGCCGCCACCAGCGCGACGGCGCCCAGGACGGCCAGGAACTCCGGAAGGGACAGCGAAAGCCCCGTGATGGTCTCGGTCACGTCGCCATCCTCGGCGCGGGCCGCCCCCCGCCACATCGCCCCCGGGTCGCCCCCGCGCTACCCCCGAGGTCGCAGCCGAACACCCCTGGCGGGCGGCCGTCCTGCGACCCCGGGAGGTACCGGAACTCCTCCTGCGGTCGTACCCCGGCCCGCCGCCCTCCGACGCCGGGCGCATGTGCGCCGCCGCCCCCGCGGCCTACCGTGGCAGCACCGCGCGACGCGACGCGGCGCACGAACGCAGCACCGAACGACCGAACGACAGGAACACGTGTGATGACCGAGGCCGCCGCAGGGCCTGGCACGGCCCGCCCCGGCCCCCGCCGGGAGACCGCACGGCGGGCGGGGACGGCCCTGCGCCGCCGGATCGAGCAGCTCCGACTCCCCTCCCCCGCAAGGGAATCCCTGTCGACGGCGCTGCTCCTCTCCCTGCTGCTGCTCCACGTCGCCGCCACCCACGCGCCGCGCGATCTCCCGGTGGCCGCCGCCCTCACCACCGCGCTCGTGCTGCCGCTGCGGTGGCGGCGCCGGGCCCCGCGCGCGGTGTTCGCCGCGGTGGCCGCCGCGGCCGGCGTCCAGTGGCTGGCCGGCATCCAACTTCCGGCGGACGCCGCCCTGTTGGTGGCCCTGTACGCGGTGGCCGCGCACGCCGGACGGCCCGACCGGGCGCGACCCGACACGGCGGGGCTCGATACGGCGCGACCCGACACGACGGGGCCCGATACGGCGGGGCCCGATACGGCGGGGCTCGACACGGCGGTACGGCCCGGCGCAGTGGTACGGCGCGACACGGCGGCGCGGCGCGACACGGCGGCGCGGCGCGACACGCTGCTCGCCTGCGCCGTCCTGACCGGCGGCGCCCTGCTGGCCTGCCTGCGCTGGACGACCGGAGGGGCGTTCCAGGCCCCCTTCCTCGCCCTGACCGCGACGGTGGTCGCCGCCGCCACCCTGGGCACCAACGCGCGGACCGGCCGCGCCTACCTCGCGGTCCTGGCGGAACGGGCCGCGCGCCTGGAGCGGCAGCAGGACCAGCAGGCCCGGCTGGCCGTCGCCGAGGAGCGGACCCGGATCGCCCGGGAGGTGCACGACATCGTCACCCACAACCTGTCCGTCATGGTCGCGCTCGCCGACGCCGCCGTCCACGCCCGGCACCACTCGCCCGACAAGGCCACCGCCGCGATGCTCCGGGCCGCCGAGACCGGCCGGCAGGCCCTGACCGACATGCGGCGCTCGCTCGGCCTGCTGCGCACCGACGAACCGGACGCGCAGCGCCACCCGCTGCCCGGCGTCGCCGAACTGGCGGACCTGGCCGACCGGATGCGCGCCGCCGGGCTGCCGACCCGCGTCGACGTCCGGGGCGAGCCCGCCCGGCTGCCCGCCACCGTCCAACTGACCGTCCACCGCCTGGTGCAGGAAGCCCTGACCAACACCTTCAAGCACGCCCCCGCCGGCACCCGCGCCGAGGTCCGGATCCGCTGCACGGCCACCGCCGTCACCGTGGACGTCACCGACGACAACCCGGGCCCGCCCCCGTCCCCTGGACACGGCGCCCCCGGCCACGAGACCCCCGGCCACGGCATCGCGGGCATGCGCGAACGCGCGGCCGCCCACGGCGGGACGCTGCGGGCCGGACCGCTCCCGGGCGGCGGCTGGGCGGTCCGCGCCCGCCTCCGGCTCGACGGCGTCCCGGCGGCGTCCGCATGACGATCCGGGTCCTGATCGCCGACGACGAAGCCCTGCTCCGGCTGGCCTTCGGCACCATCCTGGACGCCCAGCCCGATCTGACCCCGGTCGGCGAGGCGGCGGACGGCGCCGAGGCCGTGCGCCTCGCCCGGGAACTGCGCCCCGACGTCGTCCTGATGGACGTCCGGATGCCCGGCACCGACGGGATCGAGGCGACCCGGCAGATCACCCGGCTCCGTCCGCGCAGCAAGGTGCTGATCCTCACCACCTTCGACCTGGACGCGTACGCCTTCGCCGGGCTCGGTGCCGGCGCCTCGGGCTTCCTGCTCAAGAACACCAGGCCCGAGGAGCTGCTCACCGCGATCCGCGACGTGGCCGCGGGCGACGCCGTCCTCTCCCCCCGGATCACCCGCCGCCTGCTGGAGGACTTCCGCCCGTACCTCCCCGACGGCGCGGGCACCGACCGCGACGAACGGCTCGCCCGCCTCAGCGCCCGCGAACGCGAGGTGCTCGTCCAGGTCGGCCGCGGCCTGTCCAACGCCGAGATCGCCGCCACCCTGCACCTCGCGGAAGCCACCGTGAAGTCCCACCTGGGCCGCGTCCTGCACAGACTCGGCCTCCGCGACCGCGTCCAGGCCGTGGTCTTCGCCTACGACTGCCACCTCGTCCGCCCGACCTGACCGGCCACGGCCCCCGCCCACGAGACGTCCGGCCCACCAGGGCGTCCCCGCCGGAACGCTCCCGCCCGGGCGTCCCCCGCCGGAACGCCCCCGTCAGGGCGTCCCCGTCAGCCGCGCGATCAGCACCGCGGTGTCGTCCGCCCGGTGGCCGTCGTGGCGGGCCTGGCCGAGGAGGAGGTCGGCGAGTGGTTCGAGGGCGGAGGTGGGGGCGTGGGCGAGGGTGGTGCGGAGGCGGTCGATGCCCTCGGCAAGGGGGGCGGCGGCGGATTCGACCAGGCCGTCGGTGTAGAGGACGAGGGTGGCCCCCGGCGGCAGCCGGATCTCGGTGGCGGGGAAGTCGAGGCCATCGTCGATGCCCAGCAGCGGCCCGCCGTCCAGGTCGAGGACGGTGGTGCGGCCGTCGGGTGCGCGCAGCAGCGGCGGGGGGTGGCCGGCCCGGACGACGTGCAGGGTGCGGGTGGCGGGGTCCAGGCGCAGCAGGCAGCAGGAGGCGAGCAGCCCGGCGTCGAGGTCGACGAGCAGGTGGTTGGTGCGGCGGGCGACCGTCTCGACGGGGTCGTCCCCGCTGGCGAACGCCCGTACCGCGCTGCGGAGTTGGCCCATGAGCGCGGCGGCCTTGACGCTGTGTCCCTCGACGTCGCCGATGATCAGGACGACGCCGCCGTCGGGGGTGGGCAGGACGTCGTACCAGTCGCCGCCGATCTCCATGCCGCGGGTTCCGGGCAGGTAGCGGGCGGTGATGTCGAGGCCGGGGACGGCGGGCAGCCGGTGCGGCAGCAGGGCCTGTTGGAGGCCGCGGGCGACGGCGGACTCGGCGTCGTAGAGGCGGGCGCGTTCGAGGGCCTGGGCGATCAGGCCGCCGAGGGCGGTGAGGACGGAGCGGTCCTCGGAGGTGAACACCCGGGGGCGGTCGAAGCCGAGGATGAGGCTGCCGACGGGGTGGCCGGAGGCGATCAGCGGGAGGAAGGCCCAGGCGGCCATCTCGTCGCGCGGGATGCCGGGGTAGGCGGCGGAGAGTTCGTTCCCGGACTCGAAGAAGATCGGCGCGCCGGTGGTGAACACCTCGGTGCCGGGCAGCCGGGCCCGGATCGGGGTGCCCTCGAACGGGTCGAGGAAGCCGGCGGGGTAGCCGGTCTCGGCGACCAGGTGCATCCGTCCGCCGCGGGCCAGGTAGAGGGCGAGTTCCTGGCCGCCGAAACCGGGCAGGATCTGCTCGGCGACGGCGTCGGCGACCTCGCGGACGGTGACCGCCTCGGTGAGCGCGGAGGCGAGTTGCAGCAAGTGGTAGACGCCGCCGAGGGAGGCCGGGACGGCGGGCGGGGCCTCGGGGAGCGGGGTGTCCTCGGTGGGGGCGGCGGACACGATCCGGCCGGTGAGGCCGTGCGCGTCGGGGTAGAGCGAGAAGGCCAGCCAGTGGCCGGGCGGGCGGCGGGCGAGGAACGCGGTGGGCTGCTGGGCGAGCATCGCGGAGCGGTAGCGGTCCTCGTAGGCGGGGTCGGCGAGCCAGGCCAGCGCGTCCCAGGGGCGCCGGCCGAGCAGTTCGGCGCGGGGGGCGTGCAGCAGCAGTTCGGCGCTGTGGTTGACGTAGCCGACCCGGCCGTCCGGGTCGAGGGCGAAGACGCCGTCGCGCAGGCGTTCCACGGCGGCGGCGGTGGCCGCGGCGGCGCTCGCGTCGACCACGGCGACGACCAGCCGGGCGGAGCCGGTGACGGGGTGCCCGGACAGGTCGAGCTGCCGGGTGCCGCCGCCGGGGTCGCGCAGCCGGACCCGGTGGGTGAACGGCCGGCCCTGCCGGGCGGCCAGCCGGGCGGCTTCGCGCAGCGGGGCAACGTCCTCGGGGACGATCCGGTCCAGCAGGGCGGCGGCGCGGCCGTCGTACGGGCCGGTGCCGAGGATCTCGTGCAGCCGTTCGTCGGCGGTGAGCCGGCGCTCCGCCAGGTCCCAGTCGAGGAAGCCGAGCCGGATGCCGTCGCCGGGCGCCGGCAGCGGCACCACGACGGGCGGGCGCTCCCCGCGGACCCGGTCGCCGTACGGCAGCAGGCCGGTGGCCAGGCGGTTTCCGGCGGTGCGCAGCTGGCGGCGGGTGGCGGCGGGCGGGCGGGCCCCGCCGGCGGGCCAGAAGACGGCGATCACGCCGAAGGTCCGGTCGCCGACGGTGACGGGCGTGGTGGCGGAGGCGTGCGCGTACGGGAGCCCGACGGCGAGGCGGGGGTAGCGGCGCATGGTGTCGTCGGCGTCGGCGAGCACGATGGTGCGGCCGGCCCGGTAGGAGTCGGCGACCGGCAGGGGCGCGGCGACGGCGATCCGCCGGAACGGTTCGATCAGGCTGAGCGGGATGCCGGCGACGGCGGCGACGGCCAGCGAGCGGCGGTCGGCGGAGTGCAGGTAGAGCACGCCCCCGTACGCGGCGGTGGCCCGGACGGCGCGCAGCAGGCCGTCGGCGAGCAGCGCCTCCGCGGCCGCGCCCCAGCGCGGGCGGGCGGCGCCGGGCGGGGGGCCGGTGCGCGTCGCCGGTTCGGGGTCGGTCCGTGGGGGCGGGCCGGACGGGTCCGCCGGGACACCCGGGCGCATGTCTCACTCTGTACGCCGCCGCCGGGGTCGAGTCAAACGGGGGACGGTGGCGCTCCGTCCGGGTGACGCTCCACGGCGTGTCGGTACGACAGGTACGACAAGGGGATCATCTGCCGGTATGGCGACCCCCTCCACCGTGCCGTCCGGCACCCCCAGCGCTCCCCGCACCCCCGGCACTCCCGGTGCCCGCGGCATCCGCGCCCGCGCCCGCCGCTCCGGGCCGGGACGCCGCCACCGCCGGGGCCTGGCCGCCCTCACCGCGCTCGCCACCCTCACCGTCGGCTGCTCCGCCCTGCACGCCCAGGACCCCGCCCGCACCTCCGCCCCGGCCGCGCCGCCCGCCACCGGCGCGCCCGCCGTACAGGCCGTCCCGGCGGCCCAGGCCCAAGCCCAGGCGGGCCAAGCGGCGCAGGCCCAGGCAGCGCAAGCCGCCCAAGCCGCCCAAGCCGCGCAGGCCGTTCTCGCCGCCCGGGCCGCGCTCGCCGCGATGCCCGCCGCCCGCCCGCAGGCCGCCGCCGGGCAGGAGCTGAACGCCCGGGTGTCCGCCGCCGAGCAGCAGGCGGGCGTGCAGCAGGCCCTCGCCGCCGCCCGCCGCTGGGGCCTGGCCGCGCTCCCGCTGCGCGCCCCCGCCCCGCCCGCCGTCAAGCCCGAGCTGGCCGACGGACCCGGCGTCAAGCGCGCCCCGGGCCTGCCGCCGGTGGTCTACCGCGTCCCGACCACCGACAGGGTGGTGTTCCTGACCGTCGACGACGGCGCCGAGAAGGACCCGCAGTTCGCCGCGATGGCCGCCGAGCTGGGCGTTCCGATGTCCGCGTTCCTCTCCGACTACCTGGCCCGCTCCGACTACGGCTACTTCCGCGCCCTCCAGGCCCACGGCGTCACGCTCGACAACCACACCCTCACCCACCCCGACCTGCGCCGCCTGGACGCCGACGCCCTCCGGCGCGAGATCTGCGACCAGCAGGACCACCTCCAGCAGGTGTCCGGCACCCGCCCCCGCCTGTTCCGACCCCCCTACGGCGAGTACACCGAGGCCGCCCTGCGCACCGCCGCCTCCTGCGGCGTCACCGCCTTCCCGCTGTGGAACGAGGAAGCCTTCCCCGACCACCTGGAGTGGCGCTACGCCGACCAGGAGTTCCACCCCGGCGACATCGTCCTCACCCACTTCCGCGCCCCCTCCACCGACTGGAAGGGCACCATGCCCGACATGCTGCGCCGAGTCGTCGACGCCGCCACCGCCCAGGGCTTCGCCATCGCCCGCCTGGAGGACTACCTCTGAGCCCCGGCGCCCGCCCCGTCACCGGTGGTGCGCCGTCACGTCAGGCCCGCGTCCTCGCCGCCGCCGTTTCCGCGTCCGCCACGTGTGCCGTGTCCGTCGTGTGTGCCGTGTCCGTCGGGGTGGCCGGGTCCGTCCGGTCGTCGGGGGCGGGGGCGACCGCGACGCGGGGGAGGGCGTGCGGGTGGTGTTCGCGGAGGAAGCCGATCAGGTGTTCGCGCAGTTCGCAGCGGAGCTCGAAGGCGTCGCCCGCGTTGGCGGCGGTGGCCAGGGCGCGCACCACCAGGGTGGTGGGGGTGGTGTCGACGACCTGGAGGGCGCTGCCCTCGCCGTCCCAGTGCGGGTTCTTGGCCAGGTAGGTCTCGAACTCGGCGCGCAGCAGGTCGACGGGGGTGCTGTGGTCGAGGTGCAGCAGCGCGGTGCCGGTGATCCGGTCGGAGCGGCGCGACCAGTTCTCGAACGGGCGGCCGGCGAAGTACGACATCGGCATCACGATCCGCCGCTGGTCCCAGGTGGCGATCACCACCGCGGTCAGGGTGATCTCCTCGACGGTGCCCCACTCGCCGCCGACCACCACCACGTCGCCGATCCGGGCCAGGTCGCCGAAGGCCATCTGGATGCCCGCGAACAGGTTGGACAGCGCGCTCTGCGCGGCGATGCCCGCGACCACGCCGACCAGTCCGGCCGAGGCCAGCAGGCTGGTGCCGACCACCCGGACCGCCGGGAAGGTCATCAGCATCCCGGCCAGCGCCAGCAGCGCGATCGCCGCCTGGAGGATCCGGCTGAGCAGCCCCACCTGGGTGCGGGCCCGCCCGGCCCAGGCGGCGTCCCGGCGCCGCACCGCGAGCCGCACCGCCCCGTCCAGCACCAGTGCGGCGGCCCGCGCGGCCAGCCAGGCGCACGAGCCGATGGTGGCCAGCACCAGCAGGTGCCCGATCCCGCCGGGTGCCCGCACCCACGGCATCGCGGCCAGCAGCAGGCCGCAGCCGGTCACGGCGAGGATCGGGCGTCGGCAGCCGCGCAGCACCCGGGGCACGTTCCCCGCCCGTACCGAGAGCCGACGCGTCGTCACCTCCACGATCCGGTCGACCCCGTACAGCACCAGGGCCACCGCCGCACCGACCACCACCAGCCGCACCGCGCTCCACCACCACACCTGCCCTGCCTCCTCACCACTCGGCTCCGGGTCCTCCGCCCGCCTTTCCGTCCCCCGTGCGTTCACACCCCCGGGCGGGGCATACGCGCGAGTGCCGTCCGTCACTGTGAGGAGCCCGCGCCGTGAACCCCTTCGAACGCGCCCTGCGCGCCGTCGACCGCACCCAGCAGCGCCGCCGACCACTGGCCGTCGTGGTCGGGGTGGTCAAGAAGTACGGCGACGACCGGGGCGGGCTGCTGGCCGCGCTGATCACCTACTACGGCTTCGTCTCACTGATCCCGCTGCTGCTCCTGCTCTCCACCGTGCTCGGCTTCGTCCTGCACGGGCACCCGGACGCGCAGCAGGCCGTGGTCGACTCGGCGCTCGCCGACTTCCCGATCATCGGCGACCAACTGCGGGAGAACGTGCACTCGGTGCAGGGCAGCGGGCTGGCGCTGGTGATCGGTGCGGCGGGCCTGCTCTACGGTGCGCTCGGCATCGCGCAGGTGCTGCAGCACGCGATGGCCGAGGTGTGGAACGTCCCCAACTTCCAGCGTCCCGGTTACTGGTCCCGGCTCTGGCGCAGCCTGGCGCTGTTCGCCACGCTCGGCACCGGCCTGCTGCTGAGCACGGCCGCGGCGGCCCTGGTCGGCGCCGCGCTGGGCGGCCCGGCCGCCCGGATCGGCGGGCTGCTGCTCGCGGCGGTCCTCAACACGCTGCTGTTCCTGGCCTGCCTGTGGATCCTCACCCCGAAGGAGGTCCCGGTCCGCTCGCTGTGGCCGGGCAGCTTCCTCGCCGGCCCGCTCTTCACCCTGCTCCAGGCGTTCGGCGCCGCCCTGGTGACCCACCAACTGCGGCACGCCACCGCCGTCTACGGCTTCTTCGCCACCGTGATCGGCCTGCTCTCCTGGCTGTACCTGGCCGCCCAGGTCACCGTGTACGCCGCCGAGGCCAACACCGTCCTGGCCCGCCGACTGTGGCCCCGCTCCCTGCTCCAGCCGCCGATGACCGGCCCGGACGAGCAGGTGCTGGGGGACATCGCCCGCCAGGAGGAGCGCCGCCCCGAGCAGCGCGTCGACGTCGACTTCACGGACGAACCCCGGGAGGACGAACGCCGGGAGGACGGACCCCGGGAGGACGAACGCCGGGAGGACGCGCCCGCGAAGGACGCCCGGTCGAAGGACGCGCAGGCGAAGGACGTCCGGCCGAAGGGCGAGTCCGCGAAGGACGCCCCGCCGGAGGGTCGTCGGGGCGGTTCGACCGCCGCCTGAGCACCGGCCGTCCGGCTGTCCATGATGCGGATGACCCGGTGGACGCGGGCCCCGGCGTGGTCGACTGGGCGTCACACCCGCTGCCCGGCCCAAGGAGCCCCGCCATGCTGTCCGCGCTGCCCTCGCTCGACGGGCTGGAGTTCGCCCCGGTGTCCCGTCCCGAGCAGGGCGAGGTCGACCCCGGCACCCGGTTCGCGTACCACGAGGACGAGGGCCTGGTGTGGGCCGACTACCAGGGCGGCGAGGTGGTGCACGGGCACCTGGTCGGCACCCGCACCGGGGACACCGTCGACTTCCGGTACGTACAGCTCAACCGGGCCGGGGAGACCAACTCCGGCCACTGCACCAGCGTCCTGACCCGGCTCGCCGACGGCCGGCTGCGGCTGGACGAGACCTGGCGGTGGGAGTCCCGCCCCGGCTCGGGCACCAGCGCGGTCGAGGAGGTCCTCCCCTACTGACGGGCCCCGCTCCCCCGGCCGTCCATGGCCGTCCCTCGCTGTCGGTGGCCACCGGTAGCGTCCGGGTCATGACTGATCGTGAGACCTTCGCCCCGCTGGTGTTCATCGAGTACGACCACAAGCCCGGCTCGTACGGCCTGCTGCTGACCGACGACCGGATGGTCGCGGTGGACGAGGTGTTCGAGGCGGCGGGGCAGCAGAACGGCGGCTACGGCTGGGAGGCGGTGGCCCGCTCCGCCGTCCGCTCGCGGGCGCCGCAGCTGGAGGGCCGGTTCCGGTACGACCCGGAGGCCGGCATGTTCGTCGCCCACGGGGAGGACGCGGCGGCGCTGCGCGAGCTCGGCGCGCTGCTCTCGGGGGCCTTCCACGACCGGCCGGGCCTGCGCGAGTTGATCGACGCCGCCGAGCCCGACTGGTTCGACTGACGGCCCCCGGCCGTGCCGCACGCGGGAACGCCGACGGCCGCCCCTCCCGACATGAGGGGCGGCCGTCGGCGTCGTGCGCGGGGTCCGGTCCTACCGGAGTCCGATCGGGGGTCCGATCAGACGGTCAGGACCTGGCCCGGGTAGATGACATCGGCGGAGGAGCCGATGGTCTGGGCGTTGGCGCTGAACAGCGCGTCCACGGTGGTGCCGTTGGCGGCCGCGATGGCGCCCAGGGTGTCACCGGACTTGACGGTGTAGGTGCTGCCACCGGTGGTGTTGCCGCCGCCGGTGTGGCCGCCCTTCTTCCAGGACTGGTGGCCCTGGTAGGAGGACTTGCCGCTGTCAGCGGTGGTGTTGGTGCTGGTGGAGGCCGAGTCGGAGTCAGCGGTGGCCGACTTCGCGGACTTGGTGCCGGTGGTGCTGCTGCTCGCGGAGTCGCTGGTGGCGCTCGACTTGCTGCTGGTGCTGCTGCCGGACGAGGTGTCGACCTGCGCGGCGGCGCCGCCCTGGGTCAGACCGGCCTGCACGGAGCAGACGGGCCAGGCACCGGGGCCCTGCGAGGCCAGGACCTTCTCGGCGACCGCGATCTGCTGCGCCTTGGTGGCCTGGTCGGCCTGCGGGGCGTAGGCGGTGCCACCGAAGGCGGCCCAGGTGGAGGAGGTGAACTGCAGGCCACCGTAGAAGCCGTTGCCGGTGTTGATCGACCAGTTGCCGGTCGACTCGCACTGGGCGACCTTGTCCCAGGTGGACACGTCCGCGGCCGAGGCCGAGGTCGCCGTCACGAGGCCGGCCACCGGGAGGACGGCCACCGCACTGCCCGCGACGATGGCAGCCCGGACGCGGTTGCGCTTCCGGTTGCCCCGCTCGGCGGTGGTGGCGGTCTCGGTGGCGGCAGTCTCGTTACGGAAGATCATGCGATTCCTTTCGGATGCCCCGGGCAGGCAAGGCGGAACCAGGGGCCCGACGGGCCCTGCGGTCTCTCGCGCTTGTGGATCGGACGGCGCGGTCGGGGTCCGACCTGCTCTCCGTCGCGGTCACCCTGCCCGTCGGGCGGCTCGGTGGCCGCACCGGGGCGTTGGTTTCGGGTGATCCCGGGTAGTGCGCCCTGCACTGGTTACGAAGTTACGGGCGCTCGGGCCGAACTCCAAGCATTCGAAGGTTTACGCAGGTCAGGACCCCGTTACCGCCAGTACAGCGGCCTCCGCGGCCCGGTCCGGCCGCCATTTCCCGGGCCCGGGCGGGGCGGGACCGGCGGCTCCTGTGACCGGGCTCACCGGTTCCGGCCGCCTCCGGCCGGGGAACCGCACACCCTCCGTGGCCCCCCGCTGACGGCGCGCCGACTGTCCAGCGATCCGCCTATGGGACGGACCACAGCGGCCACCCACCGTCCACCCGGCCGTCACCCGCCGTGGCCGGGACCGGCCCCGAACTCCCCGGTCAGGACAGCGCGGTGAGCACCCGCGGCCCGTCCTCGGTAATTGCCACGGTGTGCTCGGAGTGCGCCCCGCGCGAGCCGTCCGCCGAACGCAGCGTCCAGCCGTCCGCGTCCACCCGCAGCTTCGCCGAACCGGTGCACCACCACGGCTCCAGCGCCAGCGTCAGCCCGGGCCGCAGCTCCAGCCCGCGCCCGGGCCGCCCGACGTTCGCCACGTGCGGGTCCTCGTGCATGGTGCGGCCCAGGCCGTGCCCGCCGAAGTCGGTGTTGATCCGGTAGCCCGCGCCCTGGCCGACCGCCGCGATCGCCGCCGAAATGTCCCCGACCCGGTTGCCCGGCACGGCCGCCGCGATCGCCGCGTCCAGCGCGGTACGGGTCGACTCCGCCAGCCGGACGTCCCGCTCGTCCGGGGTGCCCACGATGACGGTGACCGCCGAGTCGGCCACCCAGCCGTCGATCGACACCGCGAAGTCCAGGCTCAGCACGTCGCCGTCGCCCAGCACGTAGGGGTGCGGCTGCCCGTGCAGCACCGCGTCGTTCACCGACAGGCAGATCACGTTGCGGAACGGCCCGCGCCCGAAGGACGGCGCGTAGTCCCAGTAGCAGGACTCGGCCCCCCGCCGGTCCACCAGCTTCCGGGCCCGCAACTCCAGGTCCATCACGTCCCGCCCCACCTCGGCCAGCCCCGCCAGCTCGGCCAGCGTCTCGGCGACGAACCGGCCGGTGACGGCCATCTTCTCGATCGCCTGCGGAGTCTTCAGCTCGATCACGGCACCGCTCCCTGCACGACGACCACCCGGCCGCCCGGTCGAAAGAACCACCGGTATTCAAATACCGGCAGCGGACAGCGACACGCTAGCAGCCCCCGGTATTCAAATACCGCTCACCCCCGAGAGCGCCCCGACACGCCGACTGCCGCGCCACCACCGGACACATCGGACACCTACCGCCTTGACCGAAGCGCCACACGAGCGCGGGGCACAGTCCTGGTCGCCGCCGAGGGCGATGATCGCGCAGGGACCATCCCCGCGCCCGCGGGGAAGGCACCACGAGTTCAGGTGGTGTAGCGGATCAGGTTCGTTGTGGTGAGGCCGAAGTCGAAGGGCGGCGGGATCGGGACGGTGTCACCGAACTTTCCGGTCCACTGCTGACGGTACGACCCGTCTGACGGCTCGGAGAACAGGACGACCGTGCCCTCCCGCGGATCGACCATCAAGTAGAGGGGAATGCCCATCAGCGGGTAGTCGCGGACTTTGCCGACCAGGCCGTTCTCGGGGTTCGACACGGAGACGATCTCCACGGCGATCTCGGCGAGTTCCGCCGGAACCTCGTTCCCACCAAGCTCTACCACCGACACCGGGATGTACGTCAGGTCCGGGTTGCGGAGCTTGCCGACGTTCGGCGAGGCCAGATCCGTGTTCTCGCTGGGCATCATCCCCGCCGGGCGGTGGGCGTCGAACTGCTCCCGCACGATGAGCAGGTTCCGCTGATGGATCACCGACGGCCCGGCCATCATGATGATCTCATCACCCGACACCTCGACCTTCCACCCGGCAGGAGGTGTCAAGCTCTGCGCGAACTCCAACAACTGCGCGTGGCGTTCAGGAACACGGAACTCAGCCATACCACCATCCTCCCACCCCGAACCCAGGCCAACACCCCACGCTCCGTACCCCACCAACACGCCCTCAATCTGCTCCCCGCCGCGCGGACGCCTGACCCGCGAACTGCCGTACCACCCTTGGGAGTCCCGTCCAGCCGGCCGGAGCGGAGGACCGCCGACGCGGTCTCCGGTGGAGGGGGTTGGGCGCACGGGAGCGGGGCCCGCGCTGGTGCGCGGGCCCCGCTCGGTGTCCGGTCGCTCCGGGGTGCCGTCCTGGCCGTCGGTTACCAGCGGTACCAGCGGCCGCGGCTGCCACCGGCGTTGGTGCCGCGGGCGACGAAGCCGACCACCCAGACCACCAGCACGATGATCGCGACCCACCACAGGGCCTTGAGCGCGAAGCCGGCGCCGAACAGGATCAGCGCCAGCAGCAGAACCAGAAGAAGGGGAACCATGGTGACCTCCACGCAGTCAGTGTCGGTGCGCCGTATGCCCCTGAGCTGGATGGATATTCACATGAATCGGTGAGGGCCGCCGGGGCATGCGGTCGCGGGTCGGCTTGCCCCTGCCGGGGGCGGGGTTTCAGCAGGTGGTGGCGTCGAGGAGCGTCTCCACGGCGGCGCGGGCGCGGGTGGCGGGGGTGGGGTCGCCGTCGATCGCGGCGGTCACGATGGCGCCCTCGGCGAGGAGTTGGACGGGGGCCGGGTCGGTGAGGCCCGCCGCGCGGGCCCAGTCGGCGCGTTGGGCGTGGAAGGCTGCCTTGTGGGCGCGCACCTCGGCGAGGTCGGCCGGGGAGGTCGGGCCGAGTTCGCCGAAGGCGTTGATCCAGGCGCAGCCCCGGTAGCCGGGCTCGGCGAACCAGTGGCCCAGCCAGTCGAACGCGGCGAGCAGCCGGGCGCGGGGGGCGGAGGCCCCAGTGGTCTCGACGGCGGCGGTCAGGGCGGCCCGCCAGCGCAGGTCGCGGCGGCGCGAGGCCGGCATCGACGACGTCCGCATCGACGCCGCCGACCGTCGCATCCACGGCCCGCGGCCGGCCGCGGAGCGGGGCGGACCGGAGCTGCCGCTGCGCTGAGCTGCCCGTCCGGGCTGCCCGCCTGGGCGGCGGGCCGGGCGGTTCAGTAGCGTGTCCGCATGGTGCGAGTCCCCCTGACCCCCGAGCAGATCGAGGCCGGCCGCCGACTGGGTGCGCTGTTCCGCGAGACCCGGGCCGGTCGCGACCCCGCCACCGTCGCCCACAGCGCCGGGATCTCCCCCGAGACGCTGCGCAAGATCGAGATGGGCCGCCTGCCCAGCCCGGGCTTCGGCACCGTCGTCGGCCTCTGCGCCGCGCTCGGCCTGCCGCTCGACACCGCGGCCCACGTCTGGCTCGGCGAACCCGCGGGCTGCCCCCCGCTCAGCGGGAGCGGGGCGCACGAGTAGCCGCCCCGGGGCCCGGGGCGGCTACCGGCGACCGGTGGTGAGTGGTCAGGCGAGGACCAGGTACTGGCGGCCGTCGAGGAGTTCGCGGACGGCGTCCAGGTGGCCGGCGTGGGTGGCGGTCTCGGTGATCACGTGCAGGACGACCTCGCGCAGGGTGTCGTAGCGCCAGCCGTCGAAGAAGTCCGGCCACCAGGCGGGGGACGCATCGAGGGAGGCGGTGGAGAGGAAGACGTCGGAGAGCGCCGCCTGCCCGCGGTAGAGGGCGAAGACCTCCTCGGCGGTTAGCTCCGGGGCGGGCTGCCAGGCGTCGCCCCCGGTGTCGAGGATCTCGTCGATCGCGGTCCGGTCCCCCGCCGCGACCGCGCGGAACCAGAACTTCTCGTCGTCCAGCGCGAGGTGGTGCACCAGCCCGAGGCAGCTCCAGCCGGACGGGAGGACCGGGCGGCGCAGGGCCTCCTCGTCCAGGCCCTCCAGGATGTCCAGGACGTGCTTGCGCTTGCCGTTCAAAACACCCAGCAGCGTGGTCAGTTCGGTGTCGGCCATGGGCCGGACCGTACCCCGTCCCGCCGACAGCCCGCATCCGAACGGGGCTCAGACCAGGGCCAGGACCGCGTAGCGCTCGTCGTGGACCGGGCCGCCCCACAGCGCCGGATCGGCTTCGAGGGGCTCGACCCGCAGGTCGCGGACCAGGGGGCGCAGCGCGGCGGCCAGGACGGACGCGGTGACGCCGCCCGCCCAGGGCAGGCCCTCGGTGCCCGGGGCGTAGGGCTCGACGGGCGTGTCGGCCTCGCGCCAGCGGCCCTCGACCAGCAGCAGGCGGCCGCCGGGGCGCAGCAGGTCGGTCCAGGCGCGGAGGGCGGCGTGCGGGTCGGGGAGGGTCCAGAGCAGGTGGCGGGAGAGCACCGCGTCGTACCGGCCGTCACCGGTCGGGGGGAGGCTCGCGTCACCGACCAGGAAGCGCCCGTCCAACCCGGCGGCGGCCAGCTTGGCCCGGGCCCGGTCGACCATCGCGGGGGCGAGGTCGACGCCCGTCACCCGGTGCCCGGCCTCGGCGAGGAGCAGGGAGAGCGAACCGGTGCCGCAGCCGACGTCCAGCACGTCGAGCCCCGCACCGGGCAGCCACCCCGCGAGGCGCCGCCGCCAGGCCGACCGGGTGGCGCCGTCCCGCAGGCCGTGGTCGGGCTCCCGGTCGAACGAGGGGGCGGCGGCGTTCCAGTAGGCGGCGATCGGGCCGAGCGGCGGTTCGTCCATCCGGACAAGATCCCACCCGCCGGTGACAGTCGGCCCCCTCGGCCGTCTCAGTCGTCTCAGTCGTCTCAGCCGGCCAGCGCGAGACGTACCGCGAACACCGCGACCAGGCCGTACCCGGCGGCGTGGGTGAGCCGGCGGGCCCGGGGGCCGAGCCGCGACCCGGCCAGTGCCCCGGCCGCGGCGAGCACCTGCTGCCAGGCCAGGGAGGCCAGGAAGACCCCGACGACGAACGCGGCGGAGCCGTCACCGGCGGCGCTGCCCCGGCCGGTGACCAGGGCGGTGAAGTAGAGGGCGGTGGTCGGGTTGACGGCCGTGAGCAGCGCGAACCGGAGGAAGGCGCGGGCCACCACGGACGCCCGACCGGGCACGGCAGGGGCGGCGGGCCCCACGGGCCCGGCAGGCTCGGCGAGGACGGGCACGGTGGGGGCGGCTGGCCCCGCGGATGCGGCGGGCCCCGCAGGTGCGGTCGGGGCGGGGGCGGTGGGGCGGCGGAGGCCGAGCAGTCCGTGGGCGGCGATCGCGGCGAGCAGGAGGGCGGAGGCGGCCCGTACCGCGGTCTCGTGTCCGGCCAGGAGGGTGGCGACCTGTGGTCCGGCCAGCACGGCGGCTGCCGCGTACGCGCCGTCGACGGTGGCCACGGCGGTGGCGGCGCCCGCGGCGGGGGCCCAGCCCCGGCGGCCCTCCTGGAGGAGGAGCACGCCGATCGCGCCGAGCGGCAGCGCCACCCCGAGCCCGGCCAGTGCGCCCGCGACCAGCGTCCGTGTCATTCCGACACGATGGCGCTCGCGCCCCGTCCGGCGCACCGCATTTTCTGCGGGCACCAGGAACCGGGCCCCGGACGCCGACCGCCGGACGCCGACCGACCGGCCGGTCCCCGGTCAGCCGTGCCGGGTGCCGCCGCGGCGGCGGTGGGCCGCGGCGACGGCCCGGACCGAGCGGTAGGAGAGCACCGCGAGGGCCGATTCGGCGGACAGCACGGAGGCGGTGCTGCGCCAGGAGCCGAGGGAGAGGACGGACAGCGCCGAGCCGACCGAGCCGACCGACAGGAAGGACCCGACCGAGCCGACGGACAGGAACGAGCCGATCGAACCGATCGAGAGGAACGAGGCGGTCGAGCCGAGCGAGAAGCCGCCGGCCGCTGCCGCGCGCAGCCGTTGCGCGCGGATCTTCGGGGTAGGTGGTCGGACGGACATGCCCCCTCCTTCTGCCTCTGCTGGCCTGCTGCCTGCCCCCAGCCTTCCGCCGGGTCCCCGTCCGCGCAAAGGCGCCGGTCGCCGGGGGTGCCGGTTCGGGTGGCGGTGGGGGCGGAGCTGCTTGGATGGGGCGTTCGTCGGACCCGCCGGGTCCGGTGCGTCGAGTGTGAGGGAGGAGCGGGTCCGGTGAGTACGGTGTCCGCCGAGGTGCTGTCGTTGGTGCTGCTGGCGGCGGTGCTGGTGTGCGCGGTCCGACGACCGTTCGGGTGGCCGGAGGCGGTGGTGGCGGTGCCGGCGGCGGGGGTGCTGGTGGCGGTGGGGGCGGTGTCGCCGGCCGCGGCGTGGGCCGAGGTGGAGCGGCTGGCGCCGGTGGTGGGGTTCCTGGCGGCGGTGCTGGTGCTGGCGCAGCTGTGCGACGACGAGGGGCTGTTCGAGGCGTGCGGCCGCTGGATGGCGGGGGCTTCGGGCGGGCGGCCGGTGCGGCTGCTGGGGCAGGTGTTCGCGGTGGCGGCGGTGGTCACGGCGGTGCTCAGCCTGGACGCGACGGTGGTGCTGCTGACCCCGGTGGTGATCGCCACGGCGGGGACGCTGGGGGTGCGGCCCCGGCCGCACGTGTACGCGTGCGGGCACCTGGCGAACACGGCCTCGCTGCTGCTGCCGGTCTCCAACCTGACCAACCTGCTGGCGTTCACCGCCAGCGGCCTGGGGTTCGGCCGGTTCACGGCGCTGATGGCGCTGCCCTGGCTGGCCGCGGTGGGGGTCGAGTACCTGGTGCTGCGGCGGTGGTTCGCGGCCGAGCTGGCGGTGCCCGCCGAGCGGCCGGTGGCGGCGGGCGGGGTGCGGCTGCCCCGGTTCGCGCTGTGGACGGTCGCGGGGACGCTGGCGGGTTTCGTGCTGGCCTCGGCGGTCGGCGTCTCCCCGGCGTGGGCCGCGGCGGCGGGCGCGCTGGTGCTGGCGGTGCGGGCGCTGACCGGTCGGCGCAGCACGCCGCGCCGGATCCTGTCGGCGGCGGCCGTCCCGTTCCTGGCCTTCGTGCTGGCGCTGGGCGTGGTGGTGCGGGCGGTGGTGGACAACGGGCTGGCCGACCGGCTGGCGGCGGTGGTCCCGGCGGGCGACACGCTGCCGGTGCTGTTCGCGCTGGCCGGGCTGGCGGCGGTACTGGCCAACCTGGTCAACAACCTCCCGGCGACGCTGCTGCTGGTCCCGCTGGCCGCCCCGTCCGGTCCGGGCCCGGTGCTGGCCGTGCTGCTCGGCGTGAACCTCGGCCCAAACCTGACGTACGCGGGCTCCCTCGCCACCCTGCTGTGGCGCCGGATCACCCGGGAGCGGTCGGTGGACGACGGCGGTCCGCGGCTGTTCACCGCGCTGGGCGCGCTCACCGTGCCGACCACCCTGGCGGCGTCCGTCCTGGCCCTCTGGGTCTCGCTGCGCCTGTTCTGAGCGGTGGCGGGCGAACTGACCGGGCGTCAGCTCCCGTTCGCCGGGTTTTCCGATGATCAGCGGTGTGAGATCCGCCACGGCCGGGGGAATTGCGTAGACACGGCCGGGTGAGGCAGGGTGAATCGGCGTCAGGCCCTGCGTACGGCCCCGCACACCCGCCGACTCCGGTCGGCGGGCCGATGACTTGCACGACCGCGAGGCCGTACGCCGCTCGATCCACCCGCCGCTCCGGGCCCGCCCGGGGCGGCGGCCGAGTCCGCGTCTCCCGTGACCAGCGTTCGACGGAGGCCAGCGCCAGGGGCAGGTAACGCGCCCGTGCGGTCACAGGACGGGCGACGCCGGAAGGAAACCATGTGACTCGGATCTCGGTCCGGGGCGTCGCTGTCGCCTCCGCCACCGCGGTGACCGCCGTCGGAGCGGTCGTGGGTGCGGCCGCCGGCAGTGAGGGCAAGGCCGTCCAGACGGTCGACGTCGCGAGCGCCACCCTGCTCGCCGACGCGCCCACCGGTGCGCAGGCCCAGAACGTCAGCGACGGCATCGGCCGGCAGGCCGACGCCCAGCAGGTGTCCGCCGACACCGCCGCCCGGAAGGCCGCCGCCGAGGCCGCCCGGCAGAAGGCCGCGGCCGACGCCCAGGCCAAGGCCGACGCGGACCAGGCCGCCGAAGCCGCCAAGGCGGCCGCTGAGAAGGCGGCCAAGGACGCCAAGGCCGCCGAGGAGGCGGAGGCGAAGCGGGCCACCGAGCAGGCGAGCCGCGATTCCGCGCGCAGCGTGCTGGCCAGCGTCCCGGCCGGTTCGGTCCAGGAGATCGCCCGGGGGATCATCGGCAGCGACACCCAGTTCCAGTGCTTCAGCCAGATCGTCACCCGCGAGAGCGGCTGGAACTACACGGCGAGCAACGCCTCCTCCGGCGCCTACGGCCTGGTCCAGGCACTGCCGGGCTCCAAGATGGCCTCGGCCGGCGCGGACTGGCGCACCAACCCCGCCACCCAGATCAAGTGGGGCCTCAACTACATGAACAGCCGCTACGGCAGCCCCTGCGGCGCCTGGTCGTTCTGGCAGTCGCACCACTGGTACTGACCGGCCCCGACCGCGGCCCCGCGGTGGCGGGGCACGGCGCACGACGTACGGCCCGAGGCCCGCGCGACCCCCGTGGTCGCGCGGGCCTCACCGTTCCCGCACGCCACCTTCACCTCCCGCGTCCCGGGATTCTCCTCCCGGCTCACTAAGCTTCGCCTCTGCCGAAGGTTCCCTCCCGTTTTGCGTTATCCGCCGCCGGCCGGTGGATCTCCCAGGGTGTGAGGGCAGGACGCGAGAACACGAGGACGGACCGGGCTGTGGACAGTGGACGGACGGCGGCGCTGGTCGGGCGGGCGCAGCGCGGTGACCGGCAGGCGGTGGCGGAGCTGGTCGGCGGGCACCTGCCGCTGGTCTACAACGTGGTGGGGCGGGCCCTGTCGGGGCACCCGGACACCGACGACGTGGTGCAGGAGACGATGCTGCGGGCCGTGGACGGCCTGGCCGGGCTGCGCGATCCGGCCGGGTTCCGGAGCTGGCTGGTGGCGATCGCGCTGAACCAGGTGCGGCGCCGCTTCCGGGACGCGGACGCGGTGGACGCGGTGCCGGACCCGGCCGCGGTGGCCGATCCGGCGGCGGACTTCGTGGGCCTGACGATCGTCCGGCTGGGCCTGTCGGAGCAGCGCCGCGAGGTCGCGGAGGCGACCCGCTGGCTGGACGACGGGGACCGCGAACTGCTGGCGCTGTGGTGGCTGGAGGCGGCGGGCGAGCTGTCGCGGACGGAGCTGGCGGCGGCGCTGGAGATACCGCCGCAGCACGCGGCGGTGCGGGTGCAGCGGATGAAGGGCCAGCTGGAGGCGGCCCGGGTGGTGGTGCGGGCGCTGGCCGCGGTGCCGGGCTGCCCGTGGCTGGCGGAGGTGACGGCCGGTTGGGACGGCGTGCCGGGCGCGCTGTGGCGCAAGCGGATCGGGCGGCACGCCCGGGAGTGCGCGGTGTGCGGGGAGCAGCGGCGCGGCCTGGTCCCGGCGGAGGGGCTGCTGGCGGGCCTGGCGCTGGTGCCGCTGCCGGACGGGGCGCGGTTCGGGCAGGAGCTCGCCGCCGCGTCCTCCCCCGGTGGCGGCGACGGCACCGGCGGGGCCGCGCCGTGGGCCGGGCGGGCGGCGCACCGGCGGGGCCCGTCCTCGGGCGGCGCGCACCGGGCGGGGGCGCGGCGCGGTCACCGGCGGGCCCGGCGGCGCGGTCCGGCCCCGGTGGTGCTGGGCGGCGGGGTGGTGGCCGCGGTGGCGGTGGTGGCCGGGCTGCTGGTGGTGGTCGGCGGGACGGACACGCCGCCGGCGGTGGGCGCGGCCGAGCCGCCGCCGCCGTCCGTGGCGGCGCTGGTGGACCCGGCGCAGGGCACCGCCCCGGCGGCCGACGGGGGCGCCTCGCCGTCCGCAGCGCCGTCCGCGTCCCCGTCCGCCTCGGCCTCCCCGTCGCCGAGCGCGCCGGTCTCCTCCGCCGCCCCGTCCCCGTCCGCGTCGGCTTCCGCCAAGCCGTCCGCCCCGGCGGCGGCGCCCGGTTCCGGGTCGGCCGCGCCGTCGGCGAACCCGGCGGCGGCCTCCGCCGCGAAGCGGTCGACGGATCTGGCGCAGCAGGTGGTGGACCTGGTCAACACGCAGCGCGCGCAGGCGGGTTGCGGGCCGGTGCGGTCCAACGCGAAGCTGGCGACGGCGGCGCTGCGGCACTCCGAGGACATGGCGGCGCGCAACTTCTTCGACCACACCAACCCGGACGGGGCCGGTCCGCAGCAGCGGATCGACGCCGTCGGGTACGCGTGGAGCGGCTGGGGCGAGAACATCGCGCGCGGGCAGAAGGACGCGGCCGCGGTGATGGAGAGCTGGATGAACAGCCCGGGCCACCGGGCGAACATCCTGAACTGCAAGTTCACCGAGCTGGGTGTGGGGGTCCACCTGGGCACGGGTGGACCCTGGTGGACGCAGGACTTCGGCACGCCGCGCTGAGGCCGGAGCCGCGAACGGCACGGAGACCCCCCGCCCGCGCCCCAGCCCACGCCCCCGCCTGCGTCTCCGGTCGAGCGGTCAGTCGGTGGTGGCGTGGGTCCCTTCGCGCGGGCGGGGGACGGCGTCGGCGGCGTCCGCGGTCAGTACGGTCTCGCGCAGGTCGGCGAGTGCCTCGTCCACCGAGTCGTGGACGTCGAAGATCCGCTCGATCCCGAAGAGCTGGAGGATCTTGCGGGTGTGGACGTCGGGCCCGGGCAGGACCAGCCGCAGTTGCCCCTCGCGGGAGGACAGCATCCGGCGGGTGGCCACCAGGACGGCGAAGCCCGTGGAATCGCAGAAGTCGACCCGGCTGATGTCGACCACCATCCGCAGGCAGCCGTCGGTCACCAGTCGCTGGAGGCGTTCGCGGAGGGCAGCGACTCCGCTGATGTCCACCTCCCCGGCCACCTGGACCACCGTCCAGCCGTATCGCTCCCCGTAGCTCACGCTCAGTGCCACGCTGTTGCCTCTCTCTGGTGCCGCTTGGGGTATGCGGCCCCCTGCCCGTTTCCTCCGGCGGCAATCCTGTTCCAGGTGACGGTTTGGCGGTCGAACGGAGTAATTTCCGCGAAATGTCATGGCCAGGCACCGTTGAACGGTCGAATTCGCTGGCCGACCTGATGATCTGCACAGGATTTCCTCCGGTTGGCGGTACCACCGGGGCGGCCTCCCGGTGCAGGCCGAGGAGGAGGGGAGGAGGAGGACTAGCCGGGCGTGTTCTCCCGCTCCCGGCGGACCTGGCGCATGCGCTCCCCGGTGGCGTCCGGGGCGATCAGGGGGGCCGGGTAGGAGTCGGGGCGGTGCGGGGACTGCCAGGGGCGGTGGATCTCGCGGCCGGGGAGGTCGGCGAGTTCGGGGAGCCAGCGGCGGACGTAGTCGCCGGACGGGTCGTAGCGGTCGGCCTGGGTGAGCGGGTTGAGGACGCGGTTGGGGCGGGTGTCGGTGCCGGTGCCGGCCACCCACTGCCAGTTCATCTGGTTGTTGGCGAGGTCGCCGTCGACCAGGTGGTGCAGGAAGTGCGCGGCGCCGGGCCGCCAGTCCTGGCGGAGCGTCTTGGCGAGGAAGCTGGCGGTGAGCAGCCGGGCCCGGTTGTGCATCCAGCCGGTCTCGGCGAGCTGCCGCATCCCGGCGTCGATGATCGGGAAGCCGGTGCGGCCCTCCCGCCAGGCGGCCAGTTCCTCCGGGTCCTCGTGCCAGTGGCCGGGCCGGTGGCGGTAGTCGGCGCGGGCGGCGTCGGGGCGGGCGGCGAGCACCTGGTGGTGGAAGTCGCGCCAGACGAGCTGCCGGACGAAGGCGTCCGCGCCGTGGCCACCGCGCCGTTCGGCGAGGTGGGCGAGTTCGTTGGCGGACAGGCAGCCGAAGTGCAGGTAGGGCGAGAGGTGGGAGGTGCCGTCGGCGGCGAGGTCGTCGTGCAGGGCCGCGTAGTCGTCGGTGTGCCAGCGCTGCCAGGCGCGGCGGGCGGCGGCCTCGCCGGGGTCGGGGAGGCTGCGGGCGGTGGGGGTGGCGGTGGGCAGCGGGGCGCCGGTCAGGTCCTCGGGGGTGCGCAGGGCGGACGGGGCCGGCAGCGGGGTGCGGCGGGGGGCCTGCTGCCAGGCCCGGTGGTAGGGGGTGAAGACGGCGTAGTGGTCGCGCCCGGCGGGCTGCACGGCTCCGGGCGGGACGGCGGTCAGCGACGCGTCGTGCACCCGCAGCCGTTCGCCGAGCGCGGCGCGCAGCCGCTGTTCGCGGCGGTGCGCGTAGCCGCTGACCCCGGCGGCGACGTGGACGCTCGCCGCGCCGGTCTCGGCGGCGAGTCGCGCGGCCTGGTCGGCGGTGTCGCCCTCGCGCACCAGCAGCCGGCCGCCGGCCCCGCGCAGTGCGGCGTCCAGTTCGGCCAGGCAGCCGGCCAGGAACGCGGCCCGGTTGGGGGCGGCGAAGCCCGCGGCGGCGATCGCCGGGTCGGTGACGAACAGCGGCACCACCCGGTCGGCCCCGGCGCGGGCGGCGTGCAGGGCGGGGTTGTCGTGCAGGCGCAGGTCCTGGGTGAACAGGACGATGGCGAGAGTCATGGTGCTGGTTTCCGTATGGGGCTCACGGTGTCGACTTGGCGACCTGTCGGTGTTCCGGGCGGCGCGGTGGCCGCGCCGGGCGGTGGTCGGGCCGACGGCCTGGGTGGTCTGGTCGGTCTGGCGCTGTGGTGTGGTGGCGGTCTGGCGCTGTGGTCCTGTGGCGTTCTGCGGCGGGGACGGGTGCCCCGTACGTCTTCGGAGCGGTCGCCGCACCGGATGGGGCCGGGGCGGGCGGGGGCGGGCCTCGGCGGTACTGTCGGCCCGTCCCCCTCGCCGATCACACCACCGGGAGCCGTGCCGTGCACCAGCTCAGCCACGCCGACGTCCAGGCCGCCGCCGACCGGATCGCGGGCCTGGTCCGCCCCGTGCGGGTGGTTCCGGGCGGGCCGGGCGGGGTGTGGCTGGCGTTGGAGTACATGCAGCACACCGGCTCGTTCAAGGCCCGCGGCGCGGTCAACTTCCTGCGCGCGCACCGGGAGGCGGGCACCCTGCCGGACGCGGGCGTGACCATCGCCTCGGGCGGCAACGCGGGCCTGGCCTGCGCGTGGGCCGCCCGGCAGCAGGGCGTGCGGGCCACCGTGTTCCTGCCGGTGAACGCGCCCGCGGTGAAGGTGGCCCGGCTGCGCGGCTACGGGGCGGACGTCCGGTTGGCGGGCGGCGAGTACGCGGAGGCGCTGGCGGCCTGCGAGGAGTTCGCGGCGGCGAGCGGCGCGCTGGCCTCGCACGCCTACGACCACCCGCTGGTGGCGGCCGGGGCGGGCACCCTGCTCGGGGAGGTCCACCGCCAGGTGCCGGGCCTGGACACGGTGGTGGTCTCGGTCGGCGGCGGCGGCCTGTTCGCGGGCGTGGCCACCGCGGCCCGCGCGCACGGGGTGCGCACCGTCGCCGTCGAACCGGAGAACTGCCGGGCCCTGCACGCCGCGCTGGCCGCCGACGCGCCCGTGGACGTCCCCGTCGACTCGGTCGCCGCCGACTCGCTGGGTGCCCGCCGCGCCTCCGCCACCGCCCTGGCCGCCGCCCGCCACCGGGACGTGCGCACCGTCCTGGTCCCGGACGCGGCGATCGTCCGGGCCCGCCGCGACCTGTGGGAGGAGCACCGGATCGCCGTCGAGCACGCCGCCGCCACCGCCCTGGCCGCCCTCGGCACCGGCTACCGCCCCGCGCAGGACGAGCGGGTGTGCGTCGTGCTGTGCGGCGCCAACACCGACCTGACGACGCTGGCCGGGGCCGACGGGGCCGGGGACGACGCCTGACCCCTTTCCCCCGGCCGCACCGGCGAACCGACAGCCCGGTCCCGGCCGCCGTGCCCGCTGTCCCCGACGCCACGGGCCCCGACGCCACGGCCCTCGACGCCACCGGCCCCGGCTGCCCGGACGGGCCCCGCGCAACTATCCGATGATCCACTCGTTGGTCCGTCCGACGTACCCCGGTCGCGTGCCGAGCCTTGGAGGGGCCGATGGATCTCAGGACACTGCCGCGGCCCCGGGCGGCCGGTTCCGGCGGACGGCCGGAGTCCGCGGAGGCCCTGCTGGTGCGGCACTACCGGCACCTGGTGGGGATGGCCTACCTGACGCTGCCCGCCGACCGGGGGCGGCACGCCCGGGTGGTGGCGGCGCACGCGGTGGTGCAGCGGGCGCTGCCGGTGCTCGGCGGGAAGGTCGCGGACCGGTCCGGGTACGGGTCGGGGTACGAGGCGGTGCGGGCCCGGGTGCTGCGCGGGGCGCTGCGTCGGCGGCGCTGGCCGGGGGCGGTGCTCCCCCGGGTGTGGGGGGTGCGGCTGTTCACGCCGCCGGACGACGGCGGCGCCGAACTGGACGTCCGGCTGGCCGAGTTGCCCGCCCCGGCGCGGGCCGGTTTCGCGCTCCGGGTGCTGGACGGACTGGACCGGGCCGAGACCGCCGAGGCGCTGGCCTGGGCCGGGGTGGAGGCGCCGGCCGAGGCGGCCCGGGCCGGGGACGAGCTGCTGCGCTCGCTGGGCGGCGCGGGCTGGTCGGAGCTCCCGCCCGGCTACGACGCCTGCACGGTGCACCTGCGGCCGGGCGACCTGCTGCGCCGCCGCCGCCGTTCAGCCCTGGTGGCCGCGGCGGTGGCGGTGGCACTGACCGCCGCGGTCCTGCCGGTGCTGGGCTCGCCCCACGGCAGTACCGGCAGGTCGAGCGCGCCGCCGCCCGCCGCGCGGGCCGTCGCGCCCGAGCGCCGCGCCGCGGACCTGTGGCGGCGGACCGCGAAACTGGACCTCGCCGTCTGGCCAGCCCGCGGCGAACTGGTGGACGACACCGCCCTGGTCGATCGCGCGGTCACCGCCTGGCAGCAGGCCGGGCCGTCCGCCGCCACCGAGCCCGGCAGCACCCCGGCTCCGCCCGTGGCCGTGCCCCAACTGCTGTACGCGGGACGGCTGGACGGCACGGCGGTGGTGCTGCTGACGGACGGCCGGAGCCTGGCCCGGTACACCGACGGACCGGCGTCCGACGGACCGGCACCTAGCGGACCGGCACGCAGCGGGCCGACGTCCGGGGCGGCGTCCGGACCGACGTCCGGGACCGGCGGACCGGTGCTGGCGCTGGCGGCGGCCGGGGACAGCGACGTGACGGCCGGTGCGGCGGTGGTGCTGCGGCGCGACGCGCGCGGGGCCCGGTACCTGCTGGCGCCGTGGGTGGCGTCCGCGGCGACCCGGCGGCTGGACCGGCCGGACGAGGCGGAGCGCCCGCTGGCGTTCGCCGACGGGGTGACCGACCCGGTGCCGGGGACGGCCGCGCCGGGCTGCCCGGGGCCGGTGCTGCAACTGCGGTCGGACCCGGTGGTCGCCGAGCAGCACGCCTTCCTGCTGGCCGACCTCGGCGGGCTCGCCCCCGCGCACCTCACCTACACCCCGCCCCCGGACGGCTCCGCCCCGGCCCGCCCGCCCCGGGAGGCGGTCGGCGCGCAGGCGCTGCGCCGGTGGGCGGCGGGCGCCTGCGCGGTGCCCGAGGCGGGTCCGGGCGTACGGCAGTTGAACCTGTGGGAGTTCGCCGACCAGCGGCTCCCGCAGAACGCCGGGGAGTTGGCCTGGGCCTGTCTGCGGGCCGACCGCTGGGACGGCTCGGGCAGCGCGGCGGCGGCGGTGCTGCCCCCGGACGGCGGCCGGGCCGAGCGGCTGGGCCGCGCGGACGGCCGGGCCTGCAGCCGCTACGAGCAGGACACCGTCGCCCAGTACCGCTGGCGCGCCCCGAACGGTGCCGCCTACCTGCTGGTCGCCGCCAGCCGCCGGGTCTCCCGCCTGCTGGTCACCACCCCGTCCCGCCGGCTGGACCAGCCCGCCCCGCCCGGCCGGACCCTGGCCCTCGACGACCCGGGCAGCGGCCCGGCCGGCGTCGAGGCCGTCACCGCCTCCGGCACCCGGCTGCGCCCGATCGGCTGACCCCGTCGGCGCCTTCGCCGACGGCGTCCCCGCTCAGGCGAGTTCGAGGATCAGCTTGCCGGTGTTGGCGCCGCGGAACAGCATCTGGAAGGTCTCCGGGAAGGCGTCGACGCCGCCCCGGACCAGGTGTTCGCGGGTGGTGAGGCGGCCGTCGGCGATCCAGCCGGCGATCTCCCGGGCGGCCTCGCGGTAGCGGGCGGCGTGGTCGAAGACGACGAAGCCCTCCATCCGGGCCCGGCGCACCAGCAGGGACAGGTAGTTGGCGGGGCCCTGGACGGCCTGCTCGTTGTTGTACTGGCTGATCGCGCCGCAGATCACCACCCGGGCGTGCATGGCCAGCCGGGTGAGCGCGGCGTCCAGGACGGGGCCGCCGACGTTGTCGAAGTAGACGTCGATGCCGTCGGGGGCGTGGGTGCGCAGGGCCTTGCGGACGTCCTCGGTCTGGTAGTCGACGGCCGCGTCGAAGCCCAGCTCCCCGGTCAGCCAGTCGCACTTGGCGGCGCCGCCGGCGATGCCGACCACCCGGCAGCCCTTCACCTTGGCGATCTGGCCGACCAGGCTGCCGACCGCGCCGGCCGCGCCGGAGACCACGACCGTCTCGCCCTCGCGCAGCGCGCCGACCTCCAGGAGGCCGAAGTAGGCGGTCATGCCGGGCATGCCGAGCGCGCCGAGGTAGGTGGGCAGCGGGGCGACCGCCGGGTCGACCCGGTGGGCGCCGCGGCCGTCGGACAGCGCGTACTCCTGGACGCCGAAGGTGCCGGTGACGAACTCGCCGACCCGGAAGCCGGGGTGGGCGGATTCGACCACCTCGACGATCGAGCCGGCCCGCATCACCTCGCCGAGCGCGACGGGCGGCAGGTAGGAGGGGCGGTCGTCCAGCCAGCCGCGCATCGCCGGGTCGAGGGAGAGGTAGCGGGTGCGGCCGAGGAACCAGCCGTCGGCCGGTCCGGTGACCGGCTCCTCGGTCAGCGTCCAGTCCTCCGGGCGGACCGGGCCGACGGGGCGGCGGGCGAGTCGGATCTGGCGGTTGGTGGCCGGCATGGCGCTCTCCTGCGAGGGGGGCGGGACGGGACGCGGGGCCGCCGGCGCTCGGGGGATGGGTCGGCGACCCCACCCGGCCGAGTCTAAGCAAGCGCTTAGTCAAAACACCAGGGGCACGCCGCCCGGCCGTCCGCAGCCGTCCGGGTGGTCGGCGGTGGGCGGCTCAGCGGGCGTCCGGCGCCGGGTGCGGTTCGCGGAAGGTGAACGCCTCCGGGCCGGGTCCGTGGTCGCGGATCAGGGCGATCCGCGCCATCGCCTCGGCCACGCCCGGACGGTGCCCGGCCGGGACCCACCACATCGCCTGGTGCGCCCCCGTCGGCCGCCGGAACCACTCGCGACGGCGGGCCAGCACCCTCAGGTGGTCGCTGCGGTAGACGTACGCGCGCAGCGCCTCGACCGACTCCCAGACCGAGCAGTTGATCTGCAGCAGGCCGTCGTCCGGGTCGGGGCGCAGGCCCGTCGCGTCCGCGCCGGTTGCGTCGACCAGCCGCCAGACGAAGCCGGGGCTGCGTTCGGCGAGCTCGTTGATCTCCGCCAACTGGGCCATGAAACCGGCGAGTTCGGGGCTGTCCAGCGGGGCCACGGTACGGCCGACGTTGACCTGGGCCAGGTGGTGGCCGGAGGGGGCGGGCGCGACGGCGGCGGGGGCGGCGGCAGCGGGCGCGGCGGGGGCGGCGGCAGCGGGCGCGGCGGGGGCGGCGGCAGCGGCCTGAGGGGCAGTCATGCGGCAAGCATGGCCCGGACCGGCTTCTAACGTCAATGGTTATTGTTTTTAGAGAGCGACACGCAGCAGCCGCCCGCGCACGGGTCCATCGCGGGCGTCCACCCCTCCCCCGCCAGGCCCTCCAGCAGCGCCAGGTTCATCCCGCACACCAGCGCCGGGAACTCGTCCGCCAGCGCGTGGAACGGGCAGTTGCGCAGCCGCACCACCTCCCCGTCCAGGAACGGCGCGTAGCCGCGCTCGCGCAGCGCCGCCAGCACGTCCGAGGGCTGCTCGGCCGACCCCGCCGCGCGGGCCGCCGCCTGCAACTCGCGGTCCAGGCCCGCCCGTTCGACCACCTCGGCGAGCAGTCGGCCGGCCGCGCCGTACTCCCGCGGCGGCAGTGCCACCGCGAACTCCGCCTCCGCCCGGCGGTACACCTTGGCGGGCCGCCCCGCGCCGGGGCCGCCGCGTCCCGGCGGCCGCCGGTAGGAGACCGCGAGCAGGCCCGCGTCCACCAGCTTGTCCAGGTGGAAGGCGGCCAGCGACCGGGAGACGCCGGCCGCCGCCGCGGCGGCGTCCCGCCCGACCTCCTCCGCCGCGTCGGCCACGTGCCGGTAGAGGGCGCGCCGCACCGGGTCGGCGAGGGCGCCCAGCGCCTCGATCGAGGAGTCCTCAGCAGTCATCCGTCGAGTCTATGACCGGCGCGCCCGACGCGAACGCGCCACCGGGGCGGCGCCGTTGCGCCACACCGCCCGGATGGCCGACGATTCGTTTCTACACCTCTGTAGAGTGTTCCCGACCGCCACCAGCCGGGTCGTTCGGGCATCCCGCACCCGTTCCACCCCCGCCGACCGGACTCGAAGGAGGCCCGCAGTGCTCCCTCCGCAGCTGCAGACCGACCCCGCCTGGTCCCCGCCGGAACCGGACGTCCGCCCCGCCTACCAGCCCGTCGAAGTCCTGCTCGACGACTCCGACACCTGGGCCCTCGGCCGCATCAACGCCTGGTGGCACTCCCCCGAGGGCACCCCCTGGTGCCGCCTCCGCCTGATCGGCGCCACCGCACCCCCCGCCTGGCACCGCTACGACCCCGACCGCATCCTGCTGCTCCCCACCCACGGCACCTGACGCCGCGCCGGGCCCGGCCGCTCCGGGCCCGGCGCGGCGTCAGCGTCAGCGTCGGGTGCCGCAGCTGGGGCAGAACGCGGAGCCGGCGGGCACCTCGGCGTGGCAGGAGGCGCACTGCGGGGGCTGGGCGAGGCGGAAGCCGCAGCCGGGGCAGAACGGGGTGCCGTGGGTCTCGGCGCGGCACTGCGGGCAGACCAGTTGGCGGTCGGTGGTGACGTCGAACTGCGGGGCCCGGGACTGGCCGTGGGTGTACGCGTTCTGCGTGACGGCGTCGTTGAGGCCGCGCTGGCGGGCGGCGGCGGCCTCGGCGGCGGTGTCGGGGGCGCAGCCGAGGCAGAGGCCCTGGGTGGCGTTCCAGCAGCGGCCGCAGACGTAGTGGGTGCAGCGGGCGCAGCGGTTGAAGTGCTGCTGGGCGCTGCCGATGGCGCGCTGGAAGGCGGCGTCGCGGCCACTGCCCCAGCTGGCGCCGGCCAGGCCGTCGGCGGCGTTGGTGAGGCCGTTGGAGGCGCTGCCGCCGAGCAGGCTCCAGGCGGCGCTGACGCCCTTGTTGATCCAGCCGGCCGCCTGGCCGGTGCGGAAGGGTTCGAACTCGGAGCGCCAGGTGTCGTAGCAGCGCGCGCAGGAGAACTCGAACTGGAAGCCCGCGCCGGTGCCGTGCTGCTCGCTGAGGTCCCGGTAGTTGTTGCTGAACTGGATCTCGCTCATGTCCGCCGACCAATCCTTTACAGGTGCTCCACAGGTGCCGTCTGGATTCGCCACACAGGCTCCCACACCCGGGGGCGGGGGCCGGTGCGGGGCCGGTGGTCCGGCCGCCGGTGCGGTCCGGCGGCCGGTGCGGTCGGTCGGTGTGGTCAGCCGCCGAACAGGACCGGTCCCAGCACGGAGGGACGGAACAGCAGGGTGGGCGGTTCCACCATCGCGGCGACCCGGTGGAACGCGCCGGCGACCCGGGCGTCGGTGACGGCGCGGGCCAGCACCCGGTCCAGCATCCGCTGTTGGACGCGGACCTGGAGGCCGGAGGGGCCGCCGGTGGTGCCGGCGAAGCGGACGTCCTCGCCGGCCGCCATCTGCCAGGGGTTCCTGGTGACGCCGGCAATGGCGTCCCGGGTCTCCCGGACGGCGGCGTGGCCGAGGTCGCCGCGGTGGTGGACGGCGTCGCGCAGGGCGCGGGCGGCGAGCGCGGCGACGGTCATGCCCTGGCCGTAGACCGGGTTGAAGGTGCAGGAGGCGTCGCCGAGCGCGAGGAAGCCGTGGGTGGCGGAGCGTTCGTAGTGCCGCCAGACGCTCGGGCCGGGGACGAAGCCGCGGGCCGGGCCGGTGGGCTTGGCGCCGATCACCGTCTCGGCGATGACGGGGTCGCGGAGCAGGCCGAGCTGCTTCTCGAACTCCTCGGGCTGGAGCGAGGGTTCGAAGCCGCGCATGCCGCCCATGCCGACGATCCAGCGCTCGCCCTCGACGGGCAGCAGGACGCCGAAGCGGCCCTGGTCGGGGGCGTGGCTCTGCAGGTAGACGGCGGAGCCGGCGGGGGCGTCGGCGGGGCGGTGGTAGAACCGGGTGGCGTAGGAGACGCCGGCGTCGACCCGGTCGCGCGGGACGGCGGGCGCGCCGAGCACCGAGAGCCACTTGGCGGCGCGGGTGGCGCGCCCGGCGGCGTCGACGACCAGCTCGGCGGGGATCGCCTCGATCTCCTCGCCGTGCCGGCCGCGGTGGTTGACCTGCACGCCGGTGACGGCGTGCCGGTCGCCGAGCAGGCCGATCACCTCGGTGCCGGTGCGGAACTCGACGTTGGACGCGGCGCGGACCCGCTCCAGCACGACCTGGTCGATCAGCGGGCGGCTGCAGGTGAGGACGGCCAGGTCGCTGTCGTAGGGGGCGAGCCAGCCGGCCGAGGTGAGCCAGCGCAGGCCGCCGGAGAGCGGGACCCGGGTGGCGCCGGCGGCGAGGAGTTCGGCGAGGGTGCCGGGCAGCAGTTCGTCGATGGTGCGCTGGCCGGCCTCCAGCAGCAGGTGGCCGTGCTTGGCCTGCGGGACGCCCGGGCGGAAGTCCACCCCGTCCGGGTAGCGGTCGCGTTCGACCACCACGACCCGTTCCGCGACGCCGTGCAGCGCCCAGGCCGCCAGGCATCCGGCCAGTCCGCCGCCGATCACCACTGCCGTGCCGCGGTCACCGGCCGCGGTCCCCCTAGAACTCATGTCCGTACAGTAAGGGACGCGGCGCGCTCGGTCACCGGGAGTCCGGGGTTCGGCCGCCTTTTCGTGGCGGGCAACTCCCCTCCGGGCGGGGTGGTTTCACCGCTTCCGCCCGGAGGTGCCCGCCTTGTCCGGGTGCGCGGGAGGGTCCGTCACCGGTCGGCGGCGGTGCGCTGGCGCAGGAACAGGGCGGCCCGTTCCAGCGCCTCGTCGGCCTCGTCCAGGACGCCGGCGTAGCACTGGAAGACGTGCGGCACGTCCGCGGTGACGTCGAGGACGACGTCCACGCCCGCGTCACGCGCCCGGGCGGCCAGCCGGGTGGAGTCGTCCAGCAGCACCTCGTTGGCGCCGACCTGGATCAGCATCGGGGGCAGGCCGGTGAGGTCGGCGTGCACGGCCGGGCTGAGCAGGGGGTGGCGCGGGTCGGCTCCGGCCAGGTACATGGCGCCGGTGCGGTCGAAGGAGGAGCGGGTGAAGACCGGGTCGATGCCGTCCTTGGTCTCCATGCTGGCGCCGGTGCGGGTGGCGTCGGCGCCCGGGGAGAAGGCCAGGATGCCGGCGGGCAGCGGGAGTCCGGCGTCCCGGGCGGCGAGGGCGGTGGTGACGGCGAGGCCGCCGCCCGCGGAGTCGCCCGCGAGGACGGTGCGGGCCGGGTCCGCGCCGCGCTCCAGCAGGGCGCGGTAGGCGGCCAGGGTGTCCTCGACGGCGGCCGGGAAGGGGTGTTCGGGGGCGAGCCGGTAGTCCAGCGAGTACGCGGGCAGGCCGCTGCCGGCGACCAGGTGGCCGGTCAGCGACAGGGCGGTCTCGGGCGAGCCGAACACCCAGCTCCCGCCGTGGAAGTACAGGATCGTCCCGTCCCGCGCCTCCCCGACCGGGTCGACCCGCAGGGCGGGACGGCCGCCGAGTTCGGCCGGGGCGGTGCGGATGCGCTCGTGCGGGACGGTCATCCCGGCCATCAGCTCCCGGAACCCGGCCCGGATCTGCTCGACCGTCGGCTCCCCGTCGGGGGCCGGCTTCCGCAGCCTCCGGTCGATCTCGGCGCGCTGCTCCCTGCTCATGGCACACTCCTGTCCGAAGTAGCTTCCACCACACTATATGCCATGGAATATACATTGCCCGACGACCGCACCTCGGCGGACCTCCTCGCGGACTCCCCCGACCCCGCCCGCCGTCCCGAACTCCCCGGACTCCCGGACCTCCCGGACCTCCCCGGACTCCCCGCGCTCTTCGCCGACCTGATCCGCTGCGAGACCCGCCTCTACAACGCCCTCGGCGACCGGCTGCGCGAACGGCACGGCATCGTCACCTCGCAGTACGAGTTCCTGCACCACCTGCGCGAACACCCCGGCTGCCGGGTGGCCGACCTGGCCGCCGAGTTCGCCATCGGCGTCGGCGCGACCAGCAAGGGCGTCGACCGCCTGGAGAAGCAGGGCTGGGCCGTCCGGCACCCGAACCCCGACGACCGCCGCTCCTCCCTGCTGACCCTCACCCCCGAGGGCGAACGGCTGACCGCCCAGGCCGAACGGACCTACACCGAGGCCCTGACCGAACTCCTCACCCCCGCCCTGGACGCCCCCGCCCTCACCGCCCTCGCCCGCACCCTCGCCGCCCTGCGCACCACCCTCGAGCACCACCGCACCGGCACCCCGGCGGGCTGACCCCCGCCGCCCCGGAGCGGGCCGCTCCGGACGGACCGCCCCCGCCCGTCCGCGCCCGCCGGAATAACCGGTCGAATTCGCCCCGGGCGGTGCCTACCCTGGCGGGCATGGCCCACGCGAAGACCTCGTACGTCTGCCTGCCCTGCCGGGCCTCGTACAAGCAGCCCTACGACCGGGAACGGGCGCGGACCTGCCCGCGCTGCTCGGAGCCGCTGGTCCACGCCGGGTCGGCCTTCGCCGCGCCCCGGCGGCGGGACACCGCGGCCTGGCGGACCCTCGCGGTCCTGCTGAACGCGGGTGTGGGTTTCCACAAGAGCTGCTGCGGCGGCCCCGGGTACCGCCCCCGCACGCCTCGCGAGGTGCGGGAGCGGATGGCGCACGCGCGGCGCACCGGCGAGCCCGTGGCCGAGGCCCTCGTCCGGCGGGTGATCTGACCGGGGGCCGCGGCCCGGCGCTCCCCGCCGCGGTCGTCCGCCGTCCCTCGGGGCTCCCGGCCGCTCCGCTCCCCGACTGGGCGGACCTGGAGCACCCCGGGCACCGTGTCCCGCCCGTCGGACCCGACGGGTCGTGGAGCCGCCGCTGGGAGGCCGCGGTCGGCGTCGCGCCGGCCCACCTCGTGGTGGCCACCGGGAACCGCCCGGTGACCCTCCCGGCCGGCCCCGTGGCCGAGTTGCTCGGCCACGCCGTGGCCCGCCGCCTGCCCGCCGGGCCCGACCCCCGTTCGGTGGGGCCGGCCGGCCCGGGCATCCCCGTGCCCCGGCCCCGGCCCGACGTCCTGCTCGTCCCTCGCCACCCCGGCACGGGCGAGCCGTGGCGGCCGTCCGGCCGGCGGGCGACGGTCGTGCCGCTGGACAGCGGAGTCTGGGCGTACCTCACCGGCACCGGGGAGACGTCGCCGACGCCCGCCACCGGGACGCTCCCGGCGGACGTGCTGCGCGACGACTACCCGCCGCCGGCGCGCCCCTGGTGCCCGCCGGAGCCCCACGGCGGCGCCTTCCGGGACACCCTGGTCCGCCTGCCCGGGATCCGTCGCCCCGAACTGCGCGGGTACCGCGGCGACGCGTACCCCTCGTGAGCCCGGGAGCGCCCGGCGGTGGCGGGGCGGCGCCGGACCGCCCCGGCGCCCGTGACGGCTCCTCGGGGGGCGGGGCCGGGTCAGGAGTGTGCGATGTCGCCGGAGCGCGAGGGGACGGCGTCCAGGGCGGCCAGGGTCGGGGCGTCGAGGACGACGGCGCCGGCCTCGGCGTTGGCCCGGAGGTGGTCGGGGTCGGCGGTGCCGGGGATGAGGAGGGTGTGGGGGGCGTGGTGGAGCAGCCAGGCCAGGCCGACCTGGGCGGGGGAGGCGCCGAGCGCCCGGGCCGCGGCGAGGACGGCGGGCTCGTCGGCGACCTTCGGGATGCCCGGGTACGCGCCGCCGAGCGGGAAGTACGGGACCCAGGCGACGTCCTCGGCGAGGCAGAGCCGCAGGACGTCCTCGTCGTCGCGCGACACCAGGCTGTAGGCGTTCTGCACGCAGGCGATGCCCGCCGGGAGGGCCCGGCGCAGTTCGTCGGCGCCGACGCTGCTGAGTCCGAGGGCGCCGATCTTGCCCGCGTCGCGCAGCTCGGTCAGGACGGCGAGCTGGTCGTCCAGGTCGACCACCTGGTCGCCCTCGGCGCGCAGCCCCGGGCCGTGGCCGGCGCGGCGCAGGTTGACCAGCGGAATCCGCTCCCAGCCGAGGCTGCGGAGGTTGTCCTCGACGGCGGCGCGGAGCTGCTCGGGGCGCTGGGCCAGCCGCAGCGGGAGCGGGCCGGTGGCGGGTTCGGCGCCGACCTTGCTGGCCACCAGGACGTCGTCCTCGGCGGTGAACGCGGCGCCGATCGCCTCGTTGGCGGAGCCCGCGCCGTAGAACTGGGCGGTGTCGACGTGGTCGATGCCCAGTTCGGCGGCGGTGCGCAGCAGGGCGACCGAGGCGGCGTGGTCCAGGCGGCGCAGCTGCATGGCGCCGAAGCCGACCCGGGAGACGGTGCGGCCCGCGAGCGCGCCGGGCCCGCCGGCCCGTTCCGCGCCGGTGGCGGTGAACTGCGGGGATCGGGCCGTGGAGGTCATGGCGAGGTCACTCCCGTGAGACGATGGAGGTAAACGGAGGAACTCCGTTACCGACCACCGTAGCACCGGTCAGCACTAACCGGAGGGACTCCGCTTTGACCGCCCCCGATCCCCGCGCCCCCGACTCTTCCGCGGCCGGCCCGTCCGGGTCTGACTCCCCCGCGGCCGGGCGTCCGCCCCGGGCCGACGCGCAGCGCAACCGCGAGCGGCTGCTCGCCGTCGCCCGGGACGCCTTCGCCGCGACCGGCGGCAAGGCCACCCTCGACGCCATCGCCCGCGAGGCAGGTGTCGGCATCGGCACGCTCTACCGCCACTTCCCCACCCGCGAAGCGCTCGTCGAGGCCATCTACGCGACCGAGCTGGACGCCGTGGTCACCAGCGCACCCGCGCTGCTCGCCCAGCTCCCGCCCGACGCGGCGCTGCGCGCCTGGATGGACCGCTACGCCGCGTTCTTCGCGGCCAAGCGCGGCATCTCCGAGACCCTGCGGGCCGGTTGGGCCTCCGGCGCGATCGCGACCCCGGCCACCCGGGAGCGGATCACCGCGGCGATCGCGTCGATCCTCGACGCCGGTGCGGAGGCCGGTGCGCTGCGGGACGACGTGCCGGCCGAGACGGTCACGATGATGCTCCTGGGCGTCTTCCTCTCCACGACGGCCGGTAACGACCCCGAGCTGACCGGCCCGCTCCTCGACCTCGTGGCGGACGCCCTCCGGCCCACCGCCTGACCGGCCCGCCGGGCCGCTTCCCCGCACGGGCGGGGCCCCGGCCGGGCCGGTCCTCAGCCGACTCGGGCCTCAGCCGACCCGGGCCTCAGCCGACCCGGTCGAGGAGGGACGCCAGCACGGTGCGCAGCTGTTCGTCCTCGCGGACCACCGCGTCCTCGGCCCCGAAGACGGCCAGGCGGCGGTCGCCGGTGGCGAGGGCGGCCAGCCGGTCGCGCTGCCGCGGCGTCAGGACGGCGGGGCCCAGGGCCCGCAGCGCGTCGCAGGCGGTGTCGAGGTCGGCACCGGTCTCGGCCGAGCGCAGCGCCGCCTCGGCGAGCCGGGCGCGGTCGAGGTCGGCCGGGTCGGCGACGGCGAGCAGCCCGAGCACGGCCGAGGGCGCCTGGGCCGGGTGGTCGAGGAGGGCGTGCAGCCGGGCGGTCAGCGGGCGCCCGGCCGGGCCGAGCACGGCGATCTCGCGGGCGGCCCGGGCGGCCGTCCAGTGGAACCACCGCCGGTCTTCGCAGCGGTCGAACACCGCGTCCAGCACCGGGACGGCCTCGGCCGCCTCCCCGGTGATCCGCCACAGCGCGAGCGCGAGCGCGAGGTCGGCGTCGACCTCCGGCGCGGTGTCGCGTGCGGTGTCGCGGTCGACGGCGCGGCCGAGCGCCGCCCGCAGCGCCGGGACGAGGGGTCCGGCCGCCGACCCGAGGGCGGCCGCGGCGCGGGCACCCTCCGCGACGCCGCGCGGCCCACCGACGAGCGCCGCCCCGACCGCGGTGAACAGCGGCCCGGTCTCACCGGTCAGCACGTGCAGCGCCTGCGCCCCGAGCAGCTTCCCGGCCCCGGCCCGCAGGACGTTCGCGGCCTGCTCGCGCCACTGCGGCCCGGCGGCGATCGCGGCGACGGCGGTGCCCGCGCCGACGGCAGCCTCCACGACACCCCCGGCGGCAGCGTCCGCAGCCGCAGCGGCACCCACAACGCCCGCAGTGACGGCGGTGATCGCGGTGGCGGCGTGCGGGAACCGCGGCAGGGCGGCGCACAGTTCGGGCAGCGCCTCGACGGCCTGCGGGCCCCACTGCCGCAGCAGGCGGACCAGCCCGGCGGTGTCGCCCTGGTCGCCGGTCGGCGGGCAGCCGCAGGGCTCGGGACGCTCCGGCGTCCTGGCGGCCAGGCGGGCGCGGACCGCGGCGAACAGTTCGGGGTTGAACGGGAAGGGTGTGTCGGCCGGGGCGTGGGACCCGGCGGCGCACTGGAGGGCGCGCGGGCGCCGACCGAGCGCCCGGGCCAGCAGCGGGGCGGCGGTCTGCGGGGCCACCAGGACGAGCGCGGCGAGCGCCTGGTCGGCCGCCTCGTCGTCCGACTCGTCGTCCGCCCCGCCACCCGGACCCGGCCGCGCGGCGAGTGCGGCGAGGACCGGGGCGGCCTCGGCGGCGGCCGGGCCGAGCTTGCCGAGCAGGCGGGCGGCCGTCGCGTCGGCGGCGAGCGGGACGATCGCGGGGATCAGCCGTCGCGGGGCGCTGCGGGAGCGGGCGCAGGCGCGGTCGGCCGCCCACAGGGCCTCGGCCCGCGCCTCGGGGCGCTCGTCGCGCAGGGCGGCGTCGAGCAGGGCGAGGGCGCTCTCGCGGTCGGCCTCGGTGTCCCGTTCCAGCAGCGCCCCGACGATCGCGCGCAGCGGCTCCCTGTGCTCGTACGTGTGGCCGGTCCCGGCCGTCCCGGCTGCGGGCAGCAGGCCGAGGACGGCGTCGTGGTGCGCGGCGCGCCACGGTTCCCCGGCGTCCAGTGCGGCGAACACGGCGGCCAGGCGCAGCGGCGCGGGCGTCTCCGGGCCGAGCAGCGCGCGGGCCTCGGCGGCGGCGCCCGCCCGGTCCAACCGGCCGTACGAGGTGAGGAGTTCGGCCCGGACGACGGGCTCGGTCTCGACGGCCAGCCGGGCCCGGACGGCGGGCAGCGCGGGGCCGGCGTCCCGGGTGTGGCCGACCGTCCAGCCGGCCGCCTGCCGGACCGCGGCGTCCTGATCGGCCAGCAGCGGGAGGAGCAGCGGCAGTTGGGCGGCGACGGCGGCCCGGACGGCACCCGGCGCGACCTCGCACTCGTCCTCGCTCTCGGCGAGGCAGCCGAGCAGCCGGAGCGCGTCGAGGCTGCGTCGGCCGGAGGCGGCGATCCGGGCGAGGTACGGGGCGGCGTCGGCGCTGGCCGCGTACACGGTGCCCTGGTGCGCGATCGAGCCGTACAGCTCGTCCAGCGCCTCCTCGGCGTCCGCGCCGTCCTCGGCGAGGGCCCGCAGCAGCCCGGGCAGGTCCTCGGCCGGGCCGTAGGCGTGGTCGACGGCGGCCCAGGGGTGGGCGTCGAGTCCGGCGAGGACGGTGCGGAGTTCCATGGCCGCGATCTTCCCGGGAGCCTCCGACATCCGTCCGGTCCGGACCGCCCGAACCGGACCGGACCGTGCGAGAACGGTGGTGCGGGAGCGGCGGCGCGGGCCGGGCTGGGCCGGACGGGTGACCCGCCGGGCGCGTGGCGGCGCGGCGCGGTGGTCGGCGGCTTGGGATGGGCGGATGACCTCTGAGCAGATCCTGATCGGGTCCGGGCTGACCTTGGTACTCGCCGTCGCCTCCCAGCTGCTGGCCGCCCGGCTGCGCGTCCCGGCGATCATCGTGCTGCTGCCGGTGGGCTTCGCGGCGGGCGCGCTCACCGACGACGTGCACCCCGACCGGCTGCTCGGTCCGGCCTTCTCGCCGCTGGTCTCGCTCGCCGTCGCGGTCATCCTGTACGACGCCGGGCTCGGCCTGGACCTGCGCGAACTGACCGGCCACGCCCGGCACACGGTGGTGCGGCTGGTGTGGGTCGGCACCCTGCTGACCGCCCCGGCCGCCGCGTTCGCGGCCGCCCCGCTGCTGGGCGTCTCGGGGAAGGCGGCGGCGATGCTCGGCGCGATCCTGGTGGTCTCCGGGCCGACCGTGGTCGGGCCGCTGCTGGACTTCGTCCGCCCCACCGAGCGGGTGCGGCGCGTGCTGCTGTGGGAGGGCTCGCTGATCGACGCGGTCGGCGGCATCCTCGGCGCGCTGGTCTTCCACGCGCTGGTGAGCGAGCAGCACCGGAGGCTGGGCGCCGGGCTGCTGGAGTTCGCGGCCAGCGTCGGCCTGGGCCTGCTCGGCGGGCTGCTCGGCGCGGCCCTGCTGTGGCTGCTGCTGGTGCGGGCGCGGCTGAACGAAGTCCTGGGCACCAGCGCCCAGTTGGCGGTGGTGGTCGGCGTGGCCGCGGTCTGTGACGCGCTGCGCGACGACACCGGGCTGATCGCCGCGATCGTGCTGGGCGTGGTGGTCGCCACCGTCCCGGCCTTCGACCCGCCCGCCCGGCGGATCTTCCTGGAGACGCTGGTCCCGCTGATCGTCGGCGTGCTGTTCGTGTCGATCTCCTCGACCGTCACCTGGTCGTCGGTGCGCCCGGTGCTGCTGCCCGTGCTCGGGCTGGTCGCGGTGCTGGCGGTCGTGGTGCGGCCGGTCGTCGCGGCGCTGTCCACCGCCGGGACGGACCTGGCGGAGGGCGAACGGGCGTTCCTGGGCTGGATGGCGCCGCGCGGCATCGTCGCCGCCTCCACCGCCGCGACCTTCTCCACCAGCCTGGCCGCGGCGGGCGTCGGCGGCGCGGAGAAGATCCTCCCGGCCACCTTCCTGGTGATCGTGTTCACCGTCACGCTGTACGGCCTGAGCGCCGTCCCGGTGGCCCGGCTGCTGCGGGTGACCCGCCCGGCCCGCTCCCGCCCGCTGCTGGTGGGCGGCGAGCCGTGGACGGTCGAGCTGGCCGCCGTGCTCCGCTCGGCCGGGCTGGACGTGCTGCTGTGGGCCGGGCGGGACGAGCAGCGGGCCCGGATCTCGGCCGCCGGGCTCGAACTCGCCGACGGCGAACTGCTGGCCGTCGCGAGCGGCGAGGGCGCCGAGCGGGAGGGCGTCACCGCGGTGTACCTGCTGACCGCCGAGGACGGGTTCAACGCGCTGGCGGCGGCCGTCCTGCACGAGGTGTCCGAACTGCCGGTGTTCCGGCTGCCCGCCGCCGCGCCCGGCCCCGGCGCGGTCGGCGGCCCGCCCGCCGCGACGGTCCTCCCGGCCGCCCTGACCGGCCCCGAGCTGGCCCGCCGGCACGCCGCCGGAGCCCGCATCCTGCGCCGCCCCGCCGACGGCGAGCTGCCGCCCGGCCACGACCTGCTGTTCACCCTCGACCGGGCCGGCCACCTGCACCCGGCCGCCCCGGACGGCGCCCCGCCCCACCCCGACCGGGTCACCGAACGGATCGTCCTCGGCCCGGCCTGACCGCCCGTCACCCGTCCCGGTGGGGCACGGGGCGTCAGCGCGGCGTGGCGGCCACCCCGTTGATCAGCATCCGGAACGTCCAGGCGAGCCGTTCGGCGGGGCGGCCGGAGACCAGCTCCCCGGCGGTCGCGGCCACCTTCGGGTAGCGGGACGGGTCGGCCTCGCGCAGGGCGCGGACCATCGCGCCGTGCTCGGCCTCGGCCGCCGCGCCGGTGCGGGCGGAGTGCTCGGCGGCGGTGGCGGTGGCCACCTGGAGCAGGGTGTCGACGCCCCAGGCGGCCTGCCCGGCGGGGACGCCGCCCTCCTCCAGCAGGGCCAGCAGGGTCTCCACCAGGGCCAGGTAGTGCGGCCCGGCGGGCCGGGCGAGCAGCGCGGAGTGGGCCAGCGCCGGGTGTTCGAGCAGCACGGCGGTGTAGGACTCCAGCACCGCGGCGAGCCGCCCGCGCCAGTCCCGGCCCGGGTCTCCGGCGGTGCCCGGGTCGGCGGCCCCCGCGCCGGCGGCTGCGCCCAGGTCGACCCGTCCGAGGTGGTGCTCCAGGATCGCGGCGTGCAGTTCGGCCGTGTTGGCCACGTAGACGTACAGCGAGGCCGGTCCGGTGTCGAGTTCCTGGGCCAGGCGCCGCATGGTGACCCGCTGGAGCCCCTCGGCCTCCATCAGGCGGACGGCCGCCGCCACGATGCCGGCCCGGGTGAGCGCGGGCTTGGCGGGCCGCTCCCGGCGGCTGCGCGGGGCGGGGGCGGGGCTGTCGTCCATGACCACCAACATAGATGATCGGCGCCGGGGGGCCGGGGCGGTCGACACGGCCTTGGAAGCGCTCTCAGAGCAGGCCGCCCAGCAGCCCCCGCCCGCACCGCCCCGCACCGCCCCGCACCGGGTGCGGCGGCACGACCTCCGCGCCGCCGCACCCGCTGCGCCTACCGCTCGCGCTGACGCTGACGCCGACGGTCAGGCCAGGGCGAACTTCTGGGCGCCGGAGCCGTTGCAGTCCCAGATCTGCAGCCGGGTGCCGTTGGCGGTGGCCCCCGACGGGGAGTCGACGCACCGTCCGCTGGTCGGGTTCGACAGCGAACCGTCGCCGTTGGCCACCCAGTTCTGGTAGCCGCCGCCGTTGCAGGTGGCGAGCTGGAGCTTCGTCCCGGCCGCGCTGCTGCCGCCCGCGATGTCCAGGCACTTGCCGAGGGTCTGGAGGGTCTGGCCGCTCCAGGTCCACTTCTGGTCCTTGGCGCCCGACTGGCAGTCCCAGAGCTGCACCGCCGTGCCGTCGCCGCCGTTGTCGTCACCGGCCACGTCCGCGCACTTGCCGCCGGGGCCGTAGATCGGCGCGCCGATGGCGAACTTCTGGGCGCCGGAGCCGTTGCAGTCCCAGATCTGGAGCCGGGTGCCGTTGGCGGTGGCCCCCGACGGCGAGTCGATGCACCGGCCGCTGGTCGGGTTGCGCAGCGAACCGTCGCTCTGCCGCACCCAGTTCTGGTATCCGCTGGTGTTGCAGGTGGCGAGTTGGAGCTTCGTTCCGGCGGCGCTGCTGCCCCCGGCGATGTCCAGGCACTTGCCGAGGGTCTGGAGGGTCTGGCCGCTCCAGGTCCAGTGCTGGTCCTTGGCCCCGGACTGGCAGTCCCAGAGCTGCACCGCCGTGCCGTCGCCGCCGTTGTCGTCGCCCGCCACGTCCACGCACTTGCCGCCGGGGCCGGTGATGGCCTGGCCGGAGACCGTGCCGCCACCGCCCCCGGAGCCCGGGCCCTTGTTGTAGACGGCGACCGAGTCGATGATCAGCTTGCCGCCCGAGACGGTGGCCGCGTTCGGGCCGCCGCCGAAGGCGTCCGGGAAGCCGCCGCCGATCGCCAGGTCGTAGATGATGAAGAACGGGTGGTCGACGGCGTTGGCCCAGGTCGTCGCGTCCACCTGGTTGGCGTTGACGGTGTAGAAGTTGCCGCCGTCGAGGTAGAACCGGATCTGCTCGGGCGAGACCGAGCGGTCGATCTCCACCGCGTAGTCGTGGAAGCCGGTCTGGCAGCCCGGACAGGCGCGCTCGCCCGAGCCGATGCCGGTGGACTCGTTGCACGGGCCGCCCGGGTTCACCCCGCAGTGGATCGTGCTGAAGACGGAGCTGCGGCCGTTGATGTCCTCCATGATGTCGATCTCGCCGGACTTCGGCCAGGTCACCCCGTCGCGCAGCGGCGCGCCGAGCATCCAGAACGCCGGCCAGTAGCCCGCGCCGTTGGAGGTGTTGACGTTGGGCTGCTGGAGGACGGACTCCATCCGCACCACCCCGCCCGCCGGGGCGCCGAAGGACGCCGACTGGGTCTCCACCCGGCCGGAGGTCCAGCCGGCGCGCGGGTCGGAGCCGGAGTGCAGCGCCTGGAGCACCAGGTGGCCCTGGCCGTCGTAGTAGACGTTGGAGGTGCTGCTGGTCATGGTCTCGATCTCGCCGGTGCCGAAGTTGCTGCCCGGCCCGGTGTCGTACTTCCACAGGCTCTGGTCGATGCCCGTCCCGGACGCGCCGTTGAAGTCGTCGCTCCAGGTGAGCGAGAAACCGGACGGCGGCGCGGGGGCCGCGACGGCGGTGTCCGTCGTCGCGGTGACGGTGGCGGCCACCGTGAGCGCGACGACGGGCAGCAATGAGAGCGCTCTCTTCCACGCGCGGCGCATCGGCCGTGCACTCAGGGATGTCATGTATGCAGCATGGCGATCAGCCCCGCGCTCGACAAGAAGTTGGACGCGTTCGGCTTCGAACTCCGCTACAACGTTTACCTTCTGAAGGCTTCCAGTGACTCCGCGTCCACCGCGACCCGGTCGGCGTTCACTCCTCGTCGGCCCCCGCGAAGACGGCGAGCAGTCCGGCGACCGGGTCGGGACCGAACATCAGCTCCAGGCCGGCGGCGGACTCGGCGGCGGAGGCTTCGGCACGGGCGAACATGGCCTGCTCGTAGGCGTCGAGGGCGGCCTCCAGGTTGCCGGGGCGGGCGGCCAGGGCGAGGCCGAGCTCGGCGCCGTCCTGCATGGCGAGGTTGGCGCCCTCGCCCGCGAACGGGGACATCAGGTGCGCGGCGTCGCCGAGCAGGGTGACGCCGGGGCGCCGCTCCCAGCGGTGGCCGACCGGCAGCGCGTGGATCCGGCGCAGCGTCAACTCCCCGTCGGCGTCGGCGAGCAGGGCGCGCAGCCGCTCGCTCCAGCCGTCGAAGGCGGCGAGCGCGGCCTCGCGGAGCGCGGCCGGCCCGGCGGCGGGCGGCCAGCTCTCGTCGGCGCGGACGGCGGCGTAGACGTGGATGCTGCCGTCGGACTCCAGGTGGCCGAGGAAGCCGCGCCCGCCGCCGAGGGCCATGAACATCCCGCCGCCGACCAGGGCGGCGGCGCCGGGGTGGCGGCGGGCGGCGTCGTGCAGGTCGGCCTCGACGAAGGAGACGCCGGTGTAGGCGGGCCGGGCGTCGGAGAGCAGCGGGCGGACCTTGGACCAGGCGCCGTCCGCGCCGACCAGCAGGTCGGTGGTGATCGCGCTGCCGTCGGCGAACCCGACCCGGTGGCGGCCGTCGCCGAGCGCCCGGACGTCCACCGCCTTGCGGCCCCAGTGCATGGCACCGGCGGGCAGCGCGGAGAGCAGCAGGTCGCGCAGGTCGCCGCGGTCGACCTCGGGGCGGCCGCCGGTGCCGTCGTCCTCCTCGGCGAGGTGGACGGTGGCGTCGGGGCCGAGCAGGCGCAGGGCCTGGCCGCCGGGGTGGACGATCCGCCGGAAGTCCTCGTGCAGCCCGGCGGCCTCCAGCGCGGGCTGGCCGGAGTCGTGGTGGATGTCGAGCATGCCGCCCTGGGTGCGGGCGGTGGCGTCGGGTTCGAGGTCGAAGACGGCGGCGGGGATGCCGTGCACGTGCAGGACCCGGGCCAGGGTGAGGCCGCCGAGGCCGCCGCCCAGGACGGCGAGGGGGTGGTGGGGGGTGTGGCCGGCGGCGTGGTGGGCGGTGGTGGTCACGGCGGGCTCCTCGGGTTCGTCCGGTGGCTGCCCTTCGAGCGTAACGAACGTGTTCGTGACGAACAAGTTCGGCGCGCAGGGTTCACGCGTCCGACACGGCGGCGCGTCACTCTGCGTAACAGCACTCGGGTACCGTTCCCACCGCCGCCCCGGCCACTGCACGCACCGGAAGGACCCCGCTCGGTGACCACCGCCCCCGACATCACCGCGTTCCTGCACGCCCAGGGACTCGACCCGCACGGCCTGGACGACCCCGACACCCTGCTGTGGACCACCCGCGACGCCAACGGGCCGATCGCCAGCGCCGCCCTGGAACTCGCCCGGCCGGCCGCCCTGTTGCGCAGCGTCGCCGTCCGCCCGGACCGGCGCGGCCACGGGGCCGGCCGCCGCCTGGTCGAGGACGTCCTCGCCGAGGCCACCGCCGGCGGCATCCGCCGGGTCTACCTGTTCTCCACCGACGCGGGCTCCTTCTGGCAGCACATGGGCTTCCACGAGGTGCCCGTCCCGGAGGCCGCCGCCGCCCTCGCCGGCGCCCCGCAGGTCCGCCGGTACCTCGCGGACGGCTCGCTGGCCGCCGAGGTCGCCTGGCGCCGCGACCTGGACGTCACCTGACGACCCGTCGGCACCGCCCGCACCACGGCCCGGCCGCCCCCTGACCGGGCATCGGCCGGGCATCGGCCGGGCACGGTACGTTGGCGGGCGTGACCGAAGCCCCGGCGCTGCCCTGGCCGCCCGCCCCGATCCGGACCGCCCGCCTGCTGCTGCGCGAGCCGCTGCCCGGCGACCGGCCCGCGATCGTCGAGCTGTTCACCTCCCCCGAGGTCGGCGCCCACATCGGCGGCGCCCGCCCGCGCGAGGAGTTCGAACGCACCCTGCCCGACGTCCCCCGGGGCCGCCCCGGCCTGCTGGTGGTCGACCTGGACGGGGCGATGGTCGGCCTGGTCACCCTCGACCCGTACGGCCCCGACCGCCCGGGCCGCCCGACCCCCGCACCGGGCGCGCGCGAACTCGGCTACCTGTTCCTGCCGTCCGCCTGGGGTCGCGGCTACGCCACCGAAGCCTGCGCCGCCGCCCTCGCCTGGCTGGCCGCCGCCGCCCCCGGCACCCCCGTCGCGCTCACCACCCGGACGGCCAACACCGCCTCGCTGCGGGTCGCCGAACGCCTCGGCTTCACCGAGGTCGAACGCTTCCACGAGTACGGCGCCGAGCAGTGGTTCGGCGTCCGCCACCCGCACTGACCCTCCCCGCCGGCCGTGCGCGGCCACGGAGTCGGCGCGGTCAGCCCAGGGCGAACCAGGGGGCGGGGTGGTCGGCGAGGGCCTTCTCCAGGAGGAGGGCGTCGTTGGGGGCCAGCGGGGGGAGGGCGTCGAGCGGGAACCAGGCGACCGCGAGGGACTCGTCGTCGTTGACGGTGGCCTCGCCGGACAGCGGGCGGCAGCGGAAGGCGAGGTCCAGGTACTGGACGCGGTCGCCGTTGGCGCAGGCGAAGGCGGGCAGGGTGAGGACGCTGGTGATCCGCTCGGGGCGGACGGTGACGCCGGTCTCCTCCCGCACCTCGCGGACCACGGTGTCGGCGGGCTGCTCGCCGGGTTCGACGATGCCGTGAAGCAGGGCCCAACGGCCGTTGTCGGAACGTCGGTTGAGCAGGATGCGGCCGTCCTCGACCACCACCGCGGTGATGCCGGAGAGCCAGAGCGGGCCGTGGCCGACGTGTTCGCGCAGGTCCAGGATGAATGGCGGGGTGGGCATACCGGGCACTGTAGTGCCCGGTATGCCCGGGGAGCGCGGAACGCCGCCGCGCCCCGCCCCGGAGGGCGGTGCGCGACGGCGTCCGGACGGTCCGACGGAGCGTCAGGCCAGGGTGGCGAGCGCGTCGTTGAGGGTCTTCGACGGGCGCATCACGGCGGCGGCCTTGGCCGGGTCGGGCTGGTAGTAGCCGCCGAGCTCGGCGGGCTGGCCCTGGACGGCGATCAGCTCGTCGACGATGGCCTGCTCCTGCTCGGCCAGGGTCGCGGCGAGCGGGGCGAACGCGGCGGCCAGCGCGGCGTCCTCGGTCTGGGCGGCCAGCTCCTGGGCCCAGTACAGGGCCAGGTAGAAGTGGCTGCCGCGGTTGTCGATGCCGCCGAGGCGGCGCGAGGGCGACTTGTCCTCGTTGAGGAAGGTGCCGGTGGCGCGGTCCAGGGTGTCGGCGAGGACCTTGGCGCCGGCGTTGCCGGTGGTGCCGGCCAGGTGCTCGAAGGAGGCGGCCAGCGCGAAGAACTCGCCGAGCGAGTCCCAGCGCAGGTAGTTCTCCTTGACCAGCTGCTGGACGTGCTTCGGGGCGGAGCCGCCGGCGCCGGTCTCGAACAGGCCGCCGCCCGCCATCAGCGGGACGACCGACAGCATCTTGGCGCTGGTGCCCAGCTCCAGGATCGGGAACAGGTCGGTCAGGTAGTCGCGCAGCACGTTGCCGGTGACCGAGATGGTGTTCTCGCCGCGGCGGATGCGCTCCAGCGAGAGCTTGGTGGCCTCGACCGGGGTGAGGATCCGGATGTCCAGGCCCTCGGTGTCGTGCTCGGGCAGGTACGCCTTGACCTTCTCGATCAGCACGGCGTCGTGGGCGCGGTCCTCGTCCAGCCAGAACACGGCCGGGTCGCCGGTGGCGCGGGCGCGGGTGACGGCCAGCTTGACCCAGTCCTGGATCGGCAGGTCCTTGGTCTGGCAGGCGCGGAAGACGTCGCCGGGCCGGACGGCCTGCTCCAGGACGGTCTCGCCGTCCGCGTCGACCAGGCGGACGGTGCCGGCGGCGCCGATCTCGAAGGTCTTGTCGTGGCTGCCGTACTCCTCGGCGGCCTGGGCCATCAGGCCGACGTTCGGGACGGAGCCGATGGTGGCCGGGTCGAGGGCGCCGTGGGCGCGGCAGTCCTCGATGACGGCCTGGTAGACGCCCGCGTAGGAGCTGTCGGGCAGGACGGCCAGGGTGTCGGCCTCCTTGCCGTCCGGGCCCCACATGTGGCCGGAGGTGCGGATCATGGCCGGCATCGAGGCGTCCACGATGACGTCGCTGGGGACGTGCAGGTTGGTGATGCCCTTGTCGGAGTCGACCATGGCCAGGGCCGGGCCGTCGGCGATCTCGGCGTCGAAGGAGGCCTTGATCTCGGCGCCGTTGGGGAGCTTGTCCAGGCCGGCCAGGATGCCGCCGAGGCCGTTGTTCGGGTTGAGGCCCGCGGCGGCCAGGTCGGCGCCGAACGCGGCGAAGGTCTTCGGGAAGAAGGCGCGCACCACGTGGCCGAACAGGATCGGGTCGGAGACCTTCATCATGGTGGCCTTGAGGTGCACCGAGAACAGCACGCCCTCGGCCTTGGCCCGGGCGACCTGCGCGGCCAGGAACTCGTTGAGCGCGGCGGCCCGCATCACGGAGGCGTCGACCACCTCGCCGGCCAGCACCGGGACCTTCTCGCGCAGCACGGTGACGGTGCCGTCCTCGGCGACCAGCTCGATGCGCAGCGCGCCGTCGGCGGCGATCACGGTGGACTTCTCGGTGGAGCGGAAGTCGTCGACGCCCATGGTGGCGACGTTGGTCTTCGACTCGGCCGACCAGGCGCCCATCCGGTGCGGGTGGGTCTTGGCGTAGTTCTTGACCGACAGCGGGGCGCGGCGGTCGGAGTTGCCCTCGCGCAGCACCGGGTTGACGGCGGAGCCCTTGACCTTGTCGTAGCGGGCGCGGATGTCGCGCTCCTCGTCGGTCTTCGGCTCGTCCGGGTAGTCGGGCAGCGCGTAGCCCTGGGCCTGGAGCTCGGCGACGGCGGCCTTGAGCTGCGGGATGGAGGCCGAGATGTTCGGCAGCTTGATGATGTTGGCGCCGGGGGTCTTGGCCAGCTCGCCCAGCTCGGTGAGGGCGTCCGCGATGCGCTGGTCCTCCTGGAGGTACTCCGGGAAGACGGCGATGATCCGACCGGCCAGCGAGATGTCGCGGGTCTCCACGCTCACACCGGCGGTGGCGGCGTACGCCTGGACGACCGGCAGGAACGAGTACGTGGCGAGGGCGGGGGCCTCGTCCGTGTGGGTGTAGATGATGGTCGAGTCAGTCACCGTAGCTCCAGCTTCCACGTCTGAACGTCTTGACGTCAAGATATCTCGTCCCGGGGGGATCTCCGCAACCAACCCCCCGGCCGGCGGCGACCCGGGCGCGGCGGGCGCGGCTCCGGGCCGGGGTGGACGCGGTGCCGAGCGGGTGTCGACGCGGTGCCGAGTCGTCGTGCCGGGCCGGGGCTACGGTAGGCGGTGTTCAGGGGAACCCCGCGCTCCACGGGGTGCCGGATTCCTCCCGATGTGGCGGGGGCGTCGATCCGGTGCCGGGGCGCGATCGTGCCGGGACGGACTCCTCTCCGCCCGCACAGGCGGGTAGCCGGTCCGGGCGGTGGCCGTCCCCAGCGCCACCGCCCGGGCCGGTCCGCCGCCGGTCCGCCCCCCGCGTCCGTGGGCTCAGCTCCCGGGGCCGTCGGCCGTCCGGATGCTCCGCCCGGTGACGGTGGTCGGGGTCAGCCGCACCCAGCGGCCGTGTCCGGCGGGCCGGGGCAGTTCGGCGAGCAGGGCCGGTTCGGTGACGTACTCGAGCGGGCCGACCATCAGCACGCTCCAGCCCTCGCGCAGGTCACCGTCGGCGCGGTCCACCTCGAACGCGGCGTCGCCGCCCGCCCCGGGGGCCAGCGGGCCGTGCTCGGCGGTGCGGTAGAGGACGGTGCGGCCGTGCACCAGGTAGCCGACGGGGCGCACCACGGGGCCGTCCGGGCCGGTGCGGGCGATCCGGCCCAGGCCGTTGGCGCCCAGGCGCCGCCAGCACTCGGCGACGTCGAGTGCGCCCAGGACGGGCGGTCCGACCAGCGCGGGGCCGGCCGGACGGCGCACCCGTTCGGCGGGTCGGCCGGCCACCAGCTCCTCGTACTCCAGGCCGAGGACGGCGGCCAGCCGGAGCAGCGCGAGCGGGTCGAAGTCGGGTCCGAGTTCCAGGACGCGGTGCAGGTACGCCGTCGACATGCCGGCCCGTGCGGCTGCCTGCGCCTCGGTGAGCCCGAGGTCGGCGAGGCGGTCGGCGAAGCGGCGGGCGAGCGCGGTCGGAGCCGCGTGGTCGGTGGTCACTCCGGTCACCTCCCGTGGATCGTGGGTCCGGGCCGGTGCGCGGGACGGGACGGGTTGCTCCCGGCGCCTGGTACTGCGTACGGCGTCCGGCCGGTACCCCCATGGTCCGCGACCCGGGCCCGGCCCGGCAGGGGCCTTGGACCCCTCTTCGCCGCCGGGGTGCCCGGGCACCCGGGTGCGGGGACGCGGGGGCGGGCGCGGGACCAACGGCCCCGGGCGGCCGGGCCCGCCGGCCCTGGCGGGCCCGGACGGGCCGGAGCAGAGTGGGCCACGACCCCGGCGCCGGGCGATGGGGCCCACGGGGATCCGTCCAGGGAAGGCACTGCCATGACTCGTCCCGTTCTCGCCGCAGTCGATGCGTCCGTCCGCAGCCGCGCCGCCGCGCACTGGGCCGCCCGGGAAGCCGGCCGCCGGGGTGCGCCGCTGCGGCTGCTGCACGCCTGGCCGCACCCGGGCCGCACGTCCGACGACCGGGTCGGGGCCGAGGACCTGGCGGGCGGCGGGCGGGCGATGCTGGACGACGTCGCCCGGGAGCTGACCGCCGCGTACCCGGGCCTGGAGGTCTCCGGCGAGCTGGTGCCGGACGCCGCGGTCGACGGGCTGACCGCCGCCGCCGGGCAGGGGGAGCTGCTGGTGATCGGCACCCGCGGGCTGGGCGGCTTCCGCGGGCTGCTGGTCGGCTCGGTCAGCCTGGGCGTGGCGGGCCGCTCGGCGGCGCCGGTGGTGCTGGTCCGCGAGGGCCGGCCGGAGCCCGAGCGGCACGAGCCGGAGGTGACCGTCGGCCTGGACGCGCTCGAACCGAACGACGCCGTCCTGGAGTTCGCCTTCGAGGCGGCCCGGCTGCGCGACGCCCGGGTACGGGTGGTGCACGGCTGGGAGCTGCCGCCGGCCTACGGGTACGCCGGGTGGATCCCGGTCGAGACCGAGCAGCAGGAGCTGGGCGCGCTGGCGGTCGGCATGGTCGCCGAGGCGGTCGCCCCGTGGCGGGGGAAGTACCCGCGCACGCTGGTGCTGGAGGACGTCCGCACCGGTGGCGGCGCGGCGGCCCTGGTCGAGGCGTCCGAGCAGTCGGACCTGGTGGTGGTCGGCCGCCGCCGGCGCACCCTGGGCCTGGGCAGCAAGCTCGGCTCGGTGGCCCACGCGGTGATCCACCACGCGCAGGCCCCGGTCGCGGTGGTACCGCACGACTGACCCCGCGCCCACCGGTCCCGGCCGCTGGGCCTTCACCATCCCCGCGGCTCAGCGGCTCAGCGGCTCAGCGGTCGAAGCGGAAGGCCAGCAGCGTCGCGTCGTCCTCCGACAGCGGGCCGGACATGTCGCGCACCACGGCGTCCACCAGTTCCTGGAGGTCCGGTCCGGTCGCGCAGTCCTCGGTGGCGTGCCGGTGGACGGCCGCGCAGAGCGCGGCGAGGCGGGCGTCGATGTCCTGGTCGCGGCGCTCGATCAGGCCGTCGGTGTACAGCAGGACGGTGTCACCGGGGCGGACGCGGGTCTCCACCGCCCGGTAGGAGACGTCGGGCAGCACGCCCAGCGGCGGGCCGGTCTCGGGGGTCATCGGGGCGGCCCGGCCGTCGCGCAGCAGGACCGGCGGCGGGTGGCCGGCGCAGATCCAGCGCAGCAGGCGCCGGTGGGGGTAGTAGCGGGAGACGATCGCGGTGGCGGTGGCCTCGTCGCCCTCGTCGCAGGCGATCCGGTTGAGCCAGCCGCCCAGGGACTCGACCAGCGCGCCGGTGAAGGCCAGTCCGGCCAGCGCGTGCCGCAGCATCGACATCAGGGCGACCGCGTCCAGGCCGTGCCCGCGCGCGTCGCCGACCGCCAACAGCAGCTGTCCGTCCGGGAGTTGGCGGACCTTGAACCAGTCGCCGCCGACCCCGCCTTCGGCCGGGCGGTAGGCCGCCGCGGTGCTGACGCCGATCCCGGCCAGGGCCGCGGAGCGCGGTTGCAGCGCCTCCTGGAGGCGCTGCACCACGTAGTGCTCGGTGTCGGCGCGGCGGGCCTGGCGCTCGGTCTCCTCCTGCTGCTCGCGCAGCCGCCGCCGGCTCTCCCACAGTTCGGTGACGTCCTGGAGCACCACCCGCACGCCCTCGATCGGCCCGCCGTCCTCGCGCACCGCCTCGGCCACCAGCCGGACCCGGCGCGGCCGGCCGGACCCGTACAGCTCGGTCAGCACGTCGATGTCCTCGCCGGTGGCCAGCAGCCGGTCGAGCTCGCGGTACAGGGCGGGGCGGGCGGTCTCGGTGACCCGGCGCAGCGCCCGGCCCGGGGGGAGGGCGGCGGTGTCGGGGGGCAGGCCGAGCAGGACGGCCAGGCCGGGCGAGACGTCCAGCCGGTCCTCGTGCAGGTCCCACTCGGCCCAGCCCACCCGGGCGATCCGCTGCGCGGCGCGGGCGATCTCCTCGGTCCGGTCGTCGGGCCACACCAGCAGCAGCCGCCGGCCCAGCCGGTGCGCGGTGACGTGCTCGCGGCGGGTGCGGGTGCCGCCGTCGGACACCGGGTAGCGCCGCCGCACCGGCACCGAGCGGGCCGCGTGCCCGGTGCGCAGCACCTCGCCGACGGTGTCCGCGAACGCCGCGCTCCACAGCCCCGGGTACGCCTCGCGCAGCGAGACGCCGCGCCCCTCCTCGGCGGCCTGCCGGTGCGCCTGGCCGGGGTGGTGCGGGTGCCGGAGCACGGCCTCGTTGACGATCACCGCGGCGAGGTCGCGGACCTCGCCCGCCTCGTCGAGCACCGGCTCGGCCAGCACCGCGGCCTGCGGGAGGGCGTCCAGCAGGTGGTGCAGGTCGCGGTCCGGCGGGCGGGCCAGCTCCGGGTCGAGCGCGGCGTCCGGGACGACCGGCGGCGGTCCGGACGGCTCGGCGGGCGCGGCCCGGCGCTGCTCCTCGCGCAGCCGCTCGACGGTGCGGCGCAGGGCCTCGCCCCCATCGGTCCGCTGCGGTCGCCCGTACACGGCAGCCCCTCTCCGGTCGGCGTTCTCCGCCACTTTTCCGGTGGCCCGGCCGGGCGGCGACCTCGGCGGACCGGACGGGTGAGTTGCGGGGCGGGGGCGGCTGGGACGGCGTCACCCCGGGCACGGGCGCGGGCGCGGCGCGGGTGGTCGGCGGTGCGCGGCGTTCGACGGCTCCACCGCGGACGGAGCCCGCCCCGTTCTCCCCATGCCTCCCCGTTACGCCTCCCCGCTCTCCCCGGCGCAGGCCCGGGCCTCGGCCAGGTAGCGGGCCACCGGGCCCAGGGTCAGCAGGCCGCTGGCGGCTCCGGCGTGTTCGGCGCGGGCGGCGTGCAGGGCCCGGGCGGCCCGGGTCGCGGGGGCGGGCTGTCCGAGCAGGGCGGCGGCGCGGGCGGTCAGGCACCACAGGGCTTCCTGGAGGTGGTCGGGCGGGGGGTCGGGCAGGGCGGCGAGCGCGGCGGCGGCCTCCGTCCGGCGGCCCCGGGCGTGCAGCAGCAGCGGGCGCGCCCAGGGCAGGTACGGGCCCCAGTCCAGGCGCGGGTCGGTGGGGGCGGGCCGGTCGTGCAGCAGGCGCAGGCCGAGCAGGGCGAGCGGGAGCAGGCCGCGCCGCAGGCCGGGCATCCCGGCGGTGCGCAGGGCCGCTTCGGCGTCCCGGTAGCGGGCGGCGGCCTCGGCGGCGGTCGGGCCGCCGGGGCGGGTGCTGCGGTCGGCCGCGGCCCGGGCCCGGAACCAGCCGGTGAGGACGCCGACCAGGGGCGCCTCGGTGCCGGCGGCGAGCCGTTCGGCGGCCCGGGCGTGCGCGGCGGCGGCGTCCAGGTCGCCGAGCGCGGAGGCGGACTGGAGGCGGACGAGTCGGCCGAGGACGGCGAAGTGCGGCAGGTCGTGCCGGGTCGCCAGGTCGAGGATCTCGGCGCCGGTGCGGTCCCGGTCCGGGGCCAGGCCGGGGCGGCCGAAGGACTGGAGGAAGACCCCGTTGAGGGCGAACGCCAGCAGCGCGGGGTCGCCGAGGGCGCGGGCCAGCGACTCGGCCCGCCGGGCGGCCTGCCCGGCGCGGCGCAGCCGGTCGGGCGTCAGGTCGGCGCTGCGGCTCTCGACCGCGACGGTGGCCAGCAGCCGGGCGGCCGGCGCGTCGGGGGCGGCCGGGCCGAGCGCGGCGAGGGTCCGTTCGGCGGCCTCGACCACGGCGCGGGACTGTTCGGCGTCGTCGGCGCGGCTCCACAGCGCGGGGACGTCGTAGGCGCCGATGACCCGGGCGGTCAGTTCGGCGTCGCCGGTGCGTTCGGCCGCGTGGATCGCGGCGAGGCGGTCGCGGCGGGCGTGCAGCAGGGCGTCGCCGCCCGCGAGCGAGAGGGTGCGGGCGAGGTCGACGGTGGTGCGCGGGCCGAGCCGGCCGCCGGGCACGCTCCAGGCGGCGGGCGGCTGCCCGTACGGGGCGGCGCCGGTGAGGATGTCGGCCTCCAGGCGCTGGAGTTCCGCGCCCGGGTCCAGGCCGAGCCGTTCGCCGAGCAGGGTGCGGGCGCGGCGCAGGGCGGCCAGCGCGTCGGCCTGCCGGCCGGCCCGGTGCAGGGCGCGGGCGAGCAGGGCCCAGGCCGGTTCGCGCCAGGGGTGCTCGTCGACGTGGGCGCCCAGTTCGGCGGCGAGGGCGGCGAGTTGGGCGGCCGGGGTGGGAGCGGTGGCGGGGATCCCGCTCGCCGGGGCGGCGTCCGGGGCGGTCGGGGCCGCGTCGAGGAGCAGGCGGGCACGCAGTTCGATCCCGTCCAGCCGCAGTTCCTCCAGCCTGGTCCGCTCGCGCCGGGCCCACGGCCGGTCGGGCAGGTCGGCGTAGGCGGGGCCGCGCCAGTCGGCGAGCGCGGCGGTGAGTTCGGGCGCGGCGGCGGGGTCGTGCCGGGCGCGGGCGAGGACGTCCTGGAAGCGGTGGGCGTCGACGTCCGCGCGGGGCAGGCGCAGGACGTAGCCGGGGCCCTCGGTGACCAGCAGGCGCGGCGGGGTGCGGGGCGGCCGGTCGGGTTCGAGGGCCCGGCGCAGGGCGGCGACGAAGGTCCGCAGGGCGCCGACGGCGCGGGGCGGCGGGTCGTCCCACAGCGCGTCGACCAGGGTGTCGGTGGGGACCATCCGCCCCTCGGCGGCCACCAACCGGGCCAGCACTTCGCGGTGGCGGGGGCCGCCCAGTCCCACCGGGGTCCCGTCCGCGCGCCGGGCCCGGACGGAACCGAGCACGTCGATTCGCATGACCCCATCCTGCCCCGGAGCGGCGCGCGGACGGCGGGGGCGGGCGTTCGCCGGTCCGGCCGCCGATCCGTTTGCTGATCGGTTGCTGATCGGCGTCGCCGAGGCTGGTGCGGTCGGTTCCCGATCCGGGGAACCCGGTCCGAGGAAGAGGTCCCTGTCATGACGTCCCTGACATCCGGTGGCACGCCCGGCACGCCCGGCCCCGCAGCAGACCCCGCAGACCCCGCAGGTTTCGAGAGCTCAGAGGGCTCAGAGGGCTTCGAGGGCTTCGAGGACGTCCGGCTGCCGGGTGCGGACGGGGTGGAGCTGGCCGCGTGGGTCGGCGGCAGCGGCAGCCCGGTGGTGCTGCTGCACGGTTTCCCGCAGACCCGCCTGATGTGGCGGCACGTCGCCGGGCGGCTCGCCGCCGAGCACACGGTGATCTGCCCCGACCTGCGGGGCTACGGCGCCAGCGGGAAGCCCGCGGCCACCGGTCCCGAGGTGTACGCGAAGCGCACGATGGCCGCCGACGTGGTGGCGCTGGCGGCGGCGCTCGGCCACCGGCGGTTCGCGCTGGTGGGGCACGACCGGGGCGCGCTGGTCGCCTTCCGCGCCGGGCTGGACCACCCCGGGACGGTCACCCACCTGGGCATCCTCGACGTCGTACCGACCCTCGACATGTGGGACGTCCTGCACGGCACGTCGGCGGCGGTCGGCTACCACCTGTACCTGATGGCCCAGCCGCCCGGCCTGCCGGAGACGATGATCGCCAACAGCGCGGACGCGTTCTTCGGCTCCTTCCTCGACGCCTGGGCGAACGATCCGGCCGCCCTGCCCCCGCGGGTCCGCGCCGCGTACCTCCGCGCGAGCGCCGCCGCGGTCCCCTCGATCGTCGCGGACTACCGCGCCTCCGCGGGCATCGACGTGCTGCACGACCGGGCCGATCTGGACGCCGGTTCGCAGCTGGCCGTGCCCGTCACCGTCGTCCAGCAGGACTGGGGCGCGCGGTTGGGCTACGACGCCGCCGGAGTCTGGCGCGCCTGGGCCCCCGACCTGGACCACCGCCTGACCCGCGCGGGCCACTTCATGGCCGAGGAGTCCCCCGACGAGATCACGGCGGCCGTCCGGGAGCTGCTGGCCCGCTGACTGCCTGCGGTGGTCCCCGGGACCGGATGTTCCGACGGTGCGTCAGGGAGGTTTCGGGCGGCGGACGGTGGGGAGCGGGGCCCGGCTCCGGCGGGGTGGGGAGAAGGTCGTGTCGGAGCTCTTGACGGTCCACCGACCAGGACCCTACGGTGCGGACACCGATGGCCCCGGGCGGGTGGCCATGGGCTCCCCCACCCCGTGCCAGGAAGGGCGACCGCGTTGCCCGTTCACCCGCTCCCCCAGCCGATCGGCGCCGCCCGCCAGCCGGGTCGCGCCGTCCCGTTCCCGATCTCCGGGCCGGACGGGGCGCCGAGCGCGTCCCCCGGTCCGACGCTGGCCCAGGTCGCGGCCCGCGCGGGCGTGTCGAGCGCCACCGCGTCCCGGGTGCTGAACCGGTCCGCGCCGGTGTCCGCCGAGGTCGCCGCCCGCGTCGAGCGCGCGGCCCGCGAGTTGAGCTACGTCCGCCGCCGGGCGCCCGCCGCGGCGGCCCGGGACACCGGGGCGATCGCCGTGGTGGCGTTCGCGGACGTGCTGCGCTTCCACGCCGACCCGTTCCCGGTGCGGCTGCTGGCGGGCGCGCAGCGCGTCGTCCCGGACCGGGAGCTGGTGGTGCTGACGGCGGGCCCCGGGCCGGTCCGGCCGTCGCTGGTGCGCTACCTGTGCGGCGGGCACGTGGACGGCGTGCTGCTGGTCGGGCGGTGGGGCGACCCGGCGCTGCCCGGGCTGGTGCAGGCCGCGGGCGTGCCGGTGGTGTCGCTGGGCCGGCCGCCGCAGTCGCAGCGCCTGGCGCACGTGGACGCCGACAACCTGAGCGGTGCCCGCGCCGCCGTCCACCTGCTGCACCGGGCCGGGCGGCGGCGGATCGCCACCATCGCCGGGCCGCCGGACACCGCCGCGGGCGCCGACCGGCTGGCCGGCTACCGGCGGGCGCTGGCCGACCGGGGCGACCCGGCCCGCTGCGCGGTGGCCTACGGCGACTTCGGGTCGCGCTCCGGCGAGCACGCGATGCTCCGGCTGCTCGACCAGTACCCGGACGTGGACGCGGTGTTCGCCGCCTCGGACGCGATGGCGGTGGGCGCGCTGCGGGCGCTGCGCCGGCTCGGGCGGCGGGTGCCGGACGACGTCGCGGTGGTCGGCTTCGACGACTCCCCGGCCGCCGCGACCTCCCGGCCCGGCCTGACCACCGTCCGCCAGCCGGTGGAGGACCTGGGCGCCCGCGCGGTGGAGCTGCTCCAGGACGCGGCGCCGGGCCGCTCCGTGGTGCTGCCGACCCACCTGGTGGTGCGCCAGTCCTGCTGACCGGGCCCCGTCCGCCGCCCGGTGGCGGCCGTCCGGGCGGCGGGGACGCGTACAGGCCGTCGAACGGCTGCCGGACGGCTGCCGGACGGCTGCCGGACGGCTGTCGGAGGCGGCCCGCCGCAGGTGCGCGCCGCTCCGTCAGGGGCGGTTCCCGGGGCGTCGGTCGGCCCTGGAGCCGATGTAACTTCCACCGCGGGCGCGGCACCGACCTGCGGTTTCGCCCCCGTGCGGGACCCGGCCGCTGTCGGCCGGGCGGACCGGGCGGCTTCTCTGGTCCTCCGCCCCCGTGACCGAGGAGAGCCCCCATGACCCCTGTCCCCCCGGAGCGCCGGGCCGCCTCGCGGCCCCCGGTGCGCGGACGCCGGCCGGTGTCGGCGGTGGTGGCCGCCGTCGCCGCCGTCGCCGCCTGCGCGGCGACCGCGGTGCTGCCCCGGCCGACCGCCGGTGCCGCCGAGCCGACGGGCGCGGCGGCCGTCGGGAGCCAGCCGTACAGCTGGAACAACGTGCAGATCGGCGGTGGCGGGTTCATCCCGGGCATCGTGTTCAACCAGGGGCAGCAGGGCCTGGTGTACGCCCGCACCGACATCGGCGGCGCGTACCGGCAGGACCCGGCCACCAAGCAGTGGATCCCGCTGCTGGACTCGCTGGGCTGGGACGACTGGGGCCTGACCGGGGTGGCCAGCCTGGCCACCGACGCCAGGGACCCGAAGCGGGTGTACGTCGCGGCGGGCACCTACACCAACGGCTGGGACCCGGCGAACGGCGCGATCCTGCGCTCCTCCGACCAGGGCAGGACCTGGCAGCGCACCACCCTGCCGTTCAAGGTCGGCGGCAACATGCCGGGCCGCGGCATGGGCGAGCGCCTCACCATCGACCCGAACAACAGCGCGGTGCTCTGGTTCGGCGCGCCGAGCGGCAAGGGCCTGTGGCGCAGCGCCGACTACGGCGTGACCTGGTCGCAGGTGAAGGCGTTCCCGGTGACCGGCACCTACGCGCCGGACCCGACCGACACCTCGGGCTACCAGAGCGACCCGCTGGGCGTGCTGTGGGAGGTGTTCGACCAGGGCGGCGGCACCGTCAACGGCGTGACGAGGACGGTGTACGTCGGCGTCGCGGACCAGCAGAACAGCGTCTACCGCTCGGACGACGGCGGGACGACCTGGACCAGGATCGGCGGCCAGCCGACCGGCTTCGTCCCGCACAAGGCCGTCCTGGACGCCTCCGGCAACCTGTTCGTCTCGTACTCGGACACCGGCGGCCCGTACGACGGCGCGCACGGCGACGTGTGGAAGTACGCGACGGGCACCGGCGCCTGGACGAACGTCAGCCCGGTGCCGTCCTCGAACAGCAGCGACAACTACTTCGGCTACTCGGGCCTGACCGTCGACCGCCGGCACCCCAATGTGCTGATGGTGACGGGCTACAGCTCGTGGTGGCCGGACACCCGGATCTGGCGCTCGACCGACTCGGGCGCGACCTGGAAGCCGTTCTGGTCGTACGACGGCTACCCGAACCGGGTCGACCGGTACACCATGGACGTCTCCGCGGTGCCGTGGCTGACCTTCCACGCGAACGCCTCCGCGCCGGAGGAGGCCCCGAAGCTCGGCTGGATGACCGAGTCCCTGGAGATCGACCCGTTCGACTCCGACCGGATGCTGTACGGCACCGGCGCGACGCTGTACGGCTCCTCGAACCTGACCGACTTCGACAAGGGCGCCAAGGTCGGCATCGCCCCGGTGGTCAAGGGACTGGAGGAGACTGCGGTCAACGACCTGGTCTCGCCGCCGGCCGGCGCGCCGCTGCTCAGCTCGCTGGGCGACCTCGGCGGGTTCCGGCACGACGACCCGGCGAAGGTCCCGGCGCAGACCTTCGCCCAGCCGAACCTGACCTCCGGCACCTCGATGGACTTCGCCGAGGCCGCGCCGGCCACCATGGTGCGGGTCGGCGAGACCGCGTCCGGTTCGACCGAGAAGCACATCGGCTACTCGACGGACGGCGGCTCCCACTGGTTCGCCGCCTCCGCCGAGCCGGCTGGCGTCACCGGCGGCGGGCAGGTCGCCCTCGCGGCGGACGGCGCGGCCACCGTGTGGAGCCCGAAGGGCACCGGCGTGTACCGCACTTCGGGGACGGGCAGCTCCTGGACGGCCGCCACCGGCATCCCGGCGGGCGCGAGCGTGCAGGCCGACCGGGTCGACCCGAAGACCTTCTACGGCTGGTCCGGCGGCACCTTCTACGTCTCCACCGACGCGGGCGCCACCTTCACCGCGAAGGCGAGCGGCCTGCCCGCCGCGTCGGTGCGCTTCAAGGCCGTCCCGGGCACCAGGGGCGACGTCTGGCTGGCCGGCGGCACCACCGCCACCGGCTACGGCCTGTGGCACTCCACCGACGCCGGCGCGACCTTCGCCCGGCAGCCGGGCGTCGACCAGGCCGACAGCATCGGCTTCGGCAAGGCCGCCCCCGGCCGGACCCACCCGGCGATGTACACCTCCGCGAAGATCGGCGGCGTGCGCGGCCTGTTCCGCTCGGACGACGCGGGCGCGAGCTGGGTCCGGATCAACGACGACGCCCACCAGTGGGGGTGGACCGGCGGCCCGATCACCGGCGACCCGCGGATCTACGGCCGGGTCTACGTCGGCACCAACGGCCGGGGCGTCCTGTACGGCGACACGGCGGGCGGCGTCTCGCCCTCCCCGAGCGCGAGCGCCTCCCCCTCTCCCTCTCCCTCCTCATCGCCGTCCCCCTCCCCGTCGGCGTCGCCGTCGGCGTCCGCCTCGCCGAGCAGCGGCACCTCCTCCTGCGAGGTCGCCTACGCGGTGAGCAGCCAGTGGGGCGGCGGCTTCGGCGCCAACGTGACGGTCACGAACAGGGGCACCGCGCCGGTCAACGGCTGGACGGTGGCGTGGACCTTCCCGAGCGGCCAGAGCGTCACCTCGCTGTGGAACGGCAGTGTCGCGCAGAGCGGCGCGAAGGTGACCGTCACCGACGCGGGCCACAACAGGACGATCGCCCCGGGGAGTTCGGTCTCCTTCGGCTTCAACGGCAGCTGGACCACCGCGAACACCGCCCCCACCGCGTTCACCCTGAACGGCGCCGCGTGCGCCGTGAAGTCCGGCTGACGCACCGGCGGACCGGCCACTCCGCGCCCGGAGCCCGGGGCGTCCCCCTCACGGAGGAGGCGCCCCGGGCTCCGTCGTGCCCGGGCCCGCCCCGCGCACCGGCAGTCCCACTGACGGATTCCGGACGCACCGTTCACAGGAGGCGTGCGATCCGGTCACGTCCCGCTCGCCCCGTTTAATAATCGATCGGGCATGCGAGTATTCAGGAATGGCGGGCACCGCTTCGGGCCCGCCGGCGGGTGGGGCGGCCGTGCCCGGGCGGTGTCCCACCCCTGCCCCGGCCGTCTCTCCCGCCCGCTTCCCGAAGGAGATTCCACCCGAAAACAGGCCCTGCTGACTCCTTCGCGAAACGGCCGCACTGACCGGTTTCCCTGCCCTCCGGGCCACTCGGAAGCCCTTTTCCGTGCCCGGTCCCCCACATGGCCATCGGCGTGGCCGTGTCTACCGAGAAGCAGGTGCGTGAAAGTGTCTTTACGCGACATCGAGGTCAAGTTGCTCCGCGCGCTCGTGGCGATTGTCGACGAAGGCGGATTCGCGTGTGCCGCCCGTTCCCTGCACGTCACCCAGCCGACCATAAGCCAGCAGATCCAGCGGCTGGAATCCATTGTCCAGGCACCGCTGTTCGAACGCACCAGACGCCCGCTGCTGCTGACCCCCGTCGGCCGCGAGGTGCTGGCGCACGCCCGCCGGGTGATCCTGCTCAACAACGAGGTGCTCGGCCGGATATCGACGCTGGGCTCGCTGGACTCGCTCAGCCTGGGCTGTTCGGTCCACTTCGCCGACGGTCTGCGCACGATGCTCAGCGAACTGGCGGTGGAGAGACCGCAGTTGAAGTGCTCGATCGCCACCGGCCTGAGCGCCGCGCTGGCCGACCGGGTCGCCCAGGAGGAGCTGGAGGCGGCGATCCTGCTGGGCATCGAGACGCCGCGCTGCGAGATGCTGGGACGGCTGCGGGTGGCCTGGTACGGGCCGGACTCGCCGCTGCCCGAGGAGCCCGTCCCGGTGGCCCTGGTCAGTGAGCGCTCGGCCCTGAGCCGGCGGATCATCGAGACCCTGGCCGAGCACAACGTCCCCTGGCGGTCGGCCCCCTGGTGCTCGGACCCGCTGGCGGTGCGGGCCTCGGTCCGGGCCGGGCTCGCCTACACCGTGCTGACCGCGAACGTGCACCACACCGACCCCTCGCTGCGTCCGGTGCCGTCCGGCACCCTCTGTCCGGATCCGGAGCCCCTCCCGGTCTACCTCGCCTTCTCCCCCTCCGCCCGCGAACCGGTGATCGGGGCCGCCCGCTCGGCGGCCCGGGCCACGCTCCGGGACGTCCCGCTCGGCCCGCCCTGACCGTGACCGGACGGGCCCCGGCGGGGCGGAGCGGGAACCACCCGCCCCGCCCGTCCCGCCCCCGCCCGGGCGGGCGGAGCAGCGGGACGAGGCGGACGGACGGATCGTCAGTAGTTGTTGCGGGCGGCCCCCTTGGCAGCCAGCTTCGGCCCGTACGGCGCCGAGTCCAGCCAGGCGCCCGCCCGCTGCCCGGCCAGCGCCACCGCGACGGCCATCCGCCGCCGCAGCCGGACCGCGGGCCGCTGCGCCACCATGTGCTCCAGCGCGGTGCTGGCGCAGCCCCGGTTGTACAGCGCCGCCTCCTTGCGCTCGGCGGCGAACCGGGCGATCTGCGCGGTGGCCGCGGCCCGCCCGTCGGCCGACAGCGCGTCGTGCACCGCCTCCACCGCCCGGACCGCGTCCGGGATGCTGGAGTTCATGCCGCGCGCGCCGAACGGGGCGAACAGGTGGGACGCCTCGCCGGTCAGCAGCACCCGGTGGTGGGTGTCGGTGAACTCGGTGGCCACCTGCTGGGCGAACGTGTAGGTCGACACCCAGCTGACCCGCTCCCCGTACGCGGCGGGCATCACCCGGGAGATCCAGCGGCTGAGCCCCTCGGGGGAGACGAAGCGCTCCGGGTCGTCGTCGACCGCCAGGTTGAGGTCGACCCGCCAGCCGCCCGCGAACGGGACGATCAGCACGTTCCGGCCGCCGGCCTTGGGGTGCTTGTAGTGGAAGACCCGCTCGATCGGCACCGGGTGGGCCGGGTCGTCCTTGAGGTCGACCACCACGAAGGTGTTGCGCGAGCGCGGGCCCTCCAGCGGGACGCCGATCGCGTCGCGCAGCGGCGAGCGGGCGCCGTCGGCCGCGATGACGTAGTCGGCCTCCCAGGCCCGCCCGGTGGAGTCGACCAGCCGGACGCCGTCGGGGGTGGTCTCGGCGGACTTCACCTCGACGCCGTGGTGGAACTCGACGCCGTGCTCGCGGCAGGCCGCGGCCATCAGGTCCTCGGTGTCCACCTGGGGCAGGCTGGTGAACGGGGGCAGGCCGTCCTTGGCGAAGCGGGGGTAGGTGCGGGTGTAGACCTCGTGCCCGGCCCAGAAGGAGCGCTTGGTGGCCCACATCACGCCGCGGTCGGCCACCCGCTGCCCGAGCCCGGGGCTGAGCCGCTCCAGTTCGCGCAGCGAGGCGCCGTGGACGTACGCGGCGCGGCTGCCGGGCCGGACGGTCTCGGCGGTGCGCCGTTCCAGGACGACGGCGGGCATCCCGGCGGCGCGCAGCGCGAGCGCCGCGGCGAGCCCGGCCGGGCCCGCGCCGACCACCAGGACGGGGTGGCGGGTGGTGCGGCGGTCGGCGGCGCGGTCCACGGGGTGCTCCTGACTGCTCGTCGGCCCGTCCCCGGCCGGCCGGTCGCCGACCGGCTCGCTGCCCGTCGGCCGGCTGCTCGTCGGCTCGCTGCTCATCGGCCCTCCCCCGTCAGGTGGAGCGTGTCGGAGGTGAAGAGGACGATGCGGCCGGCGAGGCCGCCGGTCAGGGCGGCGTGCCAGAGCGCGGTGCGGATGCCGGTGCCCTCGCGGCGCAGCAGCACCTCGTCGGTGGGCGAGGTCAGTTCGAGGTAGTCGCCGGTGGACCGGGCGTCCATGCCCGCCTGGCGGGCGGCGGCGACCACCGGTTCGAACTCCGGCACGTCGAGTACGTACAGGGCGAGCGTCATGGCGCGGGCACCTCCAGGTTCTTCCGGATGAGTTCCGCCTTGCGCTGCCACATCGCCTGCACCGAGGGCCGGGGCGCGCCCGTGACGTCGATCAGCGCCTGGAGCGTCAGTTCGGCGTCGCGGGCGTCGATCCCCGACATCTCGCGCAGCGGCCGGGTGATCTCCAGCTGGAGACCGTTGGGGTCGTCGAAGTAGATCGACTCGATCAGCTCGTGGGCGAGCGGCGTGGTGACCCGCACTCCGTGGGCCTTCAACCGGTCGCGCCAGGCCAGCAGTTCCTCCTCGGTCTCGACGTGGAAGGCGACGTGCCGCGAGCGGTGCATGAGGTCGCTGGGGGGCGCCTCCTCGGGCAGGCCGAAGTAGTAGAAGAACGCGATCCGGTTGCCCCGGCCCATGTCGAAGAAGAAGTGCACGAAGTCCGGGTAGTCGTCGGTGACCCACCCGGTGGCCGTGATGGCGTGCACCAGCGGCATGCCGAGGGCCCGGGTGTAGAACTCGTACGTCTCGCGCGGCCGCCAGGTGACGAAGGCCAGGTGGTCGACCCCGTCGACGCTCAGCCCCTGGGACGGGGCCGGCGGCCGGATGGGCGGTGGTGCGGTAGCCAATGTTCCTCCTGGAGACGGGTAGGGCGGAACCGGGCGCGCGCTCGGGGGTGGGTCAGGACTTGGCGGGTGCCTTTCCGCGCAGTCCGGTACTGGTGACGACGGCCCCGAGCAGCAGGACCAGTCCGCCCACGATCAGCGCCCAACGGGTGCCGTCGGCGCTGGACGAGGACAGGTTGAGGATCACGCCGAGGACGGCGACGCCGAGCGAGGCGCCGACCTGGCGGGCCGAGTTGAGGACGCCGGCGCCCATGCCGGCGAACTCGGCGGGGACGGTGCTCGCCATGCCGGCGACCAGCGCGGGCAGGGCGAAGGAGACGCCGAAGCCGAAGGCCAGCAGGCCCACCACGGTCGCCACCAGGGCGAGCGCCGAGTCGTCGGTGAACGGCGCCTGGAGCAGCGCGCCGACGCCCATCAGGCTGAAACCGATGGTGGCGGGCTTGCGCGGCCCGATCCGGCCGACCAGGCGGCCGGTGTAGATCGGGTTGAAGGCGGTCGGCAGGGTCAGCGGCAGGAAGACCAGGCCGGCGACGACCGGGGAGTAGCCGCGGCCGTCCTGGAAGAACAGCGACAGCACGAACAGCAGGCCGGAGAGGCCGAAGTTGGCCAGCAGGCCCGCCGCGACCGCGGGCGAGAAGCCCGGGCTGCGGAACATCCGCAGCGGGACCATGGCCGCGTCCCCGGCCCGCAGCTCGGCGGCGAGGAAGACGATCGCGCCGAGCACGGTGAGCCCGAAGGCGACCAGCACCCCGGGGGCGCCCCAGCCCTTGTCCGGGCCCTCGATCAGCGCGTACACCAGGGCCGCCAGGGCGACCACGGAGCTGATCTGGCCGGGCAGGTCGAGGCCGCTGCGCTGCTTGCGGGCGGTCTCCGGGGCCAGCCGGAGCGTGATGACCAGGCTGATCACCGCCAGCGGCACGTTGATCAGGAAGATCGCACGCCAGCCGACGGTGTCGGTCAGCACGCCGCCGACCACCGGTCCGGCGGCCAGCGCCGCGCCGGTGATCGCGGCCCAGGAGCCCACCGCCCGGGCCCGCAGCGCGGGGTCGGTGTAGGCGTTGGTGATCACCGCGAGCGAGGAGGGCAGCAGCAGCGCGCCCGCCGCGCCCAGCGCCAGCCGCAGCGCGACCAGCACCGGCAGGGTGGTGGCCAGCGCCGAGACGCCGGACAGCACGCCGAACGCGACCAGGCCCCAGACGAAGACCCGGCGCCCGCCGAAGCGGTCGGAGAGCCAGCCCGCGGTGAGCAGCAGGGCGGCGAAGGTGATGGTGTAGCCGTTGGTGACCCACTGGAGGCCGCTCAGGCCCACGTGGAGGTAGTCGGCCATCGCCGGCAGGGCCACCGAGACGATGGTCATGTCCAGCAGCACCATGAAGTAGCCGAGCGAGAGCCCGATCAGCAGGGTGCGGGGTGGTCCTTGGGGGCCGGTGGGAGTGACGGCGGCCTGGACGCCGGCCTGGGTAGCCATGTGTGCTCCTCGTTCAAGAATGGCATGCCTCGCCCCCGGATCATCGGTTGGTCGGAGGCGGGAAGTGCCATTCTTCCGGACCCGGAAGGGGAGTTGACGGTACTGACGACGGGAATGGCCTATGGATACAATCGGCCCAGCCGATAGATCGTCAGAGGGGTACCGCCATCATGGAGTTACGACACCTTCGCACGTTCGAGGTGGTCGCCCGGACGCTCAGCGTGACACAGGCGGCGCGCGAGTTGCACTACGCCCAGTCCAGCGTGAGCGATCAGATCCAGTCATTGGAGCGCGAGTTGGGCGTCGAACTGATCAACCGCTCGCAGCGCAGGATCCGGCTGACCCCGCAGGGCGAGGTGCTCTCCTCCTACACCGACCGGATCCTCAAGCTGATCGAGGAGGCCCGGTTCGCGGTCTCCCGGCCCACCACGGAACTGGCCCTCGGCGCCCTGGAAACCCTGGGCCTGTACCTGCTGCCCGAGGTGCTCTCGTACTACCGCGAGCTGTACCCGCAGACCAGGGTCCGGGTCTCCCAGTTCAACCGCGGCGAGCTCTACCAGTCGGTGCGCCGCGGCGACCTCGACCTCTGCCTGACCTTCGGCACGCCGCCGGAGGACAGCGGCCTGCGCGCGGAGACGCTGGCCGAGGAACCCCTGGTGATCATCGTGCCGCCCGGGCACCCGCTGGCCGCCCGCGGCCGGGCCGACCTGGCGGAGCTGGCCGCCGAGCCGTTCCTGGCCACCCAGCAGGGCTGCGGGTTCCGGGAGATGTACGACGGCGCGTTCGGGGGCGCCGGCGGCAAGGAGCCGGTCGCCGAGGTGGACAGCATCGGCACGCTCGGCGCCTGCGTCTCGGCCGGGATGGGCTGCGCGCTGCTGCCGCTGGTCTCGGTCCGCAACCAGGCCGACCGGGGCGAGGTGGCGGTGGTGGAGATCGGCGGCAGCGAACTGCGCACGGCGATCACCATGACCTGGCTGGACCGCAACTCGGCCAACCCGAGCCTGATCGGCTTCCAGACCGCGATCCGCAAGCAGCTGGCGGGCTGAGCGCGGGCCGTTCGCGGAGCCGTCCGCCGAGCCCCTGGTGGAGCCGGTCCCGGAGCCGTCCGCCGGACGGGCGGCCGGGCGGACGGCCGGGAGGCTGACGGGGAGGCGGGTCCGGGGGCTCATCGGGCCGTGTCCAGGTCCGCCCGCCGCTGCCCGTCCCGGGGGCGGGGCACGAACGGGGCCGCCGGGGCCGACGGCTGCACGGGGAGCGGCGGGACCGGCGGGACCGGCGGCTGCGCGGGGTCCGCCGCGGGCAGCGGGTCCAGCGGGATCTCCTTCAGCCGGGCCCGGGCGATCTTGCCGGTGACGGTGGTCGGCAGCCGGTCGACCACGACCAGCTGCTCGGGCAGCTTGTAGGTGGCCAGGCCCTTGCCGGACAGGTGCCCGGTCACCTCGTCGAGGGTCAGCCGGGCGCCCTCGCGCAGGGCGACCAGCAGGCAGGAGCGCTGGCCCAGCCGCGGGTCGGGCCGCGCCACCACCGCGTGCTGGGCCAACTGCGGCAGGTCGTTGAGGAGTTCCTCCACCTCCAGGGCGCTGAACTTGAGCCCGCCCCGGTTGATCAGTTCGTCGCCGCGCCCCCGGTAGCCGACCGAGCCGTCGGGGTGCAGGGCGGCCAGGTCGCCGGAGCGCAGCCAGCCGTCCGCCGTGAACGCGGCCCGGGTCAGCTCCGGCGCGTGCAGGTAGCCGCGGAACAGGTACGGGCTGCGGTACTGGAGCTCCCCGGTCTCGCCGGGGGCGGCCGGGACGCCCGCGGCGTCCACCACCCGGACCTCGCCGCCGGACACCGGGCGGCCGATGGTCGCGGCGGCCTCGGGCGGGTCGCCGGGGCGGGTGAAGGTGCCCGCGCCCACCTCGGTCATCCCCCACTGGACGATCAGCCGGGCGCCCAGCCGTCGGCGCACGCCCTCGGCGAGTTCCCGGGGCACCGGCGCGCCGCCGGTGCGGACCTCCCGCAGCCCGGCCACCGGACGCTCCGGACCAGCCGCCGCTTCCTGCTCCAACAGGGCCATCAGGTCCCGCAGTTGGGCCGGTACGGCGAACGCGGCGGTAGCGCCGGCGGTGCGCAGCGCGGCCAGGAAGCGGCGCGGCTCCCAGCTCTCGAAGAGCCCGACCGCGCCCGCGCCGACCAGCGCCAGGTGCACCGAGAGCATGCCGAAGGCGTGGCTGAGCGGGCTGGCCGAGACCACGGTGTCCCCGGCGCCGAGGCCGCCGTCGGCCGCCACGGCCGCGGCGTTGCCGAGCAGCCCGGCGTGGCTGTGGACGCAGAGCTTGGGGCGCCGGGAGGTGGTCCCGGAGGAGGCGAGCAGCATCAGCGGCGCGTCCGGGTCGCGCGGGGGCCCGGGCAGGTCGCCGGTCGACTCCGGCGCCCCGTCCAGGAGTTCGGCCGAGCTGCGCAGCCCGTCCGGGCCGTCCGCCGGCCGGGGCGCGGCGCCGCCGGAGACCCAGACCTCCCGCAGTGCGGGGAGGTGCTCGCGCAGGGCGCGGATCTCCGCGGTCCGGTCCCGGCCGCGGTAGGAGTCCCGGGCCACCAGCGCGCTCGCCCGGGACTGTTCGAGCAGCGAGCGGACCTCGTGCGCGCCGTACCCGGAGTGCAGCGGCAGCAGCAGGACGCCGAGCCGGGCGGTGGCCGCGTGCAGGACCACCAGCTCCCAGCCGTTGGGCAGTTGGGCCGCCAGTACCTCGCCGGCCCGCAGTCCCCGCCGGTGCAGGGCGGCGGCGGTCCGTTCGGCCTGGCGCAGGCAGTCCTGCCAGCTGTACCAGCGGTCGCCGTCCAGGACGGCCGGCCCCGGGCGGCGGGCGGCCCGCTCCAGGGCTTCGCCGAAGGTGCGGGAGACCGGGGAGACCGTTGTCGATTCCTCGGGGGGAGCTTTCACGGAGGTCCTCCATCGGCGTCGGCGCAAACATCCGGTGCTTTCCGACCGGGATTCTGCTCATGCCGCCGACCGCCCGTCCAGGGCGCCCCGATAAGGGATTCCAATTCGCCCGGACCGGTCGGTCCGAATAAGGAGCCCTTATATCCGGACCGCCCGGGCGGTGGCACCCGCCGCGGTCCGGCGGATTCGTCCCGGAAGCTTCGGCCGTGCCGATGTGATCCATCGGCGGCAGCGGTCGAAGGGCCCCGGCGGTGCCCAAAAGGGGCACGGACCAGGCGGCATGCGTTAAGAACAATCAATCGGGGGGCGCGGGCCGGCGGCTTCCGGAGGGTCCCGGGGTGGGGGCGCAACACGCCGGTAAACCGTTCGGCCGGGCCGATGGATGCCATCGAGAAAACCGAATCCGCCCGTTTGCCCAGGCCACGGGGCCGGACCGGTGGGAATCAGGCCACTTCGGACGGCCGTTCCGGCCCGATCGGCCCTGGAAAGGCTTGCCGAACGGTCCGCGGCCACTACAGAATTCCGGTCGTCCCCGTTGCAGGAGGTATCGATGTCGATTGCACGACGTTTCGAGAAAGCGAATGCAGAGCCGGGGTCGGTCCACGGAATTCCGGAGACCGGTGGCTTTTCCGGGGCCGGGACGCGCCCCGGGTCCGAGGTCTTCTCGGCGGCCGGGCTGCGCCAGTTGGACGACGTCGTCCGCAGCGCCCGGCTCGCCTCCGCGGCGGTCGCCTCGTCCCTGCTGGCCCCCGTCCCGGCCGGCGGCGACGCCGCCGCGCTGACCGAGCAGCACTGCGTGTTCGACCACTGCGGCCTGCTGCTGTTCCCCCGCACCCTGGACGAGGGCCTGCGCGGGCTCCAGCAGCTCGGCCTCGCGCCGTCGCCCGTGGTGCCCAGCACGGTGGTGCGCCGCCGGCTGGCCGAGCGCCACGGGCTCGACCCGGCCGACTGCGACGTCCGGATCACCCGGCTGCGGCTCGGCCTGCCCAGCGGGCGCCGCCACGCCGCCGTGGAGGTGTTCCTCTTCCCGCGCGACAGCCGGGCGTACGCCCCGCAGGTCGAGGAGGCCGAGGTGGTCAACGGCTTCGAGCAGCACACCGCGTTCGTGGTGGCCCGCCCCAGCACCGGGCTGCTGACCCGGCTGGTCGCCTCCTGGCGGGTCGAGGCCGGGCTGCTCACCGAGGGCGGCGGGCACAACCCCCACGAGGGCGGCCCCGACGGCTCGACCGTCATGTACTTCGTCCGCGAGCACGACCACCCGGGGCTGCGCCGCCGGTTCGAGCTGCACTGTCCCGGCGACCTGACCGCGTTCATCGCCGGACTGCCCGAACAGACCGCGGCGGTCCGGCACGCCTACGCCGCCTGGCACCCCGTCGACCCGGTGCTCGCCGCGCCGCCGGCCCGCTCCGTCTGAGACCTGACCGCACCGCCCCGCACTGTCCCGCACCACCCCGCACCACCCCGCACCGCGCCGTCCCGGCCGGGCCGGGCCGGACCGCTCAGCCGGCTCGACCCGCTCAGCCCGCTCCGCCCACCGCCCCACCTCACTCGGGAGAATCCTGTGCTGCGCAACGACACACTCACCCCCCGAGGCGTGGCCCTCACGCCCGAGCTGCACGACTACCTCCTGGCCCAGGGCCGGATGACGCCGGACCCGCTGCTGGCCGAGCTGATCGAGCGGACCCACGCGGCGATCCCCGACCAGGCGCACATGTCCGTCGCCCCCGAGGAGGGCGCGCTGCTGACCTTCCTGGTCCGGCTGCTGGGCGCCCGCCGGATCGTCGAGGTCGGCACCTTCACCGGCTACTCCTCGCTCTGCCTGGCCCGCGGCCTGCCCGCCGACGGCTCGCTGATCACCTTCGACGTCTCGGCCGAGTGGACCGAGCTGGCCCGCGAGTTCTGGGTCCGCGACGGCGTCGCCGACCGGATCGAGCTGCGGCTGGGCGACGCGCTGGAGACGCTGCGCGCGCTGCCCGCCGAGCCGCACCTGGACCTGGCCTTCATCGACGCGGACAAGCCCGGCTACGTCGGCTACTGGGAGGAGCTGGTGCCCCGGCTGCGCCCCGGCGGCCTGCTGCTGGTCGACAACACGCTGTTCAGCGGCCAGGTGATCGACGAGGACCCGGGCCCCAAGCCGGCCGCCGTCCGCGCGTTCAACGAGCACGCCCGGCGCGACGAGCGGGTCGAACTGGTCATGCTGCCGATCGCCGACGGGCTCACCGCGGCCCGGCGGCTGGCCCCCGGCGAGCGCGCCTCCCGCGGCCCGTGGAACGAGGGCCCGCGGTGACCGGCACCGCCCGCCCCGGCCACCCGCCGCAGCACCTGCTGCCCGCCGAGCGGCCGTTCACCGACCTCGACGAGGAGTGGACCCGGCAGGCCGCCACCGCCGAACAGCAGCCCGACTGGAGCGACCCCGTCCGGGCCGCCGCCGCCCGCGCCGAACTGGCCCGGCTGCCCGGCCTGGTCACCTGGGCCGAGGTCCGCCACCTGCGGACCCTGCTCGCGGAGGCCGCGGCCGGCCAGTACCAGGTCGTCCAGGCCGGGGACTGCGCGGAGGACCCGCAGGAGTGCGAGCCCGCCACCGTGGTCCGCAAGGCCGCGCTGCTGGACGCGCTGGCGGGCGTGATGACCACCGGCACCGGCCGGCCGGTGCTGCGGATCGGCCGGATCGCCGGGCAGTTCGCCAAGCCGCGCAGCGCCCCGACCGAGACCGTCGACGGCATCGAACTGCCGGTCTACCGCGGCCACCTGGTGAACGCACCGGAGCCCACCGCGGCCGCCCGGCGGGCCGACCCGGGGCGGATGGTCGACTGCTACCACGCGGCCCGCTCCGCCGTGGCCTGCCTGCGCCAGCGCGGCGGCGCCTGGGGGCTGCCCGCCGGGGCCCCGGTGTGGACCAGCCACGAGGCGCTGGTCCTGGACTACGAGCTGCCGCTGCTGCGCCGGACCGCCACCGACGACATCCTGCTGACCTCCACCCACCTGCCGTGGATCGGCGAGCGGACCAGGAACCCGGACGGCCCGCACGCGATGATGCTGGCCCAGGTCGCCAACCCGGTCGCCTGCAAGATCGGGCCGACCACCCGCCCGCAGGACCTGCTCGCGCTCTGCGACCGCCTGGACCCCGGCCGCGAACCGGGCCGGCTGACGCTGATCGTCCGGATGGGCGCGGCCGCGGTGGCCGCCGCGCTGCCGCCGCTGGTGGCCGCCGTCCAGCGGGCCGGGCACCGGGTGGTGTGGCTGTGCGACCCGATGCACGGCAACACCGTCAAGGCGCCCAACGGGGTCAAGGTCCGCTCGGTGCGGACGCTGGTCGCCGAGGTGCACGCCTTCCAGGAGGCGGTCGCCGCGGCCGGCGGCATCCCGGCGGGCCTGCACCTGGAGACCACCCCGCACGAGGTCGCCGAGTGCGTCTGGGCCGACCCGGCGGAGCTCGGCACCGGGCCCGGCACCGCGCCGTCCGGCACCGCCTCGCACTGCGACCCCCGCCTCAACCCGGCCCAGGCCGTCGAGGTGGCCCGCGCCTGGGCGGGCCCGCCCGGGCCGCTCACCGCCCACCGGTGACCGCCGGTGCCCCCGGTGACCTCCGATGTCCACCACCGCCCACCACTGTCCACCAGTGAATGAACCGAACCCCAGGGAAAGGGAACGATCCTGATGAGTGAGACCATCCTGCGCACCGACGACGGCGCCATCTTCATGATCAACGTCTTCGACGTCGAGCCGGAGAACCAGAAGGAACTCGCCGAGGTGATGAGCGAGGGCGCCGAGAAGTACATCCGCAACCGGCCGGGCTGCCTGTCGGTGAACATCCTCACCAGCCGCGACGGCAAGCGGCTGCTCTACGTCGCGCAGTGGAGCCACAAGGACGGCATCAAGGCCGCCATGGGCGACCCCGACATCCAGCGGGTCCGGGACCGCGCGGCCGAGCTGGCCAAGCCGGACCCGCACGCCTACACCGTCTACTCCCTGCACCACCCGGACCCGGCCCCGGCCGACGCCGAGCAGGGCTGACCCCGGACCGGCCCCGGCCCAGGCCCCGGACCGAGCCCGGCCGCCCGGCCCGCTGACCCCCGTCAGCGGGCCGGGCGCCAGCCGAGCAGCGGGCCGAGCCGGGTGGCGAGGTCGGTGAGGATCTGGGTGTAGTCCTCCGGCGCGAAGGTGAACGGGAGCGCGAACGCGACCTCGTCGCTCTCCCGGAACGCGGCGTGCGCGTACAGCCGCTCGGCGAGCTGCTCGCTGGTGCCGACCAGGTCGGGGGCGAACAGCAGCCGGCCGGGGCCCTGCGGGGCGCGGGTGCGGGCGAGCCGGGACGCGGCGTACGCCTCGTACTTGGCGCGCTGCTCGGGGGTGGCGCCGTCGGTGGGGACGACCACCAGCCCGTGCGAGACCCGGGCCCCCTCGCCCGCGGGGTGGGCGGCGCGGAACGCCCGGATCAGGGCGAGCTGGTTGGCCTCGAAGTCCTCGCCCTCCTCGGCCCGCACCACGCTGCTGGTGAGCAGGTTCAGCCCGTGCTCGCCGGCCCAGCGCACCGAGCGCAGGCTGCCGCCGCCGTACCAGACCCGCCCGGCCAGGCCGGGCACGTGCGGCTGGACGCGCTCGGAGTACGCCTCGATGCCCTCCGTGCCGCGGAAGCTGCTGGCCCGCTCCCCGCGCAGCAGGCCGAGCAGCCGCTCGACCCGCCCGTAGCCGAAGTCCTCGCGGTCGGCGGTGTCCGGGTACAGCGCGTCCTTGACCTCCTCGTAGTGGATCGGCACGCCGACGCTGACCCCGGGGTTGAGCCGTCCGCCGGACAGCACGTCGACCGTCGCCAGGTCCTCCGCGTAGCGCAGCGGGTTCTCCCAGCCGAGCGGGGTGACGGCGGTGCCGAGGGCGATCCGGCGGGTGCGCTGGCTGGCGGCGGCGAGCACCGCCAGCGGCGAGGAGATGCCGTACTGGAGGTGCCGGTGGCGCAACCAGGCGCTGTCGAAGCCGAGTCGCTCGCCGAGTTCGATCAGCCGCAGGGTGGCCTCGTGGCCGCCCGCCGGGTCGTGCTCGTCGAACAGGCCGATGGTCAGGAATCCCAGCGAACGCAGCGGCCGGTCGGGGGTGGGCACCGGGTTCCTCCTCGGTCCGTTCGGTCTCCGTCCCGCCACGCTCACACACCGGGACCGGGATGATCAACCGTCGGCCGGGATTGTGACCCGGCGCCACACTCCCGCAACACCACCGGTCCCCCGTTCCGCCCCGGCCCGCCGTCCGGCCCGGCTACGGTGGCCACTGCCACCGGACGCGCCGGACGCCGGGTGCTCCGGGAGGGACGACGATGTTCGCCAGGGTGTTCCCCGTGTCCGCCGTCCCCGTGTCCGCCGGTCCGCTCCCCCGCGGGCGGCGCGCCCTGCTGGTGGCGGCCGTGGCGGGCTGCGGCAGCCCGGATGCCGCGGCCCCGACCTCCGCCGCCTCCCCCGCCGCCTCCGTTCCCGGCTCGGTCGGCGTCACCGCCAGCGACGACCCGTCCGCGCCCGGGCCGGTCAGCCCCGGTAGGTCTCCAGGAGTCGGAGCCAGACCTCGCTGATGGTCGGGTAGGCGGGCACGGCGTGCCAGAGCCGGGCGAGCGGGACCTCGCCGGCGACGGCGACGGTCGCGGAGTGCAGGAGTTCGGCGACGCCGGGCCCGACGAAGGTGACGCCGACCAGGACCTCGCGGTCGAGGTCGACGACGGCCCGGGCCCGGCCCCGGTAGCCGTCGGCGTAGAGGGCGGCGCCGGAGACGCTGCCGAGGTCGTAGTCGACGGCGCGCACCCGCAGCCCGGCGTCCCGGGCCTCCTGGAGGGTGCGGCCGACGGCGGCGACCTCGGGGTCGGCGAAGACCACCTGCGGGACGGCGGCGTGGTCGGCGGTGGCCACCGAGCGGCCCCAGGGGGCGAGGTCGAGGGGGCGGCCGGCGGCCCGGTCGGCGATCGCGCCGCCGAAGACCCGGCCCTGGTACTTGCCCTGGTGGGTGAGGAGCGCGCGGTGGTTGACGTCGCCCGCGGCGTACAGCCAGCCGGCCGGGACGCCGGTGGCGCGGCCGGTGTCGTCGGTCTCGATCCAGCCGCCGGGTTCGAGCCCGACGGTGTCGAGGCCGAGGTCGGCGGTGGCGGGGCGGCGGCCGGTCGCGAACAGGACCTCGTCGGCGGGCAGCCGGGTGCCGTCGGACAGGTCGAGGGCGAGCGCGCCGGCCCCGGCGGACTCGCGGTGCACGGCGGTGACCGAGACGCCGAGCCGGACGTCCACCCCGGCGGCCCGCAGGCCGTCGGCGACCAGCTGCCCGGCGAAGTCCTCGGTGCGGTCCAGCAGCCCCCCGCCGCGCACCAGGAGGGTCACCTCGCTGCCCAGCGCCCGCCAGGCGGTGGCCATCTCGACCGCGACGACGCCGCCGCCGACCACCGCGAGCCGCCCGGGCACCTCCTGCGCGGAGGTGGCCTCCCGGCTGGTCCAGACCCGGGCCCCGGCCAGCCCCGGCAGGTCGGGCAGGGCGGCCCGGGTGCCGGTGCACACGGCGACGGCGTGCCGGGCGGTCAGGGTGCGCCGCCCGCCGCCGGGCGTGTCCACGGTGACCCGCCGTTCGCCGTCCAGCCGCCCGTGCCCGCGGACCAGGTCGATCCCGGCCGAGGCCAGCCACTCCACCTGCCCCTCGTCGTGCCAATGCGAGGCGAACCCGTCCCGGCGCGCCAGCACCGCCGCCGCGTCCAGCCGTCCCGCGGCGGCCTCCCGGCTGCCCGCCACCCGCCGGGCGTCGGCGAGCGCCGCGACCGGGCGCAGCAGCGCCTTGCTCGGCATGCACGCCCAGTACGAGCACTCGCCGCCCACCAGTTCGCTCTCCACCAGGGCCACGCTCAGCCCTCCGGCGCGCGCCCGGTCCGCCAGGTTCTCCCCGGTCGGCCCGCCCCCGATCACCACCAGGTCGTAGTCGTCACGCCCGCCGCCCTCGGCACCCATCCGCGTCCACCCACCCTCTCCGACTCGTCCGCCGCCCGGTGACGGCACCTCAGCCCCATCGTGCACCACACCCGACCGTCCGCCGTCCCGTCCCGGCCCGGCGGGATGCCACGTCACGTCGGGGCCGCCCCCGGCCGGGTGGGCGGGGGCGGCCCCGGGGTGCCGTCAGCTCTGCTTGATCGCGGAGACGTCGAACTCCAGCACCACCTTGTCGCCGACCAGTACGCCGCCGCCCTCCAGCGCGGCGTTCCAGGTGATGCCGAACTCCTTGCGGCTGATGGTGACCGAGCCCTCCAGGCCGACCCGGAGGTTGCCGTAGGGGTCGACGGCGTTGCCGGTGTACTCGAAGTCGATGCTGACCGGCTTGGTGGTGCTCTTGATGGTGAGGTCGCCGGTGACCCGGTACTCGCTGTCGGACTTCTGCTCGACCCGGGTGGTGCGGAAGGTGATGTCGGGGAAGTTCGGCGCGTCCAGGAAGTCGTTGGTGCGCAGGTGCTGGTCGCGCTGCTCGACGCCGGTGTCGATGCTCTGGGTCTTGATGACGACCTGGCCGGTGGACTCGGCCGGGTCGGCGCCGTCCAGGTGCGCGCTGCCCTCGAACTGGTGGAAGGCGCCGCGCACCTTGGTGACCATGGCGTGGCGGGCGACGAACCCGATCCGGGTGTGGGTCGGGTCGAGGACGTAGTCCCCGGTGAGCTCGGGCAGGCTGACGGTCATGGTCTGCGCTCTCTTCTCGCGGCGGTGCGTGGGCGGGGCCGGCGGCTGCTCGCCCCGGTCCCCCGCAAACGCTAGGCGTTCGGCCGCCGCCGACCCCCTGTGACACGCGGTCGGCGGGCCGACGGCGGACCGCCGGAAGGCCGCCGGAAAGTCGTCGGAAGGCCGTCGAAAGGCCGCCGACGGCTCGTCAGTGGGCTCAGCCGAAGCGGCCGTTGACGTAGTCGGCGGTGCGCTGGTCGGCCGGGTTGGTGAAGAGGCGTTCGGTGGGGCCGGACTCGACGATCCGGCCGGGGGTGTCGTGGGTGGCGAGGAAGAACGCGCAGGACTGGGAGACGCGTTGGGCCTGCTGCATGTTGTGGGTGACGATGACGATGGTGACGCGGTGGCGCAGTTCGGCGATGGTCTCCTCGATCCGGCGGGTGGAGGTCGGGTCGAGGGCGGAGCAGGGTTCGTCCATCAGCAGGATCTCCGGGGAGACCGCGAGCGAACGGGCGATGCACAGGCGCTGCTGCTGGCCGCCGGAGAGCGCGCCGCCGGGGGTGCCCAGGCGGTTGCTGACCTCGTCCCAGAGCCCGGCCTGCCGCAGGCTGGACTCGACCAGGTGGTCGCGCTCCTCGCGGCCCGCCCTGATGCCGGCCAGTTTGAGCCCGCTGACCACGTTGTCGTACAGCGACATGGTGGGGAACGGGTTGGGGCGCTGGAAGACCATGCCGATCCGGCGGCGGACCTCGGCGGGGCGGCGGCCGGGGGCGTAGACGTCCTCCCCGGCGAGCAGCACCTCCCCGGCCAGCGCGGCGCCGCGCACCATCTCGTGCATCCGGTTGAGGATCCGCAGGTAGGTGGACTTGCCGCAGCCGGACGGGCCGATCAGCGCAGTGATCTCACCGGCCCGCATCGCGAACGAGACCCGTTCGAGGACCTTGCGCTGCCCGAACCAGGCGGTGACCTCGCGGGTCTCCAGCCCGGACAGCGGGCGCTCCGGCGGCGCGGCGGCCACCGGCGGCAGCGGCACCGTGGGCGGGTCGTCCTGGTCGTCGAACTTCTGCACGGGGAAGGGGGGTTGGGCGGTCTCGGTCATCGGGTGCGGTCCTTTCCCGGGAAGCCGGAGGGTGTCAGTAGACGTTGGGGAGCAGTGCGGCGGCGTTCTCGTACACCGACCAGAGCAGGGCGGCGACCACCGGCGCGAAGCACAGGTAGGCGGCGGCGCGGCGCCAGCGGCGGGCCGCGACGACGGCCGTGACGACGGCCAGCAGCATGGCCAGCGACCAGAGTTGGAGCGCGGACAGGGCGCCCTTGTCGGCGGCCAGCGCCTTGTCGGCGGCGGTGCCGGTCGGCCGCTTCGCGCCGGCCGGTTCGGGGTCGCCGTCCAGCCGGGCGCCGACCAGCACGGTGCTGGTGGGAATCCAGTCGGAGTCGCCGGTGACCAGCACCAGCCGGTTGGGCGCGGTGTCCTGGATCGGGTGGCCGCCGTCGCCGTGGGCGTTGACGGTGTAGTGGAAGCTGCCCTGGCCGGTGGTGACGTCGATCCGGTCGCCGACCCGGAGCCGGCCGAGGTCGGCGAACGGCGCGCCGAACGCGGTGGAGCGGCCGAACAGGACGGCCACGCCGGGCTGTCCGGGCAGCACGGTGTCGCGCCGGTGCCCGGGGCCGCGCATCAGGTCGCGGCCGGTGGTGCCCTCGACCACCACGGCCTGGCGCAGGCCGAGCGCCGGGACGTCGAGGACGGCCAGCGGCGCGCCGTCCTCGGTGGAGCCGGTCGGCGCGGTGGCGTTGGCCAGCCGGTCGCGCAGGGTCGCGTAGGCGGTGGACTGGTGGCGGGCCTCCTGGAGGCCGGACAGCGCGAACAGGTAGCCCGCGAAGCCGAGCAGCAGCACGGCCGCCAGCGTCACCGCCCGGGCGACGGCCGGCAGCGGGCGCCACCGGGACCCGGCGGGGACCGGCTCGGAACCGGACCCCCCGGCGTTCTCCTCCGGCACCGACACCGGCGCGGACACGGACGCGGACGCGGACACGGGCAGCGGTCCCGGTACGGCCGCGGACGGCCGTTCGAGGGCGGGCGCGGTCATCTGCTGGTCTCCTCGACTGAGACGGATGCGGCGGACGCGGCGGACGCGGAGCGTGTGGCGACCGCGGCGCCTGCGGCGGGCACCACCGACGCGGCAGGCCCGGCCAGTACGGCGGGCACCACCGACGCGGCAGGCCCGGCCGGTACGGCAGGCACCACCGGTACGGCGTCCGCGGCGCGGATGGCGGTCCTCGTGGCGGGGTTCACCGGCTGCCGCCCGCCGGCCGGTCGCGGCGGCGCCACCAGGCGGCCAGCAGCGGGGGGACGGCGACCACGCCGAGCAGTTCGAGCGCGGTGAGGGTGGAGAGCAGCCAGTCCTGCGGCCGTCCGCCGAGCGCGACCACCGCGGCGGGCGCGGCGCCGCCGGTGCCCCCGCCGGTGCCGGAGCCGCCGCTGCCGGCGTCGAGCACCTCGCCGGTCTGCGGGTCGATCACCGGCTGGGCGCCGCCGGCCCCGCCGGTGCCCGTACCGCCGGTGTCGCCCGTACCGCCGGTGCCGCCGCCGGTCCCGCCCGTTCCGCCGGCACCGGCGCCGCCGCCACCGGAACCGGCTTTGCCGGAGCCGGTGGCGGCGCTGCCGGTCTTGACCGGCTGGCCGTTCTGCACGGTGCAGTCCAGCGGGCTGCCCTTCCGGTCGCAGGGGCTGGGCTGCGGGGCGTTCTTGAGCACGGTCAGCTCGCCGGCGGAGTTGAACGTCGGGTTGGGGCAGTTGGTGAGGGTGTTCGGGTCGACGGGGCTGGCGTTGCCCGGGATGTGCTGGGTCTGGAGCAGTCCGCCGCGCACCAGGTTGCGCGGGATCGGCGAGTAGCCGAGGTCGTCGGCCTCGCCCTGTCCGGCGCACAGCACGTACGCGAGGTAGCGGCTGAGCGCGCTGCCCTTGGCGTCGTTGAAGCGCGGCGGCACCGGGCGGGAGGCGTTGGCCCGGGGCACGATCAGGTAGCTGTAGGAGGAGATCGGGTAGGAGCGGGCGTCGCCGTTGCCGTAGACGCCGTCGAGGTTCTGCTGGAGGTAGTCCGGGTCGTCGGGCGAGGTGCTGTCGTCGACGCCGCGGATCTTCGCGGCGGTCAGCGCCACCGCGACGTTGGAGGCGGTCGGCAGGGTGTAGTACCCGGCCGGGTTGAGCACCTTGACGACGGGCCAGTTGCTGCGCTTGGCGAAGGCGTACTCGTCGTAGCCGATCGCGCCGATGCCGGTCGGCGACTGGATGTAGCCGGCGACCACGTCGGAGCCGTTCTGCGCGGTCATCCGGCCGGACGGCGGGAAGAACTCGGTGTAGTCGCCGCAGCTGACGCCGTTGACCTTGGTGCAGTACGCGTCCCACTCGGCCTGGTGGGTGTGCTCCATCCAGCGGGTGAACTGGGCGGTGGCGCCGGAGCCGTCGGAGCGCACCACCGGGGTGATCGGGATCTTCGGCAGCGCCCTGCCGTAGTCGGCGGTGATCTTCGGGTCGTCCCAGGAGGTGATCCGGTTGGTGAAGATCCCGACGACGGTGTCGGGCGACAGCCGCAGGTCGGTGATCTTCTTGCCGCCGAGCTCCAGGTGGTACATCAGCGCGGTGCCGCCGGCCGTGATCGGGACGTAGGAGAAGCCGTACTGCGGGTTCTCCGCGCCGCCCAGGCCGCTGCCCTGCTTGCCCGGGTCCACCCCGCTGTCGCCCTTGCTGCGGAACGGCACGTCGGAGGCGGTGAAGTCGTCCTGGCCGATGGACCACTGGACGCGTCCGGCGGCCGAGCCGACCGGGTTGAAGTCGATCTCGATGCCCATCGGGCCGACGTCGCGCCGCCACTGGTCGATGGCCGGCCCGGCCCAGCTGGAGCCGTCCGCGTTCAGCGAGGTCGCGGCGTGCGCGGGGGTCGCGCCGAGCAGCGCGGTGGGCAGGGCCAGTGCGGCGGTGAGCAGCGCCGAGGCCAGGTGACGGAGTCGCACGGGACGGGTCTTCCTTCTGTGACGTGTCATCGGTTCTCCACCGCCGGCGCGGTCGTGGCCGGGACGGGTGCGGCCGCCGGTACGGGTGCGGGTGCGGCTGCCGGTGCGGCTGCGGCTGCCGGTACGGCTGCGGGTACGGCCACGGGCGCGGCGTCCCCGGGGTGGTCCGCGGTGCGGGTCCGGCGCGGCGGGCGGCGGGTGGGCCGGTCGGCGGGGGCGCGGTGGCGGCCCAGCACCCGGGCGGTGACGAACAGCACCAGCACCACGGCCATCAGGGTCAGCGCGCCGGCGAACGCCCGGGCCACCATGTCGGGGTAGGGCTGCTTGACGTAGTTCCAGACGTACAGCGGCAGGCTGGCCTGGTTGCCGTGCAGCGGGTCGAGGTTCATCCGGGCGGTGAACCCGGCGGTGAGCAGCACGGGGGAGGTCTCGCCGACGCCGCGGGCCATGCCGAGCACCACGGCGGTGGTCAGTCCGGGCCGGGCGGTGGGCAGCACCACGTGCCACACGGTGCGCCACTGGGAGGCGCCGAGCGCGTAGGACGCCTCCTTGAGGGTGCCGGGGACGAGCCGGACGACGACCTCGGCGGCGCGGGTGACGATCGGCGTCATCATCACGGTGAGGGCGAGCGAGGCGGCCAGTCCGCTCTTCTCGGCGCCCAGGGTGAGGATGACCACGCCGAGCACGAACAGACCGGCCACGATGGACGGCAGCGCGGTCATCGCCTCGACCAGCACCCGGACCGGCTTGACCACCCGGGCGCCGCGCCGGGTGGTCCCGGCCTCGACCAGGAAGACGGCGGTGAGGATGCCCAGCGGCACCGAGAACAGGGTGGCCAGGCCGAGCTGTTCGAGCGAGCCGACCACGGCGTGCAGGCAGCCGCCGGAGGTGATCGGCGACAGCGGGGCGGTGGTGCGCATGGTCTCGGTGAAGAAGTTCCAGTGCCGGGCGGCGTCCAGGCCGCGGACGGCGACGTAGCCGATCTGCTCGACGATGACGGCGAGCACTAGCAGGCCGGAGCTCCAGGCCAGCGCGGTGGCCAGCCGCTCGCGGACGGTCAGGGCGTCCCACTGGAGCCGCCCGGCGGCGGTGTACACCGCCAGGAACAGCAGGTACCAGCAGAGCAGGAAGCCGAACGCGCCGCTGAACGGCAGCACCCGCTCGTACAGCACCCAGTCCAGGGCGAGCGAGCCGGTGGCGGCGCCCAGCAGGGTGAGCACCTCCTCGCGGGTGGTACCGCCGAGCCTGATCCGCCGCTGCTCGGGCGGGGCCGTGGCGGCGGTGGCGGGAGCGGCGGCCGTGGCGGTGGACGGCGCGGCGGCGGCAGTGGTGTCAGGGGGTGCGGGGTGCATCGGGGTCCTCCGGTCAGTCCGAGGTCGAGGCGCCGGACCGGGACCGGCTGATGACGAACCCGGCGGCCACGTTGACCAGCAGGGTGAGGGCGAACAGCACCAGGCCGGCGGCCATCAGCGCGGACAGCGAGAGGCCGTCGGACTCGCTGAAGCGCAGCGCGATCAGCGAGGAGATCGAGCCGCCGCCGTTCTCCAGCACGTGCCAGGAGATCCGGAACACCGGGGAGATGATCAGCGCGACGGCGATGGTCTCGCCCATCGCCCGGCCGAAGCCGAGCATCACCGCGCCGATCACGCCGCCGCGCCCGAACGGCAGCACCACGGTGCGCACCATGCCCCAGCGGGTCGAGCCGAGCGCGTAGGCGCCCTCCCGCTCGCCCGCCGGGGCCTGCGAGAACACCTCGCGGCTGAGCGAGGTGATGATCGGGATGATCATCAGCGAGACCACCGTTCCGGCGATGAACGTCGAGGAGGTGTACGAGGTCGGGGTGTCGCCGGTGCGCACCTCCAGGAACGGCAGCGGCCCGCCGAGGTGGTTGGCCAGCCAGCGGCACAGGCCGACGAACCGCGGCTGGAGGAAGAACAGGCCCCACAGCCCGTACACGATGCTGGGGATGGCGGCCATCAGGTCGACCAGCGAGACCAGCGCGGGCCGCAGCCGCACCGGCGCGTACTCGGAGATGAACAGCGCGGCGGTGAGCGAGACCGGCACCGCGATGCACAGCGCGATCACCGCGATCAGGATGCCGTTGGGCAGCACGGCGGCGATGCCGAAGGTGTGCGCGGCGGTGCGCCAGTTCTGCTCGGTGAGGAAGGACCAGCCGACCGCGCGCAGCGCCTCGGTGCCGCGCATCAGCAGGAAGAAGGCGATCAGCCCCATCAGGACGAACACCGACAGGCCGGCGGCGCGCAGCACGCCGCGGAAGGCGCGGTCGGCGGGCGAGGCGGGGGCGCTGATCGGGCGGGGCCGGTCGGGGTCGGGCGTCGGCGGTGGGACGCGGGTGTCCGTCGGCTGGGCGGCGGCTGTCATGGTGTCAACTCTCGGCGCGGTGAGGGTTCCTGGGGTGTTCCGGACGGGCCGGTGGTCGCCGGACGGGCGCGCGGGGCGCCCGTCCGGCGGGGCGGGGTCGGCCGTGGCGGGTCGGCTACGGCGGGTCGGCTGCGGCAGGTCAGCTACAGGGGGTCAGCTGCGGCGGGTCAGCCGCGACCAGAGCCGCCCGGTGCCGCGCCGGAGGTTCGCGCCGGCGGCGGTGCCGCCGAGGAACAGCGCGGCGGGTCCGCCGACCAGCAGGACGGCGCCGGTGGCGAGGATCACGGGCAGCAGCAGCCGGGCCATCCCGGCCCGGTCGGCGGCGGCCTGTCCGACCGGGGCGGCGGCCAGGCCGGGCGAGGGGCTGCCGCCGGGCGTGCCGGGGGCGGCGGCGCTCTGCGCGGGGGTGCCGCCGGAGCCGTCCGCACCGCCCGTCCCGCCGCCGGCGGTGGTGCCGCCGACGCCGCCGTTGCCGCTGCCGTTGACGCCCGAACCCCCGCCGGAGCCACCGCCGTTGGAGCCGGACCCGGAGCCGGGGCCGTCTCCGGTGCCGGTGTCGGCGGGCTTGCTCGGCGTGCCGCCGTCCTGCGCGGCGACGTGGGCGGCGGCGGCTTTCGCCTGGGCGAGCTGGGCCTTGGTCAGGCCCGCGTACCCGAGGGCGAGCTGTCCGGCGGCCCGCCCGTAGACCTGGCCCTTGGCGGGGTCGGTGACGTCGCGCACGAAGGTGCTCACCGCGGCGCTCCTGGCCTGGGCGAGGCCGTCGGTGGGCAGCATCGCGTACTGCACCATGGTCAGCGGGTACGCCTTCGGGTCCTTGGCGTAGGCGGAGCCCGCGTCGCCGTACGGGAGCTGCTGGGTGCCGGTGGCCTCGTCGAACGGCATGTCGTTCGCGGCGGCCTGCATCGCGGTGATCGTCGGTGTGGTGAACCCGCCCGCCGGGTTGGGCAGTTCGGCCTCGGGCAGGCTCATCGCCTGGGCGTTGCCGCTGTCCATGACGGCGAACAGCGCCCGGCTGCCGGGGGCCAGGGCGGCGCACTTCTCGTGCTGGCCGTCCGCGTTGACGTAGGGCAGCTGGCAGGACAGCCGGTTCTCCAGCACCATCCGCAGCACCTGGCCGAGGCCGCCCAGCACGGGGTTCCACTCGTACTGCTTGTGGTTGTTCTGGCCGGTGTAGTCCAGCGCCTGGAACGAGTCGACCGGGTAGCCGGTGAAGTTCGACGGCAGGAACGTCGTGTTGACGTGGGTGCCCCACGGGTCGGGGGCGCCCTGGAGGAACTGCGCGGCGTCCGGGTCGGCGACGATCCACTCGGTCAGCCGGTGCACCAGGTCGGTGGTCCCGCCGACCACCACCGGCTCGGTGTTGGCGAGGTTGCCGCAGCCGGGCCAGGTCACGCCGGGCGAGACGTCGGCGTTGAGCGTGCGGAACTCCTCGTCGTCGAACATGCAGAGCGGGTTGCCCCGGACGGTGTCGGTGTCGTCGTCGTTGTAGTAGCGGTAGGTCTGGGTGAGCATCTTCGCCAGCAGCCGCTGGTTGAGCCGCACCCGGCGGACCTGCCGGTGGGTGGCGCTGTCGTCGACGACGAAGACCACCGAGACCGCGCTGTTGGCGAGCGGCGCGTAGACGTACGGGCGGGTCGGCGGGTCGGTGCTCGGCACCGAGGTCAGCGCGACGTCCGCGCCGGACCTGCGCAGGAAGGCCGCCCGGGCCTGCGGCTCGCCGTTGCCGACGGAGTACTGCACCCGCAGCGGGTCGCGGTCCAGGCAGCTGCCGGTGCGCCACTGCTGCATGGCCCGGTCGGCCATCTCCAGGCCGATCGCGGAGAAGTCCGCGTCGCCGGCGGCGCAGGCGTCGGGGGTCGGCGCGAACTCCAGCGGGATGGTGACGTGCCGCTTCCAGGCGCAGGACTCGCCGGAGAGGAAGCTGGTGCCGCTCGGGCGGAGCAGGAACGAGGCGTCCGTGGCGGTGTCGAAGCTGAAGTCCATGTCGAGCGAGTGGTCATCGCAGTTGATCACCACGTCGGGGTAGCTGTTGGCGCCGATCGAGTCGCCGCCGTAGTTCGGTTCGACCACCAGCGAGCACGCGTGGGTGGCGTCGCAGCCGAGGCCCTGGCTCTGCGCCGCGGTCCAGAGCTCGATGTCCGCCTCGCCGGTGCCGTCCGGGCGGGTCGCCGCGATCACCGTGTTCGACGGGAACTCCGGGGCCGGACCGGCCGCGGGCGGCTCCTGCAGGAAGCCGCGGGCCGGGTCACCGCCGTACAGGGTGGAGCCGTAGCAGTCGGTGACCTGCGGGTCCTCGCCCCGGCACTGGTAGATCCGGACCGGGTAGTAGGCGTCCCGGGCCAGCGGGGCGATGACCTGGACGGGCTGGCCCGTGTAGTCGACGGTCGGCGTGAGGCCCGTCCAACTGACGTGCACCACCTGGTTCCTGAGGTCGTTGACCTGCGAGACGGTGACGGTCCCCCGCGGGCCGTCGGTCCAGGTGGCCGGGTCGAACCGGGCCGGGCCCTCCACCGTCTTCCCCGAGGCCGCCAGGGCGGGCTGGACCCCCGGTCCGCCGAGCGGCAGGAAGACCACGGTGGCGGCCACCGCCCAGGCCAGCACGGCCGCCAGGTAGGTCCGCGACGGGCGCGGTCCGGTTCTCGGCCCCCAAGGGCGGGTTCTCATCGGCGCAGCACCTCCGGCGACGGCGCGCCGGATCGGGCACGCACGGGTGACAGGGAGCGGAGCCGCCGTCCGGCCGCCCCGACGCCATTCGGCCAGTCCCGCCTGGCCGCTCGCTGTCCACCAGGTGTACGAGACCCCAATTGGTGCTCGAATCAAGCCAATTGGCGTACCGTCAGGAACGGGACCGCCCGTCCGGAACCCGCCGCAGGGGTGTCGGACGGGCGTCGGACGGGCGGGGGGCCGCGCCTGCCGCCCGGGGTCAGTCCCTCCCCGCCCCGCCTGCCGCGCCGTCCCCCGCCCCGCCCCCCTCCCCGTCGGGGCCGGTCTCGTCCCGGTGGGTGAGGGCCAGGGCGCTGCCCGCGATGCCGATGACGATCAGCGCGACGGCGATGCTGACCCAGCCGGCGTTCTCCCAGTAGACGTCGTTCAGGTCGATCAGGTTGGCGGTCTCGTCGACGACCAGGGCGGTGCCGATGCCGTAGGCCAGGCCCATCCAGGTCCGCCAGCGTGCCGACCGCTCGACCAGGCCCAGCGCGCCGACCACCATCAGGACGAGGATGCCCCAGATGTAGTGGTGGATGTGGACGCCGCCCGCCGAGACGTTGCCCACCCCGGCGGCGTCGATGTGGATCAGCCAGGTCAGCAGCCGGAGGAAGCCGAACGTGAGGGTGAAGCCCCACCACGCCAGCACCAGGCCGCGCCGGGTCGGGGAGACCTCCCGCCAGCGGCGGGGGCGGCGCCCGCTCCGCCCCGGCGCGGGCGGCCGGTCCCGCGCGTGCCGCTGTCCGTGCTGCTGCGCGCGCTCCTGCCCGGGCTCCCGCTCGTGCTGCTGTCCGTGCTGCTGTCCGTGCTCCGGGGATGCGTCCACCCGGCGACCCTAAGCCCGTCGCACCGCCGCACCGGACCGGCACGCCACGGGCCGCCGCCGTCCCGGCCCCTCCTGCCGTCCCGTCCTGTCCTTCCTGGCCGCCCTGTCCGTTCCGTCCGTCCCGTCCGTCCCGTGGAGGCATGGTCGACCGGGTCCGGGGCAGTCGAGTGTCCAGCAGACGATCGACGCACACCGACGAGGAGGCAGCTGTGACCAGCGGACTGTGGGGTTACGAGGGTGCCGAGGGCTACACCGCGGGCTCGGACCTGACCGGCTACCGGGTCGAGGCCACCGACGGCCACATCGGCAAGGTCGACAAGCACACCGAGGACGTCGACGCCGGTTACATCGTGGTCGACACCGGCCCGTGGATCTTCGGCCACGAGGTGCTGCTCCCGGCCGGCACCATCACCCGGATCGACCACGAGGACCAGGCGGTGTACGTGAACCGCTCCAAGGACGAGGTGAAGAACTCGCCCGCCCGCGACGCGGGCCACCACACCGACGATCCGGCCTACCGCGACCAGCTCGGCGGCTACTACAGCGGCGGAACCATCTGACCCCGCCCGTCCCCCGCCCGCCGGGGCCCCGCGCGTAGTACGCGCGGGGCCCCGGCGTCGCCGTGCCGTCGGGCCGTTCCGGCGGAGCGATCCGACGGGGCGTCAGGAGGCGGGCGTGTAGGACACCGTGAAGGAGCCGACGCTCTGGCCCGCCGCGAAGAACGCGGTGTGCAGCTTGGTGTCGAGGTACTGGGCCCCCGCGGCGTCCAGGACCAGCGAAGCGGCGGTCAGGTTCTGCGTGGTGCCGCTGTAGTTGATGGCGTTGTCGCCGGCCGGGTCGAACAGCGCCACCGGGGTGGTCGAGCCGTCCGGGACGGCGGTCAGCGTCCAGTCCTCGAAGGAGAAGGCCAGCTGGTGGAAGGAGACCGCGCTGCCGGTCTTCGCGTCGACGAACAGCAGGCCGCCGCCGAGCCGGACGCCGCCGAAGAAGTCGCGCAGGCCGCCGGTGCCGTCGGTCACCGGGAAGCTCGCCGACAGGCCGGTGGTCGCGTTGTAGCCCGCGGTGGCGGTGGGCAGCGGCACGGCCACGACGCCGGCCTGGGCGGCCTGCTGGAAGAAGGCGTTGCTCTCGTTGATCACCGCGTTGCCGGCCGCCGGGGCGGCGGAGGCGGAAGTGGCGGAGGCGGCGGTGGCGACGAGGGCGAGGCCGGCGGCCGCGGCGGCGATCCGGACGGTGAGACGGGACATCGTGGCTCCTTCGGACGGGGTGCGCGGTGGCACCCGGTGCATGGTGGCGCGTGGTGCGTGGCGGCGCGTGGCGCGGGACGGTGCTGCGTGGTGGCGCGTGGTGCTCGATGAGGCGTGGCGCGCGGTGGTGCGTGGTCGTACCTGGTGCCGCCAAGGGCCACCGCCCGTCCCGGGGTGTGGCCGGGACGGGCGGCGGGTGGTGCGGGGGTGACGGACCCGGTGCGGGAGCGTCAGATGGTCGAGCCGCAGGACGCGGCGGCCAGGTTGAGGTAGCCGTAGCTGGTGATGCTGGCGCGGCCGGGGGTGGAGCAGATGTAGCCGGTCGGGCCGAAGATCGCGCGCAGAGCGGTGCTCTGGGTGGTCGCCGGGCTGGCGTTCCACTCGGCGGCGCGGACCACGTTGTAGAGCACCCGGCCGTAGGTCGGGTTGGCGAACGCGGCGTTCAGGGTGCCGGTGCCGGTCAGCGGGGCGACGCCGTTGATGTTGCGCAGGGTCAGGTTGCCCTTGTTGTCGGTGGCGGTGGTGTGGCCGTTGGCCTGGCCCACCCAGTGGCCGACGGAGTACGGGAAGATGACGTTCGGGTCGTTCAGCGCGGCGTCGGTGCCCTCGTTCTCCTCCGGGCCGCTGACGACGCAGGCGCCCAGGACCGGGTTGCCGATGGCGCCCAGGAAGAAGGAGCGGGTGCCGGAGCTGAGCTGCGGCAGGTAGGGCTTGATGGTGCCGGCGGTGCCGCCGAAGTTCGACCAGTTGGTCTTGCCGGCCTTGCAGGAGTAGATGTCGTTCAGGTCCTGGGTGGTCAGGTTGGTCGGCGCGTTGCCGCCGGACTTCGCCGACCAGGTCACCGCGTCCTTGGCGAACGCCACGAACAGGATGGTGGCCGGGTCGGTGCCCTGCCGGGTGCGGGAGGAGCGGGCGAAGTCCAGGGTGGCGCTGGTGTTGGCGTTCAGCGCGGAGATGCCGGCGCCGGAGCCGTTCGGACGGGTGATGGTGCCGGCGCCGGCCTTCGGGGTGATGGTGGCCGAACCGGTCGCGTCCCAGCTGTACAGGTGCGGCAGGGTGGAGCCCGCGCCCAGGGTGGCGTTGTAGTCGACCGAGAACTGGTTGAGCAGAGCCTGCGTGGTGTCCGAACCGGCACCGACGATGTCCTGGGCGGCCGGGGTGACACCCGTGGCCGGGTCAGCCATCGCCGGGACGGCGACGGTGGCGAGAGCGGCGGCGGTCATCGCGGCGGCCGCGAACGCCTTGGCAGCGGTGTGACGCATGGTCCTGTTCCTCCATCAAGGAAAGTCCTAGCTGGACCGGGCCTGGCGGGGCCCGGTGCCGGAGAGCTCCGCGGCTTCCCGGCGGAGTGATCCTCGCCGCGACCGCCCGCCGTCCGGAAGCACCGCCTCCCCCGGCCGCCCCGCCGCCGATGCTCCGCCCGTCCTCTCAAAGCGACTGCTCAGCAAGGTGATTGACGGGCCGTCGGCCACCCTTCGCACCACGGAGGCGTTCTTCTCCAGGTGTGCCCACGGGGTCACCCCGGCCATCTCCGCTTCACTCCCGCTGCACCAGCCCCGCACAACCCCCGCCCCTCGCCCGCATCCGTCCGGGCGGCCTCCGGCCCCGCGCCGGAGGCCGGGGACGGCTCCGGCCGACCGCCCTCGGAGGTATGCCGACACACCCCCTCCGCAAGGGGGTTGAGGGGCCTCGGTACGCCTACCAGCCGGGCGACAGGGCCGAGCCGCCGCCCAGGCGGCGCAGCCGCTGGACGTGGTCGGCGCCCTGGAGGAAGGCGGTCACGCTCTGCCGGCACTGGTCGCGGCGCAGGTAGCCCCGGGCGCTGCGGGCGATCGCCTCGCCGCCGCCCGCGCCGGCCCGGGTGGTACGGGCGGGCAGGTGCGCCGTCCAGACCCAGAGCCGGTCCTCGCGCTGGCCCAGGACGAACCGCAGGGCCGCCCGTTCGGCCAGCAACTCCCCTATTCCGAGAGCCAGTTCGCGGTCGTCACGGTAGGCGCGGGCGGCCGAGGCGAGCCGCCTGCCGTTCGCGGCCACCAGCGACCAGCCGACCCGGCCGTCCGCCCCGCGCACCGGCACCAGCCGGGGGCCGCGGCCGGTCTCCACCGTGCTCACGAACCGCCCCCGGCCCGGGGCCCGGGCCCGCCGCCGGGCCGGCCACCGAATCCGCTGCCGGGCCGGCCACCGGGTCCGACGGGGGCGGGGGCCTCCGCCGCTGCCGCCTCCGCCGTCTCCGCCATCCGGGCCACCAGCGCCATGAACCGCCGGAACGCGTTCTGGCAGGTCGCGTAACGCTCGTACGCCCGGCTCGACTTGACCAACGGATTACCGCGCGGCCCCGGCACCACCCAGGTCCAGCCCAGCCCGTCGCGGACATGGGTGATCCGCGCCACCAGCGCCGGCCCCAGGGCCACCAGCTCCGCGAACGCCCGTTCGGCGTCGACGGACGACTCGTGGACGGAGGAGGACACCGCCACCACCCGGCCGTTCATCGCCTTGAGCTGCCACTGGAACCGCCCGTTCGGCGCCCGCTCCGTGAACAGGCCCTCCCCGCGCACCGCCGCTACCCCCGGATCGTCTGCCGGGCCACGGCCGTTCCCCGGCCGCGCCACCGAACGCCCTGCCGCCCCGCGTGGACCACGGACCGGACGCACATCGTCACGCCGCGAACGCTATGTGTGCACAGAGGAAGTCCGGAAGTGGAATCCCTCCCACGCCGACGCTGTTCGCCCCGAAGTTCTCCCTCGTTAATGCGGCACGCTCCGGGCCCGGCCCTCCTGCGCGCCGCGCGCCGCCGCCGTCCGGCCCTCCCGTTCACCCGCCGGGCCGGGCGATACGCGGACGCCACCGTGACGATACGCCGGTCCAGCAGCATGACCGCGGGGGCCGGGAGCGATCACCCCACCGGTACGACGTCGGCCGCCCGCCGGATCACAGCAGCGGACAAGGACAGGTGGAATCATGAAGAAGCTCCTCAAGCGGGCCGCCCTCACGACGGCGGTCACCGCGGTCGCGGCCACCGCAGTCGCCGTCACCCCCTCGGTGGCCGAGGCGGCCACCTACAACGGCGTGTGCGGTTCCGGGTACGGCGTCATCGACACCCTGCCGCTGGCCGGAGGGACGGTCTTCCTCACGTACAACAGCTCCAACGGCTACAACTGCGTCGTGACGGTCCGGAGCCACCCCAGCTCCTACCTGGTGGACGTCGGTGCGTCGATCAAGAAGAGCGGCACCACCCAGTGGAAGCAGGACCTGGACTTCTACACCACCTACGCCGGTCCCGTGTACCTGTACGCGCCGGGGGCGTGCATCGACTGGGAGGGCGAAATCAACGGCGAGATCAACAACCAGTTCCACTCCCACTGCAGCTGACCCGCGGCAGCCGACTCCGCGCACCGGGCACCGCGTCCCGTCGTTCCGGTGGGCGGCGACCGGTGCCCGCCGCCGTGAGGTCCGCCGACTGCTGCTCCGCGGGCGGGGACGGAGCCGAGGGGCCGTCACCTGACCGGGTGGCGGCCCCGGCGCGTCCCGGGGGCCGGGCGGCCGGTCCGGCGGACTCCACGGCCACCGGAAGGTTTCGTTCGACTGCCGAATGTTGCGGTGGCGCTACGCCGCGCGACCGCCCGGGCCGGGGCCGCCCGCCGGGGACGGTCCCCGGTTCGCGCACCGTCCCGCCCTGTTTCTCGGGGGCGCTACTATCCGTCCCATGAGCGCTGCAGAACTCGAACCCGACCCCGCACCGACGCTGTCGGAGATCGCCCGGGCGGCCGGCGTCTCGGCGCCGACAGTTTCGAAAGTGCTGAACGGCCGGGCCGACGTCGCGCCCGCCACCCGGGCCAAGGTCGAGGAGATCCTGCGCCGCACCGGCTACCAGCGCCGCCGCACCGCCGCGCCGCCGTCCCGGCTGCTCGACCTGGTCTTCCACCAGCTCGACAGCGCCTGGGCGATGGAGGTGATCCGGGGGGTGGAGAACGTCGCCCGGGACGAGGGGCTGAGCGTGGTGCTCTCCGAGTCCGCGGGGCGGCTCACCCCGGGGCAGACCTGGGTGGACGGCGTGCTGGCCCGCCGGCCGGCCGGGGTGGTGCTGGTGCTGTCCGAGCTGGACGCCGCCCAGCGCGACCAACTCACCAGCCGCGACATCCCGTTCGTGGTGCTGGACCCGGCCGGCGACCCGGCCGAGGGGGTGCCCGCCGTCGGCACCGGCAACTGGCAGGGCGGCCTCGCCGCCACCCGCCACCTGCTCGACCTGGGCCACCGCCGGATCGCGATGATCTCCGGGCCGTCCGGCATGATGTGCAGCCGCGCCCGGATCGACGGCTACCGCACCGCGCTGGGGACTGCCCGGCTGCCGGTGGACCCGGAGCTGATCCACGAGGGCGACTTCCACCACGAGGCCGGGTACGCCGCGGCCCGCGCCCTGCTCACCCGGCCCGACCGGCCCACCGCGATCTTCGCGGGCAACGACCTCCAGGCCCTCGGCGTGTACGAGGCCGCCCGCGAACTGGGCCTGCGGGTGCCGGAGGACCTCTCCGTGGTCGGCTTCGACGACCTGCCGCTGGCCCGCTGGGTCGGGCCGCCGCTCACCACGGTGCGCCAGCCGCTGGTGGAGATGGCCGAGACCGCGGCCCGGCTGGCCATCGGCCTGGGCCGCGGCGAGCACCCCTCCGCCACCCGGGTCGACCTCGCCACCAGCCTGGTCGTCCGCGCCAGCACCGCCCCGCCACCCGCCGACGCCTGAGCGGCACCCCGCCCACCCTCGCCGCCCCCCTCACTCACCCGCACGCGGTTCCGGACCCTCCGGGCCGCGCGCGGGTGGTTGACGCCCTCGCCGGGCTCCCCTACCGTCGTCCGGGTCGCGCCGTAACATTCGGCCGGAGTTCGAAATTTTCGACCCGTCAGGAGGGGCACCATGGCCGAGTCCGCACCCGTGCCCCCACCCGACGCCGCAGGCCCGCTGCCGCCGCCCCCACCGCCGTCCGACACCCTCGCGCTGACCTTCGACGACGGCCCGCACCCGGACTCCACGCCCGAACTGCTCGCCGCGCTCACCGCCGCCGGGCACCGCGCCACCTTCTTCCTCTGCGGCGCCCAGGCCGAACGCCACCCCGAACTGGTCCGCGCCCTGCACCGGGCCGGCATGGCGATCGGCAACCACAGCTGGTCGCACCCCTCCCTGCCGGGCCTGCCGCGATCCGCCGCCCGGAACGAGATCGAGCGCACCAACCGGCTCCTGACCGCGCTCACCGGCCGCCCGCCGACGCTGTTCCGACCGCCGTACGGGGACACCGACCCGGCGATCCGCTCGCTCGCCACCGCCGCAGGCCTGACCGAGACGCTCTGGGAGGTCGACACCCGCGACTGGGACGGCACCCCGCCCGCCGAGGTCGCCGCCGCGGTGGCCGTGGCCCGCCCCGGCGACACCGTCCTGCTGCACGACCACGGCAACCGCAACACCGTCACCGCGCTGCCCGCCGTCCTGGCCGCCCTCACCGCCCGCGGCCTGCGCTCGGCCCCGCTGCCCCGCTGACCCTCCCACCGCCCTCCGGCCCCTCCCCCGCACTCCGGTGGCCGGGCGCACCCGCCCAGCACCACGCGCCCGGCCACCGGTGCACCCGCCGCACCGCACCACGCGGCCGGAAGGCCCTGGCCGGAGCGGTGGAGGCGCGTCCGGTCAGGCGGTCTCGGCCAGCCAGAGGCCCGCCGGGTCGGAGTGCAGGCTGCGGACGGTGACCAGGGCCGCGCCGAGGACGGGACCACGGCGGCCCAACGGCGAGGCCCGCAGGGCCTCTTCGGGCCAGGGGCGGACCCGGATCAGCGCGGCCAGCTCGGTCCGCATCGCGGGCAGCAGCCACTGCGCGAGGTCGGCGTAGCCGCCGCCGAGGACCAGCGAGTCGGGGTCGACCAGGTTGACCGCGGCGGCCAGCGCGGTGCCCAGCGCGGTGCCGGCGTGCCGGAGCGCGCGCCGGGTCGCCGGGTCGCCCTGCTCCGCTCGGCGGACCAACTCCGCGATGGGGTCGCCGTTCTGACGCCCCGTCAGGCTTGTCGCACCCGGCGCCCCGCTGGAACCGTCCGACCGCTCCGACCGGTCCAGCCGGTCCGACTCGTCGAGCCCGTCGAACCTGTCGGGCCCGTCCAGCCCGTCCAGTTCGTCCAGTTCGTCGGTGAACCCGGCGGAGCGGAGCACCGCCGCCAGGCCCGCGTACGGTTCGAGGCAGCCGCGGGCGCCGCAGGAGCAGGGGCGGCCGTCGGGGCGGACGGTGAGGTGGCCGAGTTCGCCCGCGAAGCCCTGGACGCCGCGGAACAGGCGCCCGTCCAGGACGAGCGCGCCGCCGATGCCCTCGCCCGCCGAGATGTGCACGAAGGTGCCGCTGCCGGTGCCCTGCCAGAGTTCGGCCAGCGCGCCGAGGTTGGCCTCGTTCTCGACGGCGGGGGCGGTGCCGGGGCCGGGCCACAGCTCGGTGACGTCGACCTGGTGCCAGCCCAGGTTGGGGGCGTGCTCGACCTGGTTGGCGGGGCTGCCCAGCGGGACGCTGCCGGGGACGGCGAGCACCCGGCCGACCACCCGCAGGCCGAGCGCGACGGCCTCGCGTTCGGCCCGGTCGGCGAGTTCGGCGAGTTCGGCGAGGGTCTGCCCGGCGGAGCGGGCCGCGTTCGCGGCGGGGCGGTGCAGTTCGACCCGGACCTCGCCGCGCAGGTCGAGGACGCAGGCGCTGAGGTGCTCGACGCCGATCTCCAGGCCCAGCCCGGCCGGTCCGTCCCCGTTCAGCACCAGGGCCCGGCCGGGGCGGCCGACCCGGCCGCTGCGCTCCAGTTCGCCCTCCAGCAGCAGGCCGCCGCCGATGAGTTCGTCGACCAGGCTGGAGACGGCGGTCCGGGTCAGCCCGGTGCGGCCGGCCACGTCGGCGCGGGAGAGCGGGTGGGCGGCGGCGACGGTGCGCATCACCAGGGCGAGGTTCTGCCGCCGCATGTCCTGCTGGGAGGCGGGGCCGCGCCTGGTCCCGGGGTCGCCGTCAGGCGGCTGCTGCTGCCCGTCCTCTGCCACGTCCGCCCTGTCCCTCCGTGCCACTGTCCGCCGCACCGTCCGTCCGCCGCCTGCCGTTCACGGCCCGTCTGCCGTTCACCGCCCGTCCGGTCGACCCGTCCCGTCCTGTCGACCCGTCCCGTCCGGTCGACCCGTCCCGTCCGGTCGGGGCGGCCGCCCGGCGGGGTGCGGCGGTCCCGGCCGGAGGGTCGGGTTCCGGTCAGCGCGGGCCGTCCCCCTGAAGGGCGGTCGTCTGCGAAATGGTAGTCCCGATCCGTTCGAGTGCCGCGTCGTCCCGGGCCAGGGCGGGCAGCACCGGGCCGTCGGCGGTGCCCCAGCGGCGGGCGACGGCGTCGGCACGCTCGCCGGTGAGCAGCGCGGCGGCCTGGGCGGCAGCGCCGAGGGCCACCAGTTCGCGGGCGGCGGGCAGTTGGACGGGTCGGCCGGAGAGCCGGCGGACGGTGTCCTGCCAGGCCCGGCCCCGGGCGCCGCCGCCGATCAGCAGGATCGGCCGTTCGGGATCGGCGGCGTCGGGGCCGTCGACGGCGAGGACGTCGTCGAGGGCGGCGAGCAGCGAGTACGCGGCGCCGTCGTAGGCGGCCTGGAGGAGTTGGCCGGCGGTGGTGTCGTGGCGCAGGCCGTGCAGCAGGCCGCTGGCGTGCGGGAGGGCGGGGGTGCGTTCGCCGTCGAGGTAGGGCAGCAGGACGGCGGTGCCGCCGGGTTCGACGTCCTGGCGGTCGCGGCCGAGCAGGGTGGCGATCCGGTCGACGGCGAGGGTGCAGTTGAGGGTGCAGGCGAGCGGGAGCCAGCCGTCGAGGGCGTCGGCGAAGCCCGCGACGGTGCCGGTGGGGTCGGCGGGGCGGTGGCGGGCGACGGTGTAGACGGTGCCGGAGGTGCCGAGGCTGAGCACGGGGGTGCCGGCGGTGAGGCCGAGGCCGAGGGCGGCGGCCATGTTGTCGCCGGTGCCGGCGGCGACGAGGGTGCCGGGGCGCAGCGGTCCGCCGGGGCGGGCGTGGCCGGCGGGGGTTCCGGCGGGGGTGACGGCGGGGAGCAGGGCGGGGTCGAGGCCGAGGTGGTCGAGGACGGCGGGGTGGTAGCCGTCGGGGGTCCACCAGCCGGTGCCGGAGGCGTCGCCGCGGTCGGTGGTGGCGGTGCCGGTGAGCCGTTCGGTGAGGTAGTCGTGCGGGAGGCGGACGGCGGCGGTGCGCTCGGCGTGCTCGGGTTCGGTGGCGCGCAGCCAGGCCCATTTGGCGGCGGTGAAGGAGGCGCCGGGGACGCTGCCGAGTTCGGCGGCCCACCGGTCCGCGCCGAACTTCCGCACCAGTTCGGCGGCCTGGGGCGCGGAGCGGACGTCGTTCCAGAGCAGGGCGGGGCGGACGGGGGCTCCGGCGGCGTCCAGGGTGACCAGTCCGTGCTGCTGGCCGCCGACGGCCAGGGCCTGGGCGCGGTCGGCCCAGCCGGTGGCGGCGACGGCGGCGGTGAGGGCGTCCCACCACTGGGCGGGGTCGCTCTCCTGGCCGTGGCGGGAGTCGACCCGGTGGGGGGCGCGGCCTTCGCCGAGGACGCGGCCGGTCTCGGCGTCGACGGCCAGGGCCTTGGTGGACTGGGTCGAGCTGTCGACGCCGATCACCACCTGCGGGTGTGCCATGGGGGCGTGCTCCTGTCTGCGGTCGTCCGGCGCCGGTGTGCGGCCGTCCGGGGTGGGGGTTCGGCCGGGGCGAGGTTCCGTCGGGTGTTGCGCCCGGGGGCTTCCCTCCCGGGCTCGGCCATATTAATTTGTCTTTTGGCCTGACGAATAGACCCCGATCCGGGTTACCGTCGGTTCCGGCCCCGATTCGCGTCGGGCCACCGGTCGATCCCTCGGTCGATCCACCCGGTCGATCACCAGCGTTTGGAGTACGAGATGAGCCAGCTCACCCCCACCCCCGCCGACAAGTTCACCTTCGGCCTGTGGACGGTCGGCTGGCAGGGCCGCGACCCGTTCGGCGACGCCACCCGTCCGGCCCTGGACCCGGTCGAGACGGTGGAGAGGCTCGCCGGGCTGGGCGCGTACGGCGTGACCTTCCACGACGACGACCTGGTCCCGTTCGGCTCCTCGGACGCGGAGCGGGAGGCGGTCGTCAAGCGCTTCCGCGCCGCCCTGGAGTCCACCGGCCTGCGGGTGCCGATGGCCACCACCAACCTGTTCACCCACCCGGTCTTCAAGGACGGGGCGTTCACCGCCAACGACCGCGACGTACGCCGCTACGCCCTGCGCAAGACCGTCCGCAACATCGACTTGGCGGTCGAGCTGGGCGCGAGCGTGTACGTCGCCTGGGGCGGCCGGGAGGGCGCCGAGCACGGCGCGTCCAAGGACGTCCGGGTCGCCCTCGACCGGATGAAGGAGGCCTTCGACCTGCTCGGCGACTACGTCACGGAGCAGGGCTACGACCTGCGCTTCGCGATCGAGCCGAAGCCGAACGAGCCGCGCGGCGACATCCTGCTGCCGACCATCGGCCACGCCCTCGCCTTCATCGAGCGCCTGGAGCGCCCCGAACTGGTCGGCGTCAACCCCGAGGTCGGCCACGAGCAGATGGCGGGCCTGAACTTCCCGCACGGCATCGCGCAGGCGCTGTGGGCGGGCAAGCTGTTCCACATCGACCTGAACGGCCAGTCCGGCATCAAGTACGACCAGGACTTCCGGTTCGGCGCGGGCGACCTGCGGCAGGCGTTCTGGCTGGTCGACCTGCTGGAGTCCTCCGACTATCAGGGCCCGCGGCACTTCGACTTCAAGCCGCCGCGCACCGAGGACTTCGACGGCGTCTGGGCCTCCGCGGCCGGCAACATGCGCAACTACCTGCTGCTCAAGGAGCGCGCGCTGGCCTTCCGCGCCGACCCGCAGGTGCAGGAGGCGCTGCGCGCCGCCCGCCTCGACCAGCTCGCCCGGCCGACCGCCGACGACGGCCTGTCCGCGCTGCTCGCCGACCGCTCGGCGTTCGAGGACTTCGACGTCACCGCCGCCGCCGAGCGCGGCATGGCCTTCGAGCACCTCGACCAGCTGGCCGTCGAGCACCTGCTCGGCGCCCGCTGAGCCGGGGCGGGGGCCGGGGCGGCGGCCGGGGCGGGGGCCGGAACGGCCGGTAGCCCGAACGGTTCAGGTCGGCCCTCCGCCCCTGGGAGCCGACCGGAGCCGCTCCTGCCCAACTTTACTACTCAGCACCCTTTCTGACGTTGCATCACTTCGCCACCCTGACGGAACACCCCGACCGGACGGGGGCGGGCTCCCGCGAGGCCGACCCGCGCGGGAGCCCGCCCCCGGCGCCCGTTCAGCGCGGGAGCGCCCCCGGCCGGTAGTCGTGCAGCCAGCCCGTCGTCCGGGCGTAGCCGCGGGCGAACACCAGCGGCATCACCGCGTCCCGCATCCGGGCGGCGAACGGACCCGCGGTCTTGGCGTCCCGGTTGGCCGCCGCCGTGCGGGCGAGCTTCCCGGCGCGGGCCGTCCGTTCCCGGTCGAACGCGGCCAGGGCGGCGGCCCGGTCGGGCCCGGCGTGCAGCGCCCGGGCCAGCGCCACCGCGTCCTCCAGCGCCATGGACGCGCCCTGCCCGGCGCCCACCGGGTGCGCCGCGTCGCCGACCAGCACGTGCCGCCCGTCCTGGCGGCGCGGCACCGGCGGCAGGACGTGGAACAGGGTCGCCGCCTCGACCCGGGCCGCGCCGAGAATCCGCCGGGGCACCTCCTCGATCGCGAAGACCTCGGCCACCTCCGCCGCCCCGAGCGCGGGCCCGCCCGGCGGCACGGGGCCGACGAGCTGCGCGGACCACCACACGGTGCCGTCCGGCGCTGGCAGGTGCAGGAACGTGCCGCGACGCCCGAAGGTCAGGTTGAACGTCCGGCCCGGGCCCGCCTCCGGCACCCCCTCCGCGACGCCCGCGACCCCGTACAGCCCGGCGTACGAGGGCTCCGGCCCGCCCGGGTCGAGCACCTGCCGGACGGTCGAGCGCAGCCCGTCCGCCCCGACCACCAGGTCCGCACCGGCCATCGCCGCCGCCACCGGACCGGCCGCCGGGCTCCTCTCCGTCCCGCCGTCCGGACCGGACAGTCGTTCGCCGAGCACGATCCGCGCGCCCGCCCGGACCGCCGCCGCCCGCAGCGCCGCGACCAGGTCGGCCCGCATCAGCGTGACCGCGCGCAGCGGGTCGTCCGCCGCCCGGCCGCGCGGCACGTCGCCCAGCAGTTTGCCGCGCCCCGACCACATCAGCTGCCGGTCGACCTCGAAGCCCGCCGCCCGCACCTCGTCCAGGCAGCCCAGCGACTCCAGCGCCCGCAGTCCGTTGACGGCCAGGCCCAGGAACGCGCCGACCCGGCCGGCCGGGTCCGGGTACGCCTCGTACACCGTGACCTCGGCGCCGATCCTGCGCAGCGCGATCGCGCTCGCCGCGCCGGCCACCCCCGCACCGATGACTACCGCTTTCATGGCCCACCCCTCACTGAATCGAGGTTCAATGAATATTAATTCACCGAACTGGGCGTCAGTATGCTGTCGGCACGAACGGCGGGTCAAGACAGCGGGTCGAGACGGCAGGTCACGGCGCCAGGTCACGGCGGCAGGCCGGGCAGCGGGTCAAGGGAGGCTGGACGCGATGGGCGTGCGCAAGGCGCAGGCGGCGGGGACCAGGGCGGCGCTACTGGAGGCCGCCCGGCAGCAGTTCGTCGAACGCGGCTACCTCAACACGAAGATCACCGACATCACCGCGGCCGCCGGTCGGGCCACCGGCTCGTTCTACGCGCACTTCGCCGACAAGGACGAGTTGCTGCGCGCCCTGCTCGACGACGTCCGCACCCAGGCCCGCGGCCAGGTCGTCGCCCGGGTCCACCCGCGTGAGCACGACCTCGGCGACCGGGACCAACTGCGCGCCCACCTCGGTGCGTCCTGGCAGGCCATGCGCGACCACCTGCCGGTCACCATCGCCCTGTTCGAGTCGATCGTCGCCGCGGGCCCGCGCTCCGGCCGGGCCTGGCAGCGCCTCACCACGGACACCGACGTCCTCCGCGACCACCTCGAATACCTCCGCGAACAGGGCCGCCCCCTCCCCGGCGACCCCGCCCTGCTCGCCCCCGCGATGGGCGCGATGCTCGGCCTGCTCTCCTACGCCCTGCTCACCGCCGACCACCCCGCCCACGACGACACCGAGGTGGTCGACACCCTCACCGACCTCCTCCTCCACGGCCTGGCCGGCCACCCCGCACCACCGGAGCAGCCGGACCGGCCGGCATCCGGAACGGCACCCGGCACGGCGAGCTGACACCCGCCCCCTCACGCCCCGCCCCGGCGTTGTTGAGGTGCACCACCCGCCCGACCCCCGCCGTCTCCCGCCGCACCCGCTCCACGTCGATGCCCGCCACCAGCGCCCGCCCCTCCCGGAACCGCGCCCGCGCGTCCGCGCCGCGGGCGGCGCGCAAAACTCTTCGGCACCCGGGGGCAACGCGCCGTCGGTGGCCGCCGGTTCCCGTCTCAGCGGGCATCGACGGGGTGGGGCGGGGAGCGGCAGGACGGCAGGACGGCAGGACAGCCAGGGTCGCCGACGTCCTGACGGGCCGTTCGACGGGCGGTGCTACGCTCGGGGCACCGCCCGCCGCCGCACCGTGCGCCTCTTCTCGTGCCCGTTCGCGCCCGGCCGGCCGGTCGTTCCCTCGGTGTCGACGCCCCGGTCCGCTGTCCTGCCGACCGCCGGGCCGACGCCGCCTCGGTCACCGCCCGCGCCAAGGTCCGTGCCGGTGAACGCCGTTCCCTTCTCCCCCGTCCCGGAGGTCCGTGCCGTCATGCGTCCCACCCTGTTCACGATCGAGCGGCCCGGCCCCGGGCTGCTGAGCACCATGGCCCGGCCGCGCGGCGGTGACTGGCTCGCGGAGGAGGTGGCGGGGTTGGCCGTGCTAGGGGTGACGGAGGTGGTCAGCGCGCTGACCGTGCCGGAGTGCGTCGAGCTCGGGCTGGGCGCGGAGCCGGGGTTGGTCCGGGCCGCCGGGCTGCGCTTCACGGCGGTGCCGATCCCGGACCGCACCGTTCCCGTCCTGGCCGAAGTCCGGCCGGTGATCGACGAGTTGGCGCGACGGTTGGACGCGGGCGGCCACCTGGCGGTGCACTGCCGGGCCGGGATCGGGCGGTCCTCGCTGCTGGCGGCGGCCGTGCTGGTCCGCTGCGGCACGGAGCCGGACGACGCGTGGGCGCGGATCACCCGGGCCCGCGGCCTGCCGGTACCGGACACCGCCGAACAGCGTTCCTGGACCGACCAACTGACCGGCTGACCAACTGACCTGCTGGCCAACTGACCAACTGACCAACCGACAAGTCGACCAACCTGCCAACCGACAGGCCGATCAACCGATCGCCTGACCGTACGACCGTCCGACCGTCACGCGTACCGGCCTGCCCGGCCGGTGGGGTGGCGGCGTTCGGGTGGGCCTGGCCGTGTCGCGGGGCGGCGGGCCGGGGCGGGGGCGGGGCGCGTCCTACCGTCGGGGTTCGGTCACCGTGCGCGGGTGGTGGCGTTGCGCCCCTGGGAGGGTTGATGTCTTCGTCCAGCAGCACGTCAGCGTCGGCGTCGGGGCCCGGTCCGGCGGGGGCGTCCGGGCCGCCGTCCCGGGGGCGGTTGTGGCGGCTGGGCGGGTGGTGCGCCCGGCATCCGGTGGTGGTGCTCGCGGGTTGGCTGCTGGTGCTGGTGGGGGCGCAGGTCGCGAACCATGCCGTGGGCGGCGCGTACTCGGACGACTTCTCGCTGCCGGGCACCCAGGCGCAGGAGGGCGCGGACGTGCTGTCCGCGCACGAGCCGGCCGCGGGCGGGACGGGCGCGCAGGTGGTGCTGCACGACGGGCAGCCGCTGACGCAGTTCCAGGCGCAGGTCGACCAGGCGGTGACCTCCCTGCAGCACCTGCCGCACGTGCTGTCGGCGCAGAACCCGCTGCCGCCGCCGGGGCAGGCCCCGCAGCCGGGCGGGCCGCTGGCCGCGGACGGGCTGACGGCGTACGTCACGGTGCGTTTCGACGGCGTACTGGCGACCTTCGGCAACGACTACCTGGACCAGGTGGACGCGGCGGTGGCGCCGCTGCGGCAGGCGGGCGTGGAGGTCGAGTACGGCGGTCCGCTGGGCGAGTTGGCGCGGCCGGAGCCGAGCGACCGGGTGAGCGAGCTGATCGGGTTCGGGGTCGCGGTCGTGGTGCTGCTGGCCGGGTTCGGCAGCGTGGTCGCGGCGGGGCTGCCGCTGGTGAGCGCGCTGGTCGCGGTGGTGCTGGGCCTGGGGCTGCTGGGCCTGTTGGCGGCGTTGACCACCTTCGCGACGGTCGCGCCGACGCTGGCGACGATGATCGGGCTGGGGGTCGGCATCGACTACGCGCTGTTCCTGCTGACCAGGCACCGGCAGAACCTGATGGACGGCCGGGACCCGGGGGCGGCGGCCGGGCACGCGGTGGCGACCAGCGGCCGGGCGGTGCTGATCTCCGGCACCACGGTGGTGGTCGCGCTGGCGGGCCTGTCGGTGTCGGGCATCTCGTTCGTGGCGAAGCTGGGCCTGGCGGCGGCCGTGACGGTGGTGACGGCGGTGTGCGGCGCGCTGACGCTGCTGCCCGCGCTGCTGGGCGTGGTCGGCCGCCGGATGGACCGCTTCACGGTGCGCCCGCCGGTGGCCGAGGGCACCGGCCCGGGCGGGGCGTCGGCGAGCGGCCTGTGGCACCGGTACGCACGGCGGGTCGAGCGCCGGCCGTGGTGGTACCTGGCGGCGGGCCTGGTCACGGTGCTGGTGCTGGCGGTGCCGCTGCCGTCGATCCGGCTCGGGCACGTCGGGGACGGCGCCGACCCGGCCTCGTTCACCGACCGGCGGGCGTTCGACCTGATGTCGGCGGCGTTCGGCCCGGGCTCCAACGGCCCGCTGACGGTGGTGGTCGACCAGGGCGCGGTCGCCGCGTCCGACCGTCCGGCGCTGGCCGCCGCCGTCCAGCAGGCGCTGACCGGCGTGCCGGACGCGGCGGGCACCGCGCCGCTGGAGACCAGCGCGGACGGCGACGTGCTGTTCACCACCGTCACGCCCGCGCAGGCCCCGCAGAGCCAACGGACCACCGACCTGGTCGGCCACCTCTCCGACACGGTGCTGCCGGACGCGGTCCGGGGCACGCCCGCCACCACGTACGTCACCGGTACCACCGCCGCCCAGGTGGACTTCCTGGACCTGATCGCCGCCCGGCTGCTGCCGATCATCGCGGTGGTGGTCGCGCTGGCCTTCCTGATCATCCTGCTGGTGTTCCGGGCCCCGCTGGTCGCGCTGAAGGCGGCCGTCCTCAACCTGGTGTCGATCGCCGCCTCGTACGGGGTGCTGGTCGCGGTGTTCCAGTGGGGCTGGGGCGGGCCGGCGCTCGGGGTGGCGGGCAAGGTGCCGATCGAGAGCTACGTCCCGATGATGATGTTCGCCATCGTCTTCGGCCTGAGCATGGACTACGAGGTGTTCCTGCTCTCCCGCGTCCACGAGCACTGGCGGCGGACCGGCGACAGCCGCGGCGCGGTCGCGCACGCGTTGGAGACCACCGCGCGGGTGATCGGCTGCGCGGCCCTGATCATGGTCAGCGTGTTCGCCGCGTTCGTGGTCAGTGACGACGTGGTGGTCAAGATGATGGGCCTGGGCCTGGCCGTCAGCGTGCTGATCGACGCCACCGTGGTCCGCCTGCTGATGGTCCCCGCCGCGATGACGCTGCTCGGCGACGCCGCCTGGTGGACCCCGCGACTGCTGGGCCGACTCCTCCCGGACATCGACGCCGAGGGGAGCAACGTCTCTGCCCGATAGTGGAATTGACGGTCCGTCAGCTCTGTGCCGGACGCCCCTTCCGCTCCGCCCGTCCCGCCCGCCCCACCGCTCCCGCCGGTCGGCCGCCGGCGCGGAAGCGGTCCGTCCGCCCCCTTGCCAGGTGCGGCGTTCCTGCCTACCTTCGTGCCCCAGGACTTCGGCCCGACCGGGCCGGGCGGTCCACGGCGCCGGGCGCAGACCCGCGGCCGCGCCGGACGCGCGACAAGACCTGGAGGCGTCACATGCCCGTTGCCACCCCCACCGCGATCCGCGACGCCGGCCCGCTGGCCGTGGACGACGAGACCCTGGTGTTCGAGGACGACGACCGCACCGACCACGGCCCCACCGCCTGCCTGTCCGACCCCTGGGTGACCGCGACCACCCGCGTGGCCTGCGACTTCAACTCCTGACGGTGACCGGCCCCATCGCCGGCCGCCGCCCCTGGTCCGACGACACCTGGTCGTACCTGAACGATCCGCGGATGCCGGCGATGGAGCACGGCTGGAAGCTCCACGTCTCCGCCCGCCCCGGCACCCTGGACGCCGTCCTCGCGCTCGTCCTGCCGGTGCTGGCCCGGCACGTCTGCCACGCCAAGTGGGCCCGCGACCCCGAAGTGCTGCGGACCCTCAACTCCGGCGCCCGGGACGCCGCCTCGGTCGGCAAGGCGATCACCGTCTATCCGCCGCCGGACGAACTCCTGCCGCTCGCCACCGAGTTGGCCGCCGCCCTGCGCGGCCGGGAGGGGCCGCCGATCACCGGGGACCGCCGCCTCGACCCCGACTCGCCCGTCTACTACCGCTACGGGCCGTTCACCGGCGACTACCGCACCGGGCGCAGCGGGCGCCTCGAATCCGTGATGACCGGCCCCGACGGGCGCCTCTTCGACGGCCTGGCGGGCACCGCGTACCGCTGCCCGCCGTGGGCCGCAGACCCGTTCGCCCGCCCCGCGGACGCCGGTCCGGCCGGGACGGGCGCGGCGACCGGGGCGAACGCGGCGACCGGGCAGGTGGACGGGCCGTCCGGGCCGGCGGGGGCACAGGCGGGACGGCCCGGGTTCGGCGGCGGGCGCTACCGGGTGACCGGCGGGATCGCCCGCAAGGCGCAGGGCAACGTCTACCGGGCCCTGGACCTGGTCAGCGGGCTGGCCGTGGTGGTCAAGCAGGCCCGCGCCCACGTCGCCGAGGACACGGACGGCTCCGACGCCCGCGACCGGCTGCGCAACGAGCACGCCGTGCTCACCGCGCTCGACGGCGTCCCCGGCGTCCCGCGCGCCCTCGACTACTTCCGCCACCGTGCCGACGAGTACCTGGTCACGACCAGTTGCGGCAGCCGCGACCTGCGCCGCGAGGTGCAGGACCACGGGCCCTTCGCCGCGGCCGGACCGGACCACCCGCGCGCGCCCGGCCCGCTCGCCGTCCGGCTGCTGCGGGTGCTGGACGGCGTCCACCGGCGGGGCGTGGTGGTGCGCGACCTCAAGCCCGACAACGTCGTCCTCGACGCCGAAGGGCGCTGCCACTTGGTCGACTTCGGCATCAGCGCGCGCCACGGCACCGGACCGGACGGTTCCACCCCCGGCTACAGCGGGCCGGTGCACCGGCCCGGCATCCCGGCCGAACCCGCCGACGACTACCACGCGTTGGGCATGACGCTGCACTTCGCCGCCACCGGCCTGGACCCGGTCGTCCTCGACCCCGACCCGGCCGTCAACCGTGAACGCACCCTCACCTGCCTGGAGTTCGCCCTCCCCGGCCACGCCCACCGCCGACTCCGCGCCCTGATCGGCGAGTTGACAAGTCCCGACGCCGGGATCCGGGCCGTCGGCGCGGAGCGGCTGCGCCACGGCAGCCGCTCCGCAAGAGGACATCACCCCTACCGCCCAGCGGAGTTCACCCCGAAGGCCGTCGAGTCCGACCCGCCGCGCCCACCGGCCTCCGCGCCGCGCACCGCGCCGACGGCGGCGGTGGTAGCGGCGGCGGTCCCGCCCGACCGGGACCGGCTGGCGGAGATCGTCGAGCACACCGTCGCCCGCTGCGTCGCCCAGGCCCACCGGATCGCCGACCCGGCGCGCGCCGACCGCTCCGGCGTCCCCACCCCGGTCGACGTCTACGGCGGGAGCTCCGGTCTCGGCCTGGAACTCCTCCACCACCTGCACCGCCCCGGCGTCCCGGCCGCCGTCGCCGCGCTCGCCGACTGGACGGCCCGCCAGGACCGCACGCTCCCGCCCGGGTTCTACTGCGGGCGGGCCGGTGTCGACCTGTTCCTGACCGCCGCCGGCGTCCCGCCCCTGGAACGCACGATGGACCTCCAGGACCTGCGCGATCTGCCGGACCTGCCGGAACTTCCGGAGCAGCGCCCCGGCGGCGGGCCGCCGGAGGCCGACCTGATCGACGGCGTCGCCGGGACCGGCCTCGGCCACCTGCTGCTGGCCCGCCTCCTCCCGGCCGCCACCACCGCCACCGCCGTCACCGCCACCGCCGCCGTCACCGACCGGCACCTCGCCATCGCCACGGCCTGCCGCGACCGGCTGACCACCGGCCGCGCCCGCCTCACCCCGCCCGCCGTACCGCGTCCCGGCGACGCCGCCCTCACCCGGGGGATCGCCCACGGGGACGCGGGCGTCGCCCACTTCCTGCTCGCGCACGCCCGCGCCACCGGCGACCCGGACTCCCGGCACCACGCCGCCCGGGCCTGCGCGCGCCTCGCCGCGGCCGTCCCCGCGCTGCTCGCCGCCGCCGCCCGGCCCGGCGCCACCCGTCGCTACGGCTCCTGGTGCCGGGGGCTGGCCGGGATCGGCGCCGTCCTGGCCCGCGCCGCCGACCAGCTCGACGTCCCCGCCCACCGCGTCCTCGCCGAACGGTGCGCCCGCGCCTGCCTGGCGCCGGCCCCGCGCATGCCCCTGGTCACCCAGTGCTGCGGCCTCGCCGGAGTGGGCGACCTGATGCTCGAACTCGCGCCCGGATCATCGGAGTTCCACACCGCCGCAGGAACCGTCGCCACCCTCGTACTGGCCCGCTCGGCCGGCCCCGCCACCCACCCGGTCTTCCCCGACGCCGGCCTGCTCCGCGAGTCCTTCGGCCACGCCACCGGCACCACCGGCGTCCTCTCCTTCCTCCGCCGCCTGCACTCCCCCGGCGGCCCCCCGCTCGGCGTGCTCCCCTGACGCCCGCGGCCCGCCGGGGCAGTCGCCGACCGCACCGCCGCCGCGCCGTCACGCCGTCGCGCGGTCGCCGCCGTCCCGCCGATCCGGTTGCCCCGCACGGCATTTCGTGCCCCTCACCGGGGGCACGTACGGTCCCGTTCCATGGAGAAGTGGACGCACGCGACGGCGGAAGAACTGACGGCGGCCCTGCGGTCCGGGGAGGTCAGCTCGGTGGAGCTGACCGAGGACGCGATCGGCCGGATCGAGCGGGAGGACGGGGCGCTGAACGCGATCTGCGTGCCGGACTTCGAGCGGGCCCGGGACGCCGCCCGGGAGGCCGACCGGGCTCGGGCGCGGGGGGAGGAGCGGCCGCTGCTGGGCATCCCGGTGACGGTCAAGGAGTCGTACAATGTGGCCGGGCTGCCCACGAGTTGGGGCATGCCGCAGTTCCGGGACCACGTCCCGGCCGAGGACGCCCTCCAGGTGGCCCGGGTCAGGGCGGCGGGCGCGGTGGTGCTCGGCAAGACCAACGTGCCGCTCGGGCTGCAGGACATCCAGACCTTCAACGAGATCCACGGCACCACCACCAACCCGTGGGACCGCACCCGCACCTGCGGCGGCTCCTCCGGCGGCTCGGCCGTCGCCCTGGCCGCCGGGTTCGGGGCGCTGTCGCTGGGCACCGACCTCGCCGGTTCGCTGCGCACCCCCGCCCACTTCTGCGGCGTCTACGCGCACAAGCCGACCCTGCACCTGGTGCCCACCCGCGGCATGGTCCCGCCGCCGGCCCCCGCGCTGCCCGCCGACATCGACCTGGCCGTCGCCGGTCCGATGGCCCGCTCGGCCCGCGACCTGTCCCTGCTGCTCGACGTGATGGCCGGGCCCGACCCGCTGACCGGCGGCCTGGCGCACACCCTGCGCCTGCCGGCCGCCCGGCACGACCGGCTGCGCGACTTCCGGGTCCTGGTCCTGGACGAGCACCCGTTCATCCCGACCGGCGCCGACGTCCGCGCGGGCCTCGCCCGGGTCGCCGACGCGCTCACCGCCGGTGGTGCCCGGGTCGAGCGGCACAGCCCGCTGCTGCCCGACCTCGCCGACGCCGCCGAGCTCTACACCCTGCTGCTGTTCTCCGGCCGCACCGCCCACTTCCCCACCGGCCTGCACAGCGAACTGGCCGCCCGCGCGGCCGGGTTGAGCGAGGACGACCACAGCCTGGACGCCGCCCGGCTGCGTGGCATGACGCTCTCCCACCGCGACTGGCTGGCCGCCGACCACCGCCGCGAACTGCACCGCCACGGCTGGCGGGAGTTCTTCGCCGGGTTCGACGCCGTGGTCGCCCCGATCACCCCCACCCCGGCCTTCCCGCACGACCACGACCCCGACCTGATGCGCCGCCGGATCACCGTCGACGGCACCGACCACCCCTACTTCGACCAGCTGGTCTGGGCCGGGCTCGCCACCATGCCGGGCCTGCCCGCCACCGCCGTCCCCACCGGCCCCTCCGCCGGGGGCCTCCCGGTCGGCGTCCAGCTGATCGGCCCGATGTACGAGGACCGCACCCCGCTGCGCCTGGCCGAACTCCTGGAGGAGCAGCTCGGCGGCTTCCGCGCACCGCACTGAGCCACCGCCGGACCGCCCGCCGCTCACCGGCCACCGGCCACCGGCCGTACGCGCAACGGGTCGGCGGGCGGGACGGCGGCGCGGCGGCGCCGTCAGCGGGCGGCCTGGTACGCGCGTCCGGCGGCGGTGGCGGTCGTCCCGTCGGTGAACAGGCCGCTGCTGGGCTTCGCCGGGTCCGCGCCGAGGCCGAACCAGGCGTAGCGTTGGAGGTAGGGCAGCGCGTCGAGGGCCTTGGTGGAGGCGGTGACGAAGGCGGCCTGCTGGTCGGCGGTCGGGAAGCGGGTGCCCTGGGAGAAGTCGATCAGGGCGTACTCGGTGAGCCAGATCGGCTTGTGGTAGCGCTGGTGGACCGCTTCCAGGTAGGAGGTCAGCTGCTGGACGGCCTGCGGGGTGCGGAAGTCGCCGCCGTACCAGTGCAGGGTGATGAAGTCGACCCGGTAGCCCTTGGCGGCGGCGCCGGTCATGAAGCGGTCCAGCCAGCCGCCGGGCGTGTCGGCCCCGTACGCGACGGCCGGGCTGCCCAGGGTCTGTCCGGCCTGCATCAGCTTCGGCCACAGCTCCAGCGCCCGGTCGACCGTCATGTTCGACTGGGCGGCCATGTCGGGCTCGTTGAACCCGAGCAGGTAGGGGCCGTTGGCGCGGGCCTGGGCGAGGGCGGCGTCGGTGACCGAGGACGCGCCCCAGATCATCGGGACGAAGGACGCCGAGGCGGGCGTGGTGATGCCGGGGTGCTGCGGGGCCCAGGTGTAGTACCAGCCCGCGCCGGAGGCGGCGAGCGCCTGGTTCACCCCGGTGAAGGACCACACGCCGACGCCCTTGCGCGCGGAGGTGACGACGGGGTTCTGCTGCGCCGGGGCGGCGGCGGGGGACGACGCGGACCCGGACGCGGACGCCGACGCGGAGCCGGACGTCGAAGGCGAGGACGAGGGCGAGGGCGAGTCGGACGGCGCGGGCGAGGGCGGTGGTGACGTCCCGTCGGGGGCCGGGAGCGCCGGCGCCTCGGCGGCCGTGGGCGGCGCGACGGCCCCGGCCGGTACGGGTGCCGCCGCCGGGGCGGCGTCCTGCCCCGGCGCGAGCTCGGCCCCGACCAGGACGGCGGCGGCCACCAGCGCCACCGCGGCCACCCCGCCCAGCACCGGCTTGGAGAGCAGCGGCTTCGTCCGGGCGGAGCGCGGCCGCCGGTGGCCGCCCGGAGCGCCGCTGGACGGACCGTCAGCGGCGGGGCCGGAGGGACCGGACGGGCCGGACGGGCCGCCGGGATGCGCGCCGGGGTGCGTGCCGGGATGCGCGCCGTCCGGGGTGAGCGCGGCGAGGATGCGGGCCGGGTCGAGGCTCGGCGGGACGGCCAGCAGCGGCAGGCCGTACAGCAGCCGTTCGGCGGGGAGCAGTTCGCCGCGTCCGCCGGTGCAGCGTTCGCAGTCGCGCACGTGCCGGGCCAGGCGCTTGCGCCACAGCGGGCCGGGGGTGCCGTCCCAGGTGGCGGCGGTCTCGGCCAGTCCGGGGCAGCGCGGGTCGGCGGCCAGGGCGCGCACCAGCAGGCGGGAGAGGTCCAGTTGCTTCTTCATCCGGCCGGTCCGGACGGCGGCGTGGCCGGAGCTGAGGCCGAGCGCGGCGACCAGGTCGGCCTGTTCGAGTTCGCCGGTCTCCTTGAGCCACCAGAGCGCGAGCAGTTCGCGGTCGTCGGGGTCGAGCCAGCGGGTGGCCTCGGCGATCTCGCGGCGCTGTTCGGTGAGGCCCAGCCGCAGGACGGTCAGCCCGGCGAAGTCGAGCGCGGGGTCCGGTATCGCCTCGGCCTCTTCCAGCCGGGCGGACCGGTCGAGGGCCGCGGCCCGGTCCTGCTGGCGGTTGCGGACCTGCCGGACGGCGATGGCCACCAGCCAGGACCGGAAGGCGGCCGGGTCCCGCAGGTCGGGCAGTCCGCGGACCGTGCGCAACAGCGTCTCCTGTACGACGTCGTCGGTGTCGGCGTGGCCGTTCAGCGCGCGGCCGACGATGTTGTAGACCAGCGGCAGGCTCTGGGCCACCAGGTGTTCCAGCGCCTGCCGGTCCCCGGCGCGCGCCGCCGTCACCGTTGCGGGGTCGGGTCCACTGCGTCCGGTGTGCGGCATGGGTCCATTCCTCTGCGTGCGTGGGGTGGGAGCAGCGACGGGATCGCGCTCCGTCCTCGGAGACCGGCCGCGGGGGTGGCCGCCAACAGAAATTCTCCGTCCGGGCCGGAATTTGTGTTGGCGGGTGCCTCCGGCGGCGGTCTCCGATACGTGCGCACGCACCCCGGGGATCGTCCCGGGCCAGCACCCCACACCGTCCGAACCAGGCGGCCGGGCGGCCCCCACCGCCCGTCCGTCCCCACCCCTGCCGGCCCGGGCCCCACCCGGCACCACCCCGGCCCGGCAGGGCGCGCCGGGCACCGCGCCCTTCCCCCTGCACGGGGCGCGGTGCCCGGCTTCTCCGCGTTCGCGCCGGCCCGCCCGTCCCGGTCGGCGCGTCCGTCCCACCCGTCCCGGTCGACGTGTTCGGCGCGGTCGGCGCGGTCGGCGGGACGAAACGGTGGCGGCCACCGCCCCGGGCATGGGGACGGTGGCCGCCGGTTCCGTACTGGCCGTGGTTTCCCGTTACGGGTAGGAGACCAGGTTGGAGGGGACGGTCCCGGTGCCGGAGGTCCCGGCGCCGGTGTTGTTGACCACGTGCAGGAACTGGCCGTTGCCGCCCAGCGAGTTGACCAGGACGTCGTGCAGCTTGACGCCGGGGGCGTTCGGGACCTCGAAGCCGTGGTCCATCACGATGGTCGGGTCGACGTTGAAGTAGCAGTAGCTGCCCAGGCCCCAGCCCTCGTGGGTGGTGACGTTGTTCTCGACCTTGTAGGCGGCGTAGCCCTTGGTGCTGCCGTTCTGGATCGCGGCCTGGTTGGGGGCGTCGTACGCCTTCTCGTTCTGGAAGAAGATCGTCCGGCCGCCGTTGCCCTTCCACCACACGTCGTACTTGTTGAAGTGCTCGACGAACAGGCCGGTGGCGAGGACGTCGTTGCCGCCGACGACGAAGCCGTAGTCGGAGCGGTTGCTCTCCCAGCCGACGCCCGCGCCGTGGTCGGCGCGCCAGATCCAGGTGTGGTCGACGATGGTGTTGTTGCTGTTGATCACCATGCCGTTGGTGGCCTTGCCGGCGGTGACGCCGCCGACCCGGACGAAGACGTCCTGGATGACGATCGGGTCGGCCGCGTGGTTCGCGCCCGGGGTGTCGTTGCCGACCTGGAGCAGGGCCGGGGAGTTGACGGTGCCGGCGTCCAGCAGCAGGCCGGAGACCTTGACGCCGTCGACGTCGGCGACCTTGAGCGCGGTCACGCCGTTGTCCGGGATGACGGTGGCGAGGCCGAGGCCGAGCACCACGGTGTCCGGGCGGGTGATGTTGATGCTCTGGTCGACGTGGTAGACGCCGGGGGTGAAGAGCAGGTTCAGGCCCTGGGCGAGCGCCTGGTTGATGGTGGCGGCGGTGGCGCCGGCCTTCACCACGTAGAACTGGCTGAGCGGCAGCGAGGCGCCCTGCGGGGTGCCGTTGCCCCAGGAGGTGCCGCGGGCGTTGGTGCGCTTGGCGGGCACGAACACCTTGTAGGCGTTGCCGTCCAGGTACAGGAACGGCTTCTCCTGCGAGACCGGCGTGGTGTCGAGCGTGGTGTACGGCGGGTTCGGGAAGCCCTGGGCGGGGGCGCCCTGGACACCGGAGAAGGTCTGGTTCCACACGCCGTTGGAGAACCCGCCGATGGAGCTGTCGCGGGTGTACCACTGCTGCTGCGAGTAGTTGCCGACCTGGCCGTCGATCTTGGAGTCGGCGATGTAGCCGCCCGACGCCCAGCCGTAGCTGGCGGGGGCGAGGTTGAGGCCGCCCTCGACGTGCATCCGGCGGAACGGCGCGGCCTGCGAGACGGCCCAGCGGTCGGTGCCGCTGACCGGCTTGAGGTGCAGGTTCTCGGCGGAGCGCCAGAAGTTCTGGGTGGCGTTGCCGTTGAACCAGCCCGCGTCGACGGTGACGTCGCCGTTGAAGGTGGTGTCGTCCGGGTTCAGGCCCAGGCCCGCGATCGAGGTGTAGAAGCCGATCTGGGCGTTGATGTTGTTGTACGTGCCCGGCTTGAACAGCAGCGCGTAGCGGTCGGTGCCGAACTGGTTCGACTCCTGCTTGGCGAAGACCTGGTCGACCGTGGCCTGGATGTTCGGCGTGGACGGGTCGAAGACCAGCACGTTCGGGCCGAGGTCGCCGCCGCCCTGCACCGGCGGGACGGTGGAGGTGCCGCCGCCGGTGTGCACGCCCAGCTCCCACAGCGAGTAGCCGTAGTTGGTGGCGCGCTGGGTGCCGTACAGCCGCACGTAGCGGCCGGAGCCGGAGACGTTGAGCGTCTCGTTGCCGCCGGCGCCGGTGGTGGTGGAGTAGATCGTCGCCCAGGTGGTGCCGTCGCTGGACGCCTGGATCTGGTACGCCTTGCCGTACGCGGCCTCCCACTTGAGGTCGACCTTGCACAGCTGCTGCACGGAGCCGAGGTCGACCTGGAGCCACTGCGGGTCGGCGGCGGCCGAGGACCAGCGGGTGCCGGTGTTGCCGTCGACCGCGGCGGAGGCCGGGGTGCCGCCGTTCTCGGTGGAGGAGGCGGTGGCGGTCTTGCCCTGGGCCGCGTTGTCGGTGGAGCAGGTCCCGCCCGTCGGGGTGGACGGGTTGCCGGTGGGCGTGCCACCGAGGGTGCCGTACACCTGGAACTCCCAGAGGGAGTAGCCGTACCCGGTGCCGCGGGTGATGCCGTTCATCCGCACGTAGCGGCCGGAGCCGGAGACGTTCAGCACCTCGGTGCCGCCGGCGCCGGTGGTGGTGGAGTAGATCGTCGTCCAGGTGGTGCCGTCGTTGGACGTCTGGATCTGGTACGCCTTGCCGTACGCGGTCTCCCAGTTCAGCTGGACCTTGCTGATACTGGAGACGGAGCCGAGGTCGACCTGCAGCCACTGCTGGTCGGAGGCCGCCGAGGCCCAGCGGGTGCCGAGGTCGCCGTCGACGGCACCGGCCGCGGTGGTGCCGCCGTTCTCGATGGACGACGCGGTGACCGCCTTGCCCTGCGAGATCAGCGAGTCCGCGGCCTGCGCGGTGCCCGGGATCGTCATGACGGCACCGGCGACCAGGGCCGCCGCGGCGAGTACGGCAGGCGTCCGGCGCATGGGGGCACCGGAAGGGGGAGGGGCGAGCCGCATGGCTCCTCCTGCTGTGAGCGGTGGGTGGGGTGGGGAAAACAGCGGAGAGCGCTCTCCAGGCGGAGTGTCGGACCAGGATGCACCGGGCGTCAAGCCTGCCGTGGGGGTGGCTTGAAACCTCAGCGTCACCTGGGGGAAACGCCGCCGCATCAGGTTAGTTCATGGCGAGAGAAAAGTAGAGACCCTGGCGCCAACATCTCGATTTCCCGGGACCGTGCCGGGAGAGCGCTCTCCCAGATGACGGTTCAGAAGGCCGCGCGGGAGCCGACGCGCCACTCCCGGCCCGCCGCCGTCCCCGCGCTAGGTCCGCGCTCGGCCCGCGCTCGGTCCGGGACCGGACGGGCCCGGCCCCGGACCGGACGGGAGACCCGGCGTGGGGAAGGTCACCCTCTTGGGAATGCCTTTACCTTCGGTTGACCCTTACGATCCCGGGCCCGCCTCTGAAAGGGTGGGACGACCGTCCCGACCTGCACCCGGAGGAATGCACCGTGCCCGTCTCGCGCCTGCAATCGACCCCGCTGCCCGGCATCGGCGTGCGGTACGACCTGACCACCCGAGAACGCCAACACGTCTCGGTCATCGCCCACCGCGACGGCACCCGCACCGTCAACACCTACCGCCGCGAGGACCCGGACGCCTGCGCCCACTCCCTGCACCTGACGGAGGGTGAGAGCGCCGCGCTCATCGACGCGCTCACCCCCACCCACCACAGCCCCAACCTGCTGCACACCTCCGGCCTCGGCCTGGTCGCCGAACGCGTCGAACTGACCGGCTCCTCGCACTGGAACGGACGCGCTCTCGGCGAGACCCGGATGCGCACCGAGACCGGCGTCTCCATCGTCGCCGTCCTGCGCCGCACCGGCGCCGTCCCCTCCCCCGCCCCGGACTTCCGGCTGGCCGGCGGGGACACCCTCATCCTGATCGGCACCCGCGAAGGCGTGGACGCCGCCGCCGTGATCCTCGGAAGGGAGTGAACGCTTGCACACCGCCACCGTCTTCATCGAACTCGGCGCGATCATCCTCACCCTGGGGCTGCTCGGCCGAATAGGCGCCCGCTACGGCCTCTCCCCCATCCCGCTCTACCTGCTCGGCGGCCTCGCCTTCGGCCACGGCGGCCTGCTCCCGCTCAGCGCCAGCGAGGAGTTCGTCGCCACCGGCGCCGAGATCGGCGTCATCCTGCTGCTGCTCATGCTCGGCCTCGAGTACACCGCCGCCGACCTGGTCACCAACCTCAAGAGCCAGTACCCCGCCGGACTGGTCGACTTCGTCCTCAACGCCCTGCCCGGCGCCGCCATGGCCCTGCTGCTCGGCTGGGGCCCGGTGGCCGCCGTCGTCCTGGCCGGCGTCACCTGGATCTCCTCCTCCGGCGTCATCGCCAAGGTCCTCGGCGACCTCGGCCGGCTCGGCAACCGCGAGACCCCGGTCATCCTCAGCATCCTGGTCCTCGAGGACCTCGCCATGGCCGTCTACCTGCCGATCCTCACCGCCCTGCTGGCCGGGGCCGGACTCCTGGTCGGCGGCGTCACCCTCGCCATCGCCCTGGCCACCGCCGGCGCCGTCCTGTTCGTCGCCCTGCGCTACGGACGCCTCATCTCCCGCTTCGTCTCCCACGACGACCCCGAGAAACTGCTCCTCGTCGTCCTCGGCCTGACCCTGCTGGTCGCCGGCATCGCCCAGAAACTCCAGGTCTCCGCCGCCGTCGGCGCCTTCCTCGTCGGCATCGCGCTGTCCGGCGAGGCCGCCGAAGGCGCCCACACCCTGCTCAGCCCGCTGCGCGACCTGTTCGCGGCCGTCTTCTTCGTCTTCTTCGGCCTCAACACCAACCCGGCCAGCATCCCGCCCGTCCTGCTGCCCGCCCTCGCCCTGGCCCTCACCACCGCCCTCACCAAGATCGCCACCGGCTACTGGGCCGCCCGCCGGGCCGGCATCGCCACCAAGGGCCGCTGGCGCGCCGGCGGCGCACTCGTCGCCCGCGGCGAGTTCTCCATCGTCATCGCCGGACTCGCCGTCACCGCCGGCATCGAACCCTCCCTCGGCCCGCTCGCCACCGCCTACGTCCTGCTCCTCGTCATCATCGGCCCCCTCGCCGCCCGCTGGACCGAACCCCTCGCCGCCCGCCTCACCCGCCGCGACCGGACCGCCACCTCCGAACCTCGTCCCCACCCCGAAACCGAAGAACCCGGCATCCGCGTCTGACCACCCGCGCCACCGACGGCCACGTGCCGCCCACCGCCCGTTGCCCGCCGCCCGTTGCCCGAAGGGGCGGCGGGCGGTCGGCGGCTGACGCCCCGCCGGCACCCACCGCCCCCGACCGCCCGCCCACCCGGCCGAGTCCGGCGACCGCCACCCGGCCCGAGCACAGCGCGACGCGACCCCTCCCCTTCCCCCCCACCCCCTCAGGCGAGTTCGGCGACCGCCACCCGACCCGAACGCAGCGGGGCGCGGGTGGCGGCCGGGGTGTCGAGGGACCGGGCGAGGGTGAGCAGGTCCTGGTCGGAGCGCGTCCGCAGGCCGTGTGCGGCGAGCAGGGCGGCCATCCGTTCCGGCGTCCACCGGGAGCGCCAGGGTTCGCCCGCGGTGATGGAGTTGCGCAGCAGCCGGGTCAGCAGCCGTCCGGCGGTCGCTGCGGCCGAGGGGGCCTGGTAGTTGAGGACGAGTGCGCTGCCGGGGGCGGAGCGGGCGGTGAGCGCGGCGAGGGTGGCGCGGACCTGGTCGCGGGTGAGGTAGGGGACGACGCCCTCCCAGAGCCAGGTGGTCGGGGCGGCGGCGTCGTGTCCGGCGGCGGCCAGGGCCGCGCCGAGGTCGTCGACGGCGAAGTCGACCGGGGTGAAGCGCACCGAGCGGGCGACGGGCCGGACTTCGGCGTCGGCCAGGCGGCGGCGCTTGTCCTGCTGGGAGGCCGGGTGGTCGACCTCCCACACGTCGGTGCCGGCGAGCGCGGTGAGCCGCCAGGCGCGGGTGTCCAACCCGGCGCCCAGCACCACGAGCTGGCCGTCGGCCCGTTCCCGCAGGGCCTCGTCGATGGCGACCGTCCGGGGCACCGCCACCTCGGCGCAGGCCCGTACGCTCTCGTAGCCGGTGCGGGCCTGCCAGCCCTGCGGCGGGGTGCCGGCCCGTACGGTGTCGACCACCGCCCGTTCCGCGGGGCCCAGCAGCCGGACCGCCACCGGGTCCGCGAAGCGTCCCGTCGCGGTGCGGCCGTCGGCGACCGCCCGGCCCTGGCAGACCAGCACCGCGGTCCGGCTGGCGGCCCGTCCGTTCCCGTCCGTGGAGTCCATGGGCCCATTGAACACACCGGGCCCCGCCCCGGCGGGGGGCGGGGCCCGGTGGGGCGGGGGCGGTCAGTCGTCGGAGTAGCTGAGGTCGCCGACCGACCAGGCGCTGATGTCGGCGATGGCGATCCGGTACATGCCGCCGGTGTGGGGCAGGCCGAAGTCGCCCTGGAGGATCTTCGCCCGGTGCAGGTGGAGGTGGGTGGGCGGTGAGGGCGCGGGCTCGGCGGGGTGGCTGAACAGGGTGGCGAACGGTTTCAGGTGGTCGGACGTGCGCAGGACGTCCGCCACCCGCTCCCACCACAGGGCGGCCGGCGCGAGCCTGCCGGTGATCACCGCACCGGGAACCACTACTGTCACGGACATCTGGTTGCTGTGCTCGGATTCGACCGTCGCGGCGATATCGACGAGCAGCCCGTCGGGGTTCGACATGCCTCCGAGCCTAGGCCACCGTCCGGCCCCGCGGTACGCGGTCGTGCGCATCTCCGGTTTTCGAGTCGCCGTCCGGGTCCGGAGGGGTAGGACGGGGAGGGGAGAGCCCTACCGGTGCTCGGGGTTCTCGAAGTCGAAGCGGCAGCCGGCGTCCCACGCGGAGCGCTGGTTGCCGTGGGCGGGGAGGCCGCCGGCGTCCTTGAGCATCCGGGCCAGGTGCAGCTGGTTCCAGGTCATGAAGGTCACGTTCCGGTTGGTGAAGTCGTTCTCGGGGCCGCCGGAGCCCTCGTCCAGGTAGGACGGCCCCGGCCCGGCCTCGCCGACCCAGGCGGCGTCGGCCTGCGGCGGGACGGTGAAGCCCAGGTGCTGGAGGCTGTAGAGGACATTCATCGCGCAGTGCTTCGCGCCGTCCTCGTTCCCGGTGATCAGACAGCCGCCGACCCGGCCGTAGTAGGCGTACTGGCCACGGTCGTTGAGGACCGACGAGCAGGCGTAGAGCCGCTCGACGACGCGCTTCATGACGGAGGAGTTGTCGCCGAGCCAGACCGGCGGAACACTCTGGCACCCTAGCTGACCTGGAGCGTAGTCCATCCATCAACAACCGTGCCGCACTTTCGCACCACGACAAGATGCAATGCCCCAATGCTTTGCCCAACCCTCAACGGCACGGAGGGCTCCGGACTCTACGCTTGCGCAACGAATGTGGCTTTCCGTACTCGACCCGCGTGGACGCTCTGATAAGCAGGTTGCGGCTGCAGGCGGGTGGCCGCTCAGTGCGGCCCCCGCGGGAGGGAAGCACATGGGCACGTCACCGAGGTCGGCCGTAATGGCCACCGAACAACGAGCGGTCGATCGCGCGTACGCCTGTTACGAAGCAAAGCTCGCCGAACTGTCCGGCGCCTCCTCGGCCCGGGCTGCGGCCACCGGGAAGGACGGCATCGCGGCCAGGGCAGAGTCCTTGGCCAGGGCGGAGGAGTTCCGTCTGGAGGGCGAGAACCTCGTCACGATGCGGGTGGATACCCAGTCGGACAAGAGCGGTGAGGAGGAGGTCTTCTACCTCGGGCGGCGGACGGTACACGATGCCGAGACCCGCGACACCGTCGTCATATCCTGGACGAACGAGCTCGCCACCGCCTGGCGCCTGGCCACGCCGAAAGCCCCAGGAGAAGTCCGGTTGCGTCGACGTCTCGACTGCGACGAGCGGACGGTCCGGGACTACCGCGACGAAATAGCTCCAACGGTCACGACCGCCACCAGTGCGGGGGGCGGCGCGCCCTCCCCCATCGACGTGTTCGGCCCCATCGCCGTGGCTCAGCAGCCTGCCGTGGATGACCTGCTGCTCCGCGACCTCGACCGCGCCCGTCGCAGTCGCATGCGCGACATCGTCGAGACCATCCAGCCCGACCAGATGGCATTAGTGGCCAGCCCGTCCACGGACATCCTGATCGTCCAGGGCGGCCCGGGCACCGGCAAGTCCGCTGTCGGTCTGCACCGGGTCACCTGGCTCGTCGACAACAAGCGCTTTCAGGCGCAGGACATCCTGGTGGTGGGCCCGCACCGGAGGTTCCTGGAGTACGTCGGCAGGGTCCTCCCCACGCTGGGCACGCGCAATGTCACCGCGGTCGAGCTCCCCCTGCTCTGGGAGGGGGCCGTTCGGGGCGAGGACGCCCCTCCGGTGCGGCGGGTCAAGTCGGACGAGCGCATGGCGGTGGTGCTGCGGCGCCGGGTCGACGGCAACTGCCGGCCGGACGCCATCGACGCGGCCGTCACCGCCGCCGCGGACGCGCAGGACGAGCCGATGTTCACCATCGTCCTGGGCAGCGCGCCGCTGAGGGTTCCGGTGTCCGAGGTCCGCCGCGTCTTCGAGGCCGCCCGCAGCAGACCGGGTCACTACCGAGCCTGCCGTGACCACTTCCGCGACCTCCTCGTCGACCTCCTGCTGGCCGCGCTGAAGCAGGGTTTCCCGCAGCGTGCTCGCGACCGGACCGTTCGGAAGAGCGTCGAGCGCCATCGCCAGGTCGCCGGGCTCGTCGAACGCGTCTGGCCTCCCCTGAGTCCGGAGGAGGCCCTGCGCAGCCTGCTGAACTCGTCCGGCAGGCTGGCCGAGTGCGCAGCCGACGTGTTCGACGCGGCTGAGCAGGGGTTGCTGTCCCGCCCGGCCGCCGAGCGTGCCGAGGACGAGCCGTGGACCCTCGACGACCTGGTGTGCCTCGAGGAACTGCGGGCCCTCATCTCAGGAAAGACACCGCCGAGTTACCCGCACATCGTCGTGGACGAGGCCCAGGACCTGACTCCCATGCAGGCCCGGTCGCTACGACGGCGCAACCCGAAGGGGTCGATGACGGTACTCGGCGACCTCGCACAGGCCACCGGAGCGCACGGTTACCCGAGTTGGGAGCGGATCGGCCGGATCCTGGCGGGCCAGGGCGGCTGGCACCTCGAAGAACTCACCACCAGCTACCGGGTGCCCGCGCAGATCATGGAGTTCGTCGCTCCCCTGGCCCGGGCGGTGGCCCCGTCCGTTCCGTTCCCGGCCGCGGTGAAGGAGGCGAACGGGGAGCCCGTGCGCATCGTGGAGACGCCACCGTGGCAACTCCTCGCCGAGGCGGTCGCGCACGCGGCACGGCTGGCCGGATCGGACGGTCGCACCCAGCGCTCAATCGCCCTGGTCGTCCCCGACGACTCGGACTGGCTCCAGCAGGTACAGCTCCTGGTCGACTCTGCGGAGGCGATGACAGACGAGGTCCAGGAAGCGGTGACCGTCCTGACCGCTGGCGAGGCGAAAGGCATGGAGTTCGACCACGTGCTCGTCCTGGAGCCTGCGATCATCACCGCCCGCGGTGCCGAGGGCCCGCGGCAGCTGTACGTGGCCCTGACCCGGAGCACGCAGACCTTGACGGTGTTGCACGCCTCGCCCCTGCCGGCGGTCATGCTGCCCTCCGTCGGACCGGACGAACCCGCCCCGAAGCCCCCGTCCGATCCGGCGATGGGCCGTGTCTGCTCGCGCTTCCACCTGGACGGCGAGCGCTGCAAGCTCCCCACGGAGAACGCGGACGGCTGGTGCCGTGACAGTTCCTGCAGCGGATTCCGGATGGGCGCGGTACCGGACCGGCCGCCGACCCGCTACCTGCCCAGGGTGCCCGTCGACGCCGACCTCGGAGCCGTGCTGGAGGCGTCGGACGCCTTCCTCCGCAGGCTCCGGGTGACCAGGGCCGCCGTGCGAGCTTTCGTCACCGCGCACGGCGGCAGTGACCAGGAGGCCGAGGCCGAGATCCGCGGTGTGATCGCCATGTTCCTGACCGACGGGCGCCAGGCGCAGCAATCGGACGGTTACCGACTCGTCGACCTCAATGGCTACCGGTTCGTCCTGAGCCACGACGGGACAGCCGTGACCGGCTACCGGAGCGTGCACGGCGAACGGAGCCCGGCACAGTACCTGGCCGGGGTCCCGTCCCGGTACAGGTCCTCCGGGCTCGCCGTTGCCCAGCGCGGTCCTGCGCTCCAGGACACGGCGGCCGTGCGCGCCCTTGGGGCCGAAGAGATCCTGGTGGGCGCGGAGACGCGCGCCGCGTACGCCGACCTCACTTCGGACCGGGCCGATCCGGCCGACCCCGGTTTCCTCGGCCGGCTTCGCACCGCACTTGCGGAGGACCTGTCCAGCGGCCACGTCGAGACACAACTGCGAGGCAACCACCTCGTTCTCGGTGCCTCACGCACCTGGAACCTCTCACCCGACGGCAGTTCGGTGGTCTTCGTCCGCAGCCCCACCCCGCTGGACGCGGAGATCCTGGCAGCGGCCGGCCTGGGAGGGGCCGACGAACTCGTACCCGGCACCGAACTGCGGGTACGTGCCCTTGCCCATGGCGACCAGCTCCACTGGAGGGTCACCCCGGTGCCGGAGGATCCGCAGCGGCGGTACCTCCTGCGGCTGAGGCCCGGTGACCGAGCACCCGAGACCGGGCAGGAGCTGGACGTCTGGGTCGTACAGCACCGTTCCGGCGTGCACCTGGTGTCGGCCAACGACTTCGGACGCCAGGCGATCTCCGACCGGTCGGCCGAACTGTACCGAGCCGCGCTCGCGGTCCTGACCGCCCTCGGCGAGGGCATCCCGGTGGAGCTGCCGGAGACGGGCAACTCGGGCCTCGACGAGCTGGTGAACTGCTGCCTCCGCCGCGACCAGGCCGACTGGCTCCCTGTCTGGCAGCTCCTCGGATCCCCGTCCGCAGCCGATCTGACGGTGCTGAGGGACGTCTCCCGTAGTCTCCCGGAGGCCGTACGGTCGCCTGACACCACCATGCTGGAACACCTTGGCGAAGTCCTGCGGAGCAGCGGCTGGCACGATCGGGCGGCCGCCGCCCTGGCGAACCTGACCGGCCAGGAGTCCTCGGACGCGTCCACCGTGTCAGCGCCGACTACTGTCCTGACCGCCGAGCTCGCGGCAGCGGCCGAGTCGGATCGGTCGTGCTTCCAGCACGAGGCGGTGCGCCACCAGCTCATGGCTGCTCTCTTCGGGGCGGGCCACAAGCCGCAGGACTCGTCGATCGTCGATGTCGTCCGCCCCGGAGAACGGGGGCCGATCGTTTACGAGGTCCTTCCGGTCGGCCACACCTCGTACCACGCCGTGCGGTCCGGCGCGGTCCGTGTGCGGGAGATCGGGCAGGTGGTCGACGGGGTTCCCGAGCGGCTCCACGTCGTCCTGACGTCGCCGCCCGACGAGCCGTGGATCCCCGGTCTCATCGAGCAGGTTCTCGATGTCTCCGTTCTCTGGCCCGCGGCCACCGGCTGGCAGGGTCCGGGACGTTCCTCCGTCGGCGGCGCCGCCGGTTGAGTCGCTGATCGGCCAGTGACACGAGTACCCGACGGCGGCGCTCTGCCGTCGGGTACTCGCACCGGATCTTCGAACCGTCAGCGTTGAACGCCAAAAGATTCCCCGAGAGCGTGTTTCGTCTCCGGACGGACGGGTTCTGCTACTGATGTCGACCGGTTCGACATCGCAGTGTCCGCGGAGGATGGTAGGCAGTGCCGTGCGGCCGGTGCCGCAGCGAGCGCGCGTCTGGGGCGAGGAGCGAGCAGTGAGTGATCGCAGCAGTATCGAGTGGACGGAGGCGACGTGGAATCCGACCACCGGTTGCGACCGGGTCTCCGCCGGGTGCGACAACTGCTACGCCCTGGTCCTGGCACGGCGGTTGAAGGCGATGGGCGCCGCGAAGTACCAAGCGGACGGTGACCCGCGAACGTCGGGGCCCGGGTTCGGGCTGACGGTCCACCGGGACGCGCTGGAGGTGCCCCGGCGGTGGCGCAGTTCGCGGATGGTGTTCGTGAACTCGATGAGCGACCTGTTCCACGCCAAAGTGCCGCTGTCCTTCGTGCGGGACGTCTTCGCGGTGATCGCCGAGACACCGCAGCACACCTATCAGATGTTGACGAAGCGTTCGGTGCGGCTGCGCCGGGTCGCCGAGCGGCTCGACTGGCCGGCCAACCTCTGGATGGGAGTGTCCGTGGAGGACGCCGGACACCTCGGGCGCGTCAACGACTTGCGCGAGGTTCCCGCAGCGGTGCGTTTCCTCTCGCTGGAGCCGCTGCTCGGACCGCTGCCGGGGCTGGAACTCGACGGGATCGGCTGGGTGATCGCGGGCGGCGAGTCCGGCCCCGGGCACCGACCGATGGACCCGCGGTGGGTACTGGAGATCCGCGACGCCTGCGCGGCGGCGGACGTGCCGTTCTTCTTCAAGCAGTGGGGCGGGCGCAACCCGAAGGCCGGTGGACGCGATCTCCAGGGACGCACCTGGGACGACATGCCCGAACGCCACCGCACCGCCGTTGGATGATGCCGTGAGCCGTGTACGCACCCTGTTCAGCGCGTGATGATTGTGTGATCCTCCCCTCGGTAGCAACCGCAGATCTCATCGGGGAGACACATGTCGGTACCGAAGGACGTCACCTGGGACCGCGACCCGCACACTGCAGCGAAGCACGCCCTGCTGCGCCGCTACCTCCAGGCATGGGCCCCGATCATGCTCCGGTACAACGACACCGTCGTCTACGCCGAAGGGTTCGCGGGCCCCGGCGTCTACCGGGGAGGCGAGCAGGGCTCGCCAGTCGTCGCCTACCACGTGCTCGCCAGCGCCCTTCAGGACAGACCGGGCCGGGTGCAGATGGTGCTGCTGGAAGAAGACCCCCGGCGCAAGGCGGAGTTGGAGCAGCACATCGCAGCCGCCGCGCGTTCCAGACGGCTGCGGTCGGGACGGCTGGATGTCCGGATCGGCCAGGGCAGCTGCCACCCCGTCCTCCTGGAGGAGCTGACCCGCACGGACAGCATGCGCCGGCCGATGTTCGTCCTGCTCGACGGATTCGGCGGCCCGGAGGTGCCGTTCGACCTTCTGCGACGGATAGCCGACGCTCACCACAGCAACGAGGTGATGGTCACCTTCCAGCCTTCCTTCCTCTTTCGGTTCGCCGAGAAGAACGAGCAGCACCGCGCCGCCGGCGATGCCTTCTTCGGCGACTCCGACTGGCACGGCGTCTTCCAGCAGCCGTCCAGCGCCAAGGCCGCTTACCTGCGCGACCAGTACCGCACGTCGCTCCAACAAGCCGGTTTCCAGCACACGTTGGCCTTCGAGATGATCGACGAAGGCAGCCGCCTCCTCTACCTGATCTTCGGCACCCGCCACGAGCGAGGCGTCGAGAAGATGAAGGAAGCCATGTGGGCCGTGGACAGCACCTCCGGCGTGCGCTATCGCGACCCCAAGGACCCCAACCAGCAGGCCCTCGACCTGGAGCTCGAACCGGACACCGGCCCGCTGCGTCGCATCCTGCTCGAACACCTCCGCACCGCTCCGGCGCCCCTGACCGTCGATCAGCTCAAGAGATACACCTTGCTGGAGACCGTCTACCGGCCCACCCAGGTGATACCCCTGCTCAAGCGCATGCGGGACGAGCAACAACTCACGGTTTCCCCTGGCCGGATCATCGGAACGACTACCGTCACCGCTGTCCCGCAGGACGCTCTGTTCTGAGTCCGAATCAGGTGCTGCGACTCGCCTTGGTCCGTCGGGATGATCTTGCGGATCATAGGGACGAACCGGCAGCGGCGCAGACGGCGTCGGCGAGGTCGGACACCTCGGCGAGCAGTGCGGTCGGCGGCTGGTCGAGGTCAAGGGCGTGCTGGTGCAGCACGATGTCGCCGCCCCGCACCTGGTGCACGGCGTGCGGGGCGTTTCCCTTGGCGTAGACGAGGTGGCCCTCGCCGAGGCCGAGAGCTGTGCAGTAGGCGAGCATCTGGTACAGGTCGGCCTCGGGGAAGCCGTCGGGCTTCTCGGCCTTGTACTTGGCGTCGACGACCGCGTGCGGGCGGTCGCTTGGCCCGTAGAGGACCAGGTCGGGCCGGATGCGGATGGTGTTCGCCTCGTCGAGGTGGTGACGTGCCTGCAGCACGGTACGGCCTCCGGGATGTTGGGACGTCAGGGCCTCGCGCAGGGCGACGGTGACGAAGTCCTCGAAGAGGCGGTTCATGTCGAACAGGAAGCCGCTGATGCGCAGGTCACCCGCGCGGTGCTCGACGGAGCTGTCGCGCAGCACCGCCTGGGCCAGGTGCAGGGCCTGGTGGTAGCGCGCGTTCAGCCGGGTCGCCCGCCAGGCGGGCAGTGGGACGCCGCGCACCAGCGGGGAGACGTCGGCCAGGCGGGCCTTGTGGTGCAGCAGGCGGCGGCGCACCAGGGGCGGCACGCCGGGCAGGCGCAGCAGGCGCTCGACGGCGGCGCGCAGGATCCGGTTCTCGGGAGTGTCGGCGGTGAACTCGTCGTAGCGCAGCTCCACGGGAATCGCGGCGCCGAAGCGACGGCGGATCTGGTCGGCTTCGCGGATGCGGCCGCGGACTACCAGCGCGGTGTCCTCGATGGTGCGGTAGCCCTGGATCAGGCCCTGGCGCAGCGCGCGTTCCACCTGGCGTTCGAAGGCGTGGGCGAGCGCGGGCAGCAGGTCCACGTGCTCCTGCACGTCCACGGTGTCGTTGCGCCAGCCCTTGGGGTCGGTGGCGTAGCCGAGCAGGAACAGCAGCCTGGCGATGGGCACCTTCGGCGTGATCCGGACGCCCACCGGATCGGCGCCGGGGGCGGTGACCGTGACCGCGCCGACCTTGCTGCCCGCCCGCAGCAGCCACACCCCAGGTGTGTAGGGGTCGGGTGCGGCATCGACGATCTTGGATGTGGCGAGGGCCTGGCCTATCGCTGTGTCGAGCGTCCACGGAGTGGGGCGGGCGTGCTCGACCAGCTCGACGGTGGTCATCGGGCGGGCGCGCCGACGGCCGGGGTGCCGCCGTCGTCGGATTCGTTTCCGGAGCTGCCACCCTGATCGGGCGACCATTGGAGGTCGCCCGGCTGCGTGACGAAGCGCTCGGCCCTGGCTCGCCGCTCGCGGGCGACCACCGCGCGCAGGGCGTCGAGCCCGTAGCGCTTCTCGATGTCGACACCCTCACCGTAGTGGTGTTCCTCCAGCAGCGGCAGGATTTTCGTCCGCCAGGTGCGGTCCAGGCCGCCGGCCCGGTAGACGCCCTTCTTCATCAGGTAGGAGGGGCCGATCCGGAAGTCCGGGTCGTCGATGCGGGCGTTGAGGGCGTCGAGCAGGTCCGCCGGCTCGCCGTCCTGCGCGTCCTGAGCGGTGAGCCAGCGGCGCAGCAAGCCTCGGGTGGGCTCGATCCGCGGGGAGAGCTCGACGAAGGCGAAGCGGCGGCGCATCGCGGCGTCCACCAGCGCGATGGAGCGGTCGGCGGTGTTCATGGTGCCGATGACGAACAGGTTCGACGGCAAGGCGAAGTCGTCGCCCGAGTAGGTGAGCCGCACCGACTTGTTGCGGTACTCCAGCAGGAAGTACAGCTCGCCGAAGACCTTGGCCAGGTTGGCACGGTTGATCTCGTCGATGATCAGGAAGTGCGGGATGTGCTGGTTGCCCTCACGCGAGGCCAGGTCCGCGAGCTCCCGCAGCGGGCCGGCGGTCAGCCGGAACGCGACCTCGCGGGTCTCGCGGTCCTCCTGCGGGCGGAAGCCCTCGAAGAAGTCCTCGTAGGCGTAGGAGGGGTGGAACTGCACGAGCTTGACCTGCTCGGGGCCGCCGCCGAGGAACTCGGCGAGCTTGAGGGCCAGGAAGGTCTTGCCGGTGCCGGGCGGCCCGTAGAGGATCAGCTGCCGCTCGTCCCACAGCAGGTCCCGCAGCTCCCCCAGCCAGGCGGCGTCGTGCACCAGCAGGTCATCGGCCAGTTCTTTGGTGGGCTCGGGCAGTTCCAGCTCGCGGCGGGCGGTCACGACGGGGAGCTCGACGCTGGGGTCCACGTCGGCTGCCTCGGCTTCTGCGGCGAGGTCCTCGTCGGTCAGGCCGAGCCCGTCGATGAGGGCCTGCACGGACGTCAGCTCGACCACCTCGTGCTGTGCCGACAGCTTCTGCTGCAACCCCTCCGGCAGTTCGTCGTAGGGGTGGCCGCCCGGCTGCCACTCCACCGGGCGGCGCAGGTTCGACCTCCCGTCCTCCGAGGCGACCTGCTCCGCCGAACCGGTGATCTCTCCGACGTACAGCTCGTTGTCGGAGAGGGTGCACACGGTGTCGCCCGGCTTCATCCGCGACAGGAACGCGTGGAACTCGCCGGCGAGTTCGAGTCTCTGGCTGTAGGTCGCGGTCGACTCGTAGTCCTCCTCGACCATCGACCGCAGTTCGTGCTTGCTCGCACCCTGCTTCACTCCGGAGCGCAGCCGCGCGGCCGACAGGCTCACCCTTCCCTCCGGGAGCCAGAGGCGACGGACGACATCCACACCGGACACCTTGGCCCCGCGGACCAGCCAGGCCCGGTTGGGGCCCGCCCAGACACCCGGCATGAAATCGGACAGCGGCGCCCCATCCGCGGTCTTCCACTCGGCCCACCCGTTGGCGCTGCGTCCCACCAGGATCTCGGCGGCAGCGGACGGCGAGCCGCACTCGACGTCGTGCACCACCTCCAGCATCCCCGCCCAGCGGCCGGAATCGGTGATCGCACCCTCCGCGATCAGCTTCTCGCGGAAGCGGAACGAGGACGGCATCCGGATCGGGAACGACGGCACCACCTCGGCCCGCACCGGAGAACCCGCGAGCACCACGAACTTCTGACTGCCGTTGCTGCCGCGGTCCGCCAGCAGCCGCCCTCGGGCCACGTGCGTGCCACCGGGCAGGCTCAACAGGAAATCGGGGTACGCAGTGCTGTCCACGACGGCTCCTCGAACGATGGGGTACAGGGGTAACAGGGCTTCGGAGCCGATGCGATGCCGGCTACGGCTCCGCCGGACCGCCGCGCACGGCGAGCTCCCGGTCCGACAGTCGGCGCGAGCGGTCGGTTCGCGATCTCGGGACTGTTGTCCGGTGACTCGACGCTCCTCCTGGTGCTCATTGGATCTGCAGGAACGGGCTGGGGGCACCGTGCCATGAGATCGACAGTGCGTCGCGAGCACGGGTAGCCGCAACGAAGAGCAGATTGCGGCTCTGTTTGAGTTCGCGCTCGTAGCGCTTGGGATCGGTGTGGAGGTACTTCTCGATCAGGGCCGTGCGGGGCAGGATGCCGTCGCTTGCGCCGATGATGGCGAGCTTCTGATATTCCAGACCCTTGAAGCGGTGCATGGTGCCGATGTGCACCTCGCCGCCGCCCTGGGGGCCGTCCTTGGTGAGGGTCGCGGTGGTGATGCCGTGCTTGAGCGCGAGGTCGGAGGCGACCCGGCCGGCCATGTCACCGTCCGCGACGCAGACGGCCACGGTGCCGTGGGGATCGCGGACGGTACCGTCCTCGGCCGGTCGGGTGATCTCCTCACGCCAGAGCTCCAGCCTGGCGGCGAGCTTGGCGATCTCGTCGTCCCAGTCCGTGCAGGCGATGAACTCGGGCGCCGGGCCACGGAGCAGGGAGTGGTAGCCGTTGAGGTTGTCGGTGCCGTCGTCGAGGTCGTCGTAGGTCGCGTCGCCGACGACCTTGGCGGCCTGGTGGAGGATCTCCTGCGTGGTGCGGTAGCTGAGGGTCAGTTTGGAGGAGCTGCCGCGGATGTTGATCCCGACGGTGGAGAGGGTGACCTGGCGGTCGTAGATCCGCTGGTGGGTGTCGCCGGCGATGAACAGGTCGTTCGAGCCGGGGGCCGCCATCGCACGCAGCATCTTCCAGTGGGCGGCGCTGAGGTCCTGTGCCTCGTCGACGACGATGTGCTGGTAGCGGTGGCGCAGGTAGCGGGTGGCGGAGCTGTTGTCGTCGAGATGCTTCAGGTCGCCGCCGCCGATCGCGGCCTTCTGCTCGGCGCGGTCCTTGATCTTGCGTGCGCGCTCCATCTCGTAGCGCGCGGCACGCTCCGCGGACTGCGCCCAGGTCTCGCGCTTCATGCCGTTCAGGCGCAGCGTGAACTGTTCCAGCACCTGCCAGACACTTGCGCGTTCGGGACGGGTGAGGGAACGGCCCATACCGGCGCGCCGGGCTTTGAAGTAGTCCTGCCGGGTGGCGAGCGACTGGCCCAGGATCACCTGCTCCCACTCGTCGAAGAGGAAGTCCGCGTCCCAGCGCCGCTCCGCGTCGTGCTCGAACAGGACTTCACCGAGGACGTCCTTCGCCTGGACGTCTCCGATGAGTGAACGCTGTGCACCGGCGGCGCTGTTCTCGTTGAGAACACCCTGGGCCAGGATGTCGATGTGCTTGATGTCCACCCGGGCGAGCAGATCGGGGGTGACCAGGGAGCTGAGCCGCGAGCGCAGGTCCGCGGTGAGGTTCTTGGTGTACGTGGTGAGCAGGATCGGCTTGTCCCGGCCGGGCGGGAGCTGGGCGGCGAGCCTGGCGGTGCGGTGCAGGGCCACGATGGTCTTGCCGGTTCCGGGTCCGCCACTGACCCGGGCCGAACCCTTGTGGTTCCGCTCGACGATCTTGCGCTGGGTGGGGTGGAGGTAGACCTTCCAGGCCCGGAAGTCACCCTCGGCGAGCACGTTGCGCAGGTCGTCGTCGACGGTGGTGACGGCGGTGCGGGTGAGGGCGGCACCCATGTCGTCCTCGAAGCCGGGTTCGAGGACGGTGGCGGCGGGCCGGGTGATCTCCTCCTCCACCTCGTCGACGCTCATGCCGGCGCCCAAGCCGGTGAGTACTTCGGCGGTGAGACGCGGTGCGCCGGCGACGAGTTGGTCGAGTTCGTCGTCGGTGGTGACCTGGAGGGCCACCTCGATCAGGGCTTCCGCCACGCCGAGGCGGCGGAGGTCGTCAGCGGTGCAGGCGGCGAGGAGCGGCTCCGCGGAGGGTTCGACGGCAGGCGCGGAGGCGGAAGCGGAAGGGGGCTCTTCCGAGTGGGCCGCCTCGGCCGGGTCGGGGGTGAGCTGGATGCCGGCCCGCTTGAGCACGCTCTGGCCGACGACACCGAGGTCGACGAACTCGATCTCGCCGGTGATCCGGTTGATGGCGACGCTGAGTTCCTCGTAGACGTGCTTGCGGTGCCGCACAGCGACGACGAGCCACTGCTCGACGCCGTCCGGGCCCACACCGGCGGGGGCGAGGAGCGCCCGGTACGAGGGGTCGATCCTGGCCCGGAAGATGCGGCGGTCGCCCTTGAGCGGTTTGAGGTCGAGTTTGGGGTGCGCCGGGTCGTTCCGGAACAGGTGGCAGAAGTCGTAGAACTTCGTCTTGACCGACGAGTCCATCTTGTAGAGCTCGTTCTCGGCCTTCTGGTAGAGGCTCAGGCGTGCGGTCATCGTGCGGCACTCGGTTCGTGGGAGTCGGAAGCGGAGTCGGGCCGGTCGGTGGGACCGGGGAGAGTGGCGAGCAGGTCGTCGAGCAGGCCGAGCCATTCATCGGCCGAGCGAACGGTGAAGCCCGCGTCGCGGTACGCCTGCCAGGTCTTGCGGTTCTCCTCGTCCTCGCTGTCGTACGGATCGGCCATCACGGCGATCCGCACGCCGGGGTCGGCCCAGGCGAGGTCGGCGAGCCAGCCGCGGTCACCCAGCTCGTAGCCGTACACCGGCGCCTGCCTGCCGTGGTCGGCCAAGGCGTGGGCGAGGCGGGCGAGCGGGGAGTCGGGGGCGTCCTCGTCCAGGTAGCCGAGGATCTCCCGGTCCCACAGCAGGTCCCGCAGGGCAGTCTCCAGCGGAGTGTCGTCCGGCAGTCCGACCGCTGCGGGCTGCGGGACGGGCCGCACGCCCTCGCCGTACTGAACGACCAGGGACTCGAGTTCGCCGATCCCGCCGAATGCCTTGAGCGTGCCGAGGTCGAACCCGCCCGCGGTGGCGGTGGTGAGCTGGATGCCGTCGCCGCCGTCGTGGGCGAGGAACTGCAGCAGGTTGGACCACTGGAGCCAGGCCCGCCACCGGGCCTTGTGCTCCAAAGTGTCGAGTTGGTCGGTCTCCGTGTCGTCGAGGCACACCAGCGCCGTCCAAGGGCCGGTGAGACCGTCGACCAGGAACGCGATGGGCAGCCCGGACTGGTCGCAGCTCTGGAACAGGTTGAGCGTCCCGGCGCCCGGCACGGTGGCCGGGTCGATGCCGTCACCCTGGCCCCAGGCTTCGAGGAGCGTCCCGAGCGTTCGACGCGTCTGCTCCGCGGAGCCGCCGGTGACGAGCAGCACCGGGTCGTGGCGGAGCAGTCCGCCCACCACGGCCGCGGCCCGCCGACCCCAGGCGGCGTCGTCGGGGCTGCGCAGGTACGCGAGGAGCTGGCTCATCGGGTCGAGGAAGGCGGTGGTGTCCAGGTCCTCCTCGCTACGCTCGGCGTGCAGTTGTTTGGCCAGCTCCCGGGCGGTGTGCGAGTAGGGCGGCCACACGGACTCGGCCACCTCGCGGTCTCCCGAGCCGACACCCATCCGCTTTTCGAACGCGCCCAGGTCGTCCCAGGTCAGCTGGAAGACCGCTCGTCCCTTCGCCCTCAGCCGGTTTCGCTTGTCCGCGTCCCCGGCGAGCCGGTTGTGGCGGCTGGAGGCGTGGAAGCGGCGGCCGTCGAGGTACACGGTCACCTTCCGCTTGGGGCCCTCGGTGCGTTCGAAGGTGAAGTCGGTGCGGGTAAAGCCCTCGCCGCGCTGCGCGGTGAGGCGCCAGCCGTGGACGGTGGTCGAGTCCTTGAGGCGGAGGTAACCGCTGTTGTCACCGCTCTCGTCGAGCGAGGCGTCACTGTCCTGCTGCCCGGCCCACGCTCGTAGCACGGTGAGGAAGCGTGCCTCCAGGTCGGACTCGACCTGTCCGTCCAGGCCGATCTGGTCGGTGTTGCCGATGTCTTCCGTGGTCCAGGCATCGGTGTCCCGGCCGAGGAGGTCGTCGAGGATGTCCAGCGCCGCTTGCCGGGACACCGCGTCGATGTGCCGCTCGTCGGCGTAGCGGTACAGGCAGCGGTGGCAGGCCGGCCGGTTCTCCTGGACGCACGGGCATTCGACGAGCAGGGTCCGCGCGTCCTCCAGGACCTGCCGGAAAGCGGCCGGTTTGGTGAGCCGGTCGAGATAGCCGGTGCCGTGCGGGAGCCGGTCGTACAGGACGAGGAAGTTGCGCGTCTCCTCGGTGTCGCGGTCGGGCATGACGGCCAGGCAGGAGTCGAGGTGCTGCGGGTCGCCCCCAAAAGCGCGGTCGACACCGAGCCGGAGCGCAGCCTGGAAGGAGTACACCTTCTCGTCGACCAGGACGGTCGCCGCGGGGAGCAGGACGCGCAGCGCCTCGGTCTCCAACTGGTGGGCGAGCAGCACCTGTTCCTGCGGCACCTGGGTGGCGCCCCGCCGGTGCGGGCACCAGGGCGCGTGGTGCTTCAGGGCGCGCTGGCGGTTGGCCGAGGCGTCGACGGCATCACGGTCGTCGTCGAACACCGGCTGCCCGTCAGCGCTCGCCGCGCCGCACCCGGTGCACACCTGGAAGGGCGCGATGCGCACCGGCCTGCCGGCGAGCTGGTCGCCGTCCTGGGCGCCGATCCTCAACGGCCCGACGTTGACCCGGCGGATCACGGCGCGCCGGGTGTAGTCGACGCCGAACACCTCCTTGGTGTGCCGCCACGAGGTCTTGGCCACGAAGTCGTCGGGGGCGATGTCGACGATGTCGACGACGGTGTAGAACCGCCGGTCACGGTCGTCGCTCTCGTCGCCGATCCGGGCGTCCTCACGCTTGGCGCGGGCGGTGACGGTGGTCGGTTGGACGACCTGCCACAGGCTGCCGGAGTCGGCGATGCCGGTGTCCGCGCAGCGCGGGCAGGGCGAGATGTCCTGATGGGCGTTGTCCGTGCGGACATAACCGCAGGAGGGGCAGAAGCGCCAGTGAAGCCAGTCCTGTTCCTGGCCCGCGACGATGTCGATGCCGGTGATGCGGTGCTTGTAGCCCTCCGCGTAGAAGGTGTTGCCGGGGGCGAGTTCGGCGACGGCGAAGGAGCGCGGCCGGTCGTAGCTGTACGGCTTCGACTTGTACTGGTCCTGCCCGGTGGGGGTCTTCCCCTCCGGCCAGTAGAGCGTGGCGGACAGGGTGGTGACCGAATCGATCAGCGCGTAGTTCGGGAGCAGCCCGAGGTCGCACAGGACGCTCTGGGCGGGCTGGCGCAGCCGGGCTCCGCCCTTCTTCGACAGCGCCCGCGCCTCGGCTTCCAACTCGGCCTTGGTCCGGGCCTGTTCCTCGTCGCCGTCCTTCAGCTCGTCGATGGCGGACCGGATGGTGCGGATGCGGTCGCGCAGCTTCTGGCTCTCGCGTTCCCAGTTGCGTTCCGCCCGCTCGACCGCGCTGCGCAGGCGGCGCTTCGCGTACTTGGTCAGCTCCGCCCGCGCGTTCTCGTTCACCCCGGTCGGGAAGAGGGCGAGGAACCCCCGGACCAGTTCCTCGCCGTGGGCGAGGGCGGCATCGGCGAAGTCCTCCAGATAGCCGGACGGGCCGAACAGCTCGTCCACCCGGCGCGGCAGCGCGGCCAGCGGCCTGCCGTCCTCACGCAGGAGTCGGCCGCGGGCCGCCAGGTCGAGCAGGTGGGCGGTGTACTGGCGGCGCAGGATCTCGACGGCCGACAGGTACGAGCCGGGCGGCACGATCCGCCCGTCGATCATGTCGCGCGGCCGGTCGAGGAAGTAGAGATCACGGCGCTTGCGGTCCGAAATGGTGAGCAGGAACGCGTTGCCGGTCCGACGGCCGGCCCGACCGGCCTGCTGGGTGTAGTTGGCGGGGCGGCGCGGCAGGGCGCCGAGCACGACGGCAGACAGGTCCCCGATGTCGATGCCCATCTCCAGCGTCGGAGTGCAGGACAGCACGTTGGGGTCGTTGAAGCCCTCACCCTTGCGGAACGCCTCTTCGACGCGTTCGCGCTTGGCCCGGGACAGCAGACCGGTGTGCTCCGCGGTGATCACCTGGAAGACACCGGCCCGGCGGTACAGGGCCCGGTAGTAGTCGTCGCGGTAGTCGCGATCGCGGTCGTGCCGGTCGACACTCTCCTGCCAGCGGTCGCCGGCGACCAGACGCCCGGAACTGCAGCGGTACGCCGGGCACGGCTGGTCGTGGTACTGGCTCAGCAGCGACGGATGGACGGTCTGCTCCCAGAAGCACCTGGGGCAACGCACGTACGCGCTGTTGACCTGCTCGTCGGAGAGCAACTGGAGCCGCACGGCCCCGGGTTGGAGCCCGTAGATCCGGGCCGCCGAGTCACCGGGTGTGCGGACGGCGAGCAGCCCGGCCTCGGCGAGCCGGGGCAGCAAACGGAGCCAGAACTGATCGGCCTGCTCACGGGTCAGGCCGAGGCAGCGCTGCGCCCACGTTTCGTACCAGGACAGCCGTCCGGCCGCGACGTCGAACTCGCTGTTGGGCTTCGGCTTGGCGAGCAGGAAGACCGGGGCGGCGACGCCCTTCGGGAACGCCTTCATCCCGGGCGGGCGACCGCCCCAGACGAAGAACCGGCTGGTGCCCGCCTCGTCGAGGTACTTCGCCAGCCAGCGGTGGCCGATCGCACCGCGGGTGCGCAGCCGGTCGAGGAAGCCCCGCAGGAAGACGAGATGGCGGGCGTCGTCGTGCCCAGCGAGGGCGAGACCCTGGTCCGCCGTCTCCTCGTAGGCGGTGCGGACCAGTCCGATCGCCACCCGCTCGTCCGGGATGTCGGCGAACGCCGCAGCGGTACGGGTGAGCTCGAGGGTACGGCCGTTGCGGGAGCGGTGGCCGAACTCCATGACGGCTTCGAAGGCGAACCGCTCGCCGATCAGGTCCCAGGTCCGCCTGTCGCCGCCCCGACCGGCACCCGACAGCAACCGGGCCACGCCCGTGTCGTCGTGCAGGTCGGGCGGGACGACGGCGGCCAGGGTCTTCCGGTCGGTGGTGGCTGCCACCACGTCCGCCACCAGGTCGTTCAGAGCGGTGGACCGGTCCTCTCCCAGGTGCTTGGTGAACAGCGCGCGCAGCGAGAACGTGTAGGAACGGGAGGCGACGAAGCCGGCCCGGTGCGCAGCGTCCTGCACCGAGTCGTTGAACATCAGCGTCTTCGTCTCGCGCTGCCGCTCGTCCATCTCGCCGCCGGTGAACAGCTGGGTGACGGAGGCGGCGGCGAGTGCGGCCGCACCGGTGCCGAGGAAGCGGATCGCGTTGTGGGTGCCGCACGCCGGGCACCAGTCGTCCTGCGCCGCCCGCTCGGCCCGCTCGCCCAACTGGACGAGGACGAACGCCGCGTCCGCACCGCGCGGTTGGGGGGCGCCCTCTGCCGTGTAGTCGTCGACCGGGTCCGGCAGCCGGAGCCGGCGGTCGGGGCCGTCCAGTACCATCAGCACGCCCGCCCCGCCGGTGGTCAGCGAGCGCTGCGCCGCCCGGTCCATCACGGCGCGACCGCTGCCTTCCATGGCCTCCTTGTCGGTGGCCGCGATCAGAGCGCGGACCTTCGCCTTGTCGGCGGTCACCGAGGCGCGCCGGATCTTGTGGGACTCGAAGCTCAACTCCTCGTCGTCCGACTCGGGCGCCAGCACCGACCAGCCGGAGCGGCCGCACTCGCGGCAGTACACCGCCGGCAGGAACAGCCGGGTCTCCCGGGGGCCGGTGGTGTCCGGCGTCGTCCGCGGCTGGGCCTGCGCCCCGGCCGCGTCCCAGGCGAACGACGCCTGCGGCCACGGCTGTACACCGCGCAGCATCCGCGTCACCGACCGCGCCCACTGGTGCACCTCCACCTGCACCAGCGGACGACTCACCCCGGCGGGCGCGTCCGGGTCGCGGGCGACGGACAGCAGAGCGACGAACCGGGCCAACCCGAGAGCAGCCACCTCCGGCCGGGTGGTGACCGCCTCGTCCCAACCGGCGGCCCCTTCACGCCGCATGACGTCCAGGACCTCGTCGTAGCTGCGCACCGTGCCGTCGAACGCCGACAGCACGGCGTAGGTGAGCCGGTGCCGCTTGAGCGCTGCCCCCAGCTCCCGGGCACCGTGCAGGTCGGCCGTGTCGATCCGGCGTCCGGTGACGGCCTCGACGAGCAGGGCGAGCGCGACCGGTCCGGAGGCGGGGTCGGGGAGGGTGGTCAGCTCCTCGGGCGTGGGCACCCGGCCGGGCAGGAACTTCGGGTCCGGGACGGTCTCGTCGAGCATGAACTCGTCGACCGTGAGCCGGTCCTCGCTGACGATCGCGTCCTCGGTGAACTCGGTTCCGAAGACGTGTGCGGCGACGTCGAGGAGTTGGCGCACCCCGTCGGAGTCGGTCCTGGACGCGAGCGTGGCGGAAGTCGCTACCGGGGTGATCGTGCCCAGCGGCCGACCGTCCTGCGTGGCCCCGACGGCGGAGGCGAGACGGCGCAGCAGCATCGCCACGTCGGTGCCCTGCGCACCGTCGTAGGTGTGGAACTCGTCCACCACCACGTAGCGGATGTCGCTGCCCTCCCACAGCGGCGCATCGGCGGAACGCTGCAGCAGCAGGTCGAGCATCTTGTAGTTGGTGATCAGGATGTCCGGCGGGGACAACTGCATGTCCTGCCGGCGCGTGTAGACGTGGTCGTAGTGCGTCGCCGCCTTGTCACCGATGTACAGGCCGGCACGGACACCCCTGAGCGCTTCCTGATCGTCGGTCAGCAGGTCGTTGATGCGCCCTGCCTGGTCGGTGGCGAGGGCGTTCATCGGGTACAGGAAGACGGCTTTGACACCGGCCCTTCCGACGGCCCGCTCGCGAGTGCAGTGGTCGAGCACCGGGTAGAGGAAGGACTCCGTCTTGCCGGAACCGGTGCCGGTGGTCACCAAGGTAGGGAGCGGAGTGTGACCGTTCTTCGTGGTCAGCCGGGCGAACGCACGGGCCTGGTGCGCGTACGGAGACCAGCCGTCGGCGCGACGCCAGTCCAGGTGCTGCTGCCAACCGTCCTCGGCACGGGTGAACGGTGTGCGCAGGCGCAGGTAGGGGCCGCGGAACATGCCCGTGGTCTCGTCACCGAGGAAGGTGTGCAGCGCCTTGCGGGCGCCCTCGTCGGCGAGGCCGTAGGTGGTGGAGAGGTACTGGAGCAGGCTCTCCTTGAGTCCCTGCGCTTCGAGAGTGGGCCTCACGGCTTCGGGACCTCCATCGTCGTCGGATCCCACAGCCCCTTGGCCACGGCCTCGTCCAGGCGCGCGGTGAAGTAGGCGTGAGTGCGGCGCATCTCCGCTTCGCGGTCGGCCTTGTAGAAGGGCCTGGCGTAGCCGTCCGGCACGGGGTTCGTCTCCGGGTCCTCCTGGTGGGCCTCGAACTGCTGCCAGTGCTCCTTGGTCTGGTCGAAGCCGTAGGTGTACCGGTCACCGGCGATCTTGCGCTCGTTCGCGTCGAACCAGGTCACCCGGTCGAAGTCCTGCATGATCGGGAACCGGGCCCGGTACATGGCGACGAGCGTGTCCGCGTCGATGCCCAGCCAGACGGCGACAAGCGCGTCGATCTCGACCAGCGCGGCCCGGCGAGCGTACTCGGTGCGGAGCGGGGTGCCCCGCTGCCAGGAGGGGGTCACGGCGTGCAGCTCGGTCTCCATGCCGGGCCACTCGATCGCCCACGGCTCGTAGCCGGGCCACTTGGGGTCGTAGAGCTCTTCCCAGAGGTCGGCGTAGGCGGTGGTCAGGCAGTTCAGACGGAGGGTACGGAGGAGGAGGGCGGGGGCGAGGGGGTGGTCGGGTTGTGCTTGTGGCAGGCGCTTGGCCTGGGAAACTTCCAGATGTCCCACACCCATGGTCCGGAGGAGATAGTCCACCGGCAGCGCAGCCATGAACCCAGCTGCGAGGACGGTTAGCCGAGATGTGACGAACCGTGCTGAGCGCACCGCATGAATGTGAGTCGTCCCCGGCGGAATCAGAGCCGCGTACAGAGCGCGTTCGGTGTCAGGTGCAATCATTTCACGCCATGCCAGGCGGTACCACCCGCTGTACGGCGCGCTGGCCTTATCCTGCAGAAACTCATCAATCTCCGCCTCTGCGACCGCTTCGGGCTCAATCCTCCGTTTCTCAGCGAGCGTGAGCCTTGCTGCTGCTCTCTCATCCTGCGACCCGAGCAACTCCCCGTAGCGTTCCCAGTTGGTCCACCGCTCCTGTTCCCCCTGGAACACTTCGACTGGCGCCACCCTCCGGTATTCCGACTCGGGCACCGCGCCGTCTGCGAACGTTCGAGGGTCCAAGCCGCGTGTCTCACCACCGCCCTGGCTAGGCTGCTTGAACATCGGGTTGGCGACCCCGAGTTGAGGGCCCTTGAGGATGATTTCACCCCAAGACTCCGCACGGTAATCCTCCTGGCCATCCACGCCGGTATTATATTCGATGAGCCGCACATTCTTTCCGGGGCCGAACTTTGCCTTCTTGGTTTGACCTTCATCGAAACCGATAGCAATCTCGGGGCTCAGCTGGCCAATACGCAGCGGATAACGCGCAAGGGCCTTGATCGCGGGCTCTTCGGCTGTGCTTACCGGCATGAGCAGGGGTGCCTGCTCTGGATGGCCGCTGTCTCCCGTGAAACGCCTCCAAAGCTGGAGGGTCTCCAGGGTGACGCGGATAACTCGCTTAGGGTGTGGACGTTCGTCCCACTCCCCGCGGTACTTGACTCCGGGCGCCTCTTCGCTTCCCTCGGCGAGAGCCGAGAGCCGCAATGTGTCGACCGTAAACAGCCAGGACAACGAGTCGAAATCAATAACCCCGACGCCACCGTAGATGTGGACCCCGAAATGGCTAGACCTGCCCACCGGCGGAGGAAAGAAGCGATTTCCCGCATTGACAAAGTCCCCGCGCACCCGAAGGCGTCTATACGCCGCCGACCGCAGCCGAGCCTCTTTGTCACCCGAGAAGTGAGTATCAGGGTGAACCATCCCCGCCATGCCGTGGACGCTTGCATGGTCCCACACCTCGCACATAAATGCTCGGTAGAGATCGGGCTTAGTTCCAGAAACTAGCGGATAGACCGCCAAATCCGACAGATATGACGCCGTAGTAATTGTATTCGTGAACTCGTCGAGCAAGTACTTCTGAACTTCCTCTCGCTCAAGCAGCAGCGCCCGTCGTCGACTCTTTTCTTCTGCCTTCGGCTTTTCTGTCAGCATAAACCAGGGCTCGGACTCTGCGAGGACCGAATCTTCCTTCCACTGGGGCCGCACCCACGGCGGGTTACCGACCTGGAGGTCGAACCCTCCAGACGGCCCGGCGAAGACCCCGGCGTACTCCAACTCCCAGTGCAGGAAGCCCTGTTCCGCCGCAATGTCACGCACCGTCCGCATCCACGGGTACCGCGTCTCGACGGCTCGGCGGGCGTCGTCCATGCCCATCTCCGCCTCGATCAGCTTCTCCAGGTCCCGCAGCTTGGCCAGCGAGTCGACGGACGTGGCGAAAGTCCCTTTGGGCACCTCACCCGTACCCACCATGGACTCCAGGAACGCGAGCCAGTCGTCCAAGCCCGCAAGCGGGATGACGTCCCGTCGACGCACCGGTCCGCTCGTTGCCTTCCGGCCGGACGGTGCGGCCTTCTTGATCACCCTTCGCTCGACGAGGTCACCCTCCTCCCCCTCGCCGAAGGCCAACTGGTCGCCCGGCATGGCGAACAGCAGCCCATGCTCCACGACCACCGGCTCAGGTTCAGGAACCGGCTCGGCCCCGACGACCGGCGCCACCCCGGACGCCAGCAGCGCGTCCAGCGCGACGACCGGTGCGGAGGCATACTCGGGGTCCGAGCCGTCCAACAGGCCGACCTTGTCCAGGGGCCAGAACCAGAGCGCGCACCAGGCGTCCATGATTTGCTTGAGCCGCCAGTAGGGCGAGCCCTCCGCCTCGAACAGGTCCTTGAACACCTGCTCCTTGGTCAGCGGCAGCGCACCGCCCGCGCGCTCCTTGTCGCGGCGTAGGAAGGCGTACTCCTCAGCGTCCTCCGGCCGACCCGCACCCCAGACGTCAATCGTCCGGGCGATCTCCTGCTCACTGAGCTCCAGCCGCTTCGCGACCAGCTCCCACAGGTACTCCACCCGCTCCGCAACGGCCTGGAGCCGGGCCAGCTGGCTGCTCTTGCCCCCGGTCGTCTTCGGCTTGGTACCGACCGCCTTCCGCCACGCCTTCAGCGCGCCGAGCTGTTCACCGGCGAGCTGCTCGACCAGCTTCTTCGCGTCCCCGCCGGCGTCCGCGACCGCGCCCCACCCGGGCGAGGGCAGCAGGAACTGGTGCACCCCGCCCGTCGGCAGCGGCTGCTCGGCGCCGGTCTCGGCCGACCGGAACGGCAACTTGTCCGGCGTGTGCGCGGCAGGCGTCCGTTCCTGCTTGAGATGGTCGGCCGAATATACCCAACGACGCGCTCCGATCAGGGAGTTGCCGCGCCGCAGGTGCAGGCCGAACCAGGGTGCGCGCATGCCGGGGTGCATGGTGTTGAGCCACAGCGACACCTCGGCCAGCTCGACGCCCGTCGCGTTGAGGTCGACGCCGTACGCGTTGTGCAGCGCGATGTACGCCTTGACCTTCTGCTTCGCCTCCAGCGCCTGCGAGGTGTCGAGAGTGAGGCCCAGCTCCTCCTGGCGGCGCTTCAGGTACGCCTCGGCGACCTGGTTGATCGCCTCGTTGAGGAACGCACCGGAGCCGAGGGCGGGCTCGCAGATGGTGTAGCGGAGCAGTTCGCTCGCCCGGGTCTTGACGACCTCGCCATCCTCGTCGCGCTGCTGGTCGAGCCGGTGCTTGAGCGCCAGTTCGACGGTGACCTTGGTCAGCGACTCGGGCGTGTAGTAGGACGCCGAGGTCTCCCGGTCGCGTCCGGCGAGCCGGTAAACGAAGGTGCCAGGGTCGTACTTCTTCGGGCCGCGGAGTCCGTGCTGCTCGGCGTCCTGCGCGGAGTAGACGACGTGCGTGTTCGCGGGATAGTCACTCAGCCGGTCGGCGGGGACGAGCCAGGAGCCCTTCTCCGGGTCACCGTGCTGCTGGGTACCGGTCTTGGCACCGGGCTTGGCGACCTCGGCCAGCTGGCGCTCTTCGTCGATGATGCCGGTGTACGACATCAGGCCCTCGTAGACGGCGCCGAGTTGGTTGATGCCGAGGTTGCGGTAGGAGATGAAACCGCCCTGTCGGCCCTTTGCGCTCGCCTCCTTCATGGTGAGCAGCCGCAGCACCTCGTGCAGGGCGGCGTTGCGCAGCCGGAGGTCGAGCCACTTCGGGCATTCGTCCGCTCCGCCGTCGCCTTCGCTGCGCGGGTCGCGGACGCCCCGGCCGATCAGGGTGATGGCCTTGGGGTCGAAGAGTTCGCTGCGCAACGGCTCGAAGCGCAGGCCGCGCTGCTCGCTGCGTTCGGCGACGGCCTTGTGGTCGTCGGGCTCGGTGCCGTGCGGGCGGTGGCCGTAGTTGACCTTGTTGAACAGGACGTCGAGCGACGAGTAGAGGTGGAAACCGTTCTTGCTCTCCTCCTCGACCAGCTTCCGGTCGCGGGAGACGAGTTCGCGCAGCCTGGCGACCGAGTAGCCGGCCTCGTAGGTGGAGTCGTCGGCGGGCAGGATGCCCAGCTCGGGGCGGGCTTCGGCGTACAGCAGGAAGAGGATGCGGTAGAGGTAGCGCAGTGATTCGCGGGTCAGCTGCTTGGCGAACGGGCCGTGCCGTTCGGGGTCCTCGATCTGCCGCGGGGTGATCTTGTGCTGCTTGAGCCGGGCCAGCACCTCGTTGGCGATGATCTCGACCGAGCGCTGGAGTCCCTTGCGCAGTTCGGAGTTGACGCCGACGGCGTTGTCGCGGGACGCCTTGAGCAGGTCGTCCATCCGGCGGCCCTTGCCGTCGGGGCGGGGGGCGAGCATGTCGTGCGAGAACAGGGCGGCGAGGAGGGCGAGTTCGCCGGTCTTCCTGGTGTCGTTGCGGAGCAGCGCCGCATCCACGCTGACCGCGAGGTAGCGGCCCTCGGACCAGGTGGCACGGTCGGCCAGGACGATCACACCGCCGCAGAGCAGCAGCACGAAGCGCGGTGACTCGCCGCCGGGCTCGTCCAGTTCACTCTGGAACAGCCAGCCGGCAAGCTTTTCGCCCGTGCTGATCAGGCCCTCGTGGGTCTTGAAGGGGCGCAGCAGGCGGCCCGCGTCCTCGGGGTCGAGGGCGTCGTCGAGGTTGTCCGTCCACCCGCAGTCGAGGGCGACGATGCCGTCGCCGTGCCAGGCGACGGGGAGTTCGTACGCGCGGCCGGCGTTGTGCAGCGTCAGCACGATGTCGGACTTGCGGTAGCCGAGCGCGGTGAGCAGGTCGGTGTGCCAGGAGGTGAGCCGCTCGCCCCGCAGCTCGTCCCGGTCGTCCTGCGCGGCGAGGACCGGCCGGACTCGACTCGCGTAGTCACCGTGCAGCCGCAGGACGCTCTCGCGCGGGGTCGACTGCGAGTCGTGCTCGTCGGTCTCGCGGTAGGTCCACAGCGTGAACAGGCCTTCGTCGTCCGCGGACTTCTTCTTGAGGCTGTTCTCCAGCTCCTCGCTGAAGTAGTGCGCGGAAAGGTACTCACCGCGGTTGGCGAAGGAGTCGAAGGTGTAGCTCATCGGGCGGACTCCTCGGCACGGAGGTCGGTGGTGGCGGGCGCGGCGGAGTACAGGGGTTCGAGTACGGCCAGGACCCGGAGCATCGGATCGCCGGAAGTCCGCAGTCGCCGGACCAGCTCGCGGCGGCCGACGGCGGTGTCCTGCACCTCTTCGCGGCGCTGTCGGCTGCCGGCCGCGATCAGCGCGCCCTGCTCCCAGACCTGCACCCGGTCCTCGTACGGGGCGAGGTAGTTGTCGATCAGCCGGTCGTACTCGGCGCGTCGGGCCCGCAGGTGGAACTCGGCCGCGTCGACGGCGGCCGGCACCAGGGCCTGTAGGCCGTCCTCGTCGAGGATCCGGTCGCGTCCGGGCATGCTCGGTCCGACACCGCAGGCGGCGAGGAACGCCGAGTCCATCCGCCATACCCGGGGGTCAGCCCCTTCGAGACCGGTGACGGCCATCCACTCGACCACGGTCGGCTTGCCGGCGGCGTTGGAGTACACGCCCTGCACGAGGTAGACGGCGCCGTCCAGCGCGGCCGGCAGCTCGGGGTGGATGCGCCCCGCTTTCGCGGTGTCGGGCCGGTGGGCGAGCACGAACGCCTCGTCGTACTTGAGGTTCGCCAGGACCTTGTCCGTCAGCCAGTCGAGGACCGGGTGGATGTCGGAGACGTAGGAGACGTTCGGCCACTGCGACGCGGTCTGCTCGGTCTTGCCGCGCTTGGCGTCGCGGGCGGCCTCCAGCCGCTCCGCCGCGTACTTCCGGTCGAAGGTGATGCTCAGTCTGCCATCGTACTTGGAGGTGGTGAGGATCTTCTCCTGGTCGAGGTAGGAGGCGGGCAGTTCGCGGAACCGGTACTGGAGGTCGTCCGGCGGCGTGAACTCGATCCGGCCCCGGTCCGTGACCGGCTTCCAGCCCATGGCGTCACGTTCGGACTGCGGGTAGACCAGGTCCATCGCGGCGTGGAAGTACGCCTCGGTGTCGGCGAACAGGTGCGGAACGTCCGCCTTCGCGACCGGTGGGAGGCTCGTACCGACCGGTGCGGCCGACGGGTCGGCGATCCGCGCGTGGACGTTCGCCAGCAGGCCGGCCAGCACGCCGCCCGCCTCCTGCCGGGACTGCTGGAGGGAGCGGTCGACCGTGCTGCCCTTGATCAGGTCTCGGGTGAGCCGGTCGTCCTCCTTCTTGGCGTCGTACAGGCCTGTGACGGCCTCGGCGCAGCCTTCCCCGGACTCGATCCCGTGTGCCTGCTCCTCGCGGCGCAGTAGCCGGACACCAACCAGCCGGTCGTCGAGGGTGAGCTGCTCACCGGTCGCCTCGTCGCGTCGCCAGGGGACGTCGGCGGTCAGGGTGACGGCGCGGAACTCGGGGCTGACGGCCTGGCCGTAGCGGTCGATACGGCCGTTGCGCTGCTCGATCCGGATCAGCGACCAGGGCAGGTCGTAGTGGACGAGGTCGTGGCACTGGTGGTGCAGGTTGACGCCCTCGGAGGCGATGTCGCCGGTGAACAGCAGCCGTACCGGCTCGTCGCGGCGGCCGAAGCGGTCGACGATCTCCCGCTGCTGGTCGTCGTTGCTGGTGTCGCCGTGCATGACCTCCACGGCTCCGCCGTACGCCTTCCAGGGGCGGGTGCGCTCCGCCAGGGCGGGCTTCGTCTTGAAGCCCAACCGCTCGGGCACCACCTGCGCGAGCCACTCCAGGGTGGCGGTCCGCTCGGAGAAGACCACGACCCGGCGTTCGGAGCGGGGGCCGACGCCGAGACCCTTGAGCGTGGCCACCAGCGCGTCCAACTTGGCGGAGTCCTTGTCCTCGAACTCGGCTACCAAAGCTTCGAGTTCGCCGAGAGCCCGGAGCTCCGTGGCGAAGTTCTCGCGGTCCTTGGGTGCCGCGGTGGCGCGCCGCGGGTTCTCCAGGTAGGTGCGGCGGTTGGCGAGCGTCTTGCGCAGGGCGACGTGGGAGGAGAGGAACGCCTTGAGGAAGCCGTACGCGACCATCGTGTCGGCGCACACCGAGGAGCGGGCGGGGTCGCCGGGCGTCCATTCGGCGGCCAGCTTCTCCAGTACGGCCACCTCCTTCGGCGTGGCCGGGGCGGGGACCGGTCGGGACTCGCCGCGTTCCGCCCACGGCTTGCCCTTCAGACCGTCGCGCACCTCGCGGTCGGTCTTGGTGCGGCGGAGGTAGAGGTGGCCGAGGTCCTCGACCTTGTAGTTCTTGGCGTCGGCGATCGCCGCGGGGTCGAGCATTCCGATCAGCTCGGCGAAGGACTCGGCCTCGCCGTTGTGCGGGGTCGCCGAGGCCAGGATCAGCGCGTCGGTGCGCTTGGCGAGGAGCTTGGCGAGGGTGTTGTTCCGGGTGCCCCTGTTGACGAGGTTGTGCGACTCGTCGATGACCACCGCGTCCCATCGGGTGTTCTCAAGGTGGTGCGCGTAGGTGGCCGACTTGAGCGTGTCGACGGAGACGATCACCCGCTTGAAGTGGGCGAACGGGTTGCGTCCGGCGGGGATCTCCTGCTGGATGCGCTGGATACCGGTGGAGTCCAGGCGCACCAGCGGCAGCGAGAACCGGGTCCACAGCTCGCGCTGGAACTGCTCCAGGACGTGGGCAGGGGTGACGACGAGGATGCGCTCGCCGCGGCCCCGCCGGATCAGCTCCGCCAGGGTGATGCCGATCTCCAGGGTCTTGCCGAGACCGACCACGTCGGCGATCAGCAGCCGCGGCTGCGGGTTGCGCATGGACAGCGCCAGCTCGGCCGGACGCAACTGGTGCTCCTGGCGGTCCATCAGGAACGAGTCGGCCAGGGCGAGCCCGTGCTCGGTCTGCGGGAGCGCCGTCTTGCGGATCACCGCTTCCAAGTAGAGGCGGGCCTTGGCGTGCTTGGAGGTTTCGTCCGCGACGAGGCGCGTCTTGCGCGGGTCGAGGACGTCGATCTGGTCGAGGCCGTCATAGAAGACGGCGTCCGTCCCGCGGACGAATGCGGACACGCCACTGACCTCGACCATCAGCCCGTCCCGGCTCTCGGCGACCGACTTGACCAACCACTGCTCGTCCCGGATCCGGACCTGCGCGCCGGGGGCGAACGTCGGCTTCGTGCCTGCCGGAAACTCCGGGTCCGCGGCGGTGCCCGCAACAGGATCGTCGGGCAGTGGCGCCGTGGTCAACGTGGTGCTCCTCGATGGATGGGGTGCTCGGCCGGTACGGCGGTGCCGCCGTATCCGGGTCTGCTGTCTACGTGTTTCGCCGCAAGCAGTGGGGCCCGGTGCAGGGCCTCAGGACCCGCGCTGCCCGGACCAGGTCAGCTGCCCGCGCACCGCGTACCGTGTGCGCAGCTCCTCGGCCACGCGCTGGGACGCGGGCGGACGGCCGGGTCTCGCGGCGGCGGGCCGGTCGTCGTCGGGCGAAGGTACCGGGACGGGCACCGGTTCGCTGGGGGCACCGCCCGAAGCGGGGACCTCCTCACCGGGCTCGATGCCGGCCTCCGGCTGCTCCCGCAGTTGCTTGTCGAGCGCCTCCAGGCGGTCCAGCATCTGGGCGTCAGGCTGCGGGAACCTCGCGGACGCCCCGCCGGTCGACCTGGTCTGCTGGATCAGCGCGTGGCGGGCACGGGCCGGACTGGTGCCCAGTTCCCGCAGCAGGTCGGTACAGCGCCGGGTCACCTGGCCCAGGGCGGGGCGATCGTCCGGGTCGAAGGCGAGCATCGAGCTCACCAGTGGGGCCAGCCCCGTGGGCAGCCCCGACAGATCGGGCTGGGCGTCCGGGTTCACCACCTGCACCGCGATGGCCTCCCATCGTGTGCCGTCGTAAGGCGCGTGGCCCGTGGCGGCGTGCAGAAGGACCGTGCCCAGCCCGTACACGTCCGCCGCCGCCGTCACCTCGGTCTCGCCGCGGGCCTGCTCGGGCGGCATGCAGCGGACGGTGCCGAGCACCGTACCGGGCTGACTCATCGAACCCTTCGACGCCTCCAGGAAGGCACCGAGACCGAAGTCGATGATCACCGGCCCGAAGTCGCCCAGGATGACGTTGGATGCCTTGAGGTCCCGGTGCAGCAGACCAGCCCCGTGCACTGCGGTCAGCCCCTCGGCGAGCAGCGCGCCCACACTCGCCACCAGCGACGCCGGCAGCGGTCCCTGGTCCTGCACCACCTCGGTCAGCGGCCGTCCGGGGACGTAGTCCATGGCCAGCCACGGCTGCTCGGCGAGCGGGTCCGCATCCAGGAACCGGGCCACCCGGCCCGTGCCGGAGATGGTGCGCGCGATCTCCGCCTCCCGCTCGAAGCGGGCGCGGGAGTGCGGATCGATCTTGTCGGGCCGGATGACCTTGACCGCGACCGGATCGCCGGCGACGGAATAAGCCAGGTACACCGCCCCCATGCCCCCGGTGCCGATACACCGTTCGACGACGTACGGGCCGATCTGCTGCGGCAGGGCGACGCCTGTCACCAGCTTCCCCCCGAGTTCCACGGTGCCGACGCGAACGCGATTGACGAGAGCGCCTCGCCGCCCGCCTCAGGAAGCCGCACTGAGCGGTGTGGACACTGACGAATCACCCGCACAGCGTACCGATCAACGCCAGCCTGCGCAGAAAGTGACGCCTTTCTGTGACCGGAGGATGAGTCAGAGTGACGAATGGCAGGCAGCGGGCCACTTCGAGGTTCGTCTCAGCATCTGATCGCAGGGCAGCGAGGTGCACGGATGAGGTGCAAGTCTCCGGCGTGTCGGCCCCTGTCGCTGTCCAGGGAAAAGCAGCAGGTCAGAGCGCGTCCTTCGACCCCGGGTGTCCACTGTCGAAACGATGACGGTGAGCATCGTTTCGGGAGCGGCGCGAGGGGCGGAGCCGAGGGCTCGCGGGCCCTGGTCCGGAGCGTTCTGGCAGGCTCCTTTCATGGCGATGATTCCCCCTGCTGATGCCGCGGATTTCACCTTCGCGCTGGGCGACGCACTCGATGTCCCGGTCCGTGTGCGTTCCGACGGAGATCTGGCGAAATGGGACCGCCGGCGGGCGCCCAAGGCCGTGCAGCCATGGCCGACCGGTGACGGGCTGCCGGTGGACGGCGAGTACCTGGCGACGACCACCTGGCGCCAGCTCGTCACGGCAGCGGCCGGTGCGGGTCGCGACCTGGCGCCCTGGTTGCGCAAGACGCCGGCCTTCGCGGTCAACGAACTCATCGCCCGCATTGCCCCGCTACAGGCGTACCTGTCCCTGAAGGACGTCCCGGCGCCTGCGACCGCGGCGGGGCGTCGTCTGTTCGTGAACGCGGTCTACCGCCACGGCACGGAGCGCAGCGCCCACGCCGCCTTCGGCTACCACCTCGGCATGACGATGGCCCAGTGGCTGACCGTCGGCATGGCCGGGCTGCCGGCCACCGTCCACCTGGAGGCATGCGGGATCCCGGCGTTGACGGACCCGGCGAAGAAGCTCCCGGACCTCTACGGCAACCACGTGGCCGAGGCGCTGCCGTGGCTGATCGAGGCCAAGGCGCGCAAGTCGCTAGGTGGTCCCGACATGCAGGGCGGGCAGGAGCAGTTGAACCGGGCGAGCGCGGAGCTCGCCGTACCGCACCGGCAGGTGCTCTGCGGAACGGTCATGCCGGCACCGCGCTGGTGGGAAAAAGACCATCTGGTGGTGATGGTGCACACCGCTCTGGTCGACCCGTCCCCCGGCGGCGGCGTCCGCTCCCTGCCGGAGCCCCCGGGCAGCCCGGGAGCGCCCCCGCTGGACGAGTCCCCCGACGAGTTGCTGAGCGTCGCACGGGACCAACTGCTCGTCTTTCGGGCGCTGGCGTTCGGCGCGGTGCAGGATCTGCGGATCGCGCCACTGGCGGAGATGGGGGCGGAGCCGACCGGGCGGTCTGGGCGGGTGGGCAGGACGAGGCCGCTTGAGTGGGACGCCAATACCCGTGAGCTGCGCAGTCTGCTGCTGCACCAAGGGAGGCACTACGAGTCGATCCGGCAGGAATGGGGCCGGAACCTTCGGGAGTTCGTGGTGGGGCGCATTCCGGGCATCGGCGTCCACCTGGGTCTGTCGCGCGGCCTGTACGCAGCCTGCGCCCTCCTGCACCTGGCGCAGGCGGAAGTCCCCGCAGAGGAGCCCCTGTTCCTCGCGGACCCGTTCCGCTCACGGCGCGAGGAGAACGAGGTGCGTGAAGAGATGAGCCGCGAGGCGCGGCGCACTTTCTACGAGCGTGAGGACGAACGGCTGGTGGTGACCAAGCGGGAGATGGCCCATGCGTATGCGACCCAGGAGGTTCCGGCCGGGCTCCTGCGCGATCCTCGCCTCGCGGTGGAGCGGCCCGAAGCCAATGGGCTGCTCGAAGCAAGGACGGCCGAGACGTACGTGGCCGTCGAGTCCGCCGATCCGATTCTGTCGGAACGTCGTTGACCCCAGCCGTCGCGGAGTCAGCGGGCCAGCGTCATCCGGTGCGTGATCAGTGGGAACCGGGTCGGCTCTGTGGTGCCCCCAATGAGCTGTTCCTCCCGTTCCGGTATGTGGCTGACGCCGGATTCAGCGGGCTCCCTGCTTGGGTCGGGAGGTCGTGAACCGGACGGGAGCGGTCCAGGCGCGGTCACCCTTGCGGGCGGGGCAGGCCTTGTCGTAGCAGCGCCAGTACCAGCCAGTTTTGCCCCGTCTGAGGTCGAGTCGGTCTCCCCGGCAGCCGCCGCACCGCGGTGGGTGGGCGAAGTCCTCGGCGTGCTCGTGGTCGAGGATCTTGCGGGCGAAGTGGGCACCTCGCACGGTCAGCATGATCTCGCGGGAGTGGCTCTGGGAGAGGGTGTTGAGGCTGCCGAGCAGGACGGTCTGCTCGTCGATGACGACGATCTTCTGGTGCATGACGTTGACAGGGATCACCGAGGGGGTGATGGCCTTGAGTTCGTCGAGGTACTCGGTGAAGCGCTGCTGGTTCTGGTCGCTCTGGTCGCGGACGAACACGGTGATCCGTACCCCGCGGCGCACAGCGTCCTCCAGGGCGGGGAGCAGGCTGCGTACGCGCTTCGCTACCCACGGGGTCCAGATCCACAAGGAGTGCCTGGCCTCGGCGAGGCGGTCGGCGAAGGTCTTGTGGAAGGAGACTTCGTCCTGGACGTCGGCGATCTCCACGTGGCGGCTGAGGATGTCCGCGAGGCGGGTGCCGACGGGGCCGAGTCTGGGGGTCTGGGCGACGAGCGGGGTGATGAGGTCGGCGGCCCGGATGGTGCGGACGGCGCCGGCGGTGATGAGTTCGCGGACGGCGCCGAGGGCGGTGTCGCCGCGGGCGGCTGTGATGCGGCTGCGGCTGCCGATGAGGTAGAGGCGGTTCTGGACGCGGGTGGCGGCGACGTTGAACAGCCTCACGCCGTTGTTGACCCACTCTCCGGCGTCCGGTCGGCGTGCGGCTTGGGCCATCCACATGCCGCGGCCGTGCTGCTCCTCGACGAGGTCGAAGATGACGATGGGGAACTCGCGGCCTTGGAAGCGATGGGCGGTGCCGACTTCGGCGAGCAGGCCGGAGTCGCCTTCGATGTCGCGCAGGGCCGCGAGTGTTGCTTCTGCCTGGGCTCCGTAGGGGGTGACGATGCCGGTGGTGTCCCCGTCGGCGCGGTGGAGTTCGACGAGGGTGCGGGCGAGGAGGAGTCCGGCCGGCCACCAGCCGCTGGCTTGTCCGAGGCGGTGGACCTGGGCGAGGCTGCCGAGTCCGTCGGTGTCGACGATGACGATCTCCGCGTCGTCGCCGGTCCTGGTGCGGGCGCGGGCTTGGACGGTTGGGCCGCCGGTGAGCAGGCCGTCGTAGGCGAGGGTGTTGGCCAGGCGCATGACGTCCGGGCCGAAGCGGTGTTGGACGTCGAGGCTGAGGCATCCCGGGTGGGCGCGGGCGGCGGCGGGGGTGGTGATGCGGCAGTGGTCGAAGACCTCGGTCAGCAGCCAGCGGCGGATGTCGGGGCGCTGGTTGCCCTTGAGTACCTCGGGCAGGACCGGGCCTAGCTGCATGAAGTCGCCGAGGAGGACGGCGGTGCTCTTGGCCTTCGCGACGGCGAGGAGGACTTCGGGCAGGGTGGCGGCGCCGACCTCGTCGACGAGGACGACGTCGTAGGGGCCTTCGAAGACGGTCGGGTTGGTGCGGAATCTGGCGAGGGTGGTGGCGACGAGGCGGGCTTCGCGGATGATGTGGCCCTGTGCGTCGCGGGCGAGGCGTTCGTACTGGTCGTGGAGTTCGCGGTGCTGCCGGAGCAGTCCGGGTTGCCGGGCGGTGTCGGCGGCGACCAGGGGCCGCAGGGTCTCGGCTTCGCGGTGGGTGGCGGGGTGGCCGCGGCGGTCGGCCTTCTTGACGTCGTCGGCGGCGGCCAGGGTGAGGCGCAGTTGCTCGTCGAGGTGGACGATGCGGGCGGCTGCGTCTTCTTCCTGTGCGCGGATGTGCCGGAGGGCGGCGTCGGCCTGGTGCAGTTCGTTGTCGATGGCGGCGAGGTCGTCGCGGGTGAGCGGGGTCTGCCGGCTGATCCGGGTGATGGCGGTGTGGGTCTGGAGGCGGTGGCGGTCGGCGAGGGCTCGGGCTTGTCTGGCCTGTTCGAGGGTGTCCTGCCGGCGCGCGAGGGCGGCGTCCCGGTGCTTCTCGGCCGCGGCGATGGCCTGCCGGGCTTTGAGTCTGGCGAGGCCCTTCTTCGATTCGAGTGTGTCCAGGGCCTGTTGGGCTTCGGCCAGGTTCTGGCGGGCGAGGAGGTCGCGGGCTTCGGCGCTGGTCGAGGCTTCCTCGACCTCGGCCGTTTCGGTCTCCAGTGCGTCGATCTGCGCCCAGGCCGTGCGGTGGTCGGTGGCGTCGGCGCTGCGCCGGGCGGCCTGTTCGGCGCGGTCTTCGGCTTGGGCGAGGAGGGGTTGCAGTTCCCGGTGGCGGTCGGATTGGTCGGCGAGTTGCGCGGTGAGGTGTGCGGCTGCGAGTGCCGGGTCGTCCAGGCGCTCGCGCTGCCGGGTGTAGTGGTCGGCGTCGAAACCGACCATGCGTGCGGTGAGGGCGGCGAGTTGCCGGGCGCGCTGCTGCAGGGCGCCGAGTTCGGCGGCCACGCTCTCGCGCTGCCCGTCGATGGCGGCGAGCTTGGCGCGGACCATGAGGGGCAGGCACACCTGGGGGTCGTCGGCGATCTGCTTGAGGTGGGGCGGGCCGACGCGGACGAGTTGCCCGGGAGAGTGCCGTTGTTCCTTGACGACGCCGAGCAGGGCGTTGTCGACGGCGATGTTGGTCGCCGACACCAGGAGCACGCGCTTTCCGGCGGCGATGAGGTCGCTGATGGCGCGTTTGAGGACGGAGGTCTTGCCCGTGCCGGGCGGCCCCCACACGAGCCACAGTCCCGTGCCGAGGCAGGCCCGGTAGGCGCGGTCCTGGGCGGGTAGGAGGACTCCTTGCGGCAGTCCGTGCGGGGAGAGGCGGCCGCCGGGTTCTCCGCGGGCGAGGAGGCCGGCGAGTCCGTCGTCGGTGAGGCCGGCGATGCCGTCGCGGAGGGCTTTGGTCAGGAACGTCGCCGGTTGCTGGTAGAGCCACAGGCACGGGTCGGCGGGTTCGGCGAAGTCGGGGACGCGCACGCGCAGGGCGGTGCCGTCGTGCGTGACGTCCAGGACGGGGTGGCCGTCCTCGACGGTGTTCTCGTCCGGTTCCGCGAGGCGCAGGCTGTCGCTCTGCAACTGGTCGGCGTTGATGTTCAGGCCGCGGATGTCGACCGCGTACTGCCCCGGCCCGGCGACGACGGCCCGGCCGAGGATGCGCCACTGGGCCTTGCGTCCGGCTCCGCCCTCCAGGGCGAGCCAGGAGTCGAGCGCCGTCACCGTTTCCTCGCGCCAGCCCACAGTCCCCCCAGAAGGCGTCCCTCAACGGCCTCTGTCCTACCATCGGGGACCGTTCGTCGGAGGAGTAACGCCAAGATCCGGTCCCGTGACGCTGGGTGGACGGCCGTATGGGGTGCGGAACCGGCCAGTTCCGGCCGGGGCAGCCGGCCACCGCCCTACGCCGGCACTGGTGCCGGAAGGGCACGACTCGCACTGCCACAGGTCCACACTGGGCTGTGCGTCCACCGGAACTCCAGAAGGAGGACGCCATGCACAGCACCGGAACGATCTACAAACGGTGCGGATGCCGCGATCCCCTCACCGGCCGGCAACGCGGCAGCGCCTGCCCCGGACTGAAGCGGCGCGGCCACGGCTCCTGGTACCTGGCCCTCCCCCAGCCGGCCACCGCCGCCCACCGAGCAACCCGGCTCCGCCGCGGCGGCCACCCCACACGTGCGGCCGCCGCCCACGCTCTCGCACAGCTCCGCGACCCCGAACTCGTCAGCTCAGGCGCCCTGATGCCCTGCACCCAGTGGCTCGGCCACTGGTACGCCACCGTCGAACCACACCTACGCGCTTCCACCGCCCGCGGCTACCGCAAGCACCTCCAGCAGTACCTGGTCCCACTGCTCGGACGCGAGCTGCTGTGCGAACTGACCCACGACCGCGTCCAGCAGGCGTTCGACACAATCGTCCGCCAGCACCGGGACTCCGGGCGGCCCATCAGCGGCAACACTCTGCGCCGCATCCAGGCCACCTTGCGCGCCGCACTCAACGCGGCCATCCGCCGGGGCATGCTCAGCACCAACCCCGCCCGCTACCTCGACCTGCCCCGCACCCCGCACCCCGCACCCGCACCCCGTCGTGTGGACCGACGCCCAGGTCGCCGAGTGGCAGCGCACCGGGCAGCGGCCCGCCGCCATCGAGGTGTCGGTCGCCAGGGTCGGCGCGCACCGAGGAGTGCCAGATGGTGGTGGCGGGGGCGCGGTCGCCGATGGCCTTGACGGGCTGGTCGAGCTGGTTGGCGAGTTGGGCGATGGTGTGGTGGGGGTTGCGGCCGGGGTCGGGGGCGAAGTCGTTCCAACTGGCCACGACGTGCTGGTCGGTGTGCTCGTCGCGTTTGCCGGGGCCGAAGAGGTAGCGGATGAGGCCGTAGGTGCCTCCGGTGCCGGTGCGGATCTTGGGGATCACCGGTGGACCATCCAGGCGACCGCGTCGTCGACCGCGGCGATGGACGCTTCGACGCGCCGCAGGAGTTGGTGGAGGTCGGTGGTGACCTGGCCTCCGGCGTTGAGGAAGTGGGCGACCTGGTTCAAGTTGTTGCCGATGCCTCCGAGTTGGCGGTTGGACTCCATGAGTTCCTGGATGCCGCGCCGGTAGTCGGCGACGGCGGCGGTCGGGTCGCTGCTCGCGGCGGCGGCCAGGGTCGCGGCGGCGGCGTAACCGCCGGGGGCGTGGCCGGACTGCCGGGCGGCATACTGAAGGAGGGACCACTCGGGGTCGCTGAAGCGGGGGCAGACGCGGTTGGTGCGGGCGACGGGCTGGCGCAGTCGGCGGCGGGTGGCAGCGCGGACGGCTTCGGCGGTCGGCTCGCCCTGCTGCCCCTCCTTCTTCTTCGTCGGCACCCCTGGGCCGACTCCCCGTCCGGTGGCAGGCCCCCTTGGGTCTGCCACCGGACGGGGTGCTCCCGCCCCCGTGGGGGTGGGAGCGGGGTAAGGACTCCTTACCCCACAACTTGCTCCGCCAGGAGCCTGGTTGGGGTCACCGACCGGACGCGAGACGGTCGCCTCCGGGTCGGTTCCGGTCATCGGTGCGGCTCCGTGTCGCGCTGCTCGACGTCGCGGACGAGGTCCTCGATCCAGTCGAGGGCCAGGACCGGGTGGTGGAGGGTCCAGGGCCGGGAGTGCCGGCCCCGTTGGACGGTTCGGGTGCCGTCGGTGCCGGTTTCGACGCGGTGGAGGTGGCCGCGCTGGCACAGGACGGTCAGCCAGGCGTCCGCCTCGGTCCAGGTGGCGGGGGTGGTGCGCATGACGGTGCTCCACTTCGATGGTGCGGTGGCGGGTGGGTGACCGGCCGGGGTGACCTCCTCGGTCACCCCGGCCGGTCGGTGTCGGTCAGTCCCGATCGGCGTCGACGAGCTGGTTCTTGCGCTGCTGTTCGCGGAGCTGGGCCATCAGCTGGGTCAGGGTGTCGCTGGACAGCGGGATCCGCTGACCGCGGATCGCGGCGGCGACCACAGCGCGGGTCAGCTTGTTGTCCGCCTCCGCGACCGCCTGCCTGGCGATCTCCAGCAGCTCCTCGGTGCCCCGGTCAGCCGCCCGGTCAGTGACCGGCCGGGAGGGAACCGGGCTGACCGGCGAGCCGGTCACAGGGACGACCTCGGCCAATCGGTCAGTGACCGGCAGGGCACTGACCGGCTGACCGGCCAGGTCAGCGGCCTCGGTCACCGCCGTCGGCAGCACGCTGACCGGGCTGACCGGCGGACCGGTCACCCGAGCCGACCTCGGCCGGACGGCCAGTGACCGAGTAGGTGTTCTACTGACCGGATTCGAGAGCGCTGATGACCACCGGGATGGGACGGCGCAGCGGTTGTTCAGGCAGCGCGCTGGTGGCGTCTGCGGTCGACCGGCTCGAAGGAGACCCGGGTGGTCATCTCGGCGAGCCGGGAGGTGACGCGGTCACCCAGGCAGGTGCGGAGGTCCTTGATCGCCAGGTTGGTGGTGATCAAGGTGGGCAGGCAGTGGTTGTAGCGGCGGTTGATGAGTCGGTAGGTCTGCTCCTCGACGAACTCGCTGTTCTTCGCGGCGCCGAGGTCGTCGAGGATCAGCAGCGGCACCCGGCTGTAGGCGGCGAGCACGCGCTCGGCGTCGGTGTCGGAGCCGGGGCGGAGTTCGGCGTAGAGGTCGGCGGTGGTGGTGGCGCGCCAGCGCACGCCGAGGCCGGCGCGCACCAGGACCCGGACCGCTCCGTACGCCTGGTGGGTCTTGCCTGTGCCCGTCACCCCGGCCATCAGCAGGCTGGGACCGCAGGTGACCTGGCGGCGTGCCCCGGTGCTCGGGGCGGTGGCCTGGGCCGCGACCTGCCGGGCCCAGGCCAGCACCAGCGGGTGGTCGGCGATGGCGTCGCGGTAGCGGGGCGGCATCCCGGCGGAGAGCGCGGCTTCCGGCGAGAAGGGCTCCGGCTCGTCGGGGAGGGCGTCGACTCGGGCGCGGTCGATGCCCCGGGCGGCGAGGATCTCGGCCATCCGGTCGAGGACGGAGGGCCCGTCGGCGAGGGTCTGCGGGTCGCGGTGGGTGCGCATCACAGCTCCTCGGCGTAGGCGGCGGCAGCGTCGACCGGATTGGTCCACGCCTGGTGAACAGGCAGGTTAGGGCGGAATCCCGGCCGGACCAAACCGGCGCCCGGGGCGTTCATCGCGTCGTTGACCAGGCTCGGCAGCCGGGACGGGTGGCCCTGGATCTCGGCGAAGCGCCGCAGTCCGGCGCGGACGTGCTCAGCGTCGATGCCCTCGGCCAGCAGCACCTTGACGGTCTTGCCGAGGTGGCCGAGCACGCCGTTCGGCGGACGCCGCTCGCAGGCGGCGACGTACTCGCCGACGAGCTGGCCCGCCGAGACGGCCTCCGGCTCGGGCGCTTGCCGCCCCGTAGGGAAAGAAGATCCAGGATCCAAGATCCTAGATCCAGGCGTCGAGGGCTCCCGGACGCTTCGCCGAACCTTCGGGGAGGCTTCGGCGAATGACCTCTGACCTGCGCTTCTTCCAGCGGCAGGGACGGCCACGCGCTTCTCGTCGAGCGCCGGGGCGGTGGCCGTGCCGCCGCCGGTGCCGCCCTGCGGGGACAGCTTCGCGACCGGTTCGGAGAGGGGGTCGAGGTGGGAGGGAGTGTTCGCCGAGGGCTCGTGGAACACTCGGGGAGCCATCGGGTCCGCCTCGGGCGCAGGGGTCGGCGCATCGGCGAGGGTGACGCGCTGGATGCACGGGCCCTTGCAGACGCCGCACCGCTCCGGCTCGCAGTGCGGGCACGCGGGCAGCCGGGACAGCGAAGGCTTGTCGATCTTCTGGTGGTTGCGCCAGGTCGGGAAGTGGAAGTACTTCCGGCCGTCGCAGCCGGTGTAGCGGCACACAGCCCCGGCGGCGGCGAGCTGCCGGAGGTGCTCCTCGACGTCGGTGCGGGTGATCTCCTCGCGCATCGGCCACACCAGGCCGTAGACGACCGCGGCGTTGTCGCGATGCCGGCCGTGGTCGTCGGCGTGGTTGGTCATGCCGAGGAAGGTGACCATCGCGGGGATGGAGACCTCGGCGAGCGTCTCGCTCACCCAGGTCTCGGGCTTGACCGATCGGATGCGCGCCATGTCAGCGACCCCGAGCGGCGGTGCCCGCACCAGGCACCTTGCCGACTGGCTGCGCACCAGGGCGAAGGCGCCGGCTGCGACAGGGCGATGCCGGGTTTTCCGTTTCCGTCATGGGTACGCGCAAGCCATGCTCCGTACTTCGTAGGAGCGCGCGCGGCGGTCTCTCGGGCATGGAAGTCCGCCGAGCGCGCGGTGGGGAATCGGCCACTTCGGAGGGCCGGTGCGGCGTCCAGGAGTTGGTGCTTCTGGACGCCGGTATCGTCTTCGGTCGGCGTGGGCAGCGGCCCATCAGCCTGCCTGCCGTGTGCGGCAGGACCAGAACCATAGGCCGTACCGCGGGCACTCATCCACCCTGTTAAGCCACCTGACCAGTCACGACGGACCTTGGCTTGCCCCTTCGCACGGTCTTCCGCTCACTGTTGAGAAGCTGTGCGCGAGCGCCGCGCCGATGCGCGGCCGGAGACCACACGCGTACGCCGTTGCATACGACCCGACCGCCCTTCCGGAGCCACCCCGTGACGTTCGAACCACCCGTTCCGCCCGCCTTCGCCGGCAGCACACTTCGCCAGAAGGCCGCGCGGGTCGTCACAGACGTCCTTGCCCCTGCCAACCTCGTGATCGCGCTCCTGCTGCTGATCGGCTGGCACAGCACCCGCTCCTGGTCGGGCCTCGGCTGGGGGCTGCTGGCCGCGCTCTTCTGCGGCGTCGTCCCGATAAGCATCATCGCGCTCGGTGTGAAACGCGGCGGTCTCACCGACAGGCACATCCGCGTCCGCCGCCAGCGACTCCTGCCGATGGTGCTCAGCCTGGTGTCAGTCGCCACCGGCATCATCCTGCTGTACGCCCTCGGCGCCCCGTCCGACGTGTCCGCGTTGGTCGTCGCGATGCTCGTGGGGCTGGTCTCCAGCCTCCTCGTCACCACCGGCTGGCAGATCTCTCTTCACAACAGCGTCGCCGGCGGCACCGTCATGATCCTCGTGCTCGCCCTCGGCCCCTGGCTGCTGCTCACCACGCTCGGCGCCGCGGCGATCGGCTGGTCCCGCATGGTCCTCAAGGCCCACACCCTCGCGCAGATCCTGGCCGGCACCGCCCTCGGCAGCGTCACGGCCCTGGTCTTCGGCCTCCTGCGCTGACCATCGGGCGCCCTCACCCGGGGCGTCCGAAGTGGGGCCGCCCAGCAGGCCGCTTCGGACGTCCCCTTTAGGATTCGGCTTCCGCGGAGGGAAGTTAACCGCTCGGCTACTCGGCGCTCCGGCCGTCCTCGCCCGGGGCGAAGTACTCGCCCAGCATGTCGGTGGTCCACTGTGCCTGGTGGATCTCACCGCGGGGACCGAAGTCGACGAACCAGGGCTTCACGTCGAGGATCGGGGTGCCGTCGACGGCGTCGAGGTCCTCGACGTGGAGGTCCAGGCCGTCGACCTTGAGGAGTCGGCAGCGCGAGACGCCGAGCCAGTTCAGGCGGCGCATGTTGCGGTGGCCGAAGATGCCGACCTCGGGCCAGTCGGGGTTGTCGCGCGGGCGGCGGGCACCGAGGTTGAGGTCGGTGGGGTCGGTGAGGTGGAAGCGGAAGACGACCTCCAGGTGGGAGAAGTCCTCGAGCCCCTTGGTGGCGTCGGCGGTGAAGCGGGTGCCGTCGAGTCGGATGATCGCCCGGGTGCCGCCCCAGAAGTCGTCGGTGGGCTCGGTGCGGCCGCCCACCACGTGGCCGAGGGCCTCGACTTCGAACACCTCGCGGTCGGTCATGATCGGTTCTCCTCCTGCGGTCGGGGTGGTGACGGTACGTCGGTTCACGCGGTGGCTTCCAGGTAGGCGGCCGCCCGGCTGTCGACCCGGTCGATGCTGCGGATGCCGCGCTGCCGGAACGGCGAGAGGGCGGTGCGCATGTGCGTGGCGGTCTGCCGGGTCCGCCCGGACCGGACGGGCTCCATGGCGTCCAGGGCGTCCGACCAGACGGTGCAGGCTTCCTCGATGTTCTTGAGCCGGACGTGGACGGCACCCAGGTAGCCGAGGGTGACGGCGTGCGTCCGGGCGAAGGAGCTGGCCTTGCGGGTCTCGACGCTGTGTCGGAACTCCTTCACCGCACCGGCGAGATCGCCTATGTCGCGCAGGGCGGAGGCGGTTTCGTGCGCCAGGCTCGCCTCGCCGAAGAAGAACACCCGGGCCGGTTCGTCGTCGCCCAGTGCCGCGGCGGCGAGGTCGCGCTGGGCCTGGAGCAGGGCGCCGGTGGCGGCCGTGTGCCGGCCGGTCGCCGCCAGGCCCCGGGCGTGGATCACCCCGAGCAGCGCGCGTTCGCGCGGGCAGGCGAGTGCGTACCGGTCTCCGCTGATGGACGCCGCAGCGAGGTCGAGCGCCTGCTTCGGGTGCCCGAGGTCGAGGGCCTGGTGGGCCATCGCCCGCAGGACGTGGCCGGCCATCGCCGGGTCGTCGGCCTCGGCCGCCAACCGGACCGCCTGCCCGAAGTAGGTCTGGGCTGCGGCGTGGTCGGCGCTGTCGAAGGCCATCCAGCCTGCCACGTAGGCGAGTTCGGCCGCGGCGGAGAACATCTGCCGACGCGTCCGCTCCGAGGCGAAGGCGCCCTTCAAGAATCGTGCGACGTCGCTGGTGAGGTACTGCACCACGGCGGTGCGGGCGTGGCCGCCGCCGCGTCGCTGGTCGACCTGGGAGAACAGGCCGGTCATGTCGCGGACCGCCTCGACGTCCGCTTCACCGACCCGTCGGCCACCGGCTCGTCCGCGTGCCTCGCCCGTGCGCGCCATCGACTCCCACAAGCTCTCGGCGGGAAGTGCGAGCGCGCCGACGGAGTAGGCCATCAGCTGGAGGGCGGTGCTGCGATCCACTTCCACGTCGTCCACGTCGATTCGTCGGAGATCGGCCAGGACGCTCAGCGTATCCAAGCCCCACTCCCGAAGATCGCTCACCTCTTCGGCCAGGCCAAGGTCGGCCGGGGTGACGGTCCGCCCGAGCCGGCGGGACAGCACGGCGGCGAGGTAGGACGGCATGTCCCCCGACGGCACCACGCTGTAGCGCACCCAGTGGCTGATCAACGACTTGCCCGGGCGGGCGTCGTCACCGTGTCGACCTGCGACGATGCCCAGCTCCAGGGCCAGGCGATCGTACGTCATCCGGGATTCCCTGATGGCCTGCTGCAGGCGCTCGTTGACCCGAACTTCCTTCGCCATCACGTCCCCTGACTTCCCGTTAAACGGGTTAAACCGCTGGGAGTGGCCAACACCTTACTCCCGGTCGCCAACCACGGTTGTCTTGAGCAAGCGGGCGGCACCGTCCGAACACCAACTGCCGGGACAACCGTGCGGTTCGTGAGGTAGCGACCGGAGACGGCGGAGGGAGCGGGCGTGGACGTGACAGTACAGGGGCTCCGGCTGTGGGAGCAGGAGTTTCCGGCGACACCGGCATCGGCCCGACTGGCCCGTGGCGCTGTCCGGCGGACCCTCCTGGGGTGGGGGTGGGCTCCGGAGCGCATCGACGACATGGTCCTGATCTGCTCGGAGTTGGTCACCAACGCCATCCGCCACGCCTGCCGTGACGGCGAGGTCGTGCCCGTGCGGCTCCAGGAGGTCGGCGGTGACTGCTGGTTGGAGGTCCGCGACAACCGGTCCGAACTCCGACCGTGTCCGCGCCCCGCCGGTGTGCGCGTGGACGGGCAGGGGCTTCTGCTGGTTGCCGATCTGTCCGATGACTGGGGCGTGACGGTCGATCTCGGCGCGAAGGCCGTGTGGGCCCGGCTGTCGGGGCAGCCGCAGCACTCGGGTGTCGGGGAGGCCGCTTGAGTGGGCGCGCCTCGGAGGGCGGTCGCCTGGTGTTCGCATCGCTCGGCGACGGCGGCCTGGCGCTGCGGTGTGCTGCTCCGGGCACGCGCTGATGACTTTTCCGCAAAGGGAGTTGGGACGTGGCCATGTCCCGCTCCGGAACGGTGCCGCACCCATGCGGCAGATCAAGAGGAGAACGATGTCCACCTTGGCAGATTCCATCGGCCGGTCGTTGCCGGACAGGGACGAGGCGCCGCGTGTGGCGATGGTCGAGGCGCTACGGGCAGCGGGCTCGGTGCGCTCGGCCGCTGTCGCGGAGGCGCTGCTGGCCGTGCCCCGGCACGTGTTCGCCCCAGAGGCGGCGTTGGCGGAGGCGTACGAGCCCGAGCGGGCGCTGGTGACCAAGCGGAACGAGTACGGGCTGGCGGTCAGTTCGGTGTCGGCCGCGCGGATCCAGGCGCAGATGCTGGAGCAGGCGGACGTGCGGCCGGGGATGCGGGTGCTGGAGGTCGGGTCGGGTGGTTACAACGCGGCGCTGATTGCCGAACTCGTCGGCCCGGCAGGCGAGGTGGTGACGGTCGACATCGACCCGTTCGTCACCGAGCGTGCGGAGAAGTACCTCGCGGAGGCCGGGTACGAGCGGGTGCGGGTGGTGCTGGCGGACGGCTCCGGGCAGGTGGAGGGCGGCCCGTTCGACCGGATCGTCGTGACGGTGGGGGCGTGGGACCTGCCGCCGGCGTGGACTGGCGCTCTGGTCGAGGGCGGGACGATCACCGTGCCGCTGCGGATGCACGGGCTGACCCGCTCGATCACCTTCCGCCGGGAGGGCGAGCGGCTGGTGAGCGTGTCCGCGACTGTCTCCGGGTTCGTCAAGATCCAAGGCGCGGACGCGCACGACGAGTTCCTGGTGCTGCCACGCGGCACGAAGGAGGTCGGGCTGCGCTTCGACGAGCTGGAGCGCCCGGACACCAGCCGCCTGGGCGGCGTGCTGGAGACGCCCCGCGCGGAGTGGTGGAGCGGGGTGACGATCGCCAACCAGGAGCCCTTCGACTCCCTGTACCTGTGGCTGGCGTCCTCGCTGCCCGGCTTCGGCCTGATGTCCGTGGACCCCGAGCTGGACACCAAGACGGTCGCCCCGGCGAACCGGATGGCGTGCCCGGTGATCGTGGAGGGCGACAGCCTCGCCTACCTCGCGCTGCGCAGGATCAGCGAAGACCCGGCGGAGTTCGAGTTCGGCGCGCACGGCTTCGGCCCCGAAGGGGGGCCCCTGGCCGCCCTGATCAACACCGAGGTGCGCAAGTGGGACCGCGAGCACCGCACCGGCGACGGCCCGGTCTTCACCGCCCAGCCGATCGGCATCCCCAACGACCAGCTTCCGGACGGGCTGGTCATCGACAAGACCCACGTCCGGCTCACGATCTCCTGGCCGTAGTCCGCGGCCAGGTCCTGCACCACCGACTCAAGGAGGAAGCACCATGAGCACCACCATCACCGGCACCGCCGCCGCGAGCGACTTCGAGCTCGACGTGACGATCGTCGAGGGCGCCGACCCGGTGGCCGCGCTGCTGCGCTCCACCGACGACGGCTGCGGCAGCACCTGCTCGGGCACCGCCTGCGCCTCGTTCGGCGGCAACGTCTGACCGCTCCTCTCCCCGTGTGACCGGGCCCGGCGTGCGGTCGTCAAGCCGCCGCACGCCGGGCCCCGGCGTTTCTGAAACCTCCCGAAATCTCCCGGAATCGAGGCGAATACCCGTGTACGCCGTCGCAGGACCGGCCCTGTTACGGGCCGCCGCCCGCCCGGCCGGAGCCGGGCCGTCCTGGTGGCCCGACCTCGCCGACACCGACCCCCACGCCACCGCGAACTGGCGCGCTTGGCTCCAGCACGTCTGGGCGGACGCCGACTTCGCCGCGGCGGTCGAGATCGCCGCAGGCCCGCAGCTGGCCGCCCGGGTGCGCGAGGTGGTCTTCAACTTCGACCACGTACCCCGGCGGCGGCTACGCCGGCTGACGGCCTCGGTGATGCAGTACGCGCTGCGCCAGCAGCGGGCGACGCCCTTCGGGCTGTTCGCCGGGGTGACCGCGGTGCCCTTCGGCGAGTCCGCCGCCGCGCCCCGCTGGGGTGCGTCCCGGGCGGTGGCGCGGCCCGACGCGCGCTGGCTGGCCTCCGTGGTGCGGGAGTTGGAGGAAGCTGTCGGCGATCTGCTGCCGGTGACGGCCAACCAGCTGCGGGTGCTCCGCGGTGGCCGCGTCGTCCTGCCGATGACCCGCAACCTCCAGGACGGAGAACCGGCGGAGGTGTCCGTCCGCGCCACCGCCCCGGTGCTGGCCGTGCTGGAGGCGGCCGACGGCCCGCTGTCGGTGACGCTCGGCGAACTCGCCGACCGCTTCCCGGCCGTCCCGGCGGACACGGTGCGCGCGATGCTCGGCGAGCTGGTGCGCCAGGGCTTCCTGATCAGCATCCTGCGGCTGCCGACGACCGCGACCGACCCGCTCGGCCACCTGTTCGCCATCGCCCGCACCACCGGCCTCGACCAGGTCCCCGCCGCCGAAGCCACCTGGAACACCCTTCGAACGGTGCGCGGGCAGCTGACCCGGCACAACGAGCTGGACGACCCGACGGCCCAGCGGACGCTGCGGACCGGGTTGACCCGGCAGCTGACCCGCCAGCCGGGCGGGGTCCCGGACGGGCCGTCGCCGCTGATGGTGGACCTGCACCTGGACGCCGGTCCCGCGGCGCTGCCCCGGCGGGTGGCGTCGCTGGTGGCCGGCGCGGCCGAGGTGCTGACCCGGCTGTCGCCGTTCCCGAATGGGCACCCGGCGTGGGTGGACTACCACCGCCGCTTCGCCGAGCGGTTCGGGCCGGGCGCGGTGGTGCCGGTGGTCGAGCTGGTGAACCCGGACACCGGGATGGGATTCCCCGCCCGCTACCGGGACTCGGTGCTGCCCGACGTGCAGCCGAAGTTCGGGCGGCGCGACGCCCAGCTTCTGGCGCTGGCTCAGATGGCCGTTGTCGAGCGGCTGGACCAGGTCGACCTCCAGGGCCCGCTGCTGGAGCGCCTCGCTCCGGACCCGGTGCCCGACGGGGCGGTGCAGCCGCATGCCGAGCTGACGGTGCGGCTTTCGGCCTACGGTGTAGGGCTGTTCACCTACGGGGCTGCGCAGTTTGCCCCGGTGGTGCAGGCGGTGCCGCGTGGGGCGGGCACGACCGCGGGCCGGTTCCTGTACCTGCTGGAGCCCGAGCGCCGCCGCGAGCTGGAGGCGGCGATCGCCGCCGCGCCGCCGCTGCGGGCCGACGCGCTGGTGGTGCAGGTCTCCGCGCCCCCGCTGTACGCCCGCGCGGAGAACGTCTCCCGGGCCCCGGCTCTGCTGCCGCTGCTGGCGTTGGGCGAGTTCCCGCAGATCGGATCGGTGCTGCGGCTGGAGGACTTAGGGGTGTGCGCGGACGAGCGGCGGATGTGGCTGGTGCGGCTCTCCGACCGCCGTCCGGTGGAGGTGCGGGCGCTCAACGCGGTGGACTTCCGCGCGAACACCGACCCGCTGGTGCGGTTCCTGTGCGAGATCACCCACGCCCACACCCCGTGGCTGACCACGTTCAACTGGGGCGCGGCCGGGCGGCTGCCCTACCTGCCGCGGATGCGCTACGGGGAGGTGGTGCTGTCGCCGGCGCGCTGGCACCTGCCCGCCGCCGACCTGCCCGGCAAGGACGCCGACTGGGAGGAGTGGCAGGCGGCGGCGAGCGAGTGGATCGCCCGCTACAACGTCCCGGCGACGGTGCACCTGTCGCAGAACAACCTTCGGCTGCCGCTGGACCTGTGCCTGCCGGAGCACCTGGTGCTGCTGCGCGATCACCTGCTGCGGGAGCCGACCGCGGTCCTGATCGAGGCCCCGCGGGCAGTCAACAACCGGTGGTGCGGCCGGGCCCACGAGGTCACCGTGCAGTTGCACTCCACCCGCCCGCCGCTGCCCGCCGCTCGCCCGCGCCCCGGGAGGCCGGTCACCGTCCGGTCCGGGCACCTACCGGGCGCGTCCGGGTGGCTGTCGGCCCGCCTGTTCGGCAACCCGCGCCGCGCCGACGAACTCCTCTCTCGAGTACCGGGGTTGGCTGCTGGCTGGGTGGTGCCGCCGCAGTGGTGGTTCCTGCGGCACACCGACCCCGAACCGCACGTGCGCCTGCGCATCCCCGTCTCCGCCGTCGCCGCGTGGTCGCTGGCCGCCGAGCGCATCGGCAAGTGGGCCCAGCAGATGCGGGAGGAGGGCCTGCTCACGCGGCTGGAGATCGACACCTACCTGCCGGAGGCCGGCCGGTACGGGCGCGGGGCGGCGCTGCGGGTGGCGGAGGAGTTCTTCTCCCTCGATTCCCGAGCGGTGCTGGCCCAACTCGCCTACCAGCGCGCCACCTCCACCGATCCGGCCACCGTGACGGCGGCGAGCATGCTCGACCTCGCCACCGCGCTGCTGGGCAGGGAGGCCGGCCACGCCTGGCTGCTGGAGCGGGTGCCCAGGCGCAGCGAGATCGCGCTGCCGCGCGCCGCGTCGCGGCTGGCCGCCGAACTCGCCGATCGCCCGGACCGGTTGGAACTCACCGAGGAGGGCCGCCTCCTCGCCCTGGTGTGGGGGGTGCGGGCCAAGAAGCTGGCCGACTACCGCAGGGCGCTCGGCCGGGACGGGGAGTTGGAGCCCGCCGACGTCCTCGGCTCGCTGCTGCACCTGCACCACGCCCGCGCCGTGGGCCTCAACCCGGCCAGCGAGCGCACCTGCCACCGCCTGGCCCGCGCTGCCGCGCTCACCCTCACCGCCCGAACCGCTCGCGCCGAGGAAGGACAACCGGCATGACCGCCGAACTGCTCACACCGCCCACCGAGGCCTCCGCCCAGTGGGGCCAGTCCCTGGCCAAGGGCGGCCTCGCCACCGCGCTGCTGCACGTCGAGCGCGCCGCCACCGGCCGGGGAAGCTGGGACACCGCCCACGAGTGGATCACCGCGTGCGTGAGCCAGCCTGTGAACTCCTTCGCCGGGGCCTCCGTGTTCTACGGCGCGCCCGCCGTCGCGCACATCCTTCACCTGGCAGCGAGCCACGGGCCGCGTGCCTACCAGCAGCCGCGCATGGGCCTGAACGCCGCGGTGGAGGACGTCGTCCGCAAGCGCCTGGCGGCCGCCCACCGCCGCATCGACTGCGGAGTGCGCCCCGCCTTCGGGGAGTTCGACCTCCTGGGCGGGCTGACCGGTCTCGGCGCGCACCTGCGGGTCTGGGGCAGCCGGGAGCTGCTGAGGGAAGTGCTGACCTACCTGGTGCGGCTGACCGGGCCGGTGCAGGGGCGTTCGGGCTGGTGGACGCACCTCGCGCCCAGCGGCGAGCAGGACGACCGCTACCCGGGCGGGCACGGCAACTTCGGTATGGCGCACGGCATCCCCGGCCCGCTTGCCCTGCTGGCCCTCACCTACCTTGACGGCACCCGCGTCCCGGGCCAGCTGGAGGCGATCGGGCGCATCCTCGACTGGCTGGACGCCTGGCAGCAGAACGGCGCCGCCCGCGCCTGGTGGCCCGAGGCACTGACCGCCGCCGAAGCCGACCAGGGCCGCACCCGGCAGTCGAAGCCGCTGCGCCCGTCCTGGTGCTACGGCACCCCCGGCATCGCCACCGCCCTGCACCACGCCGCCCGCGCCACCGGCGACACCGACCGCGCCCGCACCGCCGAAGCCGCCTTCCTCGACGCTCTCGAAGACCCCGACCAAGTCCACAGCCTGACCGACGGCACCGTCTGCCACGGCACCGCGGGGGTACGCCTGGCTGCCAAGCGCTTCGCCGAGCGCACCGACCACACCACCGCGGTGCGGATCCTCGCCGCCGCCAGCGGCCTGCCCGACCCCGGCACCGACGCCACCGGCCAGGGCCTGTTCGAAGGCACCGCCGGCATCGGCCTCGCCCGCTGCTCCCTGGCCGCCGACCACCCCGGTACCGGCTGGGACGCCCTGCTGCTGCTCGTCTGATCCAAAGGAGAACTCTGGTGCTCGCCACCGGCGACCGCGCCTGGACGCAGGTCCACCTGCACCTGGCCACCGACACCCCCGAGGAGCACGCCGTCCGGCTCCTCGGCCCCGCCCTGATATCCCTGGAGGACCAGGGGCTGCTGGACGCCTGGCACTTTCTGCGCAAGGGCGAGCGATGGCGGCTGCGCTACCGGGAGACCGCCACCCGCGCCCTGCACGCGGTCGCCACCGCGGTCAACGAGGCCCTGGACATGTGCCGCGAGGCGGGCATGATCAGCGACTGGACCCCGGCCCTCTACGAGCCGGAGACCTACGCCTTCGGCGGAGCCGCCGCGCTGCCCGCCGCCCACCGCCTCTTCCACCAGGACAGCCGCCACACCCTCACCTACCTCGGAGCCGTCCACCGCGGCAAACTGCCCGACCAGCGGGCCGAGCTGTGGCTGCTGCTCGGCACGGCCGCGATGCGCGGCGCCGGACTAGACTGGTACGAGATCGGCGACACCTGGGCGCAGGTCGCCGAGAACCGGCCCGCAGACGGCCCTGGGCTGGCCGTCCCGGACCGCCGCCTGGTCGACGCCGCCCGTACCCTGCTCCGGGCCGACACCACCCCCGGCTCCGCTCTCCTGGAAGGCCGACTCGCACACGCCGCGCCCTGGTTCGCCGAGTTCGCCGCCTACGGCCTGAGCCTGCGGGCACTGGCCGACGAGGGCCAGCTGTGGCGGGGGCAGCGCGCGGTCCTCGCCCACCACCAACTGTTCGCCGCCAACCGCCTCGGCCTGCCCCACCAGCAGCAAGCCGCCCTAGCCTCGGCCGCCGCGGGCGCGGTCCTGGACCTCGTCGACGCCAACGAGGCGGTGCTGCGATGAGCGCCCAGCTCACCGGCCCGCTCGGCGACGCCCTCGCCCGCCTCCCGCTCGTCCCCCGCAGGCACGCCCTCGCCGCCCCGCTGGAGCAGCGGGTGCAGCAGCTCACCGACCTCGCCCGGCAGGCCGCTGACACCGGGAACCCGGCCACCGCCACCAGCGTCCACAACCTCGCCGCGCTCCTCGCCTCCGACCGCGGCCTGCCCGGCCTGGCCCGCGTGCTGTGCCTCAACCACGCCGGCTTCTACCTCGCCCACCGGCCGCTGACCGTCTACCTGGCCCGCCTGGTCTTCGAACCCCTCGTCAACCTCGCCCACCTCGAACTGCGGGCGGGCAACGGCATCCCGGCACTTGCGATCCTGGACGAGCTGCTGCGCGCCGTCGCCGAGAACGACGACGCCAACCTCCCCGGCGGCCTGATCATCCCCCTCGCCGGGCTGACCGCCAGCAGCGCCGACCGTGCCGACCTCCACCAGTGGCTCACCGACATCCAGGTCTTCGAGGGAGCCCGCGCCCTGGCCCGCGCCGGGCGCTGGACCGAGGCGCACTTCCACCTCAGACAGTCCACCGACCGCAGCGACCGCCTGTTCGAGGGCCGCCAGGTCGCCGTCGTCGCCATGGCCCTCGAAGGCCGCACCGCGCTCGCCCGCGCTCTGGCCCGCGACACCCCTGCCGAACAGCCGTGGGAGCACGCCATCGCCGCCGCTCTGACCGTGGCGTGCACGCTGCTCGACGGCGACCCGGCGGCCGAGCAGGCCGAGACGATGCTCCGCGCCCACGCCGCCGTGACCCCGCGCCAGGGCAGCGAGGTGTTCGACACCCGGCTCGTCCTGACCGTCGCCGACCTCGCCACCGCCGCCGGCCGACTCCCCGATGCCGCCCGCGTGTACGTCGCCGCCGTCGGCCGGACCCTGGCCGCACCCGAGGGCTACAGCGCCCGCGACCTCGCCCGCCACCGCCTCGCCGACGGCCTGCCCGCCGAACAGCGCCACCGGCTGGCAGCCATCGCCACCGAGTGTGGCGTCGGCGGCCCGGCCACCCTGACGACCGACCACGAGGACCGGATCACCGCCGCCCTCGCCCTGGCCACCGCCGTCATCACCAAGGCCGCCGCCAAGCCCCTCTCGCCGTCGCGGCCGTGACCCGGCCGTCCGTTCGACCGCGGACCCGGGCACCGCCGCCGGTCCGGCGCACTCCCCGGCGCGCCTTCCAGCAGGACCCGACACCGAGAGGCAACCGCATGAGCAGCACCCTCACCACCGCCAGGCCCGAGGCCGGCGCTATGGGCTCCTTCGTCCACGTCGGCTGGAACATCCAGCACGGCTGGAAGCTGCCCCAAGCGATCGACCACCTGCGTCAGTTCGCCCAGGAGCGCGGCGCCGAGCGCCCGCACCTGCTCACCCTCCAGGAACTCCAGGAGGACCAGGCCGCCGAGGTCGCCCAGCAGCTCCAGCTGGACTTCGTGGAGGCACCCAACCTCCGCTCCGGGTCGAGGAACGTGCTGTTCTTCGCACCCGAGCTGTTCCAGGCCGACCCCGAGTGGGTCCCCTACACCAACGCGGTCCGGCACCGGCCCGCCACGGCCAAGCTCCGCTGCATCCATCCCCACACCAAGGCCCTCAGCAAGCGCGAGGTCTCGGTGGCCAGCGTCCACCTGAACTTCGGTGACCCCGGCGACCGGGAGCACCAGATCCGCTGGCTGCTGGCCAACATGTACAAGGACCGGTGGCTCGCCTTCTTCCAGGGCGACATGAACTCCTGGCCGGTGTGGGGCTGCCCGCTCCGCCTCGACGGGGCCGAGGACAAGGCATGGGTGGTGGACCGCTCGATCGTCCTGCCCGACGGAACGACCCGGCCCGACGACGTGCCCGACCGGCTCATGACCCTCCGCGGCATGGTCAACATCGGCCGGTACGCGGCCACCGTGCTCGGGCAGGTCGGCGCGGACGGGCCCACCACCTGGGACGGTCCGAAGAAGGCCCGTCAGCGGATCCCCGGAGAAGACCTCCCGCCCGGCGGCCTCGGTGGGATCGACCACGGCTACGCCGCCGAGGAGCTGATGCGGGCGCTCATCTCCGCAACCATCCCGAACATGCCGCAGGTGCAGGAGGTTTCCGACCACCTCCCACAGGTCACCGAATGGGACATAGAGGTGTGGTGGGAGGTAATAGACGCCGAGGTCGAACTCGTCCGCCACTGATCCGAGGAACGGCGCCGCGCCCCGAATTCGAACAGCACCCGCATCGAACCAGGCCGTAGAGCACAAGGGCGTTCAAGTCGCGGACCGTACGACACCAGCCGAAATCACCAGGTCCAGCGAAGATCCCTACCGGTGCTCGGGGTTCTCGAAGTCGAAGCGGCAGCCCGCGTCCCACTCGGAGCGCTGATTGCCGTGCACTGGGATACCGCCCGCGTCCTTCAGCATCCGCGCCAGGTGCAGCTGGTTCCACGTCATGAACGTGGTGTTCCGGTTGGTGAAGTCGTTCTCCGGCCCGCCCGACCCCTCGTCCAGGTACGACGGCCCCGGCCCGGCCGGCCCGACCCAGCCCGCGTCGGCCTGCGGCGGGACGACGTACCCCAGGTGCTGGAGGCTGTACAGCACGTTCATCGCGCAGTGCTTCGCGCCGTCCTCGTTCCCGGTGATCAGACAACCGCCGACCCGCCCGTAGTACGCGTACTGGCCGTGCTCGTTGAGGACCGAGGAACAGGAGTACAGCCGCTCGATGACGCGCTTCATGACGGAAGAGTTGTCTCCCAGCCACACAGACCCGGCTAGCGTAAGGATGTCAGCGGCCATCACCTTCGAGTAGATGACCGGCCATTCGTCGCTCTCCCACCCGTGCTCCGTCATGTCCGGCCACACGCCGGTCGCGATGTCGATGTCGACGGCACGAAGGACTTCGACCGACACGCCTTGGCGTTCCATGATTCCCGTGCTGATGTCGATGAGGCCTTGGGTGTGGCTCCGTTCCGGTGATCGCTTCAGCGTGCAGTTGATCACCAGGGCTCGAAGGTCACCGTACGACGTGCCAGGCGCGGGCATGGCTTCCTCTCCTTCTGCTGCTGCTCAGGTCGTTCGGGTCAGCTCACCAGCCACGGGTCCGATCGGCTGACAGGCTCACCCGGTCGGGCGGTGATCCCGCTCCAACGGCTCAGCCGAGGACGAGCACCGGCTCGTGGCAGGTCACTTGCACGCCGTCGGACGTCTCGAAGGAGTGGGACTCGATCCTGAGTTCGCATTGCACCGACGCCTGGCCCTCCGCGAACGCCCGCAGTACGGGTTCCAGCGTCCCGGCCAGCGTCCACGACGAGGTGGCGAACTCGAACACCCCGAGCGAGGGCGCCTCGGTCAGCCGGAACGCGATCTTGATCTCGGGCTTCGGGCCGTGGCCGGACCTGGCCGCAGAGCGCTGCTCCGCCAGGCCCGTGCCACAGCCGCACTGCTTTACTTCGAGAGCAGCAGGGCGGTGACAATTCCGGTGATCCACCTGGACCTTGCCACTCCCCCGCACGCCCCGGTGCACCATCCGGAACGAGATCGACTCAGCACCGTGCATCGTGATCGAGAGGGAGTGGGCTCCGGTCCTCACCAAGCAGGCGGGCGAGGAACCGCGGGGGTCGGCTTCGTCGATCCTGCCGCCCAGCGCCGAAGCGACCGCAACTGCACTCTCTCGGCTGCCGGTGACGAAGCACCATCCTCCCTCGGCAACCACCCTGCTCCGCTCAGCGGCTGCCGGAAGACCGGATGTCACACAACGGTACGTCGCCACAGGACGCCTCCTCACCTCTCGTCGAGTGGTGAGAGCATCCGGATCCGGCGCGATTTGGCTCGGCCGTCTCCCCTTGTCTCGAAGCCCGGCCCAGCCGGGGACCGTCACGCCGCAGCGTGACGGCGACAGGCCGGCCGTGTCGGTCAGGCTGCTGCGGCGAAGGATCCTTGGTCCTTCGGCTTCAACCACGGGTCGGGCTGGTCGAGCCAGTGGATCTCCACGCGCGAAGGGCCGTCGAACACGTTGCATCCTCGACGGCCCTTCGTCACCGCGACCCGGCGGATCACGAGGCGCAGCAACTCGCGTCGCAGGGGCAGGTCGGCCTCTGCCCACGCCTGCCGGATCGCGGCGTCCTCCAGGAGGAACGAGACGTCGAGGCGCTTCGGGCTGGCATCTGCCACCCTCCGCTTCGCGTTCTCCAGCGCGGCCCGTGCTTCGGCCTGCAAGGTCGGCAGGTGCGTGTCGAACGGCGGGTCGAAGAAGCCCGAGGCCTGTTGTTCCACCAGACGCTTGATCCCGGCTTCGGCCGACTTCAACGCGGCTGCGGCTTCTGCGAGTTCAGATCCGTTGTCCGGCTGCTGGAGGCCCTTCCACCGCTGGGCGGCCTTCACCAGGAGCGGGTCGTCCGGCTCCGCCGCGTTCATCCAGGAGAACCAGGCTTCGGTCACGTACTCCTCGAGCCGTGCCCGGCTGACCGACACCGGTGCAGGGCAGACATCGCCCTGCACGGCGCGCCAGCAGCGGTAGTTCTGCGAATCGGGGGACGCACCGCCCCTGCAGCCGGGGCACTTCACCGCGTCGGTGAGGAGTTCGCGGGTCGTCCCCACCCGGGCGGCCTGGTCGGGGGAGGCGAAGGTGAAGCCGGCCGCGACCTGCCAGGCTCGGGCGAGCAAGTCCGCCGGTACGGGTTCCACACCGTCGGCGAGCACGCTCACCCGGTTCCCGTCGCGGTCCCGGAACGCCTCGAAGCGGCCGCGGGTGGCCTTCTGCCGACGTGGCGCCACCTGCCAGCCCTCGTAGACCGGGTTGTGCAGGATCCGCGATATCGCGTTCGCCTGCCACCTTCCGCCGCCGGGCCCGGGGACGGGGTTCGGGCCGGAGTTGAGCGCCTTCGCCACGGACCGCTGCGAGAAACCGAGCGCGACGCACTTCACCACGTGCAGGACGATCCGCCACGTCTCGGGCGCGTGGTGCAGTTTCCTGGCCTTGTCCGCGCACAGGCCGTAGGGGGCCATCTGCGTCCACTGGCCGCGCGCCCGCATCGTCGCCTTGGTCGACTTGATGTTGTACGACAGGCGGTTGGAGTACTCGCGGGCTTGTTCGGCGCGGTCGATGATCCAGCGCCGGTCCCGTTCGATCGAGGAGTCCAGCCCCTCGTAGTCGAAGATCACGCGGGCCTTGCCCAGGATCGGACCGATGTCGTCGATGCCCTTGCGGGTGAACCGGTCCAGGAAGGCGCACCACAGCGCGGGCACTTCGCCCGCCAGGACGGCGGCGAGCGCCTTGTCGAACTCGGGCCGCTCGATGTCGCTCCAGGCGGACAGGTTGTCCACCCACACCTCGCGGACCCGGTACCCCTCCCGTGCGGCCCAGGCCCGACCGGTGTTCTCCTGGGACTGGATGGAGGTCAGGTCACGCGGGTCCTCGTCCCGCACGACGCGCGATTTGCGCAGGTAGAGGTCTACGTACGGCAGGTCGGTCATCACTCGTTCTCCGTCCGGGGCGGGCCATCATGGCACGCGATTGGCGGCAGGCAGAGTGTTCCGCCGGCTCAGACCGGGCCGGCCAGGGTGAGGATGTCGGCGTCCATGAGCCGGGAGTAGAGGACGGGCCACTCGTCGGTGTCCCAGCCGTGGTCGGTCATGTCGGGCCAGACGCCGGTGGCGATGTCGTGGTCGACGGCGCGGATCTCGTCGACCCGGACGCCCTGGCGGCGCAGGATGCCGGCGCTGAGGTCGATGAGGCCCTGGGTGTGGCTGCGTTCGGGGCTGCGCTTGAGGGTGCAGTTGAGGAAGACCGCCCGCAGGTCGGAGTACTGGGTCATCGCCGTCCGTCCGTTCGTCTCGCCGCTGTTCCGGTGGCCCATCGGACCACGCGGCCGCCCGCCGGGCGGGGATCCTCCGCCGGACGGCGCAGCGGCCGCGGTGTCGGGGGTCCCGGCGTCCGGGCCGGGGCGGGGGGTAGGTTCGGGGGCGTTGGTGTGTCGTCGCACAGGAAGCAGGTTCAGGTCATGGTGGATTCGCTGTTCGAGCTCCCGATCCGGACGCTGGCGGGCGAGCCGTCCTCGCTGGGCGAGTACCGGGGCAAGGTGCTGCTGCTGGTGAACGTGGCGTCCAAGTGCGGTCTGACGCCGCAGTACTCGGGTCTGGAGCAGTTGCAGAAGACGTACGGGGAACGCGGGTTCACCGTGCTCGGGTTCCCGTGCAACCAGTTCATGGGGCAGGAGCCGGGGTCGGCGGAGGAGATCCAGGAGTTCTGCTCGACCACGTACGGGGTGTCGTTCCCGCTGTTCGAGAAGATCGACGTGAACGGGGCGGAGCGCCACCCGCTGTACGCGCGGCTGACCGAGGTCCCGGACGGGGCGGGCGAGGCCGGGGACGTGCAGTGGAACTTCGAGAAGTTCCTGGTGTCGGCGGACGGCGAGGTGGTCGGGCGGTTCCGGCCGCGGACCGAGCCGGAGTCGGCGGAGCTGGTGGCCGCGATCGAGGCGCAGCTCGGCGGCTGAGCGGGGCGGCCGGGGCCGGGCGGCGCCCGGTCGCGGAACGGGTCCGGGGCCCGGGCGGTCCGGCGGTCCGAACTGTACAGGTAACCTGCACAGTGGAACCGGACAGTCCGGGCTCCGGCCTGTCCGCACGCCCTCCCGTCCCTCCCCCGAAAGGTCCGCCGTGTCCGTCACCGCGCTCGACCCGACCGCCGCCCTGGTCGTCATCGACCTCCAGCAGGGCATCCTCGCCATCCCCGGCACCCCGCACCCCAGCACCGAGGTGCTGGAGCGCAGCGTCGCGCTCGCCCGGGCGTTCCGCGCCGCCAAGCTGCCGGTGGTGCTGGTGCGGGTGTCCTTCGCCGCCGACGGCGGGGACGTGCCGCCCGGCCGCACCGAGCAGAACCGTTCCGGCGGCGGGGCCGCCCGCCCCGAGGGCTGGGACCGGCTCTCCGCCGAGCTGCACGACCCGTCCGACCTGGTCGTCACCAAGCACAACTGGGGCGCCTTCCACGGCACCGACCTGGACGTGCAGCTGCGCCGCCGGGGCGTCACCCAGATCGTGCTGACCGGCATCGCCACCAGCATGGGGGTGGAGTCCACCGCCCGGGCCGCGCACGAGCACGGCTACCACGTGACGCCGGTGGTGGACGCGATGACCGACATGGACCCGGAGGCCCACCGCAACAGCGTGGAGCGGATCTTCCCGCGGCTGGGCGAGACCGGCACCACCGAGGAGGTCCTGGCGCTGCTGGCCGCGGGCCGCTGACGTCCGGACGCGGCGGAGCCCGCACCCGCCGACCCCCGCGAGGGCCGGCGGGTGCGGGCTCCGCCGCGTCAGGTCAGGCCTCGCCGGGGCGCCAGGCGGGCCACTCCCAGGGGCGGTCGTCCCAGTGCACCCGGGCGGGGTCGCGCGGGTCGAGGTCGGGGAAGTGGTGGTGCACCTCGGGTTCGAACTCCTCGGGGGCGAGCGGCTTCCACCCCTCCCCCTGGAAGTGGACCAGCCGGTAGCGGCTGTCGGTGCGGAACTCGGCGACCCGGACCAGGGGCTCCTCGGTGCTGCTGCTGTTCGTGTGGCTCGTCATGCGGCCAGCATCGGCCGGGCCGCGGCGCGACGCACGCCCGCTCCGCCACCCGCAGCGTGTCGCGGCACCCCGGGCGCCGTCGCGAGCGCCGACCCGGGCGCTCCCGGAGCGTGGACGGCGTCCCGTACCGTGGAGGGCCGGCGGCGGAACCGGTCGGCAGCGGAGCCGGCCGGACGGGCGGGGAGGACCGGATGGGCAAGGGGCGGGACAGGGGACGGGGCAGGGGCGGCGTCGGCGGCGGGGCCCGGGTGCGCGGGCTGGACGGGGTGGCGGTGACCCGCTCGGCGTGGGGGCTGTACCGGGAGACCCGGCGGCCGGGCGCGCCGGGGCTCGGGGCGCGGGTGCGGGCGCTGCCCCGGCTGCTGCGGGACGCGCTGACCGGCCGCTACCCGGGGCTCGGGCCGGGGAAGCTGGCGGCGCTGACGGTGGCGGTGGGGGTGTACCTGCTCAGCCCGGTGGACGCGGTGCCGGACTTCCTGCCGGTGATCGGCTGGGGCGACGACACGGCGCTGCTGCTGTGGTTCCTGATGGGGCTGACCCGGGAGTCGGGCCGGTACGTGGAGTGGGCCGGGAGCCGATCACGTCGCAACGATTGACCTTGAATTCGCAAGAAGCTGACATCTGTAAGAAATTTCTGCGCAACTCTCTTGTGGTGGTGCGGCGCGTCCCCCTACTGTCGGCTCACTTCCACCACGCCTTTCAGAGAGCCGGTCCCCGATGACTGCTGCCCCCGCATCCCCCCACCGTTCCGTGCTGTCCCGTCCGGCCCGCGCGGGAGCGGTGGTGGTCGCCTCCGTGCTCGGGCTGGGGGTGGCGCTGTGCGCCCCGGCCGCGCAGGCCGCGTCCGCGTCGTCCGGCTCCGGCTCCGGCGGGAGCGCCGCCGCGGTGACCCGGGCCGGGATCGACCCGGCGCTGACCGCGGGCCGCGGCGCGCGGGTGGACTTCCTGGAGCAGGAGGCGGAGCACGCCGCCACCAACGGCAGCGTGATCGCCGCCGACCGCACCGCGTACACCCTGGCCGCCGAGGCGTCCGGCCGCAGCGCGGTGAAGCTGGCGCCCGGCCAGTACGTGGAGTTCACCCTCCCCAAGGACGCCAACGCGATCACCGTCCGCTACAGCCTGCCGGACGCGGCGAACGGCGGCGGGATCACCGCCCCGCTGGACGTCACCGTCAACGGCAAGGACCGCCGGCAGCTCTCGGCCACCAGCCAGTACTCCTGGCTGTACAACCAGTACCCGTTCAGCAACGACCCGAAGGCCGGGCTGCTGCACCCCGACTGGTGGATCACCGAGTGCGGCTGCGTGCCCGCCGCGACCACCCCCGCCCCGGCGATCTCCACCCCGTTCCGCCCCGGCCACGTGTACGACGAGCAGCGGCTGCTGCTGGGCCGCACCTACAAGGCGGGCGACAAGGTCCGGATCGCGCTGCCCGCCGGCTCCAAGGCCCCCTGGGCGGCGATCGACCTGCTGGACTCCCAGCTGGTGGCCGCACCGCACGTCGAGCTGAAGGCCGTCAACGTGCTCGCGCTGGGTGCCGACCCGACCGGGCGGCGCGACTCCGCGGACGCCGTCGACCGGGCCGTCCAGCTCGCCAAGCTGCTGCACCTGCCGGTCTACCTGCCGCCGGGCGTCTTCCAGGTCAACCGCCACCTGGTGGTCGACGACGTCACGCTGATCGGCGCGGGCAGCTGGTACACCGTGCTCAAGGGCAGCCAGCAGACCCTGTCCGCCCCCGCGCCGGACGGCAGCGTGCACACCGGCGTCGGCCTCTACGGCAAGGACGCGGCCCAGGGCGGCAGCCGCAACGTCCACCTGTCCGGGTTCGCGATCGAGGGCGACGTCCGGGAGCGGATCGACACCGACCAGGTCAACGGCATCGGCGGGGCGTTCAGCGACTCCAGCATCGAGGGCCTGTACATCCACCACACCAAGGTCGGCATCTGGCTGGACGGCCCGATGAAGAACCTGAAGATCACCGGCAACCAGATCGCCGACCAGATCGCCGACGGCATCAACTTCCACACCGGCGTGGCCGACTCGGTGATCCGCGACAACTTCCTGCGCAACACCGGCGACGACGGCATCGCGCTCTGGTCGGAGAAGACCGAGGACGCCCGCACCGTCATCGACCACAACACCGTGCAGTCGCCGACCCTGGCCAACGCCATCGCGGTGTACGGCGGCACCGACACCACCGTCTCGAACAACCTGGTCGCCGACCCGGTCCGCGAGGGCTCCGGCCTGCACGCCGGCTCCCGCTTCGGCGCCGAGCCGTTCACCGGCTACCTGCACTTCACCGACAACACCACGGTGCGGGCCGGCACCTACGAGCTGAACTGGAACATCGGCCTCGGCGCGATCTGGTTCGAGGTGCTGGACCGGGACATCGACGCGGACGTCGAGGTCACCGGCGACCACTACCTGGACTCCACCTACAACGCGATCATGGCGGTCGCCGAGTGGGGCGTGAAGGACCAGTACAAGCTGTCCAACCTGGCCTTCAAGGACGTCAGGATCGACGGCACCGGCACCTCGGTGCTCAGCGCCCGCGTGGCCGGCTCGGCCAGCTTCCAGAACGTGGTGGCCCGCAACGTCGGCGCCGTCGGCGTCAACAACTGCGGCACCTTCCACTTCACCCCGGCCGGCTCCGAGTTCTCGGTCACCGACTTGGGCGGCAACTCCGGCGGCGGCACCACCGGCGACTGGCTGGCCTCCTGGGAGCTGCCCAACACCATCACCTGCGACGACCGCCCGCCGGTGGTCGCCCCGCCCGCCCCCTCCGGGTGGTGACGGACCGTCACTCCCCCTGCGGATCCAGCGGCTTGACCAGCCGGGCGAACCGCAGGTCGGGGCGGAGCGGCACGCCGAAGCGCTCGTTCCCGTAGGGGAAGGGCTCGAACTCGCCGGTACGGGCGAAACCCCGCCGCTCGTACCAGGCGATCAGGTCAGCGCGCTGGTCGATGACCGTCATCTCCATCGCGGTCGACCCCCACGCGGCCCGGGCCCACTCCTCGGCCCGGGCCAGCACCCGCCGCCCCAGGCCACCGCCCTGGACGGCGGGCGACACCGAGAACATCCCGAAGTACGCGGCCGGGCCGCGCCGCTCCAGGTGGCAGCAGGCCACCGGGGCGCCGTCCCGCTCGACCAGCAGCACCACCGAGTCCGGACGGCCCAGCAGCTCGGCCACCGCGGCCTCGTCCGTGCGCTGCCCCGCCAGCAGGTCCGCCTCGGTGGTCCACCCGGCCCGGCTCGCCTCGCCCCGGTACGCCGACTCCACCAGCGCCACCAGCGCCGGCACGTCCGCGGGCCCCGCGGGCCGCAGCACCGGGTCGGCAGTCCGGTCGGTGGCCGGGGCGGACGTCGGCTCGGCGGCGGTCATCGGTGCTCTCCTCGGAACGGGGTGCGGTGGTACGGGCGCGGCCTGGCGGGCACCGCGCCACGGCGGGACGCCGGAACCGCCATGGTGCCACAGCACCCACCCCGCCGGGCCACCCCCACGACCCGGCGGGGCCCCCGACCGGCGCGGTCGGCCCCGGGCCGGGGGCCGACCGCGCCGCACACCCCTCCCCCGCCGGCCCCGCGCCCCGGCTGCGGCCCGTTCCGCGGCCGGGGTCGGTCCGGTCCCGTCCGGTCCGGTCGAGGGTTGGTCCGGGCCAGGGTCGGTCCGGTCCGGTCCGGTCCGGTCCGGTCCGAGTGAGGGTTGGGCCGGGGGTGGGCGGACAGACGGTGTCCGTGCATCCGAGCCCCACCGGCCGGGGCCGCCCGCGCGCGGCCGGTCCGCGGGGACGACCGAAGGAGCGAACCGCATGAGCGCCGACCCCGTCGCCCCCGCCGCAGTCTCCGCCGACAGCGGGGGTGACGACCTCGCCCACTGGCTGCTGCACGCCTGCGCCCTGGACGCGTCCGCCCGGAGCACCACCGGCGCCGAGCTTCCCGACTGGCGGATCATCGACACGCTCACCGCCGTGCTGAACGGCTGGGAGCGGCGTGCCGCCCTGGCGACGGAGGCGACGCTGGCCACCGCCGTCCTGGCGCTGCAGTCGACCGCCTACCTGCTGGGCCGCTTCGACAACGACCACGACCTCGCCCGGCAGTGGCTGCTCGACTTCGGCCACCGGTTCGCCGAGAACCAGGCGCACCCGCACTCCGCCGGCCCCGCCGCGATCGAGGTCCTGGACACCGCCGTCGTCGAGGTCCGGCAGCACCCCGGGGCACCGTCGGCCGCCGCGCTGGTGCGGATCGGTGCGCCGGTGCTGGACCACATGCGTCCGGCGTCCCGGGTGGAGGACGCGCGCGAGCTGCTGCTGACCCTGGGCCTGTGGGCGGGCAACGACCTCGCCCGGCTCGCGGACTGGGACGCCGACCGGATCGCCGACCGCGTCCGCCCGGGGGCCGGGTGACGCCCGCCGGTCCCGCCCCCCGTGCCCGCGGGGGTCAGCCGTTCCGCCGCGTGTTCAGTGGTCGGCCTCGACGGCGAAGGTGTTGCCGTCGGGGTCCTGGAACCAGGCGATGCGGCCCCCGCCGGCCCGGGCGGTGATGCCCTGGGCGTCGTGCTCGTACTCGTCGTACCGGGTGAACTCGACCCCGGCCGCGGTGAGCTGGTCGACGACCTCGTCGATGTCGTCGACGTACCAGGTGGCCATGGTCGCCGACGACTTCCCGGCGGTGGCGGACTGGTACACGTTCAGAGCCGGACCGCCGCCGGACCCGTAGACGCGGCTACCGTCGGCGATCCTGGCACTGGGGCCGGACCGCAGCGCCCGCAGGCCCAGCCTGCCCTCGTAGAACTCGGCCGCCCGCCCGATGTCGGACACGGCGATCGACGCCCTCACCTGGAAATCGCTCAACGGCATGATCCGACCCTACGCCCGTGCGCCCCGCTTCCCGACACCTGGACACCTGGACACCTGGACACCCGGACACCACCGGAAGCGGGGCCCGCGCATCGACGCGGTCTGCCGGGGCATGCGCGGAGTGGGAAGGCAGCGGACACGACACCCGGGAGGACGCGGTGAGCACGAGCAGCAAGCTCAAGGGCAAGGTCAAGGAGACCGTCGGCCGAGCGGTCGGCAACAAGCGCCTCGAAGCCGAGGGCCGGACCGAACAGACCAAGGCCAGCCTCAAGCAGGCCGGCAGGAACATCATGGACGTCCTCAAGCGCTGACCGGCCGTCACTGGCCGGTTCACGCGTGTGGCCCCGCCCGGCCGTCGGGCGGGACCACACGCGTCGCCGCAGGTCGACAGGGCTGCTCACCGCGGCTGCGGGGAGTCCCCCGGACGTCCGGGGGTGCTCGCGCAGCAGGCCGACACGCTGCCCCTCATCGCACGAACGTGGCGCGGACGGTACCGCGTCGGGCCGCTTCGGCACTAGCCGTCGGTGGACCAGCGGACGGTCAGGTCCGGGGTGTCGGTGGCGGTGGCGAGGCGGGCTAGGGCCGGGGTGAGGGACTCGGTGGGTGGGCGGTGGGCGAAGGGGGTGAGGGTGAGGGTGGAGCCGTCCTGGTGCCAGGTGCCGGTGATGCGGCCGTCGACCAGGAGGAGCGGGGCGATCCGGCCGGCGGTGCGGCTGACGGCGGGGCGGTGGGCGGGTGGGAGGATTTCGGTGGCCTTGGTGCCGGGGCCCAGGACGTACTGGTCGAAGGGGCCGAGCAGGTGGACCGAGCCGGTGGCGGGGGCGGTGGTGGCGAGGTCGTCGAGGTGTTCGGTGAGGGCGTAGGCGGGGGTGCCGTCGACGGTGACTTCGGTTAGTCGGTCGCCGAGGGCGGCGGCGAAGCTCTTGAGGACGCTCCGGCGCAGGCTGTTGCGGGAGAGCCAGGCGTCGAACCGGTCCAGGTCGGCCGGGCCGTACGCGCCGAGGTAGGCGGCGAGCAGGCGCGGGCCGGCCTGGTCGACCGGGGGGAGGCCGGGCCAGGCGGGGCTGTGGCGGGCCGGGTGGGTGAAGGCGGTCCGGCCGTGGGGGGCGGGCGCGTGGCAGAGTGCGCCCTGCCAGGCGAGCGGTTTCAACAGCGTTCCCCAGCCGGAGCGCAGTTGTTCGGCCAGCGGGGCGAACCGGGGGTCGGCGGCGAGGGCGGCGGTCAGTTCCTCCCTGGTCAGCACGGTGCCGTCGAGCAGTTCGGCGACGGCTTCGACCAGCTGGGCGACCTGGGCCGGGGTCGCGCCGAACTCCCTGGTCCAGGCGGGCTTCTCCCAGGTGCGGGCGGAGCCGATCAGGGCAAGTGCGTCGGCGGCGGTGGCGGGGTCGAGCAGGTGCAGGGTGCCGCGCTGGGCCCAGGTGCGCAGCAGCCGGCCGTCGGCGAGGGCGGTGCGCAGCTGCGCGGCGGCGCCGGGGCCGGTGCGCAGGGCGACGGCGAGTTCGGCGGCGGCCGGGACCTGGGCCTGCACTCCGGCGAGGCGTTCGACCACGGCGACCGGCCCGTCCGGGGACGGTGCCGTGCCGAGGTGTTGGCGGCGCAGGCGCCAGGCCAGTACCTGGTCCACCGTCAGTTCGACTCCGCCCACCGCGCGTCCCCCTCCGTGCCGGTTCCCGAGGGCACCGACCCTAGCGGCCGGCACTGTCAGCGGCCGTTCCCGGCACGGGCGTTCGCGGCGTGGCCGTTCGGGACGCGGCCCTTCGCGGCACGGCCGTTCGGGACGCGGGTCCTCAGGGCGCGGGCGGGGCGGGGACGGGCTGCTCGGGCGGGCCGGGGTAGGGGAGGATCTGGCGGAGCAGTCCGCGCGGGTGGCCGCGGCGGCGCCACTCGCGGGGGTAGCCGATCGAGACCTCCTCGAAGCGCACGTCCTCGTACCAGGTGGTGCGGGGGATGTGCAGGTGTCCGTAGACCACGGCGGCGACGTTGAAGCGGCGGTGCCAGTCGGCGGTGCCGTCGGTGCCGCACCACTGGGCGAAGTCGGGGTAGTGCAGGATGTCGGTGGGGCGGCGGTCGAGCGGCCAGTGGCTCGCCAGGACCAGCGGCAGGCCGGGGTCGTGCGCGGCGAGCGCCTTCTCGGTGGCCTCGACCCGTTCGCGGCACCAGTCGTCGACGCCGGCGTAGGGCGCCGGGTCGATCCGGTACTCGTCGGTGCAGACCACGCCGTTCTCGTGGGCGCGGGCCAGCGACTGCTGCTTGTCGGCGACGCCGGGCACCCGCCAGCTGTAGTCGTAGAGGGTGAAGACGGGGGCGACGGCGTACGGGCCGCCGGGACCCCGCCAGACCGGAAACGGGTCCTCGGGGGTGTGGACGCCGAGGGCGCGGCAGCGTTCGACCAGGAGCTGGTAGCGGGCGGGGGCGGCGAGGTCGACCTGGTCGTGCGCGGTGCTCCACAGTTCGTGGTTGCCGGGCGTCCAGATGACCTGGGCGAAGCGGCCGGTGAGGAAGCGCAGCGCCGCCTCGACGTCGCGGACCTGTTCGGCGACGTCGCCGGCGACGATCAGCCAGTCGTCGGGGCCGGTGGGGTGGAGCGCTTCGAGGGTGTCGCGGTTGTCGGCGATGCCGACGTGCAGGTCGCTCACCGCGAGCAGGCGTCCGTCCGGCACCGCTCCCCCGTTCTCGTCTCGGCCCGGCGTCCCGGCAGCGGGACGCGCGTTGACACGCTACCGCCGAGGCGGTGGGGCGCGCCAGCGGGTCGTTGTCCGGTCGGCGCGCCAACGCCCGGCGGAACCACGGGCGTTCAGTTGTCACATGTATGGCTGTTCGCTCTACATACGGTCATTCGATGTGTAGTTTCAACACTCTGTTGACTGACGGGGGCATGACTATATCTTCTCGGCAGCGGCCGATCCGGCCGCCGCCACCGGATTGAGGAGTCGTCATGCCCGCTTCCGGCACCACCCGGATGCTCCGTCGCGCCGCCACCGCGGCCGCGTCCGCCGCCCTGCTCGTCGGCGCCGTCGCCGCCGTCCCCGCCCAGGCCGCCGCGCCGGGCACCCCCGCCGGCTTCCACCCCGAACGGGACTTCGCCGGCTCGACCGTCGCCGGCCACGAGGGCCGCGCCGACACAGCCGACACCGCGAGCGCCTTCGCAGCACTGGCCGCCACCCAGACCAAGGGCATGGACGTGTCCAGCTACCAGGGCAACGTCGCCTGGAGCACCGCGTACGCCAACGGCGGCCGGTTCGCCTACGTCAAGGCCACCGAGGGCACCGGCTACACCAACCCGTACTTCTCCCAGCAGTACAGCGGCTCCTACAACGTCGGGATGATCCGCGGCGCCTACCACTTCGCGCTGCCGAACGCCTCCAGCGGCGCCGCCCAGGCCACCTACTTCGTCGGCCACGGCGGCGGCTGGTCCAAGGACGGCAAGACCCTGCCGCCCGCCCTGGACATCGAGTACAACCCGTACGGCGCCACCTGCTACGGCCTGAGCCAGGCCGGGATGGTCAGCTGGATCCGCGACTTCTCCAACACCGTGCACAGCAAGACCGGCCGCTACCCGACGATCTACACCACCACCGACTGGTGGACCACCTGCACCGGCAACAACTCCTCCTTCGGCGCCACCAACCCGCTCTGGATAGCCCGCTACGCCTCCGCCGTCGGCACCCTGCCGGCCGGCTGGTCCTACCAGACCATCTGGCAGTACTCCGACTCCGGCACCCTGCCGGGCGACCAGAACTACTTCAACGGCGCGCTCGACCGGCTCAAGGCCCTCGCCAACGGCTGACCCACCGCTCCCCCGCCCGCCCGCCCGCAGCCGCCCGCAGCCGGACGGGCGGGTGGATGTGCGGACGGGCAGACGGACGGGCGGACGGACGGGGGTGCTCAGTCGCGGCGCAGCACCAGCAGGTCCATCCAGCTGACGGCCTCCTCCTCCGGTCGCTCGGCGGCCGCCCGGCGCAGCCGGTCGAGCCCGGCCCGCCACGCCTCGTCCGGCAGGGCGCGCAGCTTGCTGTCCGCGTCGCGGCGCAGTCCGGCGGCGAACGCGGCCAGGGTGGGCGCGGAGCGCTGCGGCAGCGAGCGCAGGGCGACCGGGGTGAACCCGGCCGCCTCGAACGCCGTCGTGACGTGCTCCACGGTCGGGTAGTCGGCGATCCCGGCGGCGGTCTCCGGGAAGTACCGCACCCGCAGGTCGCGTTCGCACCGGCCGGGGAAGGCGTTGCGGATCAGCACCGTCCCGCCGGGGCGCAGCGCGCGGTGCAACTCCCGTGCGGCGGCGGCGAGATCGCCGATGTGGTGGACCACCGAGCCCAGCCAGGCGGCGTCCGCCGCCGCGTCCGCGACCGGCAGCTGTTCGGCCCGGCCGTCCAGGACCGTGATCCCCTCCCCCGCGGGGATCAACTCCGGCATGGCCGGGGCGGGTTCGACGGCCACCACGTGGACGCCGAACCAGTCGCGCAGCGCGGTGGCGAAGGCCCCGGTGCCCGCCCCGACGTCGAGGACGGTGGCGCCGGGACCCGGCGCGGCGTGCTCCGCGATCGCCTCCCGCCAGGCGGTCAGCCCCTCGCGGGGGATCTCCCGGGCCGCCCGGTAGTCGGCGGCGGTGCTGGCGTCGTACACGGTGTCGGCCACGGCGGGCTCGCTCCTCAGGTGAGTCGTTCCAGGACGGGGGTGAGCGGGGCGGGGTCGGCGTCCCCGAGCGCCGCGAGGAACAGCCAGCCGCGCGGTGCGGCGAGCGTACCGGCGGCCAGCGGGAGCAGGCCCGGGCCGCCGGCGGCGGGCAGCAGCCGGGCCTCGTCCAGGGCGTTGACCAGCCGCTCGAACCAGCCCTCGCCGTCGATCGGGACGAGCCGCAACTCCAGCCGGGCGTCCAGCTGTTGGGCGATCATGCCGGGCGAGAGCCGGGCGTTGGCCTCCAGCACGGGGACGAGTGCGCCGTCGGCGGTGGTCATCGAGTCCACCGACAGCGGCCCCCGGTAGCCGGCCGCGGCGGCGGCCTCGGCGACGGACTCCGCGGTCTCCCGGTAGCCCGCCCGGTCCAGCCGGGCCAGCAGTTCGGGGCTCGGCCGGTCCGAACCCCGGTACGCGTGGCCGTCGTTGAGCACCTGCCGGATGCCGTGCCAGTGCGGCCGGCCCGCCCTGCTCACCGACCGGACCGCGCTGCGGGCCGCCGCCGACCGGGCCGGGGTCCTCGACGTGCTCGACGCGCTGCCCGACGGCCTGGACACCGTGCTCAGTTCGCACTACCGGGGCGGCAGCGACCTGTCCGGCGGGCAGTGGCAGCGGGTCGCCCTGGCCCGGGCCATGCTGGCCCTCGCCGACGGCGCCTCCCTGCTCGTCCTGGACGAGCCCACCGCCCAGCTCGACGTCCGCGCCGAGGCCGCGTTCTTCGACCGCTTCCTGGAGATCACCCGCGGCGTCACCAGCGTCATCATCGCGCACCGCTTCTCCAGCGTCCGGCGCGCCGACCACATCGTCGTCCTCGACGGCGGCCGGGTCGCCGAGTCCGGCACCCACGACGAACTGCTGGCCCTGGACGGCGAGTACGCCCGCCTGTTCCGCGCCCAGGCCGAACGCTTCACCGCCGACGCCGACGCCGACGCAGCCACTGCCGACGCCGATGCCGCCGCTGCCACCACTGCCGACGCCGACGCCGACGTCGTCGCCCCTGCCGCCGATGCCACCACCGCCGACTCCCCGGACACCACCGGCGCCGGCACCCCGCCCGCCGAGGAGGCCCCGCGGTGACCGACCTGATCCCGGCCCTGCGCCACCTGCTGGTCCTCGCCTGGCGGTGCGACCCGCGCCGACTGCTGCGCGCCGCCGCCATGATGGCGGCCGGCTGCCTCGCCACCCCGCTGATCGCCCTGTGCCTGAAGGGCCTCACCACCGAGACGCTGGCCGGGCACGGCGGCAGCGCCGTCCTGCTCGGCCTAACCGCCGCCGTCCTGCTGGTGCTCGAACTGATGATGGGCCACTTCGCGCACCTCGCCTACTTCGAGCTCGGCGACCTCGGCGAGGTCGAGCTGCAGAACCGGCTGGTCGCCCTCGCGCACGGTGCGCCCGGCCTGGAGGACCTCGACACCCCCCGGTTCGCCGACACGCTCGCGCTCGTCCGCGACGACCTGCCGCGTACCCGGGCCTCGCTCGAAGCGGCCCTGCAACTCGCCGGCCTGACGTTCCAGTTGGGCCTGACGGCGGTGCTGCTCGGCCTGCTCGACCCGTGGCTGCTGCTGCTCCCGCTGCTGGGAGCCGTCCCCGTACTGGCCGGGAACCGGGCCCAGCGCCTGCTGGACGCCGCCAAGGAGTCCGCCGCCCCGCACCAGCGTCTCAACCGCCACCTGCTGGACGTCGCCACCGGCCACGCCACCGCCAAGGAGGCCCGGCTGGCCGGTGCCGCGCCCTTCCTGCTCGACCGCCACCACCGTGAGTGGCGCGCCACCACCCGCCTGCTCGGCGGCGCCCACACCCGGGCCGCCGCCCTGCGCGCGGGCGGCCAGCTCTGCTTCGCGCTCGGCTACGCCGCCGCGATCTGGCTGGTGGTCCGGCAGGCCCAGCACGGCGTCTCGCCGCTCGGCGACGTCATCCTGGTGATCACGCTGGCCGCCCAGCTCTCGCTCCAGGTCGGCACCGCGATCCAGCTGCTCACCGTCCTCCAGGACGCCGGCCGCACCGCCCACCGCCTCGACGCCCTGAAACCCTCGACCCCCTTCCCTTCCAAGCCCTCTGACGGCACGTCAGGTCCGCTCGTCCTGGCCCGCGGCATCCGGTTCGAACACGTCTCCTTCCAGTACCCGGGCAGCACCCGGCGGGTGTTGGACGACGTCACGCTCGACATCCCGGCCGGCACCGCGCTCGCCGTGGTCGGCGAGAACGGCGCGGGCAAGAGCACCCTGGTCAAGCTGCTCTGCGGCCTCTACCGGCCGACCGGCGGACGCGTCCTGGTCGACGGCGTCGACCTGGCCGCCGCCGACCCCGCCGACTGGCAGCGCCGGGTCGCCACCCTGTTCCAGGACTTCGCCCGCCTCGAACTGCGCCTGCGCGACAACACCGGCATCGGCGACCTCGACCGGATCGACGACGACGCGGCCCTGGCCGCCGCCCTGGCCGCCGCCGAGGCCGCCCCGGTGGCCGCCGCCGTCCCCGGCGGCCTGGACGGCCTGATCGGGCGCAGCTACGGCGACGGCGTGGACCTGTCCGGCGGGCAGTGGCAGAAGCTCGGCCTGGCCCGCGCCCTGCTGCGCCGCGACCCGCTGCTGCTGGTCCTGGACGAGCCGGCCTCCGCACTGGACGCGGCAGCCGAGCAGGCCCTGTTCGAACGGTTCGCCCGGCTGGTCGCGGACTCCCGCTCCCGGACCGGCGCGGTCAGCGTGCTGGTCTCGCACCGCTTCTCCACCGTCCGGATGGCCGACCTGATCCTGGTCCTGGAGCACGGCCGCCTCGCCCAGGCCGGCACCCACGAGGACCTGCTCGCCGCCGGCGGCCTGTACGCGGAGCTGTACCGCCTCCAGGCCCGGGTGTACGCCTGACCCCACCGCCGGCGGCCGTCAGGAGGTGGGCAGGACCAGGGCCCAGGTGTCGACGGAGAAGTCGACCTCCATGCCGTGCTTGCGGTACAGCTCCGGTGCGCCGGTCGCGTTCTCGGTGTCGACGCCCAGGCCGACGGCGGAGCGGCCGTCGGCGGCGTGCACCGCGAAGAAGTGCCGGAGCAGGTAGCCGCCGAGGCCGCGGCCGCGGGCGGCGGGCAGGACGCCGATGTTGAACGCCCAGGCCAGGGTGGGGAGTCGGACGCCGGTGCGCAGCACGCCGACGTCGCCCTGGCCGTCGAGTTCGGCGACCCAGACCCGGGACCAGTCGACGGTGTCGGCGTTGATGTCGGCCAGCCACTGCTCGTAGCCGCGGGGCTTGAAGTCGTAGTGCTCGGCGAAGGTCCGCTGGAGCAGCCGGTGGGCGATCCGCCGGTCCTGCTCCCGGGCGCAGTCGCGCAGCCGTACTCCGGCGGGGGGTTCGGGCAGCGGGTCGGTCTCCGGGGAGACGTCGCGCCGCAGGGCGTGGTGGCGGCGGGCGAGCCGCCAGCCGCGGGCCCGCATCGCGTCGGTGTCGGTGGTGGGTTCGGCGTTGAGCAGCAGGTGCAGGACGGCGCGGTCGGCGCCGTTGCGGCGGGCGAGTTCGGCGGCGCGGGCCTCCATCAGGTCGAACAGGTGCAGGCCGCCCGCGAGTTGGCCCGGCAGCAGGTACTGGTCGAGGTCGATCCGCTCGCCGCCGGAGCGGTCGCGGACCACCCCGTACCCGACCAACTGCCCGTCGGCGTCGTGCAGGAGCCAGGTGTCGCGGGCCAAGTCGACGTCTGGTCGGCCGAGTTCGGACTCCACCTCGCCGGGTTCGGTCTCCGCCCACCCGGTCTCCATCTCGTCCACCTGATTCAGCAGCGCGCAGACCGCCGCCGCGTCCCCGGCTGCCGCGGGCCGCACCGTCATACCGTCCGGGAGTGCCATCGCCGCTCCCCCTCCTCCGTCGTCGACTTCTCCGGCAAACCCACCCTTTCTATCCGGCCGACCGACTCCGCCTCACAACTTTCCCGTTTCCCGCCCGCGATCGCCCGTCATCACCCCCGGCCGGTCGCGGCCCGGAGGGGCTAGCGAGGACCCGCGTCGTCGGCGTCCTCCCGGTGGCCGCGGCGGGCGTCGCGGTCGAAGATGCCCATGATGTCGCACGGCCCGCCCTCGGCACCGATGGCGTGCGGCAGCATGGTGGGGAACTCCGCGGCCTGGTTGGTCTCGATGCGAAGGCGCCGGTGGCCGAGCATGAGGACGGCGGTGCCGGACAGCACGACGAACCATTCGCGGCCGGGGTGGGCCCGCATGCGGGCCGGGCTGTCGGGCGGCGGGTCGGTGATCCGCTGGCGCACCACGCTCATGCCGGGGTCGCCCTTCACCGGCCAGCGCAGCCGGCCGTGGCCGCCGTGGGCCACCGGGTTGATGACGACGTCGTCGACGGCGTTCTCCACGAGCTGGTCCAAGGTGGTGTCCAGGGCGCGGGCGAGGGTGACGAGCTGGTCCAGGGCGAGGCGGCGCTGACCGTTCTCGATCCGGCTCAGCGAGGACTGGCTGAGGTGGGCCCGGCCCGCCAACTCCTCCAACGACCATCCCTGCGCGACCCGCAGCGCGCGGATCCGTTTGCGCACGAGGCTGTCCAGCTGCCCGTCTTCTTGCGTCATGCGCAACATGCTATGCCCATCGTGCATGGCGGGCTTAACGTCGGACGGAGACGCCCCGGCTCGGGGGTCACGGATGGCGAAGAGGCACGGCACGGTTGCAGGAACCTCCCGCCGCTCCGCCTCCGCGCCCGCCGGCGTCCGGAAGTCCGGCGGCCGCCCCCCAGGGGCCCGGCCCCCGAACGACCGCGCGACCGCGCGACTGCCCACCGGCCGTCCGCGCGGTGAGCACGTCCCCCTCGCGCCGACCCGGCGACCGGCTCCGCTCCGGCACCGGACCGGCCTGCCCTGCCCTGCCCTGCCCTGCCGGAAGGAAACCATGAGTATCGATTCGCTCCACCGGACACCGGACGCGCTGCCGGACAGCGGGGGCGGCACGCCGGACGCGCGTCAGCTGCGCGCGGTCCTCCTCGCCGTCTCGCTCGCGCTGATGGCCGTCGTCGCCTCGGTGTCCGGGCTGAACGTCGCCCAGACCCACCTGGCCGTCGAGTTCGGCGCCTCGCAGACCACCGTCCTGTGGATCATCAACATCTACACCCTCGCCCTGGCCGCGCTGCTGCTGCCGCTCGGCGCCGTCGGCGACCGGCTGGGCCGCAGACCCGTGCTGATCGCCGGACTGCTGGTCTTCGGCGCCGCCAGCGCGGTGGCCGGCCTCGCCGGTTCGGCCGCGGTGATGATCGGTGCCCGGGTGGCGGCCGGGACCGGCGCCGCGATGATCATGCCGATCACGCTGGCCGTCATCACCTCCACCTTCCCCGCGGAGCAGCGCGGCAGGGCCGTCGGCGTGTGGACCGGTGTCGCCGGAGGCGGCGGCGTCCTGGGCATGTTCCTGTCCGCCCTGCTGGTCGACGTGGCCGACTGGCGCCTGCTGTTCGTGCTGCCCGTGGCGCTGGTCGTCGCCGCGCTGGCGATGACGCTGAAGTCGGTGCCCGACTCCCGCGAACGCGCCCCCCGTTCCTTCGACACCGTCGGTGCGCTGCTCTCCGTCGTCGCCGTGACCGGTCTCGTCTTCGCCCTCCAGGAAGGCCCCGAACGCGGCTGGACCGTCCCCGTCACCCTGGTCGGCCTGGCCGTCGGCCTCGCCGCAGCCGTCGCCTTCGTGGCCTGGGAGCTGCACCGCCGGGACGCCGCGCTGCTGGACGTGCGCCTCTTCCGCGAGCGCGGCCTGGCCGGCGGCTCCCTCACCCTCCTCGTCGTCTTCGGCGTCCAGGCGGGCATCGCCGTCGTCCTCTTCCCGTTCTTCCAGGCCGTGCTCGGCTGGTCCGGGCTGCTGTCGACGCTGGCCATGATGCCGATGGCCGTCCTGATGATGGCGGCCTCCGGCCTGGCGCCCAGGATGGCCGCCAGGATCGGCGCCCGCTCCACCACGGCCGTCGGCGTCGCCCTGGCCGCCCTCGGCCTGGCCCTGATGGCGCTGTTCGTGTCCGTCGACGGCGGGTACCCGTCCGTCCTGGCCGGCCTGCTCGCCATGGGCGCCGGCATGGGTCTGTCGATGACGCCCTCCACCGAGGCCATCACCGGCTCCCTGCCCCGCGCCGCGCAGGGCGTGGCCTCCGCGCTCAACGACGTCACCCGCGAGTTCGGCACCGCCCTCGGGGTGGCGGTGCTCGGCGCGCTCCTGGCCACCGGCTACCGCAGCGCCATCGGCACCCGGCTCGACGGCATCCCCCCGGACGCCGCCGACACCGCCCGCGAGGGCATCGCCAACGCCGTCGAGGCCGCCCCCGCGACCGGCGACCACGCCCAGGCCCTGGTCCACGCCGCCCGGCAGTCCTTCGTCGACGGCTGGCAGCAGACCATGTGGATCGGCACCGCCGTGATGGGCGCCCTGCTCGTCCACGTCGTCCTGCGCGGCCCGAAGGACACCGCCCCGCTCGAAGCCGACGGGGCTGCCGGGCCGGCGGGAGCCTCCTAGCGGCGGACCTGGATCAGCGCGTGCCGCCCGTCCGTGCGCCACGGGGTGCCGGTGGCGTCGAGGCGGGGCGGGAGGTCGGGGGCTAGGCCGACGGCGACGTCGGACTTGAGGGTGCGGAGGGTGGCGACGGGGGTCGGGAAGTGGGCGGTCAGGGCGGCGAAGGGGGTGGTGGGGGGCCAGTGGCGGTCGCCCACCAGGCGGCGGTGGTTGAGGTCGCCCTTGAGGATGGTCAGGGTGGCGCCGGAGAGTCCGTCCCGCAGGTCGGCGGGCATCGCGTCGAAGGGCAGCGGGGCGCAGAAGAACGGGTGGGCGCCGATCGTCAGGGTGCCCGCGCCCATCGCCCGCCACAGCCGCTCGCCGATCGCGGCGGCGGCTCGCCCGGGGGCGGTGCGCAGCCGGGTGAGGGCGGCCAGGGTGTCGGCGGTGGTGGCGTCCGAGACGAAGTGGGGCTGGGGTTTGACGTGCAGGGTGACGCGTCCGGCCAGGCCGGAGGTGAGCAGGTGGTCGATCAGGACCAGGTCGGGGAGGAGTTCGCGTCCGGCGTTGTCGGCGACGAGGTCGACCCGCCCGCCCCGGCCGTGTTCGAGCACCGACCAGAGCGCCGCGCTGTCGTCGGCGACCAGCGCGGCGGCGGACGTCCCGTCGTCCCCGGCCGTGAGCCGGAAGCCGAGGTCGGCGCGGTTGCCCCAGAGCGCGGCGGAGAGCAGCGCCTGCCGCGACGGCTCGGCGGCGTCCAGCGCGGCCAGTTCCCCGGCCACCGCCGGGCCGGCCAGCTCGGCGGCCTTGACCGGGGCGAACGGGTCGACGCCCCGCCAGGGGCCGGGCCGGAAGTAGCCGGTGGCGTCCAGCAGTCGGCGGTAGAAGTAGGTCTCGGCCCACAGGAACGGCGCCTCGTCCCACCGCCTCCCCCACAGCCCGGCGCCCCACTCCCGCCACCGCGCCGCGTCCGGGTCGTCCCCGTCCGGCGGTTCCAGCACGCCGCCGCCGGTGCTCTGCGCGAGCAGCGCCGCCAGCCGCTCCTGCTGCGCCGGCCCGTACGGCAGCGCGTCCAGCACCTGCCGGATCAGCACCGGGTGGCGCTCGTGGAAGACGCCCCGGGCGAAGGACCCGGGCACGTCGATCCGGACCACGGGCGCGTCGGGGAGGTTCGGGACGTCCGGAGGGTTCGGGACGTCCGTGGGGTTCGGGACGTTCGGCACGGGCGGGCTCGGCTCTCTCGCAGCGGCACGGACGGACGGATGGCAGACGGACGGGCGGACGGCGTTCCCCCCGATGCTTTCACGCCGCGCCCGACCGCCCGCCCCGGCAGGGCCGCGTCCTCCGGCGGTCGGGCTGCCGCCACAATGACCGCATGAGAGTGATCTTCACGGTGGCCGGGACGGCGCTGCTGCTGACGACGGCGGCCGGCATCCTGCGGACCCTGGTGGTGCCGCGCGGGCTGTACTCGGCCCTGGTGATCCGGCTGTGGTCGGTGCTGCGCCGGGTGCTGCGGACGGTCGCGGCGCCGTTCGGCGGCTACCGGGCGATCGACCGGGCGCAGACCTGGCTGGCGCCGCTGGTCCTGCTGGGAATGCTGGGCTGCTGGCTGGCGTCCACGCTGCTCGCGTACACCCTGCTGCTGCGGGGGACGTCCGGGCTGCCGTGGCGGGTGGCGTTCCGGGAGGCCGGGTCGAGCCTGTTCACGCTGGGTTTCGCCAGCGGCGACCGGCTGCACCTGTCGGTGATCGACTTCCTGGCGGCGGCCAACGGCCCGCTGATCATCGCACTGCTGATCGCCTACCTGCCGACGCTCTACGGGGCCTACAACCGGCGGGAGTTGGAGGTGACGCTGCTGCAGTCCCGGGCGGGCGAGCCGGCCTGGGGGCCGGAACTGCTGGCCCGGCAGGCGCTGGTGCGCACCGAGAGCGGGCTGCCGCAGCTGTACCGGGACTGGGAGCGGCTGGCCGCCGACCTCGGCGAGGGCCACTCCAACTACCCGGTGCTGATCTCGTTCCGCTCCCCGCAGCCGTACCGCAGCTGGGTGGTCGGCCTGATCGCGGTGATGGACGCGGCCGCGCTGCAACTGGCGCTCGCCCCGCGCTCCGCCCCGCCCGAGGCCCGCCTGCTGCTGCGCGCCGGGTTCACCGCGCTGCGCGACATCGCCACGGCGCTGCGCATCCCGTTCGACCCGGACCCGGACCCGGACGGACAGATCCGGCTGACGTACGCCGAGTTCGACGCCGCGGCGGCCCTGGTCGCCGCGTCGGGCATGCCCCTGGAGCGGACGGTCGCCGAAGCCTGGCCGCACTTCCGCGGCTGGCGGGTCAACTACGAGGCCGTCGCCTACGAACTGGCCCGCCGCGCGGACGCCGTCCCCGCCCTCTGGACCGGCCCGCGCGACTTCCCCGCCACCCCGATCCCACCCCGCCGCCCCGCCGACCGCCGCCCCACCGACCCCTGACCCGACCTCAGTCGACCCGTCCGGCCCGGAACGTGCCCGTCCCGCGCACCGGGCCCCCGGAAAGCACGGACACCACGGAAAGCCCGAGCACCGCGGGCACCGCGGACGCCCCGGCGCAGGCGGCGGGGGAGCGCTCCGAGTCGCGGTGACTCCGGAGTGCTCCCCCGTCGGACCCGTCGACTAGCTTCCGCCGCGCAGCAGTTGTTCCTCCGCGGTGGCCAGGACCTCCACCACCTGGCGGCCGAAGCCGATGTCGCAGGGGTGCGGGTCGCCGGTCTTCGCCGCGGTGAGGAGGGCGTCCAGGGCGCGGGCGAAGGCGGCGGTGGGGTGTTCGTCGCGGTGCGGGAGGGTGGTGACGCCGGAGGTGCCGCGCAGTTCGACCGCGACGCCGTGGGCGGAGGCGGCGGGCGGGGCGGTCAGGCTGAGGGCGACGGTGCTGGAGGCGCCGCCGCGGTGGCGGAGCACCAGGTGGGTGGTGTCGCCCGGGCCGGGGGCGGCGGTCAGCCGGTCGACCTCGCCGAGGACGGGCAGCAGGACGGACAGGGCGTGCGGGCCGACGTCCCAGAGCGCGCCCTTCTGCTGGCGCCAGGGGGAGGCGGCGTAGGGGCTGTCGGTGGTGAAGACCGAGCCGATCCAGTGGCAGTGGGCGGTGAACCAGCCGTCCTGGGCGGCCTGTTCGGTGATCCACTCCTCCTGGACGGTGCCGAACCGGGTGGTGAAGAAGACCACCGAGGCGACGCCGGACGCGGCCACCGCGTCCTCGACGGCGCGGGCGGCGTCGACCGTCGCGGCGACCGGCTTGTCGAGCAGCAGGTGCTTGCCGGCCTGCGCGGCCCGGACCGCGTACTCGGCCTGCACGTCCGGCGGGAGGGCGATCGCGACCGCGTCGACGTCGGCCAGCAGGGCGTCCACCGTCGGGTGGGTCGGGACGCCGTGCACGGCGGCGAGTTCGGCGGCGGCCTCGGGGCGGCGGCCCCAGAGTCCGGCGAAGGTGACGTCGGGATGGGCGGCGAGGGCGGGGGCGTGCACGAAGCCCGCCCAGGGGCCGGTGCCGAGGAGTCCGATGCGCATGGTGCTCAGTCTTCCACTGCGGCGTCGGCGACCCGGATCAGGGTGAACCCGTCGTACCCCTTGGTCCCGACGGTCTGCACGGTGGTGGCGTCCAGCCGCCTGTCGCCCGCCAGCAGCTCGTGCATCCGCCGCACGCCGCGCACCGCCTCGTCCGTGCTGTCGGGGTCGGCGAGCCTCCCGCCGCGCACCACGTTGTCGACCACCATCACCGCGCCGGGCCGGGCCAGGGCCAGGGCGGCCTCGACGTAGTGCGGGATGTTGGCCTTGTCGGCGTCGATGAAGAAGAAGTCGTACGGTCCGGCGCCCTGGTCGATCAGCTGCGCCAGGCTGTCGCGGGCCGGGCCGACCCGGACCTCGACCCGGTCGGCCAGGCCGGCCCGGTCCAGGTTGGCGGTGGCCACGGCGGCGTGCGCCGGGTCGATCTCCAGGGTGGTCAGGGTGCCGCCGGCGGGCAGGGCGCGGGCGAGCCAGATGGTGCTGTAGCCGGCCAGCGTGCCGATCTCCAGGATGCGCCGGGCGCCCCGGGTCAGGGCCAGCAGGTGCAGCAGCTTGCCCTGGTTGGCGGCCACCGCGATCTGCGGCAGCCCGGCCTCGTCGGCCGCCGCGAGCGCCGCGTCCAGCACCTCGTCCGGTCCGATCAGCCGCTCCTGGGCGTACGCGTCCACCGCGGTCCACACCTGCGGGTCGTTCTGCTGCATGCTCTTCCCCACCTCCGGGATCGGGCCGTGACCGGGCCGTGATCGGCTCGCGGGTGCGACCCTACTCCGCCGCGTCCCGGCCCCGGCCTCCGCACGTCCCGGAACACGCCGGGGCCGCCGCGCCCGGCGAGGGGGTGCGGCGGCCCCGGTGGAGTGCGGCGGCCCCGGTGGGGTGCGGGGTCGGCGGGGGGGTCAGTCGGTGGCCTCGGCGAAGGTCTCGGCGAGCGGTTCGCCGCTCTTGCCGCCGGACTGCTCCGGGTGCTCGGCGCGGGACTTCTTCGCCTTCCGCTTGAGCACCAGCGCCGACCCGGCGCCGAACAGCACGGCCGCGCCGAGCCCGATGTACGAGGCGCCCTGGAGGTACTTCTCGGCGACCTTGCCGACCTGGTAGACCAGCAGCGTGGTGCCGCCCGCCCAGACCACGCCGCCTAGCACGTTGGCGGTCAGGAACTTCCAGTACGGCATCCGCAGGGTGCCGGCCAGCGGGCCCGCGAAGATCCGCAGCAGGGCGACGAACCGGCCGAAGAACACCGCCCACATGCCCCAGCGCTGGAACTGCCGCTCGGCGGTGGCCAGGTGGTCGGGCCCGAAGTGCTTGGGGAACCTCCGGCCCAGCCGGTCGAACAGCGGTCGGCCGCCCTTGCGCCCGATCGCGTAGCCGATCGAGTCGCCGATGATCGCGCCCGCGATCGCGCAGAGCGCCACGCCCCACGGGCTGACCGTGCCCTTGGCGGCCAGCAGCGCGGCGGTGACCAGGGCGATCTCGCCGGGCAGCGGGATGCCCAGGCTCTCCAGACCGATGATCAGGCCGATGATCGCGTACACCAGGGTCGGTGGGACGTCGTTGATCCATTGGTCGACGTGCAAGGCGGAGTACCTCCGTCTGGGCAGGACAGGGGCCGTCGACACGTCGCACGGCACAGTCGTACGGCACACAGGAAAATTTCGGCAAAGAACCGGCCGGGTCAGCCTATCCGCTCCCGCACCCCGCGCCGAGTGCCTCCTCCCGGCCCCGGCCCGGCCGCCTCCCCCGCAGGTGCCGTACACCGGATCCAACGCGGCGCGCCGAGCCGTTCGTTCCCGTCCCGAATGTGAGATCACTCAACGCCTGCGGCCCTGTCGCGGCCCTCCGGCGCGGGCCCATACTCCGTCACCTGACCGCCGTGGCACCGGCCGCGGCACACCGACGACAGGGGGACGACATGACCGCGCACGCCTCGGCGGCGGGCGACTGGCAGCTCGGCGACCGGCGGGTGAACCGGCTCGGCTACGGCGCGATGCGGCTGACCGGCAACGGGATGCACGGCAACTCCGACGGGCCGCCGATCGACCGGGCGGCCGCCGTCCGGCTGCTGCACACCGCGTTCGAGCACGGCGTGGACCACGTCGACACCGCCGCGTTCTACTTCTCGCCGCTGCGCTCCGCGAACGGGCTGATCGGCCGGGCACTCGCCACCTGGCCCGGCGCCGACCGGATCACCGTGGCCACCAAGGTCGGCCCCGGCCGCACCCCCGACGGCGCCTGGTACACCATGGCCCGGCCCGAGCAGCTGCGCGCCCAGGTCGAGGAGAACCTGCGCCAGCTCGGCACCGACCACCTCGACCTGGTCAACCTGCGCCGCAACGGGCCGGACGCGGAGTCCGTCGCCGAGCACTTCGGCGCGCTCGCCGACCTGCGGCGGGCCGGGCTGATCCGGCACCTGGGCCTGTCCAACGCCCGCCCCGAGCACGTCCACCAGGCCCGGGCGATCGCCCCCGTGGTGTGCGTGCAGAACTCCTACGGCCTGGACCGCCGGCTGGCCGACGACAACGGGCTGCTCGACCTGTGCCGCGGCCTGGGCATCGCCTTCGTCCCGTTCTTCGCCATCTCCGGCCGGGCCCGGGAGGGCGCGCCCGCCGCCGAGCGGGACGCCCGAGTGCACGCCGTCGCCGCCGCGCACGGCGCCACCCCCGCCCAGGTCCGCCTCGCCTGGACGCTGCACCGCGGCCCGCACGTACTGGCCATCCCCGGCACCTCGAACCCCGCCCACCTGGCCGAGAACCTCGACGCCGGGGCGCTGCGCCTGACCGCCGAGCAGCTCGCCCTGCTGGACGGCCTGGACGGCCCGGCACCAGGCACTGACGCCAGGGCCGGACACCAGGACCCGAGGAACCCGGCGTCCGGACCCGAGGAGCCGGGCGTCAGGACCTGAGGAAGTCGAGCAGGTCCCGGTTGAACCGCTCCTTGTCGCCGGGCACCAGCGCGATGCCGTGCGAGCCGCCCTCGTAGACCTTGAGGACGGCGCCGGGGACGAGTTCGGCGGTCCTGCGGCCGGTGGCGTCGATCGGGACGACCTGGTCGTCGTCGCCGTGGACGACCAGCAGCGGGACGTCGAACTTCTTCAGGTCCTCGTGGAAGTCGGTGTGCGCGAACGCGTCCACGCAGGCGACGCCACCCTCGATGGTCTCGGCCATGGCCATGTACCAGAAGGCGTCCTTGTTGCCCTCGGTGGCCTTGCTGCCGGGCCGGTCGGCGGAGAAGAAGCCGACCGCGGTGTCCTTCCAGAACTGCGAGCGCTCCTTGAGGATGCCCGCCTTGATGCCGTCGAAGACGGACTGCGGGACGCCCTCGGGGTTGTCGGGGCCCTGGAGCATCAGCGGCGGGATCGCGGAGAGCAGCACCGCGGAGCGGACCCGGTCGGTGCCGTGCCGGCCGATGTAGCGGGCCAGCTCGCCGCCGCCCATCGAGTGCGCCACCAGCGTGACGTCGCGCAGGTCGAGGCTGGTGAGCAGGTCGTTCAGGTCGTCGGCGAAGGTGTCGAAGTCGTAGCCGTCGTACACCGGGGTGGAGCGGCCGTGGCCGCGCCGGTCGTGGGCGATGGCGCGGAAGCCCGCGTCGGCGACGGCCTTCAGCTGGTCCTGCCAGGCGTCGCCGTTCAGCGGCCAGCCGTGGATGAAGACGACCGGTCGGCCGTTCCCCCAGTCCTTGTAAAAGATCTCCACACCGTCGCGGGTCGTGCAAACAGGCATGAGTGTCTCCGATCCGGGGCCAGGCGGCGCCGGTCGGCCGGTCCTGGCGGGAGGGGTGGGTCGGGTGCGCCGGTCCGGCCGGGGTCGGCGGGACGGCGTCACCTCGACCATTCAAGGCACAGCCCGGAGCCCCGCGCACCCGGGCCGGGGCCGCATCCGCGCCGTCCCCGCGCCCGGGCCGGGGCCGGGGCCGGTCCCGCGTCCGCACGGAGGACGACCCGCCGCCGCGCCCCGGCCAGTGGTCGCGGCGGCCCGGTCAGTGGTCGCTGCCCCAGGCGAGGTGGAGGACGGCGAGGTCGTCGGTGTGCCGGCCGGCGTTCAGGGTCTGGGCCTGTTCGATGAGCCGGTCGATCCGGGCGGCCGGGTCGGCGGGGTCGGCCGGGCCGGCGGCGGTGCTGCCGATCAGGGCGAGGAGTCCGTCGACCTGGAGCCGCGCTCCGGTGACGCCGTTGTACCCCTCGACCAGCCCGTCGGTGTAGATGGTCAGGGAGCCGCTGTCGGGGAGCGGGACGGTGGTGTGCGGCCACTGCCGCAGCCCCGGCAGGATGCCGAGGGCGATGCCGTGGGCGGCGGTCAGCTCCCGGGTGCCTTCGGCGGTGGTGAGCAGGGGTTCGTGGTGGCCGGCCAGGTGGAGCGTCGCGGTGCGGTTCTCCTGGTCCAGGGTGAGCAGGGTGCAGGTGGCGAAGAGCGAGGTGTTGTCGCGTTCGGCGACCAGCACCCGTTCCATCAGGTGCAGCAGGTCCTCGCCCCGGTGGCCGCCGAGGATCAGCGAGCGCCAGGCGATCCGGAGCAGGACGCCGAGGGCCGCGGCGTCCCGGCCGTGCCCGCTGACGTCGCCGACGACGGCGTGCAGCAGGCCGTCGTCGCCCTCGACCACGTCGAGGAAGTCGCCGCCGAGCAACGCCATGGGGGCGCCGGGCAGGTAGCGGCTGGTCACCTCGACCTTGGAGGTGCCCAGGATCGGCGGCGGGAGCAGGCCGCGCTCCAGCCGGGCGTTCTCCTCGGCGCGCAGCCGGCCGGCCTCGGCCTGGATGCTGGCGCGCTCGGTGCGGCTGCGGTAGACGGCGTAGCGCAGCGAGCGGCGCAGCAGTTCGGCCTCGACCTTGCCCTTGACCAGGTAGTCCTGGGCGCCGGCGGCCATCGCCTCGGTGCCGGCCCGGTCCTCGGACAGGCCGGTGAGGACGATGACGGCGCTGTGCGGCGCGAGTTCGCGGACGGCGGTGACGGCGGCGGTGCCGGAGACGTCGGGCAGGTGCAGGTCGAGCAGGATGCAGTCGGTCCGCTGCTCGGCCAGGACGGCCCGGGCGGCGGCGAGGCTGGTGCGGACGGTGAGTTCGAAGGGCATCCCGGTGTCGTGCAGGAGCTCCTCGACCAGGATGGCGTCCGCCTCGTCGTCCTCGATCAGCAGGACGTGGTAGGCCGGTTCGCCGGAGGCGCTGCGGGGCGGGCTGGTGACGGTGGACGTCATCGCGCTTCCCGCCCTGGTTCGGCGTCGGCGGGGTCCGTCGCGGCGGCGGTCTCCGTCCCGGCGGGGGTGCGCGTCCCGGCGGGGGCGTGCGTCCCGGCGGCGGGGTACGTCGCGGGGACGGCCGGGTACGCGGCGGGGACGGCGGGGAGCTCCGCCGCGTCGGGGTCCTCCGTCCCGGCGGGGGCCGCGGGCGGCTCCGGGGAGAGGGTGAAGGTGATCCGGGCGCCCTCGCGGTGGTACGGGTCGACGGCGATCGTCCCGCCGTGGAACTCGACGATCTTCTTGCACATGGCCAGGCCGATGCCGCTGCCCGCGTAGGCGTCCTTGGTGTGCAGGCGCTGGAAGATCACGAAGACCTTGACGGCGAACTCCGGGGGGATGCCGATGCCGTTGTCGGTGACGGCGAAGTGCCACAGCTCGCCGTCGCGTTCGGCCGAGACGTGGATGCGCGGGGCGGTGCCGGGGCGGCGGAACTTGACGGCGTTGCCGATCAGGTTCTGCCAGAGCATCCCCATCTGGGTGAGGTCGGCGAACAGGGTGGGGAGCGGGTCGTGGGTGATCTCCGCGCCCGACTCCGCGATGTTGTCGCTGAGCACGTCCAGGGTGCGCTCCAGCACCTTCTCCAGGTCGACGTCCTGGTGGTTGCGGTGCACCCGGCCGACCCGGGAGAAGTCCAGCAGGTCGTTGATCAGGACCTGCATGCGGTTGGCGCCGTCGACCGCGAAGTCGATGTACTGGTCCGCCCGGGCGTCGAGTTGGCCGCCGTAGCGGCGCTGGAGCAGCTGGGTGAAGCTGGAGACCTTGCGCAGCGGCTCCTGGAGGTCGTGCGAGGCGACGTAGGCGAACTGCTCCAACTCGGCGTTGGAGCGCTGGAGGTCGGCGGCCTGCGCGTCCAGGCGCAGGCGGGCCTGCTCGGTGAAGGCCAGCTCCCGCACCAGCCGTCGGCGCATGGAGTCGATCTCGGCGCTGAGGCGGCGCAGGTCGGCGGGGCCGTTGCCGACGATGGAGTGATCGAAGTCACCCGCGGCGATCCGGCGGGCGTCCGCGCCGAGCCGCTCCAGCGGGTCGGTGATGCCGCGGCGCAGCCCCTCGAAGACCAGCACGGTCAGCACGGCGATGACGGCCGCGATCGCGGTGAAGACCCAGTTCCGGACCCGGGTGGTGGCCAGCAGGTCGGCCCGGGCGGCGGCGCGGTCGGCCCGCAGGTGGTCCTGCTGGCGGGTCAGTTGGACCCGGATGCGGTCGAACGCGGCCTTGCCCGCGTCGGCCGAGGCGGCGGCCTGCGGCACGGGCTCGCCGGGGGGCGCGGCGGCGATCGGCTCGGCGATCTGCTGCTGCCACTGGCCGACCGCGGCCTGGACCGCGGCGAGGTCGGCGAGCCCGGAGTCGTTGCCGTGCAGGAGGCCGAGCAGGGTGTCGGTGTGGGTCTTCTGGTCGATCAGGCCCTGCCGGTAGGGCTGGAGGAGCTCCGGGTTGCCGCTGAGGGCGTAGCCGCGGATGCCGGTCTCCTGGTTGAGCAGCACCGATTCCAGGCGGAACGCGGTGGACATGGCGGGCGAGCGGGTGTCCACCAGGTTCGTGCTGATGTCCTGGGTGCGCTCCAGCGCCCAGAACCCCGCGACACCCAGCAGTGCCAGGACGGCCAGGGAGAGCGCGGCACCCACCCGCAGCCAGCGCCTGGTCGTCCACGTGGACAGCGAGCGTCCGCGAGTCGGCCTGCGGTCGTCGTGCATGGTGTGAGCCCCTCCGGGAAAGGCCGACCCGGAAGGGCGGCGCAGCACACTGTAGAGGCTGTTCGACAAGCGTTGTTGTCGAGGGGTGAAATCAGGGCCTATTGTTTCGACCATGCCTGGCAAGAACTTCGTGCTCCGCTCCACCCCTCAGGAGACGGCCGCGATCGCGGACGCCGCGGTGGCGCGGCTGGCACGGCGCCTGGTCGCCGAGCTGCTCCAGGAGAACGGCGGCGAGCTGAGGCAGGCCCTCAGCACGCTGCACGTCCTGAACCAGCTCCAGCAGGCCGCGGAACGCCTCCAGCGGGACGCGGCGGCGACCGCTGCCAGGGCAGGGGCCGGTTACCCCCAACTCGGCTCCGCATGCGGCATGACCCGCCAGGGGGCCCGGCAGCGCTGGCCCGGCCTCTACGACCATTCCGACGAAGCACCTACGGAGACCCCGACCATGACCAGCCCCGCCCGTGCCTTCGACGTGTTGCTGGTCGAGGACGACGTCGCCGACGCCATGCTCATCGAAGAGGCGCTGACCGAGCGTGGCACCCGGAACCTCGTCCAGGTCACCGACGGCCTCGCCGCGCTGGAGCACCTGCGCGACCCGGGCACCGTCCGACCCGACCTGATCGTCCTGGACCTCAACATGCCCCGGATGAACGGCCGCGACCTGCTCCGGGTCCTCAAGTCCGACGAGGACCTGCGCACCATCCCGGTCGTGGTCCTCACCACCTCCGCGGCCCCCGACGACGTCACCGGCGCGTACAGCAGCCACGCCAACGCCTACGTCACCAAGCCGGTCAACCTGGCGGAGTTCGAGCAGGCGGTGCAGAGCATCGACGCCTTCTACCTCGACACCGCCACCCGCCCGCCCCGCGACTGAACCGCCCCACCGCCCCGGCCGGGCCCACCCCACCCCGGCCGGGGCCCCGCACTCCCCCGCGTCCCGCTCCGCACCGGCCGCCTGCGGGCCACCGCGTCGTCAGGTCACCGCGTCGTCAGGTCCCCGCCGCGCCACGGTGGGGCGGCTGCTGGTAGCGTCGCCCTCTTCGCCGGACGCCCCGGCGGAGTACCCCTCGGCAGGGACCGGCATGACGACCGCGCAACAGCGCCTGCACCACGCCCTGGACGCCCTCGACCGCACCGCCCGCCCCGGACCGGCGGTCGGCGGCTGCGAACACTGCTACACCGCCGGGCAGTTGGCGGCCCTGGCCGGTCCGCCGGCCCTGGTTCCGAACGGTCTGCTGCACTCGGTGGCCGCGAAGAGCCCCGACCACTGGACGGACTTCCCGACCCTCTACCGGCGCCTCGCCCCGCGCATCCTGCGCCAGTTGACCACCGGCACGCTGGCCGTCGACGGCCCGCTGGTCGCCGACCGCCTGGTCGCCGCCGGCTGGCCGGACTGGCACCGCGCCGAACTCGTCCGGGAGGTCCTGGACGCCTGGTGGCCCGCGGCCCTGGCCGACCCGGGCGCGGACGCCGCCGAGGTGCTGGGCACCCTCGCCGTCGCCACCGGGACGGTCACCCCCTGGCTGCGCACCTGGGCCGAGACCCCCACCGCCACCGCGAACCGCCACCTCGCCGACACCCTCGACCGGTGGCTGGCCTACGGCGAACTCCCCGACCTGCGCCTCGGCTTCCACCGCGACCTGCCGGTCGGCCCCGAGGTCGCCGCCTGGATCACCGGCCTCCCCCCGCACCGCATCGGCGAGGACCGGCGGCACTGGCTGGAGCTGGCCCTCCGGAACTGACCGCACCACCGCCCGCCGCCGGGCTCAGTCCGGCGGCGGGGTCTCGCCGGAGCCGCGCGGGACGAGGAGGGTGGGGAGTTCGAGGCGGGCGGGCGGGGTGGTGTCGCCGGTGAGGCGGTCGAAGAGACGGCGGGCGGCGAGGGCCCCGAGGGCGACCGGGTCCTGGGCGACGACGGTGAGGCCGGGGGTGAGCAGGTCGGCGAGTTCGAGGTCGTCGAAGCCGACCAGGGCGGGGCGGCGGGCGGCCGGGAGCCGGTGCAGGGCGACGAGGGTGACGCGGTTGTTGGCGGTGAACAGGGCGGTGACGGCGTCGGGGCCGGTGGTGAGGCGGTGCACGGCGGCGGCGACCCGGGCCCGGTCGGTGGGGCCGCAGTCGACCCAGCGTTCGTCGACGGGCAGTCCGGCGGCGGCCATCGCCGCGCGGTAGCCGCGCAGGCGTTCGGCGGCGGTGTGGATGGACGGGAGGTCGCCGACGAAGCCGATCCGGCGGTGGCCGTGGGCGATCAGGTGCGCGGTGCCGGCCTGCGCGCCGCCCGCGTTGTCGCTGAGTACGGCGTCGGCGTCGATGCGGCTGCCGGGGCGGTCCAGGAAGACCACGGGGGTGCCGGACTCGATCTCGGGCAGCAGGTAGCGGTGGTCGTCCCCGGCCGGGACGACGATCAGCCCGTCCACCCGCCGGGCGCAGAACGCCAGCGCCAACTCCCGTTCGCGCGAAGGGTCCTCGGCGCTGGAGCCGGTGAACAGCAGGCAGCCCTCGGCCGCCGCGACCTGTTCGACGGAGCGGGAGAGCGCGGAGGAGAACGGGTCGCTGATGTCCTCCAGCAGCAGGGCGACGCTCGCCGTCCGGCCGGTGCGCAGCAGCCGGGCGCTGTCGTTGCGCCGGAAGCCGAGCGTCTCGATCGCGGTCCGCACCCGGGCGGCCATCTCGGGCGTCACCCCGCTCTCGCCGTTCACCACCCGGGAGACCGTTTTCAGCCCGACCCCGGCCGCCGCCGCGACGTCCTTCATGGTCGGGCGGGCACCGCGAGGGCTGCTGGCAGGGCTGCTGGTCATGCCAGGGAGGATAGTGCGGGCCCGGCAGGCCCGGCGGGCCCCGGCACGCCCGAGGTCCGGCCGTCCGCCCGGCACCGCCGCCACCGCCCCTGTCACCGCAGCTACAGGCAGTGAGCGGCACCGGCGAAGCGGCAGTCGGGCGGGGGTGACCGGCCTCCCGGGCCGCTCGGTACCGGAGGCACCGGACCGCGACCGAGGGCGCTGGACAACGTTGTCAGATCGCGTCAGAATCACCGGGTACGACCCGGCAGCGCCCTGCCCAGCACCACGGCGCTCCCCTGCCACACCTGCGGAGACGTCACGATGAGTTACGAAACGGCCGGTACCGCCGTCGCCCCCGGCTCCCACGGGTCCGCACCGGACGGCGCTCCCGCCCCCGGACCGGTCGACGGGCCGCTGATCGCGGCCCTCGACATCGGCGGCACCAAGATCGCCGGCGGGCTGGTCGACACCCGCGGCACCCTGCACCACCGCCTCCAGGTGCCCACCCCCGCCGACGGCGACCGGCACGAGCTGATGACCGCCGTCGACCACGTCCTCGACGACCTCGCCCGCCACCCGGACTGGCACCGGGTCCAGGCCCTCGGCATCGGCAGCGCCGGCCCGGTCGACACCGCCCGCGGCACCGTCAGCCCCGTCAACATCCCCGGCTGGCGGGAGTTCCCGCTGCTCGACCAGGTCGCCGAACACCCCGCCGCCCGCCACCTGCCGCTCGCCCTCGGCGGCGACGCGCTCGCCATGACCGCCGCCGAGCACTGGCGGGGCGCCGCCCGCCCCTACCGCAACGTGCTCTGCCTGGTCGTCTCCACCGGCGTCGGCGCCGGACTCGTCCTCGACAACGCCCTGCACACCGGCACCACCGGCAACGCCGGGCACCTCGGCCACATCACCATCGACTACAACGGCCGCCGCTGCCCCTGCGGCTCCCGCGGCTGCGTCGAGACGCTCGCCTCCGGCACCGCCATCGCCCGCACCGCCGCCGAACTCGGCTGGACCCCCGGCCCCGGCCAGGACGCCGACGCCGGTGCCGTCGCCCGCGCCGCCCGCACCGGCGACCCGCTCGCCCTGGCCGCCTTCGACCACGCCGCCCGCGCCCTCGCCGCCGGCATCGCCGCCACCGCCACCCTGGTCGAGCTCGACGCCGCCGTCGTCGGCGGCGGCGTCGCCCAGGCCGGCCCGCTCCTCTTCGACCCGCTCACCCGCCACCTCGCCGACTACGCGACCCTCTCCTTCACCCGCCACCTCACCCTGCACCCCGCCCACCTCGGCACCGACGCCGGACTCATCGGCGCCGCCGCCCTCACCCGCCACACCTGGCCCGCCGGCCCGCCGGCCCGCGCTGACCGCGCCCCCTACCGGAGCGGTTCCGCAACGGCCCGGGTGCCGGGGACGGCCGGGTCGCCCCGGAACACCGCGCCGGTGAACCTGCCGCCCGCACGGTCGGACAGCACGGCGCGCTGACGACGCCCACCCCTGCCACCTCCGGAACTCCGAGGACCCGAGCGGCCCCCGTCCTCGCCTTCGCCCCCGCCGGCTGGGCGGCCTTCGTCCGCCCGGTCGAGGGCCCGCCCCCGGGGGTCGCCCCGGTGGACGTGGCGGAGGGGCGCCACCCCCACCCGACGGGCGCGACGGGCGGTTCCCGGGGGCGGGCCGGTCACGTGCCGGGTTCTTCGTCCAGCCGGGTGCGGAGGGTGTGCGCGAAGTCCTCGGCGCGGGCGAGTTGGACGCGCAGGCGGTCGACCTGTTCGGCGGCGGCGCGTTCGTAGGTGCGGACGAGGGCGAGCAGCGCGGGGCGGCCGCCTTCGCCGTAGGGGCCGTCGGCGTCCAGGCGGTCGGTGGCGTCGAGGAGTTCGCGCATCCGGTCGAGGGTGAAGCCGAGCGGTTTCATCCGGCGGATCACCATCAGCCGGGCGACGTCGCGCTCGGTGTAGAGCCGGAAGCCGCCCCGGGAACGGGCGGACGGGACGACCAGGCCGGTCTCCTCGTAGTGGCGGATGGTGCGCAGGGAGAGTTCGGTGCGGGTGGCGACCTCGCCGATCTGCATGTGCCGGTCCGGGCCCGCGCTTCCGTCCGTGCCCTCGTCCGCGCGCACGACCCCGGCCCCGGTCCCGGCCACGTCCACGTCCTCGCCCACGCTGCGCCTTCCTCCGTCCACCGGGCGAACCCTACCCTCACGTCAGGGTAGAGTTCGGTCTCCCTCCTTCATTCTCCCCTCCCCCTCCACGACGGGTTGCCGCCTCTTGTCCTCCTCCGCCCTGTCCCGCTCCCTCCGCCTGCCCGCCTGGTGCTCCGACCCGAAGGTGTGGCGCACCGAGGTGCTGGCCGGCCTGGTGGTCGCGCTGGCGCTGATCCCGGAGGCGATCTCGTTCTCGGTGATCGCCGGGGTCGATCCGAAGATCGGCCTGTTCGCGTCGGTGACGATGGCGGTGACCGTCTCGGTGGTGGGCGGCCGGCGGGCGATGATCTCGGCGGCGACGGGCGCGGTGGCGCTGGTGATCGGCCCGCTGAACCGGGAGCACGGCCTCGGCTACCTGGTGGCGGCGGTGATCCTGGCGGGGGTGTTCCAGATCGTGCTGGGCGCGCTGGGCGTGGCCCGGCTGATGCGGTTCGTGCCGCGTGCGGTGATGGTCGGGTTCGTCAACGCGCTGGCGATCCTGATCTTCCTGGCCCAGCTGCCGCAGCTGACGCACGTCCCGTGGTCGGTGTACCCGCTGCTGGCGGCCGCCCTGGCGCTGATGGTGTGGTTCCCGAAGCTGACCCGGGCGGTGCCGGCGCCGCTGGTGTCGATCGTGGTGCTGACGCTGGTGACGGTGGGCGCGGGCGTCGCGGTGCCGACGGTCGGCGACCAGGGCGCGCTGCCGTCCTCGCTGCCGGTGCCGGGCCTGCCGGACGTGCCGTTCACGGTGGACACCCTGGCCACCGTCGCCCCGTACGCGCTGGGGATGGCGCTGGTGGGGCTGATGGAGTCGCTGATGACGGCGAAGCTGGTGGACGAGATCACCGACACCCGTTCCGACAAGCGCCGGGAATCGATCGGGCAGGGCGTCGCCAACATCGTGACCGGGCTGTTCGGCGGGATGGGCGGCTGCGCGATGATCGGCCAGACGATGATCAACGTGAAGGTGTCGGGCGCCCGGACCCGGGTGTCGACCTTCCTGGCCGGAACGTTCCTGCTGGTGCTCTGCCTGGTCTTCGGACCGGTGGTCTCGCGGATTCCGATGGCCGCGCTGGTGGCCGTGATGGTGATGGTCTCCTTCGGCACCTTCGACTGGCACTCGATCGCCCCGGCCACGCTGCGCCGCCTCCCGGTCGGCGAGTCGGCCGTCACGGCGGTGACCGTGGTCGTGGTGGTCGCCACCGGCAACCTGGCGATCGGCGTCGTGATCGGCTCACTGCTCGCCGCGGCCCTCTTCGCCCGGCGGGTCGCCCAGCACGCCGACGTCACCGCCACCCCCGACCCGGACGGCGACCGGGTGGTCTACGCCGTCACCGGCGACCTGTTCTTCGCCTCCGCCGACGAACTGACCACCCGCTTCGACTACGCCGGCGACCCCGACCTGGTCGTCATCGACCTGGCCGCCGCCCACGTCTGGGACGCCTCCTCGGTCGCCGCCCTCGACACCGTCCGCGCCAAGTACGCCCAGCGCGGCAAGCAGGTCGAGATCACCGGCCTGAACCACCCCAGCGCCGCCCTGCACGACCGCCTCAGCGGCGAACTCGCCGTCGCCCACTGACCCGGGGCCGGCCACCAGCCACTTCGACGCTACTTCGACCCGCCGCTGCTCTGGAGGAGTTGGCCGTTGATCCACTGGCCCTGCGGGGAGCAGAGGAAGTCGATCAGGTGCGCGGCGTCCTGCGGGGTGCCGAGCCGGGCCAGCGGGGTGCGGGCGACCGTCTCGGCGCGCAGGGCCTCGTCCATCCAGCCGGTGTCGGTGGGGCCCGGGTCCACCGCGTTGGCCGTCACGCCGAGGTGGGCGAGCTCGCGGGCGGCGGCGCGGGTGATCCGGTCGAGGGCGCCCTTGCTGGCGCCGTACGGGAGGTTGCCGACGGTGTGATCGCTGGTCAGGGCGACGATCCGGCCGGTGCCGAACGCGCCGGTGAAGCGGAGGCCGAACTCGCGGATCAGCAGCCAGCTCGCCCGGGCGTTGACCGCGAAGTGCCGGTCGAAGCTCTCCACCGTGGTGTCCAGCAGCCCGGAGTCGACGGACTCGGCGTGGCTCATCACCAGCGCGGTGACCGGGCCGAGCCCGGCCTCGACCCGGTCGAACAGCCGGGCGGGCTCCGCCCCGTCCGCCAGGTCGGCCGGCACCGCGAGGTGGCGCGCGCCGTGCGCGCCGATCGCCGCGCCGACGGCCGCCACCGCCCCGTCCTCGACGCCCCAGGGCATCCGGGTGTCGTACGGCGTCCAGTAGCTGTAGGCGACGTCCCACCCGGAGGCGGCCAGGCGCTCGGCGACGGCGGCACCGATGCCGACCGTCCGGCCGACGCCGGTGACCAGCGCGACGGGGCGCTCGGCGCGGGCGGGATGCGGGTCGGCGGCTCTCACGGCACCGGATCCTGACGGTTCGCCAGGCCCCCTGACAAACCGTTTTCCGGCTCCGTCCCGCAGCCCCCGCCCCACAACCCCGTCCCACCACCCCGCCCCGCAGCCCCGTGCGCTACTCCGCCGCCGCCACCACTGCCTCGTTCTCGACCTCGGTCTCGGCCGCGTCCGCGGTCTCGGCGTGCAGCACGGCCCGGACCGGCCCGTCGGGGTGCACCGTGAGTCCGTACCCGGCCCCGGCGGGGGCGTCCCGGATCTCGACCCGGTACGCGGGCAGCAGTTCCTCCAGCAGCAGCGCCATCTCCCGGACGGCGAACTGCGCTCCCAGGCAGGCCCGCGGCCCGAGCCCGAACGGGAGGTACGCGCCGGGCGCCGGGCGCCGCTCGGCGTCCAGGAAGCGCTGCGGGCGGAACTCCTCCGGGTCGGGCCACAGCCCGGGGTCGCGGTGGGTCAGGTACGGGGAGAGCAGCACCGTCGTCCCGGCCTCGATCGGGATGCCGTCCAGCGTGTCCGGCTCGGCCGCGTACCGGGGCATCAGCCAGGCCACGGGGTACAGCCGCAGCGTCTCGTCGATCAACGCCCGGATCGCGGCCGCCCGTTCGGCCGAACCGGCCGGTCCGGCGGCCAGCGCCCGGGTCCGCTGCTCGGGGTGCGCGTCCAGCAGCAGGAACAGCCAGCCGAGCGCGGTGGCGGTGGTCTCGTACCCGGCCACCACCAGCGTCATCAGCTCGTCGCGCACCAGGCGCTCGGTGTAGTCCGGGAGTTCGGCCGCGGCCCGGAGCAGCACCTGGACCAGCCCCGGCTCCTCGGCCTCCTCGGCCAGCGCGATCGCGCGCTCGGCGACCCGGTCGACGTGCTCGTTGGCCTCCCGGAAGTCGATCGCGGTGTCGCCGGTGGCGGGCGCGAACGCCGGGATCGCCGCGAAGCCCTCCCCGGCCGCGACCAGCCGCCGGCGGGTGTCCGGGTCCAGCGGGTGGGCGGTGAGCGAACGCCAGATCACGTCCAGCGAGAAGTGCCGCAGGTCCGCGTCGATCTCCCGCACCTCCCCCGCCGCGGCGGCCACCCGCCAGCGCTCGGCGGTGTCCGCCACCGCGGCCCGGATCTGCGGCTCGTACGTCCGGATGCCGCGCCCGGTGAACTGCGGCTGCAACAGCTTGCGTTGACGCCGCCACGGCTCACCCGCCGCGCACAGCAGCCCGCCGCCCAACAGCGGCTTGACCCGGTGCCCGCGCTTCACGTACGTGTCGGGGCGCTTCGCCAGCACCTGCTGCACCTGCCCCGCCCCGGTCACCAGCACGACCTGCCGGTCCCCGAGCCGGAACCCCGCGACCGGCCCCAACTCCCGTACTGCACCCAGCAGATCGACCACCCGCCCGCCGCCGGCCCGCCAGCGGGCGAACGCCCCGGCGTCGAGTTCGGGAAGAACACTGCTGGCGGCCGTGGCCAAGGCACTCTCCTACCACGCTGGACTGCACCGTACGGACACCGACCACCCTAACGGGAGGACCGCCCCCCACCGGCGACTTGGCGCAACCTCCCCCTGCCGGCGCCTCCCGCGCCGCCTCCCCCGGTCCCCCTCACTGCACCCGGTAGCTGAACGAGTAGGGGATGGACTCCGCGTCGGTGCGGCAGACGTACTCGCCGGTGCCGGTGAGCCCCGCCAGTTCCTCGGTGCCGCTGCCCGGGACGACGGTGAAGGCGCAGTGGATGGTGCCGTCGGCCGCGAAGGTACCGCGCTGCTCCAGGACGAAGGTGCCGTGGCGGCCCTCGATGCCGCCGGTGACCAGTTCCACGCCGGTGAACACGCCTTCGTGGCCGGTGGTGTAGGCGATGCTGTAGTCGCAGGCGGTGCGGACCGCCTCGATGCCGCCGGTGAAGGTGTTCGCGACCGAGGCGTGCGCGGTGCGCGGGCCCGACGCGCTCGACGCCACCTCCTGCTCCGTCCAGTCGGCGAAGCCGATGCTCCCGGTGATGGTGGTGCCGGTGATGGTGCTGATGGTGGTGCCGGTGGTGTCTGCGGTGGTCATGGCGCCGTCCTTCCGTCCGGTGCGCGGCGGTTCCGCGCAGCGAGGGCCTGCGGTCGCGCCCCGCCGGGTGCGCCGCACCACCAAGGCTGGCGGCCATACCTGACACCTCTTGTCAGGTATTCCGGCCGGTCTGCGCGATGATGGCGGGGTGCGCGCCGACCGTCTCCTCGCCCTGCTCCTGCTGCTCCAGAACCGGGGTCTGTGCACGGCCGCCGAACTCGCCGCCGAGCTGGAGGTATCGGTGCGCACCGTCCACCGGGACGTGGAGGCGCTGGGCGCGGCGGGCGTGCCGGTGCTGGCCGAGCGCGGCCGGACGGGCGGGTACCGGCTGGTGGGCGGCTACCGGACCAGGCTGACGGGACTGACGGGGGACGAGGCCGGGGCGCTGTTCCTCGCCGGGGTGCCGGACGCGGCGAAGGAGCTGGGCCTGGGCGCGGTGCTGACCACCGCCCAGTTGAAGGTGCGGGCCGCACTGCCCGTCGAACTCGCGGACCGGACACGGCAGTTGCAGGAGCGCTTCCACCTCGATCCGGCCTCCTGGTTCCGAGACGCGGACCCCGTGCCGGAGTTGGCCCGGGTCGCCGAGGCGGTCTGGGAGCAGCGGGTCCTGCGCGTGCACTACCGGCGCTGGCGCGGCGAGGTGCACCGCGAACTGCAGCCGCTGGGACTGGTGTTGAAGAGCGGCATCTGGTACCTGCTGGCATCCGCCGCGCCGGCCCCCGAGGGCGTCCCGCCCGCCCCCACCCGCACCTCACCGGCTCCCGGGGACGCCGCGCCGCCCGCCGGGGCCGCCGTCGCGGTCCGCACCTACCGGGTCTCCCGGATCCTGGCCGCCGAGGTCGCCGACCAGCACTTCACCCGCCCGCCGGACTTCGACCTCGCCGCGCACTGGGCGTCCACCACCCGCGAGTTGACGGGCATGCTGCACCAGGACACGGCCACCGTCCGGGTCTCCCCGCGCGCGCTGCGGCTGCTGCCCGCCCAGTTCGGCACGGCGGGCGCCGAGGCCGCCCGGCAGGCCGGCCCGCCCGACCAGGAGGGCTGGGCGGTGGTCCGACTCCCGGTCGAGTCCACGCCGGTGGCCGTCTCCGACCTGCTCCGGCTCGGCCCGGACGCGGAGGTGCTGGCCCCGCCCTCGCTGCGCGCCGCCGTCGCCGAGGCGGTCGCCGCCCTGGCCCGCCGCTACGCCGACGCGGACACCACGGCCGCCCCGTCCTGATCCGGCCGCGTCCGCCGAGCACCCCCGTCCAGCGGGGCGGCACGCGATTCTCCCGGGGCGGCCACCGCGCCGTGGTGGCACGGCACCGGCCGGGCGCACTGCGGATACCCGGCGCAGCGCGGATATTCGGGTGCCGCGGATATTCGAGTGCCGATCGCCGGGCGGGCCGTTACGGTGGCGGGCATGAAGCGCGCCGCGAGGTCGACGACGACGCCGGAGAGTGTCCCGGCGCGCTGACCGCTGTGCGTGTGCGAGCCCCGGGGCCGAGAGCTCCGGGGCTTTCGTGTGTGCGCGTGCGCGTCCTCCCCGGCGGTCCGGCCCCTCCCCGTGAACCCGTTCCGTACGTCCCCGAGGAGACCGCCGTGTTCGAAGCACCCGACGTTCCCGCAGCACCCGACGTTCCCGTCGCGCCCGCCGGGCCCGACCACCGCCGGCTGGGTCGCGAGCTGGGCCTGTTCGACACCGATCCGCTGATCGGCTCCGGCCTGCCGTACTGGCTGCCGGACGGCGCCGTGGTGCGCCGGAGCCTGGAGGACTTCGTCCGCGCCCTGGAGCGGCGGGCGGGCTACCGGCACGTCTACTCGCCGGTGCTGGGCAAGCGCGAGCTGTACGAGCTCTCGGGGCACTGGGGGCACTACCGGGAGGACATGTTCCCGCCGCTGGAGATGGGCGGCGACGAGCAGCTGGTGCTGCGTCCGAGCCTGTGCCCGCACCACGCGGTGCTGTTCCGGTCCCGTTCCCGCAGCTACCGGGAGCTGCCGCTGCGGATGGCCGAGCTGGGCGACATGTACCGCTCCGAGCGCTCGGGCGTGCTGGGCGGGCTGACCAGGGTGCGGGCGATCCGGCTGAACGACGCGCACGTGTTCTGCACCCCGGAGCAGGCGGCGGCGGAGGTGCGCGGCGCGCTGGAGCTGATCGCGGCGGCGTACCGGGCGATGGGCGTCGTCCCGTCCCGCTACCGGCTGTCGCTGCCGGGCCCGGGGGGCAGGTACGCGGCGCGGCCGGAGCTGTGGGAGCGGGCGACCGCGGTCCTGGTGCGGGCGCTGGCGGAGCTGGGCCTGCGGTACGAGGAGGGGGTCGGCGAGGCGGCGTTCTACGGGCCGAAGATCGACGTGCAGGTGCTGGACGCGGCGGGGCGGGAGTCGACCCTGTCGACCGTGCAGGTCGACTTCCACCAGCCGGAGCGGTTCGACCTGCGCTACGTGGGGCCGGACGGGGCGCGGCACCGGCCGGTGATGGTGCACCGGTCGGTGGTGGGCAGTGTGGAGCGGGCGGTGGCGCACCTGGTCGAGCGGCACCGCGGGGCGTTCCCGGCCTGGCTGGCGCCGGTGCAGCTGGCGGTGCTGCCGCTGGGCGCGGAGCAGGCGGAGGCGGCCGGGGCGCTGGTCTCCCGCTGCCTGGAGCTGGACCTGCGGGCCGAGGTGCTGGGCGCGGAGCGCGGTTCGCTGGGGGCCCGGGTGCGGGCGGCGCGGCTGGTGCCGTACCAGGTGGTGCTCGGTCCGCGCGAGGCCGCCGCCGGGAGTCTCGCGCTGCGGCTCCGGGACGGTCGGCGGCTCGGCCCGGCGCCGGCCGACGAGGTGCTGGCGCGGATCGCCGGACGCGTCCGGTCGCACGCCGTGGAGCTGTGGTGAGCGCCACCCGGGGCACGTGACGCCGCCCACGCCGCGACCGTCGGCGCACCGCCCGCACGCCGTCCCGGGGACGTCCCCGGAACCGCCCGCCACCCGTGCCCCGTCCGCACCGCACCCGTCCCGCACCCGACCCACACCCCCTTTACGCAGGGCTTATTCACGGTACGGGCGGTCGGGACGGGTGCCGTCCGACCCTCGTCCCCGGGACCTTCGGCGTGCCATACTCCTTCACCATGACCGGCATTCACGCGACCAAGGCCCTGCGGGGCGCGGTGTTCACCGCGCTCGCCGTGCCGCTGGCCGCGTTCGGCCAGGTGGCGATCACCGGGCGTGCCCTGCCGCTCACCCTGGTCGCGGCGGCGAGCGTCGCGGTCTTCCTGCTGGCGGTGGTCCTCGACGGGGCGCGCCGCCGTTTCCTGCTGCTGTCCTCCGTGCTGGTCCCGGTGGAGCTGCTGCTGAACACCACGTTCAACCTCGGCCAGGACGCCTGTGCGCGACCCGCCCGGGGCGTGGACCTGCTGGTCTGCGGCGGCGACTCGGTGGGCGGCTCGGAGCTGTTCGCGCAGTGGACGCACGATTCGGCGGGCCTGTTGCGCCTGCTGGTGCTGGCCGTGCACCTGGCGCTGGCGCTGGCCGCCGCGGCCTGGCTGCGGCTGGCGGACGACGCGCTCAGCGGCGTCGCGGCGGCCCTGGACGCACTGGCCCGCCTGCTGCCCGCACCCTGGCGCGCGCTGCTGTCGGCCGTCCGCCCGGCCTGCCCGGCCGCGCTGCTGCCGTCCCCGGGCACCGAGCCCGCGGCCCGCCGTCCCCAGGTACCCGTCCTCTCCCCCGCTCCGCGTCGCGGCCCCCCGCAGCCGGCCCTCGCCAGCTGACGGACCGTCACCCGGACGCGTTCCGTCCCGGGCGCCCGCCGAGGCGCGCCCCTCCCCCCTTCTTTACCCGCACCCCGCCGCGCCGTGCCGTGTGCCGTGTCCCGCCCCGTCCCCGGACGGGCGGCGGACCGCGCTGCCGCCGGGTGCCGAGGAGACGACGGATCACCATGACCAGCAACGACACGAACCAGCAGTCCCAGCCCCAGAAGCCCCCGTCCCCGTCGAAGTCCGAGTCGCAGTCCCCGTCCCGGTCGCAGCAGCGCGCCACCGCCCGCGAGCGCCTCAAGCAGGCCCAGCAGGCCGAGGCCCGGGCCGCCAAGCGCCGCCGCGGCCTGACCATCGGCGTGTCGGTGGCCGCCGCCGTGGCCGTGATCGCGGGCGGCACCGCGCTGGCGATCGCGGGCGGCTCGAAGGGCGACGGCTCGTCCACGGCCGCCGCCGTCGCCCCGGCCCACACCAGCGCCACCGACGACACCGTGGTCGTCTACGGCAAGGCCGACGCCCCGCACACCCTGGCCGTCTACGAGGACTTCCGCTGCCCGGTGTGCCAGGCGTTCGAGACCTCGGCCGGCAAGAGCGTCCAGCAGCTCGCCGACCAGGGCGACTACAAGATCGAGTACCACCTGGCCGCGTTCCTGGACAACAACCTGGGCGGCAAGGGCTCGAAGACCGCGCTGGCCGCGGCGGGCGCGGCGCTGAACGAGGGCGTCGACAAGTTCAAGGCGTTCCACGACGTGCTGTACGCCAACCAGCCCGCCGAGAGCGAGGACGGCTTCGGCGACGTCAACCACCTGCTCGACCTGGCCGGCCAGGTCCCGGGCCTGAAGACCGAGGCGTTCACCAAGGCCGTCACCGACGGCACCTACAAGAGCTGGGCGGCCAAGGTCGCCAGCGCGTTCAACCGCAGCGGCGTCTCCGGCACCCCGACGGTCAAGCTCGACGGCAAGCAGCTCGCCGTGATCGGCCAGGACGGCAAGCCGCTCACCGGCGACCGGTTCACCGCCCTGGTCAAGCAGACCATCGGCGGGTGACCCGGATGACCACGGCCCTCACCACCACCCCCGCCACCGCGCCCGCCCCGGGGAAGGCCACGATCGGCGCCTCCCGCGGCTACGCCTGGATGCTCCTGGTCGCCGGCCTGATCGGCCTGGCCGCCTCGGCCGTCCTCACCCTGGACAAGCTCAGGCTGCTGGAGAACCCGGCCTACCAGCCCAGCTGCAACATCAACCCGGTGATCAGCTGCGGTTCGATCATGCGCACCGCCCAGGCGTCCGCCTTCGGCTTCCCCAACCCGCTGATCGGCCTGGCCGCCTTCGGCGCCCTCGCCGCGGTCGGCGCGGGCCTGGTCGCCGGCGCCGCCCACCGCCGCTGGTTCTGGCTCGCCCTCCAGTCCGGCACCCTGCTCGGCCTCGGCTTCGTCGCCTGGCTGGTCGACCAGGCGCTGTACGAGATCGGCGCGCTCTGCCCCTACTGCATGGTGGTCTGGGCCGTGGTCATCACCGCCTTCTGGTACACCACCGTCCACAACCTCCGCACCGGCGTCCTCCCCGCCCCCGCCCCCCTCCGCCGCCTGGCCGCCCTCCGCTTCCAGTGGCTCGTCCCGGTCGCCGCCTACCTGGTGATCGCCCTCCTGATCCTCAACCGCTTCTGGTACTACTGGTCGACCCTCCTCTGATCCCCACCCCGCCCGACGGCCCCCACCCGCACTTCTCCCGGGCGGGGGCCGTTCGCGTCCGCCCCGGGCCGCCCCTGGCTGCTCGGTACGGGGTGCCCGGAGGTCCGGAGGATGATCGTCGCGCCGGCGACGCCCCGGACACACGCCGAGTGCCCGGGCGAGGTGGGCGTCCGCTTCGTCGGTGATTTCGGAGAGCTCGATCAGATGCCGCGGACGGTGCCTTGGGTGGTCCAGCCGTCGCCGTTCCAGTCGCCGGTGACGGGGGTGTCCCCGCTGTCGCCGTAGGTGACGGAAGTGACGCTCGCATCGGCGTGCCGGAAGTAGAAGGTCCGGTTGTCCGGGTTGTAGACACCGATCTCGGTGCGCCCGGTACGGTCCCAGTCCCCCACCACCGGAATGTTGTCCGGGTTGCCGAAGGTCAAGGTCCGATCCGCCGCACCGGCCGTGAGACTGTCACGCAGGTAGAAAGTCGAGGTCGCCGGATCGTAGGCACCCACCGTCTCGGCACCGTCACCGTTCCAGTCCCCCGCCAGAGGCCGCCAGTTACCGCCGTTGCCGAACGCGAACACCCGCACCGAACCGTCACCCATCCGCAGATGGAACTTCCCGTCCCCCATGTAGACACCGATCTGATCCGTACCACCGTCCCAACGCCCCAGCACCGGACGATTGCCAGACACCCCGAACACCAACGTCGACTCCGCCACCCCACCCGAGTTCGCCAGGTAGAACGTCGACGTCGTCGGATCATAGGCACTCACCGAATCCGCACCGTCCCCATCGAAATCACCCACCACCGGCACCATCGGCGTGCTCCCGAAATCCACCGCCGGCCGCGTCGACACACCCGACCACCCCTGGTCCGACAGGAACCACCGCAACACCTTGGAGGCCGGAGGCGGCGGACTCGTGGGCGCACAGGCGTTGTTGCTGGTGAAGGTCCGGGTTCCGCCTGCGTAGGCGACCCCGTCGAAGGTGGTCTGCTGGCCGACTCCGTTCAGGGTCTGTTCGAAGTGCAGGTGCGGGCCGGTGGAGTTGCCCGTGCTGCCGACCCGGCCGACCGCCTGACCGGCTTGCACGCTGGCGCCCACGGCGACCGTCACGGCAGAGAGGTGGGCGTAGTGGGTCGTCCAACCACCGCCGTGGTCGATGCGCACCTCGTTCCCGGCCCAACCGTTGCTGGCTCCGGCCGCCACCACGGTGCCCGGCGCGCTGGCGGAGACCTGTCGGCCCAGGTCCTCGGGGTAGTGGTTGAAGTCCACGGAGTTGGCCGGGCTGTGCCCGGAGTAGGTGGTGGCCGTCCACGTCTCCCCGCACGGGAAGGGGAGTTGGAAGGCCGGGCGGCCGGCGGCCTGGGCCGCCGGACCGGGCAGGCCGATGGCGGCCGAGGCCACGAGCACCGCGAGCGAGATGGAGAAGGAGCGCCTGGACATGGAATCCCCCGGTACGAGAAGCCGCCGCGGCAACCGCACGGCCGGTTGCCGGAGAATCCGGTCGGCCGTACGTCGCTGCCGCCGTGCGGAACTGGCGTGCGGATAGTCTTCGGGCGTGTTCGAAGGCCGCCCGCGAGGGCGGCCGCACGGGGACGGACACAGTGGCCCGGCCCGTCGGGACGATCTTCCCGACGGCCACGCAAAGGCGACTCAGATTCGGATCACAGCCGGAGGCGCGCGCTGTGCGCAGCACCCGTCGGGGGGATGACATGGAAGTTCGGTTCGCGCTGCTCGGCCCGCTGCGGGTCGAGGTGGGCGGGGTGGAAGCGGAGGTGACGGGTCCGAAGGTACGGCTGCTGCTGGCCGTCCTGCTGCTCAACGCCAACCGGGCCCTGGCGGTGGACCGGTTGGTGAGCCTGCTCTGGGAGGGCGGGCCCCCGCGTAGCGCGGTCTCCGCCCTGCACAACCACGCGGCCCGGCTGCGTCGCGCCCTCGCCCCGGCCGGCTCCGACCGGCTCCGCTCCACCCCCCCGGCTACGTGCTCGCCGTGGGTCCCGGCGAACTCGACCTGGAGGTCTTCGGCAGCGCTGCCGACCGGGCCGCCGCGGCCCGGTTCTCGCAGGACTGGGACGCGTGGGGGACCGAGACGGAACGGGCCCTGGCGCTGTGGCGGGGGGAACCGTTCACCGGACTGCCGAGCCTGCTCGACTCGCCGACCGCGGTCCGGCTCGTCGAAACCCGGCTGCGCCTCCTGGAGTGGTGCGCCGACCTCAGGCTGCGCGGCGGGCCTCAGCCGGGCCTGGTGGCCCAACTCGCGGCACTCGCCGCAGAGCACCCGCTGCGGGAGGTGTTCCACCGGCAGCTGATGCTGGCCCTGCACCGCGCCGGGCGGACTCCCGAGGCCCTGGACGTCTATCACGCGCTGCGCCGACGGCTGGCCGAGGAACTCGGCATCGATCCCGGCCCGGAAGTGCGGGACGCCCTCCAGGTCCTGCTGACCCTCGGCCGGGAGAGCGCGTCCACGTCTCCCGCGGCCACCGCGTCTCCCGCGGCCGCCACGTCTCCCGCGACCGCGACCGGCCGGACACCGAAGCCGTTCCAACTCCCCCGTGACACCGCCGATTTCATCGGACGCGAGCAGCCCCTGCGGCTTCTCCGGGACGCCCTGCTGCGGGTCGGCGACGCGACGGCGTCCGGCGGTACCGCGAGCGGTGGTGCGGCGTCCGGCGGTGTGGTGGTGATCTCCGGCATGGGCGGCGTCGGCAAGACCGCCCTCGCCGTCCACGCCGGCCACCTCCTGCGCGCGCACTACCCCGACGGCCAGCTCCACGCCGACCTACGCGGCTACTGCGGCGACGTGCCCCGCGACCCGCACGGGCTGCTCGGCCGCTTCCTCACCGACCTCGGGGTGCCCGGCTCCGCCGTCCCCGACCACACCGACGACCGGGCCTCGCTCTACCGGGCCACGCTGGCCGACCGTCGCGTTCTGATCCTGCTGGACAACGCCCGCGAGAGCGCCCAGATCGACGCGCTGCTCCCCGGCGTCGGCCCGTCCGCCGTTCTCGTGACCAGCCGTCACACCCTGGCCGGCACCGAGGCCGTCCGGATCCCGCTGGCCCCGCTCGGGCCGGAGGCGCACACCCTGCTGGCCGGGATCTGCGGCAGCGAGCGCATCGCGGCCGACCCCGTCTCGGCCGACCGCATCGTCGCCGCCTGTGGCGGGCTGCCCCTCGCCCTGCGGATCGCCGGGGCCCGGATCGCCACCCGGCCGGCCTGGCCGCTGAGCGCCCTCGCCTCCCGGCTGGCCGAACCCCGCCACCGTCTGGGCGCCCTGGCCCTCGACGACCTCGCCGTCCGCGACGCCTTCGCGATGAGCTACCACGCCCTGGTGACCGGTTCCCGCCCGGTCGAACAGGAGGCGGCCCGGCTGTTCCGGCTGCTGGGGCTCTGGTCGGCCACCCCGCTCTCCCTGGAAGCCGTCTCGGCCCTCGCCGACCGGGACCCGGTGGAGACCGCAGACCTGCTCGACGTCCTCTACGACGCCCACCTGATCGAGGCTCCCACCGCGCACTCCTACCGCTTCCACGACCTGCTGGCCGGGTACGCGGACGAGCTCGTCCGCGCCGAGGAGGCCCCCGGCGAGCGGGACGCGGCCACCCTGCGACTGCTGACCTGGTACACCGTCGCCGTCGAGCACGCCGAATCGCTCTGCTGGCCCGTCCGCACCCCGCCGGAGGAAACCCGCGTTCCGCTGCCCGAGCTGGGCACCGCCGAGGACGCCCTCGGCTGGCTGCGCCGGGAGATGCCGGCGATCCGGGAGGCTGTGGCCCGGGCCGGCGGGTCCGGCCGCCCGGAGCTGGCCTGGCGGATCGCGACCCACCTGAACGGCTACGGCAACAGCTACTGGTGGGAGGGAGCCTGGCAGGCCGTCGTCTCGACGGCCCTGGACACCGCGCGGGCGGTCGGAGACCGCGAGGCGCAGGCCGGACTGTACGGCTGCCTCGCGGCGGCGCTCGGCTGCGCCGGCCGGGACGACGAGTCGCTGGAACACCTGCTGACCGCCGAACGGATCCTGACCGGGCTCGGCAAGTCCCGCGGCGTGGCCTGCATGGTGGCGAACCAGGCCCTGGTGCACAAGGAGGCCGGCCGCCTCGCCGACGGCTTCGCCGCCGTGCACCGGGCCCTGCGGCTCTTCGAGGCGGCCGGCGAGACCGAGCCGGCGCTCGCCCTCCACACGCTGGCCGGCCTGCACCTGGCGGCGGGTGACGCCCGGGCCGCCGAACGGACCTACCGCCAGGTGCTCGGCGTGTTCCGCCGCCGGGGCCTGACCGGCCCGACCGGGGCCACCCTGGTCGACCTCGGCGACACCCTGCGCGTGCTCGACCGCCGGGACGAAGCACTCGCCGCCCTCGGCGAGGCACTCGCCATCGCCCGGACGCTCGACGACCGGCACGGCATCGCTGCGGCCCTGGAAGCCACCGCCCGCGCCCACGCGCACTTCGGCGAGGCCGAACAGGCCCGCCACTGCCGGCTGCTGGCCTTCGAGACCGCCCGGGTCCAGGAGTCCGACCACACCGCCACCACCGGCACGGCGGATCCGACCGCCCTTGACCAGTCCTGCGCCGCCCGCTGACCCCGAGACCTGCCCCGGCAGTGGTCGACACGGACCCCGGGGCCGCCACCGTGTCCGACGTGGCCGGACCGGTCCTGTTCCTGGAGACCACGGTCCCGGAGGGGCGGCGGACGGCCGGGACGGTTGAACTCCCCTCCCGGAGCGTGGGCCGCGTCACGGGCCGGGCGGGGTCGTCCTCGGGCGCACCCGGCCCCCAGTGGGCCACCGACCCGGTCCAGGACCTCCTACCGGTCCAGGTCCTCCTCGACCGCGGCGGTGAAGCGGCCCGGGCCTTCCGGGTCGGTGCAGCCGCGCAGGCCGTCCAGCGTGTCGGTGGGCGCGTACCGCCGGTCCTCCAGCGCGACGGCCGGGGCCGGGGGCGGGCCGGCGGCCAGTCGCGACCGCGCCTCTCGCTGGAGCGCCGCTCCGATCCCGTCCGGGTCGGCCGGCAGGACCCCCTCGGCGCACATGGCCGGCGGTGGGGAGCACCGGGCGGCCGTCTCGCGGTGATCCATCGCACCAGCGTGGCAGTGGCCCCGGCGGCCGTTCACAGCGCGGCGAGGAGTTCCTCGGTGGCGGTGTGCAGGCGCAGTGCGGCGGCGGGGTCGAAGGCCGGGGTGTCGGTGGGGACGCGGTGGCCTTCGAGGACGGCGGTGAGGGGGGCCGGGGGTGCGTCGAGGTAGGGGAGGATCTGGGCGACGGCCTGGGCGGGGGTCTTGGCGTGGGCGCGCAGGTGGGCGACGTGGGCGGCGGTGGCGGGGTCGTACTCGCCGGCGAAGCTGGTGGCGACGGTGCCGGGGTGGTTGACCAGTTGGGGGACGTCTGGGTGGGTGGCAGCCAGGTGGGCGGCGAGCAGGTCGCAGAGCGATCCGCTGTGGCCGAGGGCTCCGGTGCCGGGGTAGTCGTGGCGCAGTTGGAGGTCGTCCCAGCGGACGGGGCCGGTCAGTCCGGCGCCGCCGAAGTTGAGCACCACGGGCCGTTCGGCGCGCCGGAGTCGGGGCAGCAGGCCGTGCGAGAGCAGGTGGCGGCTGAGGTAGAAGAGGGCGAAGTTGGCCTCCAGGCCGTCGGCGGTCTCGGCCCGGGTGGAGCGGTGGTAGCGGGCGCCGAGCACCAGGACGTCGACGGCCGGGTGGTGGGTGGTGACGTGGTCGATCAGGCGGTGGTTCTCGGCGACCAGGCTGAGGTCGGCCGCCAGGAAGTGCGCCCGGTCGCCCGCGCCGTGCCGGTGCGCCTCGGCCCGGAACGCCGCGCCCTTGGCCGGGTTGGTGCCCACCACCAGGACGTGGTGTCCGCGTTCCAGGTAGACGGTGGCGAGGGCGCGGCCGATGCCGTCCGTCCCGCCCGTGATCACTGCGGTGGCCATGGTTCCCCTTCACGCCCGGAAATGCTTTGAGATATCAAAGCATTCGACCGGAGGGGACGACAACTGTGCTGCTCGGTACCGCAGTTGCCGGAGCGTCAGGTGGGTGCGGCCGGGCCCGGTAGGCTGGTCCGGTGATCTCACCAGCCACCCCGTCGTCCGCCGCCGCCGCTGCCGCCGCTGCCGCCGTCGCGCCGGAGCTGGCGCGGCTGGAGACGGCGCTGTCCGCGCTGGTCCGGTGGAGCGAGAGCAGGCACGTCCGCGCCGAGGTGGCCCGGCTGGCCGGGTGCGACATGCCGCCCAGCGCGCTGCGGCTGCTGGAGCACTTCGCGGCGGCGGGCCCGATGCGGGTGTCCGACATCGCCGAGTGCCTGCGCATCGACGTCTCGACGGCCTCGCTGCAACTGCGCCGCCTGCGCGCCGACGCGCTGGTCAGCCGCAGCGCCGACCCGGCCGACGGCCGCTGCGGCGTCATCGCCATCACCGCGGAGGGCCGCCGGGTGCTGGACGCGGTCCGGGCCGCCCGCTGCGGCCTGCTCGCCGAGGTGTTCGGCGCGACGCCCCCGGAGCGGCTCGGCCGCGCCGCGGACGTGCTGGGCCTGGTGCAGGAGCACATGCTGGCGGGCGCGGCGGAGCCCTCCGCCGGCGGGGACCGGCCGTGACCGGACGGCAACTCGCGCCCGGTCTGGCGGTGTTCGGCCCCGACACCGCTCCCCCGCTGGTCCTGGTGCACGGCATCCGGCTGTCCGGCGCGATGTGGCGCCCGCACGCCCGCCGCCTCGCCCCCGACTTCCGAGTCAGCACCCCCGACCTGCCCTGCCACGGCGCCCTCGCCGACCGCCCGTTCACCCTGGACGCGGCCGTCGCCACCGTCCGCCGCGCCGTCCGGGAGGCGTACGAGTCGACCGGGCGCCGCCCTCTGCTGCTCGGCCTGTCCCTGGGCGGGTACGTCTCGCTGGCGCACGCCGTCCGCCACCCCGCGGACCTCGCCGCGCTCGTCCTGCACGGCTGCACCGCTCGCACCGGCGGCGCGCAGGCCGCCGTCTACGCCGCCGCCGGACGGCTGAACGACCGCCTGGGGCAGGAGCGTTCGGCCCGGCTCCAGGCCCGGGCGATGCGCCGGCTGCTCCCGCCGGAGTCCGCCGAAGCGGTGCTGTCCGGCGGCTTCCACCTGCCCGCCCTCACCCAGGGCGTCGCCGAACTGCGCCGCCACGACTTCCTGGCCCTGGCCGGCCGGCTGACCACCCCCACGCTCTTCCTCAACGGCCGCTCCGACCTGCCGTTCCGCGCCGACGAGCGGATCTTCCTGACCGCCGCCCGCACCTCCGGCGCCCCCGCCCGACTCTTCCACACCCCTGGCGGGCACCTGCTCAGCCTCACCGACCCCGACCGCTTCACCGCCCTGCTGCGCCGCGCCCACCACCTGCTACTGCCGGACGAATCCCGCTCTCAGCAAAAGAATTGACGCCCAGTCAGCTCCTGGCCAGCCGGTACACCACCGCGTGCTGCTGCGGCCCGGGCGGCACGCTCGGGTCGAGGAAGTCCGCCGCCGGGTCGTGCACCATGCCGAGCCGCCGCGCCACCGCCCGCGAGGGCGCGTTCCCGGCCGCGATCACGGCCAGGATCTCGGGCAGCCCCAACTCCTCGAAGCCGTAACGGAGGACGGCCCGCGCGGCCTCGGTGGCGTAGCCGTGGCCCCAGGCGTCGCGGTGCAGCCGCCAGCCGGCCTCGATCCCGTCGAAGGGCATCCCCTCGTCCACCGGGTCGAGCCCGGCGAAGCCCAGGAACCTTCCCTGCGAGCGGAGTTCGACCGCCCACCAACCCCAGCCGCGCCGCGCCAGCTCGGCCCGGAAGTGCTCCAGCGAACCGGCGGCCTGCTCCCGGTCGAGCAGGGTGCCGAAGTGCCGGCGCACCTCTGGGTCGGCGTTCAGCTCCGCCCAGCGGTCCAGGTCGCCGTCCCGCCACTGGCGCAACAGCAGCCTGGGCGTGGTCAGTTCGGTCACGGTCACGGTGCTCCTCCCGCTCCGGCCAGCACCTCGCCGGCCAGCTCCTCCGCCCGGTCCAGCAGCGCCGCCAGGCTCGCCGGGTCGGTACCGCCGGCGGCGAACAGCTCCTGCGCGCACCGCTCGAACTCCGGTGGAGCGCAGGGCAGTCGACCGGCCGAGGCGATCGCGCCCTTCTCGTTGACCAGCCACCGCCCGGCCCGCGCGTGCAGCGCGTGCACCAGCAGGCCGACGGCCCGGAACAGGCAGCCCGCGACGTACCCGGCGTCCCCCCGGCCCGCGCCCTTGCGCGCGTTGGCCAGCACGAACGGCACCTCCCAGGCCGCGTCGGCCTCCAGCGTCCGCGTCAACTCGGCCGGGAAAAAAGGGGTTTCGCCCCGTAGCGCGGCCAGCTCCCCCGCCGGGTCGGCCAGCACCCGGGCCAGCGCCAGCTCGCCGACGTACGCGTAGGACGGCACGCCGTACGGGTGCCCGGGCTGCTGGCCGGAGACGTACCGGCCCCGGCGGGCCTCGGCCGCGTAGTGGCGGACGCGCTCGACGTCCCGGTAGATCCAGTCGACCCGTGCCGGGCCGATGTCCAGCCAGGCGCCGCCGTCCACCCAGGGGCCCCAGCCGCCGGGCTCGGCCACCTCCACCGGACGGCCGCACAGCTCGGCGGCCAACTCCCGCAGCGCGCCGGTGTCGAGCCGCCCGGGGCGGTAGTACAGGCCGAGGTCGTAGTCGGACCCGGCGGTGTGCGTGCCGCGCGCCCGGCTGCCGCCGAGGCAGACCCCGACCACCCCGCCGACCCGCGCCAGCCGCTCCGCGATCCGCCCGAGCCCGGGCCCGGGCCCGTCCTTGCCCTCGTCCCGTTCCGCCGCCGCCGCACCTGCGCCCTGGTTCGTCATCACCCGCCACCCTGCCCCACCGCACCGTCCGCCGCCAGGCATTTTCGCCCGACACGCACCGGCCCGCACCGACACGCACCGGCCCGTACCGACACGCACCCGCCTGCACCCGCCTGCACCGGCCCGCACCGGAAGGCACCGGCGCGCCCCGCCGTGTGCGGGCGGTGCCCGGACGCACAAGGGCGCGGTGGGGGCGCCGCACCGCCCCCACCGCGCCACCGGTCGCCGCCCGCACGGCGCCCGGCCTGAATCGGTCGCCCCGGCCCCGCCCGGCCCTGGGCCGACCGACCCGGTCCCGCCCGGATGATCGGCGCACCCGGCTCGGCTGGTCCGGCTCGACCCGTCCGGCTCAGCCCGGTGGACTCAGCCCGGCAGGCCCGAACCGTCCGGACGGCCGTCCGGCTCAACCGGCCGCGCAGGCCACCCCGTTGAGGGCGAAGCCGCTCGCCGCGGCGGCGTTGCCGGTGTGGTTGGCCTGGAAGCCGAAGGTGGTGGAGCCCCCGGCCGGGATCGCCGCGTTGTACGCCAGGTTGCTCGCACCGACCTGGCCGGTGGCCGGGCTGACGGTGGCGTTCCAGGCGTTGGTGACGCTCTGCCCGCCGGGCAGCGTGAAGGCCAGCTTCCAGCCGTTCACGGCGCTGCCGCCGGTGTTGGTGATCGTGACGTTCTCGGTGAGGCCGGTGTTCCAGGCGCTGACCTGGACGCTGACCTTGCAGGCCGCGCCGGTCGGCGGCACCGACGGCGAGGAGGAGGGCGACGAGGACGGCGAGGGCGAGGCGGAGGAGGACGGCGAGGAGGACGGGGACGGCGAGGAGGTGCTGCCGCCGAGCGCCGTCACCACCGCGTTGTAGGCGGCCTTCGGCTGGTAGTTGTTGTCGTACATGGTGGCCGCGCCGTAGCCGGAGAAGAAGTCCGGGATCCACGAGTCCGGGTCGCCCACGCCCCACTGCGAGACGCCGACGCAACCGGGCACCGCCAGGCAGGAGTTGACCACGTTGGCGTAGTCGGTGGCCTGCTGGGCGAGGTTCGCGGCGCTGGCCGGGACGGGCATCCGGTCGTCCAGCTCGGTGATGGCGACGTTCACGCCGAGCGCGGTGAAGCGCTGGATGTTGGCCTTGAGGGTGCCGGGGACCTGGCCGACGATGAAGTGGCTCTCGAAGCCGACGCCGTCGATCGGCACGCCCTGCTGCTTGAGCGAGGAGACCAGCTGGTACATGCCGTCGCTCTTCGCGCCCAGGCCCTCGATGTTGTAGTCGTTCAGGTAGAGCTTGGCGTTCGGGTCGGCGGCGCGCGCGGTGCGCAGCGCGTCGGCGATGTAGCCGGAGCCCATCGCGTTGGTGAAGGCGTCGGTGCGCAGCGTGCCGTCCTCGTTGAACGGCTCGTTGACGACGTCCCAGGAGTAGACCTGGCCCTTGTAGTGGGTGGCCTCGGTGGTGATGTGGTTCTCCATCGCGGCCTTCACCTGGGCGGTGGGCAGGCTGCTGACCCAGCCGGGCAGTTGGCTGTGCCAGACCAGGGTGTGGCCGCGCACCCGCATGCTGTGGGCCTTGGCGAAGGAGACGATCTGGTCGCCGGGGCCGAAGTTGAAGTTCCCGGCGGAGGGTTCGGTGGTGTCCCACTTCATCTCGTTGCCGGGGGTGACCATGTCGAACTGGGTGCCGGCGATCGCCGTGATGGTGGAGCTGTTCAGGTTGGACTGGGTCAGGGCGGTGCCGAAGTAGCCGCCCTTGGCCTCGGCGAGGTCGCGCAGGGTGGTGCCCGCGGCGCCGGCCGGTCCGCTGCCGACGGTGGCGGCGGCCAGCAGTCCGCCGGCGGCGGCGAGGGCCAGCGCCGCGAGGGCGCGCCCGGGCCGGCGAGCTGCGCGCAACTGTGCAGCCATGGTGGGTCCCTTCCGGGGGGTGGGTGGGGTGCACGGACCGTACGGCGGCCCGCGCGGCCCCGGCAACGGAGCGCCGGGGCCGGCCGCAACCGGCCACCGCCAGGCCGACTCCGAAAATTTCGACGGACGTTCGACCGTCCTTCGACGCCCACCGCCCCGACCTGCGGCGGGGGCCGGAAACGACGCGGCGGCCGCGGCGCCGACCCCCGGCTCCGCGGACGCCCCGACCGGCCCCGCCGGCAAGAAAGTTACAGCTACCGCACGTCAGCGGGCTGCGCCACGGGGACGGCGGCCAGCTCCTTGCCCATGCAGACGCTCTGCTCGTGGTCCTTGTAGTAGCCGAACTTGCGGATCTCGGCGTAGCCCTCGGAGGTGTAGAGCGCGATCGCCTCCGGTTGGAGGGTGCCGGTCTCCAGCACCAGCCGGGTCCGCCCGGCGGCGACCGCGGCGGCCTCCAGGTGGCGCAGCACCGCGCGGGCGTGGCCCCGGCCGCGGGCGTCGGGGACGACGTACATCCGCTTGAGTTCGGCGTCGCCGTCGCGCAGCCCGTCCGCGTCCCGCTCCTTGGCCCGCCAGCCGCCGCAGGCCACCGGCCGCCCGTCCTGGTAGCCGATCACGAACAGCCCGGCGGGCGGGTCGAAGTGGTCGGTGTGGATGGCGGTCTGGTCGCCGTCGCCGTACCTGCGGACGTACTCCTGCTGGACCTCGGCGGCGAGTTGCTGGGCGTCGGGGTGTCCGAAGCCGGTGGTGCGGATCTCCATGGCGCCCAAGGGTACGGGCCCGCCCCCGGCCCGCCCGGTGCCGGGGGCGGGCGAACCGCCAGGTGAGGGGCCGTGCCGGGGCCGGGCGGGAGCCGTGCCGGAACCGGGCGGGAGCCGTGCCGGAACCGGGCAGGGACCGGGCGGGAGCCGGGGCAGGGACCGTGCCGGGGCCGGGGCTCAGGCGCGGGTGAGGTGGGCGATCAGGTCGTCCTTGCCGAACATCCGGGCCGCGTCCAGCGCGGAGGGCGCCCCGGCCCGCGGGTCGGCGCCGTGCGCGAGCAGGGCGTCGACGACCTCGGTGGCGCCCTTGAAGACGGCGCCGGCCAGCGGGGTCTGGCCGTGGTCGTTGGCCCGGTCGGCCTCGGCGCCGCGCTCCAGCAGGGCGGTGACGGCGGCGGCGTGGCCGTGGTAGGCGGCGAGCATCAGCAGGGTGTCGCCGCGGTCGTTGGTGAGGTTGGCGGGGGCACCCGCGTCGAGGTAGGCGGCGAGCAGCGCCGCGTCCCCGGTGCGGGCGGCCTCGAAGAGCCGTCCGGCCAGGGCGATGACGTCCTCGTCGGGCTGCACGGTGGGATCGGTCATGGGGTGTTCCGCCTTCCGGTGGGCGGCCGCGCGGGCCGCTGATCGTCCTGGTGGTGCCACCGCGAACGCTAGCGGACGCCCCCGCGGTGCCGTCCGGCGCGGCGCGGCACGGCCGTTCGGGCGAATTCCGGGTGCGCGGAGCGCGGTCGCGCCAGGCGCGGGGACGCCTGAGTGCGCCGGTGCGATCCACTGGCCCTGTGCATCCCCGCCCCGCGGAACGTATACCGCCGATCCGGGTGCCCGGGTGAGATCCACCCGTTTGCCGCACCCCATCATCTATTACTTCTTGTCACCATGAAGGCACTTTCTGTACACACTGTCCCCGCCCCTCGTGAGGAGCAATCCCGTGATTCTCTCCATCTCCGGCATCGTCCTGTTCGGTGTGATCGCTTTCCTCTTCTTCCGCCGGGACGGGCTGAAGATCTCCCATGCACTGGTCTGCGCGCTGTTCGGCTTCTACGTCGCGGGCTCCTCGATCGCCCCGACCATCCAGGCGGGCGGCGCGAGCCTGGCCAGCCTGATCGGCGGCCTGAAGTTCTGAGCGGTCCCTGCTCCTCACGGCCCGGGCGCGGACATCCCACCGCCCCGGGCCTTCTGCCGGACCCGCCCGGCTGATCCCCCGTCAGCCCGCCGGCGCCGTACCCCGCGGCCGTACCCAGCGGCCGTCCCCGCCGCCGTTCCCCGGGCCGCTCCCCGTGCCCGTCCCGTGCCCGTTCGTTCCCCTCCCCTCCCTCCGGAGCCCGCATGTCCCTCACCCGCCACTTCACCCGGGGCCGCGACCTCGCCCGCAGCGCCGGCGACCACGCCGCCGACGTGTTCGCCCCGCTGGCCCTGATCGGCCGCGGCCTGCGCCGCCACGCCGAGTGGGCCAAGGAGCGCTGGGCGGCCACCCCGAAGGATCGGCGCGGCCCGACGCTGCTGGTCGGCGCGGCCGTGGTGCTCGGCGTCTTCCTGCTGCCGCACGGCCCGCTGCTGGCGATCGTCGCCCTGGTCGCCTCGGCCGCCTGGGTCGGCCGCAGCCCCAAGTCCCCGCCGGTGCCCGAGCCGGAGGCCGCCGACGTCAAGCTGCCCGCGCTGTACGCGGCGCTCACCCCGTACTTCGGCGGCTACGACGACCCGGGCGCGCTGTACCGGGTGGACGGCGAGTGGAAAGCGGTGTTCGCGGACTGGGCGTTCGACCCGGACGGGCGGCTGGCCGCGCTGGACATCGTCTACCCGGCGTACTTCACCGACACCGAGCCGGCCGCCCGGGCCCGGATCGAGCAGGTGGTGCAGGGCAAGGCGGGCCGCTCGCGCGAGTACCGCTTCGACTGGGACGAGGAGTCCAACCGGCTGCGGGTGACGGCGCTTGCCCCGCTGCCCGCCGACATCGCCGCGCAGCGCTTCGTCACCGCGCCGGGCGAGATCGTGCTGGGCTTCACCGACGGCGCGGGCAGCCCGCGCACCATCCCGGTCGAGCAGGGCGGCGTCACCGGGCAGCAGCCGCCGGTGGTGTGGCGGGTCGGGCCGCGCTCGGCCGAGCCGCACCTGCTGGCGCTGGGCGCGCCCGGCCACGGCACCTCGACGCTGCTGCGCTCGATCGCCCTGCAGGCGCTGCCGCACGGCGACCTGGTGGTGGTGGACGGGGCGAGCACCGGCGAGCACGCCTGCCTGGTGAACCGTCCGGGCGTGCACACCGTGGAGACCAGCCTGCACGGGGCGCTCGCCGCGCTGGAGTGGTGCGCGCAGGAGACCGAGCGCCGGCTGGTCGCGCTGAACGCCGCCCGGCACCACGGGCTGGCCGCGCCCGCCGACGTCACCCGCCCGCTGTGGATCCTGCTCGACCACCTCACCGAGCTGTCCGAACTCGCCCACGCCGAGGGCCGCACCGACCCGCAGGAGCTGCTGGAGGTGCCGCTGCGGCACGGCCGGGCGGCCCGGGTCACGGTGGTGTTCGTGGACGCGCTGGACGCCCGGGACCGGGTCTCCGCGACCGTGCACGCCTGCGCCCGGGCCCGGGTGGTGCTCGGCCCGGTCACCGTCGACTCCGGCGCGGCGGCGCTCGGTGGCCCGCTGGACATCGCGCCCGCCGCGCACACCCCGCCCGGCCGCGGCTACGCCCGGATCGGCGCCGCCGCGCCGGTCCGGCTCCAGGTCCCGGTCACCGTCGACCCGCTGGACGAGGACGCCCCGGCCGCGCTGCGGGACGCGGTGGTCGCCCTGCTGCCGCACCACGACACCCGCACCGAGGCGGCGGCCCCGGCGGTCGCCGATCCGGTCGGTGCCGGACCGGCCGCCGCCGAGCCGGTCGAGGTGGAGCCGGTCAGTGTCGAGCCGGTCGACGTGGAGCCCCGGCCGACCGATCTGACGAAGGACGCGGCGCAGGTTAGTCCGCGCCCGGTCTGGTAAGAAGACCGGTCGGGCCCGACGCCCTTCGGCGGACCATAAGTGCACAAAATGTGACACGCCGGGTGATAACACCGCCCAGATGTGACAAAACGGGCGACCATGGGTACAAACAGGGGCGGCACGACAGGCGGCGTATGTCCCGGACGGGAATCTTCGTCGGAGGTCGAGCGTTGGACCCAGCGACGAAGACAGCGACCACTAGTCCTGTGGGCAAGAAGCCCGGGAGGCACGATTCATGAGCGAGCGAGCTCTCCGCGGCACGCGACTCGGGGCGACCAGCTACGAGACCGACCGCGGCATTGACCTGGCACCCCGCCAGACCGTTGAGTACGCATGTCAGAACGGACACCGCTTCGAGGTCCCGTTCTCGGTGGAGGCGGAGATTCCCGTGGTGTGGGAATGCCGTTTCTGCGGCCAGGAGGCCGCCCTCCTCGACGGCGAGGAGCCGGAGGAGAAGAAGACCAAGCCCACCCGCACCCACTGGGACATGCTGATGGAGCGCCGGACCCGCGAGGAGCTGGAGGAGGTCCTGGCCGAGCGCCTGGCCGTCCTGCGCTCGGGCGGGATGAACCTGGCGATCCACCCGCGCGACTCGCGCAAGTCCGCCTGACGGAGCGGCGCCGCACCAACGCCGAAGGGCCCCGGGGAACCGGGGCCCTTCGGCGTTCCCGCGTACGCGGGAAGAGGAAGAGGGTGCGCGGGAACCGCCGGACGGGACGTCCGACGGTGCGTCAGGGCGCGATCGGCGGGCGGTACCCGGTGTCCGGGCCGGACGGGCCGGACGTGCCGGAGGAACCGGACGGGTCGGCGGAGCCGCGCGGGCCGGCCGGCGGGTCGACGACCTCGCCCTGGACGACCTTGCCGTCGGGCCGGTGGATGCGCAGCTGCTCCTGCAGGCGCATCGCGTCGGCGAACCGGTCCGCGCCGACCGGGGTGGCGGAGCGCAGCGCCGAGCCGGTGATCCGGCGGCCGACGGCGCGCCACACGGCCCGGGTCGGCGGCAGCAGGAAGGTCACCGCCAGCAGGTCGGACAGGAAGCCGGGGACCATCAGCAGGAGGCCGGCCAGCACCGTCATCGACGTACCGGTCTGCGGCTGCGCGGACTGCGGGTCCCTGGACAGCTCGACGGCGGCCCGGAAGGCCCGCGCCCCGGCGCGCTTGATCACCGCGCCGCCGAGGAACACCCCGGCGACCAGCAGCAGCAGGGTCGGGAACCAGCCGATCCAGCCGGCCACCACGGTGACCAGCCAGATCTCCAGCACCAGCCAGGCGACGAGCAGCAGCGGCACGGTTCGGGCGAGCCGGCCGCGGCGGGCCGGGCGGGTCGGGCGGGCCGGGGTTGCTTGCCGGGACACGGTAGGGATCCACTCCATCGCGGTGCTCTCCGCGGCGGCCGGCCTCTCCGGCCGCGTCCACGGCACCACTCGGCACAACGGCCCCGGGGCCCGCCGTGTTCCGCGGCGCGCACCCGGGGCCGTCGGCCCGCGGCCGCTCAGGCCGTGCGCTCCGCCCTCCGCCGGCGCACCCCGCCGGCCACCGCGAACGCGCAGGCCAACACGCCGCCGAGGGCCAGCGTCCACTCCGGCGCGGCGCCGACCCGGTCCGCGACGGTCCTCCCGTCGCGCAGCGGCACCACCGCGTTCAGCACGGCCTGCTCCATCTCGCCGGTGCGCTGCCGCACCACGCCGTCCGGGGTGATCACCGCGGAGACGCCGCTGGTCGCCGCGATCAGCACCGCCCGTCCGTGCTCGACCGCCCGCAGCCGGGACATCGCCAGCTGCTGCTCGGTCTGCCCGGTGTTGTTGTACGTGGCGTTGTTGGTCTGCACGACGATCACCCGGCCGCCCTGGTCGACCGCGTCCCGGACGATCTCGTCGTACGCCACCTCGAAGCAGATCACGTCGCCGATCCGGGCCGGGCCGAGCTGCATCACGCCGTTGTGGTCGCCGGGGTAGAAGTCCCGGGCGACCCGCTGGAGGCGGCTGATCACCTTGGACAGCTCGGTGCGGAACGGCACGTACTCGCCGAACGGGACCGGGTGCTGCTTGGTGTAGGAGGCGCCGGGGCCGGTCGCCGGGTCCCAGACGATGCCCTCGTTCTGGACGTGCTGCTCGTCGGGGCCGTCGACCAGCGCGCCGACCAGGGTGGGCACGCCGACCGCCTTGACCGCCGCGTCGATCCGGGCGTAGGCCGCCGGGTCGGTGAACGGGTCGAGGTCGGAGGCGTTCTCCGGCCAGATCACGACGTCCGGCTTGGGCGCCGTGCCCGCGGCGACGGCGGCGGCGAGCTTCTCGGTGGCGGTGGCGTGGTTGTCCAGCACCTCCATCGGGCGGCCCAGGAAGTCCATGCCGGGGCGGTCCACGTTGCCCTGGACGAGGGCGACCTTCACCGTGTCGTCCGCCGAGGTCGGCACCGGCACCGCGTAGCCGACCAGCACCAGCGCGAGCGCGCCCACCGCGCCGACCGCGGTGCGCCAGGGCAGTTCGGTGTCGGTGCGCCGGGCGCGCGCCGCGCTCAGCGCCGCCCAGGCCAGCAGGGTGCCGCTGCCCGCGACCGCGAAGGTCACCAGCGGGGCGCCGCCCAGCGCGGCCAGCGGCGTGAACGGGCTGGCGGTGTTGGCGAACGCCAGCCGGCCCCACGGGAAGCCGCCGAAGGGCAGCCGGTCGCGCATCCACTCCTGGGTGACCCAGAGCGCCGCGCCCCACAGCGGCCAGCCGCGCAGCCTGGAGGTCAGCGCCGTGCCCGCGCCCATCAGGGCCAGGAACAGCGCCTCGATCAGCGACAGGCCGACGGCGGCGTCCCAGCCGACCGGGCGCAGCCAGGACAGCAGCACCACGAAGAACGGGACGCCGAAGGCGAAGCCCAGCCAGGCGCCGTGCCGGGCCCGGCGGCCCCGGGTCAGCAGCGCCAGGCCGGCCACCGCGAGGACCGACAGCGGCCAGGCCCCGAACGGCGGGAAGGCCAACGCCAGGGCCAGGCCGCAGAGCGCGGCCAGGACGGTCCGGCCCCACCAGGCCCGGCGGCCGCCCGCCCCTCCCGCCCCGCGGCCGCCCGGCCCGGGCGCCGGCGGCTCCGCGTCCTGCTCGGCCACCGGCTGCTCCTGCGAAACGGGCAGTGCCACCTGCGCACCACCTCTCTACCTCGGGATCGTCTCCGCGCCGGGAGGGGCGCACGCGCGTTCCACCTCGTTCGACGTCCCAGGAAAGGTACCTCACTCCCCCGGCCGCCCCCGCCCGGCCGACGGCCCGTCAACGGCCGACCGGCGGGCGGCGTCCGGACCGGGGCAGCGCCTCCTCCAGGGCGCGGGCGACCTGGAGCAGCAGTTCCTCGCGCCAAGGGGCGGCGACCAGCTGGACGCCCACCGGCGGGCCGGTGGCCGGGTCCCGGCGCAGCGGCAGCGGGAGCACGGGCCGGCCGGTGACGTCGGACAGCGAGGTGAGCACGCCCATCGGGTGGGAGCCGGGGGTGCGTTCGGTGTCCCACGGGTCGCGGGAGATCCCGAGCACCGGGCTCTCGGTGAACGGCAGTGCCCCGAACTCCGAGGCGGTGGTCTTGGCCGTCAGCACGGACCCGGCCACCACCAGCCGCCGCACCACCGCCCCGGTCCGGGTGGCCGGCTCCCGCGAGGTGCCCAGCGAGCCGTGGGTGGTCGGCCGGCCCGCGACGTCGGCGAGGTCCTTCACCGGCAGCGGCACCCCCGGGAACGGCGGCAGCCGGTCGTCCTTCCCCGCCCGGCGCACCCGGGCCCCGGCCGCCGCCGGACGGCGGCGGCCGGGTCGAGCGCGGAAACGGACGGGTCCATCGGGTCGGCGGGCGTCCCAGGCGTCCTCTCTCCTCGGGTGGTGCCCCCGCCCTGGTGCCGGGGCCGCCCCCGGGTCGTGGCCGGATGTCCGCGCCGGGACGGGTCCTACGCGTCGAGAGCGTGGACGGTGCGGCCGCGGACGACGGTGCGCAGGCAGGTGGGGAGGGAGTGGCCGGGGGTGAGGTCGGGCAGGCCCGGGGTGCCGGAGCGGGGGTCGGTGGACCAGCCGGCGATCCGGGTGTCGGGGGCCTGGACGACCAGGTCGGCGGTGTCCCAGACGGCGTAGGAGGCGATCGCGCCGGGGACGAGGACGCCGTCGGCGTCGTGGCCGAGGGCGCGGTGGCCGCCGCGGGTGTGGGCGGTGAAGGCGGCGCGGACCGAGATCCGGTGCTCGGGGGTGCGGTGGAAGGCCGCGGCCCGGACGGTGCCCCAGGGGTCGAGCGGGGTGACGGGGGCGTCGGAGCCGAAGGCCAGCGGGAGGCCGGTGCGCAGCATCGCGGCGAACGGGTTGAGGGCGGCGGCCCGCTCCGCGCCGAGGCGTTCGGCGTACATGCCGTCGGGGCCGCCCCAGGCGGCGTCGAAGGCGGGCTGGACGGAGGCGGTGAGGCCGAGTTCGGCGAACGCGGCGAGCGTCTCGTAGGTCAGGGCCTCGGCGTGCTCGACCCGGTGGCGGGCGGCCTTGACCCGGTCGAGGCCGAGCTTGTCGGCGGCGGCGCGCACGCCCGCCACGACGGCGCCGATCGCGGCGTCGCCGATGGCGTGGAAGCCGGCCTGGAGGCCGGCCTCGGTGCAGGCGGTGACGTGGTCGGCGATCTCGGCGGCGGTGAGGTAGGCGGCGCCGGTGTGCGGGGCGTCGGCGTAGGGGTCGTGCAGGCAGGCGGTGTGCGAGCCGAGCGCGCCGTCGACGAACAGGTCGCCGCCGGCGCCGACCGCGCCGAGCCGCCGGGCGGTCTCGACGCCCTCGGGGCCGAGTTCGCCCCAGTAGCCGTACACCTCGGGGCCGTCGGTCCCGGCGGCGAGGGCGAGCAGCGCGGCGAGGTCCTCGGCGGAGGAGATCTCCGGCCCGGCGCACTCGTGGAGGGTGCCGATGCCGAGTTCGGCGGCCCGGCGCAGGGTGGCGTGCTGGGCGTCCCGGCGCTGGAGCGGGGTGAGGTGGGCGAGCGCGGCCTGCCGGACGGCGTGGTGGGCGTCCCGGGTGAGCGGGCCGGTGGCGTCGTACCCGGGGAGCGCGTCCAGGCCGGGGACGAGGGCGCGCAGCGCGCTGGTGGCGAGGGCGGAGTGGACGTCGGTGCGGGAGAGGTAGAGCGGCACGGGGCCGGCGGCGGCGTCGAGTTCGGCCAGCGCGGGGGCGCGGTGCTCGGGCCAGCGGGTCTCGTCCCAGCCGTGGCCGATCAGGGCGCCGCCGGTGAAGGAGGCGCCGAACGCGGCGGTGCGGTCCAGGGCTTCGGCGAGCGAGCCGCAGCCGGTCAGGTCGAGGCCGGTGAGCGCGAGGCCGGTGGCGGTGGCGTGCACGTGGGCGTCGACGAAGGCGGGGGTGACCAGGGCGCCGTCCAGTTCGACGATCTCGTCGACGGTGTCGGCGTACGCCTCGGCGGCTCCGTCGCTGCCGACCCAGGCGACGTGCTGCCCCTCGACCAGCATGGCGGTGGCGAAGGGGTCGGCGGGGCTGTAGACGTTGCCGCCGCGCAGCAGCACGGTCCGGTCGGTGCGTTCGGTCATGGCGTCCAGTCTCGCACCGTGGACGGCGCGCCCCCGACCGGGTCAGAGCCTGGGCGGGCGGGCCTCGTACGGGGTGGACAGGACGACGGTGGTGCGGGTGGAGACGCCCGCGGCGGAGCGGATCCGGGCCAGCAGGTCCTCCAGGTCGCCGGGGCCGGGGACGCGGACCTTGAGGATGTAGTTCTCGTCGCCGGCGACGCTGTGGCAGGCCTCGATCTCGGGCAGGCCGACGAGCCGCTCGGGGGTGTCGTCGGGCGCGCTGGGGTCGAAGGGCTTGACCGAGATGAACGCGGTGAGCGCCAGGTCGACCGCCTCGGGGTCGACGATGGCGGTGTAGCCGCGGATGACGCCGCGCTGTTCGAGGCGGCGCACCCGCTGGTGCACGGCCGAGGTGGACAGGCCGGTGGCCTTGCCCAGGTCGGTGTAGCTCATCCGTCCGTCCTGGAGCAGCAGCTGGACGATGCGCTGGTCGAGTTCCTCCACAAGGCGTCAACCTACTCGATCGCGGCCGGGCTGTGCAGACAGCTCGCTGGGGGCGCATCCGGGGGGCACATGCCAACGGAATGTGGCGAGGAACACAAGGAATGCATCACCGTGCGCCGGAGTGCAGGGTTATGACGTGCCGTCACTGGGAAGTGCTGCTGGTGGCCCGGACGACGAGAGGTTCCGGCCCGATCCGAGGGGGATCACGATGCCTTCCACCGACCAGCGTTCCGACGTCGAGGACGAACCCGGCGCGCTCGAGGCGCCCTTCGGGGCGGACTCGGGCGCGGCCGACACCTGGGAGAGCTTCCGGGTGCACTGCCCGGAGTGCGACCGCCCGATCGCGTTGATCGGGGACGAGGAGCGCCTGCCCCAGCACGCGGTGCTGACCTCCGCGTGGAACCCCTTCCAGCCGGCCATCTGCCCCGGCACCGGCCTGCCGACGGCCGAGCTGCCCGAGTGCGAGGAGCCGCCGCGGTCGGACGGCCCGGACAACCTGGTGGCGCTGCCGTCCGCGCTGGACTGGCGCACCCAGCCGTTCTCGCACGCTGGGGCGCACCGCCCGGTGCGGGCGCTGGTGCCCGCGCAGCGCGACCGCCGCGCGGCCTGACGGCCGCGGCCCGCAGAGCCGGACCGGCCCGGCCGGTCCGACGTCCCGGCGAGGGTGCCGCCCGCGGTGCCCTCCGGGATCACTCCCCCGCCGTGCGGGTCCCGACGTCCCGCCGCGCGGGGCCCGGCGTCCGGCCCGGCCCGCGTACCCTTGGCCGGATGGACGCCGCCCTCCCCGACCCGCCCGCGGAGCTGGCCGCGCTGGCCGCGGCCCTGCTCGCGCTGCCGCCCTCGCTGGGCCCGGTGCGGCTGGTCGCGGTGGACGGGCACGCGGGCTCCGGCAAGACCACGTTCACCGGCCGGCTGGCCGCCGCGCTCGGCGGGGCCCCGGTGGTGCACCTGGACGACCTGGCCACGCACGGGGAGCCGTTCGGCTGGACGGAGCGGCTGCGCGCGGGCGTGCTGGAGCCGCTGGCGCGCGGGGTCGCGGGCCGGCACCCGGTGTACGACTGGACGGCGCGGGCCTTCACCGCCGAGCGGGCGGTGCCGGTGGCGCCGGTGGTGCTGCTGGAGGGGGTGGGCGCGGGCCGGCGGGAGGTGCGCCCGCACCTGGCGGCGCTGCTGTGGATGGAGCTCGGTCCGGCCGCGGCGCGGGCCCGCGGGCAGCTGCGGGACGGGCCGGAACTGGCCGAGTTCTGGGCGGGTTGGTCGCGTGCGGAGGATGCGCACTTCGCGGCGGACCCGAGCCGCCCGCACGCGGCGCTGCGGGTCGACGGGGTCACCGGGCGGATCTCCGGGAGCACCCTGAGTGAACCGGGTGGACCGGTCTTGACCTGCGACATCATCAGGATTTAAGTTCTGCGTGTCGCGGAAATCAGTTGAATCCGCAACCACAGACACGGCGCCTCCGGCTTGTTCCCCCGTGAGCCGGAGGCGTCGTCCTGCCCTCCTCCCCGCCCCGCCGCCCCCGCCGGGATGCGATCGTCTCGCGCCATTCGAGCCGCGCGGCACCCTTCCGGATCAGCGCCGCGCCGGTACCATGCCACGCAGGCGCGCAGAGGAGCGCCCCGAGGTCTGGCGGGGGGCGTCAGTGACGGTGGAGAGTTCCGGCGGCGAGGGTCCCGCCGCGGCGGGTCCCGACCCGGACGCCGACCGCGCCTGGGCGCGGGCCATGGACGCCTACACGGCCGGTTCGTACGCCCGCGCGGAGGAGGAGTTCCGCGCCGCGGTCTACGTCGACCCGGGCATGGCGGACGCCTGGCTCGGGCTGCACGCGCTGCGCAGCGACACGGCGGGCGCGCTGCTGGCGATGCACCGGCACCGCGACCGCTTCGGCGAGCAGCGCGAGCGCCACCGCCGTCCGCTCAGCTCCTGGTACTGGCTGGGCTGGTGGGTGCAGCCGGTGCTGGAGACCCCGCAGGACCTGGCGCTGGCGCACGCCTCGCACTGGCTGGACGGCCGCCACCTGGCCGAGCTGGAGCAGGCGCTGACGGACTGCCCGCCGCCGGAGCGCGACCCCGCGGTGCGCTTCCTGCACGCCTGCCGCTCCTACCTGCTCAAGGACTGGGAGCAGCTGATCCGGGATACCGACCGCCTGCTGGACGACCCGGTGCTGGGCATCGAGGCGGGCCTGTTCGCGGGCATGGCCCGGGTCCGGCTGGACATGTGCGCGCAGGCCCAGCGCCCGCTGGCGGCCGCGCTGGCGCGCTGCCGCTCCGAGCAGCCGCAGCGCAAGGAGCTGCGCTACTGGCTGGCCCGGGCGTACGAGGGCGCGGGGCGCAGCGCGGCGGCGCTGCCGCTGTACCGGGCGGTGCACCGGGCGGACCCGGCGTTCATGGACACCGCGCAGCGGCTGGCGGCGATCGCGGCCGAGGACGGGCTGCTGGACGGCGAGGCGTTCGGCGAGTACCGGGGCGCGGCGGGGCCGGCCGGGGCGCCGGAGGAGCTGGAGCCGGTGGAGTTCCGCGGCGGGTCCGGCGGGGTGAGCGAGGAGGTGTGCGAGGAGGACGGCGCGCCGGGCGCGGCCGAGCCGGGCCGGGCCCAGCTGGCCGAACGGGCCTCGGGCGCCGCGCCGTCGGCGCCGCGGCTGGGCAACTGGCCGATGGCGCAGGCGATCCCGCCGGCCGGCCCGAACCCGGCGCCGGCCGCCCGGCTGGAGCTGGACCAGGCGCTGGCCGAGCTGGAGGCGATGGTCGGCCTGGACCCGGTCAAGCGCCAGGTGCGGGCGCTGTCCGCGCAGTTACGGATGGCCCGGCTGCGCGCGGACCGGGGGCTGCCGGTGCAGCCGCCCAAGCGGCACTTCGTGTTCTCCGGGCCGTCGGGCACCGGCAAGACCTCGGTGGCGCGCATCCTCGGCCGGGTCTTCCACGCCCTGGGGCTGCTCTCCGGCGACCACCTGGTGGAGGCCCAACGGGCGGACCTGGTGGGCGAGTTCCTCGGACAGACGGCGGTGAAGGCGAACGAGCTGATCGACTCGGCGCTGGACGGCGTGCTGTTCATAGACGAGGCGTACTCGCTGGCCAACTCCGGCTACAGCAAGGGCGACGCGTACGGCGACGAGGCGCTGCAGGTGTTGCTCAAGCGGGCCGAGGACAACCGGGACCGATTGGTCATCATCCTTGCGGGGTACCCGGACGGCATGAATCGACTACTGGCAACGAACCCGGGCCTGAACTCCAGGTTCACCACCCGGGTCGACTTCCCGTCCTACCGCCCCGCCGAACTGGCCGACATCGGCCTGAAGTTGGCCCAGGCCGACGGCGACGGCTGGGACGTGGACGCGGCCGAGGAACTGACCTCGATCTGCGGACACGTGGTCGCCGAGGGCTGGATCGACCAGCTCGGCAACGGCCGCTTCATCCGCACCCTGTACGAGAAGTCCTGCGCCTACCGGGACCTGCGGCTCTCCGGGCAGCGCGGCGTGCCCTCCCGGGAGGATCTGGCGACCCTGCGGCTGCCGGACCTGCTGCAGGCGTACGGCGAACTGATCGACGGCCGCCAGTGAAGGGCGTCCGGGAGGAGCGCGCCGGCCGGGAGGACGACGAGGACCCGGCGCCGAGAGCGGAACGCGTACGGACGGCCGGGCCCCGCCGGGTGCCCTGGTACGTCTCCCTGCCGGTCACGCTGGCCGTGATCGTGGCCCTGTTCCTCGGGCTCGGGCAGCTGGGCTGGCTGCCGGGCCTGCCGAACCCGTTCGCCGAGAAGAGCGTGGACCGCAGCCAGCCCGCGGTGCTCAAGTCGGTGCAGAACATGAGCCGCTACAACGCGGCCACCGGCAACTTCCAGGTCATCGTGGACCTCGCCAACGAGGCCAAGTTCCTGCCGTCGGCGATCCTCGGCACCCGCAGCCTGTACGTGGGCGCGGGCACCGTCGGCGCCTACGTGGACCTGGGCAAGCTCGGGCCGGACTCGGTGAAGGTCTCCGACGACCGGCGCACCGCGTCCATCACCATCCCGCACGCGCAGCTCGCGGACGCGGCGCTGGACGTCAAGCACTCCTACATGTACTCGCAGGAGCGCGGCCTGTTCGACCGGCTCGGCGACCTGTTCTCGTCCAGCACCTCCGACGACCAGCACAAGGTGGAGCTGCTGGCCGTGGAGAAGATCGACAAGGCGGCGAAGGACACCGAGCTGACCACGACCGCGGAGAACAACACCAAGGCGATGCTGTCGGGCCTGCTGGGCTCGCTGGGCTTCACCTCGGTGACGGTCACCGTGGCGTAGCACCGCCCCCGCACCCCGGGGCCCCCGTTCCTCCGGCCGCGCGGCCGGAGGAACGGGGGCCCTCTCAGCGCTGGGCGGCGGCGGGCGGGCGGTGGTCGGGGTCGTGGACCTCGCCGACCAGCTCCTCCAGGACGTCCTCCAGGGCGACCAGGCCGAGCTGGCGCCCGTCCGGGTCGACCACGGCGGCCAGGTGGGCGGCGGCCCGGCGCATCGCGGCGAGCGCGTCGTCCAGCGGCAGGCCGGCCCGCAGCACGGTGATCGGCCGCCACAGCCGCTCCGGGATCGGCGCGGCCGGGTCGTCGACCTCCAGCGAGTCCTTCAGGTGCAGGTAGCCGAGGACGGCACCGTGCCCGTCGGCGACCGGGAAGCGGGAGAAGCCGGTCCGCACGGCCAGGCGCTGGATCTCCTCTCCGGTGACCTCGCGGCCGACGGTGACCAGCTGCTCGGGGTCGAGCAGCACCTCGGTGACCGGGCGGCTGCCCATCTCCAGGGCGTCCTCCAGGCGTTCGCGGCGGCGGTCGTCGAGCAGCCCGGCCTCGCCGGAGTCGGTGAGCATCAGCAGCAGCTGCTCGCTGGTGGCCACCGAGTCGACCTCGTCCTTGGGCTCGACCCGGAACAGCCGCAGCACGCCGTTGGCGAAGGCGTTCAGGAAGGCGATGAACGGGGCGAGCCAGCGGGCCAGCCGGTCCAGCGGCGGGCCGAGCAGCAGCGCGGCCCGCTCCGGCCCGGCCAGGGCGAGGTTCTTCGGCACCATCTCGCCGATCACCATGTGCAGGAACACCACGATGCTCAGCGCGATGGCGTAGCTCAGCGGGTGCATCGCCGAGTCGGGCACGCCGAGCGCGTGGAAGGCGGGCTCCAGCAGGTGCGCGATGGTCGGTTCGGCGAGCGCGCCGAGCAGCAGCGAGCAGACGGTGATGCCGAGCTGGGCGGCGGCCAGCATCGCGGAGACGTTGGACAGCGCGTGCAGCACGGTGCGGGCGCGCTTGTCGCCGGCCTCGGCGAGCGGCTCGATCTGGCTGCGGCGCACCGAGATGACGGCGAACTCGGCGCCGACGAAGAAGGCGTTGCCGAGCAGCAGGAGCAGCGAGAAGGCGAGTTGCAGGGCGCTCATCGGTGGTTGTCCCGGTCCTCGTCGTCGTTCTCGTCCTCGTGCACCCGGCGGACCTCGACCCGGCTGGTGCGGTGCCGGTCGACGGCGGTCACGGTCAGTTCCCAGCCGGGCAGGTGGGCGCGCTCGCCGACGGCGGGGAGCTTGCCGAGCAGGTCGGCGAGCAGGCCGCCGAGCGTCTCGTACGGGCCGTCGGGGGCGTGCAGGCCGATCTTGGCGAGCTGGTCGAGCCGGGCCCGGCCGTCGGCGTCCCAGACCGGCAGGCCGTCCCGCGGGGGGAGCGGGCGCAGGTCGGGGGTGTCGGCGGGATCGTGCTCGTCCTGGACCTCGCCGACCACCTCCTCGACGATGTCCTCGATGGTGGCGACGCCGGCGGTGCCGCCGTACTCGTCGACCACCACGGCCATCGGCTCGCGGCGGCGCAGCAGGTCGAGCAGCCGTTCGGCGGACATCGTCTCCGGGACCAGCAGCGGCGGGGCGCACAGGTGGCGGACCTTGGTGTGGTCGCGCCGCGCGGCGGAGACCGCGAGGGCGTCCTTGAGCGTGACGGTGCCGGTGACCTCGTCCAGGCTCTCGGCGTACACCGGGAAGCGGCTCAGCCCGGTGGCCCGGGTCAGGTTGACCACGTCGGTCGCGGTGGCGTCCTGCTGGAGGGCGGCGACGTCGATCCGCGGGGTCATCACGGACTGGGCGGTCAGCTCGCCCAGTCCCAGGGTGCGGACGAACAGCGTCGCGGACTGCTCGTCCATGACGCCGGCCTGGTACGAGTGCCGGGCCAGCGCCACGAGTTCGTCGGCGGTGCGGGCGTGGCCCAGCTCCTCCTGCGGTTCGACGCCGAAGGCCCGGACGATCCGGTCGGCGGAGCCGTTGAGGAAGGCGATCAGCGGCCGGCAGGCGGCGGAGAACGCGCGCTGCGGGCCGGCCACGGCGTAGGCGACCCGGATCGGGCGGGAGATCGCCCAGTTCTTCGGGACGAGTTCGCCGATCACCATCTGGATCACGGTGGCCAGCACCAGGCCGACGGCCACCGCGGTGCCGCGGGCCGCCGAGTCGGGCAGGCCGACGGCGGTGAACACCGGCTTCAGCAGGACGGATAGCGCCGGTTCGGCCAGCATGCCGACCACCAGCGAGGTGATGGTGATGCCGAGCTGGGCGCCGGAGAGCTGGAAGGAGAGCCTGTGCAGGGCCTTGGAGAGTCCCTTGGCCCGCCGGTCGCCGTCGGCCGCGGCGCGTTCCACGGTGCCGCGGTCGGCGGTCACGAACGCGAACTCGGCGGCCACGAACAGGCCGTTGGCGAGGATGAGCAGGAAAGCCGCGAGCAGCAGGAGCCAGGCGGTGGTCATCGAGCCGCCCGCCTTCCCCGGCTGGAGACGTGCGCGGCGGCGCGGGTACTACCGGACGGATCGTCCATCGAGGGGAGGTGTCACTCCTCTGGTCGCGGGCGGAGGCGGGCAGCCCGGTTCTCGGGTGGGCTTTGCCGCGGTTTTACCAGCCTAGACGATACCCGAACGCTTCTCCGGACCGGCCCGCCCCGCCCGTCCGGGGCGTGTCAGGACCGCCCGTCCGGAGGCGGGCCGGGGGACGGGGGTCAGGCCCGCTGCTCCTCGCGGCCCGCGCCGCGCTCCTCGACCAGGTCGCGCAGGGCGCGGGCGGCCCGGATCGCCTGCTCCCGGCCGCCGCCGGGCTGGATGCCGACGGCGGCCAGCGCAGTGCCGTCGGCGAGGTCGAGCACCACCCAGGGGTCGCCGGCCCGGAAGTTGACCCGGACCACCTCGGCCCAGGAGAGCCGGCGGCTGCGGACGAAGTTGACCACGGTCAGGCCCTCGGCGTCGGCGACCACCTTGGGACGGGCCAGCATCAGGCCGACCGCGGCGAACAGCAGGCCGGAGCAGGCCATCATCACCCGGTCGTTGAACTGCCAGCTCTCCGGCAGCACGACGGCGAGCACCGAGAACAGGACCACCAGCACGGCGCACAGCGCGTACAGCACGGCGCGGTTGCGGCGGGGCGCCCAGGTGACGGGCAGGACGGCGGGTGCGGGGGTGGACACGGGTGGCTCCAGGAGGGGCGGGACCGGGGTGGCGGCCCCGCCCGGTGGCGGGTCAGATGCGGCAGGCGTGGATGTTGGTGACCAGGATGGCCCGGGCGCCGATCGCCCACAGGTCGTCCATGATCCGCTGCGCCTCCTTGCGGAGCACCATCGAGCGGACCGCGACCCAGCCCTCGGTGTGCAGCGGCGAGACGGTCGGCGACTCCAGGCCCGGGGTGAGGCCGACGGCCTCGCCGACCTTCTCGGCCCGGATGTCGTAGTCCATCAGCACGTAGCGGCGGGCCACCAGCACGCCCTGCAGGCGGCGCAGGAACTGCTCGACCGCGGCGTCCTCGCCGGCCCCCTTGGACCGGATCACCACCGCGTCGGAGACCAGGATCGGCTCGCCGAACACCTCCAGGCCCGCGTTGCGCAGGCTGGTGCCGGTCTCCACCACGTCGGCGATCACGTCGGCGACGCCCAGGTGCACGGCGGTCTCCACCGCGCCGTCCAGCTTGGTGACGGTGGCCTTCACGCCGTGCTCGGCGAGGTGCTGCTCGACCAGGCCGGTGTACGAGGTGGCGATCCGCAGGCCGTCCAGGTCCCGGACGCCGGAGAGCTCCGCGCCGACCGGCCTGGCGAAGCGGAAGGTCGAGCCGGCGAAGCCGAGCGCCAGCACCTCCTCGGCCTCCGAGGCCGAGTCGAGCAGCAGGTCGCGGCCGGTGATGCCGACGTCCAGCCGGCCGGAGCCGACGTACACCGCGATGTCGCGCGGGCGCAGGAAGAAGAACTCGACCTGGTTGTCCGGGTCGACCAGGACCAGCTCCTTGGCCTCCTTGCGCTGCCGGTAGCCGGCCTCATGGAGCATCTCCGCCGCGGGACCCGAGAGCGAACCCTTGTTGGGGACGGCGATGCGGAGCATGAGTGGCGGACCCTTCGCGTTGGCGAGCAGTGGAGCGATCGGACGGGCGGTGGAACGGGACTGCTGGAGGTGCTGGTGCAGGGGTGCGGGTCAGAGGTGCTTGTAGACGTCCTCCAGCGTCAGCCCGCGGGCGAGCATCATCACCTGAACGTGGTAGAGGAGCTGCGAGATCTCCTCCGCCGCCTCCTCGGGCGACTGGTACTCGGCGGCCATCCAGACCTCGGCGGCCTCCTCGACGACCTTCTTGCCGATCGCGTGGACGCCCTGCTGGACCAGCTGGGCGGTACGGGAGGACGCGGGGTCGCCGGTGGCGGCCTTCTGCTGGAGCTCGGCGAAGAGCTCCTCGAATGTCTTGGAAGCCATGATGGGCTCACCTTACGGGGTGCGGGCTGACGGACGGTAAACGGTTCCGCACCGTGGACAGTCCGGTGGACGGCGTCCACGGTGCGGGAGGCCGTCCACCGGACCGTCCACGGCGCGGGGAACCGCCGTCCGCGGTGCGGCGGGGCGTGGTCAGCTCCGGGGCGCGAGCACCGCGCGCAGCGCGGCGGCGGTGGCGACAGCGGCGGTGACCGCCTCGTGGCCCTTGTCCTCGGCGGAGCCGGGCAGCCCGGCCCGGTCCAGCGCCTGCTGCTCGGTGTCGCAGGTGAGCACGCCGAAGCCGATCGGGACGCCGGTGTCCACCGAGACCTGGGTCAGGCCCACGGTGGCGGCCTGGCAGACGTAGTCGAAGTGCGGGGTGCCGCCGCGGATCACCACGCCCAGCGCGACCACCGCGTCGTACCCGGCGGCGGCCAGCCGCTTGGCGGCGACCGGCAGCTCGAAGGTGCCCGGGACGCGGACCACGGCCGCGTCGCCGATGCCCAGGTCCTTCAGGGCGCGCCGGGCGCCGTCCAGCAGGCCGTTCATCACCTGCTCGTGCCACTGCGCGGCGATCACCGCGACCCGCAGGTCGGCGCAGTTCTCCAGGCTCTCCGGGGACAGGACGGGGGCTCCGTGGCCGGCCATGTTCGTCTTCCTCTGTTCGTTGCTGGTGGTGGTTCGCTGCCGGCGGTGGTTCGTCGCCGGCGGTGGTGCGGGCGTGCGGGACGTGCGGCGGTGCGGGGGCGGCGGCTACTTGCCATCGTCCTCCTCCAGCCACGGCAGGTCGTGGCCCATCCGGTCGCGCTTGGTGCGCAGGTAGCGCAGGTTGTGCTCGCTCGCGGCGGTGGGCAGCGGGCGGCGGGCGGCGACCTTGAGGCCGTGCTCGGTGAGCGCGGTCTGCTTGGCGGGATTGTTGCTGAGCAGGGTCAGCGAGCGGACGCCGAGGTCGGTGAGCATCTGGGCGCCGATCGAGTAGTCGCGGGCGTCGGCGGGCAGGCCCTGGTCGAGGTTGGCGTCGACGGTGTCCAGGCCGTGGTCCTGGAGCTGGTAGGCGCGCAGCTTGTGGGCCAGGCCGATGCCGCGGCCCTCGTGGCCGCGCAGGTAGAGCACCACGCCGCGGCCGGCCGCGGCGACGGCGGCCAGCGAGGCGCTCAGCTGGGGGCCGCAGTCGCAGCGCAGCGAGCCGAACACGTCGCCGGTCAGGCACTCGGAGTGCAGCCGGACCAGCACGTCCTCGCCCTCGGGGAGCCGGCCGTCCGCGTCCAGGCCGCCGGCCACCAGGGCCAGGTGCTCGGTGCCGTCGATCGTGCCCCGGTAGCCGACGGCGGTGAACGCGCCGTGCTCGGTGGGCAGTTGCGTGACGGCGGCGCGGTCGACGTGCAGTTCGGTGCGGCGGCGGTAGGCGATCAGGTCCTCGATCGAGATGATCGCCAGACCGTGTTCGCGGGCGAAGGCGTGCAGTTCGGGCAGCCGGGCCATGGTGCCGTCGTCGTTGACCACCTCGGCGATGCCGCCGGCCGGGGGGAGCCCGGCGAGCCGGGCCAGGTCGACGGCGGCCTCGGTGTGGCCGGGGCGGACCAGCACGCCGCCGTCGACGGCGCGCAGCGGGAAGACGTGGCCGGGGCGGGTGAGGTCGGTGGGCTCGGTGCCGGCGGTGGCGAGCAGCTTGACGGTGCGGGCCCGGTCGGCGGCCGAGATGCCGGTGGAGACGCCGTCGCGGGCGTCGACCGAGACGGCGTACGCGGTGCCCTTGCGGTCCTCGTTGACCCGGGTCATCGGCGGGAGCTTCAACCGGTCCAGTTCCTTGCCGGTCATCGGGACGCAGATCACGCCGGAGGAGTGCCGGACGGTGAAGGCCAGCAGTTCGGGGGTGGCGGCCGAGGCGGCGAAGACGATGTCGCCCTCGTTCTCGCGGTCCTCGTCGTCGACCACGATCACGGCGCGGCCGAGCGCGATGTCGGCGACGGCGCGCTCGACCGGGTCGAGGGCGAACGGCCCGGTGGCGGGGGCGGAACCGGCGGGCCGGGGGGTGGTGGGCTGGGCGCTCATGCGGCGGCTCCGGTGGGGATCGAGGCGGTGCGGGCCGCCCGGGCCTTCGTCCACCAGCTGGCCAGGCCGGCCACCACCAGGACGAAGTAGATGCTGAAGGTGAGGGCCGAGAAGACGTAGCCGTGGGTGTACGAGTACGGGACGCTGATCAGGTCGACGGCGATCCAGGCGAACCAGAACTCGACCCAGCCGCGGGCCTGGGCGTACATCGCGGCCAGCGTGCCGACGAAGATGTACGCGTCCAGCAGCGGGTTCCAGGACAGCTTCGGGAAGGCGTGGAAGAGCGCGGCGACGGCGGCGGTGCCGGCCGCGGTGGCGACGACCAGCACGGCCCGTTCGCGCCAGTTCGCGAAGCGCACCTCGACCTGGCCGGTGTCGCGGCGGCCCCGGCTCCACTGCGTCCAGCCCCAGACGGCGGCGACGATGACGATCACCTGCTTGCCGATCAGGCCGGGCACCTGCCCGCCGAGGAAGGCGGTGATCAGCACCGCGCCGGCCAGCAGTTGGGCGGGCCAGGTGAGCACCGAGCGGCGCCAGCCGAGGGCCAGGGCGCCGAGCCCGATCAGGTTGCCGGTCATGTCGGCGACCTTCACGTGCTCGCCGAAGGCGGTGAAGGCCAGGTCTCCGAACGCACTCACTTGGAACCCCCCAGGGTGTCGGGCAGGGCACGGGTGTCGAGCAGCCGCTCGACGTACTTGGCGAGCACGTCCACCTCGAGGTTGACGGGGTCGCCGACCGCCTTGGCGCCCAGCGTGGTGAGGGCGAGGGTGGCGGGGATGAGCGAGACGGTGAACGAGTCGAGGGCGGCCTCGACGACGGTGAGGCTCACTCCGTCCACGGTGATCGACCCCTTCTCGACCAGGTAGCGCGAGATCGGCTGCGGCAGGGTGAAACGCAGCACCTCCCAGCGCGGATTCCCGTCCGGGTCGAGGTCGCCGGGCTCGCGGGAGAGCAGCGTCCCGGTGCCGTCGACGTGCCCCTGCACCAGGTGGCCGCCGAGCCGGGCGCCGAGCGCCATCGCCCGTTCCAGGTTGACCCGGGAGCCGGGGCGCAGGGCGCCGAGGCTGGAGCGCAGCAGCGTCTCGCGCATCACGTCGGCGCTGAACTCGCCGGGGCGGTCCGCGAGTTGCTCGTTGCCGTCGAGGACGGTCAGACAGACGCCGTTGACCGCGATGGAGTCGCCGTGCCGGGCGTCGGCCGTGACGACCGGACCGCGCAGGCGGATGCGCGAGGATGCGCCGATCTCCTCGATGGAGACGACCTCGCCGAGCTCTTCGATGATGCCGGTGAACACCCGGGTTCTCCTCGCGCTTGGGGCGCGGACTCCGGGGCGGCTCATGGGAGTTGACTGCGGACGGCACGCCGGACGCGGCTCCCCCGGGGCGCCTGGGCTTCCTCGCCGAGGCACGGGTTCGCTGCCGTCCTGCTGCGCACCCCGGCCCTCGGGTGGGCCGCGGTACTGACACGCCTGGTCCGCCGCGCACGCCTCCCATCCGGACTTTAACCGTCGGTCCAGGAATTTCACCTGGTCAACCGCCCGCTGGCTGCGGACGGGTCGCGGACTGTAACCGCCGGTTCGGATTTTCACCGACCCCGGAGTGCGCTGAACGTCACTGGTACTGCACCCACATTGTTGCACGCGCCGGTGGTCCGGCCGCAAGGAACGCGCGCTGTGGCCTGGTTCACGCCGGTAGAGGACGGCGGGAAGGAATAGTTCCCGGTACGGAGGAATCCCGGCCGGGGAGTTGGCCCGGAGGTCGGGTCGGGTCGGGTCGGGTCGGGCGGGGCGGGGTCGGATCGGGCCGGGTCGGGTCGGGCGGGGCAGGGTCGGATCGGGCCGGGTCGGGGAGTCGGGGCGACACCGCCCGTCGGGCGCGCGGTGAGCGGGGGTAGCGTCGGGCGGGTGATCTTCGACGCCCTGGCCGCGGACGCGATCCGCGGACCGGCCCGCCTGCGGGCCCTGTACGAGCAGCCGAGCGCGCTGGTGCGGCGCAAGCAGGTCGACCGCCTGCACGAGGCGGACCGCCGGCTGATCGGCTGCTCCTCGCTGGTGTTCGTCGCCACCGCCGACGCGGACGGCAACTGCGACGCCACGCCGCGCGGCGGCCCGCCCGGCTTCGTCGCGGTGCTGGACGAGCACACCCTGGCGATCCCGGACGCCACCGGCAACCGGCGGCTGGACACCCTGCACAACGTCGCCGCCACCGGGAAGGCCGGCCTGCTCTTCGTCGTCCCCGGCCGGGCCGCCACCCTGCGGGTCAACGGGCGGGCCTGCGTGAGCGAGGACCCGGAGCTGCTGGCGCGGCTGACGCCGGTGGGCAAGCCGCCGCGCACCGCGATCGTGGTGGCCGCCGACGAGGTGTACGGGCACTGCCCGAAGGCGCTGCTGCGTTCGTCCGCGTGGCGGCCCGAGCGGTGGCCGCCCGCCGACGCGGCGCCCGGTTCGGCCGAGATCACCCTCTCCCACCTGGGCGATCCGGCGCTCACCCTGGAGCAGGTGGTGGCCGCCGAGGAGGAGTCGCTGCGGCTGCGCTACGAGTGACCCGGGGTCCGCGGCGGGAGGGACCGCGGGAGGGGGCGGGCGGAGGGGCCGTGGGAGGGCTCCGCGGCGGGCTGGTGCATGCTGGGAGGCACGGGATCTCCGCATAGGCGGAACTTTGGGGGGCCATAGCTTCGACTTATGACGACATAAGCCGGAGCCCGGTACCGGGCGCGCCCGCCGGCTGCGAGGCTGGGCGGTACGCGCCCCGAGTCGAACAGGAGTACCTGCCCATGCCCCGCCCCGTCCGGGTGGCCATCGTCGGTTCCGGCCCCGCCGGAATCTACGCCGCCGACGCGCTGCTGAAGTCCGACCTGGCCGCCGCCCCCGGCGTCTCCATCGACCTGATCGAGCGCCTGCCCGCCCCCTTCGGCCTGATCCGCTACGGCGTCGCCCCCGACCACCCCCGGATCAAGGGCATCATCACCGCCCTGCACCAGGTCCTCGACAAGCCCCAGGTCCGCCTGCTCGGCAACGTCGACTACCCCGGCGACCTCTCGCTCGACGAGCTGCACCGCTTCTACGACGCGGTGGTCTTCGCCACCGGCGCCGAGGCCGACCGCGACCTGAACGTCCCCGGCATCGAGCTGGACGGCTCGTACGGCGCGGCCGACTTCGTCTCCTGGTACGACGGGCACCCCGAAGTCCCGCGCGAGTGGCCGCTGGAGGCCGAGCAGGTCGCCGTCCTCGGCGTCGGCAACGTCGCGCTCGACGTGGCCCGCATCCTGGCCAAGACCGCGGACGAGCTGCTGCCCACCGAGATCCCGCCGAACGTGTACGAGGGCCTGGCCGCGAACCGCGCCGTCGAGGTGCACGTGTTCGGGCGGCGCGGGCCCGCGCAGGCCAAGTTCTCCCCGATGGAGCTGCGCGAACTCGACCACTCCCCCACCATCGAGGTCGTCGTCGACCCCGAGGACATCGACTACGACGAGGGCTCGATCGCCACCCGGCGCGCCAACAAGCAGGCCGACATGGTCGCCTCGACCCTGGAGAACTGGGCGATCCGCGACGTCGGCGACCGGCCGCACCGCATCCACCTGCACTTCTTCGAGAACCCGGTCGAGGTGCTCGGCGCGGACGGCAAGGTCGTCGCGCTGCGCACCGAGCGCACCGAACTCGACGGCACCGGCAACACGGTGGGCACCGGCACCTTCCGCGACTGGCCCGTCCAGGCCGTCTACCGGGCGGTCGGCTACCGCTCCGACGAACTGCCCAAGCTGCCCTTCGACCCCCTGACCGCGACCGTCCCGCACCAGGCCGGCCGGGTCCAGGAGAACGGCGCCCACCTGCCCTCCGTCTACGTCACCGGCTGGGTCAAGCGCGGCCCGGTCGGCCTGATCGGCCACACCAAGGGCGACGCCAACGAGACGGTCGCCTGCCTGGTCGCCGACCACGCGGCGGGCCTGCTGCGGACCGCCGCCGAACCCGCCGAGGACGCCGTCGTCGGCTTCCTGCGCAGCCGCGGCGTCGACTTCACCACCTGGGAGGGCTGGCAGCACCTCGACACCCACGAGAAGGCCCTCGGCGCGGCGGGGGGCCGCGAGCGGGTCAAGGTCGTCGACCGGGTCGGCATGCTCGACGCCTCCCGCAGCGACCGGGCGGCGGACCGCAACCCGCGGTAGCCGCCCGCGGGCCCGGGTGAACGCCCGGCCGGACCGTCCGGGACCACGTCCCGCGGCGCGCCCGGCCGGGCGTTCGCGCGCGACCGCGCGGCAGGCCGGGGGGCCCGGGCCGGTCGGTCCGGGCCGGTCGGTCCGGGCCGGTCGGTCCGGCCGGGCGACCGGTCCTGCGGGGCGGTCAGTCCTGCGGGGCGGGGCCGGTGCGTCGGCGGTCGTAGTGCCGGGCGACCCGGGCCCGGTTGCCGCAGGAGGTCTTGCACCACTCCTGGCGGCCGTGGCTCTTGACGAAGTAGCGCACGCAGCGCGGCGCCTGACAGGCCCGCAGCTGTTCCCGCTCGGGCCCGGCCAGGAACTCGATCACCGCGCGGGCCAGCGCGGCGAGCAGCCGGGCCCGGGCGTCCCCGGTGGAGGAGAGCGGACGGATCGGGGCCGGTGACTCCCCCGCGTCCCAGCCGAGTTGCGGGGCGACCGGGTCGAGCGCGGCGGCGGCGTTCAGCCGTTCCAGCGCCCGGTCGGCGGGCATCAGCCGGTGCGCGTCGGCGCGGCTGGCGGGACCGGGGCTGACGGCCCGGGCGAACAGGGCGCGGGCGGCGCGGCGCAGTTCGAGCACCTCGGCGTGCACCTCGGCGTCCAGGGCGGGGAGTTCGGCCGGGCCGGTGAAGCGGGTGCCGTGTTCGGCCAGCCAGGCGGCCGCGTCGCCGGCCTCCGCCAGGTCGTCCAGCACGCCGCCGTCGCCGTCGTGGCGGACGGTGCCCACCAGGTCCAGTGCGGGCCACCGCTGCCGGGTGCCGCCCTCGTTCGCCATGCCGTCGCTCCTCGTTCGCGCCACCAGGCCACCGGGCCGGTGGGCCGGTGGGCATTCTCCCTTGCCCGGTCGGCCGTTCCTACCCTAGATTCCCTAACGCCAAAGCGAAAGTTATCCGTTAGGACATGGCCGAGGAGCCCCCGTGACCCTGCTGTTGGCCCAGATCAGCGACCTCCACCTGGACGGCACCGCGCGCGCCACCGAACGCGCCACCCGCGTCCTGCGCCACCTGTTCGACCTGCCCCGACCCGTCGACGCGCTGCTGGTCACGGGGGACATCGCCGACCACGGGACGGAGGACGAGTACCGGGAGGCGGCCGAACTGCTGGCGGACGCCCCCTTCCCGGTGCTCTGCTGCCCGGGCAACCACGACGCCCGCCCGGCCTACCGCAAGGCCCTGCTCGGCGAGGAGCCGGACACCGCGCCGATCAACCGGGCGCGCCTGATCGGCGACACCGCGATCCTGACGGTCGACTCGACCGTCCCGGGCCGGGACGAGGGGCTGCTGGCACGGTCGACGCTCGACTGGATCGACACCACCCTGGCCGAACTCCCTTCCGGCACAGCCGCGTTGATCGCCTTCCACCACCCGCCGGTGGCCCTCCACCACCCGATGCCCGACGGGTACTCCCTCCAGCGCCCCGAGGACCTCGCCGCGCTGCTCGACGCCCACCCCGAGGTGGCCGCCGTCCTCACCGGGCACGCGCACACCGCCGCCGCGACCGGCTTCGCCGGACGCCCGCTGCTCGTCGGGCCGGCCGTCACCTGGACACTTCAACTCCCCTGGGAGAGCGAGGACTTCGTCGGCCGTGACCAGCCGCCCGGACTGGCCTACCACGTGCTGGACGACGCCCGCCGGCTCACCACCCACTACCGCGTCGTGCCCTGACGGCCCGCGCCGTGGCCGACCCCCGCGCCGTCGCCGCCTTCCTGGTCGCGCTCCTCCCGCTGATCGCCACTCCCGGCGCGAGCCTCGCGCTGCTGCTGCGGCAGGTCGCCGAGCACGGCCGCCGCCGCGCGGCCCCCGTCGTCCTCGGCACCGTCACCGGCCTGGCCGTCCACGCGGCCCTCGCCGCCGCCGGACTGGCCCGCCTCACCGCGCACCACCCCGGCGCGCTCGCCGCCGTCCGGTGGGCCGGCGGCGCCTACCTGATCGGCCTGGCCGTCCTGACCTGGCGCTCCGCCGACCGCCCACCGGGGGCGCGCCGTCCGCACCGGACGGGCCCGGTCCCGGTCCAGGCCCTGCTGGCGAACGTCCTCAACCCGAAGGCGGCGTCCGTCTACCTCACCCTCGTCCCGCAGTTCCTCGACCCCGGACGTCCGCTGCCCGGCCAAGTGCTCACCCTGGCCGCCGCCCACGCCGCCCTGCTCACCGCCTGGCTGCTCGCCTGGACCGCCCTGCTCGGCCGCGCCGCCCCGCGCCCCGGCCCGCACCGCCGGACCACCCGCGCCACCGCCGCCGTCCTGCTCGCCCTCGGCCTGCACGCCCTGCGCTGAGGCCCCGGCCCCGGTGCGCCCTCCGTTCGGGCGACCGGCGGTGCGTCGAGGGCGAAGGTGTGCCGTCGGGCCAGGTCGGCGTGCTTCGCTCGGACGGTCACTGCCCCCGACCGGACGGGCCGTCATGCGCCGACTGCGGTTCCTGCTCGCCACCGCCGCCCTGCTCGCGGCCCTCCCCGGCCCGGCCGCGGCCGCCCCCGACCCGGGGGACCTGCTGGTCACCTACGTCGCCCGGGTCTGCGACAGCTACGACCAGGTGATGGCCAACAAGGCCCGCAACAACGTCCAGGAGTCGCTGCGCGACCTCGGGCCGGACTCCAACTACGCCCGCACCGAGACGGTGGGCGCCGCCAAGGAGGCCGCCGGGACACCGCTGCCGCCCTGCCGCCCGCTGCCGGACTGGACCTTCTCCACCGGGCGCGGCTTCACCGGCCGCAGCCCCGCCACCCGGAACCTCAGCACCGTCTCCACCCCGCTCCGGCAGGACATCACCACCACCGCGAGCACCCCCGAGCTGGACGCCGCCGGGAACCCCACCGGCCGCACCCTGACCGGCGCGGTCACCGTCGCGCTGACGGCCGCCGAGCGCGCCGCCGTCCAGGTCGGCAACCTGGTCGCCCAGGGCGGCACCAAGGCCGACCCGCTGAACGGCCGCGCGGACACCTACAGCTTCGCCGCGCTGCGCTGCGCCCAGGACGCCGTGAACGGCGACAACGTCGAGTACCTGAGCTACCCGTCCGGCGCCCGGCACGTGTTCTGCTACTACTACGCGGTCACCCCGCCGTCCGGCGCGGGCACCATCACCGTGGTCAAGCAGGTCGCCCCCGGCAGCAACGGCGCGGGGACGTTCCGCTTCGACGGCGACATCTCCTACGCGGACACCAACGGCGACGGCGTCAACGACTTCACGCTGACCGCGAGTTCGGCCAAGCCGGCGTCGATGGACTTCATCCGTGCCGCGACCGGGCCGAACGACCCGCCGTGGACCTTCCAGGAGCGGATCGACCCGGACAGCGGGTGGGCCCCGCCCGGCGCCCCGAGCTGCACGGCCGTGGACGCGGACGGCGGCCCCGGGCGCAGCGTACTCACCACGGACTCCACCGGCCGGGCCGGCGTCTCGCTGGTCGGCGGGGAGCACGTCACCTGCACCTACACCAACCGGCGGGAGGCCGGGAGGTCGCTGCTGGAGAAGGAGACGATCGGCGGCACCGGCACCTTCGACATCGCCCTCACCCCGCCGCCGGGCTCCGACGTCCTCGTGATCAGCCCCGTCACCACCACGGCCGAGGGCGAGCCCGTCACCGTCGCCTCCGCCGCCCACCCGCTGGCCGGCCACTACGCGCTCACCGAGGCGATCCCCGCCCCCGACGGCACCGGCCACTGGGACACCCCCACCGCGTACTGCAACGGCACCGAACTGCCCGTCACCACCGGGCCCGCCACCGGCACCGCGCCGCGCGGCACCTGGAACGCCGGGTACGACCTGCCGACCGACAGCGAGACGCACTGCCTGCTGACCAACCGGTTCGTCCCCGGCGGGCGGATCACCGTCGAGAAGACCACCCTCGGCGGGACCGGCACCTTCGACTACCTGATCACCCCGCACCCCGTCGGCCGCACCGCCGAACCGACGGACGTCACGCTGCGTGCCACCGCCACCACCACCGCCGAGAACACCCCGGTGACCGCCGTGCCCGCCGCCGAGCAGCTCCGCGTCAGCGACCAGATCCGCTACACCGTGCAGGAGTTGATGCCGCCGGCGACCGCCGACGGCCGGTGGGAGCTGGAGAGCGCCGACTGCGGCCCGAACACCGGCCCGGTCGACCGCGAGCGCGCCGTCACCGACGTCCTCCTCACCGCCGCGGACCCCGCCCCCACCTGCCGGTTCACCAACCGCTTCCACCGGTTCGCCCGGCTCGACGTGGTCAAGCTCACCACCGACGACACCGCCCTGCGCCCGCTCGCCGCCCGCCTGGAACTGCGCTGCACCGGCGACGACGCCCCGACCGCGCTCCGCGTCGAACCCGGCCGCACCCGCGGCGACCTCCCGCGCCGCACCTTCGCCGCCCCCGCCGCCTGCACCCTGACCGAACCCGCCACCGGCGGGGCCGACGGCATCGACACCGCGACCGAGGCAGTCCTGCGCACGGACGACGGCGCCGAGCAGGCGATCACCCTGGGGCGCGAGTTCACCGTCCCGGCGGAGCGCACCAGCACGGTGACCGTCACCAACCGGCTGACCCGGCCGTCCCCCTCGCCGTCCCCGTCCCCGTCCACCTCCGGCTCCCCGTCGCCCTCGCCCTCGCCGTCCGCCGGGCCGTCCTCCCCCGCGCCCACGCCGCCCACGCCGCCCCCGCCGCCCACCGGGGGCCTCCCGGACACCGGCGCCTCCCCGCTCGCCCTGCTGGGTGCGGTCTGCGCCGCCGCCCTGCTCGTCGCGGGAGCGGTCCTGTGGACGGGCAGCCGCCGGAGCCGGGGCTGACCGGGCGATAGGGCGAGCTGGACGGCCAGGCGGGCCGGGCGTCAGGGCGGGCCGGGTTCCCGTTCCGCCCGGCCCGCCGCGTCGGAGAGTTTGAGCAGGACGGCGGTGAGCAGCCAGTTCGCGGTGAGCGAGGAGCCGCCGGCGGCGAGGAAGGGGAGGGCCTTGCCGGTGAGCGGGATGAGGCCGGTGACGCCGCCGACGACGACGAAGACCTGGAGGGCGAGGGCGGCGGCCAGGCCGGTGGCGAGGAGTTTGCCGAAGGGGTCGGGCAGGGCGACGGCGGTGCGCAGGGCGCGTTGGACCAGCAGGCCGTAGAGGAGGAGGACGGCCATCGACCCGGCCAGGCCGAGTTCCTCGCCGATGGTGGTGAAGATGAAGTCGCTGCGCCCGGCGAAGCCGATCAGGAAGGGGCGGCCCTGGCCGAGGCCGGTGCCGAGGACGCCGCCGGTGCCGAGGCCGAAGAGGGCCTGGGCGGGCTGCTGGGAGATCAGCGCCGGGTCGTGGACGGGTTCGTAGATGTCGAGCGGGTGCAGCCAGGCTTCGACCCGGCCGTGCACGTGCGGTTCGAGGTCGCCGACCACGGCCGCGCCGCCGACGGCCATCAGCAGGCCGATGACCACCCAGCCGGTGCGTTCGGTGGCGGTGTAGAGCATCACCACGAAGACGCCGAAGAAGATCAGCGAGGTGCCGAGGTCCCGTTCGAAGACCAGCACCAGCAGGCTGACCACCCAGATCGCCAGCACCGGCCCGAGGTTGCGGCCGCGCGGCAGGCGCAGGCCCCACGCCTTGCGGCCGGTGAGCGCGAGGGCGTCCCGGTTGGCGGTCAGGTAGCCGGCGAAGAAGACCGTGATGGCGACCTTGGCGAACTCGTCCGGCTCGAAGGAGAGTCCGCCGACCCGGATCCACCGCTTGGCGCCGAAGCTGTCGCCGGGGAAGAACGCGGGCGCGGCGAGCAGCACCAGCGCGCCCGTCATGATCAGGTAGACGTACTTCTGGAACAGCCGGTGGTGCCGGACCACGGCCAGCACGCCGACGGCCAGCAGCACGGCGATCACCGTCCACCGCACCTGGGCGGGCGCGGCCGGGAGCTTCTGCCAGTCGCCCTTGTCGGGGTGCCAGAGCGCGTAGGAGCGGTCCAGGCGGTCGAGCAGGACGAGTCCGAAGCCGCTGAGCAGGACCGCGAGCGGCAGGATCAGCGGGTCCGCGTACGGGGCCCAGCGGCGGACGGCGAGGTGCAGCAGCAGGGCGAGCGCGCCGAGGCCCGCGCCGTAGGGCAGTAGGCCGGGCGGGACGGTGCCGTGCAGGGCCAGGCTCGCGGTGGTCCAGCCCGCCAGGCAGACGGCCACCGCGAGGAGCAGCAGGGTGAGTTCGCTGCGGCGGCGGCGGTGCGCGGCGCGGCGGCGGCCGGCGCGGTGCGGGGCGGCGTTCACCCGGGCTCCCCCACTCGGTAGATTCTACAGCGGTGTAGATGCCGGAGCCGGGTCCGCGGTCGCGGGCCCGCCCCTGCGACGACGCCCGGAACCCCGCCCCGGGTTCCACCGCCGGGCCCCGCCCCCGGCACCGTCCCGGCACCGCCCCCGGCACCGCCGCCCGAAGGAGGCCCCCGGCATGACCCACCCCGCGGTCGTCGCGCCCTGGCACTGGTCGGCGTTGGCCGACACCTGGACCCTCGAACCGGCGGTCGCCGCCCTGTCCGTCCTGCTCGCGGCCGGCTACCTGGCCGGCGCCCGCCGCCACCGCACCGGGGGCGCCGGCCGCTGGCCCTGGTACCGCACCCTGGCGTTCCTGGGCGGCCTCGCGGTCTGGGTCTGGACCACCTGCTCCGGCCTCGGCGCGTACGAGCGGGTGCTGTTCACCGACCGCGCGGTGCAGCTGGTCCTGCTGCTGATGCTGGTGCCGATGCTGCTCGCCCTGGGCGCGCCCGTCTCGCTGCTGGCCGCCGCCCTCCCGGCGGCGGGCCGCGAGCGGCTGCGGGCGGCGCTGTCCGGCCGGGTCTCCCGGGTGCTGATGTTCCCGCTGGTGTCCACCGTGCTGCTGGTCGCGCCGCCCTGGCTGCTGTACTTCACGCCGCTGTACGTCCGGACGCTGACCGACCCGGCCTGGAACACCGGCTTCCACCTGGTCCCGGTGCTGCTCGGCCTGCTCTACTTCTGGCCGCGCCTGCAACTGGACCCGGTCGCGCACCCGTACCCGCTGATGATCGGCGTGGTGATCACCTTCGTCGAGGTGGTCTTCGACGCGGCCCTCGCCCTGGTGCTGCTGTACGGCGGCCACGTGATCGCCGAGCCGTACTACGCGGGCCTGGCCCGCGACTGGGGGCCCACCCTCGCCCGCGACCAGTTCGTCGGCGGCAACGCGATCTGGCTCCTCGGCGACCTGGTCGGCCTGCCCTTCCTGTGCGCGCTGGTCCGCCGGATGATCGTCACCGGGCGCGCCGAGACGGCGGCGGTGGACGCCGCGCTGGACGCGGCGGAGGAGGCCCGGGCGGCGGCCTCCGCCGCGGCCTCCGCTGCGGCCTCCCCGGCGGGCACCGCCCCGGGGGCTCCGGCGGGCGCTGTCACCGGGGACCGGCCGTGGTGGCTGGACGACCCCAACCTCCGGCATCGCTACGGCGGTTGAGGCCCGGCGTCCCGCGCTGTCGCGCCCCGCGCCGTCGCCACGGCTTGGGCTACCCGACCGGCTCGCCGGCGTTCAGCACCCGTCCGGCGAACTCCGGGTCGAGGGCGACCCGGACCAGGGCGTCGGCAAGCCGGTGCAGTTCCGCCGGATCGATCAGGGCGGCCAGCTCGGCCGGGTCGGTCGGGAGCCGGAGCAGTTCGGCGCCGGCCAGCACCCGGGCGTCCAGGGCCGGGCGCAGGTGCGGCCAGACCGCCTGCGCGTCGCGGCAGAACGCGGCGGCGCCGGCCGGGCCGATGCCGGGGAAGCGCTGGAGCAGGGCCCGGGTCCGTTCGGGGCGGTGCTGGGCGGCGACGGCGAGCTTGCGCAGGTCGCCGCCGTACTCGTCCTGGGCCAGGCGGGCGCAGTCGTTGAGGCGGGTGGCGGTGCCCTCGGCGAAGTGGCGGTAGTGCCCGGCGATCAGTGCGTCCTTGCAGTGCTGCCGCCCCAACTCCAGGGTGCCGTAGGGCGTTCCGGCCCCGGCGGCGATCAGCGCGGCCGTGCCGGTAACGGCGGTCGCGCCCTGGACCCGGGCCGACACCAGGTTGCTCAGCACCAGGAGCTGCCAGAGCGGTTCGGCCCGGTCCGCGAGCACGATGCCCGCCTGTTCCGGGTACGTGCCCCCGGCCGCCTCCACCAGCACCGCCACCCGTCGCCGCGCGTCCATTCCGGCCCTCCCGCCGTTGATTCGCTGACGAACCGCCAGCCGTCGGGCCCGACGGTACGCGGCGGCGGCCCCGACCGGCCCGCAGCCACGCCGCGAACGCCCCGGTTCGGCCCGCGCCCGCCCGCCGGGAAACGACGGGCGGGCGGGCGAGTGGGCGGAACGGTCGGGGCTCCGGGACTCCGGGGCGCCGGGGGCTCAGCCCAGCAGCGCGGCGACCTCGGCCAGCGAGTGCACCCGTGGTACGGCGCTCCCCTCGCCGCTCGGCTCGCGGTCCAGCCAGATGCCCAGCAGCCCGGCCTCGGTGGCGGCCTGCGCGTCCACGTCCAGGCGGTCGCCGACGTACGCGGCGCGCCCGGGGGCGACACCGAGGGCGCGGCAGGCGAGGTGGAAGATCGCCGGATCGGGCTTGGCGCAGCCCGCCTCGGCGGAGGCGGTGGTGTGCGGGACGAGCAGGTCGAGGCCGACGGCGCGCAGCTTGCGCCGCTGGATGTCGCCCTCCCCGTTGGTGATCACGCCCGTCCGCCGTGTCGCACCCAACTCCCTTACCACGTGCGGTACTTCCGGGTAGGCCCGCCAGGAGCGCTCGTAGCGCCGCAGGTAGCCGGCGAACCAGGCGTCGGCCCGCTCGGCCGGCCACTCCCCCAGCCCGAGGTGCGCGGCCAGCCCGGCGGCCCGGTTGCGGCGCTGCTGGTGCACGGTCGACTCGCCCGCCAGGTAGCGGTCGTACTCGACCCGTTCGAGGTGGCGCCAGAACCGCAGCACCTCGTCCCGGTCGAACTCCCGCCCGGGCAGCTCCGCCGCGACCCCGGCCAGCACGGCCGCCTCGGCCGCCCCGGCGTGGTCGAGCAGCGTGCCGTCGAGGTCGAACAGCACCGCTTCGATCACCGCCCGCCTCCCGTCCTCGCCCGTTTCACCCTACCGGCCGCTGACGTGCCGTCACCACCCGGCCACCGGGCGCTCACCTCGCGGTACCGGGCGCCCCCGCTTCCGGCTCCAGCTCCAGCTCCAGCTCCAGCTCCAGCTCCAGCTCCAGCTCCAGCTCCAGGAGGACGTCGAGCAGGTGGGCGGGGCCGGACCGGTGGGCCGGGTGGGCCTCGGTGCGGGCGGCGCGCGGGTGTCAAGCGCCTTCCCGTGGCGGCCGAGCGGCCTGCGGACCCCGGGGGGGGAGGACGGGGTGACCGGTCGCGCGTCGCCCGGCCGGGGCGGCGGTGGCCTGGGATGATCGGCCGGTACGTTCCGGAACGGAAGGTGGACCCCATGGTCGGCACGGTTCTGATCGTCGTCCTGCTGCTCGTGCTCGGCGGCTGCGCCTGCGTGGTGTGGGCCGCGCGCGGCGGCCCCGGTTGGGTGCGGGCCGTCTCGCGGGTCACCCTCGGCGTGGGCGAGGTGGTCCGCCGGGCCGAGCGCGACCGGCAGCGACGCGGCTTCACCAGCGGCAAGTCCGGTACCAGCAACGGGGACTGACCCGGGCGCCGACGGCTCCCGGCGGGGCGTCAGTCGGACAGGCCCAGCGGGTCCGGGGTGTCGGCCAGCAGCTCGGGCCCGTTCGCGGAGACCCGGTTGACGGCGGTCGGCACCGCCCGGACCAGGATGTCGCCGTCGGCGGGGCGGTGCAGCAGGTCGTGCAGGTCGGCCGGGTCGGTGCTGGCCGGGTCGAGCCAGTCGTCCAGGTCGTCCCGGTCGATGATCAGCGGCATCCGGTCGTGCACCCGGCCGGCCCGGTCGGTGGCGTCCGTGGTCAGGATGGCCGTCGTCGCCAGCCAGGCCGCCGGGTCGTCCTCGGGCAGGCTCGCGTCCCGCCAGAACTCGTACAGCCCGGCCATCAGCATCAGTCCGCCGGTGGACAGGAAGTAGGGCTGCTTGTACGCCTTGCGGCCGTCGGCGGCGGGCACCGGGCGCCACTCGTAGTACCCGTCGGCCGGGATCACGCAGCGGCGCTTCGCGAAGGCCCGGCGGAACGAGGGCTTCTGGTCGGCGGTCTCCGAGCGGGCGTTGATCAGCCGGGCCGCGCCCGACCGGTCCTTCGCCCAGGACGGCACCAACCCCCAGCGCAGCGTCCGCAGTTGGCGGACCACCTCGCCGGTCTCGGGGTCCACCCGCTCCAGCACGGCGGAGACCGGCTGGGTCGGGGCCACGTTCCAGTTCGGCGCCAGGGCCTCGGTCGGGTCCCAGCTCGCCACGTCGAGCAGGGGGACCAGGTCGGCGGGATCAGTGGTGGAGACGAAACGACCGCACATGCGTCCCACCCTGCCACCGAACCCCGACAACCGCACGCGTCGGCGCCGGGCGCCGGGCCCCGGAAATGTCTCCCGGGAGTGCCTCAGGAGTAGAAGTTGCGCTCCCAGCGGTGCCCGGCCAGCACCTTCAGCTGCCGCTCGTCCAGCGGCACCCCGTCGGCCACCGCCGCGTTGCGCTCCACGTTGCGCACCGTGCGCATGCCGGGGATCACCGTCGACACGGCGGGCGCGCCGAGCACGAACCGCAGCGCCGTCTCGGCGAGCCGGTCCGGCTCGATGCCCAGGTCGGCGGTGATCGCCGCGACCCGCCGGGCCACCTGCGCGGGCCGGTCGTCGCGGAAGTACCGCCGCCGGAAGTCACCCTCCGGGAAGGTGGTGTCGGCGGTGATCCGGCCGGTCAGCCCGCCCTCGTCCAGCGCGACCCGGACGATCACCCCGACGCCGTGCTCCTCGCAGGCCGGGAACAGCTCGTCCAGCGGCGACTGGTCGAACACGTTGAAGATCACCTGCACCGCGTCCACCTCCCCGCTGCGCACCAACTCGACCGCGCTGTGCGGCTCGTGGTCGTTGATCGAGACGCCGAACAGGCCGATCAGGCCCTCCCGCTTCAGCTCCCGCACGGTCTCCAGCCAGTCGCCCCGGCCCAGCCACTCGTCGCTCCACACGTGGAACTGGAGCAGGTCGAACCGCTCCAGCCCGCTGGCCGCCAGCGAGGTCTCCAGGCTCTGCCGGATGTGCGCCCCCGGGAAGGTCTCCGCCGGGTCCACCCCGGCGCGGGCCGGCCACTGCCCGTTCAGCGGCGGCACCTTGGTCGCCACCCGCACCTGCTCGCCGTTGGCCGCCCGCTCCCGCACCACCCGGCCGACCAGCCGCTCGCTCTCCCCGTACCCCCGGGCCGTGTCGACGAAGTTCACCCCCAGGTCGACCGCCCGGTGCAGGGCCGCCAGCGAGTCCTCCTCCCGGGCGCCCACCCAGCTGGACGCCCCGATCCCCCACGCCCCGTAACCGATTTCCGAGACCTGCACGCCGCTGCGCCCGAGCTCGCGGTACCGCATCCGTTCTCTCCCTCACCGGTGAGCCGACCGTTCCGGGACGGACCCTAGGTGCCGTGGCCGGGCGGACGCCAGGGGGTTATCCGGGCTGCTGGGTGCCGTTCGTCGGCGCGGGCGCCTGCTGCGGCTGGTGCTGGTGCTGGTGGACGCCGCCGTTGACCTTGCCCTGGATCGTGATGCCGCTGAACGTGCCGCCGCTGATCACGTTGTGCAGGGTGTCGCCGCTCAGCGCGGCCTCGGCCTGGCCGTGCCAGCGCTCCAGCGCGGGGCCGAACTCCGGTTCCAGCGCGGCGCGGACAGCCAGCGCGCTGTTCAGCCGCCCGGCCAGTTCGGTGTTCTGCGGGTCGCGCTCCAGCGCCACCAGCTCGGCCTCGCCGCTGCTGACCGAGGCCGCCGCCGCGTGCTGGAACGGCCGGCGGACCAGTGCGGTCAGCCCGGTCCAGCACTGCTTGCCGAGCTCCCCGCCCGCGCCCCCGGCCAGTGCCGCCAGCAGTCCCAGCGAAATCGGGTCCATCGGCCCGCCCCCTCCCTCGATCTGCCGCCCGCGCCGGGCGGCTTGCCACACTACACTCCGCGATGTGCCCCTCACCTGCGATTCGCCGACGCCGTCCCGACCGTGACGGCCACCGATCCGCGCGCCGCGCTCGGCCCGTACTTCGCCGTCCGCACCGACGCGTCCCCGCCGCCCGGGTTCCGGCCGCTGCCCGAACTGTCCGCAGCGGACGGCCCGTTGGCGGCGCGGATCGCCGAGGTGGGCCGGGTGCTGGGGACGGGCGAGCCGCGGGTGGCGGCGTCGACGGCGCACCTGGGGCTGGCGGCGCGGCTGTGGTCGGTGGCGCTCGGGGCGGCGCTGGCGACGGGGCGGGTGCCGGAGTTGGACGGGGCGTGGTTCGCGCTGCCGCCGCAGGGGCCGTTCGACCTGTGGCTGCCGTCCGCGCCCGGCCGGGAGGCCACCGCCGAGGCGCTGGAGGCGACGGTGCTGACGGGCCAACTGGCGCCGCTCGCGGGGGCCGTGCGCGCCGTCACCCCGCTCGCCCCGGGCCTGCTCGCGGGCAACGCCGCCTCCGCGCTGGTCGGTGCGGCCCGCCAGGCGGCGACCGTCCCGGCCTTCCGCGCCCCGGCCGCCGCGCTGGCCCGCGCCCTGCTGGCCCGCCCGGCGCTCGCGGCCACCGGGACGGTCTCCGCGCCCGGGCGTCCGCTCGCCTTCCGTCGGGCCTCGTGCTGCCTGTACTACCGCACCCCGTCCGGCGGCCTGTGCGGCGACTGCGTGTTCACCCGGGCGCCCCGCCGCTGAGGCCCGCTCCGGGCGGCCGGGCCCGTGAACCCGGGGTCGGCGGGTAGCAGGCGGGGTGAGGGCAGTGGGCGACGCATCGCGCGAGGGGGCGGACGGGGCAGTGGCGGTGGCCGGGGCGGGGACAGGGACGGCGGAGACCGGGCCAGGGACAGGGGTGGCGGAGCCGGGCGGCAACCGGCGCGGTCGGCGTTCGAAGGAGGAGATCCTCGACGCGACGGCCCGCGTGATGGCCCTGCGGGGCTACGCCGCCACCACCATCTCGACCATCACCGCCGAGACCGGGCTGCCCCGGAGCGCGATCTACCACCACTTCCACTCCAAGGGCGGCCTGCTCTCCGCCGTGATGGCGCGCGGCGCCCGCGACTTCTTCGCCGCCATGCGCACCGCCCACCGCGATCCCCCCGAGGGCGGCAGCCACCGCGAGCGGATGGCCTGGTACCTGGACCGGACCGCCGAAGTCCTCGCCGCCCAACCCGACTTCATGCGGCTGCACTTCCTGCTGCTGCTGAGCGACGAGGCCACCGAGGCCGAGGTCGCGGAGATGAACCGGCGGGTGCGCGACGAGGCCCGCGCCCACATCCGGGCGATGATCTCCGCGGTCTTCACCGACCAGGGCCCCGAGACCGCCCGGGCGGTCGCCGAGGAACTCGACCACTTCACCCTCGCCGGTTTCGACGGCGCCTTCCTCACCTCCCAGGCCGACCCGGAACGCACCGTCGCCACCCAGACGGCCCGCCTCGCCGACGCCCTCGTCGCCCTCGGCGAGGCGACCGCCGTGCACCACAAGGGCCTTTCGCGACAGCCGAGTTGACCCACCGTCGGGGCGGTCGGGCAGTCAGGGGCGGCGGCGGTCGGCGAGCTGGGCGGCGAGGACGGCCGGGGCCTGGGCGAGCGAGGGGCCGTACCAGGTGAGGTGGCGGCCGTCGAGGAGGGCGTACGGGAGGCCCGGGAAGGCGTCCGGCCCGTCGGTGGCGGTGAAGCGGTAGGGCTCGTCCGGCAGGAGCAGCAACTCGGGCCCCAGGGAGTGGAGTTCGGCGAGCGGGAGGCGCGGGTAGCGGTCGGGGGCGCCGGGGCGGTCGGGGTCGTCGGGAGCGTCGGCCGGGAGCAGGTCGACGCCCAGGCGGCGGAGCAGATCGGCGGCGAAGGTGTCCCGGCCGAGGACCATCCAGGGGCGGCGCCAGATCGGGGCGACGGCCCGCACGGCGCAGGCGGGCGGCTGGAAGGACCATGCCTGTCGGGCGGCCACCAGCCAGTCGGGGCAAGGGAGTTGGAGGACGTCCACGAGCAGCCGGTGGAGCGAGGCGAGGGCCTGGTCGAGGTCGCGGACGCGGGTGGTCCACACCGGGAGTCCAGCGGCGCGCAGCGCGGCCAGGTCGGGGGCGCGGTTCTCCTCCTCGTTGGCGATCACCAGGTCGGGGCGGAGCGCGCAGATCGCCTCCACCGAGGGGTTCTTGGTGCCGCCGATCCGGGCGACGTCCAGCCCGGCGGGGTGGGTGCACCAGTCGGTGGCACCGACCAGCAGGCCGGGGGCGCTGACGGCGACGGCCTCGGTGAGCGAAGGGACGAGGGAGACCACCCGCCGGAGCCCGGGCGGCAGCCGTACGTCGTCGCCCTCGTCGTCCGTCAACCGCCGCGCCGCGTCCATGCGGGACACGTTACTGAATTCGGCGGCCAATGACGCATTTTTCACGAATTCGGAATGTCCGGACGTCCGGATTTTCCCGACATCACGCCGGAATCGGATTCGCCCGCCGCCACTACCGCGCGGAGAACCCCGCGAACCCCGGGTGCACGGAACGGGAACGGGCGGGGCGCATTTCCGGTTCGGGGCCACGGTGCGGGCGCGCGATTCGAGCCCGCGATTCGGGCCCGCGGTTCCGGGACGACCGCCGCACGGCCACCCGGGCCGCGGTTGCCTCCGGTACCCCGCGAAGGCGTCCCCGATCGCGGGCCTGGGGACGGGAGCGGACGAGATGAGCGGTCCGGACTGGGTGCCGGCCTCGTGCACGCTACCCGTGGCGGAGCGGCCGCTGCGGGTGGCGGGGTGGGACGCGCTGTTCGCCGAACGGCTGGAGCGGGTCTCGCGGCCGGAACCGTTGCGGCTGCGGCTGGTGCTGCGCGGCGGCGAGGGCGTCGAGGAGCGGGTGCGGGAGCCGGCCGAGCGGCCGGGGCGCCCCCGTTCCCTTCGCCGGGACGACGCACTCCCGTAGTGCCCCGGGCAGCCGCTCCGGGGCAGTTGCCGTGGGGTCAGAGCCAGTCGTTCCGGACGGCCTGGGCTCCCGCCTGGAAGCGGCTCTCGGCGCCCAGCCGGCTCATCAGGTCCTGCATCATTCGGCGCACCGTCCGCAGGGACAGGCCCAGCTTGCGGCCGGCGGACTCGTCGGTGTGGCCTTGGCTCAGCAGTTCCAGCAGGGCGCGCTCGGACCCGGTGAGATCCTGGCCGTCGCGGGGGGTGGGCTGCCCGAAGTCGGTTCCGCTGCGCCAGAGTTCGTCGAACAGCGCGCACAGCGGCTGGATCAGCGCCGCCCCGTGCAGCTCCAGTGCGCCGCGGCGGCCGTCGCTGGGGTCGATCGGCACCAGGGCGATGCTGCGGTCGACGATCACCAGCCGGATCGGCAGCAGCGGCACGGTGCGCGTCAGACCGCCCAACTCGGCCAACCAGCGGGCATATCGCAGGGTGTCGGGGTCGTTGCGGAAGCTGTCCTGGAAGATGCTGCGAATGACCACGCCGCGTTCCAGCGCCAGCTGATTGGGGTGTTTGCCGGCCTGGATGGAATCGGGACGAACTGCTCCCCCCCGCATCAGGGAGAGGCATTCCCGGGTCGCGGTGGCCGCGAGTTCCTCCAGGCGGTCGCGGACGGCGTCGAGGGACTCCAGCCGCAGGACCTGCTCGTCGTCGGGCCGCCGGTCGACGTACTCGGCGGAGAGGGCGGCGATCTCGGACCGGGCGCTCTCCAACTGCTGCTGGCGGAAGAGTAGTTGGTTCTGGTTGCGGGCGAGTAGCCTGGTCAGTCCGACTTCCGGGCTGACGGCCCGCAGTGCGTGCGAGCCGGTCGTCGGCCGAAGCAGCGTCAGTTCCAGTAGTTCGTCGAGCGCTTCCCGCACCTGCGCCTCCGTCAGGCGCAGGCTCGTGGCGATCCGTTCGACCCCCGCGTCCGGCTCGGCCAGTAGGGCCCTGTAGACGCCCTCCGTCAGGGCGTTCAATCCCAGTACGTGCAACACCGCGACACCCTCCCCGTATCGATGATCATCATCGGTGCAGGGCAGCCGGGGACGCAATGCTTTCGCAGGCGAAATGATCTGGCACTTAGCTGCCGAGTGACTTCATGCCAGTTCCGTAGTCGTGACATCGCCTTCCGTAGGCGGCAAGCTCTTCCTCGTCAGCGGAAAACGCCGCAAAAACCGGGACGAGTTCCGCGAACCACTCACTGACACAGCAAACCCTCACGGGCACAGCATGGGTACGAAACAGGAGAGAACAGTCGTGACTCACTCGATACGCATCGTATGCACTGGTCTGGTCGTCGCATTCACTGTCGGTCTGGTCTCCTTCGCCGCGGACGGCGCCGCCGCCGGCCACTCGGCCGTCCGGCACTCCGTCGCCGGCTCGGGCTTCGACTGGGATTCCGCTCCTGCTTCACCCCCCGCACAGAGTTGACCGGACCTCGTGCAGTTGGTCGCGGTGACTCTCACCTGTTCCGATCCGGCGCCCTCGCAACTGACGGCTGAAGCGGTCACCGACCTGATCTGGGTCCACAGCCGGCACGAAGACCGAGTGGAACACATCCGCACCCGCGTCGACCTCAACTGCTACCGCATCGCCGCCGCGATCATCGCGGACACCCCGGACGCGGCGACCATGAACCTGCGCCACGTCTGCGAACGCGCCCTGCAGCAAGCGCCGGCCCTGCGCGGCTGGTGCCTCGCCCTCACCTGAGCCTCCGCCGAGAGCTCCAGCGAGGGCCCCACCCGGACTCCCCTTCAGACTTCCGCGCAGACCTCCACGGACCGAGCCCGCGGCTCTGCCGGCCGCACGAGGCCGTCCCGCCCGGAGGTCGAGCACCACCTGCCCGCCGCCGCCGTCCGAACACCTCGGACCAGACCGGAACATGACGTCACGTCGGGAAGAGACGACCCCGACCGCGACAGCCCCCGATGGCCGACGCAGCGGTCGTCACAGGCTCCTCGGCCCCGCCCGCCGGTCTCCGCACGCCCTGAGCGGCCCGGTCCGTCCCCGGCGGAACCCGCTCCGGCGTCCCGGCGACGGCCGAGACACCTCCTCCCTCCCCCTTTCCCGAAAGAAGGCTCCTCGCCATGCGCGTCCTCGCCAAGATCGCCACCGCCGCGGCCATCGCCGTGCCGATGCTCGTCGCCATCCCCGGAGCGGCCAACGCCGCAGCCACCCCGTCCGGCTGTTCCAGCGTCACCCAGATCGGCAGCACCGCCTACCTCAACGTCGGCGGGCAGACGATGGCGTCGGTGAAGCAGTACAAGGGCTGCGGGAAGAACTACTCCTACCTGTACGTGTGGGAGGGCTACCGCAACACCCACAGCAGCTGGGACGTGTGCACGGCCATCGTCACCGGCGGCGGGCACGACGTCCAGGACCCCCGGTGCGGCCACAACTCCGTGGAGCTGTGGTCCTTCGGCGCCGCGACCCTGGCGGAGTGCACCCAGGGCCTGGGCTGGACGGGCTACGGCCCCATCCCCTACCCCAGCGACGGCGACATCGCGGTCAAGACCGACGTCCGCTGCTGACCGCCTGACCGCCCCACCTGCGGCGACCGCCGTGGCACCGGCTCCCGGAACACCGGCGACGACCGTGACGGCCGCGACAGCCATGACGACCGTGACGACCGCACCGGCCGGCCGCACCGACCGGCGGTGCCGCTGAGCGCCGCCCCGGCCGGGAGCCCCTCCGACTGAACCCCCGCCCGCCCGCTGCCCGTTGCCCGACACCGGGACGGGAGCGGGGCCGGGGTCGAGATCCATCCTCCACCGAACCAGAAGGAACCCTCGCATGGCATCCGCCATCAAGACCCGCAAGACCGCCGTCCGACTGCTCACGGCCGCCGCCGTCCTGAGCGGCCTGGTACTGAGCGCCGCCCAGGCCAACGCGGCGATCCCGACGCCCCGCGCCGACGCGGCGGCCGCCGCCGCGCTGCCGACGGTGAACATGGAGGCCACCGTGCTGGCCGCCCAGATCGACCCCCGGCGCGCCGACAACACGCTGACCCCGGGCGCCAAGGACTCGGTCCTGGCCGTCGAGCGGGCCCTGCAGGCCCGCGGCCTCCTCGACGCCAAGTGGGTGGACGGCTACTTCGGCACCACCACCATCGCCGCCTACGCCGCCTACCAGCGCTCCCTCGGCTACACCGGCCTGGCCGCCAACGGGCTGCCCGGCACCACCTCCCTCACCTCGCTCGGGCAGGGCCGGTACACCGTCACCCAGCAGATCGGCCCCGGCGCCCACGTGCAGCGCAACGGCTACACCATCGACACCCGCACCCAGAACATGCTCACCGAGGCCGAACGCCTCCTGGGCTACAAGCTCACCCTGGATCAGGGCTCCTACAACCCCGGCGGCGACCCCACCTCGGCCGGCACCCACGACGGCGGCGGTGTCGTGGACGTCAACGTCGACGGCATGACCAGCGCCACCCGCACCGCCGTCGCCAAGGCCCTGCGCCAGGTCGGGTTCGCCGCCTGGGTCCGCAACCCCAGCCAGGGCGACTGGCCGTGGCACATCCACGCCGCCGCGATCAACGACACCGACCTGTCCACGCAGGCCCAGAACCAGACCGGTGACTACTACCTCGGCCTCAACGGCCTGGCCAACCACGCCGCCGACGACGGCCCCCACGTCCCGATCCAGACCTGGGAGGAGTACCAGCGCACGCACTGACCGCGCGCTGCCTCCCGAGCACGACCCACGCACGGCCCGGGGCACGGCCCGAGCACGACCGGGGCACGGCCCGAGCACGACCGAAGCACGACCGAAGCACGACCCGATCGCCCGTCAGCGCCCGTTGACGGCACGTCACCGAGAGAGAAGACCGTGAAGAACATACGCAACATGATCACCGTCGCCGGCACCGCCCTGGCGCTGGCCGTCCCGCTGATCGCCACCACCTCCGCGCCCGCCTTCGCCGCGTCCCGCGACGGATCCTGCGGCTCCGGAGAGTTCTGCTACTACTACAACAGCGACGAGGCTGGCTCGGTCTCCGACTTCACCGGCTCCCTCAGCAACTACGGGGACAGCCAGCCGGACTGCTACGAGTTCAAGGGGTCCGGCGCCGGCCAGGGCCTCTGCGTCAAGAACAACGCCGCATCGGTGTGGAACCGCAGCAGCCAGACCGTCCGCGTCTACTACAACAGCGGCTACGCCGGCTCCTACCAGGACTTCGCCCCCGGCGCCAAGGGCAACCTCAACTCCACCCTGAAGAACAACGACGCCTCCCACAAGTTCCTCAGCAGCTCCAGCAACGACAACGAGAGCCCCACCAACGACTTCGACGGCGGCACCCGCGGCTTCGCCGCCAAGAACTGCACCGCCTTCGCGGCCTTCCGCATCGCGGACCGCCTCGGCATCCCGAACTTCAGCAACTCCTACGGCGGCACCACCTGGGGCAACGCCAGCACCTGGGACGACGCCGCCCGCCGCCTCGGCATCAGCGTCAACACCACCCCGACCGTCGGCGCCATCGCCGTGAACGACACCCACGGGGCCTACGGCCACGTCGCCTACGTCAACGCGGTGTACTCCGACGGCTCCTTCGACGTGGAGGAGTACAACTGGAACAACCCGCTCGCCTACGGCACCCGCAGCCACCTCAAGGTCAGCAGCGCGGAGTCGTCCTTCCAGCACATGATCCACTTCTAAACCGCCACCGACCGGCCCCCGGCAGCGCCGGGCCGATCAGCTGAGCGCGCGGCCCACGGCGGTGTGACGAACTCCGCCGGAGCCGCAGCGGTACGCACGGCACGTACGGCACGTACGGCACGTACGGCACGTACGGCAGGTACGGCACGTACGGCACGTCTCGAAGCCCCGTCGGGCAGGTGACCCCTCCAGGTCGCCTCCGCCCGGCGGGGCTTCGACGTGGTGCCGCGGTGCCGGTGCGCTACTTCAGGTAAGGGCCGTCGGTGCCGACCTTGCCCGGGGCGGCGTTCCTGCCGCCCAGGTCGAGGACGTAGACCCGCAGGTTGCCCTTGCCGGGGGCGGCGACGGACAGGGTGCCGTCGGTGACGGTGCGGACGGCCCCGGAGACGGCGTCCCGGTACGTGCCGTCGGGGACGCCGGTGAAGGTGGCGGCGTCGGTGACGGTGACCAGGGCGAAGGAGTCGACCCCGGCGGCGGCGTCGGTGTAGCGGCGCTTGAAGGACATGCCGCCGGTGACGCCCTCGGTGGAGTACTGCCCCATCTGCAGGGCGGGGACCGCCCGGCGGATCTGGTTGAGCCGCTGCACCTGCTTGACCAGCGGCTGCTGGAGCGTGACGGCGACGGCGCCGCTCGCGCCGGAGACGACGGAGAAGTCGGGGGCGGTGACGCTGCCCTCGACGTGGTCGCCGTAGTAGGCGCGGCCGGTGCCGGCCAGCGGGCAGGACGGGCCGCAGTCGATCTGCTTCCCGGCCTGGAACTCGATCTCGGAGCCGTAGTACAGGGTGGGGATGCCGCGGAAGGTCCACATCAGCGCCATGTTCTCGGCCCAGGCGTCGGTGCCGCCGGTGTAGCGCACACCGGACTTGTTGGGCCCGTAGTCGTGGCTGTCGACGTAGACCACGTTGTAGGTGGCGTCGTTGGTGGAGTCGTCGGAGTCCTTGCCGTTGTGGTACGCGTTGTGCGCGTCGCCGAAGTTCATGTGCATCCGCATGTCGATGATGTTCATGCCGGAGGACTTCGAGTGGTCGGGCGCGTGGTAGGTGTTGCCGTCCAGGAAGGCGTTGGCGGACGTCGGCTGGTTGCCGGTGCCGAGCTGCTCCTCGTAGGCGTACTGGTCGAGCGCGGCCTGCGCGTCGTCGGCGGTGTAGTCCTTGCGCTCCTTCCAGGTGTAGAACTGCGCGGAGTGGTTGACCGAACCGCGGTTCCACTTGTCGTTGACGAACGCGGCGACCTCGCCGAAGACGAAGAAGTTCTGCGCCTTGGCCGGCCCCCAGTCCCGGGTGACGCGCTGCTGGATGGCGGGCAGGAAGCGCCGGTTCCAGGTGACGCGCGGAACGTGCACGGCGGTGTCGACCCGGAAGCCGTCCACGCCCATGTCGATGTACTTGTCGTAGGCGCCGATCAGGTAGTTCTGGACGTCGGCGTCCTCGGTGTTGAAATCGGCCAGGTCGTCGGCCAGCCAGCAGGAGCGCGAGTCCTCGCCCTCCCAATTGCCGATCCAGCACCGGTGGTAGTACTTGGCCGGGAACATGCCCGAAGTCGGGCTCGGCCACTGGCAGTTGTAGATGGTGTAGCCCTCGGGGCTCCTGTACTGGGTCGGGGTGCCCCAGCCGACGCAGGTCTGGCCGCTGGGCTGGGTGGTCGACCACAGGTCGCCGTTGTAGTACGACTTGCCGCTCTTCGGCTCGACGGTCAGGCCGTCGTACTCGAAGCCGGGCTGCTTCTCGTCGTAGTACCAGGACCACTGCGCGTCCCGCACGCCGTACACGGTGGGCACGTACAGGCCCTTGGCGCCCCAGCGGGAGCTGTGGTTGTAGACCACGTCCTGGTAGACCTTGATGCCCTTGGCGTGGGCGGCGTTGATCAGGTCCTGGTAGGAGGCGCCGGCCGACTCCAGCCGCGGGTCGACCTTGTAGAAGTCGTAGCCGTGGTAGCCGTGGTAGTCGTAGTCGGAGCGGTTCAGCACCACCGGGGTGATCCAGATCGCCGAGAAGCCCAGGCCCTTGACGTAGTCGAGCTTCTGCACCAGCCCCTTGAAGTCGCCGCGGAACATCGGGTCGCCGTTGGCCGCGTTGCCGGACTTCACGTCCTGGTTGCCGCCCCGGTCGTTGGACGGGTCGCCGTCGTAGAAGCGGGCGGTGAGCACGAAGTAGATCGGGTCCTTGCGCGGGTCGGTGCCGATCATCTCGCCGGGCCGGGCGGCCGGCGGGGCCTCCCCGGTGGTGGCGACCGCGGCGGCGGAGGCCGCGGAGACGTTCCCGGCCGCGTCCAGCGCCGTGACGGTGTAGGTGTAGACGGTGCGCGGCTCCAGGCCGCTGTCCGCGTACACCGTCGAGGCGACGTTGACCACCGAGGTGCCCCGGGTGCCGCCGCTGCGGGTGACCCGGTAGCCCGTCACCCCCACGTTGTCGGTGGCCGGTTCCCAGGTCAGCACGACGGAGGTGTCGGTCGCGGCGGCGGCCACGCCGCTCGGCGCGCCCGGCGCGGTGGTGTCGGGGACGACGGCCGCGCACGGGTCGGCGGCGTTCGCGGTGACCTTGCCGTTCTGCACGGTGCTGACGCCCGACGGCAGGACGTAGTTGACGCCGTTGTTGTTGTCCCAGGTGCCGTTGCCGTTGTTGAACGTCGCCGCCAGGGTGGCCGCACCGCCCAGGTCGACGGTGCGCTCGTACCAACCGGGGCAGGCGAGCGTCATCCCGACACCCGGCACCGCCGTCCACGCCCCGCCCGCCGGGGCGTAGTGCAGGTTGACGACGCTCCAGCCGACCACGGCGGTCGAGTAGAACACGGTGGCGCTCCTCCCGGCGGGCGGGCTGCTGCTCGCGGACGGGGACGGGCCGGCGGACGGGGACGCGGAGGCGCTGGTGGACCGGCTCGGGCTCGGGCTCGAACTCGGCGTTCCGGTACCGCCGTTGTCGTCTCCGCACGGGTCGCTGTGGGCGATCACGCCGTCCTTGACCACCACGGTGCCGGTGCCCAGGGCGTAGTTCTTGCCACCGTTGTTGTCCCAGGTGCCGGAGCCGTCGGTGAACGTCGCCTGCAACCCGGTGGCGCCGCCCAGGTCGACGGTCCTCTTTACCCAGTCCGTGCAGGCGGCCTCCATCGCCACGCCCGGCACGGTGGTCCAGGCCCCGCCGTCCGGGGCCCAGTGCAGCTTGTACGCCGACCAGTTGCCGGTCCTGGTGTAGTAGAAGACGGTGGCGGTGTTGCCGCCGGCCGCCGCGGTGCCGGCCGCCGCGCCCGCGGCGGCGCCGAGTGGGGCGGTGGACAGCAGACCGGCGGTGAGCGCCGCCACCGCGGTCAGGACGACGGCGAGGGGGCGCCGTCGGTGCCGTGCTCGTCTGGTCAAGGGAGTGTCCCTCGTGCGGGGCCGCAGGCGGTGGGGAACTGCCTTGCGGCAGGGGATGGGTGGGGGTACTTGCGCAAGAGACTGCAAGAACTTCCAGGAGGTTACTGAGGCATGACCGGCCTGTAAAGACTTCTCACCCTCCCCCGCTGCCGGGCATTCCGCCGGAAATCCACCTCACTAGCCGAAAAGTCTTTCCGCAACCATCAGGAGGTGAAGTAGAACTGATGTACCGTCAACTCTGCACAACCGGAAGTCCCATAGGCTGCCGCAGCGCGTCGGCCGCGACCACCGCCACCGCCACCGCACCGGTGAGGGCCGCGCAGCCGAGCAGCGAGACCCGGACGCCGACCGCCCCGGCGAGCGCGCCCCAGACGGGGTTGGCCGCAGTGAGGGCCGCGCTCTGGACGAGCGTGAGCAGTGCCTGCACCCGTCCGAGGTGGGTCGCGGGCGCGCCGGACAGCACGAGCGGGCCCAGGTGGCAGGCGAAGACGCTGGAACCCGCCCCGACCAGCACCGCGGCCGCCCCGGCCCAGACCGGGGCGGGGGCCAGGGCGAGTGCGACGGTGCCGAGGGCGGCGACCCCCAGCCCGAGGACGATGCCGCGCCCGACCCGACGGAGCACCCCGTACCGGGCGGCGGCCAGCGAGGCGCCCAGCACACCGAGCGCCTGTCCCCCGGCCGACAGCCCCGCGGTGCCCGTGCCCCAGGCGTGCGCCCGAACCAGCAGCGGCCCGAGCAGCCCGACCACCGGCAGCACCCCGGCCGCCGCGACCGCCGCCACCGGCAGCGCGACCCGCAGCGTCCGGTCCCGCCGCACCACCCGCAGACCATCCGCCAGTCCCGCCACCAGCCCGCCACCGCTCCGTCCGCTCTCCCCCCGCTCCCCCTTCCCCACCCGCACCCGCACCCGCACCCGCACCCGCACCCGCAGCCGCAGCGTCACGGCGAGGACCGCGAGGAAGGTCACCGCGTCGGCGACCGCCACCCCCGCCAGGCCGAGGCCCCCGGCCAGCAGCGCGCCGACCGGAGCGCCGAGCAGCACCGCCACCTGGCCACCCGCCTGACGCAGCGCCAGCGCCCGGGACAGCCGGGCGGGAGCGACCAGCAGTCGCGGCAGCGCACCGCTCGCGGGGAGCTGGAAGGCGTCGACGGTGCCGATCAGCAGCGCGAACCCGATCAGCGTCCACCGGCCGCCGCCCGCCGTCCGGTCCACCACCGCCAGCGCCAACGCCAATGCCAGGACGACGACCACCATCGCCGCGTCCGCGAGCAGCGCCACCCGCCGGGGCCCGTGCCGGTCGACCACCGCCCCGCCGAGCAGCAACAGGACGGTGCGCGGCACGGTGACCGCGGCCAGCACCAGCCCGGCGGCCGAACCGCCGTAGCCGGCACCGGCCCAGCCGAGGGCGGCGGCGAGGGCGGCGTCCCCGACGGCGGAGACCCGGGTGCCCGCGAGCCACCACAGGTACGCCCGTGGCAGCCCGGCGGCATCGGCATCGGTATCGGTATCGGCGGTACTGGTTCCCATGGCGGCCGACGCTAGGAACCTCGACCCGCTCGAAGGCAAACGCCGCCCCCGCGTGCCGTCGGTCCACCACCGGGGCCGGGCCTCCACACTGGCGGGATGTGCCACTACTGCGGGTGCCGCGAGATCCCGCTGATCAAGGACTTCATCCGGGAGCACGAGGCGGCCACCGACCTGACCGGGGAGATCGCCCGCCTGCTGGAGTCGGACGACCCGATCTCGGCGGGAGCACTGCTGGCACCGCTGGCCGCCGAACTCGCCGCGCACTGGCGGGGCGAGGAGGACGGCCTGTTCCGAGTGATGCGCACGGACCCGGAGTTCACGGCGTACATCGACGCCCTGGAGACCGAGCACCGCGCCCTCGCGGACCTCCTCGCCACCACCGACCTCGCCCGCCCCGCCGACCGTTCCGCCCTGCTGACCGCCTTCGCCGAGCTGCACGCCCACATCGCCAAGGAGGAGGACGGGCTCTTCCCCGCCTCCCTGATCGCCCTGACCGCCGCCGACTGGAACACCTCGATGGCCGCCTGGCGGGCCGCCCACCCCGGCCGCCGCCCCTCCCCGCCGGGCTGACCCGCCCTCGCCGGCGCCCGGCGTGACGCCCCGGTCAGCGGGTCCGGTGGTGCGGTGCCGGGTGTCGGCGCCCGGCGCACCACCCCGGCGCGCGTCAACCTGCCGAGTATCCGATTGGACACGCAGTGTCACTACGTGTCCGTATGATCTCTGCCGGTGGCAGCGTCCAGGGTCCAGGGGAGATCAGTGAGCGAGCAGATCAGCGTGGACCCGGCCGAGTTGAGGGCGTCGGCCGCCGCCTCGCGGAGCATCGGCGAGGAGTTGCGGCAGCCGGTCGCCGCGGCGACCGGTGCCAGCCGGACGACCGGCGGGGAGCTGGCGGGGTGGTCGGTGGGCGCGGAGTTGCAGCGCCTCGCGAAAGGGTGGACGACGCCGCTCGGCGGGCTGGCGGAGCGGCTGGCCGCCACGGCCGCGGCCCTGGAGGCCAGTGCGCGGGGGCACGAGTGGAACGACGACCGGATCGCCGGGACGTGGCGGAAGCCGGGGGCGCGGTGAGCGGCGACTTCGCGCTGCTCCGGCGTTTCGACCCCGGCGGCCTCCGGGACGCGGCCGAGGGCTGGCGCCGGCTGTCCGCCGCGGCGGAGGACGCCAACGGCCGGCACCGGCACCGGGTCAACGGGCCGCTGCGGGCGCACTGGCAGGGCAGGGACGCGGACAGCGCGTTCTTCACGATGGAGTCCACCGAGCAGGAGCTGGAGGTCGTCCGGGTGGAAGCCGAGTCGGTGGCCCTGGTGCTGGACACCGTCGCCGACCGGATGGACCAGGCCAGGACGAACCTGTCGAACGCGCTCCGGCGGGCCGACGAGTGGAACCTCCCGGTGGCGGACGACGGCACGGTCGGCCTCCCGCCGCAGGCCGCGGCGGACCGCCACGACCCGGACGCCCGCGACGAGCGGCAGCGCCGGACCCTGCTGCGCGCGCAGCTCCAGGGCCGCATCGACACCGCACTCGCCACCGCCCGCGAGGCCAGCGACCAGGGCGCCCGCGCGCTCGGACGGCTCGGCGCGGACATCCTCACCCAGCCCCGGGTGTTCGGGGCCGCGAGCGAATCGGCCCAAGACGTCCGGGACGTCGCCGCGGACCTCGGCCTCGCCGCCCCGCACCTCCCGGCGAACGAGGACCCCGCACGGGCCGCACAGTGGTGGCGGTCGCTGACGCCCGGACAGCAGCAGCGCCTCCTCGCCCTGCACCCCGAGGAGATCGGCCGCCTCGACGGCCTCCCCACCACCGTCCGGGACCGGGCCAACCGCCTCGTCCTGGAGCAGCGGCTCGACGCCCTGAAGGCCGGCGACGCCAGGGGCTCGGGCCTGACGGCCGATGAGTACGGCCGACGCGAGACCGCCCTGCGCGTACTGAAGGAGACGCTCGACCGGCGGGACGGATCGGACCAACAACACCGGCTGTTCCTGCTGGGCCTGGACCCGCGGGGCGACGGCAGGGCCATCGTCTCGACCGGCGACCCGGACACCGCCGACCACACCGCCGTCCTGGTGCCCGGCACCGGCACGACCGTCAAGGAGATGCCCGGTCAGATCGAGCGGATCAGCAGGTTGCAGGACGCGGCGCGAGGAGAACTCACGGACACGGGACAGAAGGTCGCCGTGGTGTCCTGGCTCGGCTACGACGCGCCCGAGGTGAGCGGCAGCGTCCTCACCCGCGGCCGTGCCGAGGACGGCGCCGAGGACATGCGCCGCTTCACCGAAGGCGTCCGGGTCGCCCAGGGCGACCACCACAGTCACCTGACCGTCATCGGCCACAGCTACGGCACCACCGCCGTCGGAGCCGCCGCAGCAGGCGGTCAGGGACTACAGGCGGACGACATCGTCGCCATCGCCAGCCCCGGCATGTCCACCGACAGCGCCTCGGAGCTCCACGTCGACCCCGACCACTTCTGGGCCGGGACCGCTGCCGACGACAACATCGGCCTGGCCACCGGCCTGACCCTCGGCCCCGACCCGACCCTCGGCGCCTTCGGCGGGAACACCCTCGCCATCGACACCTCCGGCCACAGCGGTTACTGGGATCCCCACAGCAAGAGCCTGGCCAACCAGGGAAAGATCATCGCTGGAAAGCTGCCGAGCACCGTCGACAACCACCGGGGCGAACCCAATGGAGTCGTACCCGGTCTCTGACCCCCGAACGCTGCCCGAAAGAGGCCTTCCGATGCGCCGATCGAACCCGCCCCTCGGCACCGTCATCGCCTTGGCCCTGCCCCTCCTCCTGGGAGCCTGCATGAACAACCCCGACCCGAACGAGCCGCTGCCTGTCATGGCCAAGAACGAGGCCGAGGCGTGGGCTCAGCACCTCACCCAGTACCTGGCCCAGACCGCCGGCGTCACCCTGACCACGGAGAGTGCCACGCCCTACTTCAGCAACTGCGAGGGCAGGAAGGGCGAAGTAGCCGACGACGGCCGCTACACCCTCGCCTACCACGTAGCGGGTGCCGTCCCCCGGGCTCAACACCCCGACGCCGCACGCAAGATCAGGTCCGCCCTGGAGAAGGACCGCTTCACCGTCACCGATTACCGCGAGACGGTGCAGGACCAGCCGGACGTACTGCTGTACGCCGAGCACACCGAAGGCCGCTACTTCGTCGACGTCAGCACCGGCGTCAACACCGACCGGCTCACCTTCACCGTCAATACCCGCTGCCTCATGCCGCCTCCCGCCTCCTGACCGTCGCGCACCGGTTCACTCCTGGGGGTCGCGGACCAACCTGGGGGGGAGGACGGCCTGGAGGGGCCGGGGCGCTGCCGGCGGCTCTCAGCGGGCCAGCCGCCCCAGCAGCGCGGAGGCCGCGGTGATGCCGGCGCCGGTGGCCAGGGCGAGTACGCCGAAGTCGAGGGCGAGGTGGGACGGGGTGCCGATGAGCAGGCCGCGCAGGGCGTCGACCTGGTAGCTGAGCGGGTTGGCCCGGCTGACGGCCTGGAGCCAGCCGGGCATCAGGTCGACGGGGTAGAGCGCGTTGGAGCCGAAGAACAGCGGCATGGTGATGGCCTGTCCGATGCCCATCAGCCGGTCGCGGGTGAGCACGATGCCCGCGATGGTCATCGACAGGCAGGAGAAGAAGGCCGAGCCGAGCACCACCGCGACCGCGACGCCCAGCAGCCGCAGCGGGTTGGCGGTCATGCCGACGCCCAGCACTGCGGCCAGCACCACCACCACGGCGGCCTGGATCACCGCCTTCACCCCGGCGGCGAACGCCTTGCCGGTGACCAGCGCGGCCCGCGGGGTCGGGGTGACCAGCAGTTTGGTGAGCACCCCGGAGTCCCGCTCCCAGATGATCATGATGCCGTAGAAGATCGCGATGAACATCGCGGACTGCGCGATGATGCCGGGCGCCAGGTAGTCCAGGTACGGGATGCCGCCGGTCGGGATCGCCTTCAGCCGGGTGAAGGTCTCCCCGAAGATCAGCAGCCACAGGGCGGGCTGGACCGCCCGGGTGTACAGCTCGGTGCGGTCGTGCCGCAGCTTCTGCAGCTCGACGGTGCACATCGCGACGACCCGGGCCGGGACCACCCGCCAGCCCGTGCGGGCCTTCGGCGGTACCAGCAGCAGGCCCAACTCGGGCCCGGCGGACGGGCGGTGCTCAGCCGACTCGGCTTGCGGTGCGGCGGGTGCGGCGGACATCCGAGAACTCCCCTTCCTTGGCGTCGTCGGTCAGTGCGCGCCCGGAGAAGTGCCGGAACACGTCGTCCAGGGTGGGCGCCTGCTGGGCCGGGTCCTCGGCCCGGACCCGGGCCTTGAGCTCCTCGGGGGTGCCGAGCGCGCGGATCCGGCCGCGGTCCATCAGGGCGATCCGGTCGCAGTGCCGGTCGGCCTCGTCCATGTAGTGGGTGGTGACCAGCACCGTCATGCCGGTGGCGCGGCGGACCGCCTCCACCCGCTCCCAGACGCCGGCCCGGGCGATCGGGTCCAGTCCGATGGTGGGCTCGTCCAGCACCAGCAGCCGGGGCGCGCTGACCAGGGCCTGGGCCAGTTCGAGCCGGCGCACCATGCCGCCGGAGTAGGTGCCGGCCATCCGGTCGGCGGCCTCGGTCAGGTCGACGGCGGCCAGCGCCTGGGCGACCCGTTCGGCGCGCTCGGCGCGGGAGACGTCGAAGACCCGGGCGAACAGGGCGACGTTCTCCCGCCCGGTCAGCCCGGAGTCCGCGGAGAGCGCCTGCGGGACGTAGCCGAGCAGGCGCCGCACCCCGGTGCGTTCGGCGGCGCAGTCGTGGCCGAACACCCGCACCATGCCGTGGGACGTCGGCAGCAGGGTGGTGATCGCCCGGATGGTGGTGGTCTTGCCCGCGCCGTTCGGCCCGAGCAGCCCGAACACCTCGCCGGGGCGCACCGTCAGGTCGACGCCGTCGACCGCCCGGGTGGCCGGGCCCTTGCCCCGGCCGTGGTGGAAGCTGTACACCAACTCCCGGCACTCGACGGCCGGTTGGTCCTGTTCGCTCATGCCTCCGCACTCCCCTCTCCGGCCGCCCCGGCCCGCAGGCCGGCCGCGACCGCGCGCAGGGCGGGCACCGCGGCCGCCAGGGCCGCCCGCTCCGCCTCGTCGAGTTCCGCCACCACTTCGCCGACCAGTTCGGCCCGCCGGACCCGCCAGGCGGCCAGCCGCTCGACCGCCTCGTCGGTGACGTACAGCAGCGCCGCGCGCCGGTCCGCCGGGTCGGTCTCGCGGCGCAGCAGGCCCTGTCCGACCAGCTGGTTGACCAGCGTGGACACCGAGTTGCCGGCCAGGAACAGCTCCTCGGCCGCCTCCGAGACCCGCGTCCCGGGCGTGTCCGCCACCAGGCGCAGCAGTTCGACCTGGGCGCCGCGCAGCCGCGGCACGGCCAGCCCGGCCCGCAGTCGGCGGCGGATCAGCCGCTGGATGCCGACCAGGAGGACGGAGAGCTCCTCCGCCGTCGTTCCGGTTCCGGCACCGTTCGGCACCGCCCGTCCACCGGGTTCCGGGCCCTTCGCCAGGTGTTCGCTCACCCTTCGATTTTAGCTCTGAATGAGAGGTATCGGTCGAGGGGCGTCCGGTAAAGAGTTCCGCAAGCTTCCGGGGGCGCCGCACCGGAACACGGCACCGAAGCACCGGAACGCCGTACCGAAGCGCCGGAGCGCCGTCGGGCCGGGCCGCGTTGTGTATGCGGACCGGCCCGGCGAAAGGGGTGGAACGGGCGGGGTGGAACGGGCGGGGCAGGACGGGAGGCGGGCTCAGCAGTCGTCGAACGCGGTGCACACCGCGCCGCCCAGCGGGTTCAGCACCGCGTCGTCGGAGCCCCCGGCCCAGGCGGTCTTCGGGTGGCCGCCCTTGGGCAGCTGGGCGTGCAGGGTCAGTTCGGCGAGCGAGCCGTCCTTCGCCGTCAGGTACTCGCGCACCTCGGTGCTGCCGCCTCCTGACTGCGGCACCGTCAGGGTGGCGGCCACCGACGCCCCGTCCTCGACGGTGACCTTGACGGTGGCGCCCGGCACGGTGGAGGCGCAGTCCTTCAGCCCCTCCGTGACGCCGGCGAGCAGGGCGTACGCGCTCTGCGCCGCGGCGCTGCTCTTCGCGGACGAGCCGAAGCTGGCGATCGTCTCGTCGGCCGACCAGTCCCCGGCGGCGCCGCCCAGCGCGGCGGTCTCCACGATCGGCACCTCGGCGAAGGAGTCGTCGCGCGGGATCTTGCAGAGTTCCTCGATCCGCAGCCTGCCCTTCTCGCCGAGCACCTTCGCCGGGCCCGCCTTCCAGTGCAGCGCGGAGTTCAGCGGCACGGACTTCGGGTCGATCCACGCCCCGGCGGGCAGCCGGCCGGCCTTCCCGGGGGTGGCCTCGGGCGCGGCCGGGGACTTGGACGCGGCCGGGGACTTGGCGCCGTCGGCGGACGGCGCGGCGGAGGCGGTCGTGGCGGCGGTGGACGCGGTGCCGGGCGCGGCGGAGGCGGCGGAGTCACCGGTGTCGGTGCCCTCCGGGTCGCACGCCGACAGGACGGCGACGGCGGACAGGCAGGCCACCGTGGCGGCGGCGAGGCGGAGCGAACGCACGGATGTATCCCTGGGGGGTTCGAGGACGGTGGAGAGAGGAAAAGGGGAACGGGCCGGGACGGGGCGCGGCGGTGGCGGCCGTCCCCGGGCGGGAACGGCCGTCCCGGCGGGGGCCCGGTCAGTAGCCCTGCGGCTTGTGGTGCGGGTTGGCCTGCGGCACCTTGCTCGCCAGGTCGTGCCCGTCCGGCGCGACCTTGTACCTGCTGCGGATGTACGTCATGGACGCCGCGACGTTGGCCACCGGGTCGTAGATGTCGGTCGAGGTGCCCTTGACGTGGTTGGCCGCGAAGGTGCTCGGGATGCACTGCCAGCCGCCGCGCGAGCAGTTCGCGGGCTTGCCGTCGCCGACGATCGCGCCGTGGGCGTTGCTGTCCCAGGCGTTGATCTGCGAGCCGGGCGCGTTGTACGAGGACTCCCGGGAGGCGATGGTCAGCATGCCCTCGGTCCAGGCGGCGCGGGCCTTCGGGTCGGTGACGCCCATCGCGTCCAGGGCCTGGGAGATGTACTCGCGGCAGGCGGCCTCGCCGCTTCGGTACTTGCCGGCGCCCTGGTAGCCGACCTGGCTGACCTTGATCGCGCCCTCGTGGGAGACCGTCGGCGCGGGGTCCTCGCCGTGGCCGCCGTGGCCTCCGTGGCCTCCGGTGGGCTTCTTCGGACTGGTGGGCATCGGCTTCTTCGGTCCGGTGGGCTCGGCCCCGTGCGTGCCGCCGTGGCCGCCGGCGGGCTTCTTCGGGCCGGCCGGCTTCCCCGGGTGGCCGCCCTGGCCGGGTTTCCGGACGCCCTCGCGGGCGCGCCGCTCGGCGTCCGCGTACTGCTTGACGATGACGCCGAGCTTGTCGACGTCGCCGCCGAGGTTCTTGGTGAGCTCGTTCTTGGTGGCCTCCAGGGCCGCGACCTGCCGCTCGATCGCGCCGACCCGCTCACGCACCTGGGCGACCACCGCGCCGAACCCGACGACGCCACCGAGGGCGCCCGCCGCGAGGTCGGTGGTGACGGCCTTGGCCATCACGCCCTTGATCCGGCCGGTCCGCTGGGACAGTTCACCCATCCGCTGCTGGATCGTCTGGAAGTCCTGCTGGATCCTCGCCAATTCGCCCGGTTCGTAACCGAAACCCGCTGCCATTCCGTGTCCCCCCGTAGGACCTGACCTGACGTCTGCTGAGGTCGTCCATCCCATCACATCGCGTCGTGACGCAATCACCGGACCCTCCGGTTCGGCTACCGCGCATACCCTTTGCCCTGGTTTTGCAAACCCGGCGAACGGGTGTCCGTCGAGATGCCCGGGCTCACCCGGCGCGCGATCATGGTTGGTGCGGACCGTCCCGTCGGCGGGCCCGCGTACGGCTCACCGCCGTCGACCGCCGGCGCCCGACCGGAAAGGCTGGGTCTCGATGTTCCAACTCCTCTGGATTCTGTTGATCGGTTTCGTGCTGGGCGTGCTGGCCAAGCTGATCCTGCGTGGACCGCAGTCCATCCCGTGGTGGCTGACCATGCTGCTCGGTGCGGCCGGCGCACTGCTCGGAAACCTGGTGGCCGGCTGGATCGGCGTCCGGCACACCGGCGGCATCGACTGGATCAGGCACCTGCTCCAGATCGGTTTCGCCGTCGTCCTGGTGGCCTTCGTCGCCCCGGCCTGGAGCAAGTCCCGCCCGGGCAGGTAGCCCCGCGGTCCCCACGACCGACTCGCCCACTGCCCGCCCGGCTCCCTGCCGGGCGGGCAGTGGCCTGCCAGGGTCCTTTCGGGGGACCGGGGGACCGGGGGACGGCGCGGCGGACGGCGCGGCGGGCGACGCGGCGGCCGGTCAGGCGAAGCGGGAGCTGCGCACCGGCCCGGCGGAGCGGATCCGGTCCCGGCTGCCGGTCGCCCAGGTGGCGGCGGCGCGGGCCGCGAAGCCCGCCAGCGCCGCGTCCGGGTCGGGCGGGGTCGCCCCGTCGCCCGGATCGGGCTCGGCGGAGGCGGCCAGGATCTCCCGGGCCAGTTCCTCGGCGGGGCGCTCGTCGGCCGGGGACGAGGTGACCTCGCCGTCCTCGTCCACCGCCGTCCGCGGCTCCCAGGGCGCGACGATCCGCTGCACCAGCAGGCCGCAGACGTCCGCCGACACCGCGGGGGTGTCCGTCCAGCAGGTGGCGTGCTCGTACAGCAGCTCGCCGGGGGCCCGCTCGTGCAGCGCGGAGAGCACCTCCCCGTCCAGCTCGTTCAGGTCGTACGCCACCACCAGCGTGTCCGGCGTGCCCGGCCGGTACGGGGCGGCGGGCAGGCCCAGCAGCTCGGCCGCGGCCAGGCCGAGCGCCCGGCTGCCCCGGTCGGGCAGCAGCGCGACGGCGGCGGGGCGGCGGCCGGTGGCGTCCAGCACGACGCGCAGCCGCTCCAGGCCGAGCCGGCAGTCGTCCCAGCCGCCCTGGAGGTACGCCCAGCGGCCGGTCATCCCGGCGTCGTGGCCGTACGGGGAGAGGGTGGCGAGCAGGCCGCCAGTGAGCACGTGGTGCCAGCCGCGCAGGTCGGCCGGGCCGGCCGGCGGGACGGCGGCGGCCCGGGCCAGGGTGCGGCCGATCCGGTCGGCGGCGGGGCGCCAGGTCTCGTCGGGCGCGGAGAGCTGCCCGAAGACCTCCCGGGCGAGGTCGAGGTCCCCGGCCATCAGGGCGTTGTGCACCAGCAGGTAGCGGTCGGGCCAGTCGCCGGTGACGTCCCGGTGCTCCCGGAGCAGCTCGACGGCCTCGTGGTGCCGCTCGCCGTCCTCCAGCGCGACGGCCAGCTCCAGCAGCACCTGCCGCGGGTTCACCGCCGGCCCGGCCGGGCGGGAGCGGCCGAACAGCCGCCGCTTGGCCGCCTTGGCCTCCGGCTCGGCGGCGGCCTGCCGCGCGCCGCGCAGCGCCTGGCGCAGCGCGGGGACGGCGAACTCGGACAGGCCGTGCTCGATGCAGGCGTACCCGTACGCGTACAGCGCGGCGGGGCCGGACGGGTCGGCGGCCAGTTCGGCGGCGGCGCCCGCCAGGTCGTCGATCCCCACCAGATCGGCCAACTGCCTCACTGCCGGGGCGAGTTCGGCGGCGCTCAGGCCGTCGGCGGCGCTCCGCAGTTCCCGGACGGCGCCCTGCGGGTCACCGGCGTCGAGCAGTTCGCGGGCCTTGGTGAGGTCGGCGTGCACGCAGTCTTCTCCTGGAGTTCGGGGGTTGTGAGGGGTGGTCCACACGGGGCGCTCCGGCACCGGCCGGGGCGCGCACCCGCCCGATCATCGCCGCGGCGTGCCGTTCGGCCAAACGGTTTTCCACCCGGCGACCAGGCGGCTCGGCGGCCCGGCACCGGGGCGTCCCCGCCCCTCCTCTACGACCGGTCTGGCGGTCTGCCGACGTGTCACCGTCCGGTCCCGATGCGGTCCGGAATCCGCGTCTTCGCCCCGGCGGCCCGACGGACGGCCGTAGCGTCCTGCCCCGTACCGCCGCGCGGGGTGCAGCCGCCCCGTCCGGTCGGCCGCTCCGCCACCACGCACCCGGGAGGAACCCGCCATGACCAGACGCCGGCCGCTCGCCGCCCGCACCCTGCTCGCCACCGCGGCACTGGCCGCGACGCTCACCCTCGCCGCCTGCGACCCGGAGGGCCCGGACGCCGACGCCGCCCCGCCCGCGCCCACGTCGGCCTCCGCGTCGGCTTCGGCCTCCGCGTCCGCGTCGGTATCCGCTTCCGCCTCGGCCTCCGCGTCCGGGGCGGGCGGCAAGCGTGCTCTGACCGAGGCCGCCACGGCGGGCGGGCTGGCCCGGGCCACCGGGGACGCGCAGCTGAGCGACGTGCCGGTCGACCCGGGCGAGATGCGCGAGGGGATGACCCTGGTGGAGGCCAACTACCGTCAGGCGAAGGGCGGTTCCGGCCGTGCGGTGCTGTTCGCCGGGGTCGACAACGTGCCCGAGGACCCGAGCAAGCGCCGCGAGCACCTGTGGCGCGGCCTGATCGACCACGCGCTCGGCGAGGGCTCCACCGGCAGCCCCGGCACCTCCGTCGCCTACCCGGCCGGTCCGCTCGGCGGCAACCTGGAGTGCTTCCCGCTCGGCGCCGACGCCCTGTGCGGCTGGGCGGACGCCTCCACCGCCGCCGTCGCGCTGTTCCCCGCCACCTCACCGGCGGACGCCGCCGCACGGTTCGTCCGGATGCGCGCCGACCTCGAACACTGAGAACGCCGACAACGTCGAGAACGCCGAGAACGCTGAGAACACCGAGCACACCGAGCACACCGAGCACACCGAGCACACCGACCCGCCGGACCGACCCGGTAGGCCATCGGCACCGGGTCCAGGATGTTCCACCAGTCCACGCGCCTTGCCGAAGAACGGAGTTGCCCGCTCTTCGCCCGTGGCCGAGTTCACCGTCCGGCCGGACGTGCGCGCCGGTCGCCCCCGGCGTCCGCCGGGAGGGCGGGGAGGGCGGGCTCCTTGTCGTGGCCCGGGCCGGAAACCTAAGGTCGTCAGGCATCCCGTCCCCGTCCGCAGAGGAGTCCGTTCCCCATGAAGCTGCTGCGCATCGGCGCGCCCGGTGAAGAGGTGCCGGCCGTCCTAGACGCCGACGGCACCGCGTACTCGCTGGCCGGGCTGACCGGTGACATCGACGGGGCGTTCCTCGCGGGGGGCGGGGTCGAGCGGGTGCGGGCGGCGCTCGCGGCGGGGTCGCTGCCGGTGGTGGCGAGTGCCGGGGTGCGGCGGGGGGCGCCGGTCGCCCGGCCCGGGAAGGTGGTCTGCGTCGGGCTCAACTACCGGGACCACGCGGAGGAGACCGGGGCGGCGGTCCCGGCGCGGCCGGTGGTGTTCATGAAGGACCCGGCGACGATCGTCGGCCCGGACGACGAGGTGCTGGTGCCGCGCGGCTCGACCCGGACGGACTACGAGGTGGAGCTGGCGGTGGTGATCGGGCAGCGGGCCCGCTACCTCGCCGACCCGGCCGGGGCCGCCGCGTGCGTCGCCGGGTACGCGGTCAGCAACGACGTCTCGGAGCGGGAGTTCCAGCTCGACTTCTCCCCGCAGTGGGACCTCGGCAAGTCCTGCGAGACCTTCAACCCGCTCGGCCCCTGGCTGGTGACCCCGGACGAGGTGCCCGACCCGCAGGCGCTCGGCCTGCGGCTGAGCGTCAACGGCGAGTCGCGGCAGGACGGCAGCACCGCGCGGATGATCTTCGATGTGCCGTACCTGGTCTGGTACTTGAGCCAGTACATGGTGCTCAACCCCGGCGACGTGATCAACACCGGCACGCCGGCCGGCGTCGCCCTCGGCCGCCCCGACAAGCCGTACCTGCGGGCGGGCGACGTGGTCGAGCTGTCCGTCGACGGCCTCGGCACCCAGCGCCAGACCCTCGCCGACGCCTGACGGGCCGACGGTCGGCGGGGCGGGGGGCCGGGGTGCTAGAAATCCCTGGTGGACGATCCTTCCGAGCCCCCGGCCCTGCGCGCTTTCGTGGCGCTCGCCCCGCCCGACGAGGCCAAGGACGAGCTGGCCCGGGCGCTGCGCCCCGCCTACGAGGCGCACCCCGGGCTGCGCTGGAACCGGATCGAGGACTGGCACATCACGCTGGCCTTCCTCGGCGAACTCCCGTCCAGCGCCGTCCCGTTGCTGCGTTCCGCGCTGTCCGGCGCCGCCGTCGGGCGGCCCGCGCTGCGGCTGGGGCTGCGCGGCGGGGGCCACTTCGACGGGCGGCTGCTGTGGAGCGGCGTCGACGGGGACCTGGCGGGGCTGCACCGGCTGGCCGAGGAGGTCCGGGGCCTGGTGCGCGCCCGGGGCATCGGCTTCCGGGAGCGCCCGCTGCACCCGCACCTGACGCTGGCCCGGGCCCGGCGCGACGACGCCACCGGTGTCCCGGCGGGCGCCGCCGTCCTCGCCGGGTTCACCGGCCGGAGCTGGTGGACGGCGCGTCTGCACCTGGTCGGCAGCAACACCGCCCGCGGCCCGGGCCCGATCCACTACCGCGACATCGAGTCCTGGCCCTTCGCCACCGCCGACCGTCCTGACCGCACCCCCTGAGGCCGCACCGCCCGGCCCCGCCGCCCGAGACCCGACCGCCTGAGACCCGATTGTCCGAGACCCCGCCGCCCGGAACCCCGCGGCCGCCGCCCGGAACCCCGCCGCCCGGCCCCCGCGAACGTTTCACCCGCCCCGGCGGCCCCCGGAGCTGCGCGGACGGCCGGGGACGCGGGCGCGGGATTGACAGCCCCGACCCGCCTTCCCACCATGGGAGCGCTCCCAAGGCGGTCGGCGCACGCACCGACGACCGCCGCGCGGCACCGTACGCCGCACCGCCCTCACATCCCCCGCCCCCGTCCGGGCCCGGGGCCGCCGTGGCGCGGCCCCGGGCCGGCGCCCCACCCGGGAGGAACGACCCCCATGCTGTTCCGCAGGAGATCAGCCGGGCCCCGCCGCCCGCTCGCCGCGGCGGCCCCGGCCGTCCTGGCCGTGCTCGCGGCGGCGCTGCCGCTGTCCGCCCCCGCCGCGGCCGCCGACCCCGCCCCCGTCGGCGACACCACGGTCACGGTGAACGCGAACGCGGGCCTGGGCACCGTCGACCCGGCCGCGCTCGGCGTCAACACCGCCATCTGGGACTCCGCCATGAACGACCCCCAGGTGGCCTCGCTCTACCGGGACGCCGGGATCGGCGCGCTGCGCTACCCGGGCGGCTCGTACGCGGACATCTACCACTGGGCCGACCACACCGCGCCGGGCGGCTACGTCGCCCCGGGCACCGGGTTCGACGCGTTCATGGGGACGGTGCGGGCGACCGGCGCGCAGCCGATCCTGATCGCCAACTACGGCTCGGGCACCCCCCAGGAGGCGGCGGACTGGGTCCGGTACGCCAACGTCACCAAGGGCTACGGGGCGAAGTACTGGGAGATCGGCAACGAGATCTACGGCAACGGCGTCTACGGCAGCGGTTGGGAGAACGACACCCACGCCGACAAGACGCCGGACCAGTACGCCCAGGAGGTCAAGGCGTACGCCGCGGCCATGAAGGCCGTCGACCCGGCGGTGAAGATCGGCGCGGTGCTGACCATGCCCGGCAACTGGCCGGACGGCATCGTCGCGGCCGGCGACAGCGGCGACTGGAACCACACCGTGCTGGCCGCCGTCGCGCACGACGTGGACTTCGTCAGCGTCCACTGGTACCCGAACGCCGGCGGCGGCGAGCAGGCGCTGGCCGCCGTGCGGCAACTGCCCGGCGAACTGCGCGAGGTGCGCGGCCTGCTGGACCGGTACGCGGGCGCGGACTCGGCGCGGATCGGCATCGCGATGACCGAGGTGAACTCCGACTCCGGCAACGGCGCCCTCACCAGCCGCCCGAACGGCCTGTTCGCGGCGGAGGCGGTCAGCACCGCGCTGGAGAACGGCGTGTTCAGCGTCGACTGGTGGGACACCCACAACGGCGCGGGCCCGATCACCACCGTCAACGGGGAGACCGACTACGGCGACATGGGCCTGCTGTCGAACGGCAGTTGCACCGGCAGCGTCTGCGAACCGGCCGTGAACACCCCGTTCGCGCCGTACCACGGCATCAAGGCGGTGGGCGCGCTCGGCGACCCCGGCGACACCCTGCTGGCCTCCGGCGCCTCCGGCCCCGACGTCTCCTCGCACGCGGTGCTGCGGGCCAACGGCGACCTCGGCGTGCTGCTGCTGAACAAGAGCCCGTCCACCAGCCACACCGTGGACCTGCGCTACCTCGGCTTCACCCCCGGCACCGCCGCCCCCGCCGTGCAGCGCTGGGCGCCCGGCGACCCGGGCCTGGTGGACGCCGCCGGCACCGCCACCGCCGCCTCGGCGACCCTGGCCCCGTACTCGATCACCGTGCTGACCGTGCACGCCAAGCCCGGCACCGGCTCGTCGGCCGCCACCGTCGGCACCCCCGGCGCGCCGCGCGCCACCGCGGTGGACGCCACCACCGCGACGCTCTCCTGGCCGGCCGCCACCGGCGCGGCGGACCGCTACGAGGTCTACGAACAGCTGGGCACCACCGTCCAGTTGATCGGCTCCTCGACCGGCACCTCCACCACCCTGCGCAACCTGCCGCCGGGCTCCCGGCACACCGTCAACGTGCTGGCCCGCGACCAGGCCGGGCGCCTCTCCCGGCCCTCCGCCCCGCTGACCTTCACCACCGGCACCCCGGGCGACAGCACCTGCACCGTCTCGTACCGGGTGACCAGCGGCTGGGGCAACGGCTTCGTGGCCGACGTCGTGGTGAGCAACACCGGCCCGGCGGACCTGAACGGCTGGACGCTGGACTTCGACTGGCCCTCCGCCGGACAGTCCGTCGGCTCCTGGTGGAACGCGGACATCGCCGCCACCGGGCAGCACGTCCGGGTCACCAACGGCCGGGACAACGCCCACCTGGCGCCGAACGGCGGCACCTCCGCCGAGTTCGGCTTCGTCGGCGGCAACAACGGCGCCAACCCGTCCCCGACGGTGTTCCGGCTGAACGGCACGGTCTGCCGTACCACCGGCTGACCCTCCGCACCCGGGTCGCCCCACCGGCCGGGAGCCCCGCTCCCGGCCGGTCGGGCGTCGTCGCCGGGCGCTCAGGTCTCGTCGCCGACCGGGGCCGGGGCCGGAACCGGGGATGGAACTGGGGCCGGAGACGGGGCCGGGGTCCGGGTCGCGGTGGACGGGGAGAGGGCGGCGGCGGCGAGGGCCAGGAGCAGGACCGGGAGCATCGCGGCCCGCAGCCCGTGGTGCTCGCCGAGGAAGCCGAGCGTCGGGGGGCCCGCGAGCAGGGCGACGTAGCCGATCCGGGAGGTGAGGGCGATCCGGGCGGTGGTGTCGGGGCCGGACTCCCCGGCGGCCGAGAGCGCGAGCGGGAAGCCGAGGGCGGTGCCCAGGCCCCAGAGCAGGACGGCGCAGCCCGCCGCGGCCGGGGAGTCGACGAGCGAGACCAGCGCGATGCCCGCGGCGGTGAGGAGCGCGCCGCCGCCGAGCACCAGGGGACGGCCGAGGCGGGCGACCACGGGCCCGCCCGCGAAGCGGCCGGCGGCCATGGTGGCGGCGAACCCGGCGTAGACCAGCGAGCCGAGGCCGGCCGGCATGTCGTGGCCGTCGACCATCAGCAGCGGCAGCCAGTCGGTGGCGGAGCCTTCGGCCAGTGTCATCGCGAACACCACGCCGCCGATCAGCAGCAGCCGCGGGTCGAGGTAGGGCCGCCGGTCCGCCGCCACCGCCGCCACCGCAGCCGGGGCGCGGCCGGGAACCGGCGCGTCGGGACCGGTGGCGGCACCTCCGGCGGTACCGGCGCTGGCACTGGCGCTGGCACTGGCGCTGGCGCCGGCACCGGCACCGGCGCCGGTGGCGCGGCCGAGGCCGGGGCGCAGGCCCGGCAGGGCGCGGGCGAACAGCACGGCGGTCACCAGCAGGACGGCGGCCAGGTGCCAGGGGACGGGCAGGCCGATCGCGGCGCCGCCCGCGCCGAGGGCGGCGCCGATCAGGGTCCCGAGGCTGTAGCAGCCGTGCAGGGCGGGCAGGACGGGGCGGCCGTACGCGCGTTCCACGTCGGCGCCGTCGACGTTGCTGGCGACTTCCGAGAGGCCGACGCCCGCGCCGATCAGCAGCAGGCCGAAGGCCACCAGCGGGGCCGAGGAGAGGGCCGCGCCCAGGGCGGTGGTGCCCGAACTGGCCAGCACCAGGCCCATGCCGGTGATGATGACGGGCCGGGTGGAGAACCGGGCCACCAGGGCGCCGGCCGCCAGGATGCCGAGCATCGAGCCGATCGACATCCCGAAGAGCACCAGGCCCATCTCGGCGGTGGAGGCGTGCAGCCGGTCCCGGACGTCGGGGGTGCGGGTGACCCAGGTGGCGAGCGCCAACCCGGGTATCCCGAAGCAGAGTTGCAGGGCCCGGCGGTGCCGGCGGACCGCCGCGCCGGGCGGCCGGGGCTCCGAGCGGTCCGCCGGACGGACGCCCGGCGGGGCCTGCGCGGGGACACGGGACTCCGGGCTGGACTCCATGGGAAGGCGGGCCTCCGGGGACGGGACGGACGGGACGGGCGGAACGGGACAGGCGGAACGGGCGAAACGCACCGAGCGGGGGCGCCCCTCAGAAGCGGACCGGCCGGTGCCCCCACGCACCCTAGCCGCGCCCCGCCCCGGCCCTCCGCGCGGGGCGGAATCCCGCGTTCCGGCGCGCCCGGCCGACCCCTCCGACGTGCCGGTTTCAGGGCGTCCCCGAGCGCCACAATGGGAGAGCGCTCTCCCGCTTGACATGCATTCTCCCAGCTCCGCACACTGCTGGGGCGAGAGAGCGCTCTCAGCGCTCCCCCTCTCTCTCGCTGCGCGCCCGCACATCCCACTCCCCCACCTGCACGCGCACCCGAGGAGCCGTCAGATGCTCGCGCCACGCCCCCACCTGCACTGGAGGACGCCGCTGTGCGCCCTCCTCGCCGTCGCCGCCCTGCTGGCGAGCCTGCTGCTCGCCCTGGCCCCGGCGCCGACCGCCCAGGCCGCCGGGACCCTGCTCTCGCAGAACAAGCCCGCGACCGCCTCCAGCACCGAGAACGCCGGGACGCCCGCCTCCGCCGCCGTCGACGGCAACACCGGCACCCGCTGGTCCAGCGCCGCCGCCGACCCCCAGTGGCTCCAGGTCGACCTGGGCTCCGTCCAGGCGGTCAGCCAGGTCGTCCTCCAGTGGGAGGCCGCCGCCGCCAAGGCGTACCAGATCCAGCTCTCGACCAACGGCTCGACCTGGACCACCGCCTACTCCACCACCACCGGCACCGGCGGCACCGAAACCCTCAACGTCACCGGCACCGCCCGCTACGTCCGGATGTACGGCACCGCCCGCACCACCCAGTACGGCTACTCGCTCTGGGAGTTCCAGGTCTACGGCGGCTCCTCCGCGCCCGGCACCTGCGGCACCCAGAACGCGGCGCAGAACCGGCCCGCCACCGCTTCGTCCACCGAGAACGCCGGGACGCCCGCCTCCGCCGCCGTCGACGGCAACACCGGCACCCGCTGGTCCAGCGCCGCCGCCGACCCCCAGTGGCTCCAGGTCGACCTGGGGGCCGTCCAGACCGTCTGCCGGGCCGTCCTCCAGTGGGAGACCGCCGCCGCCAAGGCGTACCAGATCCAGCTGTCCACCGACGGCGCGACCTGGACCACCGCCTACTCCACCACCACCGGCACCGGCGGCACCGAGACCGTGAACCTCACCGGCTCCGCCCGCTACGTCCGGGTGTACGGCACCGCCCGCACCACCCAGTACGGCTACTCGCTCTGGGAGTTCCAGGTCTTCACCACCGGGACGGGCTCCTCGCCCAGCCCGAGCCCGACCTCCGGCACCGACCCGTTCTGGGGCGACACCAGCGCCATCCCGCCGGCCTCGAACGTGCTGACGGTCAAGGTGCTGAACCGCACCAACGGCGCCTACCCGGACAGCCAGGTCTACTGGAGCTTCAACGGGCAGACCCACTCGATCGCCGAGCAGCCCTACCTCGACATGCCCGCCAACTCCTCCGGCCGGATGTACTTCTACCTCGGTTCGCCGACCAGCCGGTACGCCGACTTCATCGAGTTCACCGTCGGCGCGAACGTGTTCAACGGCAACACCACCCGGGTCGACGCCTGGGCCCTGCCGCTGGCGATGCGGCTGCACACCACCGACGGCTACGACGTGCAGGTCGGTGACGCGCAGTCGGTGTTCAACGAGAGCCGCACCCAGCTGTTCCAGGACTTCGCGAACGCCGTTCCGCAGGAGTTCAAGGTGCTGGCGCAGACCGAGGCCCCGTACCGGATCATCGCGCCGGGCAGCGACCCGAGCTTCCGCACCGGCGGCGTGAACGCCAACTACTTCACGGCGTACGCGAATTCGGTCGGCGTGAACGAGTCCACCTCGAACATCTTCGGCTGCGCGGGCACCCTGGCCGGCGACCCGGGCATGTGCGCGGCGCTCAACCGGCACGTCGCCACGCTGCCGCAGAGCCAGTGGTCCGACCCGAGCAAGTACTACGCGGCGGGCCCGGCCAACTACTACGCCAAGTTCTGGCACGACCGGGCGATCGACTCGCTGGCGTACGGCTTCCCGTACGACGACTACGCGAGCCAGTCCTCCTACATCTCGCACGCGAACCCGCAGTGGCTGGAGGTCGCGGTCGGCTACTGAGCCCGGCCCCGCCCGTCCGCCCCTTCGACCGCCGTCCGCGAGGAGAACCGTGAACGCACGCGCAGCACGCCCACCGGGCTTCACCCCGGTGCCCCGACCCACCGTCAGAACGCTGTGGACGGCGGCACTCGCCGTCCTGGCCCTGCTCACCACCCTGCTGGTCTCCGGCGCGCCCGCCGCGCAGGCCGCCCCGACCCTGCTCTCGCAGAACAAGCCCGCGACGGCCTCGTCCACCGAGAACGCCGGGACGCCCGCCTCCGCCGCCGTCGACGGCAACACCGGCACCCGCTGGTCCAGCGCCGCCGCCGACCCCCAGTGGCTCCAGGTCGACCTGGGAGCCGTCCAGACCGTCAGCCAGGTCGTCCTCCAGTGGGAGGCCGCCGCCGCCAAGGCGTACCAGCTCCAGCTCTCGACCAACGGCGCGACCTGGACCACCGCCTACTCCACCACCACCGGCACCGGCGGCACCGAAACCCTCAACGTCACCGGCACCGCCCGCTACGTCCGGGTGTACGGGACCGCTCGCACCACCCAGTACGGCTACTCGCTCTGGGAGTTCCAGGTCTACGGGACGGCCGGGAGCGGCGGGGGCGGGGCCGTCTGCGGCACCCAGAACGCCGCGCAGAACCGGCCGGTGACCGCCTCCTCGCAGCAGAGCGACGCCTTCCCGGCCGCCGCGGCCGTGGACGGCGACGCGGGCACCCGCTGGTCCAGCGCCGCGGCCGACCCGCAGTGGCTCCAGGTCGACCTCGGCTCCGCGCTGACGCTCTGCCGGGCCGTGCTGAGCTGGGAGGCCGCGTACGCCACGGCGTTCCAGCTCCAGACCTCGACCGACGGCACGAACTGGTCCACCGCCTGGTCCACCACCACCGGCACCGGCGGCACCCAGACCGTGGACCTCGCCGCCACCGGCCGGTACGTGCGGGTGTACGGCACCGCCCGGGCCACCCAGTACGGCTACTCGCTCTGGGAGTTCCAGGTCTTCACCGGCGGCAGCGGCGGCAGCACCAGCCCCTCGCCGTCCCCGTCCCCGTCCCCCTCCCAGTCCGGCGGGGGCGGCGGCTGCGGCACCGTCAACGCGGCGCTCGGGCACCCGGCCACCGGGTCCTCGGTGCAGGACGGCAACCCGGCGTACGACGCGTTCTACGCGACCGACGGCAGCACCCTGACCCGCTGGTCGAGCGAGGTCGGGGAGCCGCAGTGGATCGTGGTGGACCTCGGCGGGAACCTGCCGGTGTGCCAGGTGGTGCTCCAGTGGGAGAACGCGTACGCCAGCGGGTTCCGGATCGACCTCTCCCCCGACAACGCCACCTGGACGACCGTCTGGTCCACCACGACGGGCACCGGCGGCACCCAGACCGTGAACGCCTCCGGCACCGGCCGCTACCTGCGGCTGTACGCCACCACCCGGGCCACCGGGTACGGCTTCTCGCTCTGGGAGCTGGCCGTCCGCACGGTCGGCAACCAGACCGTCACCATCCCCCCGCCGCCGCCGAAGCCCGCACCGGGCAGCTGCCCGTGGGTCAACCGGCCGGACGTGCCGGTCGCCACCCGGGTCGCCCAGCTGATGGGCGCGATGACCCAGGAGCAGAAGGACCGGATGCTGTACGGCGACGGCTCGGAGGTGTACATCGGGCAGATCGCCGGGCAGCCCGCCCTGTGCATCCCGGACGTCAACTTCGAGGACGGGCCGAGCGGCGTCGGCGACGGGCTCGGCGGCGTCACCCAGTTCCCGGACGGCGAGGTGTCCGCGGCCACCTTCGACACCGACTACGTGCACGAGTTCGGCGTGGCGGTCGGCCAGGAGTTCGCCGGCAAGGGCGTGCACGTCTCGCTCGGCCCGACCGTCAACATGGTGCGCGACCCGCGCTGGGGACGGGCCTACGAGACCTTCGGCGAGGACCCGTACCTGAGCGGGCAGATCGCCAGCGCCGACGTCCAGGGCATGCAGAGCCAGGGCGTGATGGCCGAGGTCAAGCACGTGGCCGCGTACAACGTCGAGCAGCCCTCGGCGCCCGGCAACGAGATCGTCGACACCCGCGCCCTCCAGGAGATCTACCTGCCGGCCTTCCAGACCGCGATCGAGAAGGGCGGCGCGGCGGCGCTGATGTGCGGGTACAGCATGGTCAACGGCGAGTACTCGTGCCAGAACCCGGCGCTGGAGAACGTCGCGATGTACCAGCAGGCCGGCTTCCAGGGCTTCATCACCTCGGACTGGGGCGGCATCCACTCCACCGTGCCCTCGGCCAACGCGGGCGAGACGGTCGAGATGCCGTTCAGCGGCTTCTTCGCCACCGCGCTGCTGCAGGCCGTCGCCAACGGCCAGGTCACCCAGGCGACCTTCGACACCATGGTCTCCCGGGTGCTGACCCAGATGTTCCGCTTCGGCCTGTTCGACAAGGCGCCCAGCGGCTCCAAGACCGCCATCGTCGCCACCCCGGCGCACCGGGCGGTCGCGCTGCGCGGCGCCGAGGAGGGCACCGTCCTGCTGAAGAACAACGGCCTGCTGCCGCTCGACGCCAACGGCGGCCGCTCGCTCGCGATCATCGGCACCCAGGCCGGGCCCGGCACGCTCACCTCGGGCGGCGGCAGCGGCAACGCCACCAGCTCCGGCACCTACACCCCGCTGTACGGCATCCAGCAGCGCACCGCGGGGACGAACACCACCGTCGCCTACAACGACGGCACCGACCAGGCCGCCGCGGTCGCGCTCGCCAGGTCCTCGAACGTGGCGATCGTCTTCGCGGCCGACAACTACGGCCACGAGACCGCCGACACCACCACGCTCACCCTGCCCGGCAACCAGGACGCGCTGATCTCGGCGGTGGCCGCGGCCAACCCGAACACCGTCGTGGTGCTCAGCAACAACTCCGCGATCATGATGCCCTGGCTGAACCAGGTCGCGGGCGTGTTCGAGGGCTTCTACCAGGGCCAGGAGTTCGGCGAGGCGATCGCGGCGCTGCTGTTCGGCGACGTCAACCCGTCCGGGCACCTGCCGATCACCTTCCCCGCCTCGCTCTCCCAGGTCCCGGCGAACACCCCCGCGCAGTGGCCGGGCACCGGCGGCACCGTGCAGTACTCGGAGGGCCTGAAGATCGGGTACCGCTGGTACGACACCAACAACCTCACCCCGCTGTTCCCGTTCGGCCACGGCCTGTCGTACACCGGCTTCGCGTTCGGCAACCTCCAGGTGGGACCGCTGACCAACGGCCGGGCGACGGTCACCGCGACCGTCACCAACACCGGCAGCCGGGCCGGAACGGAGGTCGCCCAGCTGTACGTCGGCGCCCCGGCCTCCGTCGGCGAGCCCCCGCACCAGCTCAAGGGCTTCCAGCGGATCACCCTGAACCCCGGCGCGTCCGGCACCGTCACCTTCACCGTGACGGCGCACGACCTGGCGCACTGGGACACCACGAGCAGCAACTGGACCGCCACGGCGGGCAGTTACCAGATCCTGGTCGGTGACAGCTCGCGCAACCTGCCGCTGACCGCCACCCTCGCCAACCCGACCACCGTCGTCGCCAACGCGATGGACTGACCCCGTCCCCCTCCCGTCCCCCGGCCGGGGGCGCCCTCCTCGGGGCGCCTCCGGCCCTCGCCTTCTCCGCTTCTCCGACCGCCCTGGTGTCGGGCGTCAGGCGTCGGGCGTCGGGCGTCAGGCGTCGGGTGTCAGGCGTCAGGCGTCGGGGTCGAACGGGATGCCCGCGGGCATCGCGTGCGCCAGCGCGTACGCGAAGTCCCCGTCGCCGATCTTGATGGTGGCCGCGCCGAAGTCGGCCGCCAGCAGCTTGTCGCGGTAGCCGGCCGGGTAGCCGTCCCAGCCGACCAGGCGCGGGTAGAACCAGGTGCCGGTGGCGTTCTCGGCCGGCTCGTCGTTGGCGTTGGCGAACCGGAAGTCGTGGGTGGAGGCGCCGTCCTTGTGGTAGACGATCTTCGGGTGGGTGCCGTCGAAGCGGATCGCCGAGCGGGCGGCGACCTGGTAGCCGCTGTGCTGGGAGACCGACACGTACTGGACCTGGTCGTCGTGCACCCACACCAGCACGTGCTCCCAGTCGTGCCGGTGCCCGATCGCCGCCGGGCCCAGGGTGGCCTGGTCCTTCTCGAAGTAGCTGGCGTACATCAGCGCGCACCAGCCGTTGTTGCACCTGGTGCGCGAGTAGGTGTTGGAGTCGGCGAGCTGGGCGTAGTCGCGGCAGTGGCCGTTGACGTCGCCGCCGAGCTTCAGCCCCGGGTTGATCGTGCCGTCGGCGCCGATCGCGGCCGTGGCGTAGCAGCCGTCCTTGTCGTAGTCGTACGCCGGGGAGAAGGTCTGGTCCAGCCCCGGGGCGTTCTGCGGCAGCCGGGTCAGCACGTTCGCCCCGGCGGGGGTCGGCAGCGCCACGACGAGCGCCGTCGCGGCGGCCAGGCCGAGCAGGGCCCTGGCCGGAGAACTCGGCTTGCGCATGGTGGCTCCTCGTCAGCCGTCACGTGCGGTGCGGTCCACCGCTCCGGGCGGCCGACGGGCCGTCAACTCCGGTGCGGGCACGGCGAATCTAGAGCGGGCACCCATGACCGTCAAGGCGCGGACCGGGGCGTCGGACGACCCCCGCAGCGGGCGCGCCGACGCGCGGGGGGCGGGGGTACGGAGCGGTGCACGAGGGGTGGTGCACGAGGGGCGGCCGGGCAGGGAACGCCGGTCGAAGCGGGGCGTCGGCGCGCCGGCGGGCTCGGGCGCCGCCCCCCGGACTCCGGTGCCGCGCCCCCGGACTCCGGCGTCGCGCCCTCAGGCTTCGGCGACGCGCTCCAGCCAGTCGCCGAACAGCGCGCTCTCGTGCGGGGTGAACACCTCCAGGCCGGGCAGCGCGGCGCGCAGGGTGACGGCGGCCGTGGCCGGGACGGAGAGGGCGAGTTCCTGGGGGTCGACCAGGACCGTGCTGCGGACCGCCTCCCAGGCCAGGTCGGCCAGGGTGGTGTCGCGGCTCTCCTCGGGCTGGTCGATCAGGGTGAGGACGACCCCGGTGCCGGCCGCCCGGATCAGGTCGACGGCGCGCCGTTCGGGGACGCGCAGCCGCCCGGCCCGGGCGACCCGGCCCACCCGCTGCCGCAGGATCCGCAGCCCGGCCTCGGCGGCGGACCGCCCGTCCGGGCTCGGCGCCGTGGTGTGCATCAGCCGGAACAGGGCCGGGTTGACCAGGCCGAAGCCGATGTGCAGGTCCCAGCCGGCGCGCAGTCCGCGCACCGGGTCCTCGTCCGCGTCGACCGGCGGTTTGCGCGCCATGTAGGTGGCGAAGCCGTGCTCGGCGACGGCGTCCAGCAGGCCGTCCTTGTCGCCGAAGAGGCGGTAGATGGTGGGGGCCTGGACGCCCGCGGCGAGCGCCACCGAGCGGGTGGTGACCGCGTCGGGGCCGTCGGCGGCGAGCAGTCGGGCGGCGACCTCGACCAGCCGGGCGCGGACGGCGTCGCGCGAGGTCTGCGGGGGGCGGGGACCGGCATCGTTCACGTTTCCAATGGTATCTCACGTTTGTTATCGATGAATTTCCAGTGCTAACGTCGAAAGTGAAACATCGATAACACGTGGAGTGGACCATGATCGTCATCACCGGAGCCACCGGCGCGCTCAACGGCGCCACCGTCGACCACCTGCTGGCCCGCGTCCCGGCCGCGGAGATCGCCGTCGCCGTGCGCGAACCCGCCCGGGCCCGGCGGTTCGCCGACCTCGGCGTGCGGGTGCGCCACGGCGACTACGCCGACCCGGCCTCGCTGCCCCGCGCCTTCGAGGGCGCCGACCACCTGCTGCTGGTCTCCGCCAACGACCCGGGCGCGGACGCCGTCGCCCTGCACCGCACCGCGATCGACGCCGCCGTCGCGGCCGGCGTCGGCCGCGTCCTCTACACCAGCCACCAGGGCGCCCACCCCGACAGCGCCTTCAAGCCCGCCCGCGACCACGCCGCGACCGAGGGGCTGCTCGCCGACTCCGGCCTCGCCTGGACCGCCCTGCGCAACGGCTTCTACGCCCACAGCCTCACCCACCTGGCCGGGCCCTGGCGCGAGACCGGCACCCTCACCGTCCCCGCCGACGGCCCGGTCTCCTGGACCGCCCGCGAGGACGCCGCCGAGGCCGCTGCGGTCATCCTCGCCGCCCTCGCCGGGTACGGCGGTCCGGCCGCCGCCGGGCACGGCGATCCGACCACCGCCGGGCACGGCGGCCCGGCCGCTCGCGGGTACGACGGCCCGGTCACCCTCACCGCCGCCGCGGCGCCCACCTTCCACCAGGTGGCCGACCTCGCCGCCGAGCTGTCCGGCCGTCCGGTCCGCTGCGTCGCCGTCGATCCCGAGGAGTGGGTGGCCACCCAAGTGGCCTCGGGCACGCCGGAGTTCATGGCCCGCTTCACCCTCGGCATCTACCAGGCCGCCGCCCAGGGCCGCTTCGCGGGCACCGACCCGCTGCTGTCCGCCCTCCTCGCCCGCGAGCCCCGCACCGTCCGCGACCTGCTCGCCGACGACGCCTGACCCGACACGGCGGAGGCCGCCACCCCGGCTCGCGAGGTGGCGGCCTCCGGTCGGAGCCGTTCGTGCCGGTGCGGCGTCAGCCCTTGAAGGCCGTGGTGCCGTTGGGGGTGCCGAGGCCGGTCGGGCCGTCGTACCCGGCGCCGGCCTTGCAGAGGTAGGCGGGCGAGCAGGAGCCGTTCGAGCCGGAGGTCACGTCGAAGAGCGCGGAGGTGTGGGCGTAGGGGAAGGACGCCGGGCTGGAGCCGCTGGAGGGGTTGCCGCCCAGGGCGTAGACGCCGGCGATGATCGGGGCCGCGGCGCTGGTGCCGCCGTAGACGGCCCAGCCGCTGCCGCCGTAGGTCTGGTAGACGGCGACGCCGGTGGCGGGGTCGGCGACGGCCGAGACGTCGGCGATGGTGCGCTTGGTGCAGCCGGTGTCCTTCTGCCAGGTCGGCTTCGCGTCGTACTTGGAGCAGCCGGAGCCGGTGCCCTCGGTGGAGTTGGTCAGCCAGACGCTCTCCGACCAGCCGCGGGCGCTGGAGTCCCGCTTGAGGGCGGTGCCGCCGACCGCGGTCACGTACTTGGAGGCGGCCGGGTACTGGGCGCCGTAGGCGGAGTCCCCGGAGGAGACGGTGATGGCGACGCCCGGGTGGTTGAAGTACGAGGAGTCGTACGAGGTGTCGGCGGAGGACTCCGAGCCGCCGTAGCTGTTGGAGACGAACTTGGCGCCCAGGCTCACCGCGGTGTTCACCGAGGTGCCGAGGTTGGCCATGGTCGCGCTGCTCGCCTCGACCAGGACGATGTGGGCGTTGGGGGCGATCGCGGAGACCATGTCGAGGTCGAGCGATATCTCGCCCGCCCAGCCGGAGTTGTTCGCCGGCAGGCTGCTGCCGCCGGTCTGGTTGACCTGCTTGAAGCACCCGCTGGCCTTGGTGCAGGCAGGCAGTCCGTACTGGGAGCGGTAGACGGCCATGTCCGACTCGGCGTTCGGGTCGTTGTACGCGTCCACGATCGCGATGGTCGTCCCGGCGCCGCCGTTGGCGGGCAGCTTGTAGGCGCTCAGCAGGTCGCTCGGCCCGAGCCCGGACGGGGTGGCGTTCGGGGTGACGCCGAGCTGCCGGACGCCCTCCACCGTGCTGGTCACGCGCAGCGCGTGACAGGCCACGGTGTCGCCGTGGGCGAGGGTGTCGCACGCCTTGACCCAGGACGTGCCGTCCTTGCCGTACACCTGGGGGTCGGCCGCCGCGCCCGCCGGGGCGGCGGCCGTGAAGGCGGAGAGGAGGAGGGCGGCGGTGCCCGCGACGGCGAGGGCCGTACGGCGGGCTGCGGCGGAAGTGCGCATGCGGAGGTGCCTCCTTGGCTGGGGTAGACCGGAAGCGGTGCAGGCCGGGCCGCACCGGCGGATGGTGTCCGCCCGCGTGGCCGGGCCGGGCCTGACGGCGGGATTCGGGGCCGCCGTCGAGCCGGGGAGTCCGTGCAACACCGGACTGGCGTTCGACAGTAGGCGGGCATGCTCATGCCCAACAAGCGGCCCGGGACGATCCGAACCGCAGCTTTACCCAACGGGCCTGACGCTTGGCCAGTCGCCGCCCCTTCGCCTGGGGAGGGTTTGCCTCCGCTTCCGCCTCCGGCCGTCCCCTCCCCCCCTCCCGCCCCTCCCCCCCCCTCTCGCCCCCCCTGCCGCCCCCCACCCCCGGGAACCCGGCCGTGACCGTCGCCGGACCGGGCGGTGACACCGTCACAGTCCGGGAACAGGCCGCGCCCCTCCCCTGTCGCGGCGCGCCCGACACCTGCCACAGTGAACCGGTCGCAGGCCACGGGGGCCGGACGGGAACGAGGTTGGCAGATGAGAACACGTCTGGCAGGAGTGCTGCTCGCCCTGGCGCTGGCGGGCGGCGGCGCCACCCTGGCCACCGGCACGGCGTCCGCCGCACCGCGCACCACCGCGGTCACGGCCGCCGCCCAGCAGGCACCCGCCGCCGCACCGGCGACCGGCACCCAGACCCAGACCCAGGCCCCGACCGGCCAACGGGCCCAGCACGCCACCCAGTTGGCCAAGAGCAAGGCGAAGAAAAAGAAGAAGTCCAAGGGCGGCCTGATCGGCTTCCTGCTGGTGGCCGTCATCGTGATCGCGGTGATCGCCCTGGTGATCTGGCTGATCTTCCGCAAGCTCCGCCGCCCCTGACCCGACCCGGTGCCGCCCCGGCGTCCGGGGCGGGCCGTAGGGCGGCAGCCGGGCAACCGGACCACCACCGCCCAAGTCGCCCTCGTCGCAACGGAGTCGGCGGGGGCCGTCGCACGCGGGTCATCGCGCCCGCTCAGTCGTGCCCGCCCGGGTCGCTCCCCTAGGGGATCTCGACCGGCCTGCGGCGCCACCGCCCCTTGCGCTCCGCGAGGACGGACCGCCGCCGCAGCCCCAGCGCCGCGTCCGAGGCGGCGCCGCCGTCGTCCACGGTGAGCCGACGGTACGCCTCGTCGAACCGCGCGATGAACTCGGTGCCGCCTCGGCCTCGGCGGCCTCCGGACCACCCGCCCGCACTTCGCCGTCGATCCGCTGGGCGATGGTCGGCGTCACGACGCGCCGACTCGCGCGCGGACGGCCTGCTCGGCGCCCCGGCCCGGGGCCTCCTCGCCCTCTTGGCCCTCTTCGCCCTCTTCGCCCTCTTGGCACGACATCCGTACTACCGCTTCTGGGCCCTGTACCGCTTGAGAAGAACGGTGAGCCTCTCCGGATCGGCCCCACCGTTCAGTTCGGCAGTGAGATCGTCGGGGCAGAGCTCGTAGAGATCACCCCACCACCGGCGCCCCCGGTTGTCCCAGACGCGGTATCCGCCAGGAACACCTCTGGCCACGTAGCGACGCCTACTCACGAGGCCGTCCGCTGAAAGCGAGTCCCACGTCCGTAGCCCACTTCCCTTCCCGCACGGTCTGCGGGCAGCAGGCTACGACGGATCTCCCACCCGGTCACGAGAGAACAGGGTCGACCCAGAAGCCCCCGCAGGGCGCCGGCGCACCGGCCGCCCGCGAGGGCGCCTACCGCAGTACGGTCCAACCGTCCGGGCGGAGCAGCACGCGGGACGGGCGACGGCAGGCGGGCGGGGCGGGGCCGGGGTCAGGGGGCGATGTGCTCCAGGTCTTCCAGCAGGCTCGGGTGGGTGGGCGTCCAGCCGAGGGCGGCGCGGGTGCGGGTGCTGGTGGCGGGCTGGTCGGTGGCGAAGATCGGGCCGAGGAGGCCGAAGTCCTCCTGCGGGACGGGCCGGACCGGGAGGTCGAGGCGGCGGCCGATGACCGCGGCGATGTCGCGGACCTTGTCGCCCTCGTCGGCGACCGCGTGGTAGACGCCCCCGGCCGGGGACTGCTCCAGGGCGAGGCGGAACAGCACGGCGGCGTCGCGCGCGTGGACGGCGGGCCAGCGCTGCTCGCCGTCGCCCGGGTAGCCCGCGACGCCGGTGCGCCGGGCGGCCTCGGTGAGCAGTCCGGCGAAGCCGCCGGCGCCGTTGTCGTGCACGGTGCGCGGCATGCGCACCGCGGAGCTGCGCACGCCCCGGGACGCGAGCGCGAGCGCGCGGGCCACGGTGCGGCTGCGCTCGGCGACCGGGCCCTCGGGCAGGGCGTCCTGTTCGGTGGCGGGCCGGCCCGGCACGGCGGGGGTGCCCGAGACCACGACCAGCGGGCGGTCCGTGCCCACCAGGGCCTCTCCCAGCGCGTCGACGGCGGCGGCCTCCTCGGCCATCGCCCGGACGAACGCGTCCGGCGCGCTGAAGTCGTTGCCGAAGGCGAGGCTGATCACGCCGTCGGCCTGCCGGGCGCCCTCGCGCAGGACGTCCAGGTCGGTGAGGCTGCCGCGCAGGGTGTCGGCCCCGGCCGCCCGGGCCTTCGCGGCCGAGGCGTCGGAGCGCGCGAGCGCGGTGACGCGGTGGCCCGCGGAGCGGAGTTCGGCGAGGACGGCGGATCCGATCAGGCCCGTCCCGCCGGTGATGAACACGTGCATGGGAGTCTCCCCAGAGCGATGCAACAGGTGTCTCATCAATGTACACGCGATGCGTCACCTGTCGCATCACGTACGATGGCGGCATGCCACGATGGAAGCCCGACGCCCGGCAGCGCCTGGTAGCCGAAGCACTGCGGCTGTTCGCGGAGCAGGGCTACGACGCCACCACCGTCTCCCAGATCGCCGAGCGGGCGGGCCTGACCCGCAGCACCTTCCACCGCTACTTCGGCGACAAGCGGGACGTCCTCACCGCGGGCCGGGAGACGCTCGGCCGCCTGCTGGCCGACGGCATCGGGGCCGCCCCGCCCTCGGCCACCCCGCTGGAGGCCGTGTGGGCCGGGCTGGAACGCGCCGCCGCCGCGATGACGCCCTTCAACCGCGAGATCAGCCCGCTGATGCGGGCGGCGGTCGAGGCGAACCGGGAGCTCCAGGAGGGCCTGGAGCAGAAGCACGCCGGCCTCGCCGCCGCGATGGCCGAAGCACTCGGGCGGCGGCGGGTGCCCCGGCCGGCGGCGCGGATAGCGGCCGAGATCGGCGTGCTCGCCTTCACCACGGGCTACCAGCGATGGAACCCCGAACGGGACGACGAGGAACTCGCCCCCCACCTGCGGGCGGCGTTCGAGGAACTGCGCTCGGCCGTCACCGACCTGCGGTAGCCCCCGGCTGCCCCGGCGGGCGGCACGGACCCCGGCAGCGCCGTCGCCCTCGCCCGCCCGCCTCCTCGACGACCCGGTCGACGCGGCGCCCGCCGACCCGGACGGTTCCGCGGGCGGGGGATCATGGTGCGTCAGCATGTGGTCACGGGGCCCGCTCCAGGGCGGTCCGGTCGAGTGGAACAGGGAACGGGATGAAGGTCGGGTTCGGGTGGAAGCTGCACGGGGACGGGCGGGCGCCGCGGCCGGGGGCGG
>NZ_QLLT01000003.1:297365-414282 GCF_003259315.1 Kitasatospora sp. SolWspMP-SS2h | reverse complement strand
GCGGCGGTCTGGGAACCCAAGGCCCGGGCCGCCTGGCACCTGCACGAACTCACCCGCGAGCGGGACCTGGCGGCGTTCGTCCTCTTCTCCTCCGCCGCCGGCACACTCGGCAGCCCCGGCCAGGCCAACTATGCCGCCGCGAACGCCTACCTCGACGGCCTGGCCGCCCACCGGCGCGCCCTGGGCCTGCCCGGGGTGTCGCTGGCCTGGGGACAGTGGGCCGAGGACAGCGGGCTGACCGGGAACCTCACCGACACCGACCGTGCACGCCTCGCCCGCGCCGGGGTGCTGCCGATGGCCACCGACTACGGACTCGGGCTCTTCGACGGGGGCCTGGACGCTGCGGAGCCCGCGGTGGTCGCGGCCGTGCTCAAGGTGTCCGCGCTGGGCGACCGGCCGGTGCTGCGCGCGCTGGCACGCGCCCGCACACCGGTGCGGACCACCGGACTGGCGGGCCGGCTGGGATCGCTCCCCGAGGCCCGGCAACACGAGCTCCTGCTCGACCTGGTCCGCACCCACGCCTCGGCCGTGCTGGGGCGCAGCGACGAGATCGGTGCCGACCTGGCCTTCAAGGACCTGGGCTTCGACTCGCTCACCGCGGTGGAACTGCGCAACCGGCTGTCCACGGCGGTCGGGGTGCGGCTGCCGGCGACGATGGTCTTCGACCACCCGACTCCGGCCCGATTGGCCGAACACCTGCGGGAGGTGGTCCTCGGCAAGGAGCGCCGGACGGCCGCGCCGGTGCCGGTCGGGGCCGTGGTGTCGGGTGATCCGGTGGTGGTGGTCGGGTTGGGGGCGCGGTATCCGGGTGGGGTGGGCTCGGCGCAGGAGTTGTGGGATCTGGTGGCGGGCGGGGCGGACGCGGTGGGTGAGTTCCCGTCGGATCGTGGGTGGGACGTGGGTCGGCTCTACGATCCGGCGGGCGGTCCGGGGACGTCGTACACCCGACGGGGCGGCTTCCTCGACGCCGCAGGCGGGTTCGACGCCGGGTTCTTCGGGATCTCGCCGCGTGAGGCGCTGGCGATGGACCCGCAGCAGCGGGTGCTGTTGGAGACGGTGTGGGAGACGTTCGAGGACGCGGGGATCGATCCGACGTCGTTGCGGGGCAGCCGGACGGGCGTGTTCACCGGCATCTGGGCATCCGGCTACGCGGGCGGAGTGGACCAGATATCCCGCGACGCGGACGGCTACGTGGCCACCGGCACGGCGACGAGTGTGACCTCCGGGCGGGTGTCCTACCTGCTGGGCCTGGAGGGACCGGCGGTGTCGGTGGACACGGCGTGCTCGTCCTCGCTGGTGGCGATCCACCTGGCGGCGCAGGCGCTGCGCTCGGGTGAGTGCTCGCTGGCGCTGGCCGGCGGGGTGACGGTGATGGCGACACCCGCCGCCTTCATCGACTTCTCCCGCCAGCGGGGGCTCGCGGCCGACGGCCGGGTGAAGGCGTTCGCCGAGGCGGCCGACGGCACGGGCTGGGGCGAGGGCGTCGGCCTGGTGCTGCTGGAACGCCTGTCGGACGCCCGCCGCAACGGTCACCGGGTGCTGGCGGTGGTGCGGGGCTCGGCGGTCAACCAGGACGGCGCGTCCAACGGCCTGACCGCGCCCAACGGCCCCTCCCAGGAACGCGTCATCCAGCAGGCGCTCGCCAACGCCGGGTTGTCGGGGTCCGAGGTGGACGCGGTGGAGGCGCACGGCACCGGCACGACCCTCGGTGATCCGATCGAGGCGCAGGCGCTGCTGGCGACGTACGGTCAGGACCGTTCCGAGCCGCTGTGGTTGGGGTCGGTGAAGTCGAACATCGGGCACACGCAGGCGGCGGCGGGCGTCGCGGGTGTGATCAAGATGGTGATGGCGATGCGGCACGGGCAGTTGCCGCGAACCCTGCACGTGGACGCGCCGACCTCGCACGTCGACTGGTCGGCGGGCCGGGTCGCCCTGCTGACCGAGGCCCGGCCGTGGCCGGAGACCGGGCGTCCCCGCCGTGCGGGCGTCTCGGCGTTCGGCATCAGCGGCACCAACGCGCACGTGATCCTGGAGGCACCGGACCCGGACCCGGCGGAGGAGACATCCTCCGACTCCCCTGTCACCCCCACGTCCGCGCCCGCCGCCGTCGCGCCGGTGCCGTGGCTGCTGTCGGCCAAGTCCGCGCAGGCGCTCCGGGCCCAGGCCCGCAGGCTACAGGCGCACGCGGCCGGGGCCCCCGACGCGGACGCGGACGGAATCGCCGCCGCGCTCGCCGCGCGGGCCCGATTCGCCCACCGGGCCGTGCTGACCGGACCGGAGGCCCTGGCGGCCCTGGTCCGGGGTGAGGCGCATCCCGGGCTGGTGACCGGCGAGGCCCGCGACTCGGGGAAGTCGGCGTTCGTGTTCTCCGGTCAGGGTGGTCAGTGGGCGGGGATGGGGCGGGGTCTGTACGGGGTGTTTCCGGTGTTCGCGGGGGTGTTGGACGAGGTGTGCGGGGTGTTGGGGTTGCCGGTGGAGGTGTTGTTCGAGGACGGGGAGGGGGTGTTGGGGCAGACGCGGTTCACGCAGGCCGGGGTGTTCGCGTTGGAGGTGGCGCTGTTTCGGTTGGTGGAGTGGTTGGGGGTTCGGCCGGATTTCGTGGTGGGGCATTCGGTGGGCGAGGTGGCGGCGGCCCACGTGGCGGGGGTTTTGGGGCTGGAGGACGCCTGTGCCCTGGTGGGGGCGCGGGGCCGGTTGATGCAGGGGCTGCCCGGTGGCGGGGCGATGGTGTCGGTGCAGGCGTCGGTCCAGGAGGTGGCGGGGTCGCTGGTGCCGGGTGTGGAGGTGGCGGCGGTCAACGCGGCGGACGCGGTGGTGGTGTCGGGTGACGAGGCGGCGGTGCTGGCGGTCGCCGAGGTGTGGCGGGGTCGTGGGCGGCGGGTGCGGCGGCTGGAGGTCAGTCACGCGTTCCATTCGGCGCGGATGGATCCGGTGCTGGACGAACTCGCCGAGGTTGCTAAGGGGTTGTCGTTCGGTGTGCCGGTGGTCCCGGTGGTCTCCACGGTGGCCGGACATCCGGTGGACATGGGGGAGCCGGGCTACTGGGTGCGGCAGGTGCGGGAGCCGGTGCGGTTCGCCGACGCGATGGAGTGGCTGTCGGGCCAGGGCGTCACGGGGTTCGTGGAGGTGGGTCCGCATCCGTCGCTGGTGCCGAACGGCTTGATGCGGCGTCACGGTGACTCCGTGGAGCGGCTGTTCGCGGGTCTGGGGCGGTTGTGGGCGGACGGCGCGGTGGACTGGACCCCGCCGGTCGGTGAGCCGGACGCACGGGTGCCCTCGTACCCGTTCCAGCACCAGCACTACTGGCTCCGGCCCACCACCCCGGCGGAGGGCCCCGACACGCCCGACCACCCGCTGCTGCGGTCCCTGGTGAAGCTCCCCGACGGGCAGGGCGTGGTGCTGACCGGGAAGCTCTCCGGGTCCGCCCACCCGTGGCTCGCCGAACACGTCATCGCGGGCTCGCCCCTGCTGCCCGCGATGGCGTTCGTGGACCTGGCCGTCCACGCCGGCGGGCACGCGGCCAGCCCCGTCCTGTCCGAACTGGTCTTGGAGGCGCCGCTCGTACTGTCCGAGCGTGACGGCGTGCACGTGCAGGTCACCGTCGGCGCGCCCGACGACACCGGACGCCGACCCGTCACCGTCCACTCCCGCACCTCCGCCGAGCCCGACGAGTGGACCCGCCACGCGACCGGCGTGCTCAGCCCGCCGACGGACCGGGCCGACCGGGCCGACCGGGCCGACGAGCCCGGCACGGACGCGCCCGGCACGGACGCCGACGAGGCCGCGCCGATCGACATCGGCGCGCTCTACGACCGGCTCGCCGAAGCCGGCTACGACTACGGACCGACCTTCCGGGGACTCACCGGCGTCCGGCGGCACGGCGCGGACCTGCACGCCGAGGCGAGCTTCCCGGCGGACCCCGGGCAGCTCACCGGCTACCGCGTCCACCCCGCGCTCCTGGACGCCGCCATCCAGCCGCTGACCCTGCTCGCCGGTCCCGGGGCCGAGGACGGCGGCAGTCCGGCGCGGCTGCCCTTCTCGTTCTCCGGCGTGACGGTCACCGGGTCGGCCGCGACGGTCCGCGTGGTGCTGCACCCGACCGGGCCGGACACCTGCGCGGTGCGGATCACCGACACCGCCGGGACGCCGGTCGTCAGCATCGACGAGATCGTCCTGCGGCCCGTCGAAGCGGCGGGTCCCGGGGCCGGGCCCCGGCCGAACACGCTGTTCGCCGTCGACTGGATCCCGATGGCGGCACCGGACGGCCCGGGCACCGAGACGGTCCTCCACGAGGTCGCCGGCGAGGGCGAACCGGTCACCGCCGCCCACGCGGTGACCCGGGAACTGCTCGGCCGGGTCCGGGAGTTCCTGGCCACCGACACGCCGGCCCGGCTCGTGGTCCTCACCGGCGACGACCTGGCCTCGGCCGCCGCCCGCGGCTTCCTGCGCAGCGCGCAGCACGAGCACCCCGGGCGCATCCTGACCGTCCGGCACGACGGCACGGCCGCCTCGCGGCGGGCGGTCCCCGCCGCGGTGCGCGCCGCCGTGGCCGACGGCGAGCCCGAGATCCGGCTGTGCGACGGCACCGCCCTCGTACCGAGGCTGGTGCGGGCCGCCCCGCCCGCCCCGACCGGGACTGCCGGGCCCCTGGACGGCGCGCCCCTGGACGGCACCGTGCTGATCACCGGCGGCACCGGCACCCTCGGCGTCCTGGTCGCCCGGCACCTGGTCGCCCGGCACGGCGCCCGGCACGTGGTGCTCGCCGGCCGCCGCGGCGTCGAGCCGCCCGGGCTCCGGCAGGAGCTGGGCGCCGCCCTCACCGTGGTCGCCTGCGACGCCGGCGACCGCGCGGCACTGCGGGACCTCGTCGCCTCGATCCCCGACCTGCGGGCCGTCGTGCACGCCGCCGGGGTCGTCGACGACGCCCTGGTGGCGACAATGGCACCGGAGCAGGTCGACACGGTGCTGCGCGCGAAGGCCGATGCCGCGTGGCACCTGCACGAGGCCACCGAGCACCTGGACCTGCGGGCGTTCGTGCTGTTCTCCTCGGCGGCCGGGGTGTTCGGCGCCCCCGGGCAGGCCAACTACGCGGCCGCGAACGCGTTCCTCGACGCGCTCGCCGAGCACCGGCACGCGCGCGGCCTGCCGGCCGCCTCCCTCGCCTGGGGCCAGTGGGCCGAGTCCAGCGGCATCACCGGGAACCTGACCGAGGCGGACCGCCGCCGACTGGCGAGGACCGGCATGCTGCCGCTGGCCACCGAGCAGGCCCTCGGCCTGTTCGACACCGCCCTGGCCGGCGGACGCCCGGCGCTGGTGCCGGTCCGCCTCGACCTCGCGGCGATCGACACCCCGCCCGCGCTGCTGCGCGCACTCGCCCGGCCGCGGCGCGCGCCGGCACCGGGGGCCGGCCCGGGCGACCCGGGCGACCCGGGCGAGCTGCGGGCCCGGCTCGACACCCTGCCCGAGCCCGAGCAGCGCGCGCTGCTGCTCGACCTGGTCGTCGGGCACAGCGCGGGCATCCTCGGGATGGCCCCCGGCGGGATCGACGACCCGCGTCAGCCGTTCCGCGACCACGGCGTCGACTCGCTGACCGCCATCGAGCTGCGCAACCGGCTCAACGCGGCCACCGGGCTCCAGCTCCCGGCGACCCTCGTCTTCGACTTCCCGACGCCCGAACAGCTCGTCCACCACCTCTACGGGCAGCTGTGCTCGCCGGAGAACCGGGCCACCGGGCCGATGGAGCGCCTGCTGCGCAAGGCCCTCGACGTGGGCCGCGCGCAGGACGGCCTCGACCTGCTCGCCACGGCGTCCCGGCTGGCCCCGGCCACCGACGCGCCCGAGGCCGGGGCGGTCGCCCTCGCGACCGGCTTCCTCCAGCCCCCGCTGGTCTGCCTGCCGTCCGCGCTGGCGTCCGGCGGCATCGAGGAGTACGGGCGGTTCGCCGCCGCGCTGGAGGCCGCCCGCGACGTCACGGCGGTCACCCTGCCGGGCTTCGCCGGCGACCCGCTGCCCGCGGACGCCGACGTCCTGGTCCGCGCACTCGCCGATGCCGCGTCGGCGGTCGCCGCGCCGGTGCTGGTCGGCCGCTCGGTGGGCGGGTGGCTGGCGCTGGCGACCGCCGGGGAACTGGAGCGGCGCGGGGCCCGGCCCAGCGCGGTGGTGCTCATCGACGGCTACCCCGACGACCTGCCGGGCGTGCTCACCGGCATGCTCGACGCCGGCCACCAGGTCCAGCCGGTCGACGACGACCGGCTGGTCGCCATGGGCCGCTACCTCGACCTGGCCGGCGCCCCGGAGCCCGTCACCGCGCCGGTGCTGCTGGTGGGCACCGGGAAGCGTCCGTGGCCCCGGCTGTCCACCACCGCGCAGGACGTGCTCACCGTCCCGGGCGACCACTTCACCGTCCTGGAGGAGCACTCCGCGGCCACGGCGCTGGCCATCAGCACCTGGCTCCTCGACTTCACCGGCTACGGCGCCGGGCTGTCCGAACTCAGGGGAAAGGACCACGCATGATCTGGGACAACGTCTACATCGGCGGAACGGGACGGTACCTGCCGCCCCGCACGCCCGCGACGCGGGCCGTGCCGGACACCGCGACCATGCGGCGGCTGCTCGCGCTGTCGGACTTCGTGTCGTTCACCAGCTCCGACGACGTCACCGAGCACGCGATGGCCGTGCACGCGGCGATCGGCGCCCTGCGCGAGTCCGGCCTCACCGGCGCCGACATCGCCATGGCCGCCTACGCCCAGATGGACCACCAGGACCACATGGCGTCCTCCTGCCACCTGCAGCGCGTCCTCGGCCTCGGCCACGCCCTCGTCTACGAGGTCGAGGCGACCAGCAACGGCGGCTCGGCCGCGCTGCAGTCCGCCGCCGCGCACCTGGTGGCCGACCCGGCCGCGACCGCGACCCTGGTCACCGCCACCGCCCGGTTCCTGCCGCCGCGCTGGGAACGCTGGCAGCCCAGCATCGGGATCTTCCTGGCCGACGGCGCGGCCGCGGCCGTCCTCAACCGCGAGTCCGGCCGGGCGCGGCTGGTCGCGACCGCCAACAGCTCCGCGACCCAGATGGAGGTCCTCGCCACCCCGACGATCCCGGACCCCGCGGGCCACCGGAACCGCACGCCGATCGAGGTCACCGGCCTGGCGCCGTACCTGACGCTGATGAGCGGGGCCCTGGTCACCGCGGTCGAGCAGGCCGCCAAGGAGGGCGGCGTCGGCATTCCCGACATCACCAGGTTCGTCGTCACCGGCCTGGGCCTGGCCCAGCTGGAGGTCGTCGTGCTGGAACCGCTCGGCATCGACCTGGGCCGCACCACCTGGCCGATGCTGCGCGAGCTCGGCCACGTCGGGCCGTGCGACCAACTGCTCGGCATCGACCACCTGCTGCACGACGAGACGCTCAAGCCCGGCGACACCGTCATGTCGATCGGCCTCGGCATGGGGTCGCGGTTCACCGCGGCCCTGCTGGAGGTCACCGAACCGCCCCGGCCCCGCACCGCCACCACCTTCACCGAACCGGTGCGCGCGGTGCGCGCGCAGGCCCCGTCCGCCGACGCCTACGTCATCGACCCCTCGGGCGGCGACGTCTTCGGCGAGGCCACCGCCCTGCGCGAGCGGGGCCCGGCCACCCGCGTCCGGCTGCCCGGCGGGGTGCCGGCCTGGGCCGTCACCGGGCACGACCTGGCGAAGAAGCTGCTGCTCGACCCGAGGGTCTCCAAGGATGCGAACAAGCACTGGCCGATGTGGCGCGACGGGGACATCCCGCCGGACTGGCCGCTGATCATGTGGGTCGCGATGCAGAACATGTTCACCGCCTACGGGGCCGACCACACCAGGCTGCGCAGCCTGGTGGCCAAGGCGTTCACCCCGCGCCGCATCGAGGCGACCCGGCCGCGCGTCGAGGAGATCACGGCCGGCCTGATCGCCGACCTGGCCGCGGTGCCGCCGGGGCAGCCGGTCGACCTGCGGGCGCGGTTCGCGTTCCCGCTGCCGATCCAGGTCATCACCGGACTGTTCGGGGTGAGCGCGGCGACGGGCGCGGACCTGCGCCGGCTGGTGGACGCGGTGTTCAGCCTCGACGCGGACCCGGCGGGGGTGCAGGCCGCCTCCGGCGAGCTGTACATGCTGCTCAAGGACCTGGTGGCCGCCAAACGGCGCGACCCCGGCGACGACCTGACCAGCGACCTGATCGCCGCGCAGGAGGCGGACGGCACCCGGCTGTCCGAGCGGGAACTGCTGGACACCCTGCTGCTGACCATCTCCGCCGGCTTCGAGACGACGGTCAACCTGCTCGACCACGCCGTCCACGCGCTGGCCACCCACCCGTCCCAGCTCGCCCTGGTCCGGTCCGGGACCAGCACGTGGGAGGACGTGGTGGACGAGACCCTGCGCTGGCAGGCACCGGTGCCGAACCTGCCGCTGCGCTACGCCGTGGAGGACATCGCCGCGGACGGCGTGCGGATCGGCAAGGGCGAGGCGATCCTGCTGTCCTTCGGCGCGGCCGGCCGCGACCCGGCGCAGCACGGGGCCGACGCGGAGGACTTCTCCGTCGCCCGGCCGTCGCGGGCCGACCACCTCGCCTTCGGGCACGGCGTGCACTTCTGCCTCGGCAGTCCGCTGGCGAAACTGGAGGCGACGACGGCGCTGTCCGCGCTGTTCTCCCGGTTCCCCGGGCTGCGGCTGGCCGTCCCGTCGTCCGCGCTCGAACCGCTGGGTTCCTTCTTCACCAACGGCCACAGGACCCTGCCGGTCATCCTGGAGGAGGACTGATGGCCCACTTCGCCTTCGTGAGCGCGCCCGCGTCCGGGCACGTCAACCCGACCCTGCCGCTGGTCGAGGAGCTGGTCCGGCGCGGTCACCGGGTCAGTTACGCCACCGGACCGGCCGCCGTGGGCGCCGCCGTCGCCGCCGGGGCGTCGCCGGTGACCCTGCCCTCGCAGCTGCCGCCCGGCATGGCGGAGCGCGGGGAGTTCACGGCGGAACAGCTCGCCGTGACGATGGAGTACTACCTCGACGACGCGCGCGCCGCCTTCCCGGTCCTGGCCGCGCACTTCGCGGCCGACCCGCCGGACGCGGTGTGCTACGACTCGGTGACCTTCACCGGGAGGATGCTGGCGAACCTGCTCGGGGTGCGGGAGGTCGCCCTGGTGCCGACCTTCGCGGAGAACGAGTCCTTCTCGGCGGCGCAGGTGTACCTGCCGGCCGACTTCGACCACGCCCACCCCCGGCTGGTGGCGGCGGTCCAGGACATGGGGAAGTTCGCGCAGGGCCACGCCTTCCTGGACGGCCCGGACCTGATGTTCGGTCACGTGCCCCCGACGAGCCTGGTGTTCGTCCCCCGCGAGTTCCAGCCGGCGGGGGACACCTTCGACGGGCGCTTCCACTTCGTCGGGCCGTCGCTGAGCGGCCGGCAGGCCGCCGAGGAGTGGAGCCCCCGGTCGCGGGCCCCGGTGCTGCTGATCTCGCTGGGAACCGTCTTCAACGACCGGCCCGCGTTCTACCGGACCTGCGTCGAGGCGTTCGGGGGCGGCGACTGGCAGGTCGTCATGGCGGTGGGCGGGCTGGACCGGGAGTCGCTGGGCCCGGTCCCGGCCAACGTCGAGGTGCACGCGCACGTGCCGCAGGTGGCGGTGCTGCGGCACGCCGAGGTGTTCCTGAGCCACGCCGGGATGAACTCGGTGATGGAGTCGCTCCACCACGGGGTGCCCGTCGTGGCGGTGCCGCAGATCCCGGAACAGCGGGCGATCGCCCTGCGGGCGGAGGAGCTGGGGGTCGGCAGGACGCTCGCCGAGCCGACCGTGCGGGGCCTGCGCGACGCCGTCCGGGAGGCCCGGTCCTGCCGCCCCCGGGCGGCGGCCCTGCGCCGGATCGTGCGCGGGGCGGGCGGCGCCTCGAAGGGGGCGGACGTCCTGGAGGAGCTGCTGACGCGGTAGCGGCCGGGCTCCCGCCCGGTGCCCGGCGGGGCGCGCGGCCGTCCGGCCGCGCGTTCTGCGGGGCGGGCCGGGCCGGGGCTGCCGGGCGGGGCGTACCCGGGTCACGGCCTGGGCACGAGGGTGTTCTCGTTGGTGCGGCCGCCGGCGTGGTCGTCGACGTTGCGGACGGTGGTGTCGATGATCTGGTGGACGGCGGTGTGGGTGTAGTAGGCCTGGTGGCTGGTGACGAGGACCTGGGGGAAGGTGATGAGGCGGGCGAGGGTGTCGTCGGTGATGCCCTGGAGGGACTGGTCGGTGAAGAAGACGCCGGTCTCCTCCTCGTAGACGTCGAGGCCGACGCCGGAGAGGCGCCCGGTGCGGAGGGCCTCGACCAGGGCGGCGCTGTCGACGAGGCCGCCGCGGCTGGAGTTGACCAGGATGGCGTCGTCCTTCATCCGGGCGAGGGCGGCGGTGTCGATCAGGTGGTGGGTGGTGGGGAGGAGGGGGACGTGCAGGCTGATCAGGTCGGCCCGGGAGAGGAGTTCGGGGAGTTCGGTGTAGGTCATGCCGAGTTCGAGGCAGGCGGGGTTCTCGGCGATGTCCCAGCCGAGGAGGCGGGTGCCGAAGCCGGCGGCGATGCGGGCGAAGCACTCGCCGATCTTGCCGGTGCCGATGACGCCGACGGTCATGCCGTGGACGTCGCGGCCGAGGAGGCCGTCGAGGCGGAAGTCGAACTCGCGGGAGCGGTTGGCGGCGCGGGTGAGCCGCCGGTTGACGGCGAGCGCGAGGGCCCAGGCGTGCTCGGCGACGGCGTAGGGGCTGTAGTGGGAGACCCGGGCGACGGTGAGGCCGAGTTCGGCGGCGGCGTCGAGGTCGATGTTGTTGAAGCCGGTGGAGCGCTGGGCGATCAACTCGGTGCCGCCCGCGGCGAGCACGGTGAGCACGTCGGCGTCGAGTTCGTCGTTGACGCTGGTGCTGACGGCGGGGTAGCCGGCGGCGAGGGGGGCGGTGTCGCGGTTGAGGAACACCGCCAGGGCGCGCAGGGCGTGGCGGTCCGCGAAGGCCCGTTCCAGGAGCGGTCGTTCGTCTGCTTGGACGCCGTAGGCGAGGATCTCCATGCGGTGAGGCTATCGCCGGGGGAGCGGGCGGGCGGGCCGCGACGCGCCCCCGGCGCACCGTTCGGTGGGGCGGGAGCCGACCGGCCGTCAGATGACGGTCTCGGCCTCCCGGTAGCGCTCCGCCGGGACGGTCTTCAGCTCCGCCACCGCCTCGCCCAGCGGCACCAGCTTGATCTCGGTGCCCTGCAGCGCCGTGATGTGGCCGAACGCGCCCTTGTGGGCGGCCTCCACCGCGTGCCAGCCGAAGCGGGTGGCCAGGACCCGGTCGTACGCGGTCGGGGTGCCGCCGCGCTGGGTGTGGCCCAGGATCACCGGACGGGCCTCCTTGCCGAGCCGGTGCTCCAGCTCGCGGGAGAGCTGGGTGGCGATGCCGGTGAACCGCTCGTGGCCGTACATGTCCTTGGTGCCCTCCTCCCACGGCATGGTGCCGGGCTCGGGCTTGGCGCCCTCGGCGCAGACCACGATCGCGAACTTCTTCTGCCGGTCGAAGCGCTCGCGCACCATCTCGGTCAGCTTGTCGATGTGGAACGGGCGCTCCGGGACGACGATGGCGTGCGCACCGGCCGCCATGCCCGCGTTCAGCGCGATCCAGCCGGTGTGCCGGCCCATCACCTCGACCACCATGACGCGCTGGTGCGACTCGGCGGTGGTCTTCAGCCGGTCCAGTGCCTCGGTGGCCACCGAGACGGCGGTGTCGAAGCCGAAGGTGACGTCGGTGCAGGCGATGTCGTTGTCGATGGTCTTCGGCACGCCGATCACCGGCAGGCCCGCGTCGCTCATCAGCTTCGCGGCCTTCAGGGTGCCCTCGCCGCCGATCGGGATGACCGCGTCGATGCCCAGGTCGGCGCAGTGCCGCTTGGCGCGCTCCACACCGTCGCGCAGGTGGCTGGGCTGGACCCGGGACGAGCCCAGGATCGTGCCGCCCTGGGCGAGGATGCCGCTCACCGAGTCGAGCGTCAGCGGACGGTGCACGCCCTCCAGGAGACCGCGCCAGCCGTCCTCGAAGCCGATGATCTCGTCGCCGTGGTCGACCACCCCCCGGTGGACCACGGAACGGATGACGGCGTTCAGGCCGGGGCAGTCACCGCCGCTGGTCAGGACACCAATACGCATTGCTTTGCCAACTCCCGAGCAGGATCGGACGGCCGGACTGGTGGGTGGGAATCGGACATCTCGTCCGAAACTGACCTGCTGCACAGCATACGGTTCCTGCGTCCGGCCGGGCCGAAACCGACGCGGGAGCGGCTTCCTCGACGCACCACACGTAACTGCGACCCGACCGCCGAGGAGGGTGTTGCGTCCGGGCTCTCCTATTCTCCTATGAAGTTGTCCCACGGGGGGACGGCTGACCACATGGCGGTCAGCCGTCCCCCACCGTGACCTCGGCTTACGCGCGGATGAACGCGCGGCCGAGCCGTACCGGGCCGCGCGCCCGGGCCGGGCGGGCCCACCCGCTCACGCCGGGCGGGCCGCGGCGATCCGCTCGGTGCGCAGCGCGTCGTACCAGGTGGTGTCGGCCGGCGGCAGCGCGTTCACGTCCAGCGCCAGCTTGATCAGCATGTCGGCGACGGCGGGGTTGCGGGCCATCACCGGGCCGTGCAGGTAGGTGCCGAACACGGTGTCGCGCCAGGCGCCCTCGGTGCCGTCGCCGGTGCCGTTGCCCCGGCCGACCTGGACGGTGGCCAGCGGGCTGACGCCCTCGCCGAGGTGGGTGATGCCCTGGTGGTTCTCGAAGCCGGTCAGCTGCGGCAGGTTCAGCTGCGGGTCGACGTCCGCCAGCACGTCGCCCACGCAGCGGGCGCCCTCGCCGCGCGCGGTCCACACGTCCAGCAGGCCCAGGCCCGCCTCGCGCTCGCCGAGGTCGTTGACGAACTCGTGGCCCAGGATCTGGAAGCCCGCGCAGACCGAGAAGATGATCGCGCCGTTCTCGGCCGCCCGGACCAGCCCGCCGTCGTTGCGCAGCCGCTCCGCCGCCAGCCGCTGCGGCCGGTCCTCGCCGCCGCCGATCAGGTAGATGTCGCCGCTGGTCGGCACCGACTGGTCGGAGCGCACGTCGATCCGCTGCACCCCGAGGCCGCGCTGGCGCGCCCGCCGCTCCACCACCAGCGCGTTGCCGCGGTCGCCGTACGTCGACAGCAGGTCCGGGTACACCCAGACCACCCGCAGGCTGCTCTCGCTCATCCTCGAAGACCTCCCGAACTGCTGCTGGGACGCGGGCCGCTGCGGCGCGCCCCCGCCGTACTGCTGCTGCGGCGCCTGCTGCTCGTACTGCTGCGGCGGCTGCTGTCCGTACTGCTGCTGGTGCTGCTGGTGCTGCTGGTGTTGCTGCGGCTGCGGCTGACCGTACTGCTGGTCGTACTGCTGCTGCTGTCCGCCGTACTGCTGCTCGCCGTACTGCTGTCCGGGGTAGGGCTGCGGCTGGCCGTAGCCCCCCTGGTCACCGAACTGCGGCTGCTGCCCGTAGTACTGGTCGCTCATCAGACCACCACGGCCTTGCGCAGCTGCTGGAAGGCGGTGTAGTTGGCGATGGCCTCGATCCGGCCGGCCGGGGCGGCCTCCACCGCCTGGGCGAGCGAGTCGACCACCTGGAACTGGAGGTTGGCGACCTCCAGGCGGACCGCCAGGTCGAGCTTGCGCTGGCCCATCACGAAGATCGGGTGGCCGGACAGCCGCTCGTAGTCGACGTCCCACAGCCAGGAGGTGTCGGTGCCGTCGGCGTCCAGCGCGTTCACCGACAGGACCACCGGGGTGGGCGGCCCGTCGATCAGCGAGAAGGTCTCCAGCCAGCCGGCCGGGTTCTTCGCCAGCAGCAGCCGGATGTCCCGGCCGCGGAACTGCACCACGTCGTAGCGGCCGGCCACCGCGGCCACCGCCTGCATCCGCTCCAGCGCGACCTGCGGGGCCACCCCGAAGACCGCCGCGACGGCGGCCGAGCTGGTGGCGTTCGCCAGGTTGGCGCGGCCCGGCAGCTGGAGCTGGATCGGCCAGGCGCCGCGGTGCGGGTCGATCACGTGGGTGCCCTGGAGCGCCCAGTGCGGGTTCGGGCGGCGGAAGCCGCACTCGCCGCAGAACCAGTCGTCGCCCGGGCGCTGCATCACGCCGCCGCAGGACGGGCACGACCAGGCGTCCTCCTTCCACGCCTGCCCGGCGGCCACCCAGACCACCTTCTTGCAGGACGAGGCGGCCCAGGTCACCAGCGGGTCGTCCGCGTTGGCGATGATCACCGCGTCGGTGTCCTTGAGGCCCTCGCGCCACTTCTCGGCCATCATCCGGGTCTCGGCGGCGCGGTCCAGCTGGTCGCGGGAGAGGTTCAGCAGCGCTATGGCCTTCGGCCGGGTGTCCCGGGCGACCATCGGCAGGTACTTCTCGTCCACCTCGATCACGCCGAAGCGGGCGCTGGTGCCGCCGGCCAGCGCGCCGGTGATGCCGGCCGGCATGTTCGCGCCCAGCGCGTTGGAGACCACCGGGCCGGCCGCCCGCAGCGCCTCGGCGATCAGCCGGGTGGTGGTGGTCTTGCCGTTGGTGGCGCTGACCAGGACCACGTCCAGGTGCTCGGTGAGGGTCGCCAGCAGGTCCGGGTCGAGCTTGAGCGCGACCTTGCCGCCGATCACCGAGCCGCTGCCGCGGCCCGCCTTCTGGGAGAGCGCTGCGGCCATCTTGCCGGCCGTCACGGCGATCTTCGCGCGGGCGGGCAGCGAGGCGTCGCGCGGGGCTTCCGAATCGGTGCCTGGCATGCTCAGGGGTTCCTCCTTGCTGCGGCACCGCCCGGGGCGTTCGACGATCCGCGGGCGGCGGGGACGGGCTCAGCCTACCGACTCCCGCCCGCACACTTGAGCAGGGGCGACAACCGGCGGCGCGAGCTCAGCCCTTCGGCAGCAGCGCGGCCCTCCGCCGGGGGCCCGGGGGAGAACGGCGGGGCCCGCCGCCGGGGCTCCCGGCGGCGGGCCCCGGGCGGGAGCCTCAGCGGGCGGGCCAGGGAGCGGGGAGCTTCTCGGTGGCCTCGGCGAGGTGGGCGGTGATGACCAGGGTGCCGTCCTCGACCTGGTAGTCGAGCGGGGCGGAGAGCCGGCGCATGGTGGAGATCAGGCCGGTGTTGGCGGAGGTGGTGACGGCGTAGACGGTCCGCACGCCCGCCTCCAGGGCGAGGGCGGCCATCCGGCGCACCAGGTCGACGCCCAGGCCGCGGCGCTGCCAGGCGTCCTCGACCAGCAGGGCGATCTCGGCGCCCTCGTCGTCCCACATCAGGTGGGCGAGGGCGACCAGGCGGCCGTCCGAGGTCTCGACGGCGAGGGTCTGGCCGTGGCGCGGGTCCAGCAGGTGGTCGAGGTAGCGGTCGGCGTCCCGGACCGGGCCGTGGTAGCGGCGGCGCAGCGACTCCGCGGAGCAGCGGGCGTGCATGGCCAGCGCGGCGGCCTTGTCCCCGGGGGAGGCCCGGCGGACGGTGAGCTCGGCGCCGTCGAGCCGGCCGATCCGGGCGGCGACCGCGGGGACGCGCGGGCCCAGCACGGTGTCCAGTTCGACCAGGGCGCGGGCCCGGGCGAACTCGGTGGGCGTGAACGGCAGGTGCGGGCGGGAGAGTTCGAGCAGGTCGCCGCCGGGCAGCGGCAGGCGCATCAGGTGCCCTTCCAGGCCGGCCGGGGTGTCGTCGCCGCGGCCGGGGTACTGCCGGATGGTGGCGCGTCCGAACAGCTGGCGCAGGGCGACCGGGAGTTCGGCGGCGTCCAGGGCGGTGCGGGTGGCCAGGGCGAGGACCTGGCGGGGGACGTCCACGAGTTCGTGGGCGTCGGCCTGGTCGGTCCAGATGTCCCAGCCGCCGGCGGCGGCGACGGCTGCGGCCAGCTCGGTGCGGGGCAGCTCCGCCGGGGTGCGCAGGATGAACTCGTCCACGGTGCAGTCGGGCAGCGGGTGGGCCTGCATGGAGACGATGTTGACCCGCAGCGCGGCCAGCGCCGTGCACACCCGGGCCAGGCTGCCGGGGGCGTCGGAGACGCTGGTGCGCAGCCGCCACAGCGCGGTCGGCTCCTCCGGCGCGTTCACCGCCCCGCCGCCCGGCGGTGCGGACGCCCCGGGCGGCCCGTGCGGGTGCCGGTGGGCGAGCCAGCCGCGGAACAGCGCGGTGGCGAGCATGGCCGCGGCGGAGGCGCCCAGCAGCACCGGTCCGTCGTTGCCGTGCACGACGACGTTGGCGACCAGGTCGGCGGCGGCGACGGCGGCGAAGACCGCCGCCAGCTCGACCGTCTCCCGGCGCCAGCGGTGCCCCCGCTTGCGCCGCCGCTCCTGCTGGTCCTCGGTGCCGGTGCCGTGGGTGTACGCCATGGTGTCCATGCCTGCATGGTGGCGCTCCGCTGTTTCACGATCACGAATCCCCCGTGACCTGACGGTAAATGTCTCCGCGGGCCCGCTCGGATCGGCGCTGATCCGCGCCCGCGATCAGTTGGACGTACGGCACCGGTCCAGGAGTTCCGCCCCGGCGGACTTCACCTCGTCCAGCAGCAGCCGCAGGTCCGCCTCGGTGGTGGAGGCGTTCAGCAGGCAGGCCCGGAGCATCTCCCGGCCCTGGTGCACGGCGCCGGTGACGAAGACCCGGCCGCGCCGCTGGACGGCCACCGGGAGCAGCGAGTTGAGCTTCTGCACGCCCTCCTCGTCCAGCCCGGCGGGGCGGTGGCGGAAGGCCACGATCGAGGTCTCCACCGGGGCGACGAGCTCCAGCTCCGGGTCCGCGTCGATCCACCCGCCCAGCTGCCGGGCCTGCGCGGTGCAGTGCGCGATGTCCCGGGCGACGCCGGAGCGGCCGCGGTGGGCGATGGACGCCCAGACCTTCAACGAGCGGAACGGGCGGGTCTGCTCGGTGCCGTACTCGGAGAACCAGCCGAGGTCGCCGGCCGCGTCGTCGCGCAGGTAGGACGGGACGAGGCTGAAGGTGCCGCGCAGCTCCTCGGCGTCGCGCACCAGCGCGCAGCCGCAGTCGACCGGCACGCCCAGCCACTTGTGCGGGTCCAGGGCCAGCGAGTCGGCCCGCTCCATGCCCGCGTAGCGGTGCGCGATGGTCCCGTCCAGCACGCCGAACGCCCCGTACGCGCCGTCCACGTGGAACCACAGGCCCTCGCGCTCGGCCAGGTCGGCGATCGGGGTGAGCGGGTCGACCGCGCCGGTGCCGACGGTGCCCGCGGAGGCCACCACCAGGAAGGGCAGCCGGCCGGCGGCGCGGTCCTCGGCGATCGCGGCCTCCAGGGCGTCCAGGCGGAGGCGGCCCTCGGCGTCGGAGGCGACGGTGCGCAGGTGCTTGGAGCCCAGGCCCAGCAGCTCGGCGGCCTTGCGCACGCAGCTGTGCGCCTCGCCGGTGACGTAGCCGACCAGCGGGGGCAGGCCCGCCAGGCCGTCCTCGCGGACGTCCCGGCCGGCCCTGCGGGCGGCCCGGCCGCGGGCGGCGGCCAGGCAGACGATGGTGGCCATCGAGGTGCCGGAGGTCAGGACGCCGCCGCCGGGCGGGTGCGGGAAGCCGACCAGCTCGGCGATCCAGCGCACCACCGCGCGCTCCAGGTGCACGTCGGCGTGGTCGCCGCCGGCCGAGCTGGGGTTCATCGCGCTCGCGGCCAGCGTGGCGAGCACGCCGGCGGGCTGCGGGGCGGAGTTCACCCAGCCGAAGAAGCGCGGGTTCCCGTTGCCCATCGGGTGCGGCATGATCCGCCGCTCGACGGTCTCCAGCAGCGCCGCCAGCGGCGCGCCCTCCTCGGGCAGCGGGAGGTCGAGCAGCGCGGTGCGCTCCGCCGGGTCCATCGGCTGCCACACCGGACGGTCCGGCAGCGCGTCGAGGTAGTCGGCCACCAGGTCTGCGGCCGCCCGTGCGGCCCCGCGGAAGTCGTCGTTCACAGCACAGATCGTAGGCGCGCCCGCCCCCGTGACCTGCGGCGGGTCCGCCGGGGCCGGGCGGGCGCCGCGGCGGCGGTCCTCCGCGGCCGGGCCGACCGCACCTCAGCGGCCGGGCCGGGGGCGACGGCGGTGGTGGTCCGCGCCGACAACCCGGCCGCGAGCCCGTGCCCGCGCGCGAATCGGGGGTACAAGGCTCTCGTGGCACCGGGCAGCGACCGGGCGGTGCCGGACCGGCGTCGGGCCGGTCGGGGTGCGGCCGCCCGGTCCGACCAGGTCGCCGAGCGCGTACCGGCGAGTACCAGCGAGTACCAGCGAGGAGGAACAGGTGGCACAGCAGCAGAGCACCGAGTCGGCGAGGCACTACCTGGACGAGAGCAAGAAGATGATCGAGAAGACCACGGACCCGGGGCAGCGCGCGATCGCCCTCGGCCTGGCCGCCCTGACCCACGCGGTCCTGGAGGCCGGCTTCGACCTCGCCGCCCGGCCCCCCGCGACCGCCGCGCCGGCCGAGGACGTCTGAGACCCCGCTGCCGGACGGGCCGTCCGCACCTCCGTACCGGAGGCTCCACCGCCGGCCCGGCGGGTTCGCGCGGTCAGTCGGTGCTCTCGCTCTCGGAGCCCCACAGGCCCACGATCCCGTCGAGTTCGGCCAGCTCCGCCAGCAGGCGGTACACGTCGCCGGTGCCTTCGATGGACAGGTGCACCTTGGTGCCGCCGGTGTCGGGCCCGGCGTCCTCCCCGCCGTCCTGCGGCGCCCGGTCGACCCGGACGCCGAGCACGCGGAAGCCCTGCGCCGTGCAGTGTTCCAGGGCGCGGCGCAGGGCTCCGCGCCCGGGCAGGTAGAGCAGGCGCAGGTCGGTCGCCGCGGGGGTGGAGATGGCCGGGATGCGGCGGGTGATCAGGGGGTAGCCGCGCACGATGAGCAGGTAGGCGCCGGTCACGGCCAGGGCCAGCACCCACAGCCCGCCCCCGCACGCCATCCCGACGGCCGCGGTCAGCCAGACCGTCGCGGCCGTGGTCAGGCCGCGGACGATGTCCCGCCGCACGAAGATCAGCCCGCCGCCGATGAAGCCGAGGCCCGAGACGATCTGCGCCGCCACCCGCGACGGGTCCAGGGAGACGTGCGGCAGGCCGAGCACGTTGTCGAAGCCGTGCTGGGAGACCTCCATGAACAGCGCCGCTCCGAGCCCGACCAGCGCGTGGGTGCGCAGGCCGGCGCTCTTCTGCTGGAACGCCCGCTCCAGGCCGATCAGCGTCGACAGCACCAGGGCCAGGCCGAGTTCGGTGAGCTGCCGGAGGCCCTGGCCGCTGCCCGGGTTCCACGGCGGTGACGCACTCAGGTGCACGAGCCCCTCCATCGGCTGACGCTCCGTTCGACGATCCGGCCCGGTCCGGGTCGGCCCGGTCCGGGTCGGTCCGGTGCGGGTCGGTCCGGTACCAGCCTGGCACGGCCGTCCGGGGCGGAGGGGCGCCGCCGGGCGCTCAGTCCAGGGTGGTGGACAGGCCGCCCGCCGAGCGGCAGTAGCCCTGGATCTCCTTGTCGCCGATCTGGGCGCACAGCCGCCCGGCGGCGCCCGCGCTGGTGTCGTTGACGGTGTAGTAGCTGACCAGGCCCTGGGTGCACGCCTTGCGCTGCCAGGTGTCCTTGGCGGTGGCGCACTGCTGGGCGGCCCAGTCCGGGCGGTCCAGGTTGTACTTCATGGTGCGCGAGCCGGCGCCCCGCGAGCAGTCCTCGCCGCCCCCGGCGGCCTGCGCGTTCAGGCACCACTGGAGGGCCTGGGCGAACGCCTCGGGGTGGTTGGCGTAGTCGTGCGAGGAGAGGAAGAAGGTCGGCGCGTAGAAGAAGCAGGCCGACTGGTAGAGGGCCGGCTGCTCGGGGCACGGGTAGAGCGGCTCGGCGGCCAGCTTGTCGGCGGGGAGGTTGGCCTTGGCCTTCTCGTCCTCCTCGTCGGGCGCGAACAGCTGCATGAAGACGCCCTCGGAGCAGGTGATCCGGCGGCTCTGGCTGGGGAACTTGTCGCACAGCGCGCGGGCGGCCGGGATGTCCTGCTTGGTGACGAACATGATGCCGTGGCCGACGCCGTGGATGCACGGGCCGGTGTTGGCGGGCGCGCACAGGGTCAGGATGTCGCTCTGCGGGTCCTTGGAGTTGGCGAGCATCTCCTCGACCGCGCCGTGCAGGTAGCCCGCCGCGCAGGTCTCGTGCGGGAAGGAGATCACCTTCTGGAAGTCCTGCTGGTAGCGCGCCACCGCGGCGTGCCCGAGCTCGTGCGCGATCGGGTGGCAGAACCGCACCGTGTACGGCTTGTCCTTGGTGATCTTGTCGAGGTCGGCGAGGGCGACGCCGGGGTCGGTGGCGGCCATCTCGGCCATCAGCTTGTTGCGCAGGGTCGACCTGGTCCACACCGCCGGGTCGCCGGTGGGGGAGGGGGAGCCGGCGGCGTCGGGCACGGCGCCGGGCCGCTGGCCGTCCGCGCCGGTGGCGGCGCTCGCGGCGGCGGGCTTCGGCGTCCAGTCGGTCACCATGACGGACCCGAGACCGAGGACGGCCAGCAGGACGGCGGTGACGACGGCGAACACGCGCGGTTGCATGACGGACGTTCCCCCTGTGATCGACACGGACGGTGCACGGCCCATCCTGCGGGGTGACCGCCGGAAACCGGGACAGGAACACCGCCGACGGGGTCAGCCGCCCGCCGCGATCACCCGAACACCGCCCGCGCGCCGTCCCTCCGACGGCGGCACCACATCATAGGTGCGCCCCCGGGCGCCCGGCCGCCCACCGCTCCCCGGCCCGCCGCGGCCCTCCCCGCCTCGCCCCGACCCGCCGCGGCCCGCCGGGAGGGCGCGTACGGCCGCCTTGTCTGGTGATCCTGCCCGGATTCGGGCAGGATCTTTGGCAAATGGACACTTCACGCCTAGGCTCCCGATCCGGACCTGCCTCACCGCACCCTCACGAGGACCTGCTCGCCCACCTCGCCAGGACCACTCCACTGGCCCCGGGGGAGGCCGCGCGGGTCGTCGCGGAAGTGCTGGCGTACTTCGCGGAGACCACCGAGGAGTACGTCCGCCGCCGTCACGGTGAGCTCCAGGCCCGGGGTCTGACCAACGACCGGATCTTCACCCGCCTCGCCGGGGAGCTGGCCGCCCGCCGGGTGGCCGCCCCGCAGTTGTCGGCCCGTCAGCTGCGGCGGATGGTCTACGGCTGACGGGAACGGCCCCGCCGCCCCCTCACGACTGACAGGAGCCCACGTCATGTGCGGAATCGTGGCCTACATCGGCCCCAAGGACGCCTCCCCCTTCCTGCTGGAGGGACTCCAGCGGCTGGAGTACCGCGGGTACGACTCGGCGGGCGTCGCGGTGGTCGCGCCGGCGACCAAGGGCTCCCCGGCCAGGCTGCGGATCTGCAGGACCAAGGGCCGGGTCGCCGACCTGGCCGCCGCCCTGCCCGCCCGCTTCAAGGGCGGCACCGGCATCGGCCACACCCGCTGGGCCACCCACGGCGTCCCCTCCGACGCCAACGCCCACCCGCACACCGACAACGAGGGCCGGATCGCCGTCGTCCACAACGGCATCATCGAGAACGCCGAGGAGCTGCGCGCCAAGCTCACCGCGGACGGCGCGGTGTTCCGCTCCGAGACCGACACCGAGGTGCTCGCCCACCTGATCGCCGCGCACCGCGCCCAGGGCGGCGAGCTGGAGGACGCGGTGCGGGCCGCGCTGGGCCTGGTCATCGGCACCTACGGCATCGCGGTCCTGGACGCCGAGCAGGCCGACCGGATCGTGGTGGCCCGCAACGGCAGCCCGATCGTGCTCGGCATCGGCGAGAAGGAGATGTTCGCCGCCTCCGACGTCTCCGCGCTGGTCCGCTACACCCGCCAGGTCGTCCACCTGGAGGACGGCGAACTGGCCACCGTCCGCGCCGACGGCTTCCGCACCTTCACCGAGGACGCCCGCACCGTCACCCGGCAGCCCTCGACGGTCGACTGGGAGGTCGGCTCCTACGACACCGGCGGCTACGCGCACTACCTGCTCAAGGAGATCCACGAGCAGCCCGGCGCGGTCGAGCGCACCCTCTCCGGCCGGCTCGACGAGCGCTTCGCCACCGCGCACCTGGGCGGCCTCAACCTGGACGCCCGCGAGCTGCGCGAGATCCGCCGGGTGAAGATCCTCGGCTGCGGGTCCGCCTACTACGCGGGCGAGATGGGCGCCCAGCTGATCGAGGAGCTGGCCCGCATCCCCGCGCACTCCGAGCCCGCCTCCGAGTTCCGCTACCGCAACCCGGTCATCGAGGCCGACACCCTGTACGTCGCGGTCAGCCAGTCCGGCGAGACGTACGACACGCTGGCCGCCGTCCAGGAGGTCAAGCGCAAGGGCGGACGGGTGCTCGGCGTGGTCAACACCGTCGGCTCGGCGATCGCCCGCGCGTGCGACGGCGGGATCTACCTGCACGCCGGCCCGGAGGTCTCGGTCGCCTCCACCAAGGCGTTCACCTCCACCGTGGTCGCCTTCGCGCTGCTGGCCCTGCACTTCGGCCGGGTGCACGACCTCTCGCCCGCCGACGGGCGGCGGATCGTCGCCGCGCTCAAGGCGCTGCCCGGCCAGATCCGCGAGGTGCTCGACCAGCAGGACGCGGTCGCGGAACTGGCCGCGGAGTACGCCGACAGCCAGGGGATGATGTTCATCGGCCGGGTCCGGGGCTACCCGGTGGCCCGCGAGGGCGCGCAGAAGCTCAAGGAGATCTCCTACGTCCACGCCGAGGCGTACCCGGCCAGCGAGCTCAAGCACGGACCGCTCGCCCTGATCTCCCCCGAACTGCCCACCGTCGCCCTGGTGCCCGACGACGAACTGCTCGACAAGAACCTCACCGCGCTCGGCGAGATCAAGGCCCGCGAGGGCCGCGTCCTGGCCGTCGCCCACCGCCCGATCGAGTCCCGGCTCGCCGACCACTGCCTGGTCGTCCCCAAGAGCGAGCCCGAACTCGACCCGCTGCTGCTCAACATCCCGCTCCAACTGCTCGCCTACCACGCGGCGGTGGCGCTGGGCCGGGACGTCGACAAGCCGCGCAACCTGGCCAAGAGCGTGACGGTCGAGTAGCCGCCGCCCCGGTGCGGGCACGCGAACGGCCCGGGCGCGCTCCGTGGCGCGGCCGGGCCGTCGATCGTCGGGGTGGGGCCGGGGGTCAGGCGCCCCGGCGGGCCCACAGCGGGGTGACCAGCAGGATGAGGACGGCGGCGGCGCCGATCTGGAAGATGTGCCGGATCCAGTCGATGCCGTTGGTGTCGGCCACGCCGAACGCGCTGGCCAGGGCGTTGCCGATCAGGCCGCCGACGATGCCGAGCAGGATGGTGAGCCACAGCGGGATCGGCTGCCGCCCGGGGATGACCAGCTTGGCCAGCACACCGATCACCAGACCGGCGATGATCGCCCAAAGGATCGACATGGTTCCTCCTCGTCCTACGGATTGACGGCCCCAACGGCGTCGTGCCGAACGCATGCCCGGCCGACGGCCGCTCATTCCTGTGAATTCGCTGGGAGAACGCGGTTGTTCGGCGCGGCATGGAACTACCTCCGGCGGGCAATCGTTCCGGGCGGCCGGCGGCGGAGGGTCCGCCCGCCAGGGGTCGCGCGAGCGGAGGCACAGCGTGAGCGAACAGCGGGAGGAACAGCGGGAGGACCTCGACGTGTGGGCGTACCAGGACGCCTCCGGACGTCCGGTGGGCGACCTGGTCGGGTACCACGTGGAGGCGGTCGACGGGCCGATCGGCAAGGTGGACCGGATGGCGGAGGACCTCGGGCCGCAGTACCTGGTGGTCGACACCGCGCCGTGGATCTTCCACCACCGGGTGCTGCTGCCGGCCGTGACGGTCCGCCAGGTCGACGAGGAGCGGCGGACCATCACGGTCGACCGCACCAAGGAGGAGATCGGGGCCGCCCCGCCGCTGGTCCGGGCCGAGCAGCACGCCGACCTCGACCTGAGGGCCGAACTGGCCCTCTACTACGGCCCGTTCTACGGCAACCGGCTGCCCTGAGGGGAGTGGGGGCGTTCGTCCGGACGGTGGGGCGCGGCGGAGTCGGCCCCGCCGCCCGGAGCCGGGCGGCCGTCGGGCCGGAGACCGTCCGGCCGGGCGCGTGCCGCCCCGGCCCGCACGGCCCCGGACGGTCGGTGACGACCGGGGCCGGCGGAAGGATGGAGTACGACCCGGCGCGGTCGGCGCCGGGGGTCTCCCGAGGTCGTGCGGGCTGGTGGTCGGGGCGAAGAAGTTGCTTGTACGTGCAATCCTAATGACCCCTTAAATCTTCGGAAAAGGAAAATCCGAGGCACCAGGATCTTGCATGCGCATGTACTCTTCTGCCAGGCGACACCTTGCAACGGAGGCCCCCATGGCAACGTCATCCCACGCGCCCCTGCGCACCTCCGACCAGGCCGCATGGAACCGGGTGCTCGCGCTCCACGCGTACGTGGAGCGGGAGCTGGCCCTGGCGCTGCAGCGGCGGCACGGGATCGGGCTGTCGGAGTACCGCTCGCTGGAGCACCTGCACCACTCCAAGACGAGCGAGCTGCGGATGCAGGACCTGGCGGACAAGGTCGGCCTGGGGCAGTCGTCGGTGACGCGCCTGGTGGGCCGCCTGGAGACGGCCGGCTTCGCCTTCAAGGACCTCTGCCCGTCGGACAAGCGGGGCGTGTACGCCGTCATCACGGACGAGGGGCGCCAGCGCTACCAGGCCGCCCGCGCCACCTACGCGGAGGTCCTGTCGTCCGCGCTGAACACCTTCACCGCCGACCCCGGACTGGGCCCCACGGTCCAGGCCCTGCGCGCCATCCAGGTCTGACCCGCGCCGGCCCGGCGGCCGGCCGCCCCGACCCCACCCCGAACGCGTCCCGCGTTCGGGGTTTTTGCTTGAACATGCAACTCTTGTGGTCTACGTCACACTCACTTCGCCAAGTACATGCTTGACCAAGCATCCAGTTGGTTCGGTAACTTCAACGTCGACACCGCACGAATTCGAACAGCCGGTCGGCTCTCGATCCGACGGCTGAGCCGACCGCGAGGAATCCCGCCGTGCCATCGTCCCTCCTGGCCGAGACCGTCGCCGCTCACGGCGAGAACCGGCCCCACCGCACCGCGTTCCACTTCACCGACCGGGCCGTCACCTACGGCCGGCTGAACGACCTGACCGGGAGCCTGCGCGCCCAGCTGGCGCGGCTGCGACTCCCGGCGGGCAGCACCGTGTGCGTTCCGGCGCACAAGGACCCGCAGACCATCGCGCTGCTGCTGGCCGTCTTCCGCGAGGGCCACATCGCCCTCGCGCCCTCACCGGGCCTGGGCAGCGCGGCACTCGAACGCCTGGCGCACCAGGCCCGCGTCTCCCACCTCCTCACCGCCGCCGCCGACGGCACGCTCACCGCGCTGCCGGTACGGGCGGAGCACGGCGAGGCCGAGGGGTTCGCGGTGCCGGACCCGCAGCGGACCCAACTGCTGCTGACCACCTCCGGCTCGACCGGCACGCCGAAGATCGTGCCGATCGAGACCGCCGGGTTCGACGCCTTCGCCGACTGGGCCGTCGACGAGTTCGCGCTCACCCCGGACGAGACCGCCCTGTCCTACGCACCCCTCAACTTCGACCTCGCCCTGCTCGACGTCTGGACCTTCCTCCGGCTCGGAGCGAGCGTCGTCCTGGTCGAACAGCAGCGGGCGACCGACGCCGCGCACCTCGCCGCGCTGGCCGGCCGGCACGACGTCACCTTCGTCCAAGGCGTGCCGATGATGTACCGGCTGCTCCTAGAGGGAGGCGGCACCTTCGCCGCCGTGCGCCACGCGGTCTTCACCGGCGACCGCATGCCGGTCGACCTCCTGCGCCGCGTCCCGCCGGCGTTCCCCCGGGCCGCCTTCCACAACGTGTTCGGCTGCACGGAGACCAACGACTCCTTCATCCACCGCGTCGACCCCGCCGCCGTGGACGGCCCGGTGCCCATCGGCCGCCCCATCCGCGGCACCGACGCCCTGGTCGTCGACGCCGAGGGCGCCCGCCTCGACTCGGCGGGCACCGGTGAACTCCTGGTGTCCACGCCGTTCCAGACCGGGGGCTACCTGCGGCAGGACCTGAACGACGCGGTGTTCACCCACCTCGACGGCCGGGTCTTCTACCGCACCGGCGACATCGTCACCCGCACCGCCGAGGGCCTCCACTTCCTGGAGGGGCGCGCGGACTGGCACGTCAAGGTCCGGGGCGTCCGCACCAACCTGCAAGAGGTGGAGAACGTCATCACCGCCCACCCGGACGTCGCCGAGGCGGTGGTCGTGCCGCTGCCGGACCCGCAGGCCGGCGTCCGGCTGCACGCCCACGTCACCCGGCGCCCCGGCGCCGACCTCACCAGCCTCCGGCTGCGCACCCACCTGGGCCGGCAGCTGCCGCGCCACGCCATCCCGGCCTCGGTGCACCTCACGGCCGCTCCGCTGCCCCGCACCTCGACGGGCAAGCCCGACCGGAACCTGATCAAGCAGAACCTCACCAAGGGGAGTGACGCATGAGCACCACCGCCATCGCCGCCGAGGTCCGCGCCTACATCGTGGACCAGTTCCTGGCCGGGGAGGACGTCTCGGACCTCACCGGCGACTACGACCTGCTCGACTCCGGAGTCATCGACAGCCTCGGCCTGGTGAAGCTGCTCGGGCACCTCACCTCCGTCTACCGGCTGCCGGTCGACGACATCGACTTCGGACCGGACGACTTCCGCACCATCGACGCCATCGTCGCGATGATCGCGGACCACCGCCCGGCCGCGGCCGCCTGAGCGACCGCTCCGACGGTCCGGCCCCCGAGCCGCCCGGGCCGACCGTTCCAGCTGTCCGGCCGCTCCGAAACCGCTCCACCCGCTCCCCCCGGTCCGGCTCCCGCACCGTCCCGCCCGACCGGCCGCACCGAACCGACGCACCACCCGATTCCGAAGGAGAACCAGAGAGATGTTCACCCGCAGCCTCGATGACGTCGCCGCAGTCGAGTGGGGCAACGGTCTGAGCTACCGGCTCCTGACCAAGCGCGACGGCATGGGCTTCGCCGTCGCCGACACCCTCGTGCGCAAGGGGACTTCGAGCGCCCTGCAGTACCGCAACCACCTGGAGGCCTGCTACTGCATCGGCGGCTCGGGCGAGGTCGTGGAGAAGGACGGCACCCGCCACAAGATCGTGCCGGGCACCATCTACGTCCTGGACCAGCACGACCCGCACTACCTGCTGGCCTCCCCCGACGAGGACCTCCACCTGGTGTCGATCTTCAACCCGCCGATCAACGGGGACGAGAAGCACACCCTGTCCGAGGACGGGTTCTCCCAGTACTGAGCCGCCACCGCCCCTCCGGCCGCCGGTGCGCCGCCCGGCCCGGTTCCCGCGCACCGTCGGGGCCCGGGCCGGGCACCCGGCCGCGCGCGTCCGCGTCCGCGGCCGTCCGCGCGGGCCGGCGGCCGTCGTCATGGCACGACCCCGATCCACCGCTGCCCGATCCCCTGCCGAAACGGACCCCAGGATCTCCCGTGACCGATGACCTCTTCCACCTCACCGCCCCGTGGGCCGAGCAGCTCAACGCCGACACCCGCGAGCTGGACGCGGCCGGCGCCTTCCCGTACGGCAAGTGGAAGGCGATCCAGGAGAGCGGCCTGCTGCGCGTCCCCTTCGCCCCGGAGTTCGGCGGCGCCGGCCGCAGCCTCACCGAGACGATGCGCGCCCTGGAGGGACTGGGCCACATCTCCCGGGACGCCGGCCTCTCGTTCTCGGCCTCGACGCAGATCGTGTCCGTGGGCACGCCCCTGCAACGGTTCGCGAGCCGCGAGCTGAAGGAGGAGCACCTGCCGAGGATCGTCTCCGGCGAGGCGATCACCGCGCACGCGATCACCGAACGGTCCGGCGGGTCGGACGCGGTGAACCTGGCCACCGTCGCCCACCGCGACGGCGACCACTACGTCGTCACCGGCGACAAGATGTTCATCACCAACGCGCCGGTCGCCGACCTCTTCCTGCTCTACGTCCGCACCGGGAAGCCCGGCCCCTTCGGCCTGACCACGCTGCTCGTCGACGCCGACACCCCCGGCCTGACCGTGGGCCCCGCGCTGGACAAGATCGGCCTGCGCACCAGCCCGATCGGCACGCTCGCCTTCGACGGCATGCGGGTACCGGTCAGCCGGCGGGTCGGGGCGGAGGGCGCCGGGTTCCGGGTCCTCGACTACGTGATGAAGCGCGAGGTCCTCTTCGGCTTCTCCCTCACCCTCGGCGAGATGACCCGGCGCCTGGAGGAGACCGTCGCCTTCGCCAAGGAGCGCCACCAGTTCGGCCGGCCCATCGGCTCCTACCAGGGCGTCTCCCACAAGATCGCGGACATGAAGATCCGGGTGGAGACCGCCCGGAAGTGGCTCACCGACACCGGTGCCAAGGTCGAACGCAACGAGGACGCCGCGCTCGACCTGGCGGCCACCAAGACCGTCGTGTCCGAGGCCAACCTGCAGACCGCGCTGGACGCGGTGCAGATCCACGGCGGACGGGGCGTGCTCACCGAGCACGGGATCGAGCGCGACCTGCGCAACTCGATCGCCGGAACGATCTACTCCGGCACCTCCGAGATCCAGCGCAACCGCATCGCCATGCTCCTCGGACTCTGAGCGACAGGAATCCCGACATGACCGACCGAACGGACCACCTCACCCGCCCGACCGAGTTCCTCGACCACCAGACCGAGGAGGTGCAGACCTTCATCGACCACGCCGTCAAGGACCGCTCCGCCGACCCGCGGACCAACGCGGTCGAGCTCTACTACGCGGTGCGCGACGGCGTCGACTACGAGGTCTACGGCGCCCCGCTGACCCGGGAGGGCCTCCGGGCCTCGCACACCGCCACCACCAAGTCCGGCTTCTGCCTGCACAAGTCCGTGCTGTACGCGGCCGCCGTGCGCGCCCTGGGCATTCCGTCCCGCCTGGTGTACGGCGACGTGCGCAACCACCTCGCCTCGCCCCGGCTCCTGGAGCACGTCGGCGGCGACGTGTTCTTCCACGGCCTCACCCAGGTCCACCTCGAAGGCAGGTGGGTCAAGGCCACCCCGGTGTTCAACAAGCTGCTCTGCAAGCTGTACGGGATGCGGGCCCTGGAGTTCGACGGGCTCAGCGACAGCCTGCACCACCCCCACGGGGGCGGCGGCGCGATGGAGTTCCTCACCGACCACGGCGCCTTCGACGACGTCCCGTACGACTTCGTCCTGGAGGCCATGCGCCGCAAGCACCCCAAGTTCCTCGACGCCGGCGGCACCGGCACCGTCAGCGGCGGCCGCCTGGCCGACGAGTCCGCCCCCACCCGGTAGGAGAGAAGCCCGTGACCAGCACCCCCTCGCCCGTCGACGGATGGGACGCCTCGACCCGCATCGGCGTCGTCGTGCCGCATGCGGACGTCGGCCCCGAGGCCGAACTGCAGGCCGTCGCCCCGGCCACGGTGTCCGTCCACGGCTCGCGCGTCCACTTCGCCGCCATGCGCGCGGGCGGCGAGATGGACGAGAAGATCCCGTACGACCCGATCCTGTCCTTCGTCCAGGCGCCGTACCTGGACGACGCCGTGGAACTGCTGGCGGCCTCCCCGCTGCACGCGCTCGCCCTGGGCTTCACCTCCTCCAGCTACGCGTTGAAGGCCCGGGGCGAGCGGGAGCTGTACGAGCGGCTGCTGCCCGTCACCCGGGGCCTGCCGATCACCGGGACCACCAAGGCCGCCCGCGCCGCCTTCGACGCGCTCGGCGCCCGCCGCATCGCGGTGGTCAACCCGCCGTGGTTCGACGACGCGCTGTCCGGCCAGGGCGCGGACTACTTCCGCGAGTTCGGGTACGACGTCGTCCACCACGGCCCCTGCGGGCTGCCCTCGAACCAGAAGGCCATCACGCCCGAGAACCTGTCGGAGTGGATCCGCACCGCGGTGGCCGCCCACCGACCGGAGGCCGTTCTGGTGGCCGGCAACGGAATCCGGGCGGTCGGCACCATCAGGGCCCTGGAGCAGGAGCTCGACTTCGACGTCGTCACCGCGAACCAGGTGATCCTCTGGCACGCCCTCCACCTCGCCGGTGCCGCTGCCACCGCCTACGGCATCACCGACTACGGACGCCTGTTCACCACGACCCCCGACGACGACCACGCGTGACCCCGCCGGACGCCAACCGGACCGGTGCGCGCCGTTTCGCGATCCGATCCGCCGGGATCGCGCCACGGCGCGCGGGGAGTTGGCGAAGTGGCGACTGGAATCCCTTTTCCCCCGGAGAAAAATAGTGGTCATTCCTTAATGTGGGTGGCTGTGCGGAAATTTCGCAGCCGCGACACGGGAGGGAAAACTATGAGGGGATGGGACTCCGTGGCCCTGTTCACGGATCAGCTCTTCGGCCACCTGCGCAGGGCCGACCAGCGCAGGTGGGCCCACGCGTACGTCAACGGCCTCCTCAGCACACCCGGCAAGAAGTCCATCCGCCGGCTCGCGGCCGTGGCGTGTGACTCCCCGACGGCATCGCAGGCCCTGCACCAGTTCATCAACGAGAGCCCCTGGGAGTGGGAGCCGGTGTGCGACGAGTTGCGCCGGTGGGCCGAAGCCCAGGTCCGGCCCAGGGCCTGGACGGCCGCCCCCGTGGTCCTGCCCAAGCGCGGTGAGAAGTCGTGCGGAGTGCACCGCCGATTCATTCCGCAGACCGGACGCACCGTCAACTGCCAGGTGAGCGCCGCCGTTTTCATGTCGACAGACGCGGGCGAACTTCCGGTCGGCTGGTGCCTCGTCCTGCCCGAGCCGTGGGCCCGGGGCCCCCTGCGCGAACGCGCCCGCATCCCGTGGACCGTCACGTCCTCGCCTGAGGGCCAACTCCTCGACGTGCTCGACGCGGTGGTGCGGCGTTCGCAGTACGAGCCGGTGCCGGTCGTCGTCGACCTCGACGGCTACCTGGACCCGCGCCGGCTGCTCGACGGACTGATCGAGCGCCGGCTGGACTTCGTCGTCGCGATCCCCGACGGCTTCCCGCTGGCCCCGCTGGAGCCGCAGTCCTCCGGTGCGCGCCGGCCGGTGATCGCGGCGGCCCGGGTGCTGAGCGACTGGGGCGCGGAGGCCCGTCCCGCCGGCGCGAGACCCGGCCGCGGGCCGGTCCAGGACGGCATGGTCCAGGCGCCCGGAGTCCTCGCGGCCGACCAGAGACCCCGGCCGCTCCGCCTGTTCACCCAGCCCGACGGCCGTCCGGAGGGTCCGGGCCAGCTGTGGATCACCAACATGGCGCACCGTCCGGTGGAGGAGCTCTTAGGGTACGCGGAGCGGCACCCGGCGACCGGCGAGGCCGTCGACCTGCTCCAACGGCGCTTCGGGCTGCGGGACTTCGAGGGCCGCTCGTTCCCCGGCTGGCACCACCACATGGCGCTGGTGTCGGCCGCCTTCATCTACAGCCGTCTGGCGGCCGACCCGGCCCGGCGGGGCGCCCGGCCCGGCCCGGACGGGGGGAGCGGCGACGGGCCGAGGCCACCGCTCGGGCCCGGCGCACGGTGGGCTGAGGAGAAGGCTCCGAGCTATCCCGTCGCGGTCTGAACCGGCCGCGCGGGGCCGGGGAGGCGGGCCGGCGGCCAGCCTCCCCGTTCCGGCGGTGACGGCCCGTCGGTGCCCGCCGGCCGTCCCGGCCCGTTCCGGCGGTGCGATTGACAGCAAGATGTATGTTCATGCAAACTCTATCCGCGCGCCCGATTTTTCTGCGGGCTCAGATAATTTGTACATACAAGCAACTACTGGGGATTCCATGCCTGACGTCACGGCGCCCATCGCCCGCCCCCCGGCCGCGGTCTGAGCGGGGGAGCAGCGGTGCGCACTTCCGAGCTTTCACAGAGCGAGCTGACCGAGTACGCACGTGAGGCGGTACGGATCAGCCGCGAGCACGTCGCCGGGGGCGGCATCCCGTTCTCCGGCGTCGTGGTCAACCGCCACCGGATCCTCGGCACCGGCGTCAACCGGGTGCGCGAGGACAACGACCCCACCGCGCACGCCGAGGTGACGGCGCTGCGCGAGGCCGCCGCCGCGTACGGGCTGCACGCCACCGCCGGGGCCACCCTGTTCGCCTCCGGCGAGCCGTGCGCCCTGTGCTACATGGCCTCGCTGTACTTCAACGTCAGCCACATCGTGAACGTGGTCGACCGCAGGACGGTCGCCCGGTACGGCTTCGACTACACGAACTCGTACGCGATCTTCGCCGACGATCCGGAGAACTGGCCGATCAAGGTCACCCGGCTCCAACTCCCGGAGGGGACGGAGCCGTTCGAGGAGTTCCTCGCGATGGAACGGGGGCGGTCATGACCGGTACGGCGACCGGCAAGGTCGGCATCAAGGTCTGGTCGGACTACGTCTGTCCGTTCTGCATGCTCGCCGAGGGGCCGCTGCAGGAGGCCGTCCGCGACCTCGACGTCGAGATCGAGTGGATGCCGTTCGAGCTGCGGCCCCACCCGACCCCGACCCTGCGCCCGGAGGACCCGTACCTGCCGGCGATCTGGGAGCGTTCGGTCTACCCGATGGCCCGGCGGATGGGCGTGGACCTCACCCTGCCGACGGTCTCCCCGCAGCCCTACACCCGGCTCGCCTTCGAGGGCTACCAGTACGCGGCCGAGCACGGCAGGGCCGCGGAATACACCCCGCGCCTCCTGCGGGCCTTCTTCCAGGAGGACCGGGACATCGGCCGGATCGACGTCCTCGCCGACATCGCCGCCGAACTCGGGCTCGACGCCGACGAGTTCAGCCAGGCGCTGATCGACGGCAGCTACACCGAGACCCACCGGGCGGCGCTGCGGACCGCCGAAGCCTTCCGCATCTCCGTCGCTCCCACGATCATCATCGACGGGCGCCACCGCATCGAAGGCGTCCCCACCGCGGCCCAGCTCCGCAAGGCCGTGCTCGACGCCCGGGCCGAACAGGACGCCGCCGGCGAGGCCCCCGCCTGCCGGATCGACGGGTGCTGACCTGACCCGGGCACCGGGCCCCCGCACCGGCCGGCCGGCGGAACGTCGCTGACGCCGTCGACCGGCCGGGCCACCCGGGTGCGGCGCGACGCCCGACCGCATCGGCCCGCCCCGCCGTCCGCTCCCGCCCGCCCCGCCGTCCGCTCCCGCCCGTCGGCGCGCAGCGGCACACCGCCCCGCCGCGACCTCCCGTGCCGCAGACCGTTCCCGTTCCCTCGTCCCCCGGCGCAACACCGACCTCCAACGAACGAAAGGACCAGCCATGCAGTGGTTCTACCTCGCGATCGCGGACATCTTCGAGATCGCCGTCGCGATCGCGGCCGGCAAGGCCGAAGGCTTCAAGAACCGCCCGTGGACAGCCGTCACCCTGATCACCGGCGCACTCGGAACCTTCTTCCTCAGCCGGGCGCTGCTCACCTTCGACGTGGGCGTCGGTTACGCGATCTGGACCTCCGTCGCCGGCATCGGCATCACCCTCCTCGGCGCGCTGCTCTTCGGGCAGCGCCTGAACTGGCGCAAGGCCGTGGGCATCGTCGTCATCATCGCCGGGGTCGTCGGCCTCCAGCTCAGCGGCGCCGCCTGAGAACCCCGGCTCCGGCCCCGTCCCCGTTCCCGTCCGACCCCCCTCGAAAGGACTTCCGCACATGTCCGACACCGGGCGCAACTCGGCCAATTCCTGGATCGTGCTCCTCCTCGCCGGCGTGTTCGAAGTCGGCTACGCGCTCTCCGTCGGCGGAAGCCACGGCTTCACCCGCCTGACGTGGTCCCTGGTCGCCGTCGTCTTCTTCCTGCTGACGCTCTGGGCGCTGAGCGTCGCACTGCGCACTATCGACGTCAGCATCGGCTACGCCGTGTGGGCCGGTATCGGCTCCGTCGGCGCGGCGCTGCTGGGCCCCGTCATCTTCGACGAGACCCTCACCGCGGTCCAGGCCGTGTGGCTGGCCGTGATCATCGCCGGAGTGATCTGGCTCAAGCTCGCCGACCGGCCGGCCAAGACCCCGCAGGACACGGCCGTGCCGCTGGAGGCCAAGACCGTCGACGCCTGACGGGTGCCGCCGCCGCGAGCGCCGCGCTGCCGCTCCCCGGCCACCCGACCGAGCCGGGCCCCGATCGGGTGGCCGGGGGCGGTCGGGGCGCCGGGGAGACGCGGTCGTGCCCGCGCCCACACCCCCTGCGGCCCCGTCCGGCGCGGTGACAAGGTCACGGGCTCACCGCCCCTCGCGGGGGCACGGCTTCACGGGCTCACGGCCAGGACCAGGTACGCGCCGAGGATGGCCAGGTGGACGCCGCCCTGGAGCGGGGTGGCCCGCTTGGGGATGACGGTGAGGGTGCCGACGGCGACGGTCAGGGCGAGCAGGACCATGTGGTTCGCGCCCAGGCCGAGTTCGAGCGGCCCGGAGAGCCAGCTGGAGGCGATCGCCACGGCCGGGATGGTCAGGCCGATCGAGGCCAGGGCGGAGCCGAGGGCCAGGTTGAGGCTGATCTGGACCCGGTTGCGGACCGCGGCCCGGACGGCGGCGATCGACTCGGGCAGCAGCACCAGCAGGGCGATCACCACGCCGACCACCGCGTTGGGCAGGTCGGCGGCGGCGACGCCGCGCTCGATGGTGGGCGAGACGCCCTTGGCGAGGCCGACCACCGCGACCAGCGCGACCGAGAGCAGCGCGACGCTGACCAGGGTCTCCCGCATGGTCGGCGTCTCGGAGTGCTCGTCCAGCGGGTCGACGACCTCGCCCGCCGCGGTGACGGGCAGGAAGTAGTCCCGGTGGCGGACCGTCAGGGTGGAGACGAACAGGCCGTAGATGACGATCGAGGCGGTCGCGGCGAAGACCAGCTGGGTGGTGGAGAACTGCGGGCCGGGCTGCGAGGTGGTGAAGGTCGGCAGCACCAGACTCAGCGTGGCCAGGGTGGCGATCGCACCGAACGCCGCGCCGGTGCCCTCCGCGTTGAAGACCGCCACCCGGTACTTCAACGCGCTGACCAGGATGGACAGTCCGAGGATGCCGTTGCAGGTGATCATGACGGCGGCGAACACGGTGTCCCGGGCCAGGCCGGCGCTCTTGTCGCCGCCGTCGGCCATCAGCGTGACGATCAGCGCGACCTCGATGATGGTGACGGCCACCGCCAGCACCAGCGAGCCGTACGGTTCGCCGACCCGGTGCGCGATGAGTTCCGCGTGGTGCACCGCCGCCACCACCGAGACCGCCAGGAAGCAGGCCACCAGGGCCACCACCGGCCAGGGCAGGTCCCGGTGCCAGGTCGCCAGGAGCAGCAGGAACGCCAGCACCGGGGCCACGGTCGTCCACTGCAGGTAGTGCGGTCGCGGGGAGGAAGCCATACGGCCGAGCTTCGCAGATGGCACCGGCCGCGCCCGGAAGTGACACTCGTGGCGGTGGCCACGGCGGCCACGGTAGCCACGGCGGACGGCGAGGAGCGGCGCGGATGGTCGGACGGCGGGCGGTACTGGCGGCGGCGCTCGGACTCACGGCGGGCTGCGGCGCAGCGCGGGGAGGGTCGGGCGGACGGCCGCCGACGGCACCCGGCGCCGACGTCCCGTCCGCGCCGTCCACCGCGCAGCCGTCCACTGCCCCGTCCGCCGCCCCGTCCGCCGCGCAGCCGCCCGCGCCGCCCCACCGGGAGCAGGTGCTGGCCCGGTACGCCGGGCGGGCGCCGCAGCGCTGGGGCACCGACCTGCCGGGCGTGGTGGCGACCGTTCCGGGCGGGGCGCTGGCGCTGACCTTCGACGCGTGCGGCGGGCCGGGCGGGGACGGGTACGACGCGGCGCTGATCGGCACCCTGCGGCGCCTGGGGGTGCCCGCCACGCTGTTCCTGAACGCCCGTTGGGTGGACGCCAACCCGGGGCCGTTCGCCGAGCTGGCCGCCGACCCGCTGTTCGAACTGGGCAACCACGGCACCGCGCACCGCCCGCTCTCGGTGACCGGCCGTTCGGCGTACGGCATCACCGGGACGGCGGACCCGGCCGCCGCGTACGAGGAGGTGGCGGGCAACCGGGCCAAGCTGGCCGGGCTGCTGGGGCGGGCCCCCGGCTGGTTCCGGGCCGGGACGGCGCACTACGACGAGGTCGGGGTGGCGCTGGTGGGGGAACTGGGCGAGCGGGTGGCCGGCTTCGCGGTGAACGGCGACGGCGGCGCGACCTTCACCCCCGGCCAGGTCGCCGCCACGGTGACCGCCGCGCCGCCCGGATCGGTGGTGATCAGCCACCTCAACCACCCGGCGGCCGGCACCGGCGAGGGCTACGCGCGGGCGCTGCCCGCGATGCTGGACGCCGGGTGCCGCTTCGTCCGGCTCTCGGACCCGATCTAGACCGTGACGCCGGTCAGCTCGCGGGCGCCGCTCAGCCGGGAGGAGAGCAGCCGGACGGGGGAGAGCGCGGTCAGCGCGCAGGCCAGGGCCGGCGCGGCGGGGACGGTGCGCTGCCGGTAGGTGCGGGTCAGGATGCCGAGCACCACCACGGAGGCGCCGACCCCGACGTTGCCCAGCGCGAACAGCGGCAGCCCGGGCCCGCCGGGGGGCGAGCGGCACCAGCGGGGCCGCCGCCACGCCGACCAGCGAGCCGCACACCAGGGTGCAGGCGGTGCCGAAGCGGGCGGCCAGCCGGGGGTGAGCGCCGCGCCGAGCAGGCTTCCGGCGCCCTCGGCGGCCGTCAGCACGCCGGCCGGTGCGGCCGGGGCGTTGCAGGGGGCGCGCTCACCGCCCGCGGCACCACCGTGCACGGCGTCTGCACCCGGCGCCCCGACCAGCGGGCCGCGTCCGCCGCCCACCGGACGATCCCGCTCCCGCTGCTCTCGGACGCCGTGCTACGGCTGAGCGGCTCATCCCGGTGTTCGACGCCGACCGGACGGTGCGCGGGGTGCTCTACCCCGTCCCTGTCCCTGTCCCCGTTCCCGACCCCGGCGGCTCGGTGGGCGGAGCGCCGGCGCTGCTCGACGAGCTGACGGCCGCCCAGCGGTAGAGCAGCACCGAGGCGACGGCGGCCAGCGCGCACCAGGTGGAGACGAACGCGAGGCGCCACAGCAGGGCGCAGACCAGCGCGCCCAGGCCGGTGACCCACCCCAGCAGGCGCAGGTACCGGTCGCCCGAACCCAGCAGCGCCCCCAGGACGGCCACCAGGTACCCGGCCAGCAGCGGCCCGGCCGCCGGCACGCCGATCGCGTACCCCAGCGTGTGGCCGTGCACGTGCGCCACCACCGGGTGCCGGGCGACCGCGAGCGCCAGCGGGACGGCGACGGCCGCGCCCAGCGCGGCGCACCACAGCGCCGCGCGGCGGCGGGTCGCGCACCACACCGCCGCCGGGACGTACAGCGGCAGCAGCGGCAGCGCGATCACCGCCCACACCGTCCGGGCCCACGCCCAGCCCGACCAGACGCCCGCCTCCACCAGCTGGTGCCCGCCCAGCAGCAGCGGCAGCGCGGCCAGCGGCAGCCGCCGCGAGACCCCGGCGCGCACCACCGCGGCGGCGCCGACCGCCGCCACCGCGCCCCCGGCGATCAGATCGGCCTCCGCGCTCCAGCACATCCGGCCAGCGTACGAGCCGACGGCCCGTCAGTACGACCGCGCCGCGAGGGCGCAGGCCCGCGCCCCGCTCCGGGCGGTCGGCGGGCGCCGGGGCCGAGCTGCCGTCCGCCCGCACGGCCGATTCGTGCGCGGCGACCGCGTCCGCGACCCGGTCGGCGGATGCGCCGCCCCCGGGGCGGGCCCGGGGCCGCGCACCGCGCACCTGCGCCCTCGCGGCGCGGTCGAACAGGAGCCGACGGCCTGCGCCCGTACCACCACGCCGCGCCGGCCGCCCTCGCCGACCTCGGCTGGACCGACCGCACCCGCGACCCGGCAGACCGCCGCCGCCCCACCCTCACCGCCGCCGGCCGCACCCGCCTCGCCGCACTCCGGGCCGGGGCCCGGGCCGTCCAGGACGGCCTCCTCGCCCCCTCGACCCCGCCGAGCGCACCGCCCCGCACGGCCTGCTGCCGCGCCCGCACCCCGCGACGCCCGGCTGCGCCGGGGCTACCGTGGAAGTGCGTCGCGGCGGCCGGTCGCGTCGCGGCGGGCGCTCCAGGGGCGGTGACCCCCCGTCAGAGGGCCCCGGGCGCGGCACCGTCCGCACCATCCGGCCCCGGACGGGCGGGGCCCCGGCGAAAGGCAGCACAGGACCATGAGCGACACCACCGACCAGGCCCCGCCCCCGCCGCCGTACCGGCCGCTCGACGAGGACTGGGACAGCGCCCTCGCCGTCGTCGCCCACCCCGACGACATGGAGTACGGCGCCGCCGCCGCGGTCGCCCGCTGGACCGGCCAGGGCAAGCGGATCAGCTACCTGATGGTCACCAGCGGCGAGGCCGGCATCGACGGCCTGGACCCCGGGCAGTGCCGGCCCGTCCGGGAGCGCGAACAGGTCGAGTCGGCCCGGATCGTCGGCGTCGGGACGGTCGAGTTCCTCGGCCACCCCGACGGCACCGTCGAGTACGGGCTGCCGCTCCGCCGCGACCTGGCCCGGGCGATCCGGCGGCACCGCCCCGACATCGTGATCACCATCAACTTCCGGGACAGCTACGGCGGCGTCTTCCCCAACCAGGCCGACCACATCGCCGTCGGCCGGGCCGCCCTGGACGCAGTCCGCGACGCGGGCAACCGCTGGGTCTTCCGCGACCTCGCCGCCGAGGGACTCGACCCCTGGAACGGCGTCCGCCAGCTCTGGGCGGCCGGCTCCCCCGACGCCCGGCACGCCGCCGACACCACCGACACCTTCGCCGCCGGCGTCGCCTCGCTGGAGGCCCACCGCGCCTACCTCGACGGCCTCGGCGGGGAGATGGCCGACGCCGCCGGGTTCCTGGAGGGCATGGGCCGGGCGGCCGGCTCCCGCCTGGGCACCCGCTTCGCCGCCGCCTTCGAGGTGATCCCCCTGCGCTGACCGGGACCGGGACCGGGCCGACGGCTCACCGGCGGTCGCTGGGGAGGTCGCTGCCGTCGCTGTCGCCACCGTCCCCGCCGTCGCCCTGATCGCCGTCCGGGCCGCCCTGGCGCGGGATGCGGCCGGCGGCGGTGTCGCGGGGCGGGCGGTGGCGGCGGCGGAGCCAGGTGCGGACGGCCAGCAGGACGGCGAGGGCGGCCAGCACGGCGAACAGGAGCACCTGGTAGCGGACGGCCTCGCGGTAGAGGGTGTCGATGTTGCTGCCCGCGAAGTAGCCGACGGCCGACCACACGCCCGCCCAGAGGGCCGCGCCCGCCGCGTTGGCGAGCAGGAAGCGGCGCCAGGGCATGCCGGTGGTGCCCGCCAGCAGGCCGTTGGTCTGCCGCAGGCCGTCCACGAAGCGGGCGCCGGTGACCACCAGGGCGCCCCGGCGGCGGAAGAAGGACTCGGCCCGGGCCATCCGCTCCGGGGTGAGGCGGACGTACCGGCCCCAGCGCTGCACCAGGGCCAGGCCGCCGGTGCGGCCCAGCACGTACGCCAGCGCGTCGCCCGCGAACGCGGTCAGGACGGCCACCAGCAGCAGCACCGGCAGCGACAGCTGCCCCGCGCCCGCGTACACGGCGGCCAGCACCAGGATGGTCTGGCCCGGGACCGGGAGCAGGCAGTTGTCGAGGAAGACCAGCACCCCGACCGCGAGGTAGCCGTAGTCGTCGAGCAGCGGGGCGAGGTGGGCCAGCGGGCCCGGCAGGGTCGGCGACAAGGGCGGGTGCTCCTCCTACCGGGATCGGACGGGGACCGGGATCAGCGCTGCTCCCCGTCGGCGCGGTGCTCGACGAGGCAGTCGGGGCCGGGGTAGACGAGGCCGGCGTGGCCGTCCTCGAAGCGGACCAGGTAGGGCGGTTCGCCGTCGGTGCCGCGCACCTCGACGATCTCACCCGTGCGGTCGGCCATGCCGACCGACCTGCTGTACATGTGGACGTGGTCTCCCACGGTGGCTCGCATCGGACAACTCCCGCCGGCGGATCGGACAGGGCCTTCGGACTTCCCTTCCACTCTGCGGCGGCTACCCGGACGGCGCAAAGCCGAACCCGTCACCCGCGCGGCGGGACGTCGGCGAGGTAGCTGCGCACCAGCCGCTTGCACTCGGCGATCAGCGCCGGGTCGCCCGCCGGATCGGCCCGGAACGCCAGCTTCAGCACCGCGTCCGCGCACTCCATCGCCACCCGCAGGGCCAGCCCGTACCCGGGCGCCGCGAACAGCCCGCCGCCGATGGCGCGCAGCCGGACGGCGACCGCCGCGTTGTTGTCCAGCTCGGCGTCCAGCAGGTGCAGCTCGTCGACCTCGGCGGGGACGGTGCCGACCAGACCGAAGTCCAGGTGACCGAAGCCCGGCACGGAGCGCTTCATCGTGACGAACTCGTCCACCGCGTGGTCGGTGAAGGCGGCCAGGTCGGGGGAGCCGGCCGCCGCGACCCGGCGGGCCAGGCCGTCCAGGAAGCGGTCCAGGTTGCGTTCGGCGAGGGCCGCCAGCAGGCCCTCCTTGCCCGCGAAGAACTGGTAGAGGGTGCCGATCGGCACCCGGGCGCGCAGCGCCACCTCCTTGGTGGTCAGCCCGGCCGGCCCGGTCTCGTCCAGCAGCCCCGCGCAGGCGTCCAGCAGCCGCTCGTAGCGCTCCTGGCTGCGCTGCTGCACCGGCCGGCGGCGCGCCCCGGCGGCCGGGGCGCGGGCGGCGCGGGCGGCGGGCGCGGCGGGGGGCGGGGTCATGACGCCACTCTGCCGCATCCGGTCGGGCCGGGGCGAATCCCGGCCGCCGCGGTGTGGTTGGCTGGCGGACCATGAGCGAGGAGCGGGTGGCGGACGCGGCGGACGGGGCGGACGGGGTGAAGGGGACGGACCGGGCGGACGCGGCGGACGGAGTGGACGCGGGGGACCTGGTGGACCCGGCGGCCCCGGTGGTGACGGTGCAGCGGGCCGGGCGGATCGAGGACGGGGCGTGCCGGCACCTGCTGGTGTGGCGGGCCGGGCCGGGCTGGCGGATGGCCGGCTCCGGCGTCCTCGGCGGCGGCCTGGGCGAGCGGCACTGGGTGCTCAACGCCCAGGTCCGGGCCGGGTACGGGCGGATGGACCCGGCCCTGCACCTGGCCGAACTCGCCGCCGCGCAGGGCCTGACCGGCCCCGGCACCGGCCTGATGACGGCCGCCGAGGTGGACGCCTGCACCTGGGCCCGGGACGGCGGCGCCACCGCCGTGGTCACCACCGGCATCGGCGTCCCCACCTGGGCCGCCGCCCCCGAGGTCCCGGCCGCCCGCCACGCGCCCGGCACCATCAACATCCTGGCCGTCGTCCCCGCGCCGCTCTCCGACGCCGGGCTGCTCAACCTGCTCACCACCGCCACCGAGGCCAAGGTCCAGGCCCTGCTGGAGGCCGGGTACGACTGCTCCGGCACCCCCTCCGACGCGGTCTGCGTCGCGGTCCGCGCCCCGCGGCCGGGCGCGGCGGTCGAGCCCTTCGGCGGCCCCCGCTCCCGCTGGGGCGCCCGGCTGGCCCGGGCCGTCCACCGGGCCGTCCTGGCCGGGGCGCTGGCCGACCGCGAACGCCGCGCCGGGTACGACGGCCCCCCGACCCACCCGGCCACCGGGCCCGGCTGCGGGTGCGAGGACGTGCTGGCAGGCGGGGGGAGCCGGGCGGTCCGGGCGACGGCGGGGTGAGCGGGGGCCCTCGCCGGTCCGGTGCGGTCCGGTGCGGACGGGCGGGGGCTGACGGGGGGTCAGGTGCCCGGCAGGTGGTCCTGGTCGATGACGTAGACCCGGGTGGGCTCGGGGGCGTCGGCGCAGTGGCGGCCGAGCTTCTCCCAGCGGGACTCGGGGCTGTGCAGCGGGCGGTGGCAGCGGCGGCAGCGGACCACGGGGGCCGGGCGGCGCTCGACGGCCGTGCCGGGGAGCGGGGGTTCGGTGCTGTCGCGCTGATCACTCACCGCAACAGTTCACCACCGCCGGGCGGCGGGCGCGAGAGGGGGGTGCCGCCGGGGACCGTCGGGTGGCATTCAGGCGATCTTCACCGGAGCGTCCGATCTGATCGGATGAATGTTCACCGGCCGTCTCCGAACAGGTCATCTCGGGGCGTGAACCTCCATCGGGCGAAGGCGAGGTTCCGCTTCCGCACCACCACACCACGAAGGGAAATCCCGTGGACCTTCCCGGCTTCCGGGTGTCGCGCCGCCGGGCCGACGAGATGACCATCGCCGAGCAGTACGAGTACTGGCAGGACGTCCGCAAGGGCGTGTCGCGGCGCAGCGTGCTGCGGGCCGGGATCTTCGGCGCCGCCGCCGTCGCGGCCGGACCGATGCTGCTCAGCCGCCCGGCGTACGCCGACACGCCCGGCTCGGCCGTGGTGCCGTTCGGCCGGCACCTCGCCTTCGGCAACGACCCGGCCACCCAGATGCGGGTCGGCTGGCAGGTGCCGTCCGCGGTCACCAACCCCGTGCTGCGGGTGGGCACCTCGCCCACCGACCTGAGCCAGACCGTGCAGGCCGAGATCCGCAACCTGCACAGCGACTACGGCACCGGCGCCCCGCTGGAGCAGTACTACGGGCACGCCGCGCTCGACAAGCTCGAACCGAACACCACGTACTACTACGCCGTCGGCCACGAGGGCTTGGAGGCCGCGTCCGGCCCGGTGAACTCCTTCACCACCGGCCCCGCCGGCAGCGGCTCCGGCCTCAAGCCGTTCACCTTCACCGCGATGGGCGACCAGGGCGCCAGCGCCCAGGCCGCGCTGGAGAACGCGCAGATCACCGCGCAGAACCCGGTCTTCCACCTGCTCGCCGGCGACATCTGCTACGCCGACCCCAACGGCCAGGGCAAGCTGAACGACAGCTACAACCCGGCGGTGTGGGACGGCTACCTCAAGCAGATCGAGCCGGTCGCCCAGTCCGTGCCGTGGATGGTCGCCACCGGCAACCACGACATGGAGGCCTGGTACTCGCCCAACGGCTACGGCGGCCACGCCAAGCGCCTGGACCTGCCGACCAACGGCCCCGCCAACTGCCCCAGCGTGTACGCCTTCACCTACGGCAACGTCGCGGTGCTGTCGCTGGACGCCAACGACGTCTCCTACGAGATCCCGGCCAACAAGGACTACTCGGGCGGCGCCCAGACCAGCTGGCTGGAGCGCACCCTCGCCGACCTGCGGGCCAAGCCCGCCATCGACTTCGTCATCGTCTTCTTCCACCACTGCGCCTACGCGGTGACCACCAGCCACGTCTCCGACGGCGGCGTCCGGGAGAAGTGGGCCCCGCTGTTCGACAAGTACAACGTGGACCTGGTCATCAACGGCCACAACCACATGTACGAGCGGACCGACCCGATCCGCGGCGGCAAGCCGACCCGCACCGCGGGCGTCGGCGACACCGTCAGCCCCGTCACCGACGGCACCACCTACATCGTCGCGGGCGGCGGCGGCGCGAACCTGTACAGCCTGCCCTCGAACGGGCCGGAGAGCTACGCGGGCAACGTCAAGGACGCCTCCGGCGTCGCGGCCGGCTACTTCGGCGCCGGCGGCAAGGTCACCGAGGCCGTCGACTGGTCCCGGGTGCGCTACCGCGGGCACAACCTGCTCGCCGTGGACGTCAAGCCCGCCGCCCCCGGCGGCACCGCCACCCTCACCGTGCGCGGCATCTCGGTGGAGGGCGCCAAGGCCGGCACCGAGATCGACCGGGTCACCATCGCCCGCACCGCCGCCACCGTCGACACCCCCGCCTTCGGCTCCGGCGCGCTGCTGGCCGGCGCCGCGCTCGCCGCCGGCGCCGGGTACGCGGGCTACTCAGCCTGGCAGAAGCACCGCAGCGGACTCGAGGTCCCCGTCTCCTGATGAACGCCGCACACCGGCGGACCCCGGCCGGGACCACCCGTCCCGGCCGGGCCCCGCAGCTCACCGTCTTCGCCGGGACCCGCCCCGAGATCGTCAAGCTCGCCCCCGTCGTGCACGCCCTGCGCGCCGCCGGGGCCGGCGTCCGGGTCGTCGCCACCGGCCAGCACCACGACCGGCGGATGGCCGGCTCCTTCTTCGCCGACCTGGGCCTCCCCCCGGACGAGTCCTGGGAGCTGACCGGCGACGAGGCCGCCCGCACCGGCGCCCTGCTGGCCCACGCCCTCACCCACTTCGCCGCCGGGCCGCGCCCCGACCTGGCCGTCGTCCAGGGCGACACCTGGACGGTGCCGCTGGTCGCGCTCGCCGCCCGGCGGCACGGCGTACCCGTCGCGCACGTCGAGGCCGGGCTGCGCTCGCACAACCCGCTCTCCCCGGAGGAGAACAACCGCACCGTCGCCGCCGACCTCGCCACCGTACACCTGGCCCCCACCGAGGGCGCCCGGGACAACCTGCTGCGCGAGGGCGTCCCGGCGGACGCCGTGCACGTGGTCGGCAACACCGTGCTGGACGTGCTGCGGACCTCGGGCGTGGCGGCGGTGCCGGTCGAGCGGCGGCGCGGCGTCCTGGTCACCGCGCACCGCCCGGGCACGGTGGACGCGCCCGAACGGCTGGCCGCGCTGGTCGCCACCGTCCGGGCGCTGGCCGACAGTTGCGGGCCGGTGGTCTTCCCGCTGCACCCGCGCACCGCCGACCGGCTCGCCGCGCACCGGCTCACCGACGGCCTGCGGCACCCCGGCATCGAGCTGCTGGAACCCCAACCGCACGGCCGGATGCTGGAGTTGATCGCCACCTCGGCGCTGGTCGCCACCGACTCCGGCGGCCTCCAGGAGGAGGCCGGCTGGTTCGGCGTCCCCGCCGTCGTGCTGCGCGAGAGCACCCCCCGGCCCGAGGGCGTCGCCCTCGGCCAGGCCGCGCTCGCCGGACTCGACCCGGCCCGGGCGGTGGCCGCCGCCCGACGGCTGCTCGACCCCGCCGAACAGCGCCGGATCGCCCACCTGCCCTGCCCCTACGGCGACGGGCGCACCGGCGAGCGGATCGCCGCCCTCGTCACCACCCTGCACCGCGCGGACCGGCTCGCGCTGCGCGAACCCGGACCGGGGGCGGCCTGATGCGGATCCTCGCCGTCGGCGCGCACCCCGACGACATCGAACTCGGCTGCGGCGCCACCCTGCTGAAGGCTCGGGCGGACGGCGCCGAGGTCGGCCTGCTGGTGCTCACCGACGGCCGCCTCGGCCCCGGCGACCCCGCCCTGCGCGACCGCGAACAGCAGGCCGCCGCGCGTCAGTTGGGCGCCCGACTGTACCGGGGCGGCTTCCGGGACGGCGAGTTGGCGCACGACGCCGCGCTCACCCGGCGGATCGAGGACGTCCTCGCCGAGTTCCGGCCCGACCTGGTGCTCACCCACGCCGCCGAAGACTCCCACCAGGACCACCGCGCCGCCGCCCGCGCCACCGTCGCCGCCGCCCGCACCCACCCCCACCTGCTGCACTACGAGGGCCCCACCACCTTGGACTTCCACCCCACCGTCTACAGCGACGTCACCGGGCACGTCCCCGGCAAGCTCGCCCTGCTGCGCCACCACCTCTCCCAGGTGGTCGGCTCCCGCCGGGTCGACCTCGACGCGCTCGCCGCCCAGGCCCGCTTCCGCGGCTTCCAGGGCCGGCTGGAGGCCGCCGAGGCGTTCACCGCCACCCGCAGCCTGCTCACCCTCACCGTCACCGCGCCCGCCGCGCCCGCCGTCCCCCGGCAGGTCCGGGCATGACGCCGACGGCGGACTCCGGTGCGGGGGACGTGAGTTCCGGTGCGGGGGTAGTGGGTTCCGGTGCGGGGGCGGTGGGTTCCGGTGCGGGGGTGCGCTGCCGGGGCGTCCTGCTCGACCTCGACGACACCCTCTACCCGCAGGCGCAGTTCCTCGCCGCCGCCTGGGACGCGGTCGCGCAGGCCGCCCCCGCCGCGCTGCGCCCGGCCCTGCGCGCCGCGCTGGCCGAGGTGTGCGCCCAGGGCAGCGACCGGGGGCGGATCGTGGACCGGGCCCTGGAGCGGGTCGGCGGCTACGAGGCCCGGACGGCGGCCGAACTCGTGGACGTGTTCCGGGAGTTCCGGCCGGTGCGGCTCGACCCGTACCCCGGCGTCGCCGACCGGCTGGCCCGGCTCGCCGCGGCCGTCCCGCTGGTGGTGCTCACCGACGGCAACCCGGCCCAGCAGCGCGCCAAACTCGCCGCCACCGGCCTCGCCCCGCTGCTGCCGCACGTGGTGTGCACCGACGAACTGCCCGGCGGGCGGGCCGCCCGCAAGCCCGCCCCCGACGGCTTCCGGCAGGCGCTGGCCCTGCTCGGGTGCGCGCCCGGCGAGGCGCTGATGGTCGGCGACCGGCCCGACAAGGATGTCGCGGGCGCGGCCCGGCTGGGCATCCCGGTGCTCCGGGTCCGGCAGGGCGAGTACCGCCAGAAGGCGGACCACGGAAGCGAGTCGGCGTCCTTCGGGACGGTCGCGGAGGCGCTCGACGCCGTACGGGAGGCGCTGTGAAGCGGGCGCGGTGGGCGCTTTCGACGGTCGGGACGACGGTGGCGGCGGCGGTGGTGCCGGTGGCGGCGGTCCTGGCGGCGGCCGGGCTGCTGGGGTGGCGCCCGGCCTGGGCGCACCACGCACTGGCCGGCTTCCTCGCCGGGGTGTTCGGGCTCTACCTGCTGCGGCACCTGGTGCTGCTCGCCGGGGCGCTGCACGCCCGTCCCCAACCGGCCGACGAGCAGGGGGTGTTGCCGAGCGTCACGGTGCTGGTGCCCTGCCACGACGAGGCCCGGGTGGTGGACGGGCTGACCCGCGCGCTGGCCGCCCTCGACTACCCCGCCGACCGGCTGGACGTGGTCTTCGTCGACGACCGCTCCGCCGACGACACCGGCACCCTGCTGGAGCGCGCCGCCGAGGCGCACCCCCGCTGGCGGGTGCTGCGCCGGGCCGCGGACGCCGTCGGCGGGAAGTCCGCCGCGCTGAACGAGGCGCTGGAACTGGTGCGCGGCGAGATCACCGTCGTCTTCGACGCCGACCACCAGCCCGAACCCGGCTGCCTGCGGGCCCTGGTACGGGCCTTCGACGACCCCGGCACCGCCGCCGCGCAGGGGCGCTGCGTGGTGCGCAACCCCGGCGACAGCCTGATCGCCCGCCTGGTCGCCGTCGACTACCTGTGCGGCTACCTGGTCAACATGGCCGGCCGACGCAGCGCCTTCGGGCTGCCCGCGTACGGCGGCGCGAACTGCGCGGTGCGCACCTCGGTGCTGCGCGAACTCGGCGGCTGGAACGTCGACTCCGTCACCGAGGACACCGACCTGACCGTCCGGGTCTGGCTCTCCGGCCGCCGGGTCGGCTACGCGGAGGACGCCGTCGACACCGAACTCGCCGTCACCACGCTGCGCGGCTACTGGCGCCAGCGCTACCGCTGGGCGCGCGGTCACCAGCAGGTCTGCGCCGACCACCGGGACGCGCTGCTGCGCTCCCGGCACCTGGGCGTCCTCGGCAAGGTGGAGGCCCTGCTGTTCCTGTACCTCTACCACGTGCCGGTGCTGTGCGCCGTCGCCCTGCTGCTGGCGGGCGTCGAAGCCTCCTGGCCCGGACTGGCGCTCACCGTGCCGCTGTGGCCGGTCGCCCCGCTGATGCTGGCCGGGCCGGTGCTGGAGATCGGCGGCGGACTCGTCCGGGCCGGGACGCGGCGGCGGGAGGTCTTCCTACTGCTGCTGTTCCCCGCGCTGTTCGTGCTCTCCATGCTGCTGTGCACCCGGGCCCTGATCGACCGGCGGGTCGGCTCCGCGTACTCCTGGGTCAAGACCGAGCGCACCGCGGCCGCCCCCAACGCGGCGATCGGGGCCCGGCTGTGAGACTCCCGACCCTCCCCGGGGCGGCGCGCCCGTCCCGGCCCCGCCCGGCGGTCGGCCCGGCCCGGCCGCTGGCCCCGCTGCTACGGGTCCTGGCGGTCATCGCCACCACCCTCGCCCTCGGCCACTGGGCGGCCGGTCCGGTCACCCGGGCGGAGGCGGCGGCGACCGGGACGGTGGCCCGCTGGTGCGGGCTGTCGATGGTCCGCCAGCTGCCCGGCACCGACCTGGTGCACGGCTTCCACGGGTACCAGCCGTTCTTCATCCGGATCACCCCGTCCTGCTCGGCGCTCACCGTCGTGACGGCCTGCGCGGGCGTCTCGCTGCTGATCCTCGGCGGGACGTGGCGCCGACGGCTGGTCGGGGCGGTCGCGGCGGCGGCGCTGTTCGCCACCGCGAACCTGGCGCGGCTGGTGGCCGTGCTCTGGGTGGGCCAGGACTACGGCATCCCCACCATGGTCGGCTTCCACGACTGGGGCGGCACCCTCTGGTCCTACCTGATGCTGCTGCTGGCCGTGCTGCTGATGGTCGCGCTGCGGATCGGACGCCGCCCGCGACGGCCGGGCGGCACGGCCGAGGCGGACCGGGCGGGCGGGGCGGGCGAGGCTGACGAGACGGACCGGGCGGACAGGGCGGGCGGGGCTGACGAGACGGACAACGCGGACGAGGTGGAGGAGCGATGACGGTGCGGGTGCTGGTGACCGGGGGCGGCGGGCCCGCCGGGGTGGTGCTGGCGCGGGAGGCGGCCCGGGCCGGCCTGGTGCCGGTGGTGGGCGATGCGGACCCGCACGGGGTGGGCTTGCACCTGGGCCACGAGGGCGTGCTGCTCCCGGCGGCCGGCGAGGCGGACTTCGCGCAGCGGCTGCTGGCGACCGCGGTCGAGCGGCGGTGCGACGCGCTGGTGGTGACGGTCGGCGAGGAGCTGGAGCAACTGGCCGGACGGGAGCGGGAGTTCGCGGACAAGGGGGTCGCGGCCTGGTTCCCCGCGCCGGAGACGGTCACCGCCTGCCTGGACAAGTGGGCCTTCGCCCGGGCCGTCGAGGGCATCCCCGCCCCGGGGACGTCGCTCGGCGGGCCGGGCGAGCTGCCCGGCCCGTGGATCGTCAAACCGCGGCGCGGGCGCGGCTCGCGGGACGTCCACGCGGTGCACGACCCGGCGGACTTCCCGACCCTGCTGCGCCGCGTCCCCGAGCCGATCGTGCAGACCCTGCTGCCGGGGCGGGAGTTCACCGCGGACTGCCTGATCGGCCGGGACGGCACCGTGCACGCCGCCGTGCCGCGCTGGCGGACCCAGGTGCGCGGCGGCATCGCCACCCGCGGGACGACGTTCGCGGACCCGCGGGTGGACGTCCTGGTGGCGGAGCTGACCGGGGCGCTGGGCCTGACCGGCCTGGTCAACGTCCAGGGCTTCCTGGCGGAGGACGGCCCGGCCCGGGTGGTGGAGGTCAACCCGCGCTGCTCGGGCGGCCTGCCGATCTCGCTGGCGGCGGGCGCGGACCTGGTCGGCCAGTACCTGCGGCTGCTGCGCGGCGAACCGGTCCGGCCGGAGGCGCTGCGCTGGGCGGCCGGGGTGACGACGGCGCGCAGCTTCGCCGAGCACCGGGTGTCGGCACCGGCACCGGCACCGGCACCGGTGCCCGTGCCCGTGCCCGTGCCCGTGTCGGCGTCGGCGTCGGCCTGACGTCCGCTCGGGCGGCCCGGTGGGCGGGTTCGGAGACCTGCTCGACCCTACCGCCGCGGTGGACGCCGTCGCCGACGCGCCCGGACGGGACCTGCGCAACGCGGGCGACGTGGTGCCGCCGCCCGGCGGGTGGCTGCGCCGCTACCGGGTCGCTGGAGCTGTAGGGCGCGACCGTCGCGGTACGGCGGGGCCCCGTCACGTCACGGCGGGCTCCCGTCGCCGGGTCCCCGGCCGCGCTGCCGGGCCGGCGGGGCGCGCCGCCGCCCGACGGCGGTGCCGACGGTGCGGGGTCAGTGCGGGCGGCGGACGGTCAGGTCCCGGCAGCGCCAGGAGAGCCGGCCGCTGTTGGCGCGGGGGCTGCGGTGGCCCCAACGGCCGCCCGCGACCGACAGGTTGACGATGATCCAGGCCCGCCAGCCGGAGCCGACGCCCCGGCCGTCGGCGTACACCTCGCGGCCGTCCAGCTCCCAGCGGACCGAGTCGGGGCCGAACAGGCAGGCGAGGGTGAACCACCGGCCCGGCGTCACCAGGTCGTCCAGGTAGGCCGGGTCGCCGGGGCGGACGTGGTTGCTCAGCTCCAGCATCCGCGGGTGGTCGTCGTGGTACTCCATCACGTCCACCTCGCCGTGGCCGGGCTGCGACCGGCCGGGGGCGACGTCCCGCCCCCAGGTCCAGATCGCGGGCCAGACGCCCTGGTCGGCCGTCACCTGGCAGCGGGCCTCCAGCCGGTCCCCGGTCCGCAGCTCGAACCCGCCCGCGGTGCCCTCGGTGGTCACCAGCGGCGTCCGCCAGCTGCGCGCGCTCTCCCGCACCGCGGTGAAGCGGTCCCCGTCCGGGCCGTAACCGGGCACCAGGTGGTCGAGCTTGTTGTCGTCCGGGTTCCGCCCGCCCCGCGGGTACGCGGAGGAGGCGCCGGCCGCCCACTGGGAACGGTCCGAGAACGGCGCGTCGAACACGACCGGCGCCTGCGCAGGGTCGGTCGGCTGCGGCGCGGCGGTCGGCTGCGGGACGGTGGGCTGGTGGGCGGTCGCCTGCGAGTCGGTGGACTGCTGGTCGGGCGGGGGAGGGGTGCTCACTCGTTCACGCTCCGGTGGTGCGTCAGGTTCCGGCAACCCAGGGCATTCCCGGCCAAAACCCTCCCACACCCTCACCCGACCGGCGCACGGAGGCGAGCCGCCGAGCCCGCGCACGCCCCTTTCATCCGCTCAATGACGGTACGTCCGGTGTGCTGCCCCCCGCCCGCCCCGGGGCGGCGGCGCCGCGCCCGGTTCAGCCACCTCCGGGCGGGCACTCGGCGTCGACCAGGGCGGCCGCCCGGGACGGGTCCTGCCCGGCCCGGTCCAACAGGCCGTCCGCGTGGTAGGCGAGCGGACCGGAGCCGTGGTGGATCTCCAGTTGCAGGTCCGCGGAGAACCGCGGCCAGACCAGCGCGGCGTCCAAGTCCGGCCGCCGGACGTCCAGTTCCTCCAGCAGGCGCCAGGCCAGAGCGGACCGCTCCGCGCGCCGGACCGGGTCGCACGCTTCCAAGGCCGCCGCGATCCCCGGATCGTCCGGGTCTTCCGCCGCCAACGCGGCCAGGACGGGCAGCAGTTCGGGGCGGCCGAGGACCGCCGCGGCGGACAGCGTCAGCGCGTGCGGCCGCCGGTACGTCTCCAGCAGGTCGATCAGCCGGGGCAGCACCGAGACGTCCTGGCGGTTGGCCAGGCCGCGGACCGCCTCCTCCGCCACGTCCTCGTCCTCGTCGTCCAGCCGCTCGTGCAGCGCCGCCCGGACCGCCGGGCTGTACGCCTCGTCCAGGGTGCCGACCGAGAACACCGCCGCGTCCCGCACACCCGGGTCCTCGTCCCGGCACAGCGCCAGCAGGGCCCGCACCCGGGGCGAGTCCGGGACGGGCTCGCCCGCGAACGGCAGCGCCTTCGCCACCGCCCGGCGCACCTCCGCGTCCGGGTGCCCGGCCGACCCCAGCAGCACCGGCAGCGCCCGCACGTCCCGCGCGGACGGGTCTTCGGCCGGGGGCCGGGAATCGTCGGTCATGCGCCCGAGTGTGGCCCGTCCGGGGCGGTCGGCGCCACGTGATTGCCGGGACCTGGCGGGCGGGCGCGCGGCGCGGGTGGGCGGCGGGCGGGGCCGACGGGGCTACACTGGGCCGCGGTCGTGACGCCCCCGGGCGTCCGGAGCGTCGGGAGGTGAGAGCAGTGGAGCGCAGTAGTCCGGGTCGAAGTCGGCCCCGCTCCGGGACGTTCTCATCCGCTCCTGGCCCCCGGCACCACCGCCCGCGCCGCGCCGCCCGCTGAACCCCCGCGTTCACGCCCGGCCCCGCCCCGCGCCCGCGTGCGACCGCCACCGGGGCCCGCCGCCCCGCCCGCCCGTCCGCGTCCGTCCGGGCCCGGCGGCACCAGAACCGTGGAGGTACCGCCGTGTCCGACTGGCGTGTGCGCGCCGTGCGCGCGAGCAAGCGACCCTTCAGCCGTCCCGCCTCGCGGCCCGCCGACCGCACCGCGGCCCCCGAGCACTCGATGGACCCGCGCTCCGAACAGCACCCCCACCCCGACGAACCCGTCTCGCTGGAACGCTCCGTCGTCGACGCCGCCGTCTACCGCGACGGCCGCCGGATAGAGACACCCACCAGCCTCGCCGAGATCTACCGCGAACTCCCCGGCAAGCCCGGCACCATGGCCTGGATCGGCCTCTACCGCCCCGCCGAGGCCCAACTCGTCGAAGCCGCCGAGAAGTTCGACCTCCACGAACTCGCCCTCGAGGACGCCATCGTCGCCCACCAGCGCCCCAAGCTGGAACGCTACGGCGACACCCTGTTCGTCGTGCTGCGCGCCGCCCGCTACCTCGACGACGTCGAGGAGGTCGACTTCGGCGAGATCCACCTCTTCGTCGGCCCCGACTTCGTCCTCACCGTCCGGCACTCCCAGTCGCCCGACATCTCCATGGTCCGCAGCCGCCTCGAAGCCGACCCCGAACTGCTCGCCCTCGGCCCCGAAGCCGTCCTCTACGCCGTCCTGGACGCCGTCGTCGACGGCTACGCCCCCGTCATCGCCGGACTCCAGCACGACATCGACGAGATCGAGACCGAGGTCTTCGGCGGCGACCCCGAGGTCTCCCGCCGCATCTACGAACTCTCCCGCGAGGTCATCGATTTCCAGCGCGCCACCGGCCCCCTGCTGGAGATCATGCGCTCCCTGGAGGGCGGCTTCCAGAAGTACGGCACCGACGAGGAACTCCAGCGCTACCTGCGCGACGTCGCCGACCACGCCACCTACGCCGCCGAACGCGTCGACGGCTTCCGCCAGATGCTCCAGAACATCCTCACCGTCAACGCCACCCTGGTCTCCCAGCGCCAGAACGAGGAGATGAAGCAACTCGCCGAGGCCGGCCACGCCCAGAACGACGAGATCAAGAAGATCTCCTCCTGGGCCGCCATTCTCTTCGCCCCCACCCTCATCGGCACCGTCTACGGCATGAACTTCGACGAGATGCCGGAACTCCACTGGATGTTCGGCTACCCCTTCGCGATCGGCCTGATGGGCGTGGTCTGCGTCAGCCTCTACCTGATCTTCAAGCGCCGCAATTGGCTGTAGCGGCAAGCTGGTTGCGGCCCGAACCCGGTGCGGGGCCGGATCGAGGCCGGGCCGGGGGCGGGTCGAACCGGTCGGCGAGTGGGTCTCGGTGGAGCGGGTGGGGTCGGTGACGCCGCTGCCCAAGCTACCGTCGGGTGTCCGGGGACCGACGCGGCCGTCCGTCCGGGGGCCCCGGGGCGACACTGGCGGCGGGGCACGCCGGGCCACCCCGCGGGAGCGTCCGGGGAGCGGCGCGACCCCCGCCGGGTGGCGGCGCTCCATGGTCGTGCGTCGCGGCCCCGTCGCCACAGGGTCGATGGTCCCGTCGGCGGCGGCCTGAGGGCCCCGGTTCCGGGGCCGTTCCGCGACGGGAAGCCCTGGCCGGAGGGGTCTGGCGGGCCGTGGGCCGGGCGGGGTGCTGCGCGGCGCAGGGCGTGGGGGACGTGCTGGGCGGCGTACGGGGTGGCCCGGCGAGTGGTGGGGGCGGGCAGCAGTTCGGCGAGTTTCTGCGAGAGCCGGACCGTCACCGCGCATGGGCGTCCGCCACCGGTAGCAGGACGGGGTCCAGGGGGTGCCCGCACGCAACGGAGTGGCCCCGGGCCGGGGGCCGGGGCCACTCCGGCGTGGCGGGTCAGGCGACGGCGGGGCTCGCCACCCGTTCGCGGCGGCGCAGCAGGCTGCCCAGGGCGAGGCCGCCGGGGCCGGCGGCGGCGATCAGCAGGAACGCCCAGGCGAACATCGCGGCGGGCTCGCCGCCGTTCTGGATCGGCCACAGGGCGTGCTCCTGGTGGACGCTGAAGTAGGCGTAGGCCATCGAGCCCGAGCACACCAGCGCCATGGGCCGTACCGCGATTCCGAGCAGCACCAGTACGCCGCCCACCAGCTGGATCAGCGCAGCCCACCAGCCGGGCCACTCGCCGACCTGCGGCGCCTTGCCGTGGGCACCGCCGAAGACGCCGAACAGGGTGGCCGCGCCGTGGCAGGCGAACAGCAGGGACACCACGATCCTGCACAGGCCCAGGAGGATGGGTCGGGCACGTTCGGCGAGCCGCGAAAGGTCTTCGGTCATGGGAACTCCTCGTGTGGGGACGAGACCTGGAACGGGTGCTGGGAGCGTGCACCGGGACGGCGAACCGCCCGACTTGATGAGCTGCGATCAATTCTGGCGCGGCGTCAGTTCCGGGGCCAAGCTTGGAATGCTCTGAGAATCCTATGAATGCCCGCCCGTGCCCCACCGCCGGAGCCGGCGGCGGTGGTCGAACCGGGGCCGACCGCGCAGCCGCGCGGGATGTCGTACGGGACGGCGAGGCAGCCGTGCAGCGAGCGGGTGGAGCCGTCGCGGGCGGGCTGCTTGATCCGGAAGTCCAGCGGCAGCCGCACTCGTCGGTTGAAGTCCTCGAACCCGCCCAGGACTTCGGCGATGGTGTCGCGGATCCGGTCGTGGTCCTCGACGTACCGCTCCCAAGGGCGTGGCGCTGTCCGGCAGCGCCGCGCGGGCGATCCCGGCGACGATGGCGGGCTCGGAGAGCAGCAGCGGGGAGGCGGGCGCTTCATGCCGCGGGACAGGTGCACCATGCTCATCGAGTCCTCGGCGGAGCTGGATTGTTCGCCGCCGCGCCGGCGGTCCTTCTCGGTGCGGCCCGGGCAGGGCAGGATCAGCGCCCACCGCCCGTGCACGAGGTGGCTGCGGTTCAGCTCGGTCGACACGTGCACGATCCGCGCGCCCCGCTCGTGCGCCGCGGCGAGCGCGGTGAGCATCCGGGGCGCGTTGGAGGCGGCGTTCACGCCGAGGACGAACAGGGCGTCGGCGGTCTCCCAGTCCTTGAGGTCCACCGTCCCCTTCCCGGTGCCCAGCGCGGCCTGCAGGGCGCGTCCGCCGGCCTCGTGGCACATGTTGGAGCAGTCCGGCAGGTTGTTGGTGCCCAGCTCACGGGCCATCAGCTGGTACAGGAACGTCGCCTCGTCGCCCAGCCGTCCGGAGGTGTGGAACGCGGCCCGGTTCGGGTCGTCCAGCTTCCGCAGGGTCCGGCCGACCAGCTCGAACGCGTCCCGCCACGCGATCGGCCGGTACCGGTCGGTCTCCGGGCCGTACACCATCGGCTCGGTCAGCCGGCCCCGGTCCTCCAGCGCGAAGTCGCTCCACTCCGACAGCTCGGTGACGGTGTGCGCCGCGAAGGACGCGCGGTCCACGCGCTTGCGGGCCATCTCCCAGCTGACGTGCTTGATCCCGTTCTCGCAGAGGTCGAGCTTCAACCCCTTGAGGTCGTCCGGCCAGACGCAGCCGGGACGGTCGAAGCCGCCGTCCTCGTGGTTCATCCTCATGATCGCGCGCGGCTCGTCCAGCTATTCGCCCTCGCGGACCAGGAACTTCGCCACACTCTTCGCCGCGCCTCAGCCGGCCGCCGGGGCGCGTCCCCGACGCCCGGTCCGACGCCGTCGGGGACCGTGGCGACGGCAGGGTCGGCGGGGGCGGGCCGGGGGTCTTCGGAGGAGTGCACGGTGGTCGCCTTCCGGGGCGGAGCGGCGGGCGCCCGACGGTGGCACTCGGTCGGCGGACCCCTCGCTCGAAGCCTCGCCTCCCAGGAAGCCGGCTCCGCGGACATCGCGCCCGCAGAGGCGTCCCGGGGCAGGTCGTTACCGGGTCCGGGCGGGCCGCGACCGTACGCTCTCCCTCGGCGGCAGTGGCCGGTGCACGGGCGGGCGGAGGCGACGGGGTGAGTGACGGGCCGGCGGAGCAGCGAACCGGGACGGCGTCGGCCGGGACGCCACCGACCGGGACGGCGTCGGCCGGGACGGGGGAGGCCGGCGCACCGACGGAGCCGGAGGCGGCCCGGACGGAGCAGGCCGAAGGGACGGACCAGGCCGAACGGGCGATGGGCTTCGCCCTGGCGCTGGGGCAGCGGCTGTTCGAGGCCGGGGCCGAGACCAGCGCCGTCGACGCCGCGCTGGCCTCGGTGGCCGCCGCCTACGGCCCGCACGACGACCTCCAGGTGGACATCACCGCCCGGACGATCACCCTCTACCACCGCCCGGCGGAGGGCCGGCCGACGTCGATGACCCGGGTGACCCGCACCGACGAGAGCCGTTCCCTGGACGACCTCAACCGGCTCTACCGGCTGGTGCTGCGGATCCGCTCCGGACGCCTGCCGCTGGCCCGGGCCGAACGCCTGCTGGCCGACTCCGACCGGCTCTCCCGGCGGCCGTGGATCGCCGGCGCCCTCGGCGGGGCCACCCTGGCGGCCTCGATCAGCCTCCAGGCCGGCGGCACCGCGGGCGCGGTGGTGACGGCGTTCGTCCTGCAACTGCTCTCCGGCCGGCTGGGGTGGCTGCTGGGCCGGGCCGGGCTCCAGCCGTTCTACCGGTCGGCCGCCCAGGGCGCCGCCACCGTCGGCGCCTGCACGCTGCTCCTGCAACTCGACGTCCTCACCGGCCGGGAGGCGGTGGCCGCCGCCGCGGCGGTGCTGGTGCTGCTGCTGCCGATCCTGTCGGTGGTCTCGCTCGCCGAGGACGCCGTCAACGGCTACGCGCTGATGGCCGCGAGCCGCCTGATCACGGTGGCCACCCTGTTCGCCGGGCTGCTCGGCGGCACCGCCCTGGCCGGCCTCGCCGTCCGGGACTGGGCCGACAGCGCCCACTACGTGCACTTCGCCGCGCTGACCCCGCCGGTGGTGCTGCTGGCCTCCGCCGTCGGCGCGGCCGGGAACGCCGCCTTCAACGGGGGCGGGCCGCGCCTGCTGCTGCCGGCCACCGCCGCCGGGCTGGTCGCCGGGGCCGCCAACCTCGTCCTGCACACCGCCCTCCCGGTGCCCGCCGCCCCGGCCGCGTTCTGCTCCTCGGCGCTGCTGGCCCTACTCGCCGCCCTCGCCGCGCCGCGCCTGCACCTCACCCCCACCGTGATGATCCTGTGCGGCATCACCGGCGCCCTGCTGCCCGGCCCCGCGGTCTTCCAGTCGCTCGCCGCGGCGGCGGCCCGCACCGGCGGCGCGGGCGCCGGTTTCGCCAGCGCCCTGCTGACCACCGCCTCCCTCGGCTTCGGCGCGGTCCTCGGCACCACCCTCGGGCTGCGCCTGCTCGCGGCCCGCTCCCGGACCCGTCCGGCCGCCGCCGCCGCACCGTCCGTGCCCTGAACCGCGCCGCCGCCGTCCCGCTGTCCGCTCCACCGTCGCCGTCCCGCCGCCCGTCCCCGAACCGCGCCGCGACCGTAACGGCCGGGCCCGACCGACTGGCCCATCGGGGTGAGCCCGGCGGGTGTCGCGGCCGGTCGCGGTGCCCGCGGGTCCTATCGTCGGCAGGGCTCCCGGCCGGGGGCCGCGGGGCGACGAGTGCGGGGAGTGGCATGGCGACCGGAATCCCCCCGACCGAGCATGTCCCGCAGGCACCGGCGTCGCGGGTGCTGCGCCGGTGGCGGCTGTGGCTGGTGCCGGGGGTGCTGAGCGCGCTGGTGGCGCTGGTGCTGTCGCTGCTGTACATGGGCGGCATCCTGTCGCCGCAGGACGACCTGCACCGGATGCCGATCGCGCTGGTCGACTCGGACGCCGGGCCGCCGCTGCCCGGCCGCTCGGCGCCGCTGGGCGCAGAGCTGGCGGACGCGGTCGCGGCCGGGACGCCGCCGGGGCAGGTGCAGTGGCAGCGGCTGTCCATGGCCGAGGCGCAGGACCGGCTCTCCTCGGGCCGGGTGTACGGGGCGCTGGTGGTGCCGGAGGACTTCACCCGTAGCGTGGCCGCGCTGACCACCGGTCAGGCGACGGCCCGGCCGGTGCTGCTGACGCTCACCAACCCGGGCACCGGCTCGCTGGCGTCCTCGCTGGCCGGACAGATCACCCAGCTCGCGGCGCACCGCTCCTCGACCCGGCTGGGCGAGCAGCTGACGGCCGCCGCGCCGGACGCGCCCGCCACCTCGAAACTGCTGCTGGCCGACCCGGTGGACGTGCAGGTCCGGCAGGGGCACCCGATCGCCCGGCACACCGGGCTCGGCCTGAGCGCCTTCTACTACACGCTGCTGCTGGTGCTGGCCGGCTTCCTCAGCGCCAACCTGGTGCACAACGGCGTGGACGCGGCGCTCGGCTACGCGGACAGCGAGATCGGCCCCTGGCACTCGCGCCGCCCGACGCTGCCGATCAGCCGGACCCAGACCCTGGTGGTGAAGATGGCGATGACGGCCGGACTGTCGGCCGTCACCGCCTCGATGATCATGCTGGCCACGATCGGCATCCTCGGCATGGACGCCCCGCACCCGGCCCTGCTCTGGGTCTTCTCGTTCTGCGCCTGCCTCACGGTCGGCCTGGGCGTGCAGGCGATCAACGCGGCGTTCGGCTCGATCGGCCAGCTGGTCGCGATGTTCGTCTTCATCGCCCTGGCCCTGCCCTCCTCCGGTGCCACCATCCCGCTCCAGGCCACCCCGTCCTTCTACCGCTTCCTCGGCGCCTTCGAGCCGATGCGCCAGGTCGCCGGCGGCGTCCGCGCGATCCTCTATTTTGACGCCCGCGCGGACGCCGGCCTGACCCGGGCCTGGCTGATGATCCTGCTCGGCTTCGCGGTGGCCCTGGTCTTCGGCTTCGCCATGACCCGCTACTACGACCGCAAGGGCCTGCACCGGATGGTCCCGGCACCGTCCTGAGCGGGCCCGCGCGCGTCCGGGGAGGGTGGCCGGCCCCGGTCGCTGCTGCTGCGGCGGCGGCGCGGAACTACCGGTCGTGCGGCGGGAGTTCGCCGGAGCCGCGGGGGATGAGGCGGGTGGGGACGGTGACCGTGCGGGCCCGGCTGTGGTCGCCGTCGAGGCGGGCCAGGGCGATCCCGGCCGCGGCGGTGCCGATGGCGACCGGGTCCTGGGCGACGGCGGTGACGGCGGGTTCCAGGACCTCGGCGAACGGGAGGTCGTCGAAGGAGACGGGCGCGACGTCGCGCCGGCCGGCCCGGGCGGTGCCGAGGACCGTGCCCATGGCGGCGAAGTTGTGGGCCGCCAGGATCGCGGTCGGCGGCTGCGGGGCGCGCAGGACGCGCTGGACGGCGTCGGCGGCCTCGGCCTCGGTGCGGCCGTCGAGGACGAGCGCGCGGTCGTGGGGCAGCCGGGCGGCGTCGAGCGCCTCGCGGTAGCCGGCCAGGCGCTCGCGGCGGGTGTAGAGGGTGGCCGGGCGGTCGGCCCGTCGCCGTTCAGCACCCGGGAGACGGCCCCGGCTCTGTTCCCGCCCCCGCCCCCGGCTCTGTTCCCGCCCCCGCCCCCGGCTCTGCTTCCGCCCCCGGTCCTGCTCCCGGCCCTGGCTTCGAGCGGGCGGGGCTCCCTAATATGAGCACTCCTCGCGTTTACCGGATCGTGCCGTCTGGAAGGACCCCCATGACCGACCGCTACGACCTGCCCGCCGGCTTCCGCTGGGGCGCCTCCACCGCCGCGTACCAGATCGAGGGCGCGGTCGACGAGGACGGCCGGGGCCCGTCGGTCTGGGACACCTTCTGCGCACGGCCCGGCGCGATCCGGGACGGCGACACCGGACGCACCGCCTGCGACCACTACCACCGCTGGCCCGAGGACGTCGCCCTGATGCGCGAACTCGGCCTCGACACCTACCGGTTCTCGCTCGCCTGGCCGCGCGTCCAGCCCACCGGCCGCGGCCCCGCCAACCCCGCCGGACTCGACTTCTACGACCGCCTGGTCGACGGCCTCCTGGACGCCGGCATCACCCCGCTGCCCACCCTCTTCCACTGGGACCTCCCGCAGGCCCTCGAAGACACCGGCGGCTGGCTGCACCGCGACACCGCCCACCGCTTCGCCGACTACACCGCGCTGGCCGCCGACCGGCTCGGCGACCGCGTCCCCGCCTGGATCACCCTCAACGAGCCCTTCGTCCACCTGGTCTACGGCCACGCCCTCGGCATCCACGCTCCCGGCCACGCCCTGGTCCTCGACGCCCTCCCCGCCGCCCACCACCAACTCCTCGCCCACGGCCTGGCCGCCGCCGAACTGCGCACCCGCGGCCTCGACGTCCTGATCGCCAACAACCTCACCCCCGTCCGCCCCGCCACCCCCGACCCCGCCGACGTCGCCGCCGCCGACGCCTACGACGCCCTGCACAACCGCCTGTTCACCGACCCCCTCCTCCTCGGCCGCTACCCCGACCTCACCGCGTACGGCCTCGGCCCCGAACCCGACCTCGGCGGCGCCGTCCGCGACGGCGACCTCGCCCTCATCGCCGCCCCCGGCCTCGACGGACTCGGCGTCAACTACTACAACCCCACCCGGATCGCCGCCCCCACCGACCCCGGCCTCCCCTTCGCCGAAGCCCCCGTCGAAGGCGTCCCCCGCACCCACTTCGGCTGGCCCGTCGTCCCCGAGGGCCTGCACGAACTCCTCCTCGCCCTCCGCGACCGCTACGGCACCGCCCTCCCCCCGGTCACCATCACCGAGAACGGCTGCTCCACCGACGCCACCCTCGACGACACCTTCCGCATCGACTACCTCGCCACCCACCTCGACGCCCTCGCCCGCGCCACCGCCGACGGCATCGACGTCCGCGGCTACTGCACCTGGTCCCTCCTCGACAACTTCGAATGGGCCGAGGGCTACAGCCAGCGCTTCGGCCTCGTCCACGTCGACTTCACCACCCAAGTACGCACCCCCAAAGCGTCGTTCGCCTGGTACCGCGACCTGATCGCCGCCCACCGGGCCGACTGAGCAGGGAAGTCGGCCTCTGGCGCGTTGCTGGACGGATGGCCTTCGGCTGACGAAGGCGGGGTGTCTTCGGGGCGTTCGGGGCGTTCGGGGCGAGGGGCGGACCGTGGCGCCGCTCCACCGGCAACTGACCGCAGTGCCGGTGGAGCAGGGGCGACGGAGGGCGGGCTCAGCTCGCGGTGCAGGTGAGCGTCGGTACGGCGTTGGCGCCGGTGCGGGTGCCCTGGAAGCCGAAGGACGTGCTGCTCCCCGCGGCGACGGAACCGTTGTAGCCCATGTTCACGGCGGAGACCGACGCTCCGGTCTGACCGGCCGTGGCGTTCCAGGTGTTGGTGATCCGCTGATCGCCACCGTAGGTCCAGGTGACCTTCCAGGAGGTGACCGCGGAGGTGCCGGCCTTGACGGTGACGGCGGCGGTGAAGCCGCTGCCCCAGTCGCTGGTGGTGGTGTAGGTCGCGGTGCACCCCTTGTCGCCCGGCCCGGTGGCGCCGGACGTGGTGACGGTGACCGGGGCGGACGCGGCGGAGGCGTTCCCGGCCGCGTCACGGGCCTTGACGGTGTAGGTGTAGGCGGTCCCGGCGGTCAGGCCGGTGTCCGCGTACGAGGTGCCGGTGACGCTCGCGACCTTGCCGCCCCCGCGGTAGACGTCGTAGCCGGCGATGCCGGTGTCGTCGGTGGAGGCGGTCCAGGACAGCGCCACGCCGGAGGCCGTCGCGGTGCCCGTCAGACCGGTGGGCGCGGTGGGTGCCGTCGTGTCGCCGCCCGTACCCCCGCCGGTGTGCTTGAAGTCGCCGAGTTCGTCGAGGGTGATGACGTACGGGTCGTCGTACACCCGCTTCAGGAAGTCCGGCGAGTTGTTGCCGCCGTCCTGCTCGAAACCGGACCAGGCCACGAAGTACGACCAGTCGGCCCGGTAGGCGCGCAGCAGGTCCGGGTCCGGGACGGTGCCGACCTCCGACAGGGCGGCGATCCTGGTGTCGCCGGTCAGCGCCAGCTCGCGGTCGTAGGTGAGGGCCACCGGGCCGTGGTCGCCGGCCGTGGGGTAGGAGTCGGCGCTGACCATGTCGACCACGTCGTCACCGGGGTACCAGGCCGGGTCCACGGAGTTCCACTGCCAGATCAGGTTGTGGACGCCGTCGACCCCGGTGAGCCGGTCGTGCACCAGCCGGTAGAGGGCCTTGGCCGACTCCGGCCCCTTGGCCCCCCACCAGAACCATCCGCCCTCGGCCTCGTGCAGCGGCCGCCAGATGACCGGCACGCCCGCGTCCTGCAGCCGCTTGAGCTGGACGGAGATGGCGTCGATGTCGCGCAGCAACAGCTTGTAGTCGTTCGAGGTCGGGTCGGCCAGGGCCGCCTGGACGTCGAAGGTGGTGGAGTCGGCGTAGAAGCCGCGCCACCACTCCTTGCCGGGCTGGTCGATCAGGCCGCTGGGGGCGTTCCAGTGCCAGCAGAAGGCGACGATGCCGCCGCGCCTGTCCCAGGCGATGGCGTTGTCGGTGTCCTGGCCGGTGGTGCCGCGCTCCACCCGGCTGGGGGAGTAGTCCATCATGTCCAGGCCCTCGACGGCCGGTGCCTTGCCGACGTTGGCCTCGATCCACCGCTCGTCCGCGGAGTCCTGCTGGCCGCTGAGGATGTCCTTGCCGTAGTGCGCCGTCAGGTACTTCATCAGCGACTTGGCCTCGGGAGTGGCCCGGGGGTCGGTCAGCTCCCCGGTGACGGCGTGGGGCGGCCGGGCGGGTGCCGGGGTGAGGGAGATCGAGTCGACCAGGTACCAGCCCCAGTCGCTGCTGATCGTCACGGTGTTGGCGCCGGCCTTCAGGAGCACGTTGCCGGCCGCGACGTCCGTCCAGCCGGTGGTGGCGGGAAGCGCGATCTCCCCCACGGTGCCGTTGTTGACCAGCAGGTTCGCCTTCTTGTCGCCGTACGGTCCGGCGTAGCGGACCGACAGGCTGTAGAGGCCGCCGGGGCCGTCGGGCACGGTGACCGTCAGGCTGTCGCTCGACTGGTCGAAGCCCTCGACGTAACCGGTGCCCTGGAAGCCGGTGACCGACGTTCCGACGGTCACGCCGTTCAGCGCGCTGTCCTCGGCCTGGTACACCTGGGTCGAACCGGCTCCGGCCGCCTGGGCGGTGCCCGGTTGCAGGGCCGCCGCCGCCGGGAGGGCGAGCGCGGCCGACAGCGCCAGACCGAACAGCCTGATTGTGAACCGTGTGCGGGGGGACAAGAGGGGCCTCCTCGTTCCGTGGGCGACAGCGACGTGGGCCGGCTGTGTGGGCCAGCTGCGTGGGAGCGCTCCCAAAGAAGCGCGGGGTGACCCGGGTGTCAAGCCTTCGCGCGAGCGGTCGCGTTCACCTGCTCCGCACCACGTAACTTCCTGTTCCTGCGGATCGCCGCCGCGCGTCCGGCGCCGGCGGAGCGGGGCGCGCTGCCGGGCGGTCCGCCGGCCGCCTCCTGGTCGGCGCCCACCGCCCTGTGGGCGGGCGTCGCGCTGATGGCGGTGCCCGACGTCCTGCCGGCCCGCTCCCCGCTGCGCGGGTACCGCACCCTGCCGGCCGCGTGGGAGGAGGACCGGCGGAGGACCGGACGTGAGGGCGGACCGGCGCTCCGAATGGTCCGCGGGCCGCTCGGCGGGGTCATCCGGCCGAGCGGCCCACGGGCGAAGAGGGGGACGGGCGGGGCGGCGTCAGTGCAGGGTGCGGGCCGCCGCCGCGTCGTAGGGGCGGAGGTCGGCGGTGCGGCCGGAGAGGACCTTGGCGGCCCACTGCGGGTCCTGGAGGAGGGCGCGGCCGACGGCGACCAGGTCGAACTCGTCGCGCTCCAGCCGGTCGAGCAGGTCGTCGATGCCCTGGACCGGCGCACCCTCGCCCGCGAAGGCGCCGAGGAAGTCGCCGTCGAGGCCGACCGAGCCGACGGTGATGGCGGGCAGGCCGGTGAGCTTCTTGCTCCAGCCGGCCAGGTTGAGGTCGGAGCCGTCGAACTCGGGGGTCCAGTAGCGGCGGGTGGAGGCGTGGAAGGCGTCGACGCCGGCCTCGGCGAGCGGGGCGAGGACCGCCTCCAGCTCCTGCGGGGTCTCGGCGAGCCGGGCGTCGTAGTTGTCGGACTTCCACTGCGAGTAGCGGAAGATGACCGGGAACCGGGGCGAGACGGCCGCGCGCACCGCGGCGACCAGCTCGGCGGTGAACTTCGTCCGGGCGACCGGGTCGCCGCCGTACCCGTCGGTGCGGCGGTTGGTGCCCGCCCACAGGAACTGGTCGAGCAGGTAGCCGTGCGCGCCGTGCAGCTCGACGCCGTCGAAGCCGATCCGCTCGGCGGCGGCCGCGGCCTCGGCGAACGCGCCGATCACGGCGTCCAGGTCGGAGCGGGTCATCGCCTGCCCGGTCCCCTCGGTGCCGTCCAGCCGGATGCCGGACGGCCCGATCGCGGGGGCGTCCGGGAACGGCTGCTGGCCCTGCTTGCGCACCATGCCGATGTGCCACAGCTGCGGGACGATGGTGCCGCCCGCCGCGTGGACGTCCTCGGCGACGCGGGCCCACCCGGCCAGCTGCTCCTCGCCGTGGAAGCGCGGGATGCGGTCGCTCTGGCCGGCCGACTCGTGGCCGACGTACGTCCCCTCGGTGACGATCAGCCCGACGCCGGCGGCGGCCCGGCGGGCGTAGTACCCCCGCACGTCCTCGCCGGGCACGCCGCCGGGCGAGAACTGGCGCGTCATCGGCGCCATCGCGATCCGGTTGGGCACGGTCAGCCCGTTGATCGCGACGGGCCGGGACAGCACCTCGGCCGCCCGGGAGGCGGTGGAGCCCGCGGAGTCGGCGGAGTCGGTGCCCGGGGTGGGCTCGGTGACGGTCATCGAGGTTCCTCACGGTCGGTGGCGGCGGACGCCCGTGTGCAGCTGGTCCCACCCGTCAACCGCCCTGCGCGCCGACGCATTTCGCCTCCTCCGCCCGCCCCGCTGTGATCCGCGTCACCCGGGAGGGGGAGGGGAGGTGCGGGTCGGGGGTGGTGCCCGCCGAACGCCGCAGCCCCGGCCCGGGGTGCGGGACGGGGCTGCGGGGGAGCGCCGGAGGACGGACGGGGGTCAGGCGGCGGCCGGGGCCGGGAGGTCCAGGCCGCGGGTGGTGACCAGGTGGGCGGTGCCGTCCACCAGGCGGTAGGAGAGGCCGACGACGGCGGTGGTGCCCGCGGCGACCGCGGCCGCCAGCGTGTGCGAGCGGTCCACCAGCAGGGACACGGTGTGCCGTATGTGCTCGTCGATGAAGTCGGAGTTGTCGGTGTAGCCGGCGGCGTTGGCGGCCAGCACGCTGGGCGTGACCCGCTCGATGACGTCCCGGACGAAGCCCTCGCCGCTGGAGCCCGCGGCGACGGCCTCCCGGGTGGCGCCGACGGCGCCGCAGGAGTCGTGGCCGAGGACGACCACCAGCGGCGTGCCGAGCACGCTCGCGCCGTACTCGATGCTGCCGAGGACCTCGGGGCCCAGTACGTGGCCGGCGGTGCGGACCACGAACAGGTCGCCGAGGCCCTGGTCGAAGATGATCTCGGCGGCGAGCCGCGAGTCGGAGCAGCCGAACAGCACGGCGAACGGGGTCTGGGACGGCGCGGTCTGGGCGCGGCGGGCGGCGTCCTGGTTGGGGTGGTTCGGGGAACCGGCGACGAACCTGCGGTTGCCCGCCAGCAGCGTCTCGAAGGCGACCTGGGGGGTGAGGTGTGCGGCGTCAGTCATGCCCGCAGACTACGTCCCCCACCCGCTCCGGGCCATGCCCGGGCCACGTCCTGGACTCTCCCGCGCCGGGACCAAACCATGATCAAAGGGGCGATCCCGGCCGAAATCGTTCGGATAGCGGTGCCCCGGGGGCGATATTCGCAGCCGTTCCGGGCCGCCGGTGCGCACATCCTCCTCCGGACGGTCGGCGGGGGCGACGCCGACCGGTGTCGACCGGGCCGGACCGGGTCGCCCGGGCGTCAGCACATGTAGTCGGCGCTGCCCTGGTGGCGCCGGCCGGACCAGTTGATGAAGAAGATGTCGTAGACGCCGTGTCGGAAGCCGTTGCCCGCGACGTAGGTGGAGGTGCGGAACTGCTGGAACTGGCCGTCGCCGTAGTTGTTGGCGTAGGCGGCGGGGCAGCCCAGGCTGCTCAGGTCGGCGACGGGGGACGACGCCGCGGCGGGGCCGGTCGGCGTGAGGGCCAGGGCGCCGGCGAGGGCGGTGACGGTGAGTGCTCGGGCGGCGCGGCGCGGGGCCATCGGAACTCCTGGGGACGTCGGCGGCGGGGCCGCCGGGGCGGGGAGCGGCCGGGCCGGGGGAGCGAGGGCCGTCCCGGCGTGCAAGATCCTGCTGGGGTGCGGCCGCCCCGGTCAATGGTCTGGACCACTTGGCCGGAAGCGTGACCGGATCGCGCTGTCCGGGTTTCGCGCTGATGCGACGTCAGGATTGTTGTGCGGGACTTAGGTTGGAGACCGGCTCGGTGAACGCCGTTGCCTGGAAGGGTGGTTTCCTTGGCCGCCCGGGCGCACGCATGCCGGCCGATCGCCGGAAAGGGTGAACAGCGGGACGGTCGGCGAAAAGGCGGGGCGCGCCGGACGGTTCCGCGTCATGATCGGACGTCGGCAGAACGGAACCGGAAGGCGGCGGGACGCGTGGTCGAAGGCTGGAAATGGGACGACACGCTGTTCGCGGGGGCGGCCCCGTACTACGCCCGTGGCCGGCTCCCGTACGCGCCCGGGCTGGCCGACGCGCTCGCCGGGGCGCTGCGGCTGGACGGCACCGGGCGGCTGCTGGACGTCGGCTGCGGGCCCGGCACGCTCGCGCTGGGGCTCGCCGACCGGTTCGCCGAGACGGTCGGGCTGGACGCGGACGCCGCCATGGTCGCCGAGGCGGCCCGGTCCGCCGCCCGCGCCGGACTCGCCGGACGGACCCGCTGGGTGCACGCCCGGGCCGAGCAACTCCCGTACGGTCTAGGGACGTTCGACATCATCGCGTTCGCCCAGTCCTTCCACTGGATGGACCGGGAGCCGGTCGCCGCGACCGCCCGCGACATGCTCCGCCCCGGCGGCACCCTGGTGCACCTCGCCGACTGGAAGTCCGAGCCGCTCCCCGCCGACCCCGCCCCGCTGCCGTACCCGCCCGTCCCGCAGCCCGCGATCGACGCCCTGGTGCGCCGCCACCTGGGCCCGGTCCGCCGGGCCGGGCGCGGCGTCCTGCCGCACGGCACGCCCGGCGGCGAGTCCCGGGTGTACGCCCGGGCCGGGCTGCTGGGCCCCGAGCGGCTGGTCGTCCCCGGCGGGCAGGCGCTGGAGCGGGACGCGGACCAGGTGGTGGCGGGCGTGCTGTCGCTGTCCTCCTCTGCGCCGCACCTGTTCGGCACCGGACTGCCCGCCTTCGAGGCCGAACTGCGCGCGCTGCTGCGGGAGTTCTCGCCGTCCGGCCGGTTCTCGGTGCGGCAGCCCGGCAGCGAGGCCGTCCTGTGGCGCAGGCCCGGCGGCTGAGACCGGTGGTCGGGACCGGCGGTCGGGGCCAACGGCCTCCGCTCAGGCGCCGTGGGAACCGTCCGCCGGTTCGCGGTAGAGCGCCCAGGTGGCCGCGGTGAGGGCCGCCGCCGCGATCAGGGCCCAGCCGGTCTGCCCGTGCAGGACGAGCACGGAGCCCGGGACGACACCGGCGAGCATGGTCAGGGCGGCCAGGACGCGGCGCCGCCGGCGGGGCGAGTGCGGCTCGGCGGCGAGGCTGGTGAGCGTCATGGTGAGGACGGTGGTGGTCAGGTCGGGGACGCCGAGGCTGCGGACCGTCGCGTTGCGGATGCCCATGGCCACGGCCAGCAGCGCGATCACCCCGTACTGGACGTCCCCGCCGGTGCCGGCGGCGAACACCACGCCCGCCGCCGCCAGGTGCAGCAGCGTCTCCGCGACCAGCGCGAACCGCAGCCGCCCGGCGGTCAGGCGCCCGGCGAGGGCCGCGCCGAGCAGGAACGCGGAGAGCGAGGTGATCGACCCGAGGACGGAGAAGCCGGGCGCCCCGGCCAGGGCGAAGCCGATGACGACCACGTTGCCGGTCATGTTGGCGGCGAAGACGTGCCCGAGGCCGAGGTAGCTGACGGCGTCGATCAGCCCGCTGACCACGGTGAGCCCGAACAGCGCGAGCGCCAGCGGGTCGCCGTCCTCGGTACTCGCCCCGACGGCCTTCGCTGTGGACACGGCACTCCTCCCGGACGTTTCCCGACCCCCCGTCAGCAGTGTGCCGGACCCGCCGGGGCGGCGGCAGGTCCGGTGACGGCGTGTCAGCGGCCCGCCCGTCGAGGGCCGGTGGTGCACCGGAGGCGGGTCAGCAGCGGCCGGGGAAGTGCCGGGCCGGGCCGGCCGGTGTGCCGCGCGGTGGGCGGGCGGCCGAGGACGGGGTCGCGGGGAGGCCGATCGCGTGGCGGGCCTGGGTGAGGGCGGCGGTCCAGTCGCCGGTGAAGCGGATCGCCCGGTCGTCGATGTAGACGGCGGCGCCCAGCTTCTTGTTGGTCACCAGCAGGCAGTCGCCCTGCCAGTAGGCGCGCTCCGGGTCCTCGTCCACCAGCGTCTCCAGCCCGGAGTGCTCGCGCAGCCACCCCGCCACGGCGGGGTGGAAGCGGCGCGGGCGGGCGGTCATGATGAACACCGAACGGACCCGCTTCAACGCGCGCAGCGACTCGATCGCCCCCGGGACCGGCCTGCCGTAGATCCGGCCGTCCTGCCAGCCGTCGTCGTGCGCGACCAGCGTCTGGTCGAAGTCGATGCCCACGGCGTGCGAGGCGGGCGAGGCGGGGTCGAGCGGGACGACGGTCATGGGAGCGGTCTCCTTCGGTGCGGTCGCGGCCGGCTGTCGGCCGGTTCGAAGGAGGGGAGTCGGGCGGGCCGGTCCGCTTACCGGGTTCGGCCACGTTCGGTGATCAATGCACTCCATAGAGTGAACGGCTCCGGTAAGTTCCCTGCCGGACGGGGAAGTTGGCGGGAGCCGCGAACGTGCGAGGCCGACCGGGCCTCAGGCCGAGGCCCACCGCGCCGGGCCGAACCAGCGCTCCAGCGCCGCCACCAGCCCGTCCGGGCCCGCTGACCCCGCCCCCGGCTCCGCCCCGGGCGCCTCCGCCGCCTCCCCGCCGACCCACGCCACGTGCCCGTCCGGGCGCAGCAGCACCGCGGGGGCCGGCAGCTCCGGGCAGCCGTCCACCAGCACGTCCACCCGGTCCTTCCAGCCGCCCGCGTCCAGGCCCGCGTCCGCGGACAGCCGCCCCGTCCGGTCCAGCAGCAGGCCCCGCCCGGCGTGCATCCGCTCGTACAGCCGCCCCGCCCCCGGGTCGTCCACCAGCCGCACGTCCCGCAGGCGGCGGCCCAGCAGGGCCGGGCCCGGGCCGAGGTCGTACCGGAGGTCGACGCCCGAGATGACGCCGGTGATGTACCGGTTGACGTCCGGGAAGTCCATCAGCCGGGCGAACACCCCGCGCAGCGCCACCGCGCTCGGTGCCGTGCCCAGCAGCGTCATCTGCGCCCGGGTGTGCGCGATCACCGCCGCGCCGACCGGGTGCCGCTCCGCGTGGTACGTGTCCAGCAGCCCCGGCGGGGCCCAGCCGGCCACCTCGGCGGCCAGCTTCCAGCCCAGGTTGAACGCGTCCTGCACGCCCAGGTTCAGCCCCTGGCCGCCCGTCGGCGGGTGGACGTGCGCGGCGTCGCCCGCCAGCAGCACCCGGCCCGATCGGTACCGCTCCGCCTGCCGGGTCGCGTCCCCGAACCGGGACAGCCAGCGCGGCGAGTGCACCCCGAAGTCCGTCCCCGCCACCGCGCGCAGCCGGGCCCGGAACTCCTCCAGGGTCGGCGCCGCGCGGTCCTCCGACACCCCCTCCGCCGGAACGATCACCCGGTACACCCCGCCGCCCTCGTGGTGCAGCCCGAACCGCAACTGGGTGCGCCGGACCTCCGCCACCACCTCGGCGATCCGCTCCGGGTCCTCCGCCGCCTCCATCTGCCCCAGCAGCGTCTGCACCGTCGCCGGCTCGCCCGGGAACGCCACCCCCGCCAACCGGCGCACCGTGCTGCGCCCGCCGTCGCACCCCACCAGCCAGCGCGAGCGCAGCCGCGCCCCGTCCGCCAACTCGACCTCCACCCCCTCGCCGTCCTGGACCAGCCCGACCACCTCGCAGCCGCGCCGCACGTCCGTGCCCAGCTCCCCGGCCCGCTCCCACAGCAGCCGCTCCGTCACCGGCTGCGGCGTCGCCAGCCCGTACGGGTGCGCCGTGTCCATCCCCTCCGGCCACGGCCGCGCCTCCCCCGCGAACAGGCCGCCGACCCGGAACTCCTCGCTCACCGCCCGGAACCGCTCCAGCAGCCCCCGCTGGTCCATCACCTCCACGCTGCGCGCGTGCAACCCCTGCCCCCGGGACTCCCCGGTCGGCGCCGCCAGCCGTTCGAGCAGCACCACGCCCACCCCGTGCAGCCGCAACTCGCACGCCAGCATCAACCCGGTCGGCCCGCCGCCGACCACCAGCACGTCGATCATCAACTCTCCTCGACCGCCCGGCGGGTGAGAAAACACCACCTACCGGACTTCTCGCTTCTTCCCATCGCCGACCGGACATTCTGCGCCCCCACGGGGCCCTTGCGGCAAGGCCCCCCGTGCGCGCTACCTTGGAAGTGGCGGGGAGTGTCGGGAGCGCGGGGAGTCAGGAGCGCCGGGAGCCGGGAACGCGGGGCGGCTCAGCGGACCACGTCGAAGACGTTCTTCTGCACGCCGTTGGAGAAGGCCGCGAACTCGACCAGTTCCAGCTTCTGCACGTCCTTGTCGGTGTCGCTGAACAGCCGCTTGCCCGCGCCCAGCAGCAGCGGGAACACCAGCAGGTGGTAGCGGTCGACCAGGCCCGCGTCCGACAGCGCGTGGTTCAGGCGGGCGCTGCCGTGCACGACGATCGGGCCGCCCTCGGTCTCCTTCAGGGCGGCCACCTCGTCCACCGAGCGAAGGATCGTGGTCGGCCCCCAGTCGTCGACCAGGCCGTCCGGGCCCAGGGTGGTCGACAGCACGTACTTCGGCAGGACCTTGTAACGGGCGAACTCCGGCATGCCCGGCCACACCGGGCTGAACGCCTGGTAGCTGACCCGGCCCAGCAGCACCGCCCCGGCCTGCTCCTGCTCCCGGCCCTTGATCTCGAACGCCTCCGGGACGAAGTCGATGTCCTTGAACGTCCAGCCGGAGTTGCGGTAGCCCGGCTCGCCGCCGGGGGCCTCCATCACGCCGTCCAGGGAGACGAAAGCGGTGCTGATCAGCGTGCGCATCGGGGGTACCTCGTTCTGTCGGTGGTTCTGTCGGTGCTACGGGTGGCGGTGCGGGCGGGCGGGGTCAGGGGCGGTGGGCGGGTGGGACGGGCAGGGCGGACAGCCAGTGCTGCCAGGCGCTCCCGGCGGTGCGGGCGTCGGGGGCCGGCTCCGCGAACAGGTGGTGGAAGAGCAGCAGCACGCCCGCCGGGTGCAGGAAGGCGTACAGCCCGTCGGCGGTGCGGACCTCGAAGCGCTCGCCGTCCGACCACACCAACTCGCCGTCCAGCGGCGGCAGTCCGGCCGGTTCGGCGTGCACCCGGGCGCCGACCGGCGGGTCGGGCGGGAGGCCGAGGGCGGCGGTCAGCGCGGCCCTGACCTCCCCGGCGGGACGGTCGGCCGTCGGGCGGACGGCGAACACCGGGACGGCGGTGCGGCCCGCGAAGTGCGCCAGGTACTCGCGCAGGGTGTGCAGGTGGAACGGCCAGCCGCTGCGCAGCGCGTCGTACTCGTCCGCCCAGTCGTCGCCGAGCAGGCCGCTGTGCACCACCCGCAGGACGGTGCTGCCGCCGTCGCGGCCCTCGACCAGGTACTCGAAGGCCATGAACCGGCCGTCCGGGCCCGGTTCGGTACGGGTGGCGAAGCGCCTGCCCGGCTCGTACGCGGTGACGGTCGAGGTCGCTCGGTGGCCGCCGGTCTCCACCGCGGCGGTCCCGCCGACCCGGGGGTCCACCTCGTTGCGGCCCATGAACCACGCGTCGATGCCCGGGCCGGTGGCGATCGCCGCCCAGACCTGCTCCGGGTCGGCCGGCAGCGCCAGCTCGAATTCCAGCTCGAAGGGGTGCGGCACGGGATCAGCCCTCCTGCGGGGTCCGAGTCGGGGACGGGGGCGGGGACGACGGGTGCGAGGACGGGTTCCGAGTCGGGGGCGGGGCGCCGGGGGGTGCGGTGTCCGGGACCTGGTGCAGGCCGACCACCACCCGGTGGACACGGCCCTGCGGTGCCGACTCGTCGTGGTAGCGGCCCACCAGGGCGGTGACCGCCTGCGAGAGTTCCTCCGCGAACGCCGCCCGGTCGGCCGCCGAGGCGAACCGGACCCGGGCGTCGATCCCGAACGAGGCCACCCGCTGCCGGGCCCGGGCCGCGCCCGTCAGCAGCGAGCCGACCTCCTGCACCATCCGGGCACCGAGCGCCAGCAGCCAGCGCGCGGAGAGCTGGTCGGGCGAACGCGACGGGTCCGGGCTGACCGCCGCCAGCGCGGCCGGCGAGATCACGTACGAGGCCGCGGTGGCCCGGTACACCCGCTCCGTCATGCTCCCCCTGCGGCGCTCCTCGGCCAGCTCCACCAGGCCGTGCCGCTCCAACTCCTTCAGGTGGTAGTTGACCTTCTGCCGAGGCAGCCCGAGCCGGGCGGCCAGCATGGCGGCCGAGCCCGGCTCGGCCAGGGCCGCCAGCAGCCGGGCCCGCATCGGGTCCAGCGAGGCTTCGGCGGCGGCGGGGTCCTCGATCACGGCGACGTCCAACACCCCTCCAGGATCACACCGACAAATTTTTCTGTCAAGGAGGGGAAATTTTTCGGCGTGGTCACGGCGGGGAAGGGCTTCGACGGCGGATGACCGGGCCCGTTTCCGGTCGGCGGAGGCCGGGCAGGCGCGCTGGCACACGTGCCGGTCCGTCGCTCCGAGGCGGACCGGACCCGACGGGAGGTCACCACGATGGGACGGCAGGAACGCCCACTGCACGACATGGGTGGGGCGATCGGCCCCGCGGACACCGGCTGGCAGGAGCCCGAGGAGGATCGGGAGCCTGTCGACGACGGCACCGAGCGCGAGCCCGCCCCGATCGGCAAGGGCGGCACGGCGAATGTGGCGGGCAGCGACGAGCAGCAGCCCGAGATCGCCGAGGGGCCGGTGCCGGGCGTCCAGCCGGACGAGCGGCTCACGGGCGGCGGCGGTGGCGTCACCCGGGAGCTCGACCCGCCCGGCCCGCCGAAGGTCCCGTCCCGCCCGGTGCGCCCGGACGCGGTGGAGGACGCCCCCGCCGCGCTCGACCCCGAACGGGCCGACCCGCCCGACCCGGCGGCGTTCCCCGAGGACGAGGGCCTGCCGGACCTGGAGGACGGCTCGCCCACCGCCCGGGCCGCCGCCGACCCGCAGCGCCCGTCCGTCCCCGGCGACCGGCCGGTCGCGGCGGAGTCCTTCGGCGTGACGGGCGAGGAGCAGGCCCGCGGCGAGTCCCTGGACCAGCGGCTGGCGGCCGAGCGGCCGGACGTGGGGGAGCCGGGCAGCGAGGAGGAGGACGAGCCCGGGTCGCGCCCCGGGCTGACGGCGGAGGAGGCCGCGATCCGGGTACGCCGGGAGGGCTAGCGCGGGAGCGCCGACCCGCCTGCGGATGAAGGGACTCGGTAGGTGGGCGAGTAGGCGAGCGGGTGGTCGGGCGGAAGGCCGGTGCCGGAGGTGGGCCGGCCGGACCGGCCACCGCTCGGCGGTCGGGCGGTCGGGCGGTCGGGGGGTCGGGCGGTCGGGCGGTGGCGCCGATCGGACGGGGCGCGAGCCGGATGGTGCGGTCGGCGGGGGTATGCGGGCGGCGGGTGGAATCGGCGACGGGCATGTGCCACTCTCGGCGCAGCCGAGGAGCGGTGCGGGCCGGGGAGGCGGCCGGTTCGGTGATGGAGCACCAGGTCGGTTCGGTGATGGAGCGCCAGGTCGCCGGCCCGGCGACGCCGAGGTCCGCGCGGTCGTGGGACCAGGAGAACCAGCGGCACCGGTGGAACAGGTGGAACAGGTGGAGTGTGTCGGCGAGGCGGAGCACGCTGCCCCCGGTGGGTCCGCACAGGTGCACGTTCTCGGTCGGGCGAAGCGGGAGCGGGGTGTGCGTCCGCCCCGGGCCGCCGCCGCCGTCGCGGGTGTCGCGGCGGGCCGACCGGGCGGGCCGGGTGCGGCGATTGGGTGAACACCCCGGGGGTATGCGCGGGGCGGGGATGGGCGCGTGGTGGACGACGTCCTGGACGAGCAGGGCCGAGGTGGAGTCATGACAGGGCCGCACGGTTACCGGATCACCGTCCCCGGGCGACCGGGGGCGCACGCCCCGCAGGTGGTGGTGCTGGTATACCGCTCGGCGGAGACCACCGATGAGGGCCTCGCCGTCTACCTGAGCGCGGACGGTCTGCGGGTGACGGTGCACGGCACGGTCGCCTGCTTCCTGGAGCCCTACCCGCCCGGCCTGTGCCACCCCTTCGGGCACGCCTACCCGTTGGCCGAGAGCTGAGCGGACGGGCCGCGAGTCGGCGGCCGGACAGCCGGACCGGGCCGCCCGACGAGGTGTCGGTCGGCCCGGACGGCTGCGGCCCGGACGCCCGCCGGCCGGACCCGGCAAGCCCGGCGGCAGCGGGTCAGGTGGTGGCGGCCGACGAGGCGGAGAAGGCGGTGACCAGGGCGCGGTCGAAGGCCGGCAGGTCGTCCGGCTTGCGGCTGGAGACCAGCGTGTTGGGGCCGTTCGTGCAGACCACGACCTCGCGGTCGACCCAGTGCGCGCCCGCGTTGCCCAGGTCGGTGCGCAGGCTGGGCCAGGAGGTGACGGTGCGGTCGCGGACGACGTCGGCCTCGACCAGCGTCCAGGGCCCGTGGCAGATCACCGCGACCGGCTTGCCGTGCTGGAAGAACCCGGAGACGAACTCCACGGCCTTCTCGTCCGTGCGCAGGAAGTCGGGGTTGGCGACGCCGCCGGGCAGTACCAGCGCGTCGAAGTCGCCGGCCGAGACGTCCGCGACGGTCGCGTCCACCGTGAACGAGTCGGCCCGGTCCAGGTGGTGGAAGGCCCGGATCTCGCCCGGCTCGGTGGAGACCAGGCGCGGGGTGCCGCCGTGGTCCAGGACGGTCTGCCAGGGCGAGGTCAGCTCGACCTGTTCGGTGCCCTCGGGTGCGACCAGGAACGCCACGGTCACCCCCTCCAGCTCCTGCAGCTCGCCGGTGCTGCCGGTGCCGTTGGTGTCGCTCATGTCGGCTCTCCGTTTCTCGGTGGGTACGCGGGAGGGGTCCCCCTCCCGGCACGTTTCACCACGAACGGCATCGGCCAAACCGGTGTGAATGGAGCAAAAGGGGTGGCCCGGCGGCCTAGGGTGGAGGCGGCGGAACGGGTGGCGGGTCGGGCGGCGGAGGCGGTGAGGCACGGTGGACGGCGAGAAGTCCGGGCTGGAGGCCACGGTCGACCGGCTGCGCACCGAACTGGAGGGGCTGCGCACCGCGATGCGCACCCGGGCGGTGATCGAGCAGGCCAAGGGCGTGCTGGTGGAACGGCTCGGCTGCACGCCCGACCAGGCGTTCGACGCCCTGGTGCGCCGCTCCCAGGACGAGAACCGCAAGCTGGCGCAGCTCGCCGCCGACCTGGTCGCCACCGCCGCTCCGCCCCCGACCGCACGCGAGACCCCCGCCGTGGACACCCCGGGTGCCGCCGAACCACCGCCCGCCGCACCGGCACGGCCCGAGGCCGGGAGCAAGGGCAGAAGCGGCGGCAAGGACGGCAAGGACGGCAAGGACGGCAAGGACGAGGACGAGCCGGAGACCGAGGACGGGCTGGCCACCCGCTTCCACCTGGCCGCCGCCGCGCTCACCACCGCCACCGACCCCGACGAGCTGGCCGAACGCCTGCACCGGGCCGCCCTCGACCCGCTCGGCGCCCGGGCGCTCGTCCTCGCCGTGTGCGAACCGGACGGCGCGCTGCGGCTGGTCGGCGCGCACGGCGTGTCGTCGCGGCAGCTCAGCCAGTGGCAGCGGATTCCGCCGCGCACCCGGGTGCCGCTCACCGAGGCCGTCCGCACCGCCCGGCCGGTGTGGGTGACCGACCGGCGCGAGTTCGCGGCCCGCTACCCCGAGCAGGACGGCGGCGACCTGGTCCCCGGCACCACCGTCTGCGCCCTCCCGCTGCACGCCGGCGGGCGGCTGCTCGGCGCGCTCAAGATCGGCTGGCCGGAGCGCTACCGCCCCACCCCGGCCGCCGAGGCCCACCTGGCCGCGCTCGCCGACCTGGCCGCCGACACGCTGCTGCGCCTGCCCGTGGCGCTGCTGCCCGAGGCGCCGTCCGAGGTGTTCGACCCGGTGGACGCCCCGTGGTTCCGGGCCGTCCTGGACGGCCTGCTGGACCCGGTGCTGGTGCTGCGCGCCGTCCGCGGCCAGGACGGGAAGGTCGCCGACCTGCGGGTCGAGTACGCCAACGCGCCCACCGTCGACCTGGCCGGACGGTCCGCCGCCGAGCTGCGCGGCCGCCGGCTGACCGAGCTGTACCCCGGCACGGTCGCCTCCGGGACGTTCGACCGCCTGCGCACCGCCGCCGCCGACGGCATCCCCTACCGGGGCGAGGCGGAACGGTACGTCGAGACGGTCGCGGGCAGCCCCCGGGCCAGCGCGATGACGGTGTGCGCCACCCCGTTCCAGGACGGCCTGCTGCTCACCTGGCGGGCCCACGACGAACGCGACCGGCGGATCGCCCAACTCGCCCAGGCAGGCCGGCTGGCCCGGGTCGGCACCTGGGAGTGGCGCCCCGGCGAGCGCCGGATCTCCTGCTCGGACGGCGTCCCGCAGCTGTTCGGCACCCCCGCCGGAACCGACCTCCTCGACCCGCGCACCGCCCTCGACGCGATCGCCCCCGCCGACCGCGAGCCCGTCCGCGCCGCCGCCCTGGCCCTGCTGGACGGCCGCACCCCCGTCACCGTCGACTTCGCCGTCCGCGCCGCCGACGGCTACCGCAACCTGCGCGCCCTCGGCGAGGCCGCCGTCGCCGACGACGGCCGCCTGCTCGCCCTCAGCGGCGTCGTCCAGGACGTCACCCCGTGGCGGCGTGCCGAACAGGCCCTCAGCGACACCCGCGACCGCCTCGCCGACCAGCGCCGCCGCACCGGCGACGAGCAGCGCGCCGTCCACGCCCTCCAGCAGGCCCTGATGCGCGCCCCGGCCGGCCGCCCGGTCCGCGGGCTCGACAGCGCCGGCCGCTACCTGCCCGCCGAACGCGAACGCAAGGTCGGCGGTGACTGGTACGACCTGCTCGACCTGCCCGACGGCACCGTCCTGCTCGCCATCGGCGACGTCTCCGGGCACGGCCTGACCGCCGCCGTCGCGATGTCCCAACTCCGGTACGCGCTGCGGGGGATCGCCTATGACGGCGCCCCGCCCGGGCAGATCCTCGACCGGCTCGACCGGATGCTCTGCCACCAGCGCGCCGACCACATCGCCGCCGTCACCGTCGCCCGCCTCGACCCCCGCACCGGCCACCTCGCCTGGGCCCGGGCCGGCCACCTGCCCCCCGTCCTGCTCCGCGACGGCACCGCCCGCAGCCTCGACCCGCCCCCCGGCCTGGTCCTCGGCGTCACCCCCGGCGCCCACCGCCCCACCGCCGAACTCCACCTCGCCCCCGGCGACACCCTGCTGCTCTACACCGACGGCCTGATCGAACGGCGCGGAGCCGGCCGCCGGGGCGGCACCGAGAGCGGGGACCGCGCCGGGAGCGGTACCGGGAGCGGTGGCGGTACCGGGAGCGGTGGCGGGGCCGGGGCCGACCTGGACAGCGGTGTCGGCCGACTGCTCCACGCCTGCGCCGACTACCGCGCCGACCCGGACCCGGCCGAACTGCTCGACCACCTGCTGCGCCGCTTCGGCGCGCCCAACCCCTTCGACGACATCTGCCTGCTCGCCGTCCGCCGCCGCCCGGGCGCGCACCGGGGGTGAACCCCCGGTGCGGGGCGCGGCGCCGGGCAGGGGTGCACGCCGCAGGTGCACCTGCGGCGTGCACGTTCCGGGGTCACTCCTCGTCGCTGGCGATCTCGATGCAGGCGAGGTCGATCTGGTCGGCGAGCTGGCGGACCAGGTCGGCGAGGGCGCCGGTGGTCGCCGGGTCGAGCCGGCTGTCCTCGTGGGCCGCCCACTCCTCCCACTCCTCGGGCAGCGCCCGCAGCAGTTCGACCACCTGGAGGGCCGGAATGGCCAGGCCGCCGGACAATCCGCAGATCACCGGAACGCTGAGTCGCTCCACGGCGTCCACCTCCTCCTGCGCTTGCGTCGTACGTCCATGTGCGGTGTTCATCCGGGCGTCTGCCCGGGGCCGTCGGGGGGAAACGGGGCCGCGCCGCGGCCGCGGCGGCGGTGGCTGGTGTCGCACAGCGGGTAGCGGCGGCTGCGGCGGCAGGTGCAGACCGCGACGACCGGGCGGTCGCAGGGCAGGACGGTGCCGTCCGGCAGGAGCAGTTCCACCGGGCCGTCGATCAGCAGCGGGCCGCGTTCGGTCAGCCGGACCCGGGGCGGGGGCGGTCCGGCGGCGGGGGAAGGTTCAGTCGCGGACACCGCGGATCACCACCAACTCCTCGGTGCGGACGCCGGGTTCGATCAGCCCGATCTGTTCGAACCACGGTGCGCGGGCGGTCATCACCGGACCGAACTCCTGCCGCCGCCGGGCGGCGACCGCGGTCCGCAGCCCGGCGGCGCGCAACTGCCGCACCGTGGCCTCGGGCCGGGCCAGCGAGGACTGCACGAGCAGCAGCACCCCGCCCGGAGCGAGCAGCGCGGGCACCCGGCGGCACAGCCGGTCCAGCAGCAGGCGCCCGTCCGGCCCGGCGTCCCAGGCCCGGGCGGGGCCGGGCGGCGGCGGTCCGGGGCGCGGCGTGGGCACGTACGGGGGGTTGCTCAGCACCAGGTCGTACCGGTCGCCCGGGGCGGGCGCGGTGAGGTCGCGGTGCCGCACGCGCAGCGGGAGGCCGTGCAGGTGGGCGTTGAGCCAGGCGGTGGCGAGCGAGAGCCGCGACAGGTCCACGGCGGTCACCCGGCAGCCGCGCCGGGCGGCGGCCAGGGCGAGCGCGCCGGAGCCGGTGCCGATGTCCAGGCACCGGGCGCCGGGCCGCAGCGCTTCCCGGCCGAGTACGTCCAGCAGCAGGTCGGTGTCCCCCTGGGCGGGGTACACGCCGGGCGGTCGTAGCAGCAGCATGCGTCCGCGTATGCCCGACCGGCCGGGGGCGACACCTCGGGGGGCGGGGGCGGGGGCGGGGGCGGGGCGGCGCTGCGGTTCAGTGCGGGACGGCGGCGGTGCCGCTGGTCGCGGCGGTCGCGGCGGTGCGCCGGGCGAGGTCGTCGACGACGGCGGTGAGGCGGCCGTGCCGGGCGAGGGCGGCGCGCTGCCGGTCGGCGCCGCAGCCGGTGGCCAGCAGCCGGGCGGTCAGCTGCCGGGCGAGCCCGAGGTCGTCCGTGCGCAGCAGCGCGGGAGTGGTGAACTCGACCAGTGCGGGCAGCAGTTGGCGGGCGGGCCGGAGCGCGCCGGTGAGCGGGTCGGGCAGCCGGGCGTCGAGGGCGTCGGCCGCGGCGCGGCGGTGGGCCGACCGCAGCGGGCCGTCGGGCAGCGGCCGGACCCCGGTCCGCGGGTCGAGCAGGGTGTGGGCGAGGGCGCGCAGCAGGACGGCGAGCAGCAGGACGGTGTCCAGGTCGGCGTTGCTGTCGGCGATCCGCACCTCCAGGGTGGGCAGGTGCTCGGACGGCCGGGCGTACCAGTACAGCATCCGGCGGTCGAGGATCACCCCGTCCGCGATCAGCCGGTCCAGGGCGGCGCGGTAGCCGGGTTCGTCCAGGACGGGCGCCGGGCCGACGGTCGGCCAACTGGCGTGCCGTTCGGGCCGGAGGGCGGCGGTGCCCCGGTCGATCCCCTCGCAGAACGGGGAGTTGGCGCAGAACGCCTGGAACAGCGGCAGCCAGCCGCGCAACCTGGCGTTCAGGAAGAGCGCCTGACGGGGCGTCAGCTCGCCCAGGTGGACGTGGCAGCCGCACAGTTCGGCGCCGATCTGGTCGGCGACGCCGTCGATCCGGTCGGCCAGCCGCAGGTAGCGGGGCAGCGGGGTGACGGGCAGCGGGTGGCGGCTGGGCAGCACGGCGGTGCCGGTGGCGGCGAGCCGGCACCCGGCCCGGTCGGCGGCGGACAGCAGCACGCCCCGGGTGCCGGCCAGTTCGGCGCGCAGTTCGGCGGCGGTGCGGACCGGGCGGGTGCAGCCCTCCACCTGGGTGGCCAGGAACTCGCGCTGGGCGCGCGGCCCGAGGATGCGGGCGGCGTCCGCGACCACGGCCTCGGCGGCGGGCACGGTCACCCGGCCGCCCGGGCCGACCAGTAGGAACTCCTCCTCGACGCCGAAGCGCAGCAGCGGCGGCCGGGGGTCGGCCGGTGCGGTGCTCACGCCGGGCGCCCCGGGACGGGACCGGCCGCGTCGCGGAGGGGCGGGGCGGGTGTGGGGGCGGCAGCGGCGGCGGCCGGGGCCGTCCCCGCGTCGTCCGGCGGCAGCGGGTGCGCGGCGGGGCGCGGCGGGCGGGGCGGGCGGGGCGAGCGCGGGAGGCCGGGACCGGCCGGGCAGCCGGCCCGGGTGCCGACGGCCCCGGCGGTGGCCGCGTACCCGGACCGGTCGAGCGGGCGCGGGAACGCCCCGGAGCCCTCCGGCGTCCGGCTCGGCGGTTCGGTGCGCGCGGTCATCGACGGGTTCCTTCCGGCCGCAGGTCCGGGCGGGGCCCGGCCGCGGGCGCGGGTTCGGGTGCGGGCTCGGGCAGGGGGACGCGCAGCGAGGAGCCGGAGCCGGGCTCGGGGCCGGAGCGCCAGGCGGCCGTCAGGTGGTCGGCCAGCCGGTCCTCGGCCCGGGCGTAGGCCAGTGCGCCGAAGGCGATCTCCTGCGCGGGGCAGTCGGGCAGGGTGAGCAGCGGCTCGATCACGGTGTGCCGGACCAGCTGCTCGTGGACGGCGTCGGCGAGGACGTGCTCCCGGTAGAAGAGCGTCCCGCGCGGGCTGGCGCCGAGACGTTCGAACGCCTCGGCGAGCCGGGCCGCGCCCGGCGGGGAGGTGATCTCCACGGCCGCGAACTGCCCGACCAGCGCGGCCCGCAGGGACCGGTGCAGGCCGAACAGCGACATCGTGTTGACGACGGCCAGCGCGGGCGCGGGCACCGCGTCCAGGTACGCGCCGTAGGTCGGGTCGAGGCCGAAGTCCGCCATCATCCCGGCGAACAGCTCGGCGTGCGCCCGCTCCGGCCGCCCCGCCCCGTACTCGTCGTACTGCACCGCGACCAGGGCCGCCTTCGCCGGGTTCGGCAGCCGGGGCACCGCCCACATCTGCGGGTCGGCCTCCTTCAGGTGGTACAGCGAGCGGTGCGCCAGGTACTCGCGGGCCTGCTGCCGGGTGCCCGCCGACCGCAGGTGGTACGAGGGGCCGTCACCGTCCGGGGGTTCGACCAGCAGCCCGGCCAGCACGTCCGCCAGCGGCGGCGGCTCGCCCACCTCCCGGCGCAGCGCCTCCAGGAACGCCCGCTCCAGCCGCCCGCGCAGCGCGAGCAGCGGCGGCGACCACTCCCAGGCCGGATCGACGTCCGCAAAGCCCCGGTAGTGCAGCTCGTAGCAGACGTACAGGGCGAGCTGGACGTCCTCGCCCCAGGGGTCCGCGTCCCAGGGGTCCGTGTCGCGAGGGTCCCCGCTCCGGGAGTCCGCCGGGAGGCCGGTCGGCACCGACACCGGCAGCGGCGTCAGGTCGGTGGGCGCGGGGCGGCGCAGCGCGGCGAGGACGGCGGCCGAGAGCGGGCCGCGGGCGGCGGGGAGGACGGGGTCGGTGGCGGTGGTGGTGGCGGTCGTACGGGCATCGGTCGGCACGGGAGTGCACCTCATTCCGAACGCAGTTCCAGGACACAGCACTTGGGCCCGCCGCCGGCCTTCCGCAGCTCCGGGAGGTCGACCGGCACCGGGACGAACCCCGCCGCCCGCAGCTGCCCGGCCAGGCCCCGCGCCCCGTCCGGCAGCACCACGTGGCGGCCGTCGCTGATGGCGTTCAGGCCGAACGCGGCGGCGTCCGACGCGTCGGCCAGGATCGCGTCCGGGTAGAGGCGGCGCAGCAGGCGGCGGGCCTCCGGGGCGAACGCGTCCGGGTAGTACATCACCCGGGAGTCGTCCAGGACGGCCAGCGCGGTGTCCAGGTGGTAGTAGTGCGGGTCGGTCAGCCGCAGCGACACCACCGGTCGGCCGAACACCCGCTCGGCCTCCCGGTGGGCGGCCGTGGTGGTGCGGAAGCCGCTGGCGGCGAGGATGCGCGGCCCGGCCGCCAGCAGGTCGCCCTCGCCCTCGTTCACCTCGACGGCCGTCCGGACCTGCGGGAACCGCGCGGCGGCGAACCAGCGCCGGTGCGCCGCCGACTCGCCCGCGCGCTCCGGGTGCCGGAACCGCGCGACCAGCACCCGGCCGTCGACCACCGTCGCCCCGTTCGCGGTGAACACCATGTCGGGCAGGCCCGGCTCCGGCGCGAGCAGGTCGACCCGGTGGCCGAGGGAGCGCAGCACCGACGCCAGCCCCCGCCACTGCCGCAGCGCCGCCGCCCGGTCCACCGGACGGTCCGGGTCCATCCACGGGTTGATCGCGTACTCCACCGCGAAGTGCTCGGGCGGACACAGCAGGTAACGCCGCCGCCGGACGGCCGGACCGGCGAGCCCGGCGGCGGTGGGGGCGGGGGAGGCGTTCATGCGCCGCGTCTGTCCACCGCCGTCCGGAGCGAAACGGCGCACCGGGCGCGGCGGGGAAGGGGCGGGGGCAGGGACGGTGGGCCGGAAGAGGTCGTCCGGCGGGCCCGCCGCCGTTCGTCAGCCGTCCCGGTGCCCGCCGGCGGCGGCCCCCGCCCCCGTGTCGGTGCCTGCGCCCAGCCGGGTGCACACGGCGGACAGCGAGGCCCAGGCCGCCGCCCTGGTGCGGTAGCGGAACCGGGTCAGCAGCGGGCCGAGCCGCGGGGCCCGGCCGGGCGTCGTGCGCACTGCGGTCACCGCTCACCGGTCCGGGGGCGGGCCAGCGCGCTGTCGTCCAGGCCGGCCAGCAGTGCGCCCACCGAGGCGTGCACCTCCAGGGCGCCCGCGTCGCGCAGTTCCGCGGCGGCGAGACCGCCGGTCTCCACCCCGAGGCACGGGGTCCCGGCCCGGTTCGCCGCCTCGACGTCCCACACGCTGTCGCCGACGAACACCGAGCGGTCCGCCCGGGCGCCGACCTGTTCCAGTGCGGCGCGCACCAGGTCAGGGGCCGGTTTCGAGGCGGCCACCGCGTCCGCGTCGGTCACCGCGTGCACCGCGTCGTCGGCGTCCAGCACCTTCCGCAGCACGTCCAGTTCCCGGCCCGACGCGGAGGTCGACAGCACCACCCGCCACCCGCGCCCGGCGCACTCCCGGAGCAGCTCCGCCGCCCCCGGGAAGGCCCGCAGGCCGGGCCAGTGCTGGGCGTACAGCGCGAGGTGCGCGGCGCCGATCGCCTCGTCCTCCGACCGGTCCCGGTCGTCCCCGAGCAGGTGGTCGAGCAGTTGGTCGCTGCCCATGCCGATGGCCCGGTGGATCGGGGCCGCGTCCACCTCGTGCCCGAACTGCGCCAGCGCCTGCCACCAGGCGAGGGTGTGCAGGTACGTGGTGTCCACCAGTGTGCCGTCCACGTCGAACAGCGCGGCCGCGACGTCCGCTGCCATGCCCTTCGCCTCCTCCCGAACCGTTCCTCCGCCCGGAACCGTTCCGGTGCGGGCCCCCGTCTACCCGGGCCGCCGCACCCCACACCCCCGGCCTCCGACCGGGTCCCGGCGACCCGGCGGGCGTGCACCTGCCCTGCCTCGACCGGTACCGCCCTCGACCTGCACTCGGCCTCGGCGGATCCGGCGGCGGGGCGCCGGAGCGTCGACACGGACCGGCCGCCGCCCGTCGGTGTTCGACGGGCGGCGGCCGGGGTGCGGGGCTCAGCGCTTGAACGCGCCCTTGACCTTGTCCACGCCTTCGGCGATCCGGTCCTTGGCCTTGTCGACGCCCTGCTTCGCCTGGGACTCGGCCTGGTCGCCGCGGCCCTCGTTCTCCAGCCGTTCGTTGCCGGCCGCGGCACCGGTCTTCTCCTTCGCCGCGCCGACGGCCTCCTCGGCCTTGTGCTTCATGCGGTCGGATGCGTCACTCATGGGTCGGTCCTCCTCGATCGTGCGGTCGTTTCGTGCGGTCGTTCCCTGCGTCGTTCCGGTCCGGTCACGGGGCGGGGTCGCCGGGCGGCGGTGGCCCCGTCAGTGCGTGAAGCGGTGGCGCGGGCGGCCCTGCGGGCGCTGGGTCGTCGTCGTGGGCCGGTCGGCGGACGACAGGTCCGCCCTGGTGGCCCCCGATTCGTCGGTGCGGTCCAGCGCCACGGGGGTGTCCTGCACGGGAGCCGCCCGGTGGTGGCGGCGCCAGCGCAGGCCGCCACGCATCAGGGCGAGCCCGGCGCAGAAGAGCAGCGCGAGCGCCAGCCCGGCCAGGAACGCGCCGAGGGTGCTCATGGTGGCGATCTGGTGGCCGAGCACGGTGACGCCCGTCTCGGGCCCGCCGCCGAGGTTGTCGGCGATCAGCAGGCCCGCGAACGCACCGGACGCCGCGAACAGCAGAAGTCCGAGCAGCAGCATGGTCCAGGTCCTTTCGCTAGCTCCGTTGCTTCCTGGTCCCGTGGGGTCCGTTGCCCGGTTGCCCCTGGTTCGGTCGCGTCTGCCCAGTGCGCCCGGACCGAATCAGCCCCGCCGCGGCGGGTGGCGTCCGCCGGAACGGTCACGGCGGCCACGGCGGTCACGGTGCGGTGCGGCACGTTCCTCCCGCCCGCCCGACGGCACCGCCGCCGGGGTGTCCGACCGCCCGTGCCGGAACGGAGAGCCGGGGGAGGAGAAGGGCGGGGCCCAGGGGGGCGGTACGCGGAGGGGGACGCGGCCGTCATGGTGGCGGACCTGGCCGTCGGCTGCTGGGGCAACCTGCCCGGAGGGTCCGTGTGCGCCGCCGCCCCGCTGAGCCGGTTCTTCCGGGCGCGGGCACGGGCGCGGGGCGGGTGTCGGCGGGGCCGGGGCCGGCCGGGCCGGGCCGCTCGGGGCGGTCGGGCTCCGGCCGGCCGGCGGGAGTGGTCAGAGCTCCTTGATACGGGCCTTGAGCAGGCAGAACTCGTTGCCCTCGGGGTCCACGAGGACGTGCCAGGACTCCTCGCCGGTCTGCCCGATGTCGGCCGGGCGGGCACCGAGGGCGAGCAGTCGCTCCAGTTCGGCGTCCTGGTCGCGGTCGGTCGGGTTGACGTCGATGTGCAGCCGGGACTTGCCGGGCTCCGGCTCGGCCCGGGCGCTCAGGAACAGCGTCGGCTGCGCGCCGCCGAAGCCCTCGCGCGGGCCGATCTCGACGCTGCCGTCGTCCTCGCGGCCGAGCACCACGAAGTCCAGCACCTCGCACCAGAACCGCGCCAGGACCTCGGGCTCCCGGCAACCGAGTACGAGTTCACCGATCCGACACGCCATCGACCGAACCTGCTTCCGCTGAGGGGATGTGACGGTACGTCCGCACCCCGCGGCCCCACGGCCGCCGCAGCGCGGACCCGCCCGCGACCGTACCCGGGGGAACGGCCGGACGCGACCGGTTTTCCCGCCCGGAGTGTCGCGCCCGGGGCGCCGCGCGCCGCGCACCTGTCCGTGAGGGCCTATCACTCCCGTGAGACCCCGTAACGACGCCCCGCCCCGCCCTGCCGGGTGTGGCAGTGCGGGGCGGGGCGGTCGTCCGGGGTCACGGGCCCGGTGGTGGGGGGCTGGGCTGCGGGACGGGTTCGGGCTGCGGGTCGGGGTGGAGCGGGGGCCCGGGGCGGCCCGGCGGTTCCGGGTCCGGGAGCGGGTCGGGGCGACCGGGTCCGGGGGGTCCGGGGTTCGGGGGCTGCGGGTCGGGCGGGACCGGGGCGATCGGCGGGTCCGGGTCCGGGAGCGGCGGGGTGGGGGAGAGCGGGCCGGGCGGATCGGTCGGCCGGGGCGGGACGTCGGGCGGGTCGGGCGGCCGGACGTCCGGGTCGGCGGGCACCGGGATGGTCATCGCGGTCACCGCCCCAGGGCGTGCGCGAGCTGGTCCTTGTTCATCTTCGAGCGGCCCTTGACGCCGCGCTGCCGCGCCTCGTTGTACAGCTGGTCGTACGTGGGGCCGCCGGCTCCGCGGTGCGAGCGCTTGCCGCCCCGGTGGCCGGAGGAGACGTCGTGGATGGAGCTGCGGCTGGCCGTCCGGCTCTCGCCGTGCCGGGCGCGCTCCTTGTTGACCGTGCGGGCGGCGATCTCCTCGGCGCGCTTCTCGCTCGATCCGCGCTCCAGCTGGCTCTCCTTGATGTGCTCATACTGCCGCTCCCGCTTGGGGCTCGATCCGGCGGGCATGGTCGGACTCCTCTCGTCGCGGACGGTTCACTGGCCCGCATACCCGGATCAAGGCGGGTGAATCGGAGGAATCCGGTTCGCGGCGGCCGGACGGGGGTAGGAATAGGTCGCCATGCCGGGCGCACCGCCCGGCGCGGCCGACCCGCAGGGGTCCGTCACCCCACGGCATGCGAGCCGCGAGCCGCGTGCTGGGAGCCGTCGCCTGAAGAAGCCGGGTTCCACGGTTCTCCGCCCGCCCTGCCGCCGTGCGGCCCACCGAGTCCCGGACGGGGTCTTTCCACCGTCCGGAGCCCGGCACGCCGCAGTCCGCGCAGGGAGGGTCCCACCGTTCCCCGGAGATGACTCCCCGTGACCACCACGTCCACTCCGCGCGGCACCCCCGCGTCCGGCAGCGCCCCCGCGTCCACCCCCGGACCAGGGACGGCCGAGGTCGACCCGATGCACCGGCCCACCCGGCGGGAGATGCGGGCGATGGGCAAGTACGAGGCGCGCCGCCTCAGCGACGCGCTGTTCGCCCGACTGGCCGAACTGCCCCCCGAGGATCCCGCCCACAGCTACGTCCGCGGCACCCTGATCGAGCTGAACATGCCGCTGGTGCGGTTCGTCGCCGCCCGGTTCCGGCACCGCCCCGAGGAGCTCGACGACATCATCCAGGTCGGCACCGTCGGGCTGATCAAGGCCGTCGACGGCTTCGACCCGGAGCGCGGCGTCGAGTTCGTCACGTACGCGATCCCCACCGTCTCCGGCGAGATCAAGCGGTTCTTCCGCGACACCTCGTGGCCGCTGCGCGTCCCGCGCAGCGTGCAGGAGCGCTACCTGGCCGCCGCCCGCGCCTCCGACCGGCTCGAACAGAGCCTCGGCCGGCTGCCCGACACCGCCGAACTCGCCGAGGAACTGCACGTCACCGAGGAGGAGGCCGCCGAGGGGATCGACGCCGGACGGCTCTGCCGCTGCGACTCGCTCGACTCGCTGCGCGACGAGGACTCCGACGACAGCGGCAGCGCGCTGATCAACCGGCTCGGCGGCTGCGACCCCGAACTGGAGGTCGCCGAACTCCGGGTGATGGCCAAGCCGTTCATCAGCCGACTGCCCGAACGGGAACGCGCCGTCCTGCTGCTGCGGTTCTGGGGCGGACTCACCCAGAACGAGATCGCCGCCGAGATCGGCGTCTCCCAGATGCACGTCTCCCGGATCCTCTCCGCGACCCTCGCCGGACTGCGGGCCGAGATCGAGGGCGCGGCCGGGGAGGGCCAGACGCGGGGCGAGGAGGACGCCGACGGCATGCGCGACGAGCCGGGCGAGGAGGAGGCCGGGTGCGCGGTGCACGGCGCGGCTGATTGAGGTCCGGGCCGCCCGGGTAGCCGCGAGGCCGTGCCACCCGGGGGACGAGGAGCCGACGCCGAACGGCAGGAGGTGTTCGCACGTGGACGCACAGCCCGGCCCGGGCCCCGGTGTCCCGCTCACCGTCACCCCGCTCACCGTCGTGCTGCGCCACCCGCCCGGCGCGCTGGTGGTGCGGCCCGAGGGCGAACTCGACCACGACAGTGTCGAACCCCTCCTGGACGCGCTGGAACAGGCGGTCGACGACCGGCCCGGACGGGTGGTGGTGGACTGCGGCGGCCTCGAGTTCTGCGACTCCACCGGCCTCAACCTGCTGCTGCGCGCCCACGTCGCCGCCCGGCGGACCGGCCTGCCGCTGCTGCTGGCCGCGCCCGGGCGGATGGTCGGCCGCCTACTGGAGATCACCGGCGCGGACGAGGTGCTGGCCGTCCACCCCACCGTCGAGGACGCGCTCGCGGCGGACCTGGGTGAACCGGCGGACCTGAGTGGACCGGCGGACCTGGGTGGACCGGCGGAGCCCGGCAAGTCCGGCGCGGACGACCCGTCCGGGGCCCCGTGATGGCCGCGCACCCCGCCGACCCGGCCGACCCGGCCTACTCCGCCGCCCCCGCCGGGCCGGTCCCGGCCGGGCCGGAGCGGCGGTGCCTGCCGCTGGCCGCCGCGCCCGGGGCGGTCGCCCGGAGCCGGGAGTTCACCCGCGGCGCGCTGCGGACCTGGGGCTGGCTGGCCGCGCCGGACGAGGGCACCCGGGCCGCCGCCCAGGACGTCCTGCTGATGACCAGCGAACTGGTGACCAACGCCTGCCAGCACGCCGCCGGGCCCTACGCGCTGGAGCTGACCAGGTACGGGCCGCTGCTGCGGGTCGCCGTCCGGGACGCCGACGACCGCCCCCCGGTGCTGCGCCCGCCCGCGGAGCCCGCCCGACCCGGCGGGCACGGACTGCGGGTGGTCGACCGGCTGGCCGCCGCGTGGGGCAGCGAACCGGCGGTAGGCGGCGGGAAGACGGTGTGGTTGGAGATCGTCCGCCCCCCGGCGGAGCCCTGAACGCGGTGCCACGGCGGTGCCACGGCGGTGCCACGGGGGAAGCGGGGAGCGAGTCCCGCCCGCCGGGGCCGGGTCGGGACGGGGGACGCGCAGGTCCGGGCAGGTCCGAGGCCGGACAGGTTCGATCGACACGGGTCGGGAGCGGTCGGGAGCGGTCGATACCGGTGGGAGCGGTGCCCGGCGGGGTCGGCGGCCAGTACGCTCGTCGTCCCGGTCGGAGCAGGGTGCGGGGCGAGGACCCCGTACGCCCCCGGCCGGGCGGACGCCGAGACGTACCGGGAGGCGCCGTGGACCGTCGCAGCTTCGTGGGGTTCGGCGCGGTCTCGCTCGCCGCGCTGGCCGCACCCGGCGGGCCCGGCGGGGCGGCCGACCCCGGGCGGCTGGGGAGGCTGCTGGGCGGCACCCGGGTGGACGCCGAGTTCGTCGCCTGGCTGGAGAGCGGCGGCCGCGGACTGGCCGCCCTGCCCGCCGAGCAGCGCGGCCGGACCGCCCGCCTGCTGGACGCCCAGCTCGCCACCGTCCGCACCCTGATCACCACCGGCCGGTACGACGAACCCACCGGTCGGCGGCTGCACCGGCTGGCCGCCTCGCTCGCCACCACCAGCGGCTGGCACCTCTTCGACCGGGGCCGCCACCCCACCGCCGGACGCCGGTGGGAACTCGCCCTCCAGTCCGCCCACCGCGCCGGCGACCACGGACGCGCCGCCGGGATCCTCGCCGACGCCGCCTACCAGGCCACCTGGCTCGGCCGGCCCGCCGCCGCCACCGACCGCCTCGACTACGCCCTCACCGCCACCCTCCACCCCACCGCCCGCGCCCTGCTGCTGCTCCGCCGGGCCCGCGCCCACGCCGCCCGCCACGACCCGGCCGCCTGCCGGCACGACCTGGCCGCCGCCGAGCGCGCCCTCGCCACCCCGTCCCCCGACCCGGCCCCCGCCTGGTGCGCCTGGATGGGCCCCGCCGACCTCGCCGTCGACTCCGGCGGCTGCCTGCTCGACCTCGGCCGCCCCGCCGCCGCCCGCACCCGGATCGCCGAGGGACTCGCCCAGCTCCCGCCCGCCCGGGCCAAGACCCGCGGCGTCTTCCTCGCCTACCAGGCCCGCACCCACCTGCGCACCGGCGAGGTCGAACAGGCCCTCGCCGCCACCGCCGAGTCCCTCGACCTGGCCACCCGGATCGGCTCCCCGCGCTGCGCCGCCCTGGTCCGCGGCCTGGCCCCGGCCTTCGGCCCGTACCGCCGACAGCCCGGCGTCCCGGAGCTACTGGAGCGGATCGGCGCCGCCGGGGCAACCCGGGTGGGCTGATCGGGGGTGCGCCGGGCGCGGAGGTGTGCCGGGGGCCGGGCCAGGGCAGACGCGCCCCCGGCCCGCCCGGACGCACCGGGCGAGGGCCGGACGACGGAGGTCGAAGATGTCCGCACCGCACCGCCGCACCGCCGCTTCCGCCGCCGGGGACGGCCCGGCAGCCGTCGAGACCGACGTCCCGGGCCGGTTGGACCGGCTCCCCTGGTCACCCTGGCACTGGCGCATCCTGATCGGCCTGGGCACCGTCTGGATCCTGGACGGCCTGGAAGTCACCGTGGTCGGCAACCTGGCCGCCCGGCTGGCCGAGCCGGGCAGCGGCATCGCGATCAGCAGCGCCCAGGTCACCACCGTCGCCGCCGCGATCTACGTGGCGGGCGCCTGCACCGGGGCGCTGTTCTTCGGCTGGCTGACCGACCGGCTGGGCCGGAAGAAGCTGTTCATGCTCACCCTGGCCGTCTACCTGGTCGCGACCGGCATCACCGCGCTGTCCTGGACGCCCTGGTTCTTCTTCCTCTGCCGGTTCTTCACCGGCTTCGGCATCGGCGGCGAGTACGCCGCCATCAACTCGGCGATCGACGAACTGATCCCGGCCCGGGTGCGCGGCCGGATCGACCTGATCGTCAACGGCAGCTTCTGGATCGGCGCCGCGCTCGGCGCGTTCGCCTCCATCCTGCTGCTGAACACCTCGCTGTTCGCCACCGACGTCGGCTGGCGGCTGGCGTTCGGCATCGGCGTGGTGCTCGGCCTGGTCATCCTGCTGGTGCGCCGGCACGTCCCGGAGAGCCCGCGCTGGCTGTTCACGCACGGGCAGGGCGAGGAGGCGGAACGGATCGTCGCCGAGGCCGAGGAGATCGTCGAGCGCGAGACCGGCAAGCCGCTGCCACCGGTGGACGAGCCGCCGATCACGATCCGCGAGCGCGGCCCGATCGGCTTCGTCACCATCGCCCGGACCCTGGTCTCCACCTACCCGCGCCGCACCGTCCTGGGCCTGTCGCTGTTCATCGGACAGTCCTTCCTCTACAACTCGATCACCTTCGGGTACGCGGCGATCCTCACCCAGTTCTTCGACGTCCCGGCGGGCCGGACCGGCTACTACTTCGCGGTGATCGCGGTCGGCAACTTCCTCGGGCCGGTGCTGCTCGGCCACTTTTTCGACTCGGTCGGCCGCAAACCGATGATCGCGGGCAGCTACATCGGCTCGGGCGTGCTGCTGTTCGGCACCGCCTGGCTGTTCGACCACGGCTCGCTGAGCGCCACCACCATGACGGCCTGCTGGACGGTCGTGCTGTTCTTCGCCTCCGCCGGGGCGAGCGCCGCCTACCTGACGGTCAGCGAGATCTTCCCGCTGGAGACCCGGGCGCTGTGCATCGCCTTCTTCTACGCGGTCGGTACGGCGGCGGGCGGTATCTCCGGCCCGCTGCTCTTCAACGGCCTGGTCAGCAGCGGCGAGGTCGGCGACGCGACGCTGGCGTTCTGCATCGGCGCGGCGCTGATGGTGGCCGCGGGCCTGGTCGAGGCGTTCCTCGGCGTCCGGGCCGAACGCCGCAGCCTGGAGTCGCTGGCCGCGCCGCTCAGCCAGGTCGAACGGGCCGACGCCGGCACCTGACGCCGGGGCGGCGGCGTACGAGCGCGGTGCGGGGACGGCCTCCGAGACGGGCCGTCCCCGCACCGCGCCGCTCCGGGGGTCAGGAGAACTTGAACCAGTTGAGGTTGACGAAGTCGGCGGGCTGGCCGCTGCTGAAGGTCAGGTAGACCGTCTGCGACCCGGTGATCCGGCTCAGGTCGGCCGGGACGGTCGTCCAGGTCTGCCAGCCGCCGGTGTTGCCGACGGCGAAGCTGCCGACCGGGGTCGCGGTGGGGCTGCCCAGGCGGACCTGGACCAGGCCGCTGACGCCGGCCGCCGCGCCGGAGGCCACCCGGGCGTCGATCCGGGTGGCGCCGGCGGAGCCGAAGTCCAGCGAGTAGCGCAGCCAGTCGCCGTTGGCCAGCCAGCCGACGTCCGTGCCGCCGCCGGTGTCGGAGCACGTCTCGGTCTGGGCACCGGACTGCGCGGTGTACGACTCGGCCTGCACGGTGCCGAACGCGCTGCCGCCCCCGCTCGGCGGCGGGGTGGTGCTGCCGCCACCGCCGCCCGCCAGGCCGCCGACGGTGATCACCCAGCGGGTGGGCGCGCCGGACTGCACCTTGCCCTCGAAGTCGACGCCCGCCGGGTGGACGTCGTCGTACGGGAAGGCGTAGCCGAGGCCGTCGGGCGTGGTGGAGTGCAGGATCCGGGCGTAGTGGTTGGTGCGGGCCTGGGTGTAGAACGCGGCCGGGTTCTCACCGGTGGGCTGGTTGGGGTTGCTGAGCAGCGTGGTGCGGTTGAACGCGGCGGCCAGCCGGGCGCTCAGGTTGCCCATCAGGTCGTTGCCGGTGGTGAACGGCGCGTCGCTGCAGGAGAAGATCGCCAGCGTGGACGGCTTGGCGAAGGACCCGGCGCCGGGGAAGGTGAGCGTGTTGCCGCTGACCCGGCCGGTGAACGCGCCCCAGGTGTACTGGGTGTCGATCCGCAGGTCGGTGCTCGCGTACTTGCTCCACACCTGGTCGACGTAGGGCTCGAAGTACCCGCTGAACAGGGAGCTGTTGCCGCGGATCGCCAGGTTCGGGGCGAGCACCCGCAGGTCGCCGCCGCTGCGGTTGACGACCAGCTTGCTCCAGTCCGAGCCGTCGGCCGAGGACTGGGCGCGCAGCGCGGACGCCACCCGGGCCAGGCCGTCGGAGGGCAGGCCGCGCACCGTCTGGGTGGCGCCGCCGGAGACCTCCAGCTGGAAGGCGATCGGCAGGCAGACCATGTCGACGAAGGTGATGTTGCCGAACAACTGGTCGTTGTTGAAGGTGAATTCGCAGAAGTCGTGCCGGACGTCGATGTTCGGGTCGCTCGGGTTGACCACCGAGGGCAGGGCCAGGCCGCCGCCGCGGTTCATCAGGAAGGTCAGCTTGGCGCCGACCGAGAAGTAGATCCGTCCGCTGTCCAGGTGCGGCAGCGTCACCCGGCGCGGCGCGGCCCCCGAGGCGTTCAGCGCGATCGCGCAGTCCACGCCCAGCGGGGTCTGGTCGTTGGCCGGGTTCGGCGGGTGGTACAGGCTGGAGCCGTTGGACTGGAGGAAGGCCCAGCCGCCGCCGGCCGCCGGGTCGCGGCCGACCACGTAGGCGTAGACGGTGTTGTTGCCGGTGGTGTTGGCGAGGTCGAGCGCCAGGGTCGCCGGGGTCTGCGCCTGGGCCTCGCCGCCGCCGAACGCCAGGTAGCCGGCGGGCAGGGCGAGGGTGGCGGCGGCCAGCAGGGAGCGGCGGGAGAGCTTCGCCGGGGGGCGGTGCGTCATGGCGTGGGGGAGTCCTCTCGGGCGGGGGAGGGGAGGAAGGGACGCGTGGGTGGTGCGGTGCGGTGCGGAGGTGCGGTGAGGGGCGCGGCCGGCCGGCGGTAGGTGCCGGACGCGGCCGGCCGCGCGGGGAAGGGGCCGGTGGGGGACGGCCCGTGGTCGGAGTGTCGGAGTGTCGGGGTGTCGGGGTGTCGGGGTGCCGGGGTGCCGGCGGGTGGGCCGGGTCAGGGCTGACCGGGCGTCAGCCGAGCGTCCACTTCTGCGCGGCGGTGCCGTTGCAGGTCCACAGCTGGAGCCGGGTGCCGTCGGCGGCGGAGCCGTTCGGGGAGTCCAGGCACTTGCCGGAGCCGGGGTTGAGGAAGTCGTTGCCGGAGCGGTGCGTCCACTGCTGGGCGCTGGTGCCGTTGCAGGTGTAGAGCTGGATCGCCGCGCCGTCGTTGTGGGAGGCGGCGGCGACGTCCAGGCACTTGCCGAGGGCGCGGACGGTGCCGTCGCTGCCCACGGTCCACTGCTGGGCGGCGGCGCCGGTGCAGTTGTGCAGCTGGATCGGGGTGCTGTCGGCGCTGGAGCCGCCCGCGACGTCCACGCACATGCCGCCGGGGCCGGTGATCCGGCCGGTGGAGGTGCCGCCGGTGCTGCCGCCCCAGGTGGTGGTGTGCACGTAGTCGACGGTCATGGTCTGCGGGTAGGTGGAGGAGCCGTCGGGGTTGCCGGGCCAGTCGCCGCCGACCGCGAGGTTGAGGATCACGAAGAACGGGTGGTCGAAGACCCAGCGGTTGCCGCCCAGGTCGGCGGGGGTGCGGGTCTGGTAGGCGGTGCCGTCCACGGACCAGGTGATGGCGGTGGGGCTCCAGTCGACGGCGAAGGTGTGGAAGGCGTCGGCGAAGGACTGGCCGCCGGGCAGGCTGTACGGGGCGCCGATGCCGCCCGCGCCGGAGTAGCCGGGGCCGTGGATGGTGCCGTGCACGGTGCCCGGTTCGCGGCCGATGTTCTCCATGATGTCGAGCTCGCCGCTGGTGGGCCAGCCCGCGGTGGAGAGGTCGTTGCCGAGCATCCAGAAGGCGGGCCAGATGCCCTGCCCGCGCGGGATCTTGATCCGGGACTCGAAGTGCCCGTACGCCTGGGTGAAGGTGCGGGCGGTGTTCAGCCGGGCCGAGGTGTACTGGCAGGTGCCGTACCAACAGGACAGGCCCGGGTCGGAGTTGCGCTTGGCGGTGATCACCAGGTGGCCCTGGCCGTCCAGCGCGGCGTTCGCGGCGCCCGCCGTGTAGTACTGCAGCTCGTGGTTGCCGTTGCCCGAACCGCCGGTCTCCAGCGTCCACTTGGCGGGGTCGACGGCCGAGCCGGCCGGTCCGTCGAAGTCGTCGCCCCAGCTGCCGGCGGCCACCGGGGCGGCGGCCGGGGCGACGGCGGCGGCCCGGGTGGCACCGGTGGGGGAGGTGCCGAACGGTGCGGCGGCCACCAGGGTGGTGGCGACGAGGAGCACGAATCCGCCGAGGGACCAACGGCGCGTGCGGGTGGCAGCAGCCATGGAGGAATCCTTTGTCTGAGAGCGCTCTCTGCGGCGGGGCGCCTCCGCCGGTTGGCCTGAATCGTACGGACGGGATATCGGCATGGCAACGTCAAAGAACGGCCGATTTTCCCGAACTTCGGCGGTAACTGGCGTTCAGGACTTGGAGGCTGACGTCGGTTGGCCGGACGGAGACCCGTGAGAGCGCTCTCTCGGGCGTGACGGGTGCCTCGCCGGGGCGTGCTGGGCAGCGGTCCGGACGACATGTAAGGTAACCCTTGCCTAACTGACCGGGGTGGCGCTAGGAGCGTGGGAGGCGAGCGGTGGCCGGACTGTGCGCGGAGTCGTCGGACTCGGGGAAGGACTCGGGACCGAGGTCCGGACGGGGCCCGGAGCCGAGCCCCGACCTGCTGTCCTGCCTGGCCGGCCTGCGGGCCCACCGGGGCGCGACCGTGGTGCTGAAGTTCGGCGGGAACGCCATGGTGGACCGGGAGTTGAAGGCGTCCTTCGCCCGCTCCGTGGTGCTGCTGCGGTACGCCGGACTGCGCCCGGTGGTGGTGCACGGCGGCGGCCCGCAGATTGACGCGCACCTGAGCCGGATCGGCGTGAGCGCGCCGTTCGCGGGCGGGCTGCGGGTCACCACGCCCGAGGTGATGGACGAGGTCCGGATGGTGCTGGCCGGACGGGTGCAGCGCGAACTGGTCGGCCTGCTCAACGCGCAGGGCCCCTTCGCCGTCGGCCTGACCGGCGAGGACGCCGGCACCCTGGCGGCGGTCCGCCGCTGGGGCCGGGCGGACGGGCGGCCGGTCGACCTGGGCCGGGTCGGCGAGGTCGCCGAGGTGCGCACCGGGCTGCTGGACGCCCTGCTCGCGGACGGCCGCATCCCGGTGCTCTCCTCGATCGCCCCCGCCGCCGACCGCTCCGACGGCGCCGTCTACAACGTGAACGCCGACACGGCCGCCGCCGCGGTGGCCGGGGCGCTCGGCGCGCGGGCGCTGCTGATGCTCACCGACGTGCCCGGCCTGTACCGGAGTTGGCCCCCGCAGGGCGGCCCGATCGGCCGGCTGACGGCCGGTGAGCTGGCCCGGATGCTGCCCGGACTGGCGGGCGGCATGGTGCCCAAGATGACGGCCTGTCTGGCGGCGCTGCGCGCCGGGGTCGGCGAGGTGCGGGTGCTGGATGGGCGGGTGCCCGACGCGGTGCTGCGGGCGTTCGGCCCGGCCGCGCCCGGCACCCGGGTGGTCCGCGACCCGGCGGCGGGGGCGGTCGCGGGTGCGGGGGCAGGTGCGGGGGCAGGTGCGGGGGCGGTCGCCGGCGCGGGTTCGGACGCGGGCGCGGTGCTCGCCGGCCGGTAGCCCGCGGGCAAAGGCGCTGGCCGCGGCGCGGACTGAACTTGACTCAGCCGCCCGCGGTAGGGGAAGTTAGGTAAGCCTTACCAAAGTAAAAAGGGGGTGCGGGTCCACCCGCCCCCGCCGCACCGGTACCGGGAAGAGGGAAGGACGCGCATGTCGCTGGAGAACGAGGCGGTCCGCACGGACGGGGATGTCGACGACCTGGTCGGCATAGGCTTCGGCCCCGCCAACCTCGCCCTCGCGATCGCGGTCGACGACCACAACCGGTCCGCCGGCGAACCCCCGCTGCGGGCCAGCTTCCTGGAGCGCCAGGAGGGCTTCGGCTGGCACCGGGGCATGCTGCTGGACGGCGCGACCATGCAGGTCTCCTTCCTCAAGGACCTGGTCACCCAGCGCGACCCGCGCAGCCGCTTCACCTTCCTGTCCTACCTCCAGGAGCGCGGCCGGCTCGCCGACTTCATCAACCTGAAGACCTTCTACCCGACCCGGCTGGAGTTCCACGACTACTTCGAGTGGTGCGCCGCCGAGTTCGCCGACCGGGTCGGCTACGCCCGCACCGTCACCGGCATCCGCCCGGTCACCGGGCCCGACGGCCGCACCGAGCAGGTCGAGGTGGTCTCCGAGGCCCTCGGCGGCGGCGACCGCCGGGTCCGGCCCGCCCGCAACATCGCGGTCGGCACCGGCCTCACCCCCCGGCTGCCCGAGGGCGTCCGCACCGGCGCGCACCTTTGGCACACCCGCGACCTGCTGCTGCGCGCACCGGAGTTGGCGCAGCGCCCGCTCAGGCACCGACGCATCGCCGTGGTCGGCGCCGGGCAGTCCGCCGCCGAGGCCGTCGAGTTCCTGCACCGCGCCTTCCCCGAGGCGGAGGTCTGCGCCGTCCTCACCCGGTACGGCTACAGCCCCGCCGACGACAGCCCGTTCGCCAACCGGATCTTCGACCCGTCGGCCGTGGACGAGTTCTACGCCGCGCCCGAGACCGCCAAGCGGACCCTGCTGGCCCAGCACGCCAACACCAACTACTCGGTGGTGGACGGCGAGCTGATCGAGGCGCTGTACCGCACCGCGTACCAGGAGAAGGTCGCCGGGCACGAGCGCCTGCGGATCCTGAACGCCACCCGGCTGACCGCCGCCGAGGAGGGCCCCGGCGGCGCCCGGGCGCACGTCCGCTCGCTGACCACCGGCCGCGAGCAGGTCCTGGAGTGCGACGCGGTGGTGCTCGCCACCGGGTACACCCACGTCGACCCGCGCGAACTGCTCGGTGAGCAGCTCGCCGCCGCCTGCCGCACCGACGAGCAGGGCCGGCTGCGGGTCGACCGCGACCACCGGGTGCTCACCGACGACCGCCTCGACGTCGGCATCTACCTCCAGGGCGGCACCGAGCACACCCACGGCATCACCTCCTCGCTGCTCTCCACGCTGGCCGTGCGCTCCGGCGAGATCCGCGACTCGATGCTGCTGCGCCGGGCCGGCCGCGACCTGCGGGCCCGCGGCGCCGCGACCGCCGCCGCCACCGCCTGAGCCCCGCCGCGCCCGAACGCCGCCGGGGCCCGCACCGCGCGCCGCCCCGGCCCGGCCGGCCCACCCCGACCCCGCGTCACCTCCGGAACGGACCCCACGACATGACCGCCCCCGTCGGCTTCGACCCCGACACGCTGCGCGCCGAGATCGCCGACCTGCTCGGCGAGCGCCCCGAGGACATCCACGACGAGGACGACCTGCGCGACCTCGGCCTGGACTCGATGCGGGTGATGCACCTGGTCGAGACCTGGCGCGCCCGCGGCGCCCGGGTCGAGTTCGCCGACCTGGCCGACCTCGGCACCGCGCCCACCCTGCTGGCCTGGTCCGCGTACCTGACCCGGGCCTGACCCGGGCCCGCGCACCACCCGCCGTACCCCGCCGTTCCCGCCGCCCGCACCACCCCCCGCTAGGAGAACCATGAACACCCGCGCCCTGACCTCCCGCACCGCCAGAGCGCTCGCCGCGGCCGCCGCCGTCGCGCTCGCCGCCACGGCCTGCGGCTCCAGCGGCGACGGCGGCAGCAAGGACGCCGCCCCGAGCGGCGGCGCCGTCAACAGCGCCGGCCCGGTCACCGTCGAGGCCACCAACGGCAAGATCACCGTCCCGGCGGACGTCAAGCGGATCGTCAGCATCTCGTACGCCACCGGCGCGCTGCTCGACCTGGGCGTGCAGCCGGTCGGCACCAGCACCATCGACGAGAACAACCCGATGGAGCTGCTGCCCTCGCAGACCGAGGCCGCCAAGAAGATCGAGCCGATCGGCTCCGGCATCGAGATCAACATCGAGAAGGTCGCCTCGCTGCGCCCGGACCTGATCATCGTCGAGGGCGCCACCGCGTTCGACTGGGGCGTCAGCAAGCTCGAAGGCATCGCCCCCACCCTGTACTTCGGCATCGACAAGCCGGTCGACCTGCTGAACGCGCAGGAGAAGATCGCCACCGCGGTCGGCAAGCAGGCGGAGTTCAAGAAGCTGAAGTCCGACTACGACGCCAAGGCCGCGAAGATCAAGACCACCTACGCGGACAAGCTCAACTCGACCAAGTGGACCATCGCCTCCTCCTACGGCGGCGGCGAGTTCCTGGTCGACACCGCCACCTCCTGGGTCGGCCGGGTGCTGAACGACGCGGGCGCGAAGTTCTCCCAGGCGTCCGCCGACACCACCGACCACGAGGTCACCTACTCGGTGGAGAAGCTCGACGTGCTCGCCGACGCCGACATCATCCTGATCCCGAGGACGGCCGCCACCGGCGAGGTCCCGCAGGACACCAAGGACCTGGACAAGCAGCCGTCCTGGCAGAACCTCAAGGCGGTCAAGGCCGGCAAGGTCGTCCCGCTGACGTACGCCACCACCGACCGCTACGGCACCTCGATCGACGTCCTCGACCAGATCGAGACCGTCCTCAAGGGCCAGTAGCACCGGCGCAGTCGGGCGGGCCGCTTGCGGCAGCGGCCCGCCCGACGCGTTCCCCGCACCACCCCCCGCGAGAGCACCCCGTACGGGCACCCGTACCGGCCGACCTCGGGCGGGCACCCCTCGCGCGAGCACGACGCGCGAGCACGACGCGCGAGCACGACGCACGAGCACCACGCACGAGCACCACGCCGCGGCCCCGGCCCGCGCCCACACCGGGCCGGCGGCCGCCGACACCGGGAAGGGCCGGACCATGGCTGGCACCACGACCACGCAGGCCGAGCACGGCGACCGGGAGGAGCTGACGGCCGCCCAGGCCGGCGTCCTCTCCGCGCAACGGATCGACCCCGGCAGCCCGGCCCACAACGTCGGCCAGTACGTCCGGATCGACGGCCCGCTCCAGCCCGACCTGCTCGAAGCCGCCCTCGCCCGCACCCTCGCCGAGTCCGACGGACTGCACCTGGCCGTCGCCGAGGGCACCGACCGGGCCCGCCGGCGCCGCTTCGACCCCGACGCCTGGACGCTCGCCCGGCTCGACACCAGCGCCGCCACCGACCCCGAGCAGGCCGCCGTCGACCTGGTCCGCCGCCAGCTCGCCCGCCCCGCCGACCTGGAGCGCGAGGCGCTGCACGGCGCGCTGCTGGTGCGCACCGGCGAGCAGCGGCACCTGTGGTTCCAGTGGTTCCACCACCTGGTGATCGACGGCTACGGCGTGGCCCTGTTCACCCGCCGGGTCGCCGAGGTGTACACCGCACTGGTCGCCGGGGACGCCGTCCCGGACAGCCCGCTGCGGCCCGCCGCCGTCCTGCGCGAGGCCGAACGGGCCTACGCCGGGGGCGAGTCCGCGGCGGCCGACCGCGACTGGTGGCTGGCCCGCCACGCCGACCGCCCGGAGGTCCGCGCCCTCACCGAGCAGCAGGCCGCCGCCGCGCCCGCCGCGCTCCGCCACCGGATCACCCTGGACGCCGGGCGCACCGCCCCCGTGCTGGCCGCCGCCCGGGCCGCCCGAGCGACCTGGGCCGAGGCCGCGCACGCCGCCCTCGCCGCCTACCTGCACCGGATGACCGGCACCGCCGACCCCGTCCTCGGCCTGCACCTGATGGCCCGCACCGCGCCCGGCACCCCGCGGGTGGTCGGCATGGCCGTCAACATCCTGCCGCTGCGGCTGGCCGTCGACCCGGCCGACGGCTTCGACGCCCTGCTGCGCCGCTCGGCCGCCGAACTGAAGGACGTCCGGCGCCACCAGCTGTACCGGGGCGAGGAGTTGCGCCGCGCGCTCGGCCTGGTCGGCACCGACGGGCGGCTGTACGGGCCGCTGCTCAACATCAAGCCCTTCGACCTCGACCTGGACTTCGCGGGCAGCCCCGGCCACACCGTCAACCTCGCGGCCGGCCCGGTCGACGACCTCTCGCTCTCCGTCGCCAAGACCCCCGACCACCGGCTCCAGCTGGAGTTCGACGCCAACCCGCTGCTCTACACCGAGGCCGAACTCGCCCTGCACGCACGCCGGTTCACCGCCCTGCTGGAGCGCCTGGCGGCCGAGCCGCAGCGCCCGCTCGGCACCCTGGACCTGCTCGCCGACGAGGAGCGCGCGGACGTCCTGGAGCGCTGGAACGCCACCGCGCGGGAGGTGCCGCCCGGCACCCTGGCCGAGCGGATCGCCGCCCGGGTCGAGCGGACCCCGGACGCCCCGGCCGTGACCGCCCCCGACGGCGAGCTGACGTACCGTCAACTCTGGCTCCGGGCCGGGGACCTGGCCGAGGAGCTGGCGGCGCACGGAGCCGGTCCCGACACCGTGGTCGCGGTCGCCGTGCCGCGCTCCACCGACCTGATGGTCGCCCTGCTGGGCGTGGAGCGGGCCGGCGCCGCCTACCTGCCGCTGGACACCGACCACCCCGCCGAGCGGCTGGCCGGCATGGTCGAGGACGCCGACCCGGTCCGCGTCCTCACCGTCGGCGCCGTCCTGGACCGGCTCCCGGCCGGGGCCCGCGCCCGCGCCCTGCTGCTCGACGCCCGCGAGCCCGACGCGCCCCGGGCCGCGCCGGTGCCCGCCGGACCCGACCACGCCGCCTACGTCATCTACACCTCCGGCTCCACCGGCCGCCCCAAGGGCGTCGTCGTCACCCACCGGGCCATCGCCAACCGCCTGGAGTGGATGCAGCACGCGTACCGGCTCGCCGCCGACGACCGCGTCCTGCAGAAGACCCCGGCCGGGTTCGACGTCTCGGTCTGGGAGTTCTTCTGGGCCCTGTGCGAGGGCGCCACCGTCGTGCTGGCCCGCCCCGACGGCCACAAGGAGCCCGGCTACCTCGCCGACCTGATCGCCGAACGGGCCGTCACCACCCTGCACTTCGTCCCCTCCATGCTGCGGGCCTTCCTGGAGGAGCCCGGCCTCGCCGCCCGCTGCGCCACCCTGCGCCGCGCCTTCTGCTCCGGCGAGGCGCTGCCCGCCGACACCGTCGAGCGCTGGTACGCCGCCCTCCCCGACGTCCCGCTGCACAACCTGTACGGCCCCACCGAGGCCGCCGTCGACGTCACCCACCACCGCACCGCCCCCGGCGCGGGCACCGTCCCGATCGGCCGCCCGGTCTGGAACACCCGCCTGTACGTGCTGGACGCCGCGCTGCGCCCCTGCCCGGTCGGCGTGCCCGGCGAGCTCTACCTGGCGGGCGTCCAGCTGGCCCGCGGCTACCTGGGCCGCCCCGGCCTGACCGCGTCCCGCTTCGTCGCCGACCCCTACGGCGGGCCCGGCGAGCGGATGTACCGCACCGGCGACCTGGTCCGCCACCGGATCGACGGTAGCGTCGAGTACCTGGGCCGCACCGACGACCAGGTCAAGATCCGCGGCTTCCGGATCGAACTCGGCGAGGTCGAAGCCGCCCTCGCCGCCCTGCCCGGCGTCGACCAGGCCGCCGTCACGGTGCGCCAACTCCCCGGCGGCGCACGGCAGCTGGTCGGCTACGTGGTGCCGCCCGCCGCCGACCCGCAGGCGCTGCGCGACCGGCTGGCGCTCACCCTGCCCGAGTACTTCGTCCCCGCCGTGCTGGTCGGCCTGGACGCCCTGCCGCTGTCCGTCAACGGCAAGCTCGACCGCAAGGCGCTGCCCGCGCCGTCCGCCGACCCGGCCGGCCCGACCGCGCCGCGCACCGCGACCGAGCGCATCCTGGCCGCGCTGGTCGCCGAGGTCCTCGGCCTGCCGGTGGACCAGGTCGGCGCCGACGACAACTTCTTCTCGCTCGGCGGCGACAGCATCTCCGCCATCCAACTGGCCGGCCGGGCCCGGCACGCCGGGCTCGCCCTCACCCCGCGCACCGTCTTCGACCGGCGCACCGTCGCCCGGATCGCCACCGCGCTCACCCCGCTCGACACCCCGGCGCCCGCCGCCCCGGCCGCCCCCGCCGTCGACCGCGAGGGCCCGCTGCCCGCCACCCCCATCGGCGAGTGGCTGCGCCACCGGGGCGGCCCGATCGGCCGCTTCGGCCAGGCCGTCACCCTCACCGTCCCCGCCGGACTCGACCCGGACCGCCTCGCCGCCGCCCTCGACACCCTCACCGCCCACCACGACGCCCTCCGGCTGCGCCTGCACACCGCCCCCGCCGCCACCGCCGGGGCCGCGCCGGACTGGACCCTGGAGGTCCGGCCCGCCGCCGCCCTGCCCGGGGCCGAACTGCTGCGCCAGCTGCGGGTCGAGGCCGCCGAGCTGACCTCCGCCGCCGAGGTCGAACGGGAGGCCGCCGCCGGCCGGCTCGACCCCGGCCTCGGCGTGCTGCTCCAGGCCGTCCACCTGGACGCCGGGCCCGAGCGGTCCGGGCTGCTGGTGCTGGTGGTGCACCACCTCGCCGTCGACGGCGTCTCCTGGCGCATCCTGCTGCCCGACCTGCGGGACGCCTACCAGGGCCGCCCGCTCGCCCCCGTGCCGACCTCGCCCCGGGCCTGGGCGCACGGCCTGGCCGACGCCGCCGCGAGCCCCGCCGTGCAGGCCGAACTCCCGTACTGGAAGCAGCAGTCCGCGCACCCGCAGGCCCCGCTGCTGGCCGAGGCGCCGCTCGACCCGCGCCGCGACACCGCCGCCCGCACCCGCCGCCTGCGGCTCACCCTGCCCGCCGGGCGCACCGCGCCGCTGCTCACCACCGTCCCCGCCGCCCGCCGGGCCGGCGTCGACCACGTCCTGCTGGCCGGCCTCGCCCTGGCCGTGCAGGAACGCCGCCGCGCCCTGCACGGGGACGCCGCCGCCACCACCCTGCTGCTGCGCCTGGAGGGCCACGGCCGCGAGGACCAGCTCGTCCCTGGCGCCGACACCTCGCGCACCGTCGGCTGGCTGACCAGCGAGTTCCCGCTGCACCTCGACCTGGCCGGCCGCCAGGAGCCCGGCGCCGCGCTCGCCGAGGTCAAGGAGCGGCTGCGCGCCCTGCCCAACGCGGGCACCGGCTGGGGCCTGCTGCGCCACCTGGACGCCGCCGGGGCGCTCGCCCTCGCCGACGCCCCCGAGCCCCGGCTGCTCTTCAACTACCTGGGCCGGTTCGGCGCGGGCGGCGAGCCCTGGACGCCCGCCCCCGAGGCCGGGGACGCGATCACCGCCACCACCGACCCCGACCGGCCCTGCGGACACGCCCTGGAGATCGGCGCGTTCGTCCACGAGCGGGCCGACGGCCCCGAGCTGACCGTCCACCTCACCTGGCCCGAGGCGCTGTTCGGCGAGGCCGAGGTCCGGGCGCTGGCCGAGGAGTGGTTCGACCGGCTGGACGCCCTCGCCCGGTGGGCGGCCCGCCCGGACGCCGCCGCGCCCACCCCCTCCGACGTGCCGCTCGCCCCCGTCGCCCAGGCCGACCTGGACGCCCTCGCCGCCCGCTACCCGGGCCTGGAGGACGTGCTGCCGCTCTCCCCGCTCCAGGAGGGCCTGCTCTTCCACGACCGGATGCTGCCCGCCGGCGACGACGCCACCTACACCTCGCTCACCTCGCTCGACCTGGACGGCCCGCTGGACCGCGCCGCCCTGGTGCGGGCCGTGGACACCGCCGTGGCCCGGCACGGCGCGCTGCGCGCCGCCTTCGCGCTCACCGCCGCCGGCGAGCCCGTGCAGGCCCTCGCCGCCCCGGCCCCCGTCCCGTGGACCGAGCACGACCTGTCCGGGCTCGACGCCGACCGGCAGGCCGCCGAGGCCGCCCGGATCGCCGACGGGCAGGCCGCCCGCCGCTTCGACCTGGCCCGGCCCCCGCTGGTGCGCTGCGCGCTGCTCGCGCTCGGCCCCGAGCGGCACCGGCTGCTGCTGACCCGCCACCACATCGTGATGGACGGCTGGTCCACGCCCGTGCTGCTGCGCGAGGTGCTGACCGCCTACCGGGGCGAGGAACTGCCCGCCGCCCCGCGCTGGGCCGACCACCTGGCCTGGCTGGCCGGACGCGACGCGGACGCCGACACCGCCGCCTGGCGCCGCGCCCTGGCCGGCCTGGAGGGCCCCACCCTGCTCGCCGACGCCCTGGGCGCGACCGCCCCCGGGGAGGGCGCCGGGGCCGCCCGCGAACTGGAGCTGCCGATCCCGGCCGAGCTGGCCGCCGCGCTCACCGCCACCGCCCGCCGCCACGGCCTGACCCTCAACACCCTGGTGCAGGGCGCCTGGGCGATCCTGCTGGGCCGCCTCACCGGCCGCACCGACGTCGTGTTCGGCACCACCGTCTCCGGCCGCCCCGGCGAACTCCCGGGCGTGGAGGCCGCGGTGGGCCTGTTCAGCAACACCCTCCCGGTGCGCTGCACGCTCGACGAGGACGAGCCGGTCGCCGACGCGCTGGCCCGCCTCCAGCAGGCCCAGGCCGCGCTGCTCGACCACCAGTACCTGGGCCTGGCGCAGATCCAGGCCGCCGCCGGACACGGCACCCTGTTCGACACCCTGCTGGTGTTCGAGAACTACCCGATGCGGCCCGGCGAACTGGCCGCCGGAGCGGTGCGCGTCGCGGGCATCGGCAACCGGGGCGCCACCCACTACCCGCTGACCGTCCTGGTGCTGCCCGGCGAGCACCCGCAGCTCACCGTCGAGTACCGCCCCGACACCTTCGCCCCCGACCGGGCCGCCGCCGTCGGCGCCCGCCTGCTGCGCCTGCTCGCCGCCATCGCCGCCGAACCCGCCACCCCCGTCGGCGCGCTGGAGGTGCTGACCGCCGAGGAGCGGCACACCGCGCTGGACGCCTGGAACGCCACCGGCCGCCCGGTGCCCCCCGGCACCGTGGTCGACGCCTTCCGGGCCACCGCCGCCGCCCACCCCGACCGGACCGCCGTCGTGCACGGCGCCGAGCGGCTGACGTTCCGTCAGCTTGCCGACCGGGTCGACACCTACGCCCGCCACCTGGCCGCGCTCGGCGCCCGCCCGGACACCGTGGTCGCCCTCGCCCTGCCGCGCTCCGCCGACCTGGTCGCCGCCCTGCTCGGCGTGCTCGCCGCCGGCGCCGCCTACCTGCCGGTCGACCTCGACCACCCGGACGAGCGGATCGCCCTGATGCTCGCCGACGCCGCCCCGCTGCTCACCCTCACCACCGCCGGACTCGCCGCCGAACGCCCCGCGCTGGCCGACGCCGAACTCGGCGCCGTCCCGCTCGCCGAACTCGGCACCCTGGACGCCGAACCCGTCCGCCCCGAGCCCGGCCACCTCGCCTACGTCATCCACACCTCCGGCTCCACCGGCCGCCCCAAGGGCGTGCAGGTCCCGCACCGCGGCCTGGCCAACCTGCTGGAGCACCACGGCGGCACCGTCTTCGCCCGGGCCGTCGCCGCCGCCGGCGGGCGGGTGCTGCGCGCCGCGCACACCGCCTCGTTCTCCTTCGACTCCTCCTGGGAGCAGCTGCTGTGGCTGCTGCTCGGCCACGAACTGCACGTCTACGGCGAGGAGTTGCGCCGCGACCCGCAGGCCCTCGCGGCCCGCCTGACGGCCGACCGGATCGACACCCTGGACGTCACCCCGTCCTTCGGCGCCCAGCTCGTCGAGTGGGGCCTGCTGGACGACCCGGCGCACCGCCCGCTGCTGTTCCTGGTCGGCGGCGAGGCCGTCGGCGACACCCTGTGGCGGCGCCTGCGGGCCACCCCCGGCGTGCTCGGCCACAACTTCTACGGCCCCACCGAGTACACCGTCGACACCCTCGGCGCCGACCTCGCCGACAGCCCGACCCCCTTCGTCGGACGGCCGATCGGCAACACCCGCACCTACGTGCTGGACGCCCGGCTGCGCCCCGTCCCGCCCGGCACCCCCGGCGAGCTGTACGTCGCCGGGCCCGGCCTGGCCCGCGGCTACGGCAACCGGCCCGCGCTGACCGCGTCCCGCTTCGTCGCCGACCCGTACGGCGGGCCCGGCGAGCGGATGTACCGCACCGGCGACCTGGTCCGGCACCGCCCCGACGGCAGCCTGGACTACCTGGGCCGCGAGGACGACCAGGTCAAGATCCGCGGCTTCCGGGTCGAACCCGGCGAGGCCGAGGCCGCGCTCGCCGCGCTGCCCGGCGTCGCCCAGGCCGCCGTCGTGGTCCGCCCCGCCCCCGGCGGCGCCAAGCGCCTGATCGGCTACGTCGTGCCCGCCCCCGGCGCCGGCGCCGACCCCGCCGCGCTGCGCAAGGCGCTCGGCGAGGCGCTGCCCGAGTACCTCGTCCCCGCCGCGCTGGTCCTGCTGGACGCGCTGCCGCTGAACGTCAACGGCAAGCTCGACCGCCAGGCGCTGCCCGAGCCCGGCGCCGACGCCTACGCCGCCCCGGCGGGCCGGGCCCCGCGCACCGCGCGCGAGAAGCTGGTCTGCGAGGCGTACGCCGAGGTGCTCGGCCTGCCCGCGGTCGGCGTCGACGAGGACTTCTTCGCCCTCGGCGGCCACTCGCTGCTCGCCACCCGGGTGGTCGGCCGACTGCGCGCCGCGCTCGGCGCCGAGGTCGCCATCCGCGCCCTGTTCGAGGCCCGCACCCCAGCCGCGTTCGCCGCCCGGCTGGAGGACGCCGGCACCGGCTACGCCGCCCTCACCGCCCGCCCGCGCCCCGAGCTGGTCCCGCTCGCCCCCGCGCAGGCCCGGCTCTGGTTCCTGGACCGCCTCCAGGGCCCGTCCACCGCCTACACCATCCCGTGCGCCCTGCGGATCGACGGCGAACTCGACGCCGACGCCCTGGAGGCCGCGTTCGGCGACGTGCTGGCCCGGCACGAGGCGCTGCGCACCGTCTGCGCCGAGCAGGACGGCCGCCCCTACCAGCGCGTCCTGACCGCGGAGCAGGCCGGGATGCCGTTCGAGGTCCGCCAGGTGGCCGGGCACCGGCTGGACGCCGAGACCGCCGCCGCCGGCGCGCACGTCTTCGACCTGGCCGGGGAGATCCCGGTGCGCGCCGTGCTGCTCAGCGCCGGACCGCACCGCCACGTGCTGAGTGTGGCCCTGCACCACATCGCGGGCGACGAGTGGTCCGAGGGCGTGCTGCTGCGCGACCTGGACGCCGCGTACGCCGCCCGCCGGGCCGGGCGCACCCCCGAACTCCCGCCGCTGCCGCTCCAGTTCGCCGACCACACGCTGTGGCAGGCCGAACGGCCGATGCAGGAGCAGTCCGCGTACTGGGCCGAGAAGCTGGCCGGGCTGCCCGCCGAACTCGCGCTGCCCGCCGACCGCCCCCGCCCCGCCGAGGCCAGCGGGCGCGGCGGCGCCGTCCGGCTCGCCCTGCCCGCCGAACTCCAGTCCCGGCTGGGCGAGTTCAGCCGCACCAGCGGCGCGACGCCGTTCATGGTGGTGCAGGCCGCCGCCGCCCTGCTGCTGGGCCGGCTGGCCGGCACCGCCGACGTCGCGCTCGGCGCGCCGGTGGCCGGCCGCGGCGACGAGGCACTGGAGCAGCTGGTCGGCTTCTTCGTCAACACCCTGGTGCTGCGCCACGACCTGAGCGGCGACCCGGCCTTCGCCGAGCTGGTGGAGCGCGCCCGGGAGACCGTGCTCGGCGCGCTCGCCCACCAGGAGCTGCCCTTCGACCGCCTGGTCGAACTGGTCAACCCCGAACGGAGCCTGGGCCGCCACCCGCTGTTCCAGGTGATGGTGCAGTACCGCAAGGAGGCCGGCGGCCTGGACCGGCTGCTCGGCGCCCGCACCGCCCTGCTGCCCGACCCGGTGCACGCCGCCCGCTTCGACCTGGCGTTCACCTTCGTGGAGTCCGCCGACGGCACCCGCACCGACCTGACCGTCATCCACGCCGAGGACCTGTTCGACCGGGCCACCGCCCGCCTGTTCGGCACCCGCCTGCTGCGCGTCCTGGACCAGGCCCTGGCCGACCCCCGGCAGCCGATCGCCCGGATCGAGCCCACCTCCGCCGAGGAGCTGCGCGGCCTGGCGGGGGAGTGGAACGCCACCGCCATCCCGGTCCGCGCGGGCACCCTGGTCAGCCGGATCGCCGAACAGGTCGCCGCCACGCCCGACGCGGTCGCCGTCGACTTCGAGGGCGAACAGCTGACCTACCGCCGACTGTGGGACAGCGCAGGCACCTTGGCGGGCGCGCTGACCGCCCGCGGGGCCGGACCGGACGCGGTGGTCGGCGTCGCCGTCCCGCGCTCCACCGACCTGATGGTCGCCCTGCTGGGCGTGGAGCGGGCCGGCGCCGCCTACCTGCCGCTGGACACCGAGTACCCGGCCGAACGCCTCGCGGGCATGATCGAGGACGCCCGCCCGGTCTGCGTGCTCACCCTGCCCGGCGCCACCGACGCCGTCCCGGCGGTGGACGGCGTCCCCGTCCTGCCGGTCGACGCCACCGGCCCGCGGGACGCCGCCCTCACCGAGCCCGGCCCCGACCACGCCGCCTACGTCATCTTCACCTCCGGCTCCACCGGCCGCCCCAAGGGCGTGGTCGTCACCCACCGGGCCATCGTCAACCGCCTGGAGTGGATGCGGGAGCTGTACGCGATCGGCGCCGCCGACCGCGTCCTGCAGAAGACCCCGGCCGGGTTCGACGTCTCGGTCTGGGAGTTCTTCCTCCCGCTGACCGTCGGCGCCCGCGTCGTGCTGGCCCGCCCCGGCAGCCACCGCGACCCCGCCCAGCTGGCCGACCTGACCGCCCGCGCCGCCGTCACCACCTGCCACTTCGTGCCGTCCATGCTCGCCGCGTTCACCGCCGCCGCCGAGAGCGACCCGGCCCTGCGCCGCCGGTTCGCCACCGTGCGACGGGTGTTCTGCTCCGGCGAGGCCCTGCCCGCCGCCGCCGTCGACCGCTTCCTGGCCCTGTGGCCGCAGATCGAACTGCACAACCTGTACGGCCCCACCGAGGCCGCCGTCGACGTCACCCACCACCGGGCCTGGGCCGGCGCGGGCACCGTCCCGATCGGCCGACCCGCCTGGAACACCCGCCTGCACGTGCTGGACGCCGCGCTGCGCCCCTGCCCGGTCGGCGTGCCCGGCGAGCTCTACCTGGCGGGCGTCCAGCTGGCCCGCGGCTACCTGGGCCGCCCCGGCCTGACCGCGTCCCGCTTCGTCGCCGACCCCTACGGCGGGCCCGGCGAGCGGATGTACCGCACCGGCGACCTGGTCCGCCACCGGATCGACGGTAGCGTCGAGTACCTGGGCCGCACCGACGACCAGGTCAAGATCCGCGGCTTCCGGATCGAACTCGGCGAGGTCGAGGCCGCCCTCGCCGCCGTCCCCGGCATCGCCCAGGCGGCGGTCGCGGTCCGGCAGCTCGCCGGCGGCACCCGGCAGCTGGTCGGCTACGTGGTGCCCGCCGCCGGCTCCGGCGCCACCGGCCACGGCGCGCGGGCCGCGCTGGCCGCCACCCTGCCCGAGCACCTGGTGCCCGCCGTGGTGGTGGAACTCGCCGCCCTGCCGCTGTCCGTCAACGGCAAGCTCGACCGCAAGGCGCTGCCCGACCCTGGACGGCAGCCCGCCGGCCCGGCCGCCGCCCCGACCGCCGTCCAGGCCGCCGCCGCCCAGGCTCCGGCCCGGCGCGGGTCCTCCGCCTTCGCCCGGGTGTTCGCGGAGGTGCTGGGCCTGGCCGAGGTCGGCGAGGAGGAGAACTTCTTCGCGCTCGGCGGCGACAGCATCGTCTCGCTCCAGGTGGTCAGCCGGGCCAGGAGCGCCGGGTACGCGATCACCACCAAGGACGTCTTCCAGCACCCGACGCCCGCCGCGCTGACCGCCGCGTTCGGCGGCGCCGCACCCGCCGAGCCCACCGCCCCCGCCGCCCCGGCCGCGCCCGCCGCCGTCCCGACCGAGGGACCGGTGCCGCTGCTGCCCGTCGTGCACTGGCTGCGCGAACGCGGCGGCCCGGTCCGGCGGTTCAACCAGTCCGTGCTGCTCGCCGTCCCCGGCGGACTCGGCGAGCAGGCGCTGCGCACCGCGCTCGCCGCCCTGGTCGAGGCCCACCCCGCGCTGCGCACCGCGCTGGACGACACCGACGGCCTGTGGACCCAGCAGGTCCTCCCGCCCACCGCCGACCCCGCCCTGCTGCGCCGCGTCCCCGCCCCCGGCAGTCCCACCGCCGAACGGCTCACCGCCGAGGCCGACCGGGCCGCCGACGCCCTCGACCCGGCCGCCGGACGGATGCTGCGCGCCGTCTGGTTCGACGCGGGCGAGCAGGCCGAGGGCCGGCTGCTGCTGACCGTCCACCACCTCGCCGTGGACGGCGTCTCCTGGCGCATCCTGCTCCCGCGCCTGGCCGCCGCCCACCGGGAGGCCGCCGCCGGCCGCCGCCCCGCCCCCGCCCCCGAACCCGTCGCCCTCCGCGACTGGGCCGCCCACCTGCACACCCACGCCCAGCAGCGCAGCCGCCTCGCCGAGACCGCCCACTGGCGCACCGCGCTCACCGGCCCGCCCGGGCCGCTCGCCCACCTGGCCGCCGACCCGGCCCGCGACACCGCGGCCACCCTGCGCACCCTGCGCCGCACCCTGCCCGCCGACCGCACCGCCCCGCTGCTCGCCGTCCCCGGCACCGGCACCGACGAACTGCTGCTCGCCGCCCTCGTCCTCGGTCTGGCCCGCACCCGGCCCGACGCCGCCCCCGCGCTCCAGCTCGACCTGGAGGGCCACGGCCGCGGCGGCCACGACGGCCACACCCCCGACCTGTCCGGCACCGTCGGCTGGTTCACCACCGTCCACCCCGTCCGCCTCGACCTGGCCGGACTCGACCCCGCCGCCACCGCGGACGCGCTGGACCGGGTCCGGGAGCAGCTGCGCGCCGCCCCAGACAAGGGGCTCGGCCACGGCCTGCTGCGCCACCTCAACCCGCAGACCGCCCCGCTGCTGGCCGCCGCCCCGGCCTCCCCGGTGCTGTTCAACTACCGGGGCCGCACCGACCAGGCCGCCCCGTCGGCGGGCGGCTGGCCGCTCGCCCCGGCCCCCGAACGCGCGGCGGTCTCCGCCGGGGCCGGACCCGACCCGGCGACCCCGGCCGGGTACCCGCTGGAGATCGACGCCGTGGTCGTCGCCGACCGGGACGGCCGGCCGGAGCTGGTGGTCGAACTGTCCTGGCCGCAGGCCCTGTTGACCGAGGCGGAGGCGGCCGGGATCGCCGACGCCTGGCTCGCCGCGCTGGACGGCCTCGGCGCCCTCGCCGGCGCCACCGCCGACCGCCTGGCCGGCACCGGCAGCACCGGCACCGGCTCCGCCGCCCCGGCCGCGGCGAACCCGCCGCTGGTCACCCTCAAGCAGGCCCAGCTCGACCGGCTGGAGTCCAAGCTGCGCGGGCGCCGCCGCCGATGACCACCCCCGCGCCCCCCACCCACCCCTCCTCCGAGCCCAGGACTGAGAACCCCGCGATGAACGACTCCACCACCCCGCACGACGACCCGCAGGCGTCCGGCTCGACCGGTGCGACCGGTGCGACCGGTGCGGCCCCGTCGGACCTGGAGGACGTGTACCCGCTGTCCTCGCTCCAGGAGGGCCTGCTGTTCCACGCGCTGTACGACGACGCCGCGCGGGACGTGTACGTGGTGCAGTCGCACCTCGACCTGGCCGGGCCGGTCGAGGTGCCCCGGCTGGCCGCCGCCGTGGACGCGCTGCTGGAGCGGCACGCCAACCTGCGGGTCGGGTTCTGGTACGAGGACCCGCAGGACGTCCTGCAGTTCGTCCAGCGCACCGTGGAGACCCCGCTGCGGGTCGCCGACCTGGCCGGGCGCGGGCCGGACGCCGTGCAGCGGGAGATGGACGCGGACTGGCGGCGCCCGTTCGAGCTGGACGCGCCGCCGCTGCTGCGCCTCGCCCTGCTGCGGCTGGGCGCCGACCGGCACCGGCTGGTGCTGACCTGCCACCACCTGCTGCTGGACGGCTGGTCGATGCCGATCGTGGTGCGCGAGCTGCTCGCGCTCTACCGGGGCGAGCCGCTGCCGCCGGTGCGCCCCTACCGGGACCACCTCGCGCTGCTGGCCACCCGGGACACCGCCGCCGCCGAACGGGCCTGGGCGGCGGCCCTCGCCGGGTTCGACACCCCGCACCCGGTGGCCCCGGCGGTCGCCGGGGCGGGCGCGGTGGAGCCCGGGCTGGTCGTCCGGCAGGCGGGGGCCGAGCTGACCGCCCGGTTCGCCGCCGCCGTCCGCGGCCGGGGGCTGACCCTGGGCAACGTCGCGTACACGCTGTGGGGCGTGCTGGTCGGAGCGCTCACCGGCAGCACCGACACCGTGTTCGGCACCACCGTCTCCGGCCGCCCCGCCGACCTGCCGGGCGCGGAGGGCATGGTCGGCCTGTTCATCAACACCGTCCCCGTCCGGGTGCGCCCCGCCGCCGGAGCCACCCTGGCCGCCGCCGCCGCGGAGGTGCAGTACGCGCAGGCCGAGCTGATGGAGCACCAGCACCTCGGCCTGGCCGCGATCCAGCGCGCCGCCGGGGCGGGCGGCGCGCTGTTCGACACCCTGCTGGTGGTGGAGAACTACCAGGGCGGCGGCGAGGCGCTGAAGACCGCGCTGGCCGGCACCGGCGGCCCGACCGTCACCGCGCTCGGCGCCCGCGACGCCACCCACTACCCGCTCGGCCTGACCCTGCTGCCCGGCGCCGACCTGAGGCTCGAACTCGAGTACCGGCCCGACGTGTTCGACGCCGAGACGGCCGCCACCGTCGCTGAGCGCTTCCTCGCCCTGGTCGAGCGCTTCGCCGCCGACCCGGACACCCCGCTGGCCCGCCTCGACCTGCTCACCGCCGCCGAGCGCGCCGCGCTGCCCGCCGCCACCGCCGGCCCCGCGCTGCCCGCCGTCCCGCCGCCGGGCATCGACGCCCTGCTGCGCGAGCGCGCCGCCGAGGCCGCCGGGAGCGGCACCGCCGCCCGCGCCCTGGTCGGCCCCGCCCTCGACGGCACCCGCACCACCCGCACCTTCCCCGAACTCGACGCCGACGTCGACGCGTTGGCCCACCTGCTGCTGGCCGGGGGCCTGCGCGCCGAACAGCTCTGCGCCCTCGCTCTGCCGCGCTCCACCGAGGCGGTCACCGCGCTGCTCGCCGTGCTGCGGGCCGGCGGCGCCTACCTGCCGATGGACCTCGACCACCCCGACGAGCGGCTGGCCCTGCTGCTGGACGACGCCCGCCCCGCCGTCCTGCTCACCACCCGCGCCGTGCTGGCCCGGCTGCCCGAGCACCCCGCCGCCACCGTCGTGCTGCTCGACGACCCGGAGGTCCGGGCCCGGCTCGCCGCGCCCGTCGCGCCGGTGACCGTCCCGGTCGCCCCCGCGCAGGCCGCGTACGTCATCCACACCTCCGGCTCCACCGGCCGCCCCAAGGGCGTGGTGCTCACCCACGCGGGCCTGGCCAACCTCGCGCACGACCACCTGACCCGCGAGTTCGCCGCCGCCCGCGCCGCCGCCGAGTCCGCCACCGGGGAGCCGCGGCTGCGCGCCCTGCACACCGCCTCGTTCTCCTTCGACTCCTCCTGGGAGCAGCTGATCTGGCTGCTCGGCGGCCACGAACTGCACCTGCTCGGCGAGGACGACCGCCGGGACGCCGAGGCCGTCGTCGCCTACACCCGCGCCGAGCGGGTCCACGCCCTGGACGTCACCCCCACCTACGCCCAGCAGCTGCTGGACAGCGGCCTGCTGACCGGCGAGCACCGCCCGCCGGTGCTGCTGCTCGGCGGCGAGGCGCTGCCCGAGGCGCTGTGGACGCAGCTGCGCGAGGCGCTGCGCGCCGCGCCCGGCACCACCGTGCTCAACTACTACGGCCCGACCGAGTTCACCGTGGACGCCCTGGTCGCCGACCTCGCCGACAGCCCCACCCCGGCCGTCGGCCGCCCGCTCACCGGCGGCAGCGCGTACGTGCTGGACGCGCTGCTGCGGCCGGTGCCGGACGGCGCGCCCGGCGAGCTGTACCTGGCGGGCGTGCAGGTGGCGCGCGGCTACCTGGGCCGGCCGGGCCTGACCGCGGGCCGGTTCGTCGCCGACCCGTTCGGCGAGCCGGGCAGCCGGATGTACCGCACCGGCGACCTGGTGCGCCGCCGCCCCGACGGCACGCTCGACTACCTGGGCCGGGCCGACGAGCAGGTGAAGATCCGCGGCTACCGGATCGAACTCGGCGAGATCGAGGCCGCGTTGGCCGAGCACCCGGCCGTCGCGCACGGCGCGGTGCTGGTCCGGCGCGGCCCCGTCGACCGGCTGGTCGCCTACCTGGTGCCCTCCGGCGCGGGCGAGCTGGACACCGCCGAGGTCCGGGCCGCGCTGGCCGCCCGGCTGCCCGCGTACATGGTGCCCTCCGCGTTCGCCGTGCTGGACGCCCTGCCGCTGACCGTCAACGGCAAGCTCGACCGCGCCGCGCTCCCCGAGGACGCCCTCGACTACGCGGGCGCGGCCGGTTCGCGCGCCGCCGAGACCGCGACCGAGCACCTGCTGTGCGAGCTGTACGCCGAGGTGCTCGGCCTGCCCGTGGCCGCCGACGGGGAGGCCCCGCCGGTCGGCGCGGAGGACGACTTCTTCCGGCTCGGCGGCGACTCGATCTCCTCGATCCGCCTGATCGGCGCCGCCCGCGCCGAGGGGCTCGCCCTCAGCCCGCGCGACGTCTTCGAGCGGCGCACCCCCGCCGCGCTGGCCGCGCTCGCCGACAGCCGGGAGGCCGCCACCGCCGGGCCCGCACTGCCCGAGCTCCCCGCCGCCACCGAGGCCGAACTCGCCGCCGTCCGGGCCGCCGCCCCGCACCTGGAGATCGAGGAGGTCTGGCCGGTCTCCCCGCTCCAGGAGGGCCTGCTGTTCGAGGCCGACTACGACGACAGCGCCGTGGACGTCTACACCGCCCGCGACGTCATCACCCTCGACCGCCGCGTCCCGCTGGAGACCCTGCGCGCCGCCGTCGCCGCCGTGCTGGGCGCCCACCCCAACCTGCGGGCCGGCTTCCTGCAGACCGGCCCCGACCGGCCGGTCCAGTTCGTGCCGCGCGCCGTCGACGTGCCGCTCACCGAGACCGATCTCTCCGGTCTGACGGACAATCAGTTCGCCTCGTGTCTGGAGGAGTTGAAGGCTGCCGAGGCCGCCACCCGGTTCGACCCGGCCGCGCCGCCGCTGCTGCGCCTGGTCTCGGTGCTGGCCCCCGGCGGCGGGCAGTGCATCCTGGTCACCAACCACGCGCTGCTCTGGGACGGCTGGTCCTCCGGCCTGTTCCTCCAGGAGCTGCTGAGCCGCTGCGCCGGCCTGCCCGCCCCCGAACCCGGCCTGCCCTACCGGGAGTTCCTGCGCTGGCTGGCCGCCCGCGACGCCGAGCAGGGCGCCGCGGCCTGGCGCGAGGCGCTGGCCGGCCTGGACGAGCCGACCCTGCTCGCCCCGCAGGCCCGCGAGCGGGCCGGGCTGCTGCCGCACTCCGTCACCGCCCGGCTGAGCACCGAACTCACCACCCGCGTCAGCGCGTTCACCCGCGCCCACGGCCTCACCCTGAACACCGTGCTGTCCGGCGCGTGGGCGCTGCTGCTGGCCGGGCTGACCAACCGGCAGGACGTGGTGTTCGGCGCCACCGTCTCCGGCCGCCCCGCCGAACTGCCCGGCATCGACGGCACCATCGGCATGTTCCTCAACACCGTCCCGGTGCGCGCCACCCTGGACGGCGGCGAGGGCGTCGCCGCGTTCCTGGCCCGCCACCAGGCCGAGCAGGCCGAGCTGCTGCCGCACCACCAGACCGGCCTGGGCGCGATCCAGCGCGGCACCGGCTTCGGCCGCCTCTTCGACACCCTCCAGGTGCTCCGCAACACCCCCGCCGACGCCGCCAGCCGGGCCGAACTGCGCGAACGCCTCGGCGTCCGCGAGGTCGAGGACGTCGACGCCGCGCACTTCCCGCTGATCTTCATCACCAACCCCGGCGAGGCGCTCACCTTCGAGTGGAAGTACCGCCCCGACGTCTTCACCCGCACCGAGGTCGAACAGCACGCCCAGCGCCTGATCGTCCTGCTCGACCAGCTCACCGCCGACCCCGACCGCCCCGTCCGCAGCCTGGACGTGTTGACGGCGGGGGAGCGGGAGTTGCTGGCCGGGTGGGCTTCGACGGGTCGGGAGTTGCCGTCGGCGTCGGTGGCGGAGTTGTTGGCGCAGCGGGCGGTGTCGGTGCCGGGGGAGACGGCGCTGGTGTTCGGGTCGGAGTCGTGGTCGTACGCGGAGTTGGATGCGCGGGTGGACCGGTTGGCGCGGTTGTTGGCGGCGCGGGGGGCTGGTCCGGAGACGGTGGTGGCGTTGGGGTTGCCGCGGTCGTTGGACATGGTGGCGGCGCTGTTCGCGGTGTTGCGGGCGGGTGCGGCGTACCTGCCGCTGGAGTTGGACTACCCGGCGGACCGGCTGGCGTTCATGGTCGAGGACACCGCCCCCGTCGTCCTGGTCACCCACAGCACCGCCCTGCCCCGGATGCCGTTCACCCCGGGCGTGCCCCGCCTGCTGCTGGACGACCCGGCGGTGGTCGCCGAGCTGGCCGCGCTGCCGGCCGAGCCGTACCGGGTGCCGTACGACCCGGACGCCGCCGCGTACGTGATCTTCACCTCGGGTTCGACGGGCCGCCCCAAGGGGGTGGTGACGCCGTACCATGGTCTGACCAACATGCAGTTGAACCACCGCGAGGCGATCTTCGATCCGGTGGTGGCCTCGGCCGGCGGCCGTCGCCTGCGCATCGCCCACACGGTGTCGTTCTCCTTCGACATGTCGTGGGAGGAGCTGCTCTGGCTGGTCGAGGGCCACGAGGTGCACGTCCTGGACGAGGCGCTGCGCCGCGACGC